>NZ_FMYM01000020.1 GCF_900096965.1 Shouchella lonarensis | reverse complement strand
GGGGCTGTCCCAAAAGCCCCTGAAAAACAAACTCACTGATTGACGTTTTTGACGTCTGATCAGTGAGTTTTTTGTTTTTATTGTCCAGAAGTGTCTTGGAGCGACGGTTACGGTTCCGCGCCGCTATTTTCCTTAAATTATGTGCGAGGGCGACGAGCCCAAGCTCGATGTGTACCTTTTCTTTGCCTCGGAGATGAAGTCTCCGGAAGCCGAGGTTTTGTTTGACATGACCAAATACACTCTCCACATCTGTTTTTCTTTTTTGGTAGAGTGTTCGTCCATCTTCTGTGTTCAATTTTAGATGTTGCTTCGCTTTTAGTTCCTCGTACACGGGATTATAATGAATCTGCCGATTTCCTCGCGCTTTCGTGCACGCACTTTTGAGCGGACATTCCTTACATGACTCGCACTCGTAGATCTTAAAATCCCGTGTATAGCCATATGTATCGGTTCGTTTTGCGTACCGTTGGAACATTACTTTTCGTTTGTTTGGACACCAATACACATCATTCTTTTCATCGTACGTCCAGTTATATGGATGGAACTGCTTCTTCGCAAAAGAACGTTTTTGTTCTTGACGGAACGTATTTGAAGGAATCAATGTGTCAAAGGGCTCGTCTTCCATCGCCACGTAATTAGATTCACTCCCATAACCAGCATCGGCGATGAGTGTTTCAGGGAGTGGAAGACCGCTTTCTTTCAACGCTTCGACATGCGAAAGAAGACACCTTGTATCCGTAGGATTCGGGTGTACTGTGAAAAAAAGAATAAATTGATCTTGTGTGCCAACTTGCCAGTTGTATCCCGCTTTTAATTGTCCGTTCTTCATGTGATCATCTTTCATACGCATAAATGTAGCGTCAGTATCGGTCTTGGAATAACTATTGCGTCCATCAAATAAGCGAAAAGACGTTTCATACTTTTTTAAACGTGGTAATGCATCTGTTTTCATCTTCCGATGGAGTTTTTGGAGTGGCTTGACTGCTTGTTTTTGCGCTTTCTTTTCTTTTTTGTTTGTCGTTTGTTCAAGTTGTTGTTCTTTTGTCGAGAGTTCTCTTTCTACAGACTCAACGATGCTTTGAAGTGCTGCGCTGGATATACGCTTTGTGTCTTTCTCCTCGTCTTGTTGGAGTTGAACGTGATCAAGTTCAACGTGTTTTTCAATTTCTTCAATCATCTCGTGGATCTTCACCTGAAGTTTTTCTTCATAATTTTGCACACTCTTTCTCCAGACAAACGTGTATTTATTGGCATTCGCTTCGATTTTCGTTCCATCCAGAAAGTAAGTCGATCCATCTACATAACCTTCGGTGATGAGTAGCTGTGTGAGTTTCGAAAACAACGTATGAATAAGTGGTTTCAATCTTTCAGAACGAAACCGGTTGATTGTTCGGTAATCCGGAGTCTGCATAGCAGCTAGCCACATCATTGGAAGCTGTTCTGTCAGTGATTTTGCGATGTCACGGCAGGAGAACCATTTTTGCGTGTAACCATATAAAACAATTTTTGTCATCATTTTTGGGTGGTACGCCGGGCGTCCCCCTCCGCGATACACTTCATAAAATAGTTGATCATCCAGTTGGTTGACCATATCGTTTATCACACGGGCAATATGATTTTCTGGGATAAGATCTGAGAAATCCATAGGAAGATTCAATTGATTTATGTTATACTCTAAGAAAGTAGCCTTTTGGTTGCTCAAAGAAATCGCCTCTTTTCTAATGGTTTTAGGGATAACTCCATTTTAACAGAGTGGGCGATTTTTTTGTGTTTTTTTGTTTGAAAAACAGAAAAAGCTGTCCTAA
Source organism: Shouchella lonarensis (assembly GCF_900096965.1). GTDB lineage: Bacteria > Bacillota > Bacilli > Bacillales > Bacillaceae_D > Shouchella > Shouchella lonarensis. The sequence continues at coordinate 33 of NZ_FMYM01000020.1, read as the reverse complement.
AGGTCATTTTTTACGACCTTTTGGGACAGCCCC
>NZ_FMYM01000019.1 GCF_900096965.1 Shouchella lonarensis | reverse complement strand
GTGCCTAAAGCATACTGAATTTTTTCTCCTTCAGCATTAATAATATGCGCCAGACCCATTTCTTCCATCGCAATGGAGGCTAACAATAAATTGATGACGTCACTGCGGGTCAGTGTAATGGTCGGTGTGAAATTAGGCATACTTGGTTGAGACATATACCATTCTCCTTTTCATTTTAATCTCTTTCGCATATTCATTCGTGTCACTTGCACATAAATATTTTTAATGATCACCCTTCTATTAACTTTACAGCTGTTAAATAAGCATACTGCATTGTACCACCATTACTTGGTACTACTGTCAAATCGACTGGACCTGTAGGCACATTCAAGATCACTTCTTTTGAAAACATTCCTTGTGATGTGCTAGCCCCTTGGATCGTTACCGCATATGGAACACCATCAACATTTAAGGACAAGTTTTGATTGGCTAAACTAAACTGCCCACCAAACGATACCCAATAAGTCCCAGCATTCGTAAGAGTCATTGTGTCAAAAGGTGCAGCAATCGTAATGTCTCCATTACTTATGGTCGTTGCATCCATTTCGATAGGAACGCCAGCTGTTACCGGTTCTACCCCTGTTCCATCATCTAAAAAAGCATAATTTTGCAAAACCAATGGTGGCGGAGGTCCAGTTGGTCCGGGTGCGCCTGTCGCACCTGTGGCACCCGTCACGCCCGTCACGCCCGTTACACCTGTCACGCCCGTAGCGCCTGTGGCACCCGTTGCCCCTGTTGGTCCGGTCGGTCCTGTTGGTCCGGTCGGTCCGGTCGGTCCCGTCGGTCCCGTCGCGCCCGTAGCGCCCGTTGGTCCGGTTACGCCTGTTGGTCCGGTTACACCCGTTGGTCCCGTCGCGCCCGTTGGTCCCGTTGGTCCCGTTGGTCCGGTTACGCCCGTTGGTCCGGTTACACCCGTTGGTCCCGTTGGTCCCGTTGGTCCCGTTGCGCCTGTTGGTCCTGTAACGCCCGTTGGTCCGGTTACACCTGTTGGTCCCGTAGCGCCTGTTGGTCCCGTAGCGCCTGTTGGTCCCGTAGCGCCCGTAGCGCCCGTTGCACCCGTAGCGCCCGTTGGTCCCGTCACGCCTGTTGGTCCCGTTGGTCCTGTTGGTCCTGTTGGACCAGCTGAACCGGTTGGTCCCGTCACGCCTATTGGCGCTTCTAAAGACTGCCAATTACTCCATGTTGATGTATCGCCATTAAAGCTACGAATATACAACGTTGGGTTTGAGAAAAGCAACTGCTGTATCCATGGGTTCACCGTAGCAGGCGATACCACAGACACGTAAAGCGTCCATATAGGAGATGTCACAGTCGGCGGTGCTGAAAGCGGTGGACCATCGGTACCATTTGAGCTGTACACACCTGGATCTGTAAAACTGTCTAAGTCAGAGGCAGAAGAAACAGACATCGTTAACGGGAAGCCACCTACATCTTCTGCGGTGAGAACGACATCTCCAGTCAGACCATTTACACTTAAAACGCCTCCAGGTGGTCCGGTCGGACCCGTGATACCTGTTGGACCGACGACCTCTTCCGGAAAGTTTGTCGCCGTTTTCATTTTAGAATCGAGGATAATTTCTTTTTTGAAGATCGTATCCAACATTGAAGCAGCACTACGGTTAATGTCTAAAATTTCCTGTATCGTTGCCGGTGGACCTGTTGTACCATTCAGTGTTCCTAAGGCATATTGAATCTTTTCTCCTTCAGCGTTAATGATATGTGCCAAACCCATTTCTTCCATCGCAATGGATGCCAACAACAAATTAACGACATCATCGCGACCTAATGTAATATTAGGCGTAATATTGGGCATATTTGGCTGAGACATATGCATGTACCTCCTTTATTATTTTCAGGGGAAAATGTCTAGTAAGTGTCAATATTTTCACATTACAGTGACATGAACCGAATCATGTGTTATCCATAAAACACTTTCTCCTGCTCATAACAAAATATTCCCCCCGGTCAATTCGGTGCCAGCTTATACAAAAAAAGGCGCTTGCTTATACACTTCAATACGAGTAACAATGCATGCACATTCTCGTCCATTAATTCCTCAAAATTAAACACACTGATCGAGTCTTGCGTGATCAGTGTGTTTATACTAAAAATAACGATTAACAACGATTGTTTTTCCGTACATCCGTGAAAACTGTCTGATTACCCTTCTACCAATTTTAAAACGGTTAAATAAGTGAGTTCAACAGTTGTCGTCTGGTTTACGACAACTGTTAGATTAGCAGGGCCAGGAGGATCCACTTCAATTATAACAACTTTTGACATTGTGCTTGTAACGGCAGGGTTACTTTCTCCTGCGGCTGCGTAAAATACCCCATCTACATACAAGTGAACTTGAGAGTCTCCATTAAAATCCATATACGTTCCGAACCCGACGAGGTAAACACCTGGCTGGACAGTTGCTTCCGTTGCAGTAATCACTACATCTCCATGAGAGAAAGCATTGTCATCCATCACAATTGGGATGTCTGCTGTCACTCCGGTAGGACCTGTTCCCGCATACAGAAAAGCATTGTTTGCAACGATCAATCCCCCTGTTACACCTGTTGGACCGGTTGGACCAGTAGGACCGGTGGCACCCGTTGCACCGGTCGCACCCGTTGCACCCGTTACACCCGTGACGCCCGTTACACCTGTAACGCCCGTGACGCCGGTGGCACCCGTTGGTCCCGTTGGTCCCGTGGCACCTGTAGGTCCTGTAGGTCCTGTGGCACCCGTTGGTCCCGTCGGACCCGTTGCGCCCGTGGATCCCGTGCTACCCGTTGCACCTGTAGGTCC
>NZ_FMYM01000017.1:0-3109 GCF_900096965.1 Shouchella lonarensis | reverse complement strand
GCACAGAGGATAAGGTAGAAAGGGCGCACGGTGAATGCCTAGGCACTAGGAGCCGAAGAAGGACGCGACGAACAGCGAAATGCTTCGGGGAGCTGTAAGTAAGCAATGATCCGGAGATCTCCGAATGGGGAAACCCACCATCCGTAATGGGATGGTACCCACATCTGAACACATAGGATGTGAGGAGGCAGACCTGGGGAACTGAAACATCTAAGTACCCAGAGGAAGAGAAAGAAAAATCGATTTCCTAAGTAGCGGCGAGCGAAACGGAAAGAGCCCAAACCAAGAGGCTAGCCTCTTGGGGTTGTAGGACACGCAACATGGAGTTACAAAGAAACGGCGTAAGTGAAGCATCTGGAAAGATGCGCGGTACAAGGTAACAGCCCTGTAGCTGAAACTTCGTTTCCTCCTGCGTGGATCCTGAGTACGGCGGGACACGAGAAACCCCGTCGGAATCCGGGAGGACCATCTCCCAAGGCTAAATACTCCCTAGTGACCGATAGTGAACCAGTACCGTGAGGGAAAGGTGAAAAGCACCCCGGAAGGGGAGTGAAAGAGATCCTGAAACCGTGTGCCTACAACTAGTCAGAGCCCGTTAATGGGTGATGGCGTGCCTTTTGTAGAATGAACCGGCGAGTTACGGTGTCGTGCAAGGTTAAGCATGAAAAAGCGGAGCCGCAGCGAAAGCGAGTCTGAATAGGGCGCTATAGTACGCCGCCGTAGACCCGAAACCGTGTGATCTACCCATGTCCAGGGTGAAGGTCGGGTAACACCGACTGGAGGCCCGAACCCACGCAAGTTGAAAATTGCGGGGATGAGGTGTGGGTAGGGGTGAAATGCCAATCGAACTCGGAAATAGCTGGTTCTCCCCGAAATAGCTTTAGGGCTAGCCTCGAGTGAAGAGTATTGGAGGTAGAGCACTGATTGGACGAGGGGTCCCCACAGGATTACCGAATTCAGTCAAACTCCGAATGCCAAATACTTATGCTCGGGAGTCAGACTGCGAGTGCTAAGATCCGTAGTCAAGAGGGAAACAGCCCAGACCATCAGCTAAGGTCCCAAAGTATACGTTAAGTGGAAAAGGATGTGGCGTTGCTTAGACAACCAGGATGTTGGCTTAGAAGCAGCCATCATTGAAAGAGTGCGTAATAGCTCACTGGTCGAGTGACGCTGCGCCGAAAATGTACCGGGGCTAAACGTATCACCGAAGCTATGGCAATCCCGCAAGGGATTGGGTAGGGGAGCGTTCCAAGGACAGTGAAGGTAGACCGAGAGGACTATTGGAGTGCTTGGAAGTGAGAATGCCGGTATGAGTAGCGAAAAGAGGGGTGAGAATCCCCTCCGTCGAAAGCCCAAGGTTTCCTGAGGAAGGCTCGTCCGCTCAGGGTAAGTCGGGACCTAAGCCGAGGCCGAAAGGCGTAGGCGATGGACAACAGGTAGAAATTCCTGTACCACCTCGTATTCGTTTGAACGATGGGGGGACGCAGAAAGGTAGGGAGAGCGCGCCGCTGGCTGAGCGCGTCGAAGCAGTGAGGCTGAAACGTAGGCAAATCCGCGTTTCATAAAGGCTGAGCTGTGACCGTGAAGGACCCTAGGGTCCGAAATCCCTGATCCTCCGCTGCCAAGAAAAGCCTCTAGTGAGAAGACAGGTGCCCGTACCGCAAACCGACACAGGTAGGCGAGAAGAGAATTCTAAGACGCGCGGGATAACTCTCGTTAAGGAACTCGGCAAAATGACCCCGTAACTTCGGGAGAAGGGGTGCTCTAATAGGGTGAATAGCCCGAGAGAGCCGCAGTGAAAAGATCCAAGCGACTGTTTAGCAAAAACACAGGTCTCTGCGAAGCCGCAAGGCGAAGTATAGGGGCTGACACCTGCCCGGTGCTGGAAGGTTAAGAGGAGGGGTTATCCCTTACGGGAGAAGCTCTGAATTGAAGCCCCAGTAAACGGCGGCCGTAACTATAACGGTCCTAAGGTAGCGAAATTCCTTGTCGGGTAAGTTCCGACCCGCACGAATGGTGTAACGACTTGGATACTGTCTCAACGAGAGACCCGGTGAAATTATAGTACCTGTGAAGATGCAGGTTACCCGCGACAGGACGGAAAGACCCCATGGAGCTTTACTGTAGCTTGATAGTGAGTGTTGGTATCGTTTGTACAGGATAGGTAGGAGCCTAGGAAGCCGGAGCGCCAGCTTCGGTGGAGGCATCGGTGGGATACTACCCTGACGGTACTGACATTCTAACCTCGACCCGTGATCCGGGTCAGGGACATTGTCAGGTGGGCAGTTTGACTGGGGCGGTCGCCTCCTAAACAGTAACGGAGGCGCCCAAAGGTTCCCTCAGAATGGTTGGAAATCATTCGTAGAGTGCAAAGGCATAAGGGAGCTTGACTGCGAGACCTACAAGTCGAGCAGGGACGAAAGTCGGGCTTAGTGATCCGGCGGTGCCGTATGGAAGGGCCGTCGCTCAACGGATAAAAGCTACCCTGGGGATAACAGGCTAATCTCCCCCAAGAGTCCACATCGACGGGGAGGTTTGGCACCTCGATGTCGGCTCGTCGCATCCTGGGGCTGTAGTAGGTCCCAAGGGTTGGGCTGTTCGCCCATTAAAGCGGCACGCGAGCTGGGTTCAGAACGTCGTGAGACAGTTCGGTCCCTATCCGTCGCGGGCGTAGGAAATTTGAGAGGAGCTGTCCTTAGTACGAGAGGACCGGGATGGACATACCGCTGGTGTACCAGTTGTTCCGCCAGGAGCATCGCTGGGTAGCTACGTATGGTCGGGATAAGTGCTGAAAGCATCTAAGCACGAAGCCCCCCTCAAGATGAGATTTCCCATGACGCAAGTCAGTAAGACCCCTTAGAGATGATGAGGTTGATAGGTCTGGAGTGGAAGTGTGGCGACACATGGAGCGGACAGATACTAATCGGTCGAGGTCTTATCCTAAATATTCATCCTTACATTTGAGTCCCATGATTTAGTTTTGAGAGAATCGTTCTCTCATTATCCGGTGCTTATGGCAAAGAGGTCACACCCGTTCCCATGCCGAACACGGTCGTTAAGCTCTTTTGCGTCGATAGTAGTTGGGGGCTTCCCCCTGCGAGCGTAGATC
>NZ_FMYM01000010.1 GCF_900096965.1 Shouchella lonarensis | reverse complement strand
GACACTTCTGGACAATAAAAACAAAAAACTCACTGATCAGACGTCAAAAACGTCAATCAGTGAGTTTGTTTTTCAGGGGCTTTTGGGACAGCCCCTTTTCCTACATCACTTCGAGAAAAATCCTCTCAAAGCAAAGCCAATATTTTGCGGTCGCTCAGCAAGACGGCGCATGAAATAACCGAACCAGTCCGTACCAAATGGCACATACACGCGCACTTTGTATCCTTCAGCAACAAGTTCTTTTTGTAAGGATGTGCGGAAGCCGTAGAGCATTTGAAACTCAAACTGGGTGCGTGGAATATTGTTTTCTTCCGCATAGGCCTTCACTTTTTCAATAATATTGTGGTCGTGACTCGCGATTGCAGTGTAACTACCATTGTCTAAATGAATACGAATGATGTTCATATAGTTATCATCAATGACCGCTTTGTCTTGGAATGCGACCTCGTCGGATTCTTTATAGGCGCCTTTAACGAGGCGAAGCGGAATTCCTTTTAAGTTTTTCACGTCGTCTTCCGCACGGTGTAAATACGCTTGAATGACGGTGCCGACGTTATCAAATTCTTCCCGAAGAATGGTTAAAATATTTAACGTTTGGACGCAATGGCTATAGTCTTCCATATCAATGCGCACAAAAATATTATATTGCTTCGCAACCGCGCAAATACGGCGCATATTATCAATGCAAAATGCTTCGTCAATGTCGAGCCCAAGTTGGGTCATTTTTAAAGATAAGTTGCACTTTGCTTGTGATTCGTGGATCGCTCGAAGGACATGAATGCACGCCTCTGTTGACGCAAGTGCTTCTTCTTTATCAAAGACAAATTCACCGAGGTGATCTAGCGTGCAATGGAGGCCTTGTTCATTCAACTTGAGGACATTGTTCATCGCTGCATCAATTGTTTGTCCAGCGACAACTTGAGCGGCGCCAAACTTTAAGCCCCATTTTTTGGCGGCTTTATTTAACATTTTATTTTTAGCTAAAAACATAAAGAATGAGCGGAGTGGTTTTTCTAACACCATCGGTAATTCCCCCTAAAAAATAACAAGATAAGAATGATTTTCTTTTCTCTATGCAATCAGCGTGCCAAATGAAGTCGGTGCACAATGCTCGCTTTTTTGATCATCCTTGTATAAAATATACATATATGAATACAAAAGTGTCTAAAAGTGTATAGGAGGAATAAGATGAAGGTACGCTTAAAGGAGATTGCGGTGCCTTATACAGGTGATGTACCGCCGGGAGCGGTTAGACGGTCAGGCGATACATTCCTTGTGGAACTCGGATGTGAGCCTTCTTTCCCAACTCATATCTATGTAGAAAATGAGTTAGGTGAAGTGACTGGACATGTGTCGCCAGAAAACCTCATTCAAGCATTGTCTACGATGCTCGGGCAATACGAGACATTTTATGAAACATTGCTAGCAACGATGGATGATGCCGTGACGGTTGTGGACGAGCATGGACATGTGCTGGCATTGAACGAAAAAATGGCGTCACTTTATCAGTTGCAGCGTGCCGAAGTGGAAGGGAAGCCGCTAGACCACTTTTTTGACCAAGAAGCACTCATGTTACAGACGGTCATGCGTGATAAAAAGCCGGTACGTCATGCGTATAATCAGCCGAAGCCGGATGTGCATGTGATTGTTAGCACTGTCCCGGTTTTTATTGGAGATCAGTGTATTGGTGGGATGTCGATTGAGCGTGACATTACCGATGTGGTCCGTTTGAATGATGAACTGTCACATGCTGCTGCTTCTTTGCATGATTTATCACAAGCAGATCTTGGCGAGCATCCTTTTTCACGGGTGATTGGTCATAGTGAAAAATTACAACAAGCGATTACACTTGCGACAAAAGTTGCCAAGACCGATGCGAACGTGTTAATTACCGGTGAAAGTGGCGTTGGGAAAGAACTATTTGCAGAAGGCATTCATCAAGCAAGTCCGCGCAAGGAAGCGCCGTTTGTCGCCATCAACTGCGGGGCGATTCCGACGGCATTATTTGAGAGTGAGTTGTTTGGTTATGTGCAAGGTGCGTTTACTGGTGCAGTGAAAGGTGGCAAACAAGGGAAGTTTGCTGCGGCTAAAGGAGGAACGTTATTTTTAGATGAGATTGGCGAAATGCCGCTTGAGCTGCAAGTGAAGTTGCTACGAGTCTTGCAAGAACGCGCGTATTACCCTGTTGGCGGTAACGAAGCGGTGCCGCTTGATGTGCGCATTATTGCTGCGACAAATAGGTCACTTGAGAAAATGATTCAGGAAGGGCGTTTTCGTGAAGACCTTTATTACCGCTTGCACGTCATTTCGATTCATATCCCGCCGCTCAGGGAGCGACTCGAAGACATGCCAGCGCTAATCCAGTGTATTTTAAAAGAGTTCGCCTTAAAGTACGATAAAGAATTGCCGCGCCTAGACCCGGAAGTTATGTACACATTGTCGAAACAAAAATGGGAAGGGAATGTTCGGCAGTTGCGTAATTTATTAGAGCGAGTTGTTATTTTAAATGGGGACACCGATGAACCGGTGCGCCTGCATGATTTGCCAGAAACGTTTCAACGACAATTACACTCGACACCACAGCCGGCGCCTGTAGTAGATGAGAAGAGCCGAATTGCTGAAGCATTGCAAACAACATTCGGCAATAAAACAGCCGCCGCAAAACTACTCGGCATCTCCCGCGCGACATTGTATAACAAAATAAAACAATGGGATTTAGAGTGACAGCATATAGCGCTTGAAATTGATCGACATTGATTGAACACATATGTATAATTAGACAATAATGTCTAAACAAATAGACACGCTCAATCTTCATGAGCGTGTCTATTTTGTAATCATATTTCTGACCTTCTGGCCTCACGGGACTAGTACATTTCAGAGACTGTTTTTGCTTGCATGTGTAAAACAAGGTAGTCAGGGCCACCCGCTTTAGAGTCTGTACCAGACATCTTGAAGCCACCAAATGGGTGATAGCCAACAATTGCCCCTGTACAGTTACGGTTGAAATACAAGTTACCGACGTGGAAATCTTGTTTTGCTTGCTCGATTTTCGCCCGGTTCTTTGTAATCACTGCACCTGTTAAGCCATACTCGGTATTGTTAGCAATCTCGAGCGCTTCGTCATAGCTTGCCGCTTTACTAATCGCGAGCACTGGCCCAAAGATTTCTTCTTGCATAATTCGTGCTGTTGGATCAACATCAGCGAATACGGTTGGCCGGATAAAGAAGCCCGTGGCATTATCACTGTCTCCACCAGCAACGAGGCGGCCTTCTTGTTTGCCAGTCTCGATGTAGCTTGTGATTTTATCAAACGCGGCTTGGTCAATGACTGGTCCCATATAGTGATTGTCTGCTTCGGCTGGGTTGCCCATTGTCAAGGCATTTGTTTTCTCAATAACTTTTTCAACGACTTCATCATACACATCTGCATGAATGACTGCACGTGAGCCAGCTGAACATTTTTGTCCAGAGAAACCGAAAGCTGAAATGACAATCGATTCCGCCGCAAGTTCAAGATCTGCTTCATTATCAACAACAACTGTGTCTTTGCCACCCATTTCAACGATGACACGCTTCAAGTGGTTTTGCTCACGTTGGACAATCGCTGCCCGTTCGTAAATGCGTGTCCCGACGTCACGAGAACCAGTGAATGTGATTAGCGCTGTTTTTGGATGATCAACTAAGAAGTCACCAACCTCACTACCGCTACCAGGGACGAAGTTGACAACGCCTTTCGGTAGGCCAGCTTCTTCAAGCACTTCTACAAACTTAGCCGCGACAACTGGTGTGGTGCTCGCTGGTTTTAAGACAACCGTGTTTCCAGTTACAATCGGTGCAACTGTTGTTCCGGCCATGATCGCAAACGCGAAGTTCCATGGTGAGATAACGACCGTCACGCCTGTCGGAGTATAGATGTAGCGATTAAATTCACCTTCACGGCTATGGACTGGTTTGCCGTCCGCAAGTTCAATCATTTGACGGGCATAATACTCGAGGAAGTCGATTCCTTCTGCTGTATCTGCATCCGCTTCTTTCCACGGCTTCCCGGCTTCTTTTACGAGCATTGCCGAAAATTCGTGTTTGCGGCGACGAATGATCGCGGCTGCACGGAATAAAATGTTCGCGCGTTCTTTCGGATCGACTTTGCGCCAAGATTCAAACGCGGTGCTAGCAGCTTCGATCGCTTGTTCAGCATGATCTTGCGTTGCCTTACCAGTCGTTCCGATTAATTCAGCTTTGTTTGCTGGATTATAAGAAGAGATTTTTTTATCTGTATCGATGCGCTCTCCATTAATGATAAGTGGGTAATGACCACCGAGGGTTGATTCCACTTCTTTTACTGCGGCAAGTAATGCTTGCTTATTTTCTTCTACTGTAAAGTCAGTAAATGGTTCATGTTTGTAAGATGTTGTCATGAAAATGCCTCCTTCAAAAATCGAGTCATGAAATTAGATGCAAAATGCATGCCAAGTGTAGAGGTGGCTTTGTAAAGGTAAATAAAGGTATATTTAAAAATGATTTGCAAAAATGTTATAAAGCGTTTACACTAAAGTTGTATGCTAGTCATCATGATGAACATAGGAGTGATTATAAATGAAGAAGAAACAAGTCGGCGCCTTAGTGTGTCTTTTAGCTATGTTTGCAGTACCGAACGTTGCACAGGCTGAAGAGACGACGGTGACCATTTTCCACACGAATGATATGCACGGTCGCGCGTTTGAAGGAGAGTTTGACGGTTTCGGTTTTGCAAAACTAGCAACGTTGTTAAAGGAACAACGGGACGAGCACTCCCTGTTGCTAGATGCTGGAGATACGCTTCATGGCACAACTTTTGCAACGCTTGAGCGTGGTACGCCAGTTATGAAAGCGTTAAATGCACTGGAATACGATGCGATGGTCGCTGGAAATCACGATTTCAACTACGGCATGGATCGCTTACTTGAATTAAAAGAGGAAGCGGACTTCCCAATATTAGGTGCCAATGTGCACGATAAAACAGGTGACGCACTGCTTGACCCATATACGGTCAAAGATGTAAACGGTATAACGATTGGTATATTCGGTTTAGCGACACCAGAAACAGCATTTAAAACGAACCCAAACAACGTAAAAGATGTCACATTTGCAGATCCGTCTGAAACAGCAGCAGAGATGGTGACGCTGTTACAAGATAAAGGCGCAGACGTCATTATTGCTGTTGCTCACCTCGGGATAGATGGTTCAAGCACTTACACGAGTGAGAAAGTCGCGTCCGACGTTGAAGGCATTGACGTCATCATTGATGGTCATAGTCATTCAGAGCTAAAAGAAGGTATGCAAGCCGACAACGACACGCTCATTGCAAGTGCTGGTGAGTATGTACAAAACCTTGGTGTTGTTGAATTAAAGTTTGATGACAAGAAATTGATTGAGAAGAGCGCACGCTTAATTCCGCGTGAAGAAGGCGAGAAAGTCGAGCCAGATAAAGACATGGCTGCGTTATTAGATGAGATTGAAAGTGCGCAAGCAGAGATCTTATCTGAAGTGGTTGGTAAAACTGCGGTTGAATTAGATGGTGAGCGTGAATCCGTGCGTGTGAAAGAAACTAACCTTGGAAACTGGGTTGCGGATGTACTGCGTGAGACAACCGGTGCAGATATTGCCTTAACAAACGGTGGCGGATTACGTGCGTCCGTTGCTGCAGGTGAAATTACAAAAGGTGACCTTGTGTCTGTTTCACCATTCGGTAACTTTGGTATAACAAAAGAAGTAACGGGAGAACAACTTGTAGCTGCGCTAGAGAATGGCGTGAAAGGTTATCCAGAGCCAAGTGGTGGATTCCCACATGTAAGTGGCATGACATTCCAATTTGATCCTGAGCAAAAACCGGGTGAGCGTGTTCACAACGTTGAGATCGCCGGTAAACCGCTTGATTTAGCGAAAAAATATGTGTTAGCAACAAATGACTTTATCGGTGCTGGTGGCGATGAGTATGACATGCTCGTTGATGCAAAGATTGTGAGTCAGTACAATGCACTTGATGAATTGCTGATTGCTTACTTGCAAGAAAAAGGTGAGATTTCTCCAAAAGTGGAAGAGCGTAGCAAAGTTGCGGCGATGACGGAAGAGGCAGTAGACAAGCAAGAAGCGGATGACAAGAAGGGTTTAGAGAAAGACAAAGAAGATAAGAAAGAAGCACCGGCAGGTACGTATGTCGTTCAATCTGGAGACACGTTGTTTGCGATTGGGATGAAGTACAATGTGCTTTGGACAACACTTCATGCGCTTAATCCAGACATTAAAAACCCAGATTTAATTTACCCAGGTGATACGTTAGTATTGCCAAAAGCATCGTAAAAAAGAAGGGAATAAATAAGTGGTGCCTCTCCATTGGGGCAGCACTTTTTTTTCTTTATAAAATGAATACTTAACTTTACATAATGTATGGTATGATTTACAATGTAGCCATGGATTATGATGTTGAAGAAGGTGTTGGTAGTGATTGAAAATCACGTACGTTTATTGCGAGCAGAAAAGCGGATGACGCAAGAGGAATTGGCAGTGGCAGTACATGTGACAAGACAGACAATTGTTGCGCTAGAAAAAGGTAGCTATTCACCGTCCTTGGTTCTTGCAATAAGAATTGCACGTCAATTTGGCTTGTCAGTGGAAGAGGTATTTATATTGAGAGAGGATGAATAAGATGAAATGGTGGATGATGATCACGTTTCATATTGTGACGGTAATACTTGCAGGATGGACATTTGCTACTTTCTACGAAGTGGCTCAACAGTTAGCAGAAGTGATTCGTCTACAACCTGATCATTGGGAAGTGACAATCAACGGCGTGCCTTGTATGTTATTTTTGTTGTATGCGGTCGTAATATCATTTGTGTTGACGCGAATGAAGCGGCAAATGGGTGTCTCGTTAAAGGCCATTCTATTATTGCCGCCGGAATTTTATGAGACAGACGAACGAGAACAAAAGATCACCACGGCGGCGTGTCGTGCTGCTTATCTGAGCATGTATATCGCAATCCCATTTCTAGTTGTGTTGTTGTTCATATATCCTTTTGTTGAAACCATCATTCCTGCATACCCTATTTTCATTGTCCTTAGTTTATCCGTTGTGCAAATCTTATCGTACGGGTTTGTTTGGCGAAAAAAATACGTTGTATGAGCCAGTGTGGTTGTTTGTAGCAAAGTCAAGAATGATAAGGATAGAATGGTTCAAACTACTGAAGAAAGAACGAGATAAAAGGAGTTGAAAGATGAAACGACGGACAAAAATCCTGCTGTGGGTGATCGCAATTACGTTTACACTGGTGCTAGCAGCCTTGTTTACAGCAAGTTGGTATATGTATAACATGGCGGTTGCTCGTGATGCAAAGCACGTACAAGTGTATGCAGGTGATATGGATTCTCCAGACGATGATGATGAGGTTGAAGCACGAAAAACATTTGAGGAAATGCTAGCGATGTTTGAACAAGGTAGACAGTGGCTACGCAACCAGCCCACGGAAGAAATGGAGCAACAGTCTTTTGACGGTTTAGTCTTGCGGGCAAGTTACTTGCAAAATGAAGTCGATACTGGGAAAGTGGCTGTATTGTTACATGGGTACCGTGGCGACCGGGAGGAGATGGGCCTGCTTGCGCAAATGTATTTGGAACAAGGGTATGATGTCTTTTTGCCGGATGCGCGAGGACATGGACAGAGTGAAGGCGATTACGTTGGTTTCGGTTGGCATGAACGTTTGGACCAGTCAACATGGATTCAGCAGCTAATTGCCGAAAAGGGAGCAGCGCAAATTGTCATACATGGCCAGTCAATGGGGGCGGCAACAGCACTCATGACCGCCGGTGAAGATTTACCTGACCAAGTAAAAGCAGTCATTGCTGATAGTGCGTACACATCTGTAAAAGAAGAATTGGCACATCAAATGCAAGAACTATTTCATGTCCCCCGCTTCCCGTTGCTTGATTTGAGTAGTATGATGACGTATTTCCGTGCGGGATACACATTTGGTGAAGCGTCAACGATTGCCCAAGTCGAAAAAGACACCCCGCCTCTCTTTCTCATTCATGGTGATCAAGATGTGTTAGTACCAACAGAAATGGCTAAAGAGCTGTATGAAGCTGCCAATGGACGGGCAGAGTTATGGGTTGTGCCTGGTGCCAATCATGTCGGATCGATGTTTGCTGCCCCGGATGCGTATCATGAAAACGTATGGGCGTTTCTTAGTCAGCATGTAGAAATGTGAATATCAATCATTTTTAAAGGAACCCATTGACGCGTCTGTAAAATTTAGTACAATATAGATAGGTTCAATTAGCACTCTCGATGTTAGAGTGCTAATTGTAATGAACAAGATTGAGGGGAGCGTTTTATTGATGGAAAAGAAACAGTTTCAAGCAGAATCAAAGAGACTACTAGAAATGATGGTTAACTCCATTTACACCCAAAAGGAGATTTTCCTGCGGGAACTCATTTCAAATGCAAGTGATGCGATTGACAAAATGTATTATCGCTCACTAACGGATGAGGCACTTGAATTTGATCAAGATCATTATGCGGTTTATATTCGAGCCGACAAAGAAAACCGCGAACTTGTGATTGAAGATACTGGGATCGGCATGACGAAAGCGGAGTTGGAAGAAAACCTGGGCACGATTGCAAAAAGTGGTTCATTGGCATTTAAGAAAGAAAATGAGTTAAAAGATGGCCACGATATTATCGGTCAATTTGGTGTTGGTTTTTATGCGGCCTTTATGGTTGCCGATGAAGTGACGGTCATTAGTCGCTCTGTCGACAGTGAAGAAGCGTACAAATGGCATTCAAACGGTACGGACGGTTATACGATTGCGCCGACAGAAAAAGATACAGTTGGAACGATTGTAACATTGAAACTGAAAGAAAATACAGAGGAAGAATCCTACGATGAGTTCCTTGAAGAGTACCGCTTAAAAGCGATTATTAAAAAATACTCCGACTTCATTCGCTACCCAATTAAAATGGATGTTACGATGAGCAAGCCGAAAGAAGGGGACGAAGAAGGTTACACGGAGTACACGGAAGAACAAACGATTAATAGCATGGTGCCAATTTGGCGTAAAAATAAAAGTGAGTTAACGGATGATGATTATACACAATTTTATCAAGATCAGCGATATGGTTTTGATCAACCATTGACACATGTGCATGTCAGTGTGGATGGGGCGGTTCGTTATAATGCCATTTTATTCATTCCGGAAAACACGCCGTTTGATTTTTACACGAAAGAATATGAAAAAGGACTTCAGCTGTATGCAAATGGTGTCTTAATTATGGAGAAGTGCGGTGATCTCCTCCCAGACTACTTCAGCTTTGTGAAAGGCATGGTTGATTCCGAAGACTTGTCGTTAAACATTTCCCGTGAGATGTTGCAACATGATCGTCAGTTAAAGCTGATTGCGAAAAACATTAAGGCAAAAATTAAGAGCCAGTTGAAGACGATGTTGAAAAAAGATCGTGAAAAATACGAGACGTTCTATAAATCTTTTGGGCGCCAGCTAAAGTTCGGTGTGTATAGCGATTTCGGTGCGAATAAAGAGGACTTGCAAGACTTGCTCTTGTTCTACTCTTCAACGGAGAAGAAGCTCGTTTCACTTGCGGACTATGTGTCGCGTATGAAAGAAGACCAGAAGCAAATTTATTATGCGACAGGTGAATCGTACGAGCGAATTGAGAAGTTGCCACAAACAGAAATGGTCGCAGACAAAGGCTATGAAATTCTTTACTTCACCGAAGATGTAGACGAATTTGCGATTAAGACGCTACGCTCATACGAAGAAAAAGAGTTTGCCTCTGTTTCTAGTGCGGACTTAAAGATTGATGAGGATGAGAAGGAAGCGCAAACAGATAACGACGATCACAGCGAACTATTTGCGAAGATGAAAGAATTCCTTGCAGGTAAAGTGAAGGACGTACGTGCATCGAAGCGGTTAAAAACACACCCGGTTTTCTTAGCAGCAGAAGGTGAGATCACGATTGAGATGGAAAAAGTGTTGCAAGCGCAAGCGATGCCAGAAAACCAGCAAGTGAAGGCCGAAAAAGTGTTGGAATTAAACCCGAACCATGAAGTATTCGCGGCGTTACAAAAAGCGTTTGAAGAAGGTGAAGATAAGTTAGCCCTCTATACAAACTTACTGTACAGCCAAGCATTGTTGATGGAAGGTTTACCGTTAGAGGATCCAGTTGAGTTTACACGCGATATGTGTAAAGTGATGGCATAAAATACGTGACAGCGGCGTCTGCTTTCAAGCAGGCGGCGCTGCTTTTTTTTGTTAAATGGGATTAAATAAGTGAGAGGCTAAACGAGGTTGGTGGCTTGTTTACGTAAGATGAAGATCTGCTCGTCATGATCAATAATTTTTTCTCTAGCGAATTCGGCGTGTTTCTTTGTTTCCCACGCGTCAGCTTTTAAATGTTGGATATCTTGTTCAGTATGATCACAGCGGGTATTGACATGAATTTTAAATGTTTGCAGATCATTTTTGAGCGCTTTTATATCGTTCTCGACACGATCAAAGCGTTCATCTGTCCGTTTTTCCATGTGTTCGAATCGCTTGTCCGTGTGCGCTTGCATTTCTTGAAAGGCGACCATGACTTGTTTGGAATGGACATCCATTTCTTTCTTTATTTCTTGTTTGAATGAAACCATGATTTTTTTAGATTGCGTATCCATTGCCTGTTTCAATTCCTGACTCAATTCCTGTTTCAATTCTTGCTGCAATTCCTGCTTCAGCTCTTGTTTGAATTCCTGTTTAAATTCGCGTAACAGTGCGCGAAATTCATCGTGTGTCATTTAGACTCACCCCCTCTTTCAATAGCTTACGATAAACCTTGCCCCGTGTAAAGAGTATATCGTAAACAAATGCGGAACAAAAAAGGATCTCTCCTCATTTTCTCGAATATGGATGATAAGCGTTTGATAGATAATATGAAGTTGAAAAGAGGGATTTCGTGGCCAATAAGACGATGATTGAATTGTTTTCAGATCGTTTTCATCAATGTCCGTATGCCCGCTATAAAGAGGTAAGAGCAGAAACAAGTTTTGCGAAGACAAAGTTGCCTTATGGTGACGAAGTATGGATGGCGTATACGTATGAGGCAGTGGAGAAAGTATTGAAAGAAGAGCGTTTTAGCAAAAATGCGCATGCTGTTTTTGATAATGCCGATGAATACGGGACCGTATTAATGGGAAATAGTATGCTATTTGTCGATCCTCCAGATCATCGGCGCTTACGGATGCTCGTGCAAAAAGCATTCACCCCACGTGCGATTGCGAACTTACGCCCATGGATTGAAGTGATTGCCAGGGAGTTGGCTGATCAGATGGAAGGTAAGCAGGAAGTTGATTTAATTGAGGCGTATGCTTTTCCATTACCTATCATTGTGATTTGTGAATTGCTCGGTGTGCCTGCTGCTGACCGTGATCGCTTTCAAGTGTGGTCACATGCACTTGTTGATCTTGCAGAAGATACATCAGGTGAGCAAAAGATGATGGCGTTGTTGGAGGAGTTTCGTGAATATTTAGTTGCGCTTATTACACATAGACGTGACAATCCGCGCGAGGATATGGTTTCTGAACTCATTCGTGCAGAAGAAGAAGGTGATCGCTTGTCAACAGAGGAACTTATTGGTGTCATCATGTTACTCATTGTTGCTGGACATGAAACGACGGTCAATTTAATCGGTAATAGTGTACATGCATTATTAACGCACCGGAAAGAATGGGAAAGGTTACAACAAGACCCGGCGCGTGTGCCAGCCGCCTTAGAAGAGCTGTTACGCTATAATGGTCCGGTTGAATTTAGCACTGAGAGGTGGGCAAAAGAATCGTTTACATTTATCGGGCAGCAAATTGAAAAAGGGGATATGGTCATTGCCTCGCTCGCTTCGGCAGCTCATGATGAGAAGAGGATAACGACACCAGATACACTTGATTTGACGCGGGAGAAAAGTCCACACTTAGCATTTGGATCGGGTATTCATTACTGTCTTGGTGCGCCCCTTGCTCGACTCGAAGGCGAGATCGCTCTGACAATGTTATTAGAGCGGTTCCCAAATATGCAACTGGCGGTTGACCAAGAGGCATTATCATGGCGGAAAAGTTTGGTCATCCGTGGGTTACACAAGCTGCCGGTTGTACTAGCAAAATGAAACCATGCGCGTTCCCTTGTTTAGGTGACGCGCATGGTTTTTATTTTTGGTTAGCCTGCTTGCCCTTGTTGCAGTTCATACATATGGGCATACGTCCCGCCCGCACGTAGCAACGATTCATGCGTGCCGTGTTCAATGATTTGTCCTTTATCGAGGACAATAATTTGATTGGCATCTTGAATAGTAGATAGGCGATGGGCGATCACAAACGTCGTCCGGTTGTGCTTTAATGATGTAATCCCGGTTTGAATCAAACGTTCTGTTTCCGTGTCAATGCTTGATGTTGCTTCATCTAGCACTAGAATTGCTGGATCGGCAAGTAAGGCACGGGCAAAGCTAATAATTTGCCGTTGGCCGCTGGAGAGTGTACTCCCTTTTTCGGTGACAACACTATCTAGTTCGTCTTTCATATTAGGAAAAACATTCTCTCCACCAACGAGACGAAGCGCTGTTTCAATTTCTTCCCGCGTTGCGTCTGGTTTTCCATAAGCAATGTTGGAAGCAATCGTGCCAGAAAATAAATACGGCTCTTGTAAAACGATGCCCATATGGGCCCGCAGCGCTTGCGGTGAAATCGTTTTTGTATTGACGCTGTCAATGTTAATCGTTCCTGACTGGGGATCATAGAAACGGAATAATAGGTTCATAATGGAACTTTTGCCGCTACCAGTATGTCCGACAAGAGCGACTGTCTCACCAGGTTGGACAGTGAAAGTTAAGTTTTTTAACACATACTCTTCTTCGTCATAAGAGAAAGAGACATCGTCGAAAGTCACAAGTCCTTTTGGACGTGAAATGGTCTCATCATCAACGTCGGTACCTGTCTCATCCATTAATTCAAATACGCGTGTGCCTGAGGCGCGCGCTTCTTCTAATGTTGTCAGTTGCATGACCATTTGTGAGACCGGCGCAAATAAACGATTAATGTAGTCAACAAAAGCGTATAACACTCCGAGGGTAAGCAGCCCCCCGGTGCCGCCGCTTATATACCAGATCAGTGCAACGAAAACGATGTTTTTTAACAAATCCGAGAGACTGAAGGCAGTCAACGTGTTTAATGTCAGTAATTTCTTTTGCAGATGATAGTGTGCGAGATTGTCTTTTTCAAACACCGACATGCGTGCCTGCTCTTGATTAAACGCTTGAATAATATTCATGTTATGAATGGATTCATTCATATTTGCATTAATGTCGGCGTTTTTGGCCCGAATGGCGCGATTGAATTTACTCGCATATTTGCGGTACAGTTTGAACCAGATGAATAAGATTGGCAACAGCGCAAGCGTGATGAGTGCTAGACGGACATCAAGGAGAAACAGGGCGATGTAAATGCCGAAAATATAAATGGTACTGGAGAAAAAGGTTGCCAGCACGGTCGTGTACAGTTGTCTAATTGCCTCGGTATCGTTTGTAATTCGGGCAACAATCTTTCCAGCCGGTTGATGATCAAAAAACCGGACCGGTACACGTGAGAGGTGCGCAAAAACATCATTTCGCATCCGTAAAATAATTAAGTTCGCTGCCTTACGTAAATAGTAGTTTTGCCCGTATTTGAAAAAAGAAGCGACAACGATGATGCCAAGGAACCATAGAATTAAGGTCATAATTGGACCGATTTCTGGCTCATAAAAGGCGACGACATCAGTGGTTGATAATTGGATAGCAGGTGATTCATGTAGACCATCTACATTTTCAATCCGTAGCGTGCCATTTTCAAACGAGCGTTCACCTTCTGTTGGTAACGGCTGGTCTGTAAAGAAAAACCGCGTCCCAATTTGCATAATTTGGACAGGACTATTTGTATGATCTGCTGGATCGAGGTAGGCTGCCCGTGTATAGTAGGTTCCGTTGTAAGCGACAGCATGTTCCCCTTTATCTGTTTCGTACCATGGTTGTTCAATGCCGGATATATGGTCATCAATAATTTTCTTCGCTATGAATGGTCCTGTGAGCTCGGCGGCAACGGCAATGGAAAGCATCACTAGCGCAAAAATAATGGTGCCTTTACATTTTAAAGCGTAGGATAATAATCGTTTTTCTGTACTCATTTTTGGTTTCCTCCTTTCGCGGTCGATTACTCGACTGCTTGGTGGCGCGCTTGTTCAGCATACCAGCCATTTTCAGCCATAAGTGCTTCGTGTGTGCCGTGAGCGATCATTTGTCCGTTATCAAGCACAATAATGTGATCGGCATGGGTAATGGCAGAAATTCGGTGTGTCGTAATGATGGTTGTTTTTCCGGCCCGTTCTTGTTGGATACTGCGTGTAATGGCCGCTTCCGTTTTGGCGTCGACAGCGGACAACGAGTCATCGAGAATGAGAATGTCGGGGTCATTAATGAGTGCCCGAGCAATGGAAATGCGTTGCTTTTGTCCACCGGAGAGGGACACACCATTTTCACCAACCTTCGTGTCCAATCCTTTCGGTAAAAATGCCAGGTCTTGTTTGAAAGATGACGTTTCGATGGCCCGTTGTAGATCAGACTCATTGGCCTCTTTAGCCGCAAATAAGATATTTTCCCGAACTGTTTGCGAAAATAGCACGTGATCTTGTGGGACATAGCCAATAAGGGCGCGAATATCTTGCTGATGGACATCGGATAAAGGCGTACCAGCAATGGTCATTGTTCCTTCTCCATACGGATAAAATTTTAGCAATTGTTTAATGAGTGTAGATTTCCCACTCCCTGTTTTACCAACAATCCCAATCGTTTCGCCTTGGTGAATGGTGAAAGAAAGGTGTTTTAGTTGGTATTCTTTTGTTTCAGGGTAGGAGAAAGAAACATTGTCAAAAACAATCGGTGCGTGTCCGCCAAGTGATAAGGCATTTTCTGGCGTGTGAACGGCTTTTTTTGCGGCCAGCGTTTCCCGAACCCGATTGTAAGAAGCGCCACCTTGTTGCATGACGTTAATGAGCTCTCCAAGTGCGAACATTGGCCAAATTAACATCCCCAAATATAAATTAAACGTGACAATTTGACCGAGCGTGAGTTGCTGATGAAAAACGAGGTAAGCACCATATCCAAGAGAAATAACGTAACTTAAACCAACAGCAAAACTGACAACCGGTGCGAAAAAAGATTCAATGCGAGCTACTTGTAAGTAATAATTGTACACGTCGGTGCTGTCAGCTTTAAACTGGGTTTCGTCTCGTCGTTCACCCCGGAAAGCGCGAATCACTCTCATGCCAGAAACAGACTCTAGTACGCGGTTATTTAAGTCGCCAAAAGCACCTTGTGCTTTTGTGAATCGGACGTGAATGAGTTTTCCGAGGTAGGCTACCGAGATGGCCACAATTGGGAGTGGCAAAACAGCTGCTAACGTCAGTTTCCAATCAATGAGCCATGCCATCGCAATTAAAAGAGTTAGCATCCAAACAGTTGAATCGACAAGGGTAAAAATCCCAAACCCTGCTGTCATCGAGATCGCTTTCATATCATTTGTGCCACGCGCAAGCAAATCACCCGTTTTTTGTTGTTCAAAAAAGGGGATGTCTAGCCGAAATAAGTGACGCATCAGGCGGGAACGCAGTGTTCGTCCGAGTAAAAGGCTGCCCCCAAACATACGATGCGCCCAGGCGAAGTCAAGTCCATAAATAGTGAGTGAAAGTATGAGTAGGGAAACGGCAAGTAATGTTGCTCGTGTACCTGTTAATGCCCCTTGTTGGAACTGATCAATCGCATAGCCAGTCAGTTGGGGCGGGATAAGCACTATAAAGCCAGCAAAAATCAAAATCGATATCGCCAGTATATAGCGTTTCTTATGTTCTTTGAAAAACCAAGATAGTTGTTTTAATACTCTTAACAATTGTTTTCACTTCTCTCTGTAAGGGTTTTTGTTCATTTTTCTCTTTGTTTTCTTACATACAAACACAAAAAAGACGTTGCGACGGAGCCACAACGTCTGAATAAACGGTTATGTATGTGCGGCGCAAGTAACATGCGGCCTGTTGTGCAAAGTTGTTATAGAACACAAATAATTTGCAGTGAGACCGCTCGTCTATGTGATTGTGAAGTAGTTGTTTGAATGTTGTTTTTTTGCATCGGTCTCACCTCCTGTTTATAAAATGTCAAGCTTTTTTACATTGTACACGATGCTTTCAGATATAAGCAACCCTTTTTATTAAAAAAACCAAAATCTTTTTTTCCCTTGGAATTTTGTTGCGTAATTAGCTGATTCAGTAAGTAACGCTTGTTCCTCACTCCGAATGCGAATGTAAAGGATCACCCCATTTGCAAGAGAAAAGGTGATTGCGGTCATGTAAGCTTGAAATAACAACGGAATACAAGCAATTTCTAATATGACAACGACATAGTTTGGATGACGAATGAAACGATAAGGTCCTTTTGTGACCGCCTTTGCCCCGGGAAGGACAATAATTTTTGTGTTCCAAAATTTCCCGAGAGACGAAAGCGCCCAAATACGAATCACTTGTGCACCGACGAGAATGACGAGGGGGATGAACGTCCATGCCTGCCAAGATACGTCCGTAAAGCGTACTTCAGCTATTAAGCTTACAAAAAAGAGGGCGTGCAAACCAACGATGAATGGGTAGTGGCGCGCACCAATTTCAATACCGCCATGTGCTTTTAGCCATCGTTCATTTCGTTTGGCAACGAGCACTTCTACGAGGCGTTGTGCGATGAGAAGTCCAATAATCATGTAGGCAATGGTCATCATTAATCCCCCATCCATTCCAGTAATAATAATTCCGAACAAAACCCTGGCCCGAGTGCGGCGACAAGCCCTGACTCGCCAACTTGGTGCGGCATCTCTAAGCAACGTTTTAAGACGTATAACACGGTTGGTGACGACATGTTTCCATAATGCTGCAAAACGTGGCGGGCAGTGGCGGTCATCTCACTTGAAAAACCAAGTGCTTTTTCGTACGCAGTAATGACTTTCTTGCCACCAGGATGAGCGATGAAATGATCCACATCATCGACCGTCTTTTCAGAGGCAGCTAAAAAGTTTTCCACATTATCTTTGAGCCAACTCTCTACAATATGAGGAATGCTTCTAGCAAAGACAACGTGTAGTCCACTGTCTTTCACATCCCAGCCCATTACCTCTTCAGAGTCAGGCATGAGTGTTGACTGGGTTGCCTGGATGGTTGGTAAAGTGGTTTCCGTGGCCGCGTTTTTTAAGGGCGATTCCTTGCCGCAAATAAGGGCACAGGCAACGCCATCGGCAAATAAAGATGTGCCAATTAAGTTGCTTTTGGACGGGTCTTGTTTTTGAAAGGTTAATCCGCATAATTCTATACAAACAAGCAACACAGCTGACTTTGGAAACGCCGTTGTATATTCGTAGGCCCGACTTAGTCCGCTCGCCCCACCGGCACAGCCGAGTCCCCACAAAGGGATCCGTTTTGTATGTGGTGAGAAGGGTAATTGATTCATGATGCGGGCGTCGAGTGACGGCGTAGACATGCCCGTACTAGAAACACAAATCATCGCATCAATTTCACGTGGTTCAATCGTTCGGTTTAAGTGGGCAGGATGAGAAAGGCAGCGGGTCACGACTTCACGCCCATACGCCGTTGCTTGTTTAATATATAAATCGTTGCGCTCTTGCAGGGAATGATCCTCTTTAAACCATGTGAAGGGAACAGAAAAATGTCGTTGTTTAATTTCACCATTCGCAAACACATTTAAAAGGCGATCAATATCGGGAAAGTGATCAGCAAATAATTGTTTTGCTAATGCCGCTGTATCGGATTGCTCGAAAACATAAGGCGGATCGTATGTACTGACGGATAAGACATGAGACATGTGCATCACCTCGGGTTCTTTCTGTAGTCGGAAATAGCTTGTCCGTTCATCACCGGTCGTATGCGTCATCATAGAAAAGGTCAACATCTTAAAAAATAAATTTAAAAAAGTATTGACCTTGACGTTACGTCAAAGTATAGGATAACAGTAGTGGGAGGTGAAAAATGGCTTATTCAATTAAACAGCTGGCGCAATTAGCAGGGGTGAGTACGCGGACGTTGCGATATTACGATGAAATTGGGTTACTACCACCAGCTTATATCAATGACGCTGGCTATCGCTTTTATGAGCAAAAACAAGTTGATTTGCTGCAACACATTTTGTTTTATCGTGAGCTTGATGTGAGCTTAGAGACGATTCGTGCCATTTTAACCGATCCACAGTTTGATGAAGTCGCCGCACTTTGTGCGCATGAGAAAAACTTGCGGCAAGAGCGCGATCGCTTGAATCGCTTAATTGAAACGGTTGAGCAAACGATAAAAAGTAAGGAAGGAGGAGAAACAATGCAAGATGAGCAAAAATTTACAGCGTTTAAAGAAAAGCTTGTGGCTGTCAATGAAGAAACGTATGCTAAGGAAGTGCGTGATAAGTATGGTGATGACGTCGTAGATGCTGCCAATGAGAAAATGTTGCAGATGTCACGGGCGGACTATGAAGGAATGCAAGCCGAAGCGGTGCGGGTGCAGGAGTTGTTGAAAAAAGTAAGTGAGACTTCAGATGACGAGCGTGCGAAGTTGGCACTTGCCGAAGCACATCGCGCGTGGCTCATGTATACGTGGAAAGACTACACGAAAGAGGCGCATGCCGGGTTAGCTGAGATGTATGTCGCTGATGAACGGTTTGCTGCGTATTATAATGACATGGTACCAAATGGTGCGGTATTGTTACGTGATGCAATTATCGCTTATACGAAGCAATAATACTTGCGCCACTTGCCCGCTCACAATGATGTGAGCGGGTGTGTTTGTTATGACCGTAGTTGAGCGGGATTGAAGGCGGGCACAAGCCCGGCCGCAGCAGCACGTCCGAGCAATGTTTCAATTGCTTCGTATCCATCTTCGCCAAGCTGCTCGGTAAAGTGATTGACATACAACTCGATGTGCGCACTTGCCACATCACTCGTCAGTGTTTCGGCGTGTTTGAGGACATATGGCATTGTCTCTTGCGGTTGGGCCCATGCATAACGAACAGATTCAGTGATTGTACGAATGATAAGATCGCGGTCAAGGTGACGTTTCGCAATAATGGCGCCAAGCGGGATCGGTTGCCCGGTTTCTTCTTCCCACCACAAGCCAAGGTCTTGTAATAAATGTAGGCCGTACGTGTGATAAATAAAGCGCGCTTCGTGGATGACGAGCCCAGCATCCACAATGCCAGCCTCGATGGCGGGCATAATGTCTGTAAACGGCATGACGACAATACGTCCTAACTCATGGCCGAGATGTTTTTTTGCCCAAAGCCGAAACAATAAGTAGGCAGTAGAACGTTCACTTGGCACGGCAATGGTTTGCTGCTTGAGCGACGCGGCTGATTGCTTCGACTTTGTTAAGATGAGGGGGCCGCAGCCGCGTCCTAGTGCACCACCGCAAGGAATGAGTTGATAATGTTCTAACACCGATGGCAATGTGGCATAGGAAATTTTTAAGATGTCGGGACCCATTTGATTGACGGCCCAATCATTCGTCTGTTCAATGTCGGCATATGTCACTTCGGGTGGGCAAACACCAGTGATTTTTCCATGTACCCATGCATAAAAAATGAAGGTATCGTTTGGACAAGGGGAAAAAGCGATGTTCATCGTTCATACAACTCCTTTAAGGCGGTTGCTGCTTTTGTCAGTGCAGCAAATGCTTCTTTAAAACGCCATGTCGAGAGGTCACGGATGCCAACAACATTAGAGATGGCGCGTATTTCAAAGACAGGACAATGAAATAACGCTGCGGCGGTGGCCACACCGTATCCTTCCATTGCTTCTGCAACAACATGAGGAATGGCTTGTAATCGTGCTTGTGCTGTTTCTTGTGTCCCTGTTGCCGTCATGACACTAATAATTGCGCCCGTTGTCACGCTGTTCGTCTTGGAGAGCGTGGCGCTAATTCGCGTCATTTCTTCTTTAGGTGAAGAAAATATATGCGTACCAAAGCCAAGTTCGTCGATTGTGAGGAAATGATCAGGTGCTTCTGCGCCTATTTCCGGGGAAATGATCTTTGTTGCGACAACGATCGATCCAACTGGTGCTTTATTTTCAAATCCACCGGCAATGCCCATATTGATGACGCGGTCATATGTCTTTTCGCGCAGTTTCTTTGCCGTATGTGCAGCAGCTTGGGCAATACCGACACCGCCAATGATGACATCGAATGTGTCGTCTCTGCCAAGCCCGGCTAATATCGCTTCTTTTTCCGCGGCAACGGAGACGACAATTAATGTTTGAGGGTTACTTTGCATGGATATCTAACCTTTCTGTTTCGGTGGGGTGCTTGATCGCTCATTTTTTATTAGTATATCATTGGAGCAGTAAGAAATCATTCAGGAATGATATTGATTTAAGCAATCTCATCTTCACATGAATTTTACACGAAAACCCTTGACAGAAGATAATGTAAGCGCTTACTATAGAAATAGTTTGATACTTAGGAGGCTGATGATTTGAAAGGTTTAAAATTGGTGCTTCTTTTTTGTTGTGTTTGGTTGCTCTTGGTGCCTTCTGCACGTGTGGAGGCAATGCCTAGTATCCAAGGGAAGTTTTTCCCAGATCCAAGCGTGCCAGTAGGAACTTGGTTTGTTGGTGCAACGCCTTCAGGAGAGACAAAAGCGCCTGTGTTGTTTGTGCATGGTTTAGGTGGATCATCATCAACTTGGTTTCAACAAAATGACATGTATGACCAAGCCTATGCAGCTGGGCACCCTACAGCATTTATTAATTTACATCCTGATCGTTCTATGTGGACGAATGGGGAATTATTAAGCCGCAAGTTAGCAGAAATGCATCGCTATTTTGGTGAGAAAATCGTTGTTGTTGGCTATAGTAAAGGCGGCGTTGATATGCAATCAGCTTTGTTACACTATGGTGCAACACCTTATGTAGAGAAGATCATTACGCTAGGTAGCCCACATTATGGTAGTCCGTTAGCAGATCTCGCTTTCAGCAGTTGGGCAGGTTGGTTAGCGGCGATCATTGGGCAGCGCAATGAAGCAACCGCATCGCTTCGAACGGGAGATATGGCGCATTTCCGAGCCCAAACCGATCCACTTGCCCGCAATAGTGACATTCCAGTGTATACGTTGTCAGGGACATCGTGGGGTTCGTTTGGTTCAGAGTTGTTTTTTGGTGGTTTATATTTATCTTCTTTTGGTCCGAATGATGGTGCTGTAACGGTTCAAAGTTCACGTTTGCCATACTCTCAAGAAATTGCTTCTCGTGCATGGGATCATTATGGTATGAAAACAGGTTACCTCATTTTCCCATACATCCGTGAACAGTTACGTGGGCATGTTCAGTCAGGATCATTTGTTGAGGAAGAATATGAAAGCGCTAACATTATGCGTGGCGGGGAGTTTCTAGCAGAAGGGACAGCACAATTTTTTGTTGAAGATGAAGTATCAAAAATGACACTGTCTCTTTTAGCGAGTGAAGAGTTAAAGGAAGCAACGTTAATTTCTCCGTCAGGTGTCAATGTGTCGGTAAGCGATGTGTATGAAGAAACAGAAGGTAGTGTCTTTGAAGGTGCTTATACGCATGTATTTGCAGTGGATGAACCGGTAGAAGGCGAATGGTCTATTGCGATGCATAGCGAAGACGAACAAACGGATACAGGCTTTCTTGCCATCACAACAATTGAAGGAGGGATCTCTCCTAATATTGAGATTGCTGGAACAAATGGCATGGTGAGCATGTCTCAATCTAAAGATGTGGTCAACGAAGACGAAACGAGTTATACGTTATATGTGAATGATGAGCTGGTTGCAACCAATATGAAAATGGGGGGAGCGGCAGGTGATGTAGCACCATTAAAACGCAACACCTCTCAAACGTTGACGATGAATGTGAAAGGAAAGACGAAAAGTGGTAAGACGTTTGAGCGGACGGTGATTGAACATCGCTATATTGATGAACGAGGTCGCGTGTTTCATAAGTAATTGGATGAGATGAAATACGTATAGTGAAAAGGGACAGCGATGAGAGGCTGTCCCTTTTTGTGTGAACGAGTCAGTTAATTAGTAGAGGCGTGAAGTTAAAGTTTGAATGAACCAGTACGTGTATGGTGCACGGTTGTACAATGTTTGCCGTGATTGGGGGCTACGATAATAGTAAGCGAAAGTTTCCGCAAAATATTCTTCTGGGTAAGCATAGTAAGAGCTATTCGAGAATGAGAATCGTTCATAAGCATGAATTTGGCGGAAAAGTGTAGAGTAACTAATATAACCGAATACATAGATGTCAATGGCATGCGCGACTTCGTGTAATTCCAGGTTAATTGAAGTGTGCATATTGCCGTAGTCACTATAACCAATCCGCGCAACTGCTGGATTACCGCCAATGCCTGGGACATGATCCCACGTGTATCCAGTTCCCTCCCAGCCTCGTGGGACTATGCCACGTAAATGAGCGTATTCTGGTAAATGCGTAATGGGGAAATTAATGAGTTTAATACGGATATTGCGAATATAGAGTGCGTAGAGAAGTTGCTCATCAATTTGTTGAAGTCTATTGACCATATTGTTGGCTTCTTGTTGATCGTAAGCACCACTTGTTTCGATAAGGATCAATTGGTTGAGAAACTGTGGCACGTATTCATCAGCTGGCACATCTTTCTCAGTGTGATTTAGGCCATCGAGGTTACCTTCAAGATGTCCGGGATTTACATGAGGTACAGCACTTTCATGGTCATCTGTAAGGTGTTCACCAGGACCGTGAGCATAGGAAGCGGATCCAACGGTTGAAATGAGTAATAAGAGACTACAGAAGATTTTTTTCATCATCACTATTCACCTCCTATTTCTATCAATAAAATAGGATATGTGTAAACGAGTGGACAAGTGTTAGACGAATGAAGCATTTATGAAAAAATGTGTCGTTTATCCAGTAGGGCGTATCAGGAACTGAACGTGCATATATGCTAAACTAAATATAGGAGAGGGTGTGGATAATGAAATCGAGAAAGCAAACGTTTGAAGTAGAAGAACATGAAACAGTTAGTGACTGTCTTGAAAGGATGAGGCAAGCGGGCTATAAGCCAGTACGCCGGAAGGAAGAGCCTGTTTTTGTGAAAAAGAAAGGTGAGAAGGATCCAGTGTGGTTGCGGCAACGAGTTGTGTTTGAGGGGGTGAGGGAGGAAGAATAAAGGGTTGAAAACAGCCCTCGCGCAGTTTGCTTGAGGGCATGAGTGAATGGACTTTTATAAATATTTAGGACGTTTTTCTACGCTTGAAAATATCGAGTGCAATGGAGCTTTTTCCCTCTAGCACTTTCTCGAACCATGTTCTAAACAAGTAGAATAAGATTGAGGAGAAGCAAATAAAGATTAGTATCCCAATATGGACAAAGTCTGCTCCAAATGAAGAGAATAGTGTAATGAGCCCAGCGATGATCGCCACCAATGAGAGTGGTAATGGGTTTTTTCCCTGTGATTTAATTAAATTGAAGAGCGCCGTGCCAATGAACATAGAGAAACAGATACTAATTACCCATGAATCCCATAGTTGAAAGCGGGTTTTTATCAGTACAATAGCAACGGGAAGAATAAATAGGAACATGATAGGTAGTGATTTCTGAAAAGGAATTTTCGTCAAGATAAGCGCGATGATACATCCTCCTGCGACCCATATTGCAATGCCAAGCCAGCCATCTGATGTGAAAGTTAGAAGTGTCCAGAGGTTATCCATTATAGTGCTTATTTGTAATGGGAATAATATACCTATGAATAAAAAGATCATGGCGTTTCCTATAGATAATGTTTTATCTGGTAGCCACCGGAAGACCATTTCACCAATAAGTGTACCGATTACGCTTAGAAAAGGCAGGAATGCGGCCATTGTACTTAAAATGACCGAAACGAAAAAGTAATATTGAAGATTGGAGGGATCTGATAGGCTCGGTCGCATACTCCCGGAAAAGAGATCAATCATTGTAGTAATAACTGTTAATGTTAATAATGTACTAATGTAGCTTAGAAACCATTTTAGTGTATTCATTTTATCGCTCCTAACGTTGGTTATGGTGCTTTTTGTGCAGATGAAAAAGATCCCCCAACTTAGTTGGCGCTGGAAGATCTCGTTCTTTATGTGCGGTTTGTCCATTCCTCTTTCAACAATCCATACTCCACACAATCTTGAAACACATCTCCCACTCGCAGCGCCCGCCGAGTGACACCCTCTTTTGTAAAGCCAAGTCGCGCGGCAACCGCTTGGCTCGCTTTGTTTTCAACGGCAGCGCATAAGTTTATCCGCGTTAAATCGTATGTGTCAAAAGCATGATTGATGAGTGCTTTCGAGGCAAGGGTCACTAGTCCTTTGCCGGTAAACGATTCCCCGAGCCAGTAACCAATAGATGTTTTTCTGTTATGCCAATCAACGTAATGGAAGCCGATGACGCCGGCGATCTCACCGCGATACCAAATTCCAGCTTCAAAGCCGTTATGGTTTGCAAATTTTGTCATTGTTGCTTGAATAAATTTTTCAGAATCAGAGACTTCTTTTGTCGCATCGCACCATGGCATCCATGGTCGTAAATGTTCCCGGGAGTTGTCTACTAGTGAAAATAGCGCAGGTGCATCTTGTAGCGTAAGTAATTTTAGTGATGTGTCATCATTAAGTTGGTGTGTAAACATAGCGATTTCTCCTCTCATATAAATGTACCTAGTATAGCAAATGGTTCAACGAATGGGAAGACTCTTTAACTAGTACGAAATGCTGGATTGATGATGCCATAATAAATCAGGCTTTCATAGCGGTCGTCTTTTTTTACATGATCAACGAGATGCCCTTCTTGCTTCATTCCTAACTTTTGCATGACTTTTCCTGAGGTCGGATTGGAGGCAAAGTGACGCGCAAATACTTTATGGTACGCTTTTTCGTTGAAGGCAAATAGGATTATTGCTTGCGCAGCTTCTGTCGCGTAGCCATTACTCCAGTATGGCTCTCCAATCCAATAGGACAGTTCACCATGTTGGTGCTTTTTTTGGTGAGAGAGCGCGATGGCGCCATATAGTTGTCCACTTTTCTTGTCTGTGATCGCAAATTCATAGGATTTTTCTGCCTCGAAGTTGTCATGATGACGTCCAATCCATATGAGTGCATCATCAATCGTGTACGGATAAGGAAGTGTCATTGTGTTCTGATAAATATTTTCATTGTTGCAAAGTTCAGCAACCGTCTCTGCGTCAGATCGTTGAAATAACCTTAAAAAGAGTCTCTCGGTCGTGAGTGTTTGCTCGTGTGGATCATAGACCATATCGTATCCCCTCCATTGTTTTCACAATGATAGTCTCGGAATAGCTTGATGTCAAGCTATTTCATCTACTTGTTGTGTAAAAGCATCACAATCCCATTTAAAATGAGTAGGAGTGAAAACATAATGAATGTCATGGTCGTTGAAGTAATGGCTACGAACATAATGAGAAAGAGCCCTGTTTGTAAGATGGTTGTCATAACGATGGAGCGACTCACGATGGTGACAAAGGAAAGTGGTGCTGCTGTAAGCATCAAGTAGCAAGCAATGATGAGCAATGTTTCGTTACTAACTGAAAAGAAGATGAGCCAAATTGGGATGTGCCAGCAACTGCTCGCAAATCCAACAAGGAAAGAGGTACGCCAAAAATGATGAGGAGGTGCGGCACAATGTAAGAAGCCACGCCACCCTATCTCATGGCAAAGGACGATGAGGAGAACGCCAGTTAAGAAGAAAGGATTCCATACGATTGAAGGAATGGTTAATTCATATGAGGCATAAAGCACAGCAAAAAAAGAGATGGGTAGTAAAAGTATTCCGAGCCACCAATAAGTATGGGGGAAGGTGAAATGAATTCGTGCAAGAAAAGAGGAAGGATTTTGGCTCATGTAGGTAATAAGCGCCGCACATAAGGGGCTCATCCCGCAAATGAGTGCAAGGTACGGATCAATGACATTCTCAGTCGCAATAGAGACGGCGGCACTCCCCCATCCGAAAATAAAGACGATAAACAAGTAAAGTCGCTTTGTCCAATGTTGTAAAGTCATCGTTCTTCCTCCCTATGTAGGCAGATGTCTTTTTAGTATATGCATAGAAAGTCGGGAATGTGTAGAGGAGGATTGAGGCACTAAAAACGAACATTATATTGATACATGAATAAAATGTTCGTTTATGTATTGACAACTTGGATGTCGTCGCGTACACTGAAGTTGTAAAGAAAAGTATATCGTACCTCATATAATCTCGAGAATAAGGCTCGAACGTTTCTACCCGGTCACCGTAAATGATCGGACTATGAGGAGAAGAATCATCGACTACGCGGGGCGTGTCGGTGCATGAAGCGCGGCATTGCGCCTTTCTCCCCCTGTAAAGTAGAAGCGGAGAAAAGGCACATATGGCGCTTTTTGTAGTGGAAAAAAATAAAGTGGGGGATCAGCATGCAACCAGTGGTCGGGGTTATTATGGGCAGTACCTCTGATTGGAAGACAATGCAGTATACGTGCGAAGTATTAGAGGCGCTTTGTATTCCTTATGAAAAGAAGGTTGTTTCTGCACACCGTACACCAGATCAAATGTTTATGTACGCCGAGCAGGCACAGGATCGAGGCTTAAAAGTAATCATCGCGGGCGCAGGTGGCGCCGCGCATTTGCCAGGGATGGTGGCAGCGAAAACGCTTGTGCCTGTCATTGGTGTCCCGGTTGAATCGCAATCATTAAAAGGGATCGACTCCTTGCTATCCATTGTGCAAATGCCTGGCGGTGTTCCGGTGGCAACCGTTGCCATCGGTAAGGCTGGCGCGACAAATGCAGCTTTGCTGGCGGCGCAAATATTGGCTGTCCAAGATCACGACATTCGCGCGAGACTGCAAAAACGACGCGATGAGATTGCCGCAAATGTCGTATGCATGAGCGGTGATTTAGAATGAAGATAATCGATGCTGGTGCGACGATCGGTATCATCGGTGGCGGACAACTTGGTCAGATGATGGCGTTTTCGGCAAAAGAAATAGGGTATCGCATTGCATTGCTAGATCCAGATGGTGACAGCCCATGCGCACAAGTGGCAGATGAAGTAATTGTCGCACCCTACCATGACGAGCAAGCGATGCGGGCGCTTGCTGAAATAAGTGATGTCGTAACGTATGAGTTTGAAAACGTCGATGCAGCTACGTTACGCGACGTGCGTGCGCACGGATATTTTCCGCAAGGAGTGGACGTATTAGAAACAACACAACACCGATTGCAGGAGAAAGCGGCAATTACACGTCTCGGTGTGCCTGTTGCCCGTTACATGACGATTTTGTCGGTCGATGATGTGGCACTTGCTGCAACAAATATGCGATTTCCTGCGATTTTAAAAGTGTGTCTCGGTGGGTATGACGGGAAAGGACAAGTCGTAGTGCATGATGCAAGTGCGTTGCGTGAAGCCGCCGTCTCGTTGTTGCAGCATGGACCGCTTGTGTTAGAGGAGAAAGTGGACTTTTCTAAAGAAATCTCTGTCATTGTGACGCGCTCCGTTCATGGGGAAATAACCATGTTCCCGGTCGCCGAAAATGAACACCGCGACAATATTTTACATCGGACAATTGTGCCTGCTAGGATTTCGACGGCGACAGCAGCATCAGCACAAGCGCTTGCGCGTCGTTTAGCAGAAGGGCTAAATGTTGTTGGGACGCTCGCAGTAGAAATGTTTGTTAAAAAAGATGGGACACTCTACGTGAATGAGCTTGCGCCTAGACCTCATAATTCCGGGCATTATACAATAGAAGCATGTAAAACCTCACAATTTGAGCAGCACATCCGGGCAATTTGTGGGTTGCCGCTTGGTGATACGACGCTACAAACACCGGCAGTGATGGAAAACATTCTCGGCGATCGTATATATGAAGTACCAGAGCAACCTGCTCGTGCTGTCTCGACTTATTTACATTTATATGGTAAGAAACACGTCAAGTACCAACGAAAAATGGGACATGTCACCGTGCTCGGTAATGATACGGATGGGTGCTTAGAAATATTGAACGCGTTTTGGCGCAAAAAAGCGTTACATTAGAGTGGATGTAGAGATGGAGGCAGTGTGATGATTGAACGGTATACAAGAGAAGAGATGGGTGCAATTTGGAAAGATGAGAACCGCTACCAAGCGTGGCTGGAAGTCGAGATTGCGGCGTGTGAAGCGTGGGCGGAAATGGGCATTATTCCCGCGGAAGATGTAAAGAAAATTCGAGCGGACGCGCGTTTTGATGTGAACCGGATTTTAGAAATTGAAGCGGAAACACATCATGATGTCGTTGCTTTTACACGGGCGGTTTCAGAAACACTTGGCGAGGAGTGTAAGTGGGTACATTACGGATTAACATCAACAGATGTCGTTGATACCGCACTTTCTTTTCTATTGAAACAAGCAAATGAACGTCTTGCGACTGGATTAGAGCGGTTTTTGCACGTATTAGCGTCTAAAGCCCGTGAACATCAATATACCGTTATGATTGGACGAACACACGGGGTGCATGCCGAGCCAACGACGTTTGGTTTAAAGCTCGCGCTTTGGTATGAAGAGATGAAACGTAATATCGCCCGTTTTACGGCTGCCGCTGAAGGGGTACGCGTTGGTAAATTGTCAGGGGCAGTCGGAACGTACGCGAACATTGATCCACGTATTGAAGAGATTGTGTGCGAAAAGCTCGGTTTGCGGGCCGCGCCGATTTCAACACAAACGCTGCAAAGAGACCGACATGCTGATTATATGGCGACGCTTGCGTTAATTGCAACGTCAATCGAGAAAATGGCCGTTGAAATTCGCGGGCTACAAAAAAGTGAGCTACGTGAGGTCGAGGAATTTTTCGCGAAAGGACAAAAAGGTTCGTCGGCGATGCCGCATAAACGGAACCCGATTGGCTCTGAGAATATGACCGGTCTTGCTCGTCTCATGCGTGGGTATATGAATACCGCGTACGATAACGTCGTCTTATGGCATGAGCGCGACATTTCTCACTCTTCGGCAGAACGCGTCATTTTACCTGATGCAACAATTGTACTTGATTACATGCTCCATCGCTTCAGTAACATTGTGGAAAATTTGACAGTGTTCCCGGAAAATATGAAACGCAATATGGATCGGACATATGGCTTAATTTATTCTCAACGCGTGTTGTTACGCTTAATTGACGAAGGGATGGTACGTGAAGAAGCGTATGATCTTGTACAACCAAAAGCAATGGAAGCGTGGGCGCACGGGTTGTCATTCCGCGACTTGCTCGTTGCAGATGAGCGAATTACAGCTGTGTTACCAGTAGCTGAGTTAGAGAAGTGCTTTAATCCAACGCATCATATGAAGCATGTCGATACAATTTTTGAACGTCTCGGCTTATAGGGGGAGTTGTTGATGCAAAAGGGCGCACTTTGTTATGAAGGGAAAGCAAAGAAACTATATACGACCGATGATCCACAGTTGTTATGGGTTGCATACAAGGACGAGGCAACAGCTTTTAATGGCGAGAAGCATGCAATTTTGCAGGGGAAAGCGCGGTTAAATAACGAGATCTCAAGCATGATTTTTACAACATTAGCGGAAAAAGGATGCCCGTCTCATTTTGTGCGAAAGTTGTCGGCAACAGAGCAACTTGTAAAACGCGTCACGATTATTCCACTTGAAGTGATCGTTCGTAACAAAGTGGCTGGTAGTCTGGCCCATCGTCTTGGTTTGAAGGAAGGAATGCAACTCGCAGAGCCCCTCGTAGAATTTTGCTATAAAGATGATTCGCTTGGGGATCCGCTCGTAACTGAAGATCATATCGCCATTCTTGCGGCGGCTTCACAAGCGGAAGTGGCGCGGATGAAAGAACAAGCTTTGCGTGTAAACGAATTACTTTCGTCGTTATTTGCTCGCCTCGGCGTCATACTCGTTGATTTTAAGCTAGAATTCGGCAAGACAGAGACAGGTGCATTATTACTCGCAGATGAGATTTCTCCTGATACGTGCCGCTTATGGGATGAGAAAACAGGTGCCCGACTAGATAAGGATTTGTTTCGTCATGAACTAGGAAACTTGCAAGAGGGGTATGAGGAGATTTTAGCGCGGTTAAGTACTTCCAGCAGTTAGAGAAAGCAAGGGTAAAGTAGAGAAGCACTGAAATCTAGCAGTTTCATTTCGTATGATTCCAGAAATGAGAACCGAGAATCAGAGAGGAATCAGCGTCAACGGACAACAATTCCGGCTTGTGATGACTGATTTCCGAACGCTGAAACAGGAGGCCAATCAATGTATAAAGTAAAAGTGTATGTGACGTTAAGAGAAAGCGTACTTGATCCACAAGGTGGTGCAGTGAAACAAGCATTACACACGATGGCTTACAATGAGGTCGAGACGGTGCGGGTTGGAAAATATATTGAACTATCGTTAACGGATGTCGACAATGTCACCGCGCGCGTTCAAGAGATGTGTGAGAAACTACTTGCGAACACGGTCATTGAAGATTACCGCTATGAAGTGGAGGAGGTCGTGTCCACATGAAATTTGCGGTCATTGTCTTTCCAGGTTCTAACTGTGATGCGGATATGTACTATGCAATTCGTGACGGTTTAAAGGAAGAAGTAGCGTACGTTCATTATACAGAGCGCTCGCTGGCACCGTTTGATGCCGTTTTACTTCCTGGTGGTTTTTCTTACGGCGATTATTTGCGGGCCGGGGCAATTGCCGGGTTTGCACCGATTATGGCGGCCGTGAAGCAAGCAGCAGCAGAAGGAAAACCTGTCTTAGGGGTGTGTAACGGGTTTCAAATTTTACTAGAATCAGGGTTGTTACCAGGGGCGATGAAGCGAAACCGTCAGTTAAAATTTGTTTGCCGGACGACGGAACTGATTGTAGAAAATGATGCAATCGCCTTTACAGCCGGCTATACACGGGGCCAAAAACTCATGATCCCAGTTGCGCATGGTGAAGGAAACTATGAGTGTGATGACGAAACGTTTGCGCGATTAGAAGCGAACAACCAAATTGTGTTCCGCTATGCGTCTGATGTAAATGGTTCAAAGGGACGGATTGCCGGTATTACGAATGAGACCGGTAATGTCCTTGGGATGATGCCGCATCCGGAACGAGCGGTGGCATCTTTACTTGGAAGTGACGACGGCTTGTTGTT
Organism: Shouchella lonarensis; assembly: GCF_900096965.1. Lineage (GTDB taxonomy): Bacteria > Bacillota > Bacilli > Bacillales > Bacillaceae_D > Shouchella > Shouchella lonarensis. The sequence goes on along the minus strand of NZ_FMYM01000010.1, from coordinate 93,056 downwards.
ATTTCAGTCGATGCTTCGTAATTGGAGGGAGACGCATGTCACAACGGCTTGAAGTGAGTCCAGCACATATACAAGAAGAAAAGCTTTATTTGGAAATGGGCCTAACAGAAGAAGAGTATGCGCGTGCGGTTCAAAAGGTCGGACGGCCACTTAATTTTACCGAAACGGGATTGTTTGCCGTGATGTGGTCGGAGCATTGTAGTTATAAGCATTCTAAACCACTACTGAAAAAGTTCCCGACAACAGGTACGCATGTATTGCAAGGACCGGGTGAAGGTGCAGGGATTATTGACATTGGTGATGAACAAGCGGTTGTATTTAAAATCGAGAGTCATAATCATCCATCAGCAATTGAGCCATACGAAGGCGCAGCGACGGGTGTTGGTGGTATTTTACGCGATGTATTTTCGATGGGCGCGCGTCCAATTGCGCTCTTGAACTCACTTCGTTTTGGGGAATTGACATCACCGAAGACGCGCTATTTATTTGAACAAGTCGTTGCCGGAATTGCAGGATACGGAAATTGTGTTGGCGTCCCTACAGTCGGCGGAGAAGTACATTTTGACGCGTGCTATGCGGAAAACCCGCTTGTCAATGCGATGTGCGTTGGTTTAATTAATCACGCTGATATTCAGCGCGGACGCGCGACAGGGGTTGGCAACACGGTCATGTATATCGGTGCTGCCACCGGACGTGACGGGATTCACGGGGCGACATTTGCTTCAGAAGAACTAAGCGAAGCCTCTGAGCAACAACGTCCGGCAGTGCAAGTCGGTGACCCGTTTATGGAGAAGTTATTGCTTGAAGCTTGTTTAGAAATAAGTCAATGCGATGCGTTAGTCGGTATGCAAGATATGGGGGCAGCTGGATTGACATCATCGTCGGCAGAGATGGCAAGTAAAGCCGGTTCGGGAATTGAAATGAATTTAGATGCGGTACCGCAGCGGGAAGCTGGGATGTCAGCTTACGAAATGATGTTATCGGAGTCGCAAGAACGGATGTTACTCGTTGTCAAAAAAGGACGCGAGCATGAAATTGAGGAGATTTTAGCAAAGTGGCAGTTACATGCAGTTGCCGTCGGTCGTGTGACGGATGACAAGCGCTTACGATTGCTTCATCACGGAGAAGTTGTTGCTGATGTGCCGGTCGATGCTCTTGTGGAAGATGCGCCAGTATATCACTCAGAATCACGTGTTCCTTCCTATTATAAAGAGTTCCAAGCAATGGCGCAGTATGTACCGGAAGTGACGGATCATCAAGAAACGCTGCGATCATTATTGAAACAGCCGACAATTGCGAGCAAAGAATGGGTGTATGAACAATATGATCATATGGTGCAAACGAATACCGTCGTTGCCCCAGGGTCTGACGCGGCGGTGTTGCGCATTCGTGGTACGAATAAGGCACTAGCGATGACAACCGATTGTAACGCACGTTATTTATACCTCGATCCGAAAATTGGCGGACAAATTGCAGTTGCTGAGGCAGCGCGGAACATCGTTTGCTCTGGTGCGCGTCCGCTTGGTGTGACCGATTGCTTAAATTACGGGAATCCTGAACGCCCCGAAATCTTTTGGCAACTGGAACAATCAACCGATGGGTTGAGCGAAGCATGTCGCGTGCTTGAGACACCGGTGATCGGTGGCAATGTGTCGCTATACAATGAGCGGAGTGGCATGGCCGTTTATCCAACGCCGGTTGTGGGGATGGTCGGTCTCATTTCTGACCTGGCCCATATCACGACACAGCACGTGCAAACAGCGGGCGATATTGTCTATGTTATTGGCGAAACAAAGCTGGAATTCGGTGGCAGTGAGTTGCAAAAAATGCTTGAAGGGAAATCATTTGGTGCGCCGCCATCACTTGATTTAACAGTAGAAAAAGAGCGCCAAGACGCGCTCCTCGCGGCAATTGAAGCGGGTTTGGTCGCTTCCGCACACGACGTTGCTGAAGGTGGACTCGCGGTTGCTTTAGCGGAAAAAATGATCGGTCGCTCGCTTGGTTTGGCTGTCGCACTAACAGGTGACGCCACAACTGTCTTGTTTTCAGAAAGCCAGTCTCGTTTCCTTGTTACAGTACATCCAGATAAACAGCACCAATTTGAAGATATAGTGCCGGCGGCGGTCCGTATTGGTGTGGTGACAGAGGCGCCGACGCTCTCGCTCGAAATCAATGGGACATCATTTGTTGAAATGACGGAACAGGAACTTGCCACAGCATGGAAGGGGTCGGTCCCGTGTTTGCTGAAATCAAAGGACTGAACGAGGAATGCGGTGTATTTGCAATTTGGGATCATCCTGAAGCCGCGCAAATGACATATTATGGGCTCCATAGCTTACAACATCGTGGGCAAGAAGGGGCGGGTATTGTTGTTTCTAATCAAGAAACGTTACGTGCTCATAAAGGTGTCGGATTAGTCAATGACGTCTTTACGCCTGCTAGCTTAAAGACATTATCGGGGCGTGCGGCGATTGGTCATGTTCGCTATGCGACCGCTGGTGGTGGTGGTTATGCCAATGTCCAGCCACTGTTGTTTAACGCCGAAGCAGGTGGACTTTCCCTTGCGCATAATGGTAATTTAACAAACGCGAAAGAGTGGCGTCAGAAACTTGAGGCAGAAGGCGCGATCTTTCAATCAAGCTCAGACACAGAAGTGATTGCGCATTTGATGAAGCGCAGTGGAAAAGAAAATGTGGCCGACCAGCTTAAGTCGGCACTCGCGCGTCTAACAGGCGCATTTGCAGTTGTTGTCATGACCGAATCAGCGCTCATCATTGCCAGAGATGGACATGGATTGCGCCCATTAGCGCTGGGACGTCTCGGCGACGCGTACGTTGTCGCTTCAGAAACATGTGCATTAGACATTGTTGGGGCGACGTTTGTGCGCGATGTTGCACCAGGTGAGCTCATTGTTGTTCGTGATGAAGGCATGCAAAGTGAGTCGGTGTTAGTAGATGAAGATCCAGCCATGTGCAGTATGGAATATGTTTACTTCGCCCGTCCCGACAGTAATATTGACACAATTAATGTGCATACAGCGCGAAAAAACCTCGGGAAGCAATTGGCGCTGGAGGCGCCTGTTGAGGCAGATATCGTGACTGGTGTGCCCGATTCTAGCATTTCAGCAGCGATTGGTTATGCTGAGCAAACAGGAATTCCGTATGAGCTCGGGTTAATTAAAAACCGTTACGTTGGTCGGACGTTCATTCAACCGTCGCAAGCGTTACGCGAACAAGGGGTGAAAATGAAGTTATCTCCTGTCCGTGGTGTGGTGGAAGGGAAGCGTGTTGTCATGATTGATGATTCGATCGTACGTGGCACAACAAGTTGTCGCATTGTCCGGATGCTTCGCGAAGCAGGTGCGAAAGAAGTGCATGTTCGGATTGCGGCGCCCCCGATTAAACATCCATGTTTTTATGGAATTGACATTTCAACATCGACCGAGTTAATTGCCGCCCAGTATACGATTCCGGAAATGTGCGCGTGGATGGAAGCAGATTCACTTGCTTTCTTGTCGGTGGAAGGATTAAAGTCAGGCATTGGTCGTTCGCAAGAAATGCCAGATTGCGGACAATGTCTTGCGTGTTTCACTGGAGAATATCCGACGAATATTAACAAGCGTCAAGTATCACAAATGAGTGTGTAAACATCTATCGGAGGGGAAGCGCTTTGGTAAACGCATACAAGCAAGCCGGTGTGAACATTGAAGCTGGCTATGAAGCGGTGGAACGAATGAAAAGTCATGTTGCTCGAACGAAGCGCCGGGGCATGCTTGGTGGTCTTGGTGGGTTCGGCGGCATGTTTGACTTATCGGCGCTCGACTTAAAACAACCCGTACTCGTTTCAGCAACGGACGGTGTCGGGACAAAACTGATGCTTGCGTTCATGCTTGATCAACATGATACGATCGGGCAAGATGTTGTGGCGATGTGCGTCAATGACATTATTGTACAAGGCGCAGCCCCGTTATATTTTTTAGACTACATTGCGTGCGGAAAGTTAGCACCGACTAAAATAGAGGCGATTGTTAAAGGGGTTGCAGATGGTTGTGTTCAAGCTCAGTGCGCACTGATTGGTGGGGAAACGGCTGAGATGCCGGGTATGTATGCGGCAGAAGAATATGATATCGCTGGCTTTGCGGTGGGCGCAGCTGAAAAAAGTGATATTTTAACAGGTGAGGAGATGGAAGCCGGCGATGTTCTCATTGGTTTGACATCTAGTGGCTTGCATAGCAACGGTTTCTCGCTCGTTCGGAAAGTATTTTTAGAAGATGGTGGCTGGCCGTTAGCTAAAACGATTGACTCGCTTGGACAGACGCTTGGAGAAGTGCTGCTCACACCGACAAAAATTTATGTAAAGCCAATGCTTGCATGCATACAAAAAAAATTGATTGTCCGAGCGGCACATATTACTGGTGGGGGATTTTATGAAAATATCCCGCGCGCATTGACGAATGGACTAGGTGTTGAGATTGACTACGGCTCTTGGCCGGTGCCGCCTATTTTCTCCCTCCTGCAACAAGTGGGGCACCTTTCTGCCGTAGACATGTTCCATACGTTTAATATGGGCATTGGCATGGTGCTCATTGTGAAGGAAGGCAGACACCAAGAAGTATTACAAACCCTTTCTGAACATGGCGAATCTGCGTATATGATCGGTCGTGTGACGCATGGTGGAGAGATGACCATAGGAGGGATTGACACGTGAAGCTTGCGATTTTCGCCTCTGGAACGGGATCGAATGCTAGAGCGCTCATTCAAGCTGCGAAACGGGGCGTGCTTGGTGGAGAAGTGGTTGCGGTTGTGAGCGACCGCCCGAAAGCAGATGTATTGCAAATGGCCGCATCTTACGATATTCCTGCATATGGGTTTTCCCCGCGCACATTTCAGTCCAAAACGGCGTATGAACAAGCAGTGCTGGAACGCTTGCAAGCAGTGGCGGTCGACTTTATTCTTTTAGCAGGATACATGCGTCTCGTCGGTCCAACACTTCTGGCGCACTACGAAGGGCGGATCGTAAACATCCATCCATCACTCTTGCCGAACTTCCCCGGACTAGATGCAGTTGGTCAAGCTTTGCGAGCCGGTGTGCAAGAAACCGGCGTGACGATTCATTATGTCGATGCAGGGATGGATACTGGCCCTGTCATTATGCAACAAACTGTGCCGATTGACCGAGAAGATACACATGAGACATTAACAAAGAAAATCAAAGCAGTGGAGCATGCGTTATACCCTACATGTATACAACAACTATTGATGACGGAGGCGGAGGTCAAACGATGAAGAGACGAGCACTTGTCAGTGTATCAAACAAAGAGGGGCTGGTCCCATTTGTGCAAGCACTGGCCACAAAAGGAGTCGAGATTGTGTCGACAGGGGGTACAGCTCGAGTGTTACAAGCGGCGGGCATTCCTGTAATGAGTGTGGCTGAAGTGACTGGTTTTCCAGAAATGCTGGCGGGACGGGTGAAGACGCTCCATCCACATATTCACGGTGGACTTCTTGCCGAACGAACGGTGCCGACTCATATGGCGCAACTGCAACAACATGATATTGAACCGATTGACTATGTCATTGTCAATTTATACCCGTTTGCAGAAACGATTGCAAAAGAAGGGACGACGCTTGAGGAAGCCATCGAACAAATTGATATCGGTGGGCCGAGCATGATCCGCGCGGCAGCAAAAAATCATGCGGCCGTGACGGTTGTCGTTGATCCTGCTGATTACGCGACTGTATTGAAAGCACTCGATGCGGATGGCGTGTCGCCTCTTTCGTTAAGAAAAAAATTAGCGGCAAAAGCATTCCGGCATACAGCCGCCTACGATGCGCGTGTTGCTACCTATTTGACAGACGCTGTTGGCGAAACTGAACCAGAATCGTTGACGTTGACATATACGCATAACCAGTCGTTACGCTATGGAGAAAACCCTCATCAGCAAGCATCGTTTTATGCGTCGGCTGATGCACCAGTCAGTTCACTTGTACAAGCAAACCAATTACATGGCAAAGCGTTATCTTATAACAACATTCAAGATGCGAATAGCGCAGTAGCACTTGTGAAGGAATTTACGTTACCAACTGTTGTTGCAGTGAAACATATGAATCCATGCGGTGTTGGAACAGGGGAAACGATTTTGGCGGCGTTCATGAGGGCGTACGAGGCTGATGAGACGTCCATTTTTGGCGGTATCGTTGCGTTAAATCGTGAGGTCGATATAGATACGGCCCAAAAAATGGCGGACTTATTTTTAGAAGTCATCATTGCACCAAGTTTCTCAGAAGAAGCGCAACAACTTTTAATGAAGAAAAAAAATCTCCGTCTATTAGTGGTGCCATTGCAAACAGGGTTCGTCGCCAAGAGTGTGACATCGGTAGGGGGCGGTATTTTGATCCAAGAAGAAGATCATTTATCGTTTGCCGATGCGGTTTGCACCATTCCGACAAAACGAGAACCAACACAAGCGGAATGGGCTGCATTGCAATTTGGCTGGCATGTCGTCAAACATGTGAAGTCGAATGCGATTGTGCTTTCGGATGATAAACAAACGCTTGGTATTGGTGCTGGACAAATGAACAGAGTTGGTGCTGCGAATGTCGCCATTCACCAGGCAGGACCACGTGCTGCTGGGGCCGTCCTCGCTTCAGACGCGTTTTTGCCGATGGCAGACACAATTGAGCTCGCAGCGACAGCAGGTATTACAGCAATTATTCAACCTGGTGGTTCGGTACGTGACCAAGACTCAATTGACGCAGCTAACAAACATGGGATGGCCATGGTCTTTACCGGCATTCGTCATTTTAAACATTGAGGGAGGTTATTGATATGAATGTACTTGTTGTTGGTCAAGGTGGGCGTGAGCATGCATTGGCGTGGAAATTGGGTCAAAGTGCAAGGGTTGACACCGTTTATGTTGCACCAGGAAATGACGGGATAAAATTAGTTGCTGAGTGTGTCGCAATTGAGGAAAATGACGTTGATCAATTGCTTTCCTTTGCCAAGGTGCATCAAGTTGGATTGACTGTGATTGGACCAGAAGTGCCGCTACTTGCCGGTATTGTTGATGCGTTTAAAGAAGCTGGGTTAGCTGTGTTTGGTCCGAGCAAAGAGGCGGCTATGCTTGAAGGGTCGAAATCGTATGCAAAAGAGATTATGCACCGTTACAATATCCCAACAGCGAAGTCGATGACATTTTCTCATTATGATGAGGCTGTTCGTTATGTCCAGCAACAAGGGGCACCAATTGTCATTAAAGCAGATGGACTTGCGGCGGGAAAAGGGGTTACGGTCGCAACAACCGAAGAAGAGGCATTGCGAGCGCTAGAGACGATGATGAGTACGCGCGCCTTTGGAGAAGCAGGCGAAACGGTTGTCATCGAGGAATGCTTGCAAGGTGAGGAAGTCTCTCTTATGGCGTTTGTCCACGGAGAAACAGTCATACCAATGGTGCCCGCTCAAGACTATAAGCGTGCGTTCAATGGCGACAAAGGACCTAACACGGGCGGGATGGGTGCTTATTCGCCCGTGCCACATTGCCCGCCTGACCTTGTCACACAAATTACAGAAACGATTTTAAATCCAACTGCAACAGCGATGGTACGAGAAGGCCGCCCGTTCACAGGAATCTTATATGCAGGCCTCATGTTAACGGAAGCTGGACCGAAAGTGATTGAGTTTAATGTTCGTTTCGGGGATCCAGAAACACAAGTTGTGTTACCGCGACTCGAATCTGATCTTGTAGAAGTGATGCTTACTTTACTTTCTGGGGAAAAACCGGCCCTATCGTGGTCAGATGAAGCCGTTGTTGGTGTTGTGTTAGCGAGCACCGGCTATCCTGGCGCATATGAAAAGGGCGCGCCGATACAAGGGATCGAGGCAGCAGCAGAAAAAGGACTCGTTTTCCATGCAGGTACAACTTATAGAGAAAATGTGTGGCGCACGAACGGTGGACGTGTGCTGTTAGGGGCAGGAAGAGGCCGTACATTTACAGAGGCGCGAGAGAAAGCCTATCATATTGTGAATACGATTGATTGTGAAGGGTTGTTTTGTCGGGAGGATATTGCGAGCAAGACGTTGCGATGTGTAGGGGAAGTGTAAGAGATTGCGACATAACTAGACCCACCGTAGAGTTGAGCGCTCAACTCTACGGTGGGTCAGTATCATCCACTGCAGGGCGACCTTTTTATGAGTCGCTTCCTACGATGACCATGGGTGTGTACGCCCGTGGTCATTATGATTGTACGTATTGTTTGATATTAGTATACATGTAGGGAATTCCTAGTGTCAAGGAGGTTCTTACGGTCTTTCCTCCCACGGTTCCAATGTTCCAACGACAGTCACTTCATTATTCTGTATCGTCTCAATCACAATGTCTTCGAGCTGTTCGTAGCCTGTTTTCACACCTTACATACTAGCTTAACGCATTACTTTACTGCTTCCAACGCACCTTCAATATCCTTCTTTGTTGGGGAATGCTGTGCCGGTGTCATATAACCATACATTAATTTCTCTGAATTATGTTTTTCATAGAGATCGTGTAATCCAATGGTATGGCCAAACTCATGTGCTGCGACCGCAGCATTCTCTTCAAAGGAGCGATGTGTCGTTTGGGCAAGGTTAAACTTCATTTCCCAACTTTTAATATGGTTTGTACGGTAATTACCGTAACGATTGAAATGATCCTCATAATTGATTTGAACCCAAACAGCAGCGATGACAGAGGTCTCTTCATCATTATATACGTCCATTGTTCCAGTACTTTTTTGCCCCACAGCGGCTTCGCGGAAGTCTACAATTCCTGTATCATTCCAGCGCTTCGCACCTTCAACGACGATTGATTGGTACTCTGCTGGTAGTTTAGACATGTCATATGCCATCCGTCGTTCATGTGGACCAATATGACCATATCCACCACCACAGCCAATTTTCCAGCCTATTTCCTCGCCACCAGCCCGACATGTCTCTTCTGGATGGGCCTCGATTCCTTTCGGTGGCAATACAAACAATAACACAACAAGCAGTAGGAACGCGCGTTTCATTTTCTTCATCATTTGTTGCCTCCTTTTTCAGTGATCAGTTCATAAAAGCGGTTTTTATCCAAAACTTGTTGTACGTCACTTTCCGATCCACTTTTAAGCGTCTGTACTTCTAAAGGTGCAAGCGCTTCGTATGGCAATGCTTGTTTGACGAGTGTGTCACCAGAGACTTTATACATGCCCGTTTCTTCACCTTGAATCCAATAATCGGCTTCAGAAGAAGAGGAAGTCTCATTTAAGAATAAAACATATGTATCTCCTTCGCTAAATAGCTCGTTGTCATTGAATCCAATTTCCTTCGTTCCATTTTGAAAGAGTTTAATTGTTTTTTGCTCTTCCTTTCCCTTGAGGACATTTGTCACTTCGGCCGAGAAAATGGTCTTCGGTAACGTCTCTTCGACTTCCCCAACGATTTCTTGAATCTTTACTTCAGCGACGAGATCAGCATCAGTAAGTGCTTCTTCTAAAGATAAAGGTGCTGCAATGGCTGCTTCAATCTTTACAACAGTATCACTTGTTGACGCGCTCTCTGGTTGTGCTTTTTCTTCGTCTTGTTTGTCTGTCGTATTGCAGCCAGATAATAAAATAAATAGTCCAGTAGCCGCAATTGTCACTACTTTTTTCATATGTCTGTTCCCTCCATAGGTGATGATTAAGGCTGTTTAAATAGACGCGAAATAAGGTTACAAAGGCATGAATGATTTAAAATGAATCACGGCTCAGTATAACATGTTGGTAGAGCAATGACAATAAAGAGAGAAGCATTTTTTAATAGATAAGTTATTTAAGTTATATAGTAATTAAAGTGAAAATAGCGAATGATAGAATCTTTGTTAGGTCAAAAGTCCTTCGTTCTGAATTCATTGTTAGGTCTTTCGAACTAAAATTATGTCGTTTCATAGAATCATATTGTGTGGTATCGTTAGGTTGATTAATATAGGCTGAGAAAATGAATTTTTGGGGGAAACAATGTGAAGCGAAATTATAATTACAAAGCGAAGATGAATCGCAACCGGTCAAGGCGTGCACAGTTTGTAAAACACGTAAGTGCTGTGACAATGGCGACCACTGTGGCTGTCTCAGCAACAAGTCTAGACGCCCATGCAGCAGAAGAACGAAATGAAGACATGGAAATCGTTGCGATTGCAGAAGTAGAGGAACAATCTTTGGAAGAAAATGTTGATGTGAATGAAGAATTGCTGCTTAGTGAAAATGAAGAATCGCCAGAAGTTGAGTTTAACGAAGAAAAGACAGAACAGGAAAGTTTCAATGAGGTTGAAGAAGAGCAGGAAGCCGAGGACGTAGTAAGTGAAGAAGATGAAGAGGCAATAGAAGAAGTTGAAGTAACCGAAATGGAAGAAGCTAAATATGACGAAGAACAAGCGCAACACGTAAAGCAGGACCACGATGTCGATAAAAATGAGCGCGCTTTACATGCACAAGAGGGAGTGAGAGACGACGTTGAAGCCATAGCGGAAGTAAAAACGGAGGAGCAATATCAAAGTGAACCATTATTTCAACGTGAAGCGCGCGAAAACCTTATTGATCTTGATTTGAGCCGGTACTTGCTAGAGCAAGATGAAGCGCAAGGTTATTCCCATCTAAACTTTATTAATACGCGTAGAGATACCTATCTAGATATGAATCAAATTGGACGATTGACTTATAATGTACAATTCTCGCAGCCGTTGTTTGACGCATTGGAAAAGGCTTGGAAAAAAGACGGCGACAAATTTACTTTAGTGATGGGTTTGCCTGTGAAGAATGCAGAAGGGAACCAGATGATTGGCGCCAATCATTTACCTGGGAGCGAGGCAGCACGTGTGACTGACGCTGTGTATAACCACCTTGTGTTGGATCGTGAGACAAAAAGCCTATACTTAGATGTGCAAGGTATACTCGAAGAATTAAATTATGAAGTGTTCTTAATCGATGAAGAAAATAGGTTTTACAGCGATAACATTCAGTTCTCATTTGATTATAATTTGGCAGTAGATGGTGATCATGTAATCAAATTTGCTTATACAGATGGACGTGCAGATTGGACACAATTAGGGAATAAAGCTAGTCATGTGCGGGTAAACTTTGATCGCAGTTTGGCTGATAGGGAATGGGAGTCTGGACTGTTTGATTCAATTGACGATCCGGTAGATCCAGTAGAGCCAGTGGATCCGGTAGATCCGGTGGATCCAGTAGACCCGGTGGATCCAGTGGACCCAGTAGACCCAGTGGATCCGGTGGACCCAGTAGACCCGGTGGACCCAGTAGACCCAGTAGACCCAGTGGACCCAGTAGACCCAGTAGACCCAGTGGATCCAGTAGACCCAGTGGATCCAGTAGACCCAGTGGACCCAGTAGACCCAGTAGACCCAGTGGATCCAGTAGACCCAGTGGATCCAGTAGACCCAGTGGACCCGGTAGACCCAGTAGATCCAGTGGATCCAGTAGATCCGATTGATCCGGTAGATCCGGTGGACCCAGTAGACCCGGTGGATCCAGTAGATCCGGTGGACCCAGTAGACCCAGTGGACCCAGTAGACCCAGTGGATCCAGTAGACCCGGTGGATCCAGTAGATCCGGTGGACCCAGTAGACCCAGTGGATCCAGTAGATCCGGTGGATCCAGAAGACCCGATTGATCCAGAAGATCCGGTGGACCCAGTAGACCCAGTGGATCCAGTAGACCCGGTGGATCCAGTAGACCCAGTGGATCCAGAAGATCCGGTGGACCCAGTAGATCCGGTGGATCCAGTAGACCCTGTAGATCCTATTGATCCAGTGGATCCAGTAGACCCAGTGGACCCGGTAGATCCAGTGGACCCAGTAGACCCAGTAGATCCAGTGGATCCGATAGACCCAGTAGACCCGGTAGATCCAGTGGATCCAGTAGATCCGATTGACCCAGTAGAGCCGGTGGATCCAGTAGACCCTGTAGATCCTATTGATCCAGTAGATCCGGTGGATCCAGTAGACCCAGTGGACCCAGTAGACCCAGTAGATCCGGTAGACCCAGTAGACCCAGTGGACCCAGTAGACCCAGTGGATCCAGTAGACCCAGTAGATCCGGTAGACCCAGTGGACCCAATAGACCCAGTGGACCCAGTAGATCCGGTAGATCCAGTAGACCCAGTGGACCCAATAGACCCAGTGGACCCAGTAGATCCGGTAGATCCAGTAGACCCGGTAGACCCGGTAGATCCGGTAGATCCAGTGGACCCAGTGGATCCAGAAGACCCGGTAGATCCAGAAGACCCAGAGGATCCGATGGACCCAATAGACCCAGAGGATCCGGTAGATCCGGTAGACCCAGTGGATCCAGTAGATCCGGTGGATCCGCTAGATCCTGTTGATTCGGAAGACCCGGTAGATCCAGCAGATCCAGTGGATCCGGAAGACCCGATTGACCGAGAAGACACAGTGGGTCCGGTAAGTCCAGGAGCTGTAGGAAAGGACCATCAGAAAGACTCAGGTAATGTATTAGAAACCTTGGAAAAGTCGCCTGTGAAAGTTGAACGAGCAGACATAGACGAACGAGCGAAAGAAGCAAAAGAGGGCAAGGAGTTGCCGAATACCGCGACAAATGCGTGGGTGTATGGGCTGGCTGGTGTCACAGTTGTCCTACTCGGTGCGTCTTTGAGACTCATCTCACGAAGACGCCGTATGCGTCAAGAGGTAGAATAGAATTGCACAACCTTGGGGCACTTAGCCCCAAGGTTGTGCATATTTGGCGCTATATTGAGTAAAAAATTTGCTAGACGCTATTGCTTTTCTCGTACAAAAAGCTTAGCATAAAAACAATAGGAATCTTGTCATGTCTTGTCAAGAGCGTTAATAAAGCGGATAACGAGGAGATGTGACCCTGATAATAGGTCAAATATTTCCTCTTATTTAAACTCTTGATGGAGACGACAAAGATTTTCTCTGGATACTATATAGAGAGAAGTGAGATATCTTATGTACAATTTTTATAGTAAACTATCGACAGAAGTATATGATTTAGACAAACCAATTGGTCGTTCTTTCGGTGATGTAGAATACTATAGAGAACGCTTAAAAAATGTAAGCGGAAAAATATTAGAGCCTGCTGTCGGGATAGGGCGCATTTTAATTCCACTACTTGAGGAAGGCTTTGATGTAGATGGTATTGACTATTCACCTGACATGTTAGAATTGTGCCGGAAGTATTGTGCAGAGCGGGAGTTAACCCCTTCTTTAACGGAAGGAGACATGTCTTGCTTTACTTCGTCGGATAAATATGAAGCAATTATTGTGCCGACAGGATCTTTTTTATTACTTACTGACCGTGAGAAGTCAATACAGGCGCTACAATGTTTTTACAACCACTTACAACCGGGTGGGCGATTGATCGTTGATGTATTTATTCCAACCGATTTTGAGACAGGGAAAACCTCTGTCCGGACATGGGAAAATACAGCTGGCGATCTAATTACACTAGAATCAAACCTAGTTAAAGTTGATTTCATGAACCAAACGACGACCACGCACCATAAGTATGAAAAATGGCGCGATAAAAAGTTGATTGAAACAGAGTTGGAGCAATTCCCATTGCGGTGGTACGGCATTGAAGAATTTAGACTTGTGCTAGAAAAAATCGGCTTTAAGGATATTACAGTGTCTGCTGATTATCAACATGAGAAAGCGCCAACAGAAGGCAGTGAAATCATGACGTTTGAGGCGCGCGTGAAATAGCCAAGTGGGCCAGCATACGCAAAGATTTGTAGGAGACGAAGTCTAGCTTAGGAGGAATGAACATGTCATTTAAAACAACAGACGTATGTGACGATTACGTAAGTGAATTACAAATTTTACAGCCAGGAATCGTAAAATCTTTTGGAAGCGTGCACAAATTTTCTGGACCGATTACAACAGTGGATGTGTTTGAAGACAATGTGCTTGTGAAAGAGACATTGGCGAAAGCAAGTCCCGGTAATGTCATTGTCGTAGATGGTAAGGGCGAAGAAAGTCGTTGTGCGCTCTTAGGTGATAAAGTGGCACAAATTGCGATGGATGCAGGTGTTGTTGGAATCATTATTAACGGATACGTCAGAGACACCGCAGAGTTAGCGGCAATGAATATCGGCATCTATGCACGAGGCCCGCTGCCGAATAAAAGTAAGAAGGAAGGTAAGGGCCAGGTCGGGGCCGGCGTTGACTTTGGTGGTGTAAGTTGGAGAGACGGCTATTATGTGTATGTGGATGAGGACGGGATTGTGTTAGCGGGAAGAGAATTATGATTGATAAAGTGAGAGGGGCGCCCCTCTCATTAAGTATGAGAAAGGATATAAAATGAATATGAAACAAGAACATGGACTCGCGATATTAAAACCAGATGGTGTGAGAAAGGGCATTGATGAAGAATTTATCACAGAGCTTGACCGTCACGACCTAAAAATTGTTCATGTATCGAAAAGACATTTAAGCAAACAACAAGTCCTTGAGAGCTTTACGTCTGACTTTAACATGGACATTTATGCGGATTATCTGTCAAGCGGTGAAGTGATGGGTTATTTAGTCAAAGGGCATTATGCGGGACAAAAGTTGCGCGAGATTAAGCAGACGATAAGGAGTCGTTACGGCTATGCAAGTTGTAACATGGAAAACTTAATCCATACCGCCGATAACGGGAACGAATACTGTTTGCAGTTCAAACTATTATTTCCTGACCGAGATATCGTTCAATACGCTAAGTTTGCTGATATGAACGTAAGGATCGATGGTGATGAACAAGCGATGATACAGGCGTTGCGCACATTAAATGATGAGAGCAATTTATCCTGGATTGGCGTTGTCACAAGTCTTGATACATTGCAGCATACAAAAAATGCAATCAAACAATTTAAAGACGCCTCACTGCAATGTTTGCTCGGCGTTTCTGGAAGATATCTTATCAATGGTGAGGAATTAGAGATGATTGGCTATTTACCGTCTCATCTGATTCATACAGACGATGAATATTTCTCACTGAAGAAAGTGTCATCTTTTGCGGATTTTTCAGCTTGGATTCAACGTTTACAAGGGCTCATGGTGTTAGGATATACACCAACGTCCAAGATCACGTTGCCATTATTAAAGGAGTTAAAGAAACACGGAGTGGCGGGTGTAACCATTTACGATGCACGACGGGATATGAGGCAAGTAGAGGACTTGGAGGATTTGGTGGAAGACGAAGCGCGGATGATGTTTTCTGGAGGAGGCGCTGGTATTGTTCGAGCTGGCGAGATTGCACTGGACCGAGCGGAGTTTGAAGTTTTGACGAAAGCTTTAATGAAATAGATATGATAATGGAGGCTCAAAATGGAAAAAACACTCACCGCAGCAAAATCCCTAGCAACCAAAGTCATTGTAGAAGCAGGGAACATGGCAAAGGATCGTTTTGACAAACTCATAAGCCTAGAAGAAAAAGACGATCATGGTGACGTGATCACGGAAGTAGACTATTTAGCGGAGGAGATCATTTTAAAAGAAATTACTCGTGCTTTCCCAGAACATCAAGTGCATAGCGAAGAAGCGGGTGACAACGGCAAAAAAAGTGATTGGTTATGGCAAATTGATCCGTTAGACGGTACAAATAATTATGCGATTGGTTTTCCGGTATTCTCTTCTTCAATTACCCTTATGTATAAGCATGAGCCCGTTTTAGGTGTCATCCATGAGCCGATTGTCAATCGGTTGTTTGTGTCAAGCTTGCATGGAGGTACTTATTGTAATGACCAAGTATTAAACGTGAAAAAGAGGGACAACCCGAAAAAATTTAATGTCGCTTGGATCCAAGGTCATCGTGTCCAACATGAAGAGACAGCGGTAAACTTAAGACAATACATTGATTTAAATTGTAAACGGATGATGAGAACGTGGGCACCGACGTTGCAATGGTGTATGCTCGCTAAAGGGGATATTGACGGTATTATCCTTTATAACTCGGAAGGCGACGACTTGTACTCTGGCATTTTAATGGTGAAAGAAGCTGGGGGCGTCGTTGTTGATTTTCAAGGGAATGATTTTACAGGTATGAGTGACGAGCCGTATTTCATTGCCTGCCATCCTGATCATAAGGATTATTTTTTGGACATGGTTCGTACAGGAATGGGCAGTGGTGTTTCTCATATGAGATAAGAATATATTGATGGAATCTCGCGCTGTAGTGGAGATTCCTTTTTCCCAGGAGTGAACGTTGATGCTTAAAGATTTACATATCGAAACGTATTTCTTAAAAAAGGTTGTCGATGATGAAGATGATTTGGAACGAGACCCACTTTCCTATTATGTGTCGATGGAGGAAGACCCGGAAGATGTAAAGCGAGGGGTGCTGCTTTGCCAGCTCAAGCAAATAGGGGTTTTCTTGAAAAGAGATGGCACCTTAAAGTAGCAAAAAGAGACCTACCGTAGCATGCTTATGCATTAGGTAGGTCTTTTTGTGTTATCACGTGGAGAGAGAAATAACACCGGCTGTTTTTGCTGCTTGTGTACCATTTTTGTGCACGGTGAGTAACTCACTTTCATCGAGATTCGTAAAAATTACTGGTGTAATCGTGGAAACAGCTTTTTCTTCAATCATTTGAAGGTCGAAGCTAAGCAGGCGTTGCCCTGCGGAAATATGATCTTCAGCAGCTACGTAAGCAGTGAACCCTTCTCCTTTCATATTAACCGTGTCAATCCCAACATGAATCAATACTTCTCGTCCATTTTCATCCGTTAGACCAATTGCATGTTTTGTTGGGAAAAGGGTCGTGACTTTCCCATTGAACGGCGCGTAAACCGTGTTGTCGATCGGTTTAATGGCAAAACCATCGCCCATCATCTTTTTCGCAAATACATCATCAGGTACTTCTGAGAGCGGGAGGACTTCCCCAGCGATAGGAAGGATGAATGACATCTTACCATGTACATGCGTGTTTGTTGTCTCTACTGGAGCAAAGTCAATCGGTGTTTTCCCATCGAGAATGTCCTGAATTTGCGTTTTAATTTGGTCTGATCGTGGACCAAAGATGGCTTGAATATTCGGCCCCACTTCCATTACGCCCGATGCGCCTAAAGCTTTGAGTTTTTCTTTGTCAACATGTTGTTTATCTTTGACACTGACGCGCAGACGGGTGATACACGCATCCAGACTCGTCAAGTTTTCTTTTCCGCCAAGTGCTTGGAGTACGTTATATGGCAAGCTATTTTTATCAACACTTCCGATTGTAGCTGTGGCATCTTTTTTCTCACGACCAGGTGTCATTAAGTTGAATTTCTTAATGGCGAAACGGAAACCAAAGTAATAAATGACTGAGAACACGAGACCGATTGGAATGACAAGCCACCAGTCAGTTCGGCCTGGGAGCACACCATACAATAGGAAATCAATGACACCACCAGAGAATGTCATCCCAATTTTGATGTCCAAAATCTGCATGAGCATAAAAGATAACCCTGCAAAAATCGTATGTACCGCAAACAATAACGGCGCGACGAATAAAAAGCTAAACTCAAGCGGTTCTGTAATTCCGGTTAAAAAAGAAGTTAAGGCAGCAGAGGCCATGATACCTGCGACAACCTTCTTATTTTCGGGACGGGCACAGTGATAAATGGCTAGTGCCGCAGCAGGAAGTCCAAACATCATAAAAGGAAATTTCCCCGCCATAAATGTTCCGGCAGTCAGTTCTGCTCCATCGCGAATTTGCGCAAAGAAAATCGTTTGGTCACCACGGACAATGTCACCCGCTGCATTTGTATAGGAGCCAAATTCAAACCAAAAAGGCGAGTAGAAAATGTGGTGCAGCCCAAATGGGATCAGTGCCCGCTCAATTACACCAAAAATAAATGCCGCGAGTGTCCGGTTTGCATCAATGACAGAGTGAGAAAAAGTATTTAACATCTCTTGTATTGGCGGCCACACAAAGTGAAGCACAATCCCGAGAAACAGCGCGAAAAAAGCAGTCGCAATGGGGACGAAACGTTTCCCGGCAAAGAATCCTAAATACGGTGGCAACTCAATATTAAAGAATTTTTTATACATAAATGCCCCGAGTAACCCAGCGATAATCCCACCGAATACGCCAGTTTCCAACGTTGGGATGCCGAGTATCATCGCATGGGCAGGTTCGGCTCCAACGGTTTCGGCATTGATACCGCCTATGACCCCTAACGTAACATTAATGATAAAATACCCGATTAAAGCAGCAAGACCAGCAACGCCATCCCCGTTTGATAAGCCAATTGCTACACCGAGCGCGAATAAGACGGGCAAGTTGGTAAAGACAATCGAGCCCGCATTTTGCATGAGCTCGGCAATCATTACGACCCAGTCGGTAGTTAGAAACGAAAATTTTGACGTTAAATCATTGTTTTGCATCGCATCACCAAGCGCGAGTAGAATCCCTGCTGCAGGTAATAAGGCAACAGGTAGCATTAATGCTTTTCCGACGCGTTGGAGTGTGCCAAAAGATTGTTGAAACATGAAAAGTCCTCCTAATTTGTGAATGTCAGAAAGAAAAGATTTGGGTTAGTGTATGCTTTTTCTTCTCGTTCATTCTGTTTAAATAGGTAAAACAGGGTATATATGAAGAAAAAATATATTTTCTTGATAATAATACCATATATTGTTGCCGTATTTAATTGTCAATATCAAGGCTTTTTATCGGGTGTTATCAATAAAGGTACCATCAT
The DNA here is from genome assembly GCF_900096965.1 of Shouchella lonarensis. Lineage (GTDB taxonomy): Bacteria > Bacillota > Bacilli > Bacillales > Bacillaceae_D > Shouchella > Shouchella lonarensis. The sequence continues at coordinate 74,350 of NZ_FMYM01000010.1, read as the reverse complement.
GGCGCATTTGCGAGCAATAAAAAGGAAAGTAGTCATTTCTTCTGTACAATAAGAACTGTACGTATCATATGGACTGAAAGAAAGCGATATCAACATTGCTCTTTCTAGGGGAAAAGCGGTATATTAGCAAGGTCGAAGGGTGTGTGATTTTAGCAAAGAGGTGGATGGTTTGTCGAAAATAAAAGTAGAATCTTTAACAAAGGTGTTTGGGAAAAAACCACGTCGTGCGATGGAGATGTTGTCTAAAGGAAAGACGAAACAAGAGATCTTATTGCAAACAGGTTTGACCATCGGTGTTGATCGGGCCAATTTTGAAGTTGAGAATGGTGAGATTTTTGTCATTATGGGCTTATCTGGTAGTGGGAAGTCCACGCTCGTCCGTTTATTAAACAGGTTAATTGAGCCGACAAAAGGAAGCGTTTGGCTTGATGGTGAAGATTTGGCTGAGATGGACGCAGCCCGGTTACGAAAGGTACGGCGAGAGAAGATGAGCATGGTCTTTCAAAAGTTTGGCTTATTTCCAACGAGAACAGTCATTTCAAATGTTGAATATGGTCTTGAAGTGCAAGGAATGGATAAAAAAACACGGTGTGAAAAAGCTCAGATATCGCTTGAACTTGTCGGCTTAAAAGGTTATGAACACCGTTATCCTGATCAATTATCAGGAGGAATGCAACAGCGAGTCGGTTTGGCACGTGCGCTTGCAAATGATCCAGATGTACTATTAATGGATGAGGCATTCTCAGCGTTGGACCCGCTTATTCGTAAAGATATGCAAGATGAGTTACTTGATTTACAAGAGAAAATGCAAAAAACGATCATTTTCATCACACATGATTTAGATGAGGCACTTAGAATTGGTGATCGAATTATGATCATGAAAGATGGGGCGATCATGCAAATTGGTACCCCGGAAGATATTTTAACCCATCCGAAAAATGACTACGTGGCGCGTTTTGTTGAAGACGTTGACCGTTCAAAAGTATTTACAGCTGGGAGTGTCATGATTCGTCCCGAGACAGTACGTATGGAAAAAGATGGACCACGCGTCGCTCTGCAGCGAATGCGTGACGCTGGGATTTCAAGTATTTATGTCACGAAGCGAAACAAAGAAATTGTTGGTTTTGTTCATGCGAATGAAGTGTCCGAATTAATTAGACTCGGGAATAATCGTCTGGACGAAGTCATTCACACCGATGTACCTCATGTGAGTGAAGATACACCAATTAATGAATTAATGGACCAATTATCCGTAAGCGCTGTTCCGCTTGTGGTAGTGAAAGATAACAAATTGCAAGGTATTATTGTGCGCAGCGCTGTACTTGGTGCGCTATCTGGAAGCGAGGTGGATTTTAATGGATTCTCTACCCCGTCTGGAGCTAGGGAAATGGATGGAGTCCTTTATTGATTGGTTACGTCATGCAGATTGGTTGTTTGATGGCGTAGATGAAGCAATTGGATTGCTTATTACGTCCATTCACACCGTAATTAGCTTACCCCCAAGCTGGTTGATGATTTTGTTGTTGGCTGTACTCACATTTATCATCAGTAGAAGAAAATGGGGATTGGTTGTATTTGTCGTATTAGGGTTGATGCTCATTGAAAATCTTGGTCTGTGGGAAGGTATGCTGAACACACTGTCGGTTGTTTTATCTGCTGGACTCATATCCGTCGTGTTCGGTGTACCACTAGGTATTTGGATGGCGAAAAGCGATCGAGTAGAGGCTGTTGTTAAACCGCTTCTTGATCTCATGCAGACGATGCCCGCATTTGTTTATTTAATTCCAGCCGTTGCGTTTTTTGGGATAGGCATGGTACCTGGTGTAGTCGCTTCAGTGATTTTTGCGATGCCACCCACTGTACGGATGACAAACTTAGGGATTCGCCAAGTTTCAACGGAATTAATTGAAGCAGCAGACGCATTTGGTTCTACAAGTACGCAAAAGTTATTTAAAGTGCAATTACCCATGGCGCGAGGAACGATTATGGCAGGTATTAATCAAAGTATTATGCTCGCATTATCAATGGTCGTCATTGCGGCGATGATTGGGGCAGAGGGGATCGGACAAAGTGTGTACCGCGCCGTTGGTAGAAATGACATTGGTGGCGGGTTTGAAGCTGGGCTCGCAATTGTGATTTTGGCGATCATTTTGGATCGTTTAACACAAAGCTTGAATGCAAAAAGAACACATCAAACACACGACTGAGAAAGATTACAGAGAAGTGTAAAAAAGAGGAGGAAATGAACATGAAATGGAAAGCAGTTGTAGGCGTCGTAGCAAGTATGGCACTGGCTAGCACATTAGCAGCATGCGGCAGTGAGAAAGCGTCTAATGAGGAAGGGAATAAGAAAGGGAGCACAGAAGAACTTAAAACCCTTTCAAAGGAAGAGATTGCAAAAGATTTAACTGTGATTACTGGAATAGACCCTGGTTCTGGTGTTGTGACAAATGCTGAAAAGGCAGTAGACGAGTATGGTTTAGATTTAACCGTTCAAGCATCACAAAGTGCGGCAATGACACAAGCGCTTGAAGATGCGATTAGTAAAAATGAACCGATTGTAGTAACGGGATGGAACCCGCACTGGAAATTTACGCGCTATGAACTAAAGTATTTAGAAGATCCTAAAGGGGTTTTTGGTGAAGCGGAAGGCATTCATACAATTGCCCGATCAGGACTAAAAGATGATAAGCCAGAAGCTTACGAGGTGCTTGACAATTTCTTATGGTCGGAAGAAGACATGGGTGAAGTGATGGTGGCAATTGAAGAAGGCACAGCTGATGTTGATGCAGCAAAAGATTGGGTTGAGAAAAACGAAGAAAAAGTATCTGAGTGGACAAATGGCATTGAAAAAGTAGACAGCGAGGAATTAATGCTTGTATATGTCAATTGGGATTCAGAAGTGGCGTCAACGAATGTCATCAAGCTTGTATTAGAAGAGATTGGTTATAATGTACAGTTAAGCGAAGTTGAGAGTGCATTTATGTGGCAAGCACTTGCAAATGGAGAAGCCGATGCAAGTGTCGCGGCATGGCTTCCGGATACACATGCAAGTTATTATGCAGATTATAAAGATGATATAGAGGATCTCGGAAAAAATTTAGATGGTGAACCGAAGACAGGTCTCGTTGTACCAAAATACATGGATATTGACTCTATTGAAGATTTGAAGGCAGAAAAAGAATAAGACAGGAAAACCGCGGAGTGAGGACCGCGGTTTTTTTGAGGATCATTAAGTGTTATCAAACAGCACCGTTTTTGCGCCAACAAGTGTAGCGCCACTGTTGACAAAATAATAGTTAGAAGAAGTGTCAATGACAAGTGGTCCAGTCCATGTAATATTGCTAAATTGTGAGCTAAAGACACCGATAGGGGGTACATCCATAGAGGCTGTATTTACTGTAAAGTCGCCGTTGATCCATGTGTTGACAATATTTGAATAAGCCGAGATCGTGAAGGTACCATCAATCCGAGAATCAACTAGACGTTGCAGTCGTAAAGCATTATGCGTAACGTCACCGCTAATACGGCTGTTATATATATACGTGTTGAGGTTCCCTTGATGCTCATCTTGGATGACCCCACCAACGACAGCACCATTCAAAAGCTGAAATTCAATCGTTGTGAATCCATGAACCGGATCAATATCTTGGAAAATGATATCACCGCTAATGATGGCGCCGTCTGTGTAATTTGTATGCGTGCTAACAGATGTGCCGTTATCAAAAGTGCCAACAACAGTGACAGGACGAGCGGTAAATGCGGGTCCTTGATTAAGATAGAAGTCTTCTTGGACTTGACTCGTTTGCATTGTCAAGTTTCGTGGGACAGTGGAAGAGAAGTTGGCCCCTTGCCCATCACCGAGAACCCATGGTCCTAATCCAAGAATTTGTACGTGCCGTGCAGGAGGAATGATGACATCTTCATCAAAAGCAGAGTTTGCGGCAACGAGGATCATAAGGCGAGCCCGCATACCAATAGCAACTGCAAGTGGACTACTTGTTGCAGCTGTGACAGCATCCTGTAGTGAAGAAAAAGGATTAGAAGGCGTGCCGTCTCCAGGTCCAGGCGCAGTTGAGTCTGCCCAAAAAACGCTTGTTGCTCCCCACAAGAATACGCCTGGTCCAGTCGGTCCCGTGATTCCAGTGGCTCCGGTGGCGCCAGTAGCACCAGTAACCCCGGTAGCACCAGTGACCCCGGTAGCACCAGTAACCCCGGTAGTACCAGTGACCCCGGTAGCACCAGTGACGCCAGTAGCACCAGTGACCCCGGTAGCACCGGTAGCGCCAGTAGCACCAGTGACCCCGGTAGCGCCAGTGACCCCGGTAGCGCCAGTGACCCCGGTAGCACCAGTGACGCCAGTAGCACCAGTGACCCCAGTAGCGCCAGTGACCCCGGTAGCACCAGTGACGCCAGTAGCGCCAGTCGGTCCAGTAATACCCGCTCCAGTGGGGCCGGTAGGTCCTTGCACACCTAAGGTGGTCCAGTCTGTCCATGTACCTCCATTATCGGGAGAACTACGAATAAAGATTGTCGGATTGGAGAAATACAATTGTTGAATGTATGGATCACCAATAGGTGGTGTGATAACAGTGACATAAAGCGACCATACGCCGGTAGCCCCAGGAGGAGGTGTGGTCGGCGGTCCAGCGTTATTGTCAGAGCTGTACACACCTGGTGTGAGAAAAATTCCTCCGTCAATATTCGAGTCCGAAGAAATGGGTGTCGTTAATGGAAATGCATTAACGTTTTCTGCTGTTAGCTGCACGTTGCCATTGACTGCTGGAATCCCATTGACAGTAACAACGTCCCCAGACACCCCTTGCGGTCCCGTAGCACCAGTAGGCCCACGCAAAGTTGGGATATTGCTGGCGTTTTTCATCTTGGACTCTAATATGATTTCCTTTTTAAATATGGTTTCTAACATTGTTTGTGTGCTCTCATTGACATTTAAGATATCTTGTATCGTGGCAGGAGGCCCGGTGATGCCAGGCAAAGTCCCTAATACATATTGGATCTTCTCGCCCTCGGCGTTTATAATATGGGCTAATCCCATCTCCTCCATTGCAATAGATGATAGTAGTAAATTAACAACATCGTCGCGTGAGACTGAAATATTTGGGGTAATATTCGGCATGTTTGGTTGTGACATGTTTCCCCTCCTTCCAATGGGTAAGTGTTCTCTAAGTTGAGCGACGTTGCTGTTGTAAAGCTTTTAATGCATGTTGAATCTTTTCTCCTTCTGCGTTGAGGATATGAGCTAACCCCATTTCCTCCATTGCAATGGAGGCTAGGAGTAAGTTGACGGCGTCATCACGATCGATGTTCACATTCGGTGTGAAGTTAGGAATGTTTGATTGGGACAAAATCGATTCCTCCTTTTTAGTATTGGTGTGGATAGTATATGCGTGCTTTAGGACAAAGGAGCGTGTTTCTAAATAATTTGGGTTGTTGTTGATATTCAATTGACGGTGCATATGCAGTGTCAGATTGTAAATATTTTACCCGATATAGAGGATGTCCCGAGGAATTGCTATCTCTAAACACGAATATACGACTGCTAAAAATAAAAAACGTGAGCGCTTACAAAAAAATATACATATAAGGATAAAATTGTGCTATTATGTTCATGTGATATTCGCATAAATTTTAGATATAGAGGGTGAGGAGTGGACACATGGATATAATAGAGATGCTAAAAGAATTAAATGCTAATATTTTATGGGGTGTACCAACGCTTGTGCTGTTATTTGGAACGGGATTAATTTTAACTTTTATATTAAAAGGGCTGCAGTTTCGTAAGTTAATATACGCTTTTAAATTAGGGTTTGGAAAAGAAGATGCAAATGATGCCAATGCTGCTGGAGATGTGAGCCATTTTAAAGCATTAATGACGTCTTTATCTGCGACCGTTGGAAATGGAAATATTGCTGGAGTAGCGACAGCGGTGACACTTGGTGGACCAGGGGCAATTTTTTGGATGTGGGTTGTTGGGTTGCTTGGAATGGCGACCAAGTATGCAGAGGCACTTTTAGCCGTAAAATACCGCGTTAAGAATGCTAATGGTGAATATTCGAGTGGACCGATGTATTATATTGAGCGAGGGCTCGGTCGGAAATTTAAATGGTTAGCTGTGGCATTTGCTGCGTTTGGTGCGTTTGCTGCACTTGGGATTGGAAACAGTGTCCAATCAAATACGGTTGCTGGTGTAGCTGAAACTAGTTTTTCTGTGCCGCATTGGGTGACAGGGGTCGTGCTTGTATTGTTTGTTGGATTTATTATCTTTGGTGGTTTGCAGCGGATCGCAACGGTATCAAGTATTGCGGTCCCGTTTATGGCACTTTTATATATGTTAGGTGCAAGTATTATTTTAATCATTAACTATGACTTAATTATCCCAGCGTTTCAAACGATTTTTTACTACGCGTTTAATCCAGTAGCGGCGACAGCGGGCTTTGTTGGTATTGTCGTTTCTGAAGCGGTGCGGAATGGTGTGGCGCGCGGTATTTTTTCAAATGAAGCCGGGCTTGGGACAGCGGCGTTAATTGCCGGAAATGCCCGCTCTGATCATCCAGTAAAACAAGCGCTTGTGGCAATGACAGGTACGTTTATTGTGACGATTGTTGTGTGTACGGTGACAGGTTTGACATTGATGATTACTGGATTTTGGGATGCTTCTGGAGGATTAATTTCAGGTGTTGCCCACGACTCTAAATTAGAAGGTGGTCCACTCACGGTGGCAGCATTTGCCTCTGTTTTAGGGAAAGTCGGTGAATACATTGTTGCGTTATCTGTCATTTTGTTTGGTGCCACAACGATTGTCGGTTGGTACGTATATGGTGAAAAATGTACAGAATATTTGATTGGTACAAAGGCAACGTATGGCTATCGTTTTCTCTATTTATTTGCTTGTGGACTTGGTGCGGTTGCTAGTTTAGATGCCGTATGGGCGTTTGCGGATACGGCCAATGCATTAATGATGATTCCAAACTTAGTGGCGTTGCTTTTACTAGCGAAAGTGGTGAAAGCGGAGACGAGTGACTTCTTCACAAACCATTATCGGGCGTCGGGGAAGTAGTTGATGAGTAAGAAGACACCTCTTTATCTCAGGTTTGAGGTACTGATTCCAGTAGCTCAAACCAGAAATATATGGGGTGTTTTTTTAATAGATAAAGTCAGGAAATATGCTATAAAGATTGCATGAAGTAAATGACCGGTGTAAGATACAAGTAGGGTCGTTCAATTGCTTAGGAGTGCTAGCGCGGCATCTTGTACATACACTTGTGAAGAGGTGTTTTTTTTACAGAAACATACGTGTGATCACTTCGTTGCGGTTGATATTCACGACTGTAGAATGAATGAAAAAGGGGAGAAAAAAATGAAGAAAAGCAAGTTTCTCATCGTTACTGCATGTGTTAGTGCGCTCACTTTAGCAGCATGTGGGGGAAGTAAAGAAAAGGACATTTTAGAAGAATCACAAGAGAAGATGAAAGCGCTGAAGAGTGTGCAGGTGGAGGAGGAAACTTCCAACACTAGTTCATGGGGAAGTTCTAAGAGCGCTAGTGTAAGCAAATTTGTGCTTGATCCATTTGCTAGCCACACAGTGATGAAGACGGAAGAGAGTTATGAAGGAATGGAAGATGACGAGGATGCAGATGCAGGTCCACAGGAGTCCGAACAATATGTGACAGCTGACGGGAAGATGTATGACCGCGGTATGCTTGGAGAAGAAGATGGCTGGGAAATGATGGACTTTAGTGAAGAATTAGAGGGAAATGACAAAGATGATAGGGACATGTATGCTTCGTCCTATGTCAATAAACTTGCAGCATTTATCAAGTTTATTGATGATGTCCAGTATGAGGAAGAAGATGGTTTTCATGTATTCACCTTAGATTCAGGTGATGAAGCGTTGCTCGAATTTGCCAAAGCTGTCCCAGAGACTGGTTTAAACTTTGATGAAGACGCTGTGGGTGATATGGATAAAGAACATGTGGAAGCAATGAAAAAAATGATTGAGAATACGAAGCTGTCAGAGTCGAATGCGACATTGTATATTAATAAAGAGACAAAAATGCTCGAAAAAGTAAACTTTACGTTGCGTATGGAGCGATCAATGGATGGCATGACGGACAAATCTGCTTTGAAAAAGAAAATAAAGCTGTCTCAGTTCGATGAGATCGATTCTATCGAGGTACCGAAAGAAGTGGTAGATGGTGCGAAAGAATATGATCCTAATGCATGGGTTGAGGATGAATTGAAAGAGGCTGAGGAAATTCTGCAATCAGACGATCTTGAAGATGAAGAACGCCGGATGTGGGAGCGACAAAAAGAAACGTATGAAGCGATGCTTACATTTGACGGGGAATGGGGAACTGAGCAAGATATAGAGATGGTTGAGAAGTTCCTTAAAGATGAAAATCTTACAGAAGAAGAACGTAAGTATTTAGAAGAAGAGAAGAAGATGTACGAGGAAATGTTGAAAGAAGAATCAGAGGATGAGAAGGATACCAAAGACGAATAAACAGCAGAAAGCCGCGCGACCTATTGGCGCGGCTTTTCGTTTGAATTAAGCCCCATCTCTTTCCAAAAGTAACGAACGAACAGACTTGGAGTGTCCCTCTGCACCTCCGAGTCTGTTTTCGCAATAGTGGTGTGAATGATAGTAAAAATAAGATAAGCACATACATATAACTTTCTTTTCTATGAACGTCTATTAAACAGCCAAATGAGCACTGCATATAAAATATAAAGTCCTGTTACCATAAGCCAGACAGCTTCTTTGTATTGTTCAAAAGTCATTTCATAAAAATGGTCATTGGTAATCTCTAATAAAAACCAGCTTAATGGCAGAAGTGTTAGCGGGATTGAACCAGCCCGATTCAAAATTGCTTGTCCGCGCTCATCTTTCCCTTGTTGTCCCCAGGAGAAATAACAGGTGTAAATAACTGCCCAAAAGAAAATGCATACATATACAAGTGCAAATAAACCGTGCAATAATGCCATTACTCATCCCTCCCCTCTCGTTCATATTGAAAAACGTCATTTATATTAACTTGAAATAAATTAGCAATCTCAAAAGCGAGTTTGAGAGAGGGACTATAGCGATTTTTTTCTAAAGAAATGATGGTTTGGCGGCTAATATTTAAGTGAGAAGCGACTTCTTTTTGTGACCAACCGTGTTCAGCTCGTAGGACAGTAAGACGATTGTTAATATTCCCCATTGTGGCCTTCCCCCCTTCTTTTGTAATGTAACATATTTTTTACTTAAAGTAAAAAATTTTTTACACAGCACCTGTTTAAACATTAAAAAGCCGCCTCTTCACATCGTGAGGCGGCAATGGCTCGCGATTTTAATCTCGTTCATAACACCGCTTCCGCAATGCAACAAGCGGACAAAATCGTAGTGTTCCTTCTGCTGTTTTTTGTGCACCGAATAGGGCCATGATAAATGAAAAAGGACAGTATGGGCGTCGTGTGAAACGAGCCGCAGCCCATGCGAGTAGCGTTAGTCCCATCATCATACGGCATAACGCTTGAATCCGACTAATATTTGGCATAACATGACCTCCTTGAAATGAAAATGTCACAATTAGGCGAGAATGTAGATAGAAAATGTGTTACGATAAAGAGAGGGATGCTGAGTGGTTCTTCCCTTTGAAATGACTGTCGAAATGAAATGAGTGATAAAGATGACAACAGAACGGATTTATCGTTGGACGAAGACACGGTTGCGAACCCATCTCGATGTAGTGAAAGGTGAACGCGCACCAACCATCGTCTTAAAAAACGCAACATATTTAAATTACGCACGCCGAAAATGGGTGCGAGCAAATATATGGGTGGCAGATGACCGCATTGTGTATGTTGGAGAAGAAACGCCTGCGACTTCACCAGAGACAGAAATTGTTGATTGTACTGGAAAATATGTTGTACCTGGTTATATTGAGCACCATGCGCATCCGTTTCAATTATATAATCCCCATAGCTTGGCGGAGTATGCGTCGCTGCGCGGGACAACGACATTGATTAACGACAACCTGGTATTTTTTTTAAATTTAGGCAAAAGGAAAGCGCTTTCTTTGATTGAGAAATTGGATACGCTACCAACATCGATGTATTGGTGGGCGCGATATGATCCGCAAATGGAAATTGTCGGTGACGAAATGTTTTCCAACTCCAAAATGCGCGCGTGGCTTGAGCATCATTTAGTTGTCCAAGGAGGAGAATTAACTTCGTGGCCAAAAGTGTTGCAAGGCGATGATGTGTTGCTGCACTGGATGCAAGAGACAACACGGCTGCGAAAGCCAATTGAAGGACATCTTCCCGGGGCGTCTGAATCAACGTTGGCGCAAATGGCTTTGCTTGGTGTGACATGTGACCATGAGTCGATTACAGGAGAAGAAGTGGTGCGTCGTTTAGATGCTGGTTATACAGTGTCACTACGTCATTCCTCAATCCGCCCTGATTTGGCACAATTGCTCTCTGATATGCAAGCGCTTGGTGTTGATTATTTCGGACGCTGTTTGATGACAACCGATGGCTCATCGCCCTCTTTTTATGAAAAAGGTGTGATGGATCAGTGTATTTCGCTCGCATTGGAAGCTGGGCTCGATCCAATTGACGCCTACGGGATGGCATCTTATTATGTGGCGCGTTACTACCGGATGGACCATAAGCTCGGCATGATTGCGCCTGGTCGCATTGCACATTTGAATATTTTAACAGACGTGCATCACCCAATCCCAGCAAGTGTATTGGCAAAAGGACAATGGGTGAAAAAAGACGGCAAGAAAGCAAAAAAAGATGTCATCATTCCGTGGGCTGATTACGGTATTCGCCCCATTGCGCTGGATTTCGAATTAAAGGAAGAGGACTTAAACTTTTCCATGCCAATGGGAATTGAAATGGTGAATGCGGTTATTTTAAAGCCATATCAAACGGAAATCGAAACAGCCAGTGGCGAGTTAAGTCTTGAGCATGATGAGTCATATTTTGCGATGGTTGATAAAGATGGTAAATGGCTTGTCACAACAACATTGAAAGGGTTTTCTTCATCGGTCATGGGCTTAGCAAGTACGTATTGTTACACAGGTGATGTGATTTTAATTGGGAAGTCGATTGCGGAAATGATTCATGCATTTTCGGTATTAAAGGCACAAGGAGGCGGGCTTGTTATTGTCGAGAACGGTGAGGTCATTGGAAAGATGGTACTGCCGTTACTCGGGATGATGTCTGACAAACCGCTTGAAGAAGTAATGACCGAAGAGAAGGAGATTGTTTCGTTGTTACGGGCGCGTGGTTATAGGCATTCCGATCCAATTTATAGTTTACAGTTTTTCTCTTCTACCCATTTGCCATATATCCGAGCGACATCTCGTGGGATATATGATGTTCGTAAGCGAAAAGTATTGTTTCCTGCGGTGATGCGTGGATAAGTGGAACATGCTAAAATGAAGGAAAGGTGTATGGACGATGGAAAGAGGTGTGATGGGTGTGCAAATTGACCGAGTGCGTGGAAAAGAAATGGATCAGTTTCTCAAAGCAGTGTTGGCATTAAAAAATATGGATGAGGCCTATGCTTTTTTCGACGACTTATGCACAATAAATGAGGTACAGGCATTCGCACAACGTTTAGAAGTAGGTCGCATGCTCGCGGCAAAGTGTACGTACCAAAAAATTGAACTGGAAACAGGTGCAAGCACGGCCACCATTTCACGTGTGAAGCGCGCAATGCAACATGGGAATGGGATGTATCAATTGACACTGGACCGTGTTCTAGATCCAAAGCGGAAATAAAACGGATGAGGCTCGAACGAGGTATGTAATCTACTTCGATTGAGCCTGTTTTGATGAGGAAGAATTTTAAAACATTACTAAAACAATAGCGTATATTGATGAAATCAGATACAATAAATATTAAAAAAGTAAAAGGAGCCCTGAAATGACAGAAAAGGGGAATGATCTGACAGCAAGATTGGCAGTAGCTAGTAAACAAATGAAAGCAGATACATTAATTATTAATGGTAAGTTAATTGATGTTTTTACATTAACCATTAGGGAAGATGCGATAGCGATTGTTGATGGTGTCATTGTTGGGATCGGTGATTATACAGATGCAGTGGAAATCATTGATGCGAAAGGACGCTATATTTGCCCAGCACTCATTGATGGACATGTTCATATTGAATCAGCGATGGTCACACCAGAGGCACTAGCAGAAATCCTCGTCCCACGTGGGGTGACAACAATTATGGCTGATCCACATGAGCTTGCCAATGTCGGTGGGGTCCCTGCGGTTGAATACATGGTCCAAGCAGCACGGGATTTGCCGCTTGATGTAAAAATGATGATGCCCTCAAGTGTTCCGGCAGCTTCGTTCGAAGAGAATGGTGCAACCGTGACAGCAAAAGACGTGGCAGCATTATTTGCAACAGATGGTGTATATGGTCTTGGAGAGGTGATGGATTATCCAGCTGTATTAAATGGAGATCCGGAAATGCTAGCGAAGTTGCAGGCGGCAAAAGATCATGGTGCGCCCATTGATGGACATGCGGCTGGACTGGCAGAGGAGGCGTTAAATGCATATGTCACAGCAGGCATTTACCGTGATCATGAAGCAGTGACGAAGGAAGAAGCAGAAGCGCGGATCAGTCTCGGCATGTATGTTCTTATGCGTGAAGGAACGGCAGCTCGAGATGTGGAGGCGTTACTTCCAGCCGTTACGCCTGCGAATGCGCGGCGGTTTGCTTTTGCGACAGATGACAAACATTTAGACGATCTCATTGAAGAAGGTAGCATTGATTTTAACGTTAAAAAGGCCATTTCTCTCGGGATGGAGCCACTCCAAGCGATTCAAATTGCTACATTGAATACCGCAGAATGTTTTAACCTACAGGGAAAAGGAGCGATCGCGCCAGGAAAAGAAGCGAGTTTTCTATTCCTATCTGATTTGGACTCATTTAGCGTAGAAGAAGTTTATGTGCGAGGGCAGCGTGTTGCCGAACAAGGAAGGCTGGTTCAGCCAATTCGGGACCGGCAACCAGTCCCATCCCCTCTCTTAAATAGTGTTCATGTCGCACCGTTTTCACTAGCAGACCTTGCGCTGCCATTACAGGGAACGGGACAAGCTCATGTCATTTGCGCATATCCAGGCTCGATTGTGACAGAAAAAAGAGTTGCGACTGTACCGATGACACTAGATGGACAATTTTGTCCGGATGGCACGTATGTGAAGCTCGTTGTCGTCGAACGTCATCGCGCGACTGGAAATATTGGTGTCGGCATTTTACAAGGAATCACATTTACTTCAGGTGCGCTTGTTTCCACCGTTGCCCATGATTCACACAATATTATTGCGTGCGGAACGGATGATGAAAGTATTTACCATGCGATGCAACATGTGATGGAAATTGGTGGTGGAATGGCAGTTGTGCAAGGGGACAAAATACTGGCATCGCTACCGTTGAAATTAGGTGGGTTGATGTCTACGGAGTCAGTTGGCGTTGTAAAAGAACAACTCAATACACTCCAAGCTGCCCTAAAACAAATTGGTTATGAAGCGGAAAAGGACCCATTTTTGACATTGGCATTTTTAGCGTTACCGGTTATTCCGTCATTGAAATTAACTTCGCGTGGATTATTCGATGTAGAAAAGTTTTCGTTTATTGATGTGGCGGTTAGTGAGTAATCGTACGACCGAAAACGACAAATAGCCGCACCTTGAGGGAGATGCTATTTGTCGTTTTCACTTGCGAAATGTTGTACACTGTGTGTTATACTAAAATGAGTTGAATAGACCATAATGAGGGCTGGCGTCATCTCCTGCGAAAGGAGGTGAGGCGTATGCTGACGGTATTTGAAACGTTATCGCTTATGATTTTGTTCGCGATGTACACGGTTCACGTCCTGTCACATGCAAAAGACAAAGAAAAATAAGCCCTCGTAACGAGTGCCTAGCTCTGGAGAGGGCTTACTGTTCACTTTATTGACGCTAGCGCCAAATGGTGATTCAACGCGCCAGTCGATGTATGACATCGGCTGGTCTTTTTTATTATATGCATTATATGATCATTATACACTTGCTATGACTAGATTTTCAAGTGTTTGCAACGAATGATATACATTTTCACGCCTCTGTTTGCGTACAGCTATTTTTTGGCACGTGCATCACCATACCAGGTAGTTTCTTTCCCATCCAAGTTTCCACTTGCTTTGCAATAGGGATGAGAGATTGTAAATCTATGCCGGTGTTGATGTTGCTTTGCTCGAATAAATGAACGAGGTCTTCTGTACACACATTACCGACAGCATTCGGCGCGTACGGGCAGCCCCCAAGTCCACCAATGGAAGCATCAAAATACCTCACCCCGGCTTCGTAGCCAGCAAGGGCATTGGCAAGACCTAAACCGCGCGTGTTGTGAAAATGAAGGCCGAGGGTAACGTCTTGTCCAAAAGTGCGATCAAAGGCGTGGATCATTTCTTTTACTTGATAAGGGTGTGCCATCCCTGTTGTATCACCGAGTACGATGTGAGAGACGCCGGCGGTTAAAAATGATTCAGTCATGTGAAGGACATCTTTTTGACTTACTGCTCCGCTAAATGGACAACCAAAAGACGTGGCGAGAATGGCGGTTACTGGGAGGTGTGCGCTTGCTTCTTTTGTTGCGGGCAGTAGTTGGGAAAGTCCTTCTTTTACGGAACGTTTCGCATTTTTTTGATTGAATGCGTCGCTGACAGCAATAGAAACGTGTAAATGGTCAATCGATGTTTTGAGCGCTCGTAAAATGCCGGTTGGATTTAATGCAAGTCCAGCGACAATGACGTGTGCAGGTGTGTTCCAATTGGCGAGCACTTCTTCTGCATCTTTCATTGCAGGAACTAGTTTAGGATGCACAAATGAAACCGCTTCCAGTTTTTTTATGCCTGTTGCAGCCAGTTGATCAAGCAGTGTAACTTTTTGTTCAGTTGTCAGTAAGACGGGTTCGTTTTGAAGCCCGTCCCGAACCCCAACTTCACAGATGACCATCATCATTCCTTCTTTCTCAATGGACTTGTAAGCTTAAATATCTAAAGAAAGTTACAGCAGACATCAGCAGTAGACCAATTAAATAAATGATCAAGGTTTTACGGGTTTGCGTATCATCATTTTTTAATATGTGCAAAATGAATAACGCAATCAATATAATATTAAGAAGCGAGACGAGGAAAAATCCAATCAAGGTCGTATATAATTGGGTAGAAGTGATGCCGATAAGGTTGATGACGAAACCGGCTAAAAACAAAAACAAGTAAGTGATCTTTAATGGCGACTTCATAAACTGCTCCTTAGTAAAAATGAATTACATTTATTTTAACATGGGGGAGATACAAATCGTCAATACTGTTTTGTCTTTTGCAAGAGATTTTTGATGACGCACGAAGAAAACTTTACGTGTTTTTCATATTGTCTCTACTTTTTGGGCATATACTGAAAGTGAAGGCTGAACGGAGGGGGCGCGTGCATGAAAGAAGAGGCTCGTTGCGATGGTGTATCGGAGCATATTTTCGTTGGTGCAGGTTGGGCGCTTTTGCTGAGTATACCGATGTGGGGTGGGATCATTTTTTTAGGCATGTTATTATGGCATGTATGCATGTGACGTTAAAAAATTGTTGACACTGATAATGATATTCGTTATCATTTAGAGGTGCAGAGGTTGGTGCAATAACAGTTCTGAAGCAAGGGCTGTTCATCGCTGTCTCTGACTTCTAAGATAAGATCCCCTTTTCACCTTTGCCTGCATATGGTAAAGGTCTTTTTTAGTTTTCTGTAAAAGAATTTTCTAAAGGATATGAGACGACATTCCCCGCGAAGTTTGGTATAATGACAGGCAAGAACGAACATGCGTACCGTCATGTTTGAAGGTGCAGTGAAAAGAGGATTTTGTACATGAAATATTATGATGAATGGCGTCATGTTTTTAAATTAGATCCAAACAAAGAAATAGATGATGACGCGCTTGCATTGGTATGTGAGTCAGGGACAGATGCGGTGATTGTTGGTGGCACGGACGGTGTGACGCTTGATCGTACGCTATCGTTGCTCGCGCGAGTGCGCCGTTTTCCAGTTACGTGTGCGCTGGAAGTATCGACGCTCTCAGCAGTGACCCCCGGGTTTGATCATTATTTAATCCCCGCTGTCATGAACAGCACCGATGTGAAGTGGTTTGTTGGAAAGCATCATGAAGCGGTGAAAGTGTATGGTGAGTTGATAGATTGGGAAGAAGTGCTTGTGGAAGGGTATTGTGTGTTAAATGATAAGGCAAAAGTAGCGCAAAAAACAACAGCTAATACGGCGCTTACGACAGAAGATGTGCTCGCCTATGCCCGTCTTGCTGATAAAATGTATCGCTTTCCGTTTTTCTACTTAGAGTATAGTGGTGTGCTTGGATCGAAGGCACTCGTGGAGCAAGTACGTGAAGTGTTGACAGAGACAAAGCTTATTTATGGTGGTGGGATTAAAACGGCAGCGGAGGCAGCGGCGTTTGCGGCTTATGCCGATGTTGTTGTTGTCGGTAACGCCATTTATGAACAATTGGAAGAAGCGCTAAAAACGGTCGAGGCTGTGCGCGCGCAAAAGGCATGATAAGGTGGTGGTCATATGCAGGAAACAACGATTGAACAAATGATTGCAAAGTTAAATGAGCGTCAACAGCAAGCAGTCCGACATACGGAGGGACCACTTTTACTTATGGCTGGCGCTGGGAGTGGGAAAACACGTGTACTAACGCACCGTATTAGTTATTTGTTGCAACATGTTGGCGTGAAGCCGTGGTCTGTCCTTGCGATCACATTTACGAATAAAGCCGCAAATGAGATGAAAGAACGGGTGGCATCGCTCGTTGGTCCACCAGCAGAAGACATTTGGATTTCAACGTTTCATTCGATGTGTGTACGGATCTTACGACGTGATATTGACCGGATTGGCTACGAGCGGAATTTTACGATCTTAGATACGTCTGACCAAATATCGGTCATCAAGCAAATTTTAAAAAAGCAAAATGTTGACCCTAAAAAATTTGCACCTAAAGCGTTGTTAGGTACGATTTCCAGCGCAAAAAATGATTTGAAAACGCCAAAGCAATTTTTAAAAGAGGCGACTGACTTATATGCACAAGTAGCAGCCGATGTATATATTGACTATACAGAGCGCCTGCAGCAAAATAACGCACTAGATTTTGATGACTTGATTATGAAGACGATTCAATTGTTTCACGATGTACCAGAAGTGCTCGAATTTTACCAGCGTAAATTTCGTTACATTCATGTTGATGAGTACCAAGACACGAACAAAGCGCAGTATCAGCTCGTGCAAATGTTAGGTGCATTATCACGGAATGTGTGCGTTGTTGGTGACGCCGATCAGTCGATCTATCGTTGGCGCGGGGCAGACATGACGAATATTTTATCATTTGAAGAAGATTATCCAGATGCAACGGTCATTTTATTAGAACAAAATTACCGCTCAACAAAAACGATTTTACAAGCTGCAAATGAAGTCATTGCGAACAATATGACGCGGAAGCCGAAAAATTTATGGACGGAAAATGATGCTGGTGCGAAAATTCGGGTGTATGAGGCAGAAACAGAACAGGACGAGGCCATTTTTGTGACGGGAGAAATTGTGGACGCTGTCCGTCAACGGGGTTATGAATATCGGCATATTGCCGTATTATATCGCACGAATGCGCAATCTCGTATGATTGAGGAGCAATTTGTCCAGTCTAATATTACTTATCAAATGGTTGGTGGGACAAAGTTTTACGAGCGAAAAGAAATTAAAGATATGCTTGCTTACTTGCGGATTGTATCAAACCCAAATGATGACATGAGTTTTCAGCGGGTTGTCAATGTGCCAAAGCGTGGGA
Source organism: Shouchella lonarensis (assembly GCF_900096965.1). GTDB lineage: Bacteria > Bacillota > Bacilli > Bacillales > Bacillaceae_D > Shouchella > Shouchella lonarensis. Next base: position 56,444 of record NZ_FMYM01000010.1, on the reverse strand, counting down.
TCGGTCTGGCGACGGTTGAAAAAGTTGCTACGTATGCTGAAATGAATGACATGTCAATGTTTGCCGCATTAGATGAGTTAGAACATATTGGTATCACAGCGCGTGCGCGAACGAAGTTACTGGAATTTCGCGACTTGGTAAGGCAGTGGATGCGGCAACAGGAGGAAATTTCTGTCACCGAATTAACTGAAGGATTGCTAGATACAACCGGTTACCGACAAATGTTACAAAGTGAACAAACAATTGAAGCGAATTCGCGGTTGGAGAATATTGATGAGCTTTTAACAGTGACACAAGCATTTGAAGGGCGGAGCGAAGATCGGAGCTTAGTCGCATTTTTGACGGATTTGGCACTTGTGGCAGATATTGATCAGCTTGATGAAGATGAAAAAGAGAACCAATCAGCAGTAACATTAATGACGTTGCACGCAGCAAAAGGGTTGGAATTTCCGCTCGTCTTTTTAATTGGGATGGAAGAAGGTGTCTTCCCACATAACCGATCTTTGTTTGACACGGAGGAAATGGAAGAAGAGCGCCGTCTTGCCTATGTCGGGATGACGCGAGCAGAGAAGGAATTGTATTTAACGAGTGCGAAAATGCGGACGTTGTATGGGCGAACGCAAGTGAACCCTCGTTCTCGTTTTATTAGTGAAGTACCCACCACATTGCTTGATACGCAGGCAAAAGATGAACCTTTTTTACAGTCTGTTTCTGCGTCTCCTTTTATACGGACGCGTCCAGTGACGACAGGTGGAGAAAGATTCGCATGGCAGACCGGTGACAAAGCGCGCCATAAAAAATGGGGTGTTGGTACGGTCGTTAGTATTAAAGGAGACGGCGATGATGTCACATTAGATATCGCCTTTCCATCGCCAACGGGAATGAAGCGGTTGTTTGCAAAATTTGCTCCGATCACGAAAGAATGAGGAAGGTAGGGAAAAAGGTGGACAAGCGTGAAGCAGAAGTGAGATTGCAGCAACTTAAGAAACAGTTAAATAAATATAATGAGCAATACCATGTACATGATGCGCCGGAAGTGTCTGATGTCGTGTATGATCAATTGTTTCACGAGCTGCTTGCATTGGAAGAAGCATTCCCGTCGCTTGTAACTGATGATTCCCCGAGCACTCGGATCGGGGGAAAACCGCTTAAAGCTTTTACAAAAGTGCACCATCGTGTACCGATGTTAAGCTTAGGGAACGCGTTTTCTTCACAAACACTACGTGAATTTGATGAGCGCATTCGTCACGCATTAGAGGAAGATGTTGCTTATGCATGTGAGTTGAAGTTTGACGGTTTAGCTGTGTCTCTCACATACGAAGAAGGTAGACTGATCCGTGGAGCCACGCGGGGAGACGGGACAACAGGTGAAGACATTACGCGTAATTTAAAGACGATTACAGACATCCCGCTCGTCCTTAGGCAGCCTGTCTCTATCGAAGTGCGTGGTGAAGCGTATATGCCAAAAAAAGCTTTTGTGGCGCTGAATGAAGCACGTCTCTTAGCTGAAGAGGCGCCATTTATGAACCCTCGGAATGCCGCGGCAGGATCACTGCGGCAACTTGATCCGAAGGCAGTGGCAAAACGAAAGCTTGCATTTTTTGCTTACGGGCTTGTTGGGGAAGGACTAGGTGCCCCAATATCTCAATATGAGCGACTACGTTATTTACACCAACTAGGCTTTAGGGTGAATAAGGAGGCTGCGCGTTGTGAAACAATTGACGACGTGATTTCTTACGTTGAAAAGCAACAAGTCGCGCGACACGAGTTGCCGTATGAAATAGATGGGGTTGTTGTGAAAGTTGACGCGCTCCCACAACAAGAACGGTTAGGTTTTACCGCGAGAAGCCCACGCTGGGCGATCGCATTCAAATTTCCAGCAGAAGAAGTGACGACAACATTGCAGGCGATTGAATTAAATGTCGGTCGAACAGGCGTAGTGACACCGACAGCCCAACTGGCGCCAGTACTCGTTGCAGGGACGACAGTCCAGCGGGCATCACTTCACAATGAAGACTTCATTCGGCAAAAAGATGTACGCATTGGTGATACGGTCATGATTAGAAAAGCGGGCGATATCATTCCAGAAGTTGTTGCTGTTGTAGAGGCGCAGCGAACCGGAAAAGAAAAAGTGTTTGAAATGCCACGTGTATGTCCGGAATGTGAGAGTGAGCTTGTCCGTCTAGACGAAGAAGTCGCTTTACGGTGCATCAACCCAATGTGTCCAGCACAAATTCGTGAAGGCATGATTCATTTTGTCTCGCGTCAAGCGATGAATATTGATGGTGTGGGCGAGAAAGTGATTAGCCAACTGTTTGCCCATAACTTGATTCAGGATGTATCTGACTTATATTGTTTAGATAAACAAGCGTTGCTAGCGCTCCCGCGTATGGGTGAAAAATCGGTCACACAGATGCTTCATGCAATTGAAGCATCGAAGAAAAACTCGCTTGAGCGCTTAATTTTTGCACTAGGTATTCGTTTCATTGGCTTCAAAGCATCCCAGACGTTGGCACGTACATTTAAGACGATGGATGAGCTTAGAACCGCCTCGGAAGAATCGTTAATTGCAGTTGAGGAAATCGGCGCAAAAATGGCTGCATCGCTCGTGGCGTATTTTTCAAATGAAAAAGCGCAAGCACTGTTAGAAAAGCTGCGCGCGTACGGTGTAAATATGACCTATTTAGGTGCCACAAGTGAATCCGTATCCTCCGATACCATTTTTGCAGGAAAAACGGTTGTATTAACGGGGAAATTAACAGCATGGACACGAGATGAAGCAAAAGAGGCAATCGAAAGGCTTGGTGGCAAAGTGACAGGCAGTGTGAGTAAAAATACAGACCTCGTCATTGCCGGTGAGGATGCAGGGTCAAAGAAAGCGAAAGCAGAGAGTTTAGGAGTAGACATCTGGACAGAGACTGATTTCAGTGAGGCGATAGCAACATTGACGGAAAAGGAGACGGAATCGAAATGAAACGCTTGAGTATCATGGGGCTTGTAAGTATGCTCATTTTATCTGGTTGCGGTTGGTTCGAGTCAAAAGATAAACAAGAGAAACAAAAAGAAGTGATGCCTACAGAGGACCTTGATGTGACTTCAACTGTTGAGGCAGCAGAGAGTTATTATCGGAGCATTCGTAAAGACGGGCAATATGTTCATGGAGACACGAGGGGGGTAGGTGCTTCTTCTGTCGCGACGCAAACTGATTTAAATTGGTTAGAGATGGGATTGCAACAAATTGCCCAAGAACACTTCGATATTGAACATTATTATTTTCAAGAAGGTGCCTACATTCAGCGCGAGGAAGTAGAGGCGTGGTTGAAACGAGACGGGGAAGGGGAAGAAGAAGCAGCTTCTCTTGGATTAAATCCCCCTCTAGGTGAAGGTGATAGTCGGAAAAAGCAAGAGGAGAATAGCCCATTAATTGTGTCTCGGCTGCTAGAGCATAATTATGTAACGAAAGATAAAGACGATGTGTACGAGATGGGTGGGATTGTCATTGGAATTGCACTGAATCAAGTGTATCAATACCGCTTTAGGGACGACAATAATAACGTTGTTACAGGCAAAACAGAAGTTGAGAAAGCAGAGCGAGAGAAAAAAGGCATGGAAGCCGCTGAAAAGATTGTTCAACGTATGCGTGAAAAACCACTCAATCCAGAGGCGTCTGAAGGAGAAGAGGGTCCGACGTTGGCAGATGTGCCAATTGTGATTGCATTATTTGAGGAATCTGAAGGACAGTCTGTAACGACCGGTCATTTCTTCAAAGTAGCTGTAGACACGCCAGGAAAAGGGCTTGAGTGGTCTGACATCAAGCAAAGAAATCTTTACTTCCCTTCAGCAGCAGCAACGGAAGAAAAACGTGACGATGCTGAGCACTTCGATCGTTTTCAAGAAGATATTCAAGCATTCTCTGAAAATCAAGTTGGTGTCGTTGGGCGTGCGCGCTATGAAAACAACCACCTTGCAAAATTGGTTATCGACTTAAACATCCAATACCATGGTAAGACTGAAGTGGTTGCGTTGACGCAATATGTGGCTGAACTAGTGAAGAAGTATTATAAAAACGCCCTTGTGGATGTCAATGTGTCGGCAATGACAGGGGAGCTAGAAAGCGTCATTTCGCATGAACCGAAGAAAGAGCCGTTCATGTATATTGTCAATTAAGTATGTGGAAGTAATTATTTGCGGCATTTTGTTGCCTTTTTGCACCTGCATTGGTATCATGAGTCATATTGTCAACAGTTTTGAAGTAAGGAGTGGGACGATTGTCAACAATTTCTAAAGAACAAGTGAAGCATGTGGCACACTTGGCTCGTTTAGCCATGAGCGAAGAGGAAGTTACACGTTTCCAAGGGCAGCTTGAGAAAATCATTACATTTGCAGAACAATTAAATGAAGTCAACACGGACGGTGTAAAACCAATGACACATGCGTTTGAATCACGTAATGTGCTACGCGAGGATACACCTGAAAAAGGATTACCGGTTGAAGACGTATTAAAGAATGCACCTGACCATGAGGCGGGACAAATTCGGGTGCCTTCTGTATTTTCATAAACAGGAGAGAGGGGGGTTTAGCATGTCATTATTTGATCATTCATTGAGAGAATTGCAACAAAAATTAACTGCGAAAGAGATTTCCGTTACAGACTTAGTCGATACGTCTTACCGGCGTATTGCAGAAGTTGATGATAAAGTGTCAGCGTTTTTAATACTGGACGAAGCGCGCGCGCGTGCAGCGGCAAAACAGTTGGATGATGCGATTGCCACTGATAAAAGCATGCTTTTCGGTTTGCCGATTGGTATTAAAGATAATATTGTAACGAAAGATTTAAAAACAACATGTGCAAGTAAAATTCTTGATGGTTTTGAGCCGATTTATGATGCGACGGTGATGCATAAACTTGACGATGCGCAAGCGATCACGATTGGAAAGTTAAATATGGATGAATTTGCGATGGGTTCGTCCAATGAAACGTCGGCATTTGGCGTGACGAAAAACCCGTGGAACACAGCGTATGTTCCAGGTGGTTCAAGTGGTGGTTCAGCGGCAGCGGTTGCGGCTGGAGAAGTGCTATGTAGTTTAGGATCTGATACAGGGGGGTCAATTCGCCAACCTGCATCGTATTGTGGGGTTGTTGGTTTAAAGCCTACATATGGACGGGTATCACGGTTTGGGTTGATCGCATTTGCATCATCACTAGACCAAATTGGCCCATTAACGAGAACCGTTGCTGATAATGCCCATGTACTAGAGGTGATTTCCGGTCATTGTACAGCTGACGCTACCTCGGCGAATGTGCCAGTTCCGGCTTTTAGTGAAGCATTAACTGGAGACGTTCGCGGCTTACGAATTGCGGTACCAGCAGAATATATGGGTGAAGGCGTCGACGATGCCGTCAAGCAGTCGGTACGCGATGCTCTACATGTATTAGAAGGACTTGGAGCGATTGTAGAAGAAGTATCACTTCCGCACTCAAAGTATGCATTAGCGACGTATTATTTAATTGCTTCTTCAGAGGCGTCTTCAAACTTGGCTCGTTTCGATGGTGTACGCTACGGTTACCGCACTGAAAATGCGGAGGATTTACTTGACATGTATTTGAAAACACGGGCAGAAGGTTTCGGCGAAGAAGTGAAGCGGCGCTTAATGCTCGGGACATTTGCACTTAGTACCGGTTTTTACGATGCCTATTATAAAAAGGCCCAACAAGTGAGAGCACTTATTAAGCAAGATTTCGATGAAGTTTTCTCTCGTTTTGATGTTATCATTGGCCCAACAACGCCGACGCCGGCATTCCGTATTGGCGAGAAAATAGATGATCCTCTTACGATGTATGCCAATGACTTACTGACGATTCCGGTGAACTTAGCGGGTGTACCGGCGATTTCTGTACCATGTGGTTTTCAAGCGGGGTTACCACTTGGATTACAAATCATCGGGAAACATTTTGACGAAGAAACGATTTATCGCGTCGCTGATGCGTATGAACAAGCGACAGGGTTTACGAAAGAAAAGCCGGCGCTATAAAACAGATGAAACGGTAAGGAGGGAATCGGCATGAAGTTTGAAACTGTGATCGGCTTAGAAGTGCATGTGGAGTTAAAAACAGAATCAAAAATATTTTCGGCAAGCCCAAACCATTTTGGGGCTGCACCGAACACGAATACAAGTGTAATTGATTTAGGCTATCCAGGGGTATTACCAGTATTAAACAAAAAAGCGGTTGACTATGCGATGAAAGCAGCAATGGCACTCAATTGCCAAATTGCGACGGACACAAAATTTGACCGTAAAAACTACTTCTATCCAGATAATCCAAAGGCATATCAAATTTCTCAATTTGACAAACCGATTGGTGAACATGGGTGGATTGAAATTGAAGTTGAAGGTGTTAAAAAACGTATTGGCGTGACCCGGGTGCATTTAGAAGAGGATGCGGGGAAGATGACACACGGCGCCGACGGTTATTCGCTCGTTGATTACAATCGCCAAGGAACACCACTTATCGAAATTGTGTCAGAACCAGATATTCGTACTCCTGCTGAGGCGTATGCCTATTTAGAGAAGCTAAAGGCGATTATCCAATATACAAGTGTATCTGATTGTAAAATGGAAGAAGGTTCACTTCGTTGCGACGCAAACTTGTCTCTCCGTCCAGTTGGACAAGAAGCGTTTGGGACAAAAACAGAACTAAAGAACTTGAACTCTTTTAACTTTGTACGTAAAGGGTTAGAATATGAGGAGAGACGCCAAGCGGAAGTGCTTCGGGCAGGCGGTGTCATTCATCAAGAAACACGGCGTTATGATGAAGCGAAGCAACAAACCATTTTAATGCGTGTCAAAGAAGGATCGGATGACTATCGTTATTTTCCAGAGCCAGATTTGGTACCACTTCACATCGACGATGCATGGAAAGAGCGTGTCCGCGCCGAGATCCCAGAACTTCCGGATGAAAGAAAGGCACGTTATATCTCAGAACTAGGACTATCTCAGTACGATGCGCACGTACTAACACTAACAAAAGAGATGTCGGACTTCTTTGAGGGATCAGTTGCCAATGGTGCAGATGCGAAGCTTGTAGCGAATTGGCTTATGAGTGATATTCTTGCTTATATGAACGCTAAGCAAATTGAGCTTGATGACACTGCGTTAACACCAGTGGGGCTGTCAAGGATGATTAAGCTCATTTCTGCAGGAACAATCTCATCAAAAATTGCCAAGGAAGTCATGAAAGAACTCCTCGAACATGGCGGCCATCCTGAACAAATCGTCAAAGAGAAAGGCCTTGTGCAAATCTCTGATGAAGGCGAGTTACGACAAATTATTGGAAAGATTTTAGATGAGAATGAGCAATCGATCATTGATTACCGTGGTGGGAAAGACCGCGCCCTGAAATACCTTGTCGGTCAAACGATGAAAGCAACGAAAGGGAAAGCCAACCCACCAATGGTCAATAAGTTGTTGCTTGAAGAAATAGCGAAGCGATAAAAATGTTTTAAAGGAGCGGGCAACGGTTGAAACAGAGGAAAAGATGTTTCAACCTCCTGCACCTTTAATAAAGTAGGGATGAACAATGAAACGAGCAAGAGTCATCTATAACCCAACTGCGGGGCGTGAGCAGCTACGCAAAAACCTTGCCTATATTTTAGAACGACTTGAACGAGCAGGATATGAAGCTTCTGCGCACGCAACCACACCAAAAGAAGGCTGTGCCAAGGAAGCAGCACGTCTAGCTGGAGAACGTGGATTTGACGTTGTCATTGCGGCAGGTGGAGATGGGACGATTTTTGAGGTCGTGAATGGACTAGCAACGTTACCCGAACGCCCGATGCTCGGGATTATTCCCGCCGGTACGACAAATGACTTTGCACGCGCATTGACAATTGCTAAGGACATTGAAAAAGCATGCGATGTGCTATGTGAAGGGTATTATGAACCCATTGATATTGGCGCGATTAATGATAAATTTTTTATTAACATTGCCGCAGCAGGTTCATTAACTGAGCTGACCTATGAAGTACCAAGTAAAATGAAGACGATGGTCGGGCAACTTGCTTATTACTTGAAAGGGATTGAGAAGCTCCCGCAAATTAAGCCAACGTCTGTGCGTATTACGTATGATAACCATGTATTTGAAGGTGAGATTATGACATTGCTCATTGCAAATACAAATTCTATTGGTGGGTTTGAAAAGCTATGTCCAGGAGCATCTTTGCAAGATGGTTTGTTTGACCTGCTCATTGTGCAGAAAACGACATTTCCAGAATTTTTGCATGTAGCATCACTCGCGATGCGCGGGGATCATCTTTCGCACCCTAAATTGTTACATATACAGGCAAAGCAAGTGACGGTTGAAGTGTTGCAAGGTGCCGAAATGCAACTCAACTTAGATGGTGAACGCGGTGGTGTGTTGCCTGCTAAATTTACAAATTTGCATCATCATTTTCAAATGTTGATGCCTAGAGTAAGAACGCGGAAATAAATAGACACTGGTGTGAAAAAGCCAGTGTTTTTGTATGACTCGAAGATGAGGCGGGATGAATGATGAAAAAAGCCAAGCCCCCGGTCCAGAAGAATGAAACATTGACGGTGACAATTGAAGATTTGACCCATGATGGTGCAGGGGTTGCAAAAGTGGATGGTTATGCGCTCTTTGTTCCAAACGCACTACCAGGGGAGTCAGTGGATATTAAAGTGGTGAAGGCAAACAAAGGCTATGGATTTGCACGTTTACTGGAGATAAATGTGGAAAGTTCAGCGCGTGTAAAGCCGCCATGCCCGATTTTTGACCGCTGTGGGGGTTGCCAAATTCAGCATCTGGCTCAACATGCACAGCGTTCTTACAAACAAAAACAAGTCAAAGATGTACTTGCACGTATTGCAAACCAGCCAGATGTACCCGTGGAGACGACAATTGGGATGGATGAACCGTGGAACTATCGCAATAAAGCACAAGTTCCTGTTGCCAGTCAACATGGAAAGTTTGTTGCTGGTTTTTATGCGAAGAGAAGTCATACCATTGTTGATATGGATACGTGCCCGATCCAAGAAGAAGCAAATGACCACGCGGTGCAAGTGGTAAAAAGGCTCGCCAAACAGTACGGGATCACACCATACAATGAGGACAAGCACAGTGGTTGTTTACGACATATTGTGACCCGTGTTGGGAAGGTTACCGGACAAGTCATGGTTGTCCTCGTAACAAAAGATAAAAAGCTCCCTCATCAAGCGGCGCTCATCCGTGAAATCCGCGAGCATGTTCCTGAAGTTGTTTCGATTGTACATAATATGAATGCTGCCCGCACGAATGTGATTTTTGGAGAAGAGACGCACATTTTGTGGGGAGAAAGTCACGTGTATGATGAGCTACTTGGCATTCGCTTTGCCATTTCAGCGCGCTCCTTTTACCAAGTGAATCACGCGCAAACAGAGCGACTTTACCGGCAGGCGCTCGCGTATGCCGAATTAACTGGGACAGAGACAGTCATTGATGCGTATTGCGGAATTGGCACATTGACGCTATGCTTAGCGAAACAAGCCAAGCATGTGTACGGCGTGGAAATCGTTCCTGAAGCGATCACCGATGCGAAGTATAATGCGAAAATGAATCATATTGAGAACGTCGACTTTGTTGTCGGCGAAGCAGAGAAAGTGATGCCGTGGTGGTATGCACAAGGCATTCGTCCAGACGTCATCGTGGTCGATCCACCACGAAAAGGGTGTGATGAGGCGTTGTTGCAAGCAATGGTGGCGATGAAACCGAAGCGGATCGTCTATGTATCGTGTAATCCGGGCACGCTTGCGCGGGATATAAAATTGTTGTCAGAAGAAGGTGGGTACAAGGTAGATGTCGTGCAACCTGTTGATATGTTCCCGCAGACGACGCATGTGGAGTGTGTGGCGAAGTTGACGCTTATGTAGACGGGGAATTTAGGAGGCTAAATATAAACATTGGAATTGAGTCAGGCTGTAAACTAGGGGGATAAAGATGATTGTTGTAGAGTTTTTGTTAAGTTTATCGATCACTTTTTTTATTGTGGTGTTATGCAAAGGTATCTTGGATGAGATACTCGGATCGGTAAAACAGTTAAAAGCCTCATCATGGGAGCAATAACAATCGCTCTCATCATCAATTTCCCGTTATTTTTAGCAAGATTTTTAGCAGAAACGTTTTTGTGATAAGTTCTTTGACCTCGTTCCACCACATACGGGGTCTTTTTTATATTCTAAAAGTCTGCCAGAATCCACAACGCAAAAACGCCAAGCAGAATGCTTGACGCAATAAAAAAGGATGGGTAGGTCTCAGACTAAACATAACATTAATATGTGTTATGTACGTTCAAAATATTTTTACCGGTTCATTAAACGTGTTACAATTAACTCGTAATAGCATAGGTGACGCAAATGTGGGCAGCACTCCCTTGAGAGGGGGTGATTGGATGACCGTCTTTCAAACGCTGATGCTAGTAGCCATGTCTTGTGGTGTATTAGTCTCGTTAATGTTGTTAGTCGTGTCAATCGTTACTCTTAGTAAAAAAGAGTAAACCCGCTGAGCGTGCCAGCTTAGACACGGGTTTACTCCCTGACAGGCTGTCCCTTTTGTTGGGAACCTTGCTATTGCAGACCGTGGGTGTTACGAGCACTCGCGGTCTTCTTCATTCTATGCTTTGTTAAGGTTCATTATACATGTGGGGTGAACAAGGTGTCAAATGAAGGGACCATGACGTAAACTGACATTCTGGTATCCCTCTTACAACCTGAAGTGAAATTGCATTTACATGGTATGCGTTCCCCCACAATAAACAGGATAGCTGTGTTATAATTTGTGCATATAGCGTGTAATGGGGGTGACGTCAAATGTCTCGTAAGGTCATTTTGTATATTGCGACAAGTGTAGATGGATTTATTGCGGATAAAGAAGGGGAGATTGATTGGCTTACGCAATATGGCGATCAAGAAGCTGTAAGCGCTGACGACTCTTATGTCAATCTTTATCATCGCATTGATACGGTACTGATGGGGCGTAAAACGTATGATCAGGTGGTCGACGAATTAATGCCTGAGCTGGGTGCTGATTATTTTTATGCCGACAAGACGAACTATGTCATGACCAGTCGGACTGCAGAGCCACGAGAGAATGTACGCTTCGTCAAAGAAGACGTGGTGCGTTTTGTGGAAGGTTTGAAGTCTGAAGTAGGGAAGGATATTTGGCTAATTGGTGGAAGTTCTTTAGTCAATCCTTTAAATGAAGCCGGATTAATTGATGAGTACCAAATAACGTTGATCCCAGTATTGTTAGGAGAAGGCATGCCCCTTTTTACAAATGGTACTGCTCAAACTAATTTGAAGTCTGAAAAGGTGTATGAGCGTGGTGGATTGGTTTACTTAACCTACACAAGAGTATAGATAAACGAGAGGAGAAATGAACTTGATAGGAAAGACGCGTTATTTCATGGATATAGAAAAAGAAGAAGCATGGTTAAATAAGATGCGTGAAGCAGGATATCAATTTGTGGATAGAGGTTGGTTTACCTATTATTTTAAAAAAGTTGAAACCATAGATTCGAAAACAATAAAAATTGACTATAAAAAATGTCGTGATGAACAAGCATTGTCTACATACCTTCAACCTTTTCAAGAGGAAGGATGGAAGCGTGTTTGTGGCAAAAGTGACATCCATTATTTTGAAAAAGACGATCCTGCAGCTTCTGAAGCCATTTTTTTAAATAACGAGCGGATTGTGAGAGGTTATAAAAAGTTAATGAATCAATGGCGTGTTTGCGCTACCGTATTTCTTAGTTGGATTGTGATCTTATTATTAACAGGGATGGTGCCGGATGTCTCCAATCCAAAATCATTTTTCTATACGCCTGGCTTATGGGAAAAAGAAGGTGCTGCGTTTTTACGTGCGTTCCTGTTTGAGCTCCCGTTTGCTCTTAGCAGGATGTTGCCGCCGTATATCATTATTTTTGTAGGGATGCTTTATGCTTTCTTGACTGTAAAAACATACAGGATATATAAGAGAATGTTGGCAGCGTCCGAGTACAGTAGATGAAGGTATTCGGAGAACAGCGTCCAGACCTAAATTACCGAAAAAGGCAAGGTGTCTATGCTGTTGTAATTGATGCAGAGACAAAGAAATGTATGACCGTGCAAACAGAGCGTGGCCACTTTTTACCCGGGGGCGGCATTGAAGCGGGAGAGTCACTACAAGACTGCTTAAAAAGGGAAATGCTTGAAGAAACAGGTTATGAAGTTGAAGCAGGTACTTTTATTGGAAAAGCACAGCAGTATTTTCTATCACCGCAAAATGAGCCTTTGTTAAGTGAAGCTTCTTTTTACGCAGTAAAGTTGCTAGATAAGGTGCAGGAACCGACTGAAGTCGACCATACTGTGACGTGGATTGACTTGGATTATTTAGAGGGATATTTGTATCACGCGCACCATGAGTGGGCGGTGAGAAAGGCGGTGTGATAGCCGTCTTTCTTTGCCTGCAACTGGGAACACTCACTCGTAATATGTAAGTACTTGCAGACCGTGGTTTTGGGTTGGAGTAATTGTCGTTTTTCCTTTATAAACTTGACCACAAGTACACTGTTATAAGGTAGGTGAATGAATAGATGAAAATTGAAATGGGCGAGTCATTGGTTTACTCATGGCTTCGTCATGTTAAAGAATGCCAAGTGGTTCAAATGAATTGGAAGTCTTCTTCCACTTGGAAGTTGCAGGATGAAGATAATTTAAAGCAGTTGATGGAAATGGCGAGTGAACACTTCCAAAATGAATATTGTTACAGCTTATACAAGAACAAGAATAAGAACAAGAACAACTCGTTCGCTCAGTTTCTCAAGCAAGCTGAGATGGATGCGGTTGGTATCTGCATAACGGAAAATGGCATGGAAGTACACACAGTCGATGTTGCTTTTCATAAAGACGGTTTGCATTATGATGGCGGTCGCCAAGAAACAATTATAAAGGTGATAAAAAAATTAATTCGCTCTGCCATGTGCATGATCAGTTATTTTAGGGCTACAACCGGCGAAGTCATCTTTGCTTCTCCTAAAATCCATAACGCTGTAATGAAAGATTTAGAGCCGTGTATGATAGACTTGAACAACCTTTTCCTCGAAAATGGTTATGGTCTCACAGCACGGGTCATTGCCAATGATGAATTTAACGAACTCATGCTAAAGCCGGTATTGATTGCCAGTAATAACATTTCTGATACATCGGAGCTATTTGTGCGCAGCTACCAGCTTGTAAGTATGTTTGGGGACGAGAGATCGACATGGCAAAGAGATACTAAACCAACAGATGCCAGTGTTGTTTCAAACGACACCCTCTCTGAATTTAAAGTAGGTAAAATCGCGCAGATATTTCTACGCGAAGCATTGGAAAGCGGAAAAGCCGATGATGAAGAAGTATCGCTCATGCTGACTAAGGATTATTCAAAGAGTACGTTTGGTATCAACTTCCCGCTCCTTGTTCCAGTGGAAGAGGAATGTGACTTGTCACGGTATTACACAAAAAAGCCGCTCGTTATAAGAAACAAGAAATATTGGCTTTGCTCACAGTGGTTTGAATCACCCGCCAATAATGATAGACCGTCTTTACTGGCATGGCTGGACAAACGCGGTGCGGTCATTTAATTAACTAAAGCTAGCAGGAGATGGAAAGAGTGTTTGTTTACGAGATTCAAAAGAAAAAACCAAACATATGCAAGATTTATCAAAAATATGTTATCAGAACGTATGTTGTGCTATAATAAAAAATACGATAGGGTACAGGACGTTCATTGAGTGATAGCACTTTCGTTAGAGAGGGGGTGGTATTGCGGTATGACCGTCTTTCAAACACTTGTCGTTCTGATCTCGTTTGCTAGTTTGATTGTGTCTGTTGTTACTTTGGCACAAAACAAAGAGTAACCCATTTGTAAGCTGTGGCGGCTTTGTCAATGGGTTACGCTTGTTCTTTAGGCTGTCCTCTTTGTAACAGTCCTGCTATCGTAGACCGTTGGTGCTGCACACACCAGTGGTCTTTTTGTATACACCTAGTTTCTTTATTATACGCTTTATATAAAACGCGAATCAAGGGGATCGTATGTTCTTTGTTCTGCTTACTTTATCACGACAAATGGACGCATCATTTCATAGTCTTCGTGTTCTAGCATATGACAATGCCAGACGTAAAGACCAATATACGGGATAAAATGCATGATGACACGCGTTACTTCCCCGGGGTCGGTGCGTACAGTGTCTTTCCAGCCGCATTCTTCTCGTTCTGGTGGTCGGGGAGGACCTGTATAGTGGAGTGTGCCGTCTTTTTCATAGGCAGTGATGTCGAATGGACGGCGATCGAGAATGAGAAAGTCAATTAAATGTACATGCATCGCATGACTGTTATCTGTGAGATTAATAAATGACCATATTTCCGTTGTACCAAGTTGTGGAGTTTCAGTGATCGCATCATCCCAGTGCGATTTGTTGAGTAACATAATTGGCCGTCCATATTCATCAGTCAAATGATCAAGTGTCAAGTAGCGTTCTTTGGCAGCTGTTGTTGGATTCAATGGTTTGATTGGCCGTAATTTCTGTGGGATCATGCTCGTGTCTGGAGCGGAAAGTGGTTGTGTGACATGAAAGGCCATGACGATGCCGGTGGTATTGGGATCCGGTGTTGGACCACCTGGATAAGGGGCCGGAGCCTCGTTTTTTAAGATGATGTGTGCTTGTTCCATGCCGGTGAAATCGATGATGACCTCTACGCGTTCGGCTGGAGATAAAGTGATTTTCTGTAGGCAGACGGGTGCTGGTGTCAATGCGCCGTCGGTGGCAATGAGATAAAATGGTTGCCCTAAATCGAGCGAGAGTGTATAAAAGCGGGAGTTGGCAGCGTTTAAAAGGCGGAAGCGATATTTTCGTGGTTCCACCTGCATGTAAGGCCACACTTTCCCGTTAACAACATTCGTATCACCGAAAAACTCTCCAACAATCGATGTTGTCAGCTCTGGAACGGGCTTTTCTCGTTGATGTGGGTAATAGAGGGAACCATCCGTGTTAAAAGATTTATCTTGAATGACAAGTGGGATATCAAAAGGTCCTGATGGGAGCGGGAGTTTGTGTTCCAACTGATCGTGAATGAGATAAAATCCAGCAAGCCCTGCATATACATTTAACCGCGTAATGCCAATCGCATGATCATGATACCAGAGCGTACAAGCGGGCATGTCGTTTTCGTAGTGATATACTTTTCGTTCGAACAATGGACCAACTTCCATAAAACCACTTGTAAACCATGCGTCTGGATACCCATCGCTATGTGGCTTCACGCGCGCGCCGTGCAGGTGGGTGACCGTTCGTACTTCTGGTACATCTTTGTGTGCACCATGAACGGTGAAGTCAACCGGGAGGAAGTGTTTTTTTGGTAAATGATTGGCCCACTTCACATACACTGGCTCACCACGTTCAACTTCAATCGTCGGTCCTAAGTACATGCCGTGATAGCCCCACACAGTTGCTGGTGGTAAGTTACGGTGAAAGGTATGTTTACACTCAATCATCGGCATATCATAGTAGGTGCCGTGTTTACTTTTTCTAATCGGCTGTATACACGGGAGAGTAGGGCATTCATCGGTAAATGGGGTAAGGGGCATGGCGATTTCACCTCTTTTTCAACAGATGTTCTTAAAAGAAACATATGAATAATTGGCGAGGTGTATACGGAGAGGGGGGAATTCCTTTGTGACGATCATTATGAAACTTTTTGCATTCATATTGCGTAGAAAAGAAGAAAGAGTTGTGGAGATTGTTAAAGAATAATAAAGAAAGAGTGATCATATGTTATTTGCTTGGATTGCGCTCATGGCGCTATCGTGTTTAAGTTTAAACCCACAGTCGTGGGTGCGAGGGTTAAGGCGGAGACCAAAACCGTGGCTTCTTCTACAATCTGGACGTTACGTCATTGGTTTTGTCATCGGCATCGTCGTTATTTATTTTGGTTTAATTGATTTATCGTTCACCGGATTACTGAGCACGTTTGGTGTTGTTGTGGCAATCAATCTCATTGTAACGGGATTGTTGGAATCAGTTCAAACTATTGGTACGGGAAAAAGAGTACGATACACGTTTAAACTTGCCAAAGTTCAAATGGCGACAGGGGCATTATTGTTGCTTGTTTTGTTAGGGCTGAAATTGATTTATCCGCTCATGGTCACAAAAGAGTTGGCAACGGTTGGACAGATTGAGCGTAGCGATGAAAAAATCGCGTCCGTCGCAGAGGAAGCGGTGCGGGTAGTGCCTCATAAGTCTGCCCGCTACAAGTCGGAGATTGCTTTTGGTAATATCGAAAACTATTCTTTCTATGAACTCGGCGAGTCAAATATCCAAAAAATTGACGACGAATTATATTGGGTTTCGCCGATTGAGTATGCGAATGTATGGCGTTGGTTTCGCGCCGATCATGCGCCGGGTTATATTATGGTAAGCGCCGAAGACCCGAATGCAGAAGCGCGTCTTGTCGATGGGTATGAGATGAAATATGTACCAAGTGCATTTTTCCATGAAAACTTAGAGCGCCACGTACGTCAGGCATATGGCGATGTCGTTTTAATTGGATATTCATTTGAACCAGATGACGAGGGGCGTCCGTACTATGCGTATTCGTATGCACGCTATGAACACTATCGCGCTGTCCCAAAAGCAGAAGGAGTCATTTTGGTCGATGCAGAGACTGGGGAGATGGAACAATATGCACTTGGCGAGCAACCTGATTTTGTTGATCGCGCGATTGCGCCAACGTTAGCGCTTGATTACGCGTATTGGTACGGGATGTATAGTAATGGACTGTTTAATGCATGGTTCGCCAAGGAAGGGGTGCATGAGCCGACAAGCAAAGACGATATGCTTGGTGTGCTCGGTCCTGAACAAGAGATGTACTGGATGATTGACCATATGCGGCCAAATCAAGAGTCGAACACGATGGTCGGTTTTACGATGGTGAATGCCCGTACAGGTGAAGCGACGTATTACACGGGCATGTCTGGCATGTTAAACGGACGCGGTGCGCGGGAAGTCGTTGATAAGTCTTTCCAAAAAGAGCAATGGTCCGGCACGCAGCCAGTCCTGTATTCGGTGTACGGTCATTACACGTGGGTCGTTCCTGTTGTCGATAAAAATGGGCTGTTGCGGGAAATAGCGATGGTGCATGCGGAAACGGGCAATATTTCTTCAGCGCCGTCACGTAAAGAAGTATTCTTAAACTACGGGCAAATGCTTGCCAATGATTTAGGCGTCGATGACTATTTGCCTACAGATGTACTTGAAACAA
Organism: Shouchella lonarensis; assembly: GCF_900096965.1. Taxonomy (GTDB): domain Bacteria; phylum Bacillota; class Bacilli; order Bacillales; family Bacillaceae_D; genus Shouchella; species Shouchella lonarensis. The sequence goes on along the minus strand of NZ_FMYM01000010.1, from coordinate 39,113 downwards.
AGACGGTCTCGGGGAAGGTTTATCGTACGAGTATCGGCGCGAATGAAAAATATGTCCGTGTGCTCATTGAAGGAGAGAGTACCGTGCTTGAATTTGATATCGCGAAACACAGTGATGCGGTGTTTATTCAGCTAAATGACGAGCTAGAAGCAGAAGTGAGCGACACCGAAGAAAACATTTTACGTGTCGAGTCGTTTACAAATAAGACGATGGCGAAAGAATTTGGTGCAGTTGAAGATTTTGAGTTGAACGATGTGAGTGAGGAAGAGGAGAGCGAGACAGAAGAGTAAGCGTGATACGTGCGAAGTCAGCAGTTCAATGGCTGCCGGCTTCGTGCCAGATAGGAGAGAAAAAGATGAACATTCGTGCGTATGAACCGGCGGACGAAAGAGGTTGGGTCCGCTGCCGTGTGCTTTCATTTTTAGACACAGCTTATTATGACAATGTGTTGCGTGAAAAAGAAGCGTACAAAAATCCAGCAATTGAACTTGTGGCTGAAATAGATGGACAAATTGTTGGTTTGATTGATCTCGAGCTGGATACACCAGCAGAGAAAGTATGTTCAAAAGCAGGACAAGTTGGTGGGATGATTTGGCATATTGCCGTTCACCCCGACTTTCAACGTCAAGCCATTGGTACAAAGCTATTGCGAGCAGCCGAGTCTGAGGCAAAGGCACGCGGTGTAGCGTATCTTCAAGCGTGGACGCGAGATGATGGTTGGGTGCGTACGTGGTATGAAAAACATGCATTTACAAAGGTAGATTCATATTTACATGTATATATGGATGGGAAAAAAGAGTTTGATCAAGCGCAATTTGAAAGTAACGATAAAGAAATATTGCCGATGACAGCATTTGCTCATTACATTGGTTCAGAGAAAGAACAGATGAAAGAAAAATTTGCACGTGTGCATGAATGTATTTGTTTTCAGAAGCCGTTGTAAGGCTTATAATTGTTCCAAAGAATGAGAGAGGTATAATACCTGAGGGGGATACAAATGACAAGCATTTTGAAGAAAACGGAACAAGACTTTTTAGCATTTGTGAAGAAAATCGAGGATTACGAACAAGCTGTGAGTTTGTTGGCTTGGGACGCACGGACAGGAACGCCGAAAAAAGGTGTTTCGCAGCGGGCAGAAGTGTACGGAACATTGTCGACAGCAGTCTTCGAAATGGCGACGTCGAAAGAGATGGGTACGTATTTGGAAGCTTTAACGGAGAAAAACGTGCAAGCAGAGTTGTCACCACTGACACCAAAAGTCGTCCAAAAATGCCAGGAAAAATATGATCGCTACATCAATATCCCGCAAGATGAGTATCAAGCGTATATGACGCTACAAGGTCAATCGGAGGCGGTGTGGCAAGAAGCAAAGCAAAAAGCAGACTTTGAGCTGTTTCGTCCAAACGTTGAGAAGATGATTGATTTCCAGAAGCGTTTTGCAAATTACTACGACCCGAAAGCACATGTGTATCATACACTGCTTGATGTGTACGAGCCAGGCGTCTTCACTGATACATTAGATAAAGTATTTGCCGAATTACGTGAAGCACTTGTGCCACTCGTGCAAGCGGTCACAACGTCAGCTGTACAACCAAATATTGATCGTTTATTGCAACCATTTCCGAAAGAAAAACAGCGCGCCTTAAGCGAAGCGATGTTACGCGAGATCGGTTATGATTTTGATGCTGGACGATTGGATGAAGCAGCGCATCCATTTGCCATTGGTTTAAACCCGAATGATGTACGAGTGACAACGAGATATAACGAACAAGATTTTCGTACGGCTTTGTTTGGGACGATTCATGAAGGTGGTCATGCGTTGTATGAACAAAATGTTTCAAAAGACCTCCTTGGCACGCCACTCTGCCAAGGTACATCAATGGGGATTCATGAGTCACAGTCATTGTTATGGGAGAAATTTATTGGAAAAAGTAAGCCTTTTTGGGAGCGAAATTATGAGTTATTAAAGAAACATGCGGCCGGAAAATTTGATCAAATGTCTTTAGACGAATTTTACTTTGCTGTAAACAAAGCCGAACCCTCTCTTATCCGAGTAGAAGCGGATGAATTAACGTATCCATTGCATGTCATTTTGCGCTATGAACTTGAAAAAGGGCTCTTTGCAGGTGAAATAGCAGTGAAAGATTTGCCTGGCTTATGGAATGAGAAAATGGCCGAGTATTTAGGGATACGTCCAGCCCATGATGGTGAAGGCGTATTACAAGATACGCACTGGGCTTTTGGCTTATTTGGCTATTTCCCGTCTTACGCTTTAGGCTACATTTACGCAGCGCAACTAAAAGAAGCGCTTGTAAAAGACGTACCAAACTTAGACGAGACGATTGCAGCCGGGAACTATGCGCCGATCCATGAATGGTTACGAACGAATGTCCATCAATACGGTGCAGCGAAAAAGCCGGTTGATATCATTCGCGATGTGACTGGAGGCGGGATTGACCCAACGCCATTAATTCGGTATTTGGATGAAAAGTATCGGCGGTTGTATCAAGTGTAAGCTATTTTGCTTTTTTGTGAGGAAATTTTAAAATACCCCTTGCGCCCTCCGTTACGTCATCAGCTATGATAAGATTAACGTTGAACGAAAGGGGGTGGAAAAATGCAGGAAATGACTTATACGATCAGTGAATTTGCTCGGCAAACAGGTATTACAGTGAGGACACTGCGCTTTTATGAAGAAGTAGAGTTATTAGTACCAAAAACCTTTAACGATGCTGGCCACCGGTTATATGGCATCGAGGAGTTGAAAAAGCTCCAGCAAATCCAGTCGCTTAAATTTGTTGGCTATACGTTACAAGACATTCAAAAGCTTTTGCGAGAGTCGATGCTTTCTCATGAGTCATTTGAAGAATCACTTTCTATGCAGCATAAGTTATTGGCAGAAAAACGAGATGAAATAGATCGAGCAATTGATGCGATTGAGACGATCCAGACGCTTTTACAACAAGAACAGGAGTTAGATTGGACGCTTATTATCTCATTCCTTCACGGTGTGCAAAGGGAAGAAGAGAGTAAGGAATGGATGAAAGAACATTTTTCAGAAGACATGGTCAATCGAATGTATCGTCTTTCTAAAGAAGAAAGACGTGCCTTGAATATTGGATATGGACGATCAATTATAAAAATTAGAGCATTTGTGAAAAACAATGTCTCACCGCAGTCTGAAGAAGCCAAAACTGTGGCCCGTGAAATGATGTCCCTCACACGCGAGGTTTTAGATGATGTGGACGAATTTTTCGAAGTGATGCGAGAAAATGGGGACGAAATTACGAAGAGTATGGACCAGTTTCGCTTCCCAGAAATCTTCACCGAAGAAGAAGATCGTTTTTTAGATAAGGTCTTTGAGGTGTTGGGAGAAGAGATGGATGACAGTGAATCTGAAGATAAGGCGCCGTAGGTGGGATTTGGCGTAAGCGTGAGTTTGTCATGTAGGGTCTCTATTTATGTCGGAAATCCCTTACCGTTCCGGTACGGTGTAAAATAGAATGGAAATAAAAATAAGCGAGATAGTATCTCAGGGGGATAAACAAATGAAGAAAAAATTACTAGCAAGCGCAGTTCTTGTGTGTGCGCTTACCTTAGGTGCTTGTTCATCAGACACAGCAAAAGAAGATAAGAAAGACACAGCGCCTGAGGAGAAAACAGAAGCAAAATCGAAAGATAAGAAAGAAGCAGCATCAACAGATAAAGAAGCATCGTCAAAAGGTATCCTCTACAAAGTGGAAAAAGGTGGTAACACGGTTCATTTGTTTGGTTCGATTCATGTAGGGAACGAAGATATTTACCCGCTCCATGAAAATGTTGAACGTGCTTTTGATGAAGCGGATCATTTAGTGGTGGAAATTGATCTTACGGAGCTAGATCCAATGGAAGTGATGACTGTGATGACTGAATCTGGAACGTATCAAGATGGTCGCTCATTAAGTGACGCATTAGGAGAAGAGTCTTTTCAAGATACGATGGATATTTTAGAAGCGTATGGGATGGACCAATCTGATGTTGAGACGTTCAAACCTTGGTATGTTTCCCAGATGGTTAGCGAATTGATGGTCAAGAAAGCAGGATATTCTTCTGACGAGGGCGTAGACCTTTATTTCCTTAACCGGGCAGGGGAAGACAATCTCAATATTATTAGTTTAGAGACATTTGAAGACCAAATGAGTGTGCTTAGTGGCTTTTTGACTGAAGATAGTCAAGCGGCATTACTAGAAGATATGGTGAATGAATATCATAATAATGGAGAAAAACTCCGTAATTTAATGGATATTTGGCAAGCTGGGGATGTCGAAGCATTTTCTAAACTACGGTCCGAGTCAATGAATCAGATGGATAGTGAAGATTATCAGGCGTATGCAAAAGCACTTACTGATGATCGTGATGAGGAGATGGTGAACAAAATAGAAGAATTTCTTTCTGCAGACGAGGATGAAACGTATTTTGTTGCTGTGGGTTCGATGCACCTTGCTGGAGAAAATAGCATTGTTGATTTGTTAAAAGATCGTGGATACGACGTGCAAGAAGGTATTTAATAAGGAAATATTTTAATCGTGCTGTACAAAAGCACCTCATGAAAACATATCAATGTTTCAGTGGGGTGCTTGTATTTTAGTCTCATAAGAGAAAGGACACAAAAAAATGAATTCATTAACATTTACTCATTTAAAAAAGGAAGACATAGTGGAATTAATTTACTTTTATACAGAAAACGCATGGCCATTTCACGGAGGTGCACCGCTACTTCCTGAAGAAATCCGGACAAGATTAGATACAGGGTGGTACGAGGACGACCGGGAAACATTTTGGATAGAGGAGAATGGCAAAAAAATTGGCTTAGTGATCATTGCGGATGTGTCTGATACGATGCCGCTTTTGTATGATGTTCGTTTAGTGGACGACGTACGTGGTAAAGGGTACGGGAAAAAGTGTGTGGCGTGGGTGACGAATTATGTGTTTTCCCAGTCAAAAAAGAGAGTGAGAATGGAAGCGTACACGGAAGTAAGAAATTATGCGATGCGAAAGTCTCTGCACGATTGTCTGTTTGAAAAAGAAGGCTATTTGCGACAATCATGGGAGAAGGAGAATGACCGATTAGTAGACGCGACTCTTTATGCGATTATTAGAACAGATTGGGAACGCGGGGAGAGAACATCGGTTAAAAAAGAGGAAATCCCATTTTAACAGAGCAGTTGCAATAACAAATAATTCTCCCTTCATAAAAACATCCTCTGCTAGCCTTTCCGCCTTTTTTCTGATACAATTTCTGTCATCAGGGGAATAATACACGGTATATCATGATACGTACCGTTTAGGAGATGAAAGAATGACGAAGGCGGAAGAGCGAAATCCGTTGGATCACGAGTCTGTTGGGAAAATTTTTGTCCGCTATTTAGTGCCTTCCTTAGTGGGAATGCTCTTGATAGCGGTCAATTTGGTTGTAGATGGCATTATGGTAGGTAATAAGCTCGGCCCGGTGGCGCTAGCTGGGGTTAACATTGCTGGGCCGGTATACACCGTTTTTGTTGCAATGTCGCTTTGGCTTGGTATTGGTGGTGCGACGTTATATTCGCAACGCATGGGACAGAAGAAGAAAGAAGAAGCACGGTTTATTTTTACCCATTCACTGACATTAATTGTTCTCTGCACGGTCGCAGTTGGTTTGACCGCACTACTCTTGCATGAGCCGCTTGTTTATGCACTTGGCGCAAATGCTGATACGGCACCGTTTGCGTCTGCATATATGAAGGTGTTTCTTATGTTTGGCTTTGTCTTTACGTTAGAAAATGCGTTTAGTATTTTTGTACGGAATGATGGTAACCCGAATTTAGCGATGGCGGCACTTGTGACAACGGCCTTGTCTAATGTCGCGATTAATTATGTATTACTGTATGTGTTTGAATTTGGTGTGCGCGAGGCTGCGCTTGGGACAATTGTTGCGGCAACGTTAGGCTTATGTGTGTTGTCGGGACACTTTTTTACGAAGCGAAGCAATTTAAAATGGGTGAAATTCCGTGTCGACCGCGCACTGATTAAAAAGACGTTGACATTCGGTTTCCCGAGCTTTTTAGCGGAGGTGGGCATTTCTGCGTTTACGATTGCCCACAACATCATGTTTGCAAGACTAGCGGGTACAGTTGGCGTTGCGGCATTTTCTGTTGTCAATTATGTTCATGCGGTGATGCTTCTCATGTTCCTTGGCATGGGTTCTGCGGTCCAGCCAATTATTAGTTATTTTCATGGGGCAAAAGAAGAAGGCAAAAAACAAGCAATGGTGCGGATTGCCGTCCGTACAGCATTTTTTGCAGGAGTCGTTTGCTTTTTAATTGGTCAATTTGCGGCGAAACCGATCGTAGGGTTATTCGGTGATTTCCCAGGGGAAGTAAAAGAGTTGGCTGTTGTCGGCATTCGTTTGTTCTTCACTGCTTACATCGTGATGGGGGTCAATTTTGTCATGATGACGTATTTCCAGTCAATTGGTCAAGTGGGCATGGCAACGTGGATTACTGCAGCGCGAGAATTTATTTTCATGCTCGCTTTCTTACTGACAGTACCATTTTTCTTAGGTGTGCATACAATTTGGTTATCAATTCCATTTGCAGAGATCACCGTCGTTGTGGCACTCATTGTTTACTTGAAACGTCATGGGTTATATTTTGGAAAAAACGGGCGCCTCATTTGAGGATGCCCGTTTAATTTTTTCGTGCTTTTGCATGTGCGTTTACTGCTTCAATCGCTTTTGTTAACATGTCTCCAAACTGGTGATCGGCAAGTGATTGTAACCCTGCTGCTGTCGCACCACCTGGTGTTGTGACGGCATCTCGCAATGCGACGGGGTCATTTGTTTTGGCAAGCAAGCTTGCTGAGCCATGGAGCATCGCGACAACGAGTTTGCGTGCTTGCGTAGGAGAAATGCCATAAGAAGTGGCGGCATTTTCAAGTTGGAGCACAAACTCATACACAAATGCTGGCGCGCTACCAGTGAGGGCAGTCAAATTGTGGATCGCTTCCTCCGGTAGTTCTTCGTATGTTCCGATGGCAGCAAGAATATTTTCGGTTAGCGTTTTTTGTGACGCGTTTACGTGCTTGCCAAAAGTATACAAGCTCATAGAAGCACCAATTTCAGCTGCTGTGTTAGGCATGATCCATGCGGTAGCGGTTCCCTCGGGGAGGTGGTTTTCAAGGATACTCGGTCCAATGCCGGCAGCGATAGTGATAATGATTTGATTTCGAATGAGCGGCGATAGCGTTCGTAGTTGCTCAGGTTGGGTGGAAGGTGGGGTTGCTAAGATAATCGCATCCACATCGTCTACGACATCTGTCCAATTAGTTACAGGCTGAACGTCATACCGTTCTGCTAAATGAGCGAGGTGTGTTTTGCTTGTGTTGTTGCTAATATAAATCGTTTTAAAAAGGCGCTTTGGTTGCGCGAGTAGACGAGAAAACATCGCTTCTGCCATCCGGCCAGCACCGATGAAAAGGATATTAGACATGCTCACCTGTCTCCTTCTTAAGTAAATGATTACAATGAGCATATCATAGGTGCGGCAGATTGAAAAGGATCGGTTTTCTCCTAAGAGAACCGATCCACATTTGGTGATTATACGACGCGTTTGCGGAGTGCGCTTGAGGCGAGATCAATGAGTAAAACGAAAATGACCAAGCCAATTAAAATGACGCCAACACGATCCCAAGTGCGTCCTTGAATGGCAAACAACAATGGCGCACCGATCCCGCCTGCACCAATGAGTCCAAGTGTGGCAGCAGAACGCATGTTAATTTCAAATCGATATAATGTCGCGGAAATAAATCCTGGTAACACTTCAGGGACGACCGCAAACCATAACACTTGTAATTTGTTTGCACCAGAGGAAATAAGTGCTTCGCTCGGTCCTTTATCAATCGCTTCTATTTCTTCCGCATAAAGTTTTCCAAGCATCCCGACGGCACTCACACCAAGTGCGAGCATACCCGCATAGGCATTAGGACCGACAACGGTGATGAATAACAATGCCATGATAATATCTGGAAATGTTCGTAAGAAGCTTAAAACCGATTTTCCGGAACCAGAGATGATCCGGAAGACACTGACATTACGAGCGGCCCAAAAACCGATCGGGAATGCGATAATGACAGACACACAAATACCGACAACAGCGATGGCAGCGGTTTCTAATAAGGCGCCAATTAAGTCTTCTTCTCCAGGCTTATAGACATAGCTCCAATCAGGGTTAAGGAAGCCGTGCCCGATTGCTTTCATGACAGTTGGTGCGTTAGAAGATAACCCTTGGAAGTTAATGCCGGAAAACCCCCATATGTAGAGGAGGAGGAGTGCTAGGATGACCATGGCTGTTTTCAAGCGCTGTTTCTTTGGTTTATGAATTTTACTTCTTAAATCACTCATAATAGACGCTCCCTAATTTTTAAGCTGATGTAATCAATGATCATGACGACCACGAACGTATATAAAATAAGCGCTAACACTTGATCATAACGGAAGAATTGTAGTGATTGCGTGTAGAGAAGCCCAATTCCCCCCGCGCCGACAATCCCTAAAATCGCAGCAGCACGAACGTTGATTTCAAATGTATATAATACATAGGAAGCAAAATATGGCAATATTTGTGGTGCGACACCGAAAACAATCCATTGTATTTTGTTCGCACCCGCGGCGGTCATTGCTTGAAGTGGACCTGGATCAATATTTTCTACAGCTTCAAAAGACAGTTTGGCAATGATGCCGATGGAAAAGATGCTTAATGCGACAATCCCAGCCATTGTATTGAATCCTAAAATAGCAGCGAAAATAGCGGCTAGTAGTAAATCAGGCACGGTACGCAATGTGTTTAGTATGATGCGTGCTGGTTGATAAACCCACGGTGAGGTAGCCACGTTGCGGGCACAAAGTAATAAGATAGGAACTGATAAAATTGCTCCAAAGGTTGTCCCGATTAACGCCATTCGAATGGTATCAAGCATCGGTCCAGTTGCACGGGAGAAAAATTCCCAGTCGGGTGGCAGCATTTGTGACAAAATCATTGACATTTGGCTACCGTTTTGAAATAGCAGGAGTGGATTCGCCTCGATAGAATAGGCACTGAGCGCAACAATCGCAGCGAGGAGTGCGACTGTTGTATAAAACTTTGTTCGTGGTGGTTTATTGATCTGTAGATTGGCTAATTGCTTCATCGAGATCCTCCCCTAAAAGCTCATCCTTCTGAATTGGACGACCGTAAATTTCCGCAAACTTTTCATCTGTTGCTTCGGATACAGGCCCGTCAAAAACGACTTCGCCAGCACGTAAGCCGATAATACGTGTTGCATACTCACGGGCAAGATCAATAAAATGCAAGTTCACAATCGTCGTGATTTTATCTTCTTCATTAATGCGCTTCAAATCATCCATTACTTGTTTCGTTGTTAATGGATCAAGAGAGGCAGTCGGTTCGTCTGCCAAAATAACACTTGGTTCTTGCGCAAGCGCGCGGGCGATCGCAACCCGCTGTTGTTGTCCACCGGAAAGCTCACTTGCACGGGTGTATGCTTTTTCAAGAATATTGACGCGTTCTAAGGCACGTAACGCGAGTTCGACGTCTTCTTTCGGAAACAAGTTTAAGATTGTTCGCAATGTACCGTGATAGCCGACGCGACCAGATAGTACATTACGTAAAACAGAGGAGCGTTTGACGAGATTGAAGCTTTGAAAAATCATTGCCACACGTTGCCGGATTTTACGAAGTTTCTTGCCTTTTGCATCAGTAATAGATTCACCATCAATTGAAATTGTGCCAGAAGAGATTTCGTTCAGACGGTTGATCGAGCGGAGTAATGTAGATTTTCCTGCACCTGATAAGCCGACGATGACGACAAATTCGCCTTGTTCAATCGTTAAGTCAATGTCTTGTAACCCTTTTGTTCCATTCGGGTATGTTTTTGATACATTTTTAATTTCTATCATATGTGTCCCAACTTTCTTTAAGTGAAATAGGCGTGTTATCTAGTTATGTAGAAAAAGCATGTACCCATAGTGAGCGAGCCCGAAAGGTTATCGCGGGCTCGCATGTATATGAGACTCACACTGGATATTAATTTTGTTGAATACGGTCGGCATATTCACGGACGATGTCGAAATTGCTATCTTTAGAAGGTGTATAGCCTCGGTGTGTATAGATCTCGTAAATGATTTTGCTGCCTTCTTCATCTTCTCCAAGCGCAATAAACGCATCAGAAATCTTTTTCTTCCATTCGTCAGACATGTCTGCGCGAACAGATACGGTGTCATTTGGAATATCTTCTGTTGTTGTTAAAATGCGAAGGTCATCAAATACATTTGGAAACTCTTTTTTTAGAAGGTTTCGCGCATCATGGAAAGTCGTTGCAGCTTCCACTTCACCATTTAGGAGAGCGAGGAGTGCGGCATCATGCCCTTGAAGCACGACAGGATTGACATCTGTTTGCGGGTCGACACCTGCATCAAGCATTGTCGCTGCAGGCCATACGTAACCACCGGCAGAAGTGGCATTTTGGAAAGCAATCGTTTTGCCTTTTAAATCTTCAACCGATTTAATGTCAGAATCAGCACGAACAACGATTTGCGCTTTATATGAGTCAACAAGTTCATCTGTTTCTGAGCCGTCTTCTGGGTTGACACCAAAACGTTGAGATTGTAGCAATACTTCAGCATAGCCTTGCTTTTTCGCTTCAACATAGGCATTTGGAGGCAAATAACCGACGTCAATTTGTTTTGCGCCGAGAGCGGTCGTCACGGCGCTGTAGTCAGTGGAGACACTTACTTTAACAGGAATGCCAAGTTCTTTTGATAGCAAGTTTTCAAGCGGTTTGGCAGTTGCCTCAAGTGTTTCCGCATTTTGTGAAGGGATAAACTGTACACGGAGCTCTTCAGGCTCGTAAGTAGCTGCTGCGGCATTATTGTTTTCTTTCCCTCCTGTACCTTTATTGTCATTGGCGTTATCAGTTCCTCCGCAAGCTGCAAGCATCAATGCTGTAAAAGCTGCGAAAGAGGCACCTAATAGTTTTTTCTTCAACGTCAAATCCCCCTATGATTATGTAGTAGGAGAGGTGTCTCCCTCGATTATTGTAGAATTGTGTGTAAACGCTGTCAAGTATTGTTTTGGAGGGATTTGTTGCCACTTCGCCACATTAAAGTAGTATGCGCTTTCATAACAGGCTTTTTTCTTGTTTTCCGATAAAATGTAAATTTCATGTAAAGCAATATGGACACAGAGAAGGTGTCGGAACATAGACTGGCCGACACCATGTGTATACCTACATTTGCGAAAGAACATTTGTCAGAGGTGGAACGACTTGTTTTTTACGAGAGACAACACCCTGAAGTCGCGCGGTATGATTCGTCAACTTTTCTTCAAACGCTTGTTCAAACGCAGCAGTTTGTTTACCGAGGACAAGCGCAACCGAGTCATTTTCTAAAATGTCGGTAATGACGAAGACAAATAAATCGAGGTGCTTTGCCGTAATAAGTTTGTTTATCTCGTCTTCAAGTTCCATTTGGCGTGAGAGCACATCGTTTGGATCAACGGTGTTGACTTGCGCAATTTCTGTTTTGAAGTCACCCATTGTAAAGATTTTTGCGTCCAAAGTAAGTAACTGTTGAACAGACTTCGTTGAGACATCTGCACCAGCTTTCAACATATCTAAACCGTAGCTATCAGCGTCGACACCCGCAATCGTCGCTAATTCTCGTGCCGCTTGCACGTCTTGTTCAGTGCACGTTGGTGACTTGAACAAAAGGGAGTCGGAAATGATCGCGGATAACATGAGCCCGGCGATCTCTTTTGGAATCGTTAACTGATTTTCCTCATAAATCTTTTTAATGATAGTGGCGGTGCAGCCAACCGGTTCAATTCGGCAGTAGATGGGTCCCGCTGTTTCGAAGTTAGCGATGCGGTGGTGGTCAATTACTTCTGTCACAACGACATCAGAAATATCATCAGCACTCTGTTGTTGTTCATTATGGTCGACTAAAATGACCTCATTTGTATGCGAGGCTACTTTGTCAATGGGGCGCGGTGCCTCTACTTGAAAATAATTGAGGGCAAACGTTGTTTCACCATTCATTTCGCCAAGGCGAACTGCTTCGACATGTGCCCCTAGTTGTGTTTTAAGGTCAGCATAAGCAATTGCTGAGCAGATTGTATCAGTGTCTGGATTTTTATGACCAAAAATAAGTGTCTTAGACATTTGGTAATGCTCCTTTTCAAATGCTTTTTAGATTAAGTAGTACTGTCGCTTCCTATCGTACCATGTTTTCACCTACTTTTTGAAGGGGGAAGTGCGTTTTTTCCATATTGATCGGTAATTGTTGTGTTACAGTGCGTGAGAATAAGGAGCGTTTAGAAACGATGCTCGAGCCTAAAATGGACGAAGATGAATAGGAAAAAGCTGTATGCACGTTCCCGTGCATACAGCTTTTTAAAGGGCATTACATGCTGCCCGACGCTGCCACTTGCCGTGGCTCGCGCACGACTTTCACATCGTAAAAAGAGATGCTATTGTCTAGCACATAGTCAGGTGTTTCGCGTTTAGAATGGGCTTCGCGAAAGGCGGTGCTTTTCGTCCAATTTTTGAAGTCATCTTTTGTACGCCAGCGTGTAAAGATGGTTACTTCATCATAGTCTTTCGTGTTTTGCGTATGCAATACTTCTAACCCGAGAAAGCCATCCATATATTCAACTTTACCGACTTTGTTAAAACGTTCAATCAGCTTTTCTCCGCTCCCTTTTTTTAACGTTGCTTTGTTTGTGACAATGATCATGTTGGTCACGCTCCTCTAGTTTAAATGGTTTTTACGGCTTCTAAATGACAATAAGACTGTGTCAATGGAATAATGAGAGGGTAACCTTCAGAAAAAACGACTTTTGCGTCAATGTGATAAACCTCCTTTAAAAAACGAGCCGTTAATACTTGTTGTGGTTGTCCTGTCGCGGCAATATGACCTTCTTTTAAAGCGACTAAATGGTCACAGTAAGCGGCAGCTTGTTGTAGCTCATGTAAAACCATGACGATCGTTAAACCAAAACGTTTGTTCATGCTTTTTAACATATCCATCATTTCGAGTTGATGGGCAATATCTAAATAAGTTGTTGGCTCATCAAGGAGTAAAATTGGTGACTGTTGAGCGAGTGCGAGTGCAATTCTCACTTTTTGTTGTTCGCCACCCGATAGTGTATCGAACATGCGATTAGCATGTTTTTTCGTGTTGGTCACTTGTAATGCCCAGTCAACAATATCGCGATCACCGTTGGAAGCGCCTGTTTGATACCATTTCTGGTAAGGGGCACGTCCGAAAGAAACGAGTTCCTTTACGGTCATGCTCGGTAAAGATTGTTTACATTGCGGCATCATCGCGAGGCGTTTTGCTAAACTCTTTGTCGCCAATTTAGCGGTCGACATGTTTTCTACGCGGACGTCGCCGCTTGTTTGTTTCAACAATTTTGTTATGAGGTGTAACAGTGTAGATTTGCCAGAACCGTTTGGGCCAACAATCGCAGTTACCTTTCCTTTAGGAATGGTTAAGTTCAAGTCACGAAGCGTAAAGTAGCCGTTCCGGAAAGTAAGATGTTCCGTTTCGATTGCAGTAGTCATGCCATCATCCCTCGCTTCTTTAGTAAAAATAAAAAGAATGGTGCCCCGAGCAGTGCTAATAAAATGCCAACTGGTAATTCAATTGGGTCAAACGCAGATCGGGCAATGGTATCAGCGAAGACGACAAGGATGGCGCCACCGCAGGCAGACATTGGTAGCAAGTAGCGATAGTCGCCGCCGAGTAAAAGACGGATGGTGTGCGGGACGACGAGCCCAACAAAACCAACCAATCCAGCAACACTCACCGCAACGCCTGCTAAAAAGGCAGCGAGGGTAATGAGTAAAAATCGTTGTCGTTCTACTTTTTGTCCGAGTATCTTTGCTGACTCGTCGCCAAGTTGCAGCAAATTTGCTGGTTTAATCGCAAATATGGAAAGGAGTAAACCGACCAAAGCATAAGGTGCCATAAATTCAAAGTGGTGCCAACTACGTCCATTTAACCCACCAGAGAGCCACGGTAACACGGCTTGGACGCGATCGCTATAAAGGACCATGAGACCACTTTGAAACGCACCTAATAAAGCGTTGATGGCAACCCCAGCCAAAATAAGTTTTAATGGTGATGCACCGCGGTCCCAAGCGAGTAAATAAATGACAAGTGCCGAAATAAATGCACCAATGAAGGCAGTTACCGGTAGGAGATGACTCATTTGTGGGATGATGAGCATCGTAATGCTTGCGAGCAATCCTCCTCCCGCAGTGACGCCAATGATGCCTGGGTCTGCCAGGGGATTTTTGATCACCCCTTGTAGTAATGCGCCAGCGACGGCGAGACAGGCACCTACTAGTAAGCCGATGAGCAGTCGTGGAAGCCGCAAATCAACTATAATGGTTTGGTAGACGGACGGTTCTGCTCGTGTAAGGCCGTGCCACACTTCAGCAATGGGAATTGAAACGGCTCCGTAACAAAGGCTAAATAAAGAGGCACTTATGAGTAGTGGTGCAGCAATGATCAGACTCCACTTTCTTCTTTTGGAACGCTTGATGACATTCATGGCTGCTTTTCAAAGGGTTCAAACAATTTCACGAGAAAGTCGAGTGCTTCCGTAACACGTGTACCTGGATTTGTCCCGAATAAGTCTGTTGGTAGCACGAAGACACGCTCTTCCTGCACCGCATCTAGTGCATTCCATGCTTGGTTTTGCGACATTTCTTTCATAAATCCCTCTTTTACTTCTTCGGGATTGCCATGACTCATGAGTAGCACATATTGTGGGTCTGCTTCAATGACGCGTTCGACGTTTAAATGTGCATACTGTGGGTAGTCATCTAGACGAGGGAAGTCACTTGCAATATTTTGTCCACCAGCAAGTTCAAGAAGGTTACCGGAAAGAGAATTCGGAAGGGCGGCCATATATGTACCTGGTGCGCCGTAAACGAGCAGGGTACGAATTTGTTCTTCCCCAATACTTTCTTTAAGGTTGCTGATGTGTTTGTTCATCGTTTCATTTAACTCTTGAGCTTGCTGTTCTTTTTGTAGAAGTTCCCCGAACAAAGTGATCTGTGACTGAATATCTGTAACAGATTGGGCTTCAGTAAGCACCATTTTTGCCCCGATTTTTTCAACGGAAGGAATGTCTTTTTGATTCATTTGTGCATTGCCGAGCACGATATCAGGTTCGACGGATGCAAGCTTTTCAAGATTGATTTCGTGTGTTGAACCAACTTCTGCAGCTTCTTCTGCCTCAGGAATGGTCACAGGTCCATGGGCTGTTGGTCGTCCCACAACGTGTCCCCCGAGTGCGTAAATGATATCCATGTCGCCATTACTAAGGGCAGCGACACGCTTGGGTGCTTCCTTTAAAGCAATGTCTTTTCCTGTAAAATCGGTGATCGCATATGTTTCTTCTGTTGGTGAGGTACTTGGATTGTTCGTTTGATGATTAGCAGTAGATGGTTGGTTACAAGCGGCAAGCAAAAAGCATGCAGCAACACTCATCAGTATAAAGTTCTTCTTCATATTGTGCCCTCCTCGTTTAAATGATTATCGTTCTCAATTAGAATGATAATGAGAATCATTATCAATGTCAAGTGTTCTTTTCTTGAATAGAATAAGTGATGACTTGCAGAAATCGGTAAAAAGCGTATAATAAAAATGATGTGTAGAAAAGTGATATGAGAAGAAGTTGTCATGAATTGGTCACAAATTCGTGACAGGAAGTCGAAAGATTCGCTTGGCATACGTAGTCATAGAGACGATGTATGATACACTAGGGAAAAACGGTAGAAACAGACAGGAGGAAGAGAGGCATCATGAGGACAATAAAAATAGAGAAGCAAGTTCACAGCACCTCTCTTGTTGCGCCAAAGCAGGCTTTCTCTCGCGTCTTGTCAGAGACAATTAAGACAGGAATTATTAAATCAAATGTCATTGCAATGTTTGCGGGGGTGAGCCTCGCCTTATACATTCAAGGATTTGGATTGATGGAGAAATTTGTTGAAGTCATACTTGCGGTGGTTGGTTCCGCGCTTGTGATCGGTGCTGCCGGCGCATTTAATAATATATATGACCGTGATATTGATGCCATTATGGATCGAACGAAAAACCGACCGACTGTGACGGGGAGAATGCAACCTCGAAATGCCCTCATTCTTGGGACCGGAATGTCGCTGATTGGGCTCATCGTGTTAGCGTTCGCAACACCTCTTGCGGCGTTGTTTGGCTTGCTTGGCTTATTTTTATACGTAGTTCCGTATACGATGTGGTCAAAAAGACGCACCATTTACAATACAGAAATTGGAAGTTTGTCAGGGGCTGTGCCTCCTTTGATCGGTTGGAGTGCCATTTCAGCAGACTTGCTCCATCCAGCTGCGCTAGGCTTATTTGTGATCATGCTTATTTGGCAAATGCCACATTTTTATGCGATTGCAATTCGCCGGCATGATGAATATAAAGCGGCGCGTGTGCCGATGTTACCCGTTGTCAAAGGGTATAAACGTACGTATATACAAACAAATATTTATTTGGTTGCGTTAATGGCAGCAAGCTTTTTATTTATGTCGATTAGTTTTGTGCTTGTATATACGGCACTATTTTTAAGTGCTGCGTGGCTCGTCCTAAGCGTTTTTGGATACCGAAAGATGGCACCTGAAAAATGGGCGACTGCGATGTTTGTTTTCTCATTAAATCACATGATGATTTTATTTACAGTCATTATCGGTTACGCACTTATTGCACCGTTATTTTAATGGGGTTTTATTTGAAAAGTGGTGTCTTGCAGAGCAAGGCGCCACTTTTACTAAAAAGCGCATATGGAGGGTGAATGGATGGAAACAAACGGTTGGCTTATTGTTGTGCCCATCATCATTGCGGTGTTTATGGGTAGTGTGGCGTTATTTATTAGAATGAAAGCTGCCAAAAGACCCACATCTGCAAAAAAAATTATGATCCCACCGCTCGCCATGTCAACAGGATTCCTCATGTTTTTATATGAACCAACGAGGCCATCTTTGTTTTATGTCATTGAAGCTCTTGGGGTTGGGATGCTTTTTTCACTCGTGCTCATTTATACATCCAAATTCGAGCGGAAAGGGCGCGACATTTATTTAAAACGTTCGAAGGCATTTGTGTTTATCCTCGTTGGTTTGCTTGCCCTTCGTATTGTGTTACGTCTTGTTTTAGGGCAAGAATTGAATCCAGAAGAGCTTTCAGGGATGTTCTTCTTACTTGCATATGGTATGCTTGTCCCGTGGCGTGTGGCGATGTTGCTCTCTTATTTACGTTTTCGACGAGAAGACGGTAAAAATCTTAGTTTTAAATAGCGTTTTCACTATCCAGTCTGTATAATGAAAAATAGAAAGGGGCGATTTTTGTGGATATGAAACGTTTGGCAGAGATCTTTTCTGCTTCTCATGAAGGCGCATGGTTTATTTTTGCGGTGTTATTTTTTGCCGCGTACTTATTTGCGTTGTTTCGTAAGTATAAAGTATCAAAAGTATTTCATATGATTTTGCGGTTGTTTTACGTGATTATGCTTGTTTCGGGCATCGGTATGATTATTCATCTTGGCTTCCCGTATTTTTTCGTCATCAAGGGAATTTTGGCGGTGACCATGATTGGTTTCATGGAGGTCGCGATTGGAAAGCAGCAGCGTGGTGAACGAACAATTATTCCTCTTTTTGTGGCAACCATTCTTGTCATTGTCGTCATGTTCATGGGAACGGGACAAATAAGATTTTAGTTGAATTGACACGACTAGCCGTTGGGACGCGCCTCTGTTAAGAGGTTCGTCTTTCTATGGGCGGTGTGTTGATTGATTATTAGGAAAATTTTTTAAGGAGGGATCTGATGGAAGATATGTCTTTATGGACGGCGATTGTGATATTATTTGCAAGCAGCTTGCCTTTAGTTGAATATATTATCACGATTCCCGCGGGCATTGTTTTTTTAAACTTACCACCAGTTGCCACAGTGGTGCTGTCAATGATTGGAAATAGTATAGGTGTGGTCATATTTATTTTACTAAGTGAAAAGATCCAAACTTGGTTAGAGGGTCGTCGTGAAAGAAAAGGACTACCTAAAAAAGTGAGCAAACGAACAGAGCGAACACAGCGTTATTTGGACCGCTATGGTATGGCTGGTGTCGGTTTTCTAGCGCCAATTTTATTAAGCAGTCACCTTGGTGCAATCACTGCGGTTGCGTTACGGGTGACAAAGGGATACGCAATCTTTTGGACAGTTATCGGTGTCACCTTCTGGTCGATTGTCATTGGTTTCGTCTGTGTATATGCAGGTGAGTGGATTCGATCATTTTACGGACCTTTATTCGGGTAGGGAGGAACAGCTCTTTTAAGGGAGCTGTTTTTTGTATACATGAGAGGAGAAGAAATCTTTCTATTCAACTAGAGAGAAAAATATTAAAATAACACTTGCCAATAAAGTAGAATTAAATTACAATGTGATTAACGGATGAGCGTTATGTTAAGACATTTTCTTAATAGTTTATCCGAAAAAAATTTTTGGAGGGGTTATCATGGAAAAGACATTTGATGTGAAAGTTATGACGCCGGAGGATCTTTTGAAAGTTGGTTTCGTAGAAGAAGAGAATGTGACTCATGATGTCAGCCTTTGTACGGTTTGCTCATGGACGAGTGGTGGCCCTGTGATCGAGCGCTAATTTTTTGTAAAACAGAGGGGAGTCATCCCCTCTCTATTTTTCTGAAAGATCGAAAAGTGGGAAGGGAGATGAAGCATGGCGACGTCACAATTACATTATACGTATTTACTTCATTCTCTTAGTGAGAAAGTTGTTGATCCGATGAAAATAGTTCGAGATAAAAAATGGCTTTATTTTAGCAATCATACATATGAGTTACCGCAACAAGGCTGGAAAATACATTTGTCGATCATTCTGCCGCAAGTGCAATCTTTTTTACAAGAAGTAGCGCCCTTCTTACTAAATGAGAGGGTAGATTGGAAGATTCCGTCTAACGAACAAGGTGTCGTAAAGCTTCTGCTAGGAGAGGGAGATCGTGTCCAAGTAGGGAAGTTTTTAACGATTTATCCAAGATCAGAAGCTGTATTTGAGCAATTACTAGAAAAGTTATATGAGCGGACAAGTCATTTTTTTGGTCCTGAGATTGTGACGGACATGCGGTATAAAGATAGTCAGTGTCTTTTCTATCGGTATGGCGCTTTTGCGCACATGAGATTTTACGACCGTTATAGCCAATTAAGAAAAGCGGGATTGCGTGATGAGCATGGAGAAATGAAAGAAGACCGGAGAGTACCATTTGTGACGATACCAGATTGGGTTGAACTTCCACCTGCATTACAGTTACACGAGAAAGAAAGAGAGTCGTCTTTATCTCAGCAAAGCAATCCTTTTGCCAAGAGAGGTTTGGTTGTTCGCGCAGTACTGAAAAAGGGCGCAAAAGGGAGTGTCTTTGTTGTCGATACGTCTTCTCACAAAGAGGTGGTGTTAAAAGAAGCACGTGCGCATATGATGACTGGGTTGGATGGTCGAGATGCACGCGCACGTTTAAAGCATGAATATGACCTTTTAGTTCAATGTCGAGGGCTGGATGTGACACCACAAGTGTATGAGTATTTCCAGTATGGTGATCATGCATATATGGTGATGGAGAAGTTACCGGGCGTGACGTTGCGCAAATTTACGGAGGACTTGTTTCAAAAACCACTGAAAGAAACGTCCATTCAAATGATGCAACAGGTTCGAGATCATTTGCACCAATCTGTTGCAACGTTGCATAAACATAAAGTGATTTTAAGGGATTTAACACCAAATAATGTAATGGTTTTGCCAGACTTCACAGTGCGGTTTATTGATTTAGAGCTTGCGTGTAATCAGTCGTCTGCTGAGCCTCTTTTTGATGGGTTGACCCCAGGTTATGCGCTTCCGGATGAACAAGTGTTGAGCCATATCAATATGACAGCACGGGATCGTTATGCGCTAGGTGCCATTGACGTTTACTTGGCTCTTGGAACAGACCCGTTTTTCGGCGTCATCCCTTTTACAGAAACGATAAAAAAGGTCCGTTCACTTGCTCGTTGTATTGAAGAAAAAACGTTCAAGCACTTATGTGAGTCGGGTTTGTCAGTGATGGAAGAAGTGGTTGCCGAACAAAAAGAGAGAGAGAAGTTATCGAATTATGTAAGGATGGAAGGTGCAAGCTTTTGCACATCTATCTATGAAAAAATGGATTTTAAACGTATTGATCAGCTGTTGCCTGACAATTCTCTGTCAGATCAGTGGCATGTGGCTACTTTTAATCATGGGTTAGCCGGTGTGATGCACTTCTTTCATGAAATGGGACAAGTTACAGAAGATGAGATGTTGTTTCAATATAGTTTGCATGTCTATACGTGGTTAGAACGGCATCATCCGTTTGTAAAAGGTGTGTCACCAGTTGGTTTATACTTCGGTTACGGCGCTGTGCCATGGGTATTGGCAGATGCGAGTCACTATGCCAATAACGCGGAATTACAGACAAAAGCAGTTGAATTGGCACTAACAATTGCGGATGAGCCTTGTTACACTGCGAACGTGAGTCACGGATTAGCAGGGCTCGGACTCATGTTGCTACATGTGTACCATATAACAAAAGATGAGCGCCTATTGCAACGTGCACGTGCACGAGCAGATCAAATTTTGTCATCGGCAGAGGAAATGAACGGCGGTATCGCTTGGCCGACGCCAATTTCAGCGGAAAAAAGGCAATATTTTTTAGGCTATTCTCATGGGATTGCTGGCATTGGTACTTTTCTTGTGGCTCTTTTCAAGGAAACGAATGAAAAGAAATATAAGGAATGTGTCGAACGGATCGTTGATACGTTGGATCGGACTGCGATCAAGACAGAAACGAGTGCGGTTGTTTGGCCCAAAACATTTTCCCTTCGTGATACGTCGCTACAAACGTCATGGTGTAATGGGGCGGCGGGCATTGGGCAATTTTTGTTATCGGTGTTGTCAATCGATGACCAAGAAGAAACGAGGGCGCTAGCTGTCGGTGCAGTCAATGCTGTGTTACAGTCAAATGTTGTTCAAGTGAACAATCAATGTCACGGCATGGCTGGCGAGGGTGACTTTTTGATTGCGGCAAAACGGGCAGTGGTTGGTGACCAAGTGGCAATTGACCGGAAGTTGCGTTTAATCGAAAAACGATTACTTGCGGTGGCTGATATTGTGGATGGACAATATTGCTGGACTGGAGAAGACAAAATGAGTCATGTAATTGACTATATGACGGGTTATTTAGGGATTTATTCATTTTTAGCGCGATTACAAATGGGTTTGACGTTACCGTTAAGTAATGACAGTACGGAAGGGGGCTTGTTGTTTTATGATGAAGGAGAACGAACAAAGACAGTGGCAACAAATTCACGATGAGGTGGATATGCTTCGTCACCATCAAAAAGGGACGATTGTCTATGATTATTGGCAATCATCGTTCACGACTGAAAAACATCATATCGTTCTTGCGCATTTGCAGGAAATGACACAGAAAAAGCGAGAGGAGACATCTATATATATATTTCCAAGTCAATATACGGACGATTGGCCTGCGCAAACAGATGAAGTGGAGTGGGGTGTCGATCGCGTAAAATACCGCTTGTCCCTCGCGAGTGTAAAAAAAGATGCACCATCCTATCCACCCGCGTACATTGTACGAGAAGAATCTTTGTTATCTGCCGAATTTGCCGCACTTTTATGGAGAAGTGACCCTTCTTGTCCTTCACTGGATGCAGCAACGAAGTTACTCATAGATATGGAAAGTGGGTCATACGGAGAGGTTGTCGTCTGTCAAACACTATCGCATAAAACGACGCGGATTGGTTTTGTCGTATTAACGAATATGAGTGGTGTGATTTTGCTTGCACATATCGTGATGGCACCAGAATACGGTGGCAAAGGGCTTGCAAAGCGTTTGTTACTTCATGCAACAAAGAAAGCACAGGCGCTTGGTTACAGGCAGGTCATTGCCTCAACAGATGAGACAAACGAGCGATCAAAGGCAGTGATGCGTGCTGTTGGCTTTCAAGAAGTGTCACGTGACCGAATTGCTGTATTACGGGCACGGTGAGGAGGGAAAACATGGAGCGGTTATTCTCATATGAAGGACGAGAAGGCGGCGTTTTTTGCGTAGAGGATCCTTCTCAATTAGAGGGACGAGAGCTCCACATCGGTCGTGGGTTATCGTTTGCAACGCTTGATGCACAATTGAGCCAAGCGAATAAAGAGAATATATTTGATGTATTAAGTTCACCGCTGACTTTTTATCAAGTATGTGATCGGCAGACACCAATCATCGTAAATATCCATACTGAATTGACTGCACATGATTGGACGATGTTGTGGCGGTTATTGTTTCGCATGAGTGCCCCTCCCACAGTGTATTTAGTCAAAGGTGAATCTCAACTTGAGGATGAGATTCAACTATGCGCGGCTATACACAAGCTAGATAAAATGGATGCCTTCACTTATTTACAAGAGAAATATGAGCAACGAAAGACGGATGCGGATTTACTGAATTATTGGGGCTTTAAAACGCATGTACAGAGAAAAGAATTAACAAATGAATACATGCACCAACTTCCATCGTTTCATTTTGATGGTGCTTATCAACTTTGGTTCGAATTTGCGCAAATGGCTACAAAAGATACAAACGATTTTTCACTAGCGCTACGTGCTTATGATCAGATTGAAGACATCATTATAAAAGAGACAATGATGCTTCAATGGTGTTGTGTGATGAATGGTAGAGCATTTATCGAAGCGTTACAAGGGAATGTAAAAAAGGCAATAAAAATGGAGGAAGAGATTTTAAGCAGTTGTGAGCAACAATCGTTAGACCCATTGCTGTACGTACAGACGTTGATCAACTTGTATCAGTTGTACCGTAAGAACAAATATGAACAGCAAGCGGCAAAATTGATGCAAAAGATGGCGTCTTTTCAACACGAAACAAATACTTTTTATGCACCGGTGTATGCGTGTATGATTCGTAGCGAGTTAGAGATAGGAAGTGTAGAGACGGCACAACAGTATGGGATGGAGGCACTCGGGCGCCAATGTTTCTCAGATGAATTAGGCATGCTGCTCATGCAAGTGTACGAGTGCACATCTGATCAAAAATTGCACAACGCGATGATGCAACATCTCCCAGTGGAACAGCTTGCGCGGCATCATTTGTTAGATGACAAAAAGCTACAATATAGATGGCATAAAGTCGTGAATTGGTTCGCTCGAAACGAGGAGGAGAAAGATGGACAACTTGTTCATAGCGGCAAAATCCAATAATGAAGGGAAAAAAATCGTTGCCTTGTACGAGCGTCATTTACAAATTGGTGATATAGATGAAGATGATACGATTTCTTACAAACATGTTGTTACGCAGTCTGGTGGGGACATCGTGTATTCAAAATGGGTGAAAGACGATGTGTTTGTCTACCTGACAAAGCGTGCACATAGACAAGTTGTACACGTGCTGACAATATTTGAAACCAAAGTAGACAACGTATCACAAGAGGTACCTGCTATTTTACGTGTTCATGATTTGTCTATGTGGGAAGAGGCGTTATGGTTGCTTTGTTCCACATATCATCAAGCGAGCCAAAAGACGATGACGATGTTGTATCATCTTGATAAAAATGAAATGACTGTCTTACATGAAGCAACGTCAAATGTACGGAAAGCTTTTTTTGATTGGGGACAACGACGGTTATTATTGTATATGGGACAGCAACAAAATAGGGAACTTTTATTTAGTGACCAATGGCAGATCGTCAAAGAGAAAGAATTTTTATTTCCAACGATGACATGTTTACAACAACAGTTATTTGGAGTGGAGGAGATAGATGAGGACGAGACGATCCAGCCAGTCGTATATGATCTTAACGATGGAAGGCAATACAAGCTTGAGGTGAATTATCAAGAAGTCAGTCAGTTTGTAGTAGATGATGAAGGGCATATTCTCGTGAGTGGATTTCAACGAGGAAGACAGTGCATCGCCGTTTTTTCTTCTACCGGTCAGTTGCAAATAAAAAGTGGGCAGAGGCGCGGGGTTTTTGAAGTCGTTCATTTTTGTTTCCATACAAAAATGATGCTTGGTGTGGGTCAGTCGACAATGACGTGCCCGTCCTTGCTGTACACGTCATTCTCAGATGATGTACCATCACATGTAAATGACGATGTTTTGCATCGTACGTTTCTGTATCAACAGTTGGAAGTACCTTATTTTGTCGTGGGACCGAAAGATCAAAAGAAAGCAATGATTTATTTACATGGAGGACCGCACAATCATGTGATCGAATCTTATTCCCCATTCATAACGATGTGCGAGCAACTTGGGTATACCATCTTTATCGTCAATTATCCAGGTAGTACAGGTTTTGGAAAGCACTATGAGACAGTGTTGCAGCATGATTGGGGAGGTGTGGATGCATCATCTATGGTTGTGTTTACTGACACGGTGTTAACTGAGTACGATGAAGTGAGCTTATACGGTGTGAGTTATGGGGGCTACTTGGCACTATTGTTAGCTGGAAAATACCCTAGCATGTGGACGAATGTCTTGGCAGCTGCAAGCTTCAATGACTTACGTGCACTTTATGATGGCGCAATGCCATACATGAAAGATTACTTCTTAGAAGTGATGGGGGACATGCTGATGGACGAGGAAAAATTGTCTGACCGCAGTCCAATATCGCATGTACAGGCGCTTGCACATGTCAATTTGTTACTGATTCATGGGGAGGAAGATACACGCTGTCCATATGAACAGACCGCCGGTTTTTATCATCAATTGCGGCAATGTAACGTAGAAGGCGGACAACAGCAGCTTTATTCAATTCCAGGATTACAGCATGAGCGGTTTTCAGAAAGGCACTGGATTAGTGCGTGTAAAGCGTTTCTCCAATCGAAATCATTTCAGTTGTAAGGAAGGAAGTGGGTCATATGCCAGCGACGGGCGCAGCAGCTGAAACGAAAACACATCAAGAAGAAGCGGTTAGTCCGCAATGGAAACGGAATACATCGGTTTTATTAGGGAATCAATTTCTAACGGTTGTCGCAGAAAGTGTATTTGCATTGACGGTCATTTGGTATATTTATGCACAAACATCCTCCGCAGTGGCAGCATCATTATTTACAGCTGTGTCTGTGTTGTCATCAACCTTCATCGGTCCATTTATTGGTGCATTCTCTGACCGCCACCCTGCCAAATTATTGCTTCATATTGGTTATGTGCTTGTGGCATTGGGCGGGGTAGTGCTTGCGTGTGCTTTTTATTTTGAAGTAAACTTTTTAATCGTTGGTTTATATGTCTTTATGTTTTTACATAAGTCGTTTGCGATTTTAAATGGATCAGCCAAGAATCGTTTATTGGCACCAGCAGTGG
The DNA here is from genome assembly GCF_900096965.1 of Shouchella lonarensis. Lineage (GTDB taxonomy): Bacteria > Bacillota > Bacilli > Bacillales > Bacillaceae_D > Shouchella > Shouchella lonarensis. The sequence goes on along the minus strand of NZ_FMYM01000010.1, from coordinate 13,619 downwards.
GGTTAAAAAAGGTTCCTACAATTAATGGTTATATGACTTCAGTAAATGGGACGGCCGATTTATTAGGGAATGCACTCGCTGGCTTTTTACTTGCGGCCATCGGTTATGTGGGAATTATTCTTGCCCATTCAAGTGTGTACTTGCTTGCAAGTGGCATGCTCTGTCTTCTTGTAGTGCAGACAGCGATAAAGAAGACGGATGCTACGGGAATGACGCCGAAAAAGGCATCATTAATGAAAGAAATGGTCGCTGGTTTAAACGTCCTACAGAAAAATCGGTCATTGTTTAAACTTGTTGTCATTAGCTCTTTAATCAATGTGTTTGCGATTGGCGGTGCCTTACTTGTTGTACTTGTGACAGACCAGTTTGGCGGCAGTGCACGTGATTATGGCATGTTTATGGCAGCAGCAACGTTGGCGGGGATAGGGGTCGGACTCTTCGCCGGAAAAGTCGTCAAGCGTGTAAAGCGTCCAGGTATTTTCTTTTCGGTCTGTATGATGCTTGTGTCAGTTTGCATGTTTGCGACAGCTTGGACGACAAATTATTGGCTCGGGGTCGGCTTGATGATGTTGATGGTCATAGGAGAAGCATTATTTATGATTACATTGCAGACGCTGTTAATTACAACGATCGCACCTGAATATCGCGGGCGGGTGATGGCAACGGCTGCATCGATTGCAGGATTATTAATGCCAATTGGTTTATTGTTTAACGGTTTTATTGCCGATATGTGGCATATCAAATATTCATATCTATTTGTTAGTGGGTGGATTATGTTATGGGCGTTACTTGCCCTTTGCGATCGGGATGTACGGAAGATGGTGGATGGGGTTTAGAGACGTAGTAAAAAGACGTATGCACGCGCATACGTCTTTTCACCCTTGCTCCACCTGCGTATCAAGCTTCATCTCCGGATTATTATATGTGTCGTTATCTAATTCCCCAGTTACTTTTGCGGTAAAGAGCCCAGAAACCATGCTCCCGGATACATTGACGGCGGTCCGCCCCATATCAATGAGCGGTTCGATTGAGATAAGTAAGCCGGCTAATGCGATTGGTAAGTCTAATGCCGATAAAACAAGAATTGCGGCAAATGTTGCTCCGCCGCCGACACCAGCGACACCGAAAGAGCTAATGGCAATGACAGCGAGCAGCATGAAAATAAAGCTAGGTTCAAGAGGATTTTGACCAACCGTTGGTGCGATCATGACCGCTAACATCGCTGGATAAATGCCGGCGCAACCGTTCTGCCCAATGGATAACCCGAAAGAACCAGCGAAATTGGCGATACCGCTTGGGACACCAAGCTTTTTTTGTGTTTCAATGTTCATTGGCAATGCCCCTGCACTTGTACGTGAGGTGAAAGCAAATGCCAACACAGGGAATGCTTTTTTCATATATGTCCAAGCATTCATCTTTAGGAAAGTGAGGATGAGTAAATGGACAAGGAACATCGCAATGAGTGCAACATAAGAAGCGCCAACAAACTTTCCAAGTGATGCGACAGCACCAAAATCGCTCGTGGCAATTGTACGAATCATGATTGCGAGCACACCGTAAGGCGTCAATCTCAGCACGAGTGTCACGATTCGCATGATAATGGCGTGGAGGGCATCGATCAGGTTTTTGAATGTATCAGCTGATGCTGGTTGCTTTCGCCGTACACCTAAGTAGGCAACACCAATGAAAAGCGCAAAAATGACAACACCAATAGTAGAGGTCGGTCTACCACCAGTTAAATCGAGAAAAGGATTTGCGGGAATGAGTTGGACAATTTGTTCAGGAAGTGTCAATGCGTCCATCTCTTCGTAGCGTTCTTCAATTGCTTGTCCTTGTGTGATTTCACTTTCACCTTTAGGAATTTCAATCGCTTCAAGGTTAAAAAGAGACGCAGACGCGATACCAAGTCCAGCTGCGATGGATGTTGTGGCAATGAGGGCAGCAAGGATGAGTGCACTCATCTTTCCGAGATTTTTTGTTAATGTGAGGCGCGTAAAGGCGGCTAAAATGGAAATGAAGATCAGTGGCATGACAATCATTTGTAATAGACGGACGTAACCTGTGCCAAGTAGATTTATCCAGTCAAGTGCTTGTGTTAAAGCAATGGATTCAGCATCAAACAGAACATGGAGCAGTAAACCATAAATGACACCTAACCCAAGAGAAGTAAAGACACGAGTCGAAAAAGACATATGTCTTTTTTGCATGTAAAAAAGTATTCCTACTAGCATGAGGGCAAAGACAATGATTGCAAATGTTTGCAATGTATTCATATATAGCGATTCCTTTCTTTATAGGGAGTTTACGAAACAATTATTTCACATCATGATCGATGCTTCCTATCATATTATCTATATTCCTATCAGTCAAGTAGGAATTGAAAAGCAGACCTTCTTTTTAATGTATCCATTTCTTATAAAAGCAATCATAAAAAAAGATGAGAAACTTTCTCACTTAGGGGTTGACGTCCGCTGAATTTATGGTAAACTCAAAAATGTAATTGAAAATGAATATCATTGTCGGGAAGGGGAGATTGCCCATTACAATGATGATGTGGTTTTTAAGAGGAGACAAAGCTGTTCCATGATGGTCAATTTAATGAAATATAAGTGCCTTATCCCGCTATTACTTGTTTTGTCTGTCATATCGGTATTTATAGGCGTGCAAGATATTTCGCTGTTTGATATGCCGAATTGGTCAGAAGATCAACTAAGAACAGTGCTTATTAGTCGGATCCCGCGTTTAATGAGTATTGTCATTGTTGGGATTAGCTTGAGTGTATGCGGATTAATTATGCAGCAACTTACACAAAACAAATTTGTCTCACCAACAACAGCAGGGACGATGGATTGGGCACGTTTAGGGATGCTGGTTGGGCTCGTCATGTTTGCAAGTGCTAGCACAATGGAACGAATGTTGATCGCCTTCTTGTTTGCGCTAGGCGGCACGCTTTTGTTCGTTAAAATCCTGGAGAAAATCCGCTTTCAAAATGTGATTTTTGTGCCACTAGTTGGTTTAATGCTCGGTAGTGTTGTGAACGCAGTGACCACATTTTTTGCTTATCAGTATAACCTGGTACAAAGTTTGTCCGCTTGGATGCAAGGGAGTTTTTCGCTTGTGCTGCGTGGCAGGTATGAAGTTCTTTATATTGGGATTCCTCTCATTGTGCTTGCGTTTTTGTTTGCGAATCGTTTTACAATCGCCGGACTGGGGCAAGATTTTTCTACGAATGTCGGTTTAAACTACCGGCGCGTGATGAATATTGGCATGACGATTGTCGCGCTCATTACAGCAACGATTGTCGTGACAATTGGCTCGATTCCTTTTTTAGGACTGATTGTGCCGAACATCGTTTCGATGATGCAAGGCGATCATTTGAAAAAAAGTCTACCGAAAACAGCATTGTTCGGTGCGATCTTTCTACTTGTTTGTGATATATTAGGTCGGATCATCATATTCCCATATGAAATTCCAATTGGTTTAATGGTTGGTGTCATCGGCAGTGCACTCTTTTTATTTTTGTTGTTTAGGAGGCGTGCCTATGCGTCCTAAAACAATATTAATAATTTTCGTGGCCATTGCACTTGCATTCATTGGCGCTTACTTGTTTGTTGGATTAACGCCCACTTTATGGGATTATGCGCTACCAAGAAGAGCGACGAGTATTTTAGCTATTATTACGGTGGGGGCAGCGATTGCATTTTCTACGTTTGTATTCCAAACGATTACGCATAACCGAATTTTAACCCCTAGCATTATTGGGCTTGACTCATTGTACATATTAATCCAAACGATCCTAATCTTTGCTTTCGGCACAGCAGGGTTGGCCTTGGTAAGTACGTATGTACAGTTTGGGATGACGCTTGTATTGATGGTATTGTTTTCGTTACTGCTGTATGTGCTCCTTTTTAGAAGGGAGCAGAAAAATCTTTACTTTTTATTACTCGTCGGGATAGTGTGCGGCACACTGTTTTCTAGTTTGTCGACGTTTATGCAAGTGTTAATTGACCCAAATGAATTTTTAACTGTACAAAGCCGGATGTTTGCAAGTTTTAATAATGTGCAGGTGGATTTGTTATGGATTGCACTCGTCATTTTGGCGGCAACGACAGTGTACATTTATCCACAGTTAAAGTATTTAGATGTGATCGCTTTGGGGCGAGATCAAGCAATTAATTTAGGCGTCCCATATGATCAAGCGATCCGCAAATTTTTAATTGTGATCGCAATATTTGTTTCTGTATCAACAGCGTTAGTTGGACCGGTATTGTTTTTAGGGTTACTCGTCACAAATGTTGCACGTGAACTTTTAAAAACGTCACGGCATGCATATTCTATCGCATTATCTATGCTCATTAGTGTTGTTGCGCTTGTAGCAGGTACGTTTATGTTAGAACGGGTATTGTCGTATGCAGCGCCACTAAGTGTTGTCATCAACTTTGTTGGTGGGACGTACTTCATTTATTTGCTTTTGAAAGGAGCGAAATAAACATGACGACAGCATTAATGGAACGCAAACAGCAAGTGATACGCCCGCAAATACAAGTCGGTTTAGAAGTAAAAGGCGTCTACAAATCTTATGGTGAGAATGATGTTGTTCGTGATGTGTCGATTGCGGTGAAAAAAGGAACCCTAACGTCATTTATCGGACCGAATGGTGCGGGGAAAAGTACCCTCATTGCGATGATGAGCCGATTGGTCAAACAAGACCGTGGGCAAGTATTGATTGAAGGTCAGGCGCTTGAATCATTTAAAAGTAAAGAACTAGCAAAGAAAATCTCAATCTTAAAGCAAAGCAATCATATCCACATGCGCCTAACGATTCGAGAATTAGTTAGCTTTGGTCGTTTTCCGCACTCACAAAACCGATTGACAAAAGTTGATTGGAAACACATTGATGAAGCAATTGATTACATGTCATTACGTGAGATTGAACATCAATATATAGACGAGTTAAGTGGGGGACAACGTCAGCGCGCTTACATTGCGATGGTGCTCGCACAAAATACCGATTATGTCATTTTGGATGAGCCGCTAAACAATTTGGATATGAAGCATGCTGTATCAATTATGAAAACGCTGCGTAGGCTCGTTTATGACTTGGGGAAAACGATTATGATTGTTGTCCATGATATTAACTTTGCTTCGTGTTATTCAGACGATATTGTTGCAATGAAGAACGGGCAGATTGTTAGTCACGGACGCTGCAAAGATATCATTACGCGTGCCTCATTGCGGGATATTTATGATATGGATATTGCGATTGAAGAAGTCAATTGTAATAAAATTTGTGTGTATTTTACGTAGGTCTAGGAAAGAGCTTTTCTAAAATCAATAAGACATTTGGAGGAATATATCAATGAAGAAATATGGTTTAGCTATTGGCGCAGTAATGACAGCAATTGGTTTGACTGCTTGTGGGGGAGAGAAAACAGAAAAGAATGCTTCTGAGGAGCCAAAAAAAGAGGAGCAAGCATATGTTGAAGTGACGCATGAGCTTGATAAAGAGCCGGTCAAAGTTCCGGTCGATCCTAAGGTCGTCGTTTCTTTTGATAATGGAATTACGGATTCAATTCGTGCGCTAGGTCATGATGTTGACGGTGTCCCGAAAGAAAACAATATCCCAAGCTATTTGTCTGAACTTGAAGAAGACAAATATGAAGATGTCGGCTCATTATTTGAAGCAGATTTCGAAAAAATTGTTGAGATGAAGCCGGATGTCATTTTTATTTCTGGACGAGCAATGGAAAATTATGACGAGCTTAGTAAAATTGCACCGACTGTGTATATGATGGTCGACCAAGAGAATTACATGACATCATTTGAAGAAAACATGCAAACGTTAGGTGAAATCTTTGACGCTGAAGACGAAGTAGACAAGCAGTTGGGAGAGATTCAAGCAACGATTGATGATGTCAAAACACGTGCAGAAGCAACAGACAAAAATGGCTTGATCTTATCTGTGTCAGAAGGTGCTGCGAGTGCTTTTGGTGCAGGATCGCGCTTCGGTTTAATTCATGACGTGCTTGGTGTGAAGCCGGCAGATGACATTCCTGCAGAGAATCACGGTGAAGATGTTTCATTTGAATATATTGCAGAAAAAGATCCTGATTATATCTTTTTGCTTGACCGTGGCGCAACTGTTGGGGAAGCATCAACTGCGGAGCAAGTTCTGGATAATGAACTCGTTGGTGGGACAAAAGCTGCAAAGAACGATAAAATCATTAGCTTAGATGGTGGCGTTTGGTATTTGAGCGGAGGCGGGCTTGAATCTGTGAAGAGAATGGTTGATGAGATCGACGCGTCATTTGAGAAGTAAGAAAGATTTTTAAGATAACCGGTTAAGTTGTTGCGTGAACAACTTAACCGGTTTTAATTTGTTATTTTTTAGCTATAAAACTGGTATCGCGATCATCCTTTTCGTATAATGAAAGGAACATATCTCTCTAGAGGTAACATAAAAAAAGAGAGGGATTGACATACTGTGGATATTTTAAATATAGGACTAACGTTGTTCATTGTGTTTGCGCTTTTATTTTCTATCTTTTTCATCTGGCGCACGTTACAGCAAAGGCGTAGGGTGAACGTAGCAAAGATTACAATGAGAGACATTGAGCGCATGGCTGGTCTTGAGTTTGAAGATTACTTAGCAGCCGTCTTTGCGGCCATTGGCTATGAAACCTATCGAACAACAAAAAGTGGTGACTTTGGTGCAGATTTGCTTGTCATTGATAAGGAAGGGAAGCGTATTGTCATTCAAGCGAAGAGGTATGACACAAAGTTAGGATTAAGCTGTGTGCAAGAGGTGTATACAGCCAAAGCATATTATGATGCAGATGAAACGATGGTGGTCACCTCAGCGAATGAAGTGACAGCAGCATGCTGGCAATTAGCCGCAAAAACGGGGACAAGTTTTTTATTGAAAGAAGATTTGGAGGAACTTTCATATTTACTGCGCAAAGGGCAACTGGGGGAAGCAAGAGAGCTTGTATGTACACCGCAATACGCTGAAAAAAAGCCGGGAAGCCCACGGTTAGAAGCCGTTTCTGGTGAGAGAAGAAGGATCGAGGTAGGTGCGTATCACTACACGCGTAAGTAAATAGATGAAAAAATACGATGTAGGGAGTTGAACTTGTGAAAACGTATAAACTGCATGCTTTGCAAGTGATTGAGGAACAAGATGGACATGTTAAGCAACGTCCGATCCCGCTTGAAGATGGCTTAATTATTAATATGGAAAATAAAGAGCGGGTCTGGTTTGTAGATGCTGTCGTTTCAGCGTCAGACGTGACCTCGTTTGAGCAAATATATGAGAAAGGTCAGCATATGTTAATTAGCGTGGTGATTACAAGCAAAAATAATCATCCTGCTGTTATGTTCACATCTATTGAATCCATCACTGATTTAAATGAAGGAAAAGGAATTGTATTTAAAGGAAAAATTATCTTTGGACGTGATGATGTACTAAAGGATGTCTTTAAAGATTTACTAAAAAATGATTACAATAAGGATGAGATGCTTGGTGAGTTTAAGCGACGTGTGGAACAGGTAGAAGGGTATTCAGAACAAACGATTCAGCAATTGTATCACATGTATCAAAATTTAGAGTCATGAGGAAACTGTCGCTGTTCAACATGTAACGAGGTTTACCCCTATGTCGATGTGAATAGGAAAAGTAATCTTCCTTATACTAACTACATCAGGCTGAAAAAGGGGTATTTTTGTGAGTGATGAAAAGCAAACTGGGGGCTTATTTGCACTAGCTTCTGTACCACTTGTCATGACACTGGGCAATTCTATGTTAATCCCTGTGTTACCTACGATGGGACGAGAATTAGATGTGAGCGCATTTATGATAAGCTTGTTAATTACGGTTTACTCGGTCGTGGCGATTTTATGTATCCCTTTAGCGGGGTATTTATCAGATCATATCGGTCGTAAGCATGTCATCATTCCAAGCTTATTTATTGCTGGTCTCGGTGGATTGATTGCTGGTTTTGCAGGATGGAAGATGGAAGAGCCATACTGGGTCATTTTAATTGGGAGATTTCTCCAAGGGATAGGCGCGGCAGGAGCGGCGCCAATTGTGATGCCGTTTGTTGGTGATTTATTTACAGATAAACGACAAGTAAGTGAAGGGTTAGGGATGATTGAAACGTTGAATACATTTGGTAAGGTGCTAAGTCCAATATTTGGGGCACTACTAGCATCTATTGTATGGTTCATGCCTTTTTTTGCATTCCCTTTGTTTTGTATACTGTCTATTTTATTATTATTGTTGCTTGTAAAGAGCCCACCACTCTCCCAGAAGTCGGTACCGTTTGGCAAATTTATTGAGACGGTGAAGACAATTTTTAAACGCGAAGGGCGCTGGCTCTATATTGTCTTTATTGTTGGATGTCTTGTGATGTATATATTGTTTGGGGTACTTTTTTACTTGTCGACGCATCTAGAAGAGACGCACCAAGTTCATGATATTCCTAAAGGTGTCATTCTTGCGTTTCCATTAATGGCATTATGTATTACTTCATATGTGTCAGGGCGTGCAATTGGTCAAGATCAAATGAAGATGAAATGGATGACAGTTGTGGGGTTATTTTTACTATTTGTTTCGATACTTGTTGTCGCCCTGAAGCAAGATATTTATATTATGTTGACGGCCTTGTTTGTCGCTGGTATGGGCATTGGGGCAGTATTACCTAGTCTTGATGCATTTGTTACAGAAGGAATTCCAATAGAACAGCGTGGCTCTATTACATCTTTGTATAACAGCATGCGTTTTGTTGGTGTAGCTACCGGACCACCGTTATTTTCGTTGTTTATGAAAGGAAGTCATTTTTGGATGTTCGCTATGAATGCATGTATCGTTTTTGCGGCAGTCATCGTCGTGTATTTTGGTATTAGACCAAAGAAAACTTCTGTTAGAACATGGCGATAGAGTAAAGAACAAAGGGGCGTGTGTATGCAAACATTTCATGATGTACATGGGAATGTGATTCAACTTGTCTTAGGGAAAGACTGTCTTCTTGATGATAATCCAAAACATGTGTTTGTGCTTGCCCGCTATGGTGGGCAATGGTTATTAACAAAGCATTTGGAAAGGGGTTATGAATTTCCAGGGGGCAAAGTGGAACCTGGAGAAACAGCTGAAGATGCAGCAAGGCGTGAAGTGGCAGAAGAAACAGGCGGACAAGTGGACGTATTAACACATATTGGACAGTACTGTGTAAAAGAAAAGACGGGAAAGGCGTTTTATAAAAATATTTATGTCGCAACGATTAGTGAAGTAAGGTCATTAAAAGATTATTGCGAGACAGAAGGACCTATTTTACTACGAGAATTACCGACTTCAATAAAGACAGATGAAAGGTTTAGTTTTATGATGCGGGACGATGTTGTAAGGGAATCTATTGAATATGCTTTAAAAAAGGTGTTGTGATGACATGGAAAGACAGCACGTGTAAACTTGACGTGCTGTTACGTGTGAAAACGGGTGACGTGTTTCTCGAGGTATTCAATCAAAAGGTACATCACAGTGGCTAAAACTGCAATGACTAGTAAGCTCATGAAGACGAGGTTAAAGTTAAATACTTGGAAACCGTAAATGATTAAATAACCTAATCCTTGTTTTGAAACGAGAAACTCTCCAACGATCACACCAACCCATGCGAGCCCGACGTTCATTTTCAAGGTTGAAATCATGACAGGTATTGTCGCAGGATAAACGACATGCTGGAACATTTGCTTTCTGGAGGCGGAGAATGTTTTCATAACGGTCAAATAATTAGGGTCAACCTCTTTAAAAGCAGTGTAAATAATCATTGTTGTTAAAATAACGGATATGAGCATGCCCATCGCGATAATGGAAGCGATGTTTGGTCCAAGTCCAACGATTAGAATGGGTCCAATTGCAATTTTTGGCATGGCGTTGAAAACGACTAAAAAAGGTTCTAAAACTTTGGCCGCAAATGGAAACCACCAAAGCGAAGAGGCAAGTAGTATACCGGTTATTGTACCTAGTAAAAAACCGAGAATCGTCTCAAACAACGTTACAGATGCATGTAGCCATAATGCGCCGGTCACCATTTGTTCGTAAAGTAAAGATAAGATACGAGAAGGCGCACTAAAAAGCAAGGGGTCAATCCATTGTAGCCGGGAACTCACTTCCCATACGCTAATAAAGGTCACAAAGATGAGTATTTGCATGACACGTACTTTTTGGTTTTTTTGTTTATGTTGACGAAGGTATTGGGTGTGTAAATCATCATGATTGATCAAGACGCTCCAGCTCCTTCCAAATGAGTTGGAATTGTTGCTGAAACTTAGGGTCTTGTCTTGTGTCAAAAGGTGTTTGCTGTTTCAGTGATGATGGAATCTCAAAAATTTGTTCCACTTTTCCAGGTCTTGGTGTTAATAGTACAATGCGATCGCTCATTGCAATGGCTTCACCAATGTCATGTGTCACAAGTATTGTTGTTTTATTTTCTTTTTTCAGCGTTTTAGAAACGAGGTTTTCTAATTTTAATTTTGTTTGCTGATCGAGTGCGGAAAATGGTTCGTCTAAGAGAACGACGGCTGGATTCGTGGCAAGCATGCGAATGAGAGCAATTCGTTGCCGCATTCCCCCGGACAATGCGCGAGGGAATTCTTTTTTTTTGTCAGTAAGCTGGAAAGCATCTAACCACTTCAGTGCATTTTGTTTTGATTCAAAGTCGTATATACCACGAATTCTTTGACCAAGTGTGATGTTTTCTTCAATAGAAAGCCATGGGAATAAGTAATCATGTTGTAGCATGTAACCAATATCTGTTGTTGCTTCTTTGGGGTGGATAATGGTTCTTGTTCCTTCTGTTGGTTCAAGTAATCCAGCAATAATTGAGAGTAATGTTGTCTTCCCACATCCACTTGGACCGAGCAATGAGACAAATTCTCCTTCTTTGACGTGAAGAGAAACATGTTGAAGGGCAGGAAATGTTCCTTCTTTATTTACATAAGTTAAAGAAATATCTTCCAATTTTAAGATAGCCATGTTCATCCTCCTAGTTTAGGCTCTCTTTAGCAATGGCTTCTTCAACAAGTTGCATGAAGGGGGCATCCTCGGGTAGTTCACCTGCTTTATCCATAATGTTTAATAAACGTTGCCAAGCATCCTCTGTGATGACAGGTGTTTCTGCATAAGAATCTTGTTGTTTGTAGCGGGTGATCGCACGAGCTAATACATCTGTAGGTGTGTCATCAAAAAAAGGCGCAATAAGTTGTGCAATTGTAGTTGCTTCTTCTTGTTGAACAAATTTCTGTCCTTGATATAAAGCCCGTGTGAACCGAACATATAGGTCATGATGTTTATTTAATCGACTTTGTTTTGCAATAAAGGATGTGTATGGAACAAAACCCGATTCTTCTCCAAAAGAAGCAACAATTGTCCCGAGTCCTTCTTGTTCAAAAAGGGTTGCTTGTGGTTCGAATAGTTGAACATAGTCACCCGTGCCTGATGCATAAGCACTTGCAATGTTACTAAAATCAATATGTTGTAGTAGAGTGAGATCGGTATAAGGATCAATGTCATGTTGTTTGAGTACATACTCACCAACCATTTGAGGCATACCCCCTTTTCTTTGTCCTAAAAAAGTGCTGTTTTTTAAATGGTCCCAACTAAAAGGTTTTTGTGCATGGCGAGCGACTAAAAAGGTTCCATCTGTTTGTGTCAGCGCAGCAAAGTTTATGGCAGGATCAATTGGAGATTGATTTTTGACGTAGATGGTTGTTTCTGAACCAACCAGGGCAACGTCTGCACCATTTGAAAGAAGTGTTGTCATTGTTTTATCACCACCCCAAGTCGTAGTGAGTGAGATATCAATATTTTCTTCAGCAAAGAAATTAGCGGCAATGGCAGTATAAAAAGGGGCATAAAAAACAGAACGGGTAACTTCCGCGACACGTATCACATCTTGGTCTGATGTTTTTTGACAAGAAGTCATAAAAAAAGTTGACGTAACGAGGAAGAAAATGGTTAAAATTCGTTTCAATAAATCCACTCCTTTCATGCAGTGAGGTTATATTCATCCTATGCATGTATGTATAGAGATGTGAAATGATAGGAGCTTTCAATTAAATTATTTTCAATTAGTAACTAATTCTTTGTGATGCCATAAAATAATTATGTATTAGAAATGTAAAGAGGAGAAGGGAGATTGTCACGTGACGAAGAGGAGATGTGATTGCTGTTCATGTCATTGTCAGAGCTCTTATGTGCGATCATGTTCATGTAATATACAATGTTTTAAACGTGTGTCACAAAATAAGATCACATGTTGTTGTCCAGGTCCAACGGGCACAACGGGTCCAACCGGTCCACCAGGCGTAACTGGTCCACCGGGAGTGACGGGCTCTCCTGGAGCCGGAGCAACGGGAGCAACGGGTCCGACCGGTCCACCAGGCGTAACTGGTCCACCGGGAGTGACGGGCTCTCCTGGAGCCGGAGCAACGGGAGCAACGGGAGTGACGGGTCCAACGGGAGCAACGGGACCGATCGGCCTACGAGGAATAACCGGGGCAGGAGTGACAGGAGCGACGGGAGTCATCGGTCCAACGGGAGCAACGGGTCCGACCGGTCCGCCAGGAATAACTGGAGCAGGAGTGACAGGAGCGACGGGAGTCACCGGCCCAACGGGAGCAACGGGACCGACCGGCCTACGAGGAATAACCGGGGCAGGAGTGACAGGAGTGACAGGAGCGACAGGAGTCACCGGTCCAACGGGAGCAACGGGTCCGACCGGTCTACGAGGAATAACCGGGGCAGGAGTGACAGGAGCGACAGGAGTCACCGGTCCAACGGGAGCAACGGGACCGACCGGCCTACGAGGAATAACTGGGGCAGGAGTGACAGGAGCGACGGGAGCGACAGGAGTCACCGGTCCAACGGGAGCAACGGGACCGATCGGCCTACGAGGAATAACCGGGGCAGGAGTGACAGGAGCGACAGGAGTCACCGGTCCAACGGGAGCAACGGGACCGATCGGCCTACGAGGAATAACTGGGGCAGGAGTGACAGGAGCGACAGGAGTGACGGGTCCAACGGGAGCAACGGGACCGACCGGCCTACGAGGAATAACTGGGGCAGGAGTGACAGGAGCGACGGGAGTCACCGGTCCAACGGGAGCGACGGGACCGACCGGCCTACGAGGAATAACTGGGGCAGGAGTGACAGGAGCGACGGGAGTCACCGGCCCAACGGGAGCAACGGGACCGACCGGCCTACGAGGAATAACCGGGGCAGGAGTGACAGGAGCGACGGGACCGACAGGAGTAACAGGAGTGACGGGTCCGACAGGAGTAACAGGCCCGACCGGTCCGACCGGGGTAACAGGGGTGACAGGAGCGACAGGAGTGACGGGTCCAACGGGAGCAACGGGACCGACCGGTCTACGAGGAATAACTGGGGCAGGAGTGACAGGAGCGACAGGAGTGACGGGTCCAACGGGAGCAACGGGACCGACCGGTCTACGAGGAATAACCGGGGCAGGAGTGACAGGAGCGACAGGAGTGACGGGTCCAACGGGAGCAACGGGACCGACCGGTCTACGAGGAATAACCGGGGCAGGGGTGACAGGAGCGACAGG
>NZ_FMYM01000016.1 GCF_900096965.1 Shouchella lonarensis | reverse complement strand
TTCTTTTGATAAACGCTTTATAAAGGCTTCGTCTATCTTCATAATTTTATGTTCCTCTACCGTTCTATCTTCGTTTAAAGGAAGGATGACCGGACAAATAAAGGCTGCGCCGAGTATGCGCTCTTTTTGCTGATGAATAAGTCCTCTTGCAATATAGCCACCGTAAGATTCACCCGCAACGATATAGGATTCACCAGGCAGAATCGCTTCGACAAAATCTGAAACAGCACCCAACATCTCATCAGACGAGCTGATTTCGTGATAGTTTTTTGTCATGCCCATTCCTGGTAAATCAATATAAATACGGCGCCATCCGTCCCTTTCAGCAACTATCGGTTCCATACAACCACTCATTAAGCGATGGTCCGGTGTATAGCCGTGTAGCATCACAATCGGTTTCCCTTCCCCTATATCCTCATAATAAATATCAGCTTGTCGCACTTTGCAGTAGGGCATATTAATCCTTCTTTCTCTAAAAGTCTGTGTTCCGCAACATTGACGAAAGCGTATTCGCAGTTTAACATAACAGAGAAATCACCGTACAATGAAATGCTCAAAGATTTATTCCACTACAACACGAAAAAAGCCACAGCCCTAAGCTGCAGCCTCTCTCCCATATTAATGCCCCCCGTGCTCATCATCTTTCTCATCCTCATCTTCTTCAAAAGCGGCTTTTTCTTCCTCAGACACGTCACCCACAAAAATTGATTCTTTTGGCATCACATGCATATCTTTTGCTGTGACATGCGCTTGCACGATGTAAATCCCATCCTCTTCAAAAGTGTGCTTAGCATGGTATAAACCGTCTCCCTCGAGTTTCCCGTCATAGAAAACAGCGTCATCTTTTTTATCCTGTTTCCATACTTCAAATCTCACTTCATCTGCATCCGCAACTGTCTCACCTTTATAAGTCACTTCAGCTTTTAAATCTACTTCTTCATTCAGTGGCGCTTCGTCCTTCATCGGGATTTCTACTTCCACCATTTCAACCGTCTCTTCTTTTTGGGGTTCTTTCTCTTTTTCAGCCGCATCGTTGCCACATGCAACAAGCACCATTAACCCAGCAACACACATCGTTTTTCCAATCCATTTCATCTTCTTCTACCTCCATTATTTTAACATTGGTAACGTCACAATGGCCGTCGTTCCTTTGCCTTCTTCTGATTGTAACTGAAACTTCCCTTGATGCTTCGCAACAATTTGTGACACGATTGACAGTCCTAACCCTGTGCCGCCATCGCTTCGACTCCGTCCTTTGTGCACCCGGTAAAATCGTTCCGTCACTGCTGGCAAATCAACAATAGGGATGCCACTTCCTTGGTCTGCCAACACAAGCTGGCAGGATGAACCTTCACGATACAATTTAAGTGTGATCGTTTGATTTACGGAAGAATACGTCAGCGCGTTATCGAGTAAGTTACCGATTACTTGCTGGAGTCGGTCGCTATCACCTTCCACAATTACCGTCTCATCCAAATCGAGTACAAGCGCCACTTCTTTTTGCTGTGCCCGCAACGCGAACGTTGCTGTCACTTCTCGGATCAATTCGGCAAAGACGAGCATCTGTTCACGCAGCTTATACGTATCACCTTCGAGTTGCGCTAAATCAAGCAAATCATGAACCAACCGTTCCATTCGGGCTACTTCTTTTGTGACAATTGCCATCCCTTTTTCTGTCTTAACGACGCCTTCGGTTACAGCCTCGGCGTAGCCCTTCATGTAACTAAGCGGTGTCCTAAGCTCATGTGCAACATCTGCTAAAAAAGCACGCCGATTTTGCTCAGTCTCGCCTAACGCTTGTGCGAGACGATTGATTGCATGAGCCAACTCAGAAAATTCCACTGTAGACTGCTTTGTTGGCAAGCGTGCCTGCAAATCGCCCAGAGCCATTTTTTTTGCCTGTTCTTTTACTTGTAATAATGGATCGACCAAACGGCGGCTCACACGATGACCAACAAAGGCAATCGCTACAATTACAAGCATAATCATTCCATAAAGTAAGGGCTGCACTTCAGAAAACGCTTCGTACACATCAGCTAATGGCAAGGAACTGAATACAACCCCCTCAAGCCGCTCGTCGACGATAAGCGGTAAGACTACCCCAAGCAATTCTTGGTTAAAACGAGGATGCGCCCGCCGCACAACAACCGTTTCTCCTTGTAGTAGTTGCTCACGCTCTGCTAGTGTAATGAGATGATAATCGGTATCTTCTTCAAATAACGCACCACTTGCCAACACCATTGGATCCTCACTATACGTGAACGTTTCTTCCGAGCTGCCATTCGCCCATGTGACACGATCTTGGAAATACTCTTGTGCGCCCTCCGTTTCATAAATATGAACAAGTGCCTCACCCTCTAACAACATCATTTCCAATTGTTTATCAACATAAAGCCGTTCGTATAAAAAAAATAGTAGCGCAAGCACCGCAACAACGAGCAACAACATGACGACAACGATGCCTGCCCACACTTTCGTTCGAATCGACCATTGCCTCATCGTGCACCCTCAAATTTATAGCCAATACCCCATACCGTCTGAACGAATCTCCCTGCTTCACCAAGCTTTAAGCGCAACGTCTTAATATGCGTGTCCACCGTCCGTAATGTACTATGGTCCCGGCATTCATCCCATACTTGTCGAAACAATTGTTCGCGCGAAAATGCTTGTCCCCTATGCTCAGCTAAAAACAGTAAAAGTTCGTACTCTCTACGAGTGAGACGCACCACGTCTCCGGCGATATAAACTTCCCGCCCCCCGCGGTCAATCAAAAGCTCACCAGCAACAATTGTATCCGCCATCCGCGGTACATCATACGACCGGCGCAGTACCGCTTCAACGCGGGCAAGCAATTCTTTCGGACTAAACGGCTTCACCACATAATCATCTGCACCAAGCTTTAACGCTTTAATTTTATCTTCTTCGTGACTACGTGCTGTCAGCATGATCACTGGCAGCACATGCGTCTTGCGAATCGTTTCACAAACGGAAAAACCATCTAGCCCGTCCATCATCACATCTAAAATCACAAGATCAACCGACGAAGATGCGAGCATCTGCAACGCGTGATTCCCATCCGCCGCACATAACACATGGTACGCTTCTTTTTTCAAATAGAGGGAAACGAGCTCCCGTAATTCACGCTCATCATCAACGACAAGCACTGTTTTCATTGTGTTATTCATGCCATTCCTCCATCAACATTGCATGAGGTCCTCCAGCAACTGGC
The DNA here is from genome assembly GCF_900096965.1 of Shouchella lonarensis. Classification (GTDB taxonomy): domain Bacteria; phylum Bacillota; class Bacilli; order Bacillales; family Bacillaceae_D; genus Shouchella; species Shouchella lonarensis. The sequence continues at coordinate 16,959 of NZ_FMYM01000016.1, read as the reverse complement.
ACTTCTTTTTTAACCGTGAATGTCGCCTCATCAATGATCGAGATTGAATCGCTATCAACATTACTTACGTACAGCGCCCCGTCTCGACGATAAATATAATTCGGGTTTTGACCGACACGTACCGTGCGTGTCACTTGTTGTGCTTCTCGGTCTATTTCATACAAATGAGCATCCCCGTGCGAAACAACATAAAGAGAGTGCCCGTCCGCACTGGCTATCGTGGCAATCGGCATTAAGCCCACCTCTACTTCAGCAACTTGTTCGCCTGTACGCACATCATACGCATACACTGACTTGTTCAACTCACCAATCGCTCCGTGTCCACCAATCCATAACCATTGTCCATCGAAAAATAGTCCCGTTGCCCGGTCTTCTACCGTAAAAGTGCGCGTAACAGCCTCCTTGTTCAAGTCAATCTCACTGACTTTACAAGCAGATACATCAAGTACAAACAAACGATCGTCGCCAGAAAGTAGCAGTTCATCGGGCACACCTGCAACCTCTATCGATACTTCCAAAGACTTTGTTTGAGGATCAATCCGATGCACTTGCCCGGTCTTAGGATCAGCAACATAAACACGGTTCCGTTCTTCAGAAAAGGCAACATCACTGAATCCCGACCCCACATCTGTTAATGGAGTAAGAACACCTTCCTTTTTTGCAAGTTGTTGTAATACCCCGGACTGTTTTTGTAACGCCCATAAATACGCGTCATTGACTTGGATCATTTTTTGCCATGCCTCTTCTAATGGGACTGTCTGCACAACTTCATATGTATGTGGGTCCACAAATGTTAGCGCAGGATCTTTCAAATGAGATACAACTAAAAAAGGACTCCCTTCTTCTGGTAAAGTCACTCTCGCTTCCTTGACGCACGCACTAATCAAAACCACGACAATCAACATCAAGCTCACACGACGCATCCTCTCACCCCCAAGCAACTATCTTTAGCTTACAAAATAAATGTGAAATAAGAACGAACTTCTTTCAATTCTTTCACCCTACATATAAAACATACACCATTACAGCAAAGATTGAAATTGTATGGTAAACTATTGAAAGAAACAAACAAATAGGAGGTGCACGTGATGGTTGTCATATCAGGTGTCTCTTTTGAACTCGTTCACGACGAAAAAAACGGCTGGGACGAAGCCGCTTTTCAAGAACGTTATAGTGATGTATTAAATAAATATGACTACATTGTTGGCGACTGGGGTTATAACCAACTCCGGCTACGTGGCTTTTTTGACGACCAAAACAGACGCGCCACTTTTGATAAAAAAATTAGCACCTTGCCCGACTACTTATACGAATACTGCAACTTCGGTTGTGCTTACTTTGTGTTAAAGCGCGTAAAAACAAACGACCGCTTACATAAAAAGAAGGAGCCTTCGTGATTATGTACTTTGTTGATCAAAAACGAATTGAAGCGACACTCACTTATATTAAAACATTACAACCGATGTTAAATGAGCCACCCCTCCCGAGCGATCTCATTACTCGTCTCGCTTTAGAACGTGCAGCAATGGTGACAATTGAAGCAATCATTGATGTTGGCAACCAAATGATTGATGGCTTCATTATGCGTGATCCAGGCAGCTATGAAGACATCATCGACATCCTCCTAGACGAGCGCGTTCTTGAAAAAACAGACGCAAACGCGTTAAAGCAGCTCATCCGCTACCGCAAAACGCTTGCTTACGATTACACAACAATTGACCACACCAAACTTATCACACGGATGAAAGACAGCGCTGCCAGTGTCGCCCGTTTCCCACAAGCCATTCGCACGTATTTAAAAAATGAGCTTGGTACGGTGACCGCGTTTTTGCCAGAGGAGTGAGGAAAGCGCCTAGGACTCCCACACACATTTTTGTCAGTTATTTAATGTGATTTCTTTTCCTTCGTATCTGAAGAAAGGACAAGTAATAGTAACGTTACCCAAAACAGAAGTCCAGACAAATTGAGAAGAAACACAAGCATATCATTATCCTCTCTTCTTAAATCAAAGAGAATATGCACCAACTTCACCACGCCAGTGACACTAAGCACAACGTAAGCTAAAACACGCATGACACCCACCTAACCCCCTCCACTCACCGCCGCCACTCATAATGCACAAACGTCAGGCCATCCTCGGTCGTATGGCCACAAGCACGAAATCCATTTCGTTCCATCACTTTTTGCGAACCACGATTGTCTGGCGTTGTTTTTGCCTGAATGATGTCAATCTCAGCCGGTAAATCCCGGAGCAAGTGCGACAGTGCCGCACTTGCCACCCCTTTTCCTACATACGTTTCACCGACACGATAACCCAGTTCCGCTGAACGTTTTGCTTTGTTTACGTCAACAAGGTTGATTCTGCCCGCAATCTCATCTATTTTCGTTTTAATCAAGTAAAAATAAGAAGTTCCGTCTCGCTGTTCTGCGAGTAATGACTGTTGCTGCTCTACGAATGTAGCCGGATCATAGTAGTCCTCACCTCTGTCAGGCACAAACTGGCGAAAGTACGCGCGATGCCTTTGTTCAAATTGAAACAAGGCTTCTGTGTCACTTTCTTGTAGTGGTGTAATGTTAATATTCATTTTTAAGACCTCCTTATCTCCAGTTCAACTGCAAGCGCCATATGCTTGCCCCTCACAATATCAAAGATTCCCGTACCTTCTTCGGCAACCCTGCCACCACACACGCATACGAATGACCAATCATTTGTTCCATCACCTCGGTCGGGACGTCTGAATCCTGCAGCAACACCGAATTCCAATGCGTTTTGTTCATGTAGTACCCTTGAACAACACTAGAAAAGTCATGCCGGTACTGCTCCACCTTTTCCGGCGCACATTTTAACGTCACGATGTCGTCTCCATTGCGATTTTGACCAAGCATCGCAAACATTTTCCCTCCGACCGTGAAACGAATCGCACCACCCCACTCTTCTTTTACATCTCTTACGGCACCGACTTGTGCCATACACACTTCTTCAATCATTTGTTTCACCAATCATCCCTCTCCAATCCGACCATAATCTTGGAACACTTTCAACATTTTCACGGTTAAGTAGCCTACCCATTCACGCTTTGCTTGCGGCCACGTGTCTTCGTAATGGCCAAACCACGACCAACTCGGTAATACGCAACCATGTTCATTCATTTTCTCAATTTCATGATCTAACTGTGCTGCGATCTCTTTTTCTAACAGTGACGCAAATGGCACCGATGGGGATGGCGCCACATCTAGTGGTTTTGCACCATAATCGTGCCATTCATGGCGATGACGTAATGTGATCTCCCGAACAGTTTCCTTTAATTTATTGAATATGACCTTTTGATCACGTGCAGCCACGCAGGAAAATAGCCGTTGAAAACAATAGAAATCATGCATGTCCATTTTAAGCGGTGCTTTCTCACACTCACAGAGCGCAATCGCTGTTACATCTGCTAAAAAGGTGGTGGGCACGAGTGTTTTATACTCATGCAAATAACCAACCACTTCCGCCCCAGGATTCGCCCATGATGAATGTGTTCCGGGATAATCTCGTCCCTCATCAAAGTGCCACCACGGTGCATGTGGCACGTCATTCACTTCTTTTGGTAAGATCGGCCACCGTTGTTTCTCGTGATCATATTGATTTAAAAAGTATTGGATTGCGCCAGCTACAAGATTGTGACGCTCATCTAAACCGATCTTACTCATACACTGCACCGCCACCGTCGTCGCCAGTACAGACGAAACCTCTAGGCGAACATCCGGCTCTAAACAGTGCCCAAAACCACCATCGTCGTTTTGAAACAAAGCCAACGCCGCAACGACGTTCTCTTTGCTACCACCCTCAAAATAATAACGGTACAATTGTTGATCGAGCGGGCGTGCTTCAGACATCACAAATGCCACCGCACGCTTGAATGCTTCCCTTGACAATTTCATTACCTATCGCCCCCTTCTACACGTAAGCATAAGGTTATCGGCTACCTCTGTCTTGTAAAAAAGCGACATTCTTCGTTAATAAAATAGTTGACTCGGGGTCTTACCGCTATATCTTCTAAAATGACGGGTTAAGTGAGACTGATCTGTAAAGCCATATTGATGGGCAAGGTCTAATACATCAAGACGTCTAGAAAAATAAAGCTGGTGCCACATTTTTTGAAAGCGAATGATATTAAACATCGCTTTCGGCGACATCCCTGTATACATCGAAAACAAACGTTCAAGCTGACGCATGCCGACACCGGTATGCATTGTTAACAACTTCATCCTAATCGGATCGTTTGCATTGATTAACATATCCATCGCATTTAAAAAATCATTGGACATCAGTTTGTTCTGTTGCGCTAGTTTATCGATCAACCAGTGCTCAACAACTTGAATCCGCTGAGCTGTTGTCACCTCACGAAAGCACTCGCTTTGAAGAATTTCTTTTAGGCGTGGGAAAACTTCATCAATTTCCAACACTTGATTTCTACTTCCAGACATATCTGTCATAGAAAATAGCCACACACTCCACGCATAAAATCGGACACCAAAAATGGCATGATATACTGAATCTCTTTCCGTTTTAAAGTGCACATCATTCACGCCCGAAAACCGCACATCATTCACGTAATTTTCTTTATCCAAGTAAACCAATATATCGACACACAAATCAGGAATGATAACTGAAGAACTACGGGAACATGTATCTTCCCAAAAACAGCGTACATAAGACTTTAAAAACGGTTGTGGTTCATATTCTATATAGCCTGGTTGCTTCGGATTAGCCGTCAACGTTTTCACTGGTTCAATAAACCGCATTGAGCGTCCCTCTCCTTACATATTTGTTGACCCATTCTTTATATCTATATTATGATAACAAAAAAGACATAAAATGGGGGTTCATCATGCTACATCACGTTGAATTGAATGTATCAAACCTTACTGCCTCCAAGCAATTTTGGAGTCCACTGCTAAGTGAGCTCGGTTATACACTCTTCCAATCATGGGACAAAGGTTGTAGTTGGAAGAGCGGCGATACCTACCTTGTCTTTACACAAACAGAAGAAAAATACCAGCATCCACCTTACCACCGGAGACGTACCGGCCTAAATCATCTTGCTTTTCATGCCACTTCTCGCAAACAGGTTGATGACATGACTCGTGCCCTTGAAGAAAAAGGGATAAATATTCTTTACAAAGACCGCCATCCATTCGCTGGTGGATCTAATTATTATGCAGTCTTTTTCGAAGACCCCGATCGGATAAAAGTCGAACTCGTTGCACCTGACAAGAGAGAAGAATGATCATGACTACGATCCGCAACGCGACAGTTAAAGACGCAGCTAGTATCGCCCGAGTTCACGTCGACAGTTGGCGCACAACGTACAAAGGCATTATCAACCAATCTTATTTAGATCAACTCTGTTACGAAGAAAAAGAAAAGATATGGCGTGCGTATTTTCATAAAGATACGGGCCTGCCTATCCGCAATGACACAGCCCTCATCGTTGCAACTTGCGATAACGAAGTGGTGGGTTTTGTGACCGGAGGCCCCGAGAGAAAAAAAGCTGGCATTGATGCAGAATTATACGCCATTTACTTGCGCGACACATATCAGCGCCAAGGCATCGGTCAACGCTTACTCTCCAGCCTCATTACTGAACTAGAAAAATGCGGAAACTCACTGAAAAATATGCTTATCCGTGTCATCCCAGACAATCGCCACGACGCTTTCTACCGCAAACTAGGAGCCGTTGACGATCATGAAGTAACCTTTCAACTTAGCGGTCAAACGCTGACAGAGGTTGCGCTTAGATGGGATGATATCCCACGCTTAAAACAGTTGTGCTCAAGCTAGGGATGTGAAGAAAGAGTGATTCTATTGCTCCTTCTTCACATCGACGAGTTTAAAGGTTTCACACACAAGTAGCATGTCCTCAGAAAACACACGATCAATTTTTGACAATTCCTCTGCGAAAAAGGCAACATGAATATTACGCCACTCTTCATACGTGCCTTCTCCTTCAGCCAGCGCAAATGCCTCTGACACCTCCTTAAATGATACGAGCTGGACATCGACATTTTGAACGATCGCAACCGGTTCCTCACGTTCATTTAAAATCACATTGTACTGACCTACTACTGGTAACGGCTCATTTTCGACTTCATAAAATATGTGTGCTGAACACGTTGCCGTCTTCACCCCATCAATCACTTTCTGCGCTAAACCTTTTGGATCGTCCCCAAATTGACACTCTTTCACAATTAGCTCTTGCCCCTTACCTTCCTCTTCTCTGTTCCTGTCCCAAAACATTTCCCAATATTGTTTTGCTGCTTCATTCATTATTCACCATCTCCTTAGTCACAGTGTATCAACACACATCGGGACTGTCACGATTTTTGTCATAATTTCACGTATTCCCACCGTCATTGACAAATATCCCGATATTTTTTATACTGAAGTAAAGTGGATATTGAAATGATTAACATTGGAAATAATACACTTATATAGAAATACGTTACCGTTTGTATCCGCTTTAATTTAAAAGCTTTGATCAGGATCCGTCAAAACTTTTAAATAATCATGTAAGAAAAACCATTTTTAGGGGAATGTAACAAAGACGGTCTTTCCCACTACGTGCGTCACACGTTATTAAACAAGAATAGGAGGCGTTCTCAATGTTGAACGTTCTATGGGGATTAGGCGGCATGCTCGTGATTTTAGGTATCGCCTACTTATTCTCCAACAACCGAAAATCCATCAACTGGCGGACCATCCTCGGCGCTTTGGCACTGCAATTTTTGTTCGCAGTCATCGTGCTTTGGACCGGTCCTGGTAAATTTTTATTAGAAAAGGTTTCAAATGGGGTTCAAGAGGCCATTAGTACTTCCGGAGAAGGTATTGAATTCCTGTTTGGAGGCGTTCTTGGACTTGACGGCATTGGATTTGTTTTTGCTTTCCAAGTACTTCCGATCATCATTTTCTTCTCTGCTGTGATTAGTATCCTTTATCACTTCGGGATCATGCAGTTCATTGTTCGCTATATTGGTGGTGGGATTTCTCGCTTACTTGGTACGAGTCAAGCCGAGTCCATTTCCGCTGCTGGAAATATTTTTGTCGGACAAACAGAGGCACCTCTACTTGTAAAGCCTTACTTAAACAAAATGACGACCTCTGAGTTATTTGCTGTAATGACGGGTGGTATGGCAACTGTTGCCGGCTCTGTTATGGCGGGGATTGCTGCATTAGGCATCCCACTCGAATATTTGCTAGCCGCTACCTTTATGTCTGCACCGGGTGGCTTACTAATGGCCAAAATGCTCATTCCAGAAACAGACGTTAGCGAAACAAAGGATAAGATTAAATTAGAAAACGTCACTGGGTCGGAAAATGTTGTCGACGCTGCTGCAGGTGGGGCAATTGACGGATTAAAACTTGCTCTTAATGTTGCTGCTATGTTAATTGCTTTCGTTTCATTGGTCGCGCTTATCAACTTAATTTTGGGAACCATTACTAATGGTGTTGGGATTGGTACCATTACGCTTGAACAAATCCTAGGATGGGTTTTTGCGCCGTTTGCTTTTATTGCTGGTGTCCCGTGGGCAGAAGCAGTTCAAGCTGGATCTTTTATCGGTCAAAAAACAATTATGAATGAGTTCATCGGTTTCGCATCCTTAATGGACGCGCAAGCTGGACTGTCCGATCGGACGTTTGCGATCACAAGTTTTGCACTTTGTGGTTTTGCAAATATTAGTTCTGTGGCCATTTTAATTGGTGGGCTTGGCGCCCTTGTTCCTGATCGCCGCGCAATCATCGCAAAATACGGTTTCAAGGCGCTACTAGCGGCCACACTTGTAAACTTAATGAACGCTGTCATTGCTGGTATGCTCATTTAGCATAAGCTCCATGCTTCTCTCCCATCGTGCGGAGAGAAGCATTTTTTAATACCCTGTCGCTGTCCTTAACGGCAGTGCCCGAACACCTTGTAAATATTTAGTCATCCGCTCATCATCTGCGGTCTCATATACAAACTTGAATGCGGCGGCCACCTCTTTTGCCAGCGTACGAAAAAGGTCACAAGCACAAAAAAGCGCCTCCCACATCCGATCTATATCTCCATCAGCATAGGTTTGTTGATACATCTCCCAATAGGAATCCGATAAATATTTCTTAAAATCTTTGTTCAGCTTCCCAGTAGAAATGGAAAAACCATGCTTCCAACCAATCCACCACGACACAACTTCATCTAAATCAACCCTGACAACTTGTTCAAACATATACTTTGCATAAGGAACTTCATCGCGCCATAACCCTTTCGCGATGTTTTGTGAACACCACCAAAAGTTGTTACAACAACTAAAAAATTGTTCCGCTGTTGGTTGCTTCACAACATAATCTCGATCCGTCGGAGCAGGAATCGCTGGTAAACAACGATCCTTATCTAATAAAGACTTCGTTAAACTCTCCTTTCCGTATTCTTGCAGCATTGCTTCTTTTGTTTGCAATCGCAGGTCAATCCGATTCCCGTCAGCAAACAACATTAAAAACGCATAGCACTCATTTGTATCGACGTTCATTCCTGGTATATGCGCACATACTTGATCATTTTTATCAGGTTCTTGCATCATAAGTTGCTCACCAAACACACTTAACCATTGTTGATCTTTTACAAATGTAGTAACATCTGTCACTACATACACAATATCATAATCTTGAAACATGTCCTTACGCGCCTTTGGATTTGTTCTCGATCCATTCATATACACCGCGCGAATACGTTCATCTTCTCGCGCCACACCAAGAATCAACTCGTACATCTCTTGTTCACTTCTCATCAACCCGTCTCCTCCTTATTTACAATAAAAAAGCTTGTCATGATGTTACCACCATAACAAGCTTCTTGCAAATTTGACACGTTATTCCACTGTCACACTTTTAGCCAAGTTGCGTGGCTTATCAACGTCACAACCTCGGTGTAGCGCAGCATAATAAGAAATCAATTGCAGTGGTACAACTGCAACGAGTGGCGCTAACCATTCGTGTACACGCGGCAACACAAACGTATCACTCGGTTGTTCTAATCCTTCCATCGACAAAATGATTGGCGATGCCCCCCGCGCAACCACTTCCTGAACATTGGCACGGATATTTAGATTGACATGCGATTGTGTCGTAAGTGCGATAACAGGTGTGCCTTCTTCAATTAAAGCAATCGTTCCGTGCTTCAATTCACCACCAGCAAATCCTTCTGCTTGAATATAAGAAATCTCTTTTAGTTTTAGTGCGCCTTCTAAAGCTACATAATAATCGACCGCACGCCCAATAAAGAACGTGTTACGTGTAGTCATCAAATATGTTTTGGCAATCTCTTCAAATACATCTTTTTGACTACACAGTGCCTCAATCGCATTTGCAACAATCCCAAGCTCTTGCAACGGATCAAAATCTAGCTCAATACCAGATACACGTGCTGTATCGACTGCTAGTAACGTCAACACTGCCATTTGCGCCGTATACGCCTTCGTGGAAGCAACTGCAATCTCTGGCCCCGCAAAGGTATGGAGCGTGAAATCCGCTTCTCGCGATAACGTTGAGCCTGGCACGTTTGTAATTGTCAACGTACGATGACCAAGTTCTTTTACTTTGACGAGCACAGCACGCGAATCCGCTGTTTCGCCACTTTGAGAAATAAACACAAAGAGTGGTTTTTTGGACAACAATGGCATATTATAAACAAACTCACTTGCAATATGCACCTCAACCGGTTTATGTGCAATCTTTTCCATCAGTTGTTTTCCGACAAGACCTGCATGATAGCTTGTTCCGGCAGCAACGATGTAAACCCGGTCGCTTTCTTGCACCACAGTGCGAATATCACTATCGAGGCGCGTCTCACCATCCTCATGTTGGTACTTCTGAATGATGTTACGCAATGCAATTGATTGTTCATCAATCTCTTTTAACATGAAATGATCATACATACCTTTTTCGATGTCACTTGCATCAAGCTCAGCCTGATAAGGTGAACGTTCTTGGATCACACCGTCAGGAGACTTAATTGTCACTGCATCACGATGAACAAGCACAAGCTCACCATCTTCAATTTCTAAAAATTGATCCGTCACCTGTAGCATGGCCATTGCATCTGAAGAAATGACGTTCACGCCTTCACCGACGCCAATTAAAAGTGGGCTTTTATTTTTTGCCACAAAGATTGTTTCTGCATCTTCTTCATCGAGAAGCGCAATCGCATAAGAACCCTTCATAAGTGAGAGTGCTTGGCGTACTGCTTCTTCTGTCTGAAGTCCGTCTTCTTCCACAAGACGGGCGATCAACTGAACAATCACTTCGGTGTCGGTATCACTAGCAAATGGCACACCTACTAAGTACGCTTGTTTGAGTGAATCGGCATTTTCAATCACACCATTATGCACGAGCGTGAATCGACCACTTTCACTTTGGTGTGGATGTGCATTCCGTTTGCTCGGCACACCATGCGTCGCCCAACGGGTATGACCAATGCCAACTGACGCCATCACGTCTTGATCTACTGAGGTACGCAACGTGGCAATTCGTCCCTGCTCTTTAAATACATACGTGCCTTGCTCATTCCGTAAAGCAATACCAGCTGAGTCATAACCCCGATACTCCAGCTTCTCTAAACCAGAAAGCAATGGTTCCTTCGCATCACTGTTTCCGATATAACCTACAATTCCACACATAATTCTTTTCCTCCCGTAGTGGGAGCACACCTACAGGGGCAGACGTGCCCCCACTCTTTGTATTGGTGCATGCGACCTCTGTCTTTGTGCAACAAGTCACCTTGTTGTTTTTACAGAAGCTTACGGCTGTCATGCAGCAACCGGAGGGAATCCGCCGAAGTTCGATTAGCCCTCTCCTCGTCAACTGATCTGTCATCAGTCCTGGCGCTTTAGATGTATGAATAGATCATTCATACGCTCTCCATCTTATAACAAAGTTAAAGAGAAAGTCAACACCTTTTCTCTCAAGCAGTATATTCACTACAGCCATCCGTCGTGCATACATCTTTATCACAAGAAGCGAACACCCAAAACCGTGTCCGCTTCTTTATGTGTAAAGTTATGCACCCAGCTCTTCTTCAACGACCGTGACAATCTTTTTTACATACACCGCACATTGCTCATCTGTCTCTGCTTCTACCATGACGCGCACGAGCGGTTCTGTCCCGGATGGTCTTACAAGCACCCGCCCATTTCCTGCCATTTCATCTTCAACCTTTGCAATCACTTGTTTCACACGCTCATTTCCCTTTACTGCATTACGGTCAGTGACTTTGACATTTACAAGCGTTTGTGGAAACTTTGCCATTTCTCCCGCGAGTGCTGACAGCGACTGCTCAGATTGCTTTAAAATGCTCGCCAACTGCAATCCTGATAGCAAGCCATCTCCAGTCGTGTTGTAATCCAAGAAAATAATATGCCCTGATTGCTCTCCCCCAAGATTAAAGCCACCTTTACGCATCGCTTCCATTACATAACGGTCCCCAACTGCGGTTTGCTCAGAATGGATTTCTCTAGATGCTAGTGTTTTATAAAAACCTAGATTACTCATCACGGTTGACACCACCGTGTCATGTTGCAGTCTTCCTTGATCCTTCAAATAAGACCCAATGATAAACATCATTTCATCGCCATCTACAATATTCCCTTTCTCATCAACCGCAATGAGCCGATCAGCATCACCATCAAATGCTAGACCAATATCGGCACCTTCCTCTACAACAAATGAAGCGAGTGCTTCAGGATGAGTTGAACCACAACCTTCATTAATATTCACACCGTTCGGTGACGATCCCATCGTTAAAATATCCGCATTTAAATCCGCAAAAAGATGTGTCGCTAGAGAAGAAGCTGCCCCATTGGCACAATCTATAGCAATACGTAATCCCGCTAAATCTCCTTCAATTGTGTGCTTTAAAAATTGCATATACTTTTGTGCGCCTTCAAAGTAATCATTCACTTGACCAACACCACCACCAGTAGGTCGCGGCATCTTATCTTCTGCATCCATGTAATTTTCGATCTCGATTTCTTGTTTATCCAGTAACTTAAATCCATCTGATCCAAAAAATTTAATGCCGTTATCCGCTACTGGGTTGTGAGAAGCAGAAATCATCGCTCCGGCGGTAGCGTTTAACTGTTTTGTCAAATAAGCGACACCAGGAGTAGAAATCACTCCTACACGCATGACTTCAACCCCTATAGAGAGAAAACCCGCCGTCAACGCCGCTTCTAACATTTCACCCGAAATACGTGTATCACGCCCAATTAGTACTTTTGGACACTGCACCTCTTTTGTTAAAACATATCCTCCTGCACGACCTAACTTAAATGCCAATTCTGGTGTCAACTCTGTGTTAGCGACGCCACGCACACCATCTGTACCAAAATACTTTGCCATCATTCAAAATCCCCTTCCATCAACTACGACTGCACGTAAACGCGTACTTCTTTCTCTGTTTCAAATTGTACATAAAAAGGACCTGTTACCTTTAAAGGTAACGTATGCTCGCCGTGATCTAACTGGCTCACATCCACTGTTACATGTATATCTTCAGCTGAAATTTGCTTCAAGCGCGACGCAGTACCAAAGACAGTTACATCCACTGTCTCCTCAGACCCCTCCATAAAAACCACTTGCTGGTCGTCATTTTTACCTGTCACTTTGATCGGACGCGACACAAATGTTTTCGACTGCTCCTCCGCTAATTGAAATGAGGCAGTCACTTCTTTCGGTTCAACTCTTTCGATCCCTTTAGGCATGCGCACTTTTGCAGAAAATTTTTCTTCATTAGACATACCCGCTAAGTCAATTGGTTCACTCTCAACAAATTCAATCTCCTCTAGTATATCGTTTGATCCGTAAATCGTCACCTCATTTGGTTCGATTTCTATCTCATCAATGCCCATCCCTTCAGGAAAATCATTTTCTGTTGTCAACTTCACTGGAACAAGTTTTGTTGGACTTGTAATTGGGACTGACACGGACACAAACTTTGGCTCTACATTTAAATCAAGCTCGTTACCGTCCTCATCATAGAGGTAGACCTGGAATTCATCTTCAATACTCTCCATTGCACCTGTCACATCCACAAATACTTTTGCCACAGAAATTTGTTGCAATATATCTACAGCCCCAATGACTTCGACATTGACCGGCGTCACAATGGGTGAACCGACCGTGTATTCATCATCTAATGTCTCCACATTCTTAAGTTCCGCGTGCACCGGAACAGAAGAAACCTGTTTTTCCTTTAATGTTACCGTCGCAACTTGTGGTTGAACAGTGACAGACAAATCACTTGGAAAATTACGGGTCTGTACAACCAACGTTTGTTCTCCTTCTGTCATCACTTCCGTCGCATCAACAAACACTTCCGTCGAACGACCATTTGTTAATTGAAACAACGTAATAGACACTTGAGATCCTTGCAATTCCACACTCACGGTCTCCTGTTGATTGACTAACTCATACCGTGCTTCATCATACAAAACTTTTAATGGGACATTTTCCAGTGTATAAGAAGATTGAGACGCTTCTGGCACAAGCGATGGTTTACCTAAGTAGTCTTGATTCACCATCGCAAAAAGCATGAGCGCAATAAAAAAAGCAAGGATACGGACAAACCAAATACTGTTAAATAATTTATCCATCCTTTTTCCCTCCCCACTGCCAACGAACATCAACTGCTGTGGTTGCACGCACTAGCGACTGCTTGAGCATTTCTTCTAACTGTTTCTCTGTCAATTCACGATACAGCGTCCCATTTTTAGATACAGAAATACTGCCTGTCTCTTCTGAGACGACAACTGTCAAACAATCAGTCATCTCACTAATCCCTAGCGCAGCGCGATGACGTGTGCCAAGCTCTTTTGAAATCGTCACGTCCTCTGACAAAGGCAGATAACAACCTGCCGCTAAAATTTTGTCTCCTTTCACGACGACAGCACCATCATGCAACGGCGTATTAGGAACGAATATATTAATTAACAACTCTGAAGTCAAAACAGCATGGATTGGAATACCAGTCTCAACATAATCATTTAAACCCGTCTCTCTTTCAACTGACACAAGTGCGCCGATCCGTCTCTTACTCATATACATTGACGCTTTCACAATTGCGTCCACTGTCGAATGTATTCGTTCATCTTTTGGTGTAGGTCGACCTGTAAACCACCGACTACGCCCAAGTTGCTCCAACCCTCGCCGCAATTCAGGTTGGAAAATAATAATAATAGCTAAAAGACCAAAAGTCGCCGTTTGCTTCGTAATAAATTCCAGTGTGCTTAAACCTAAAAGATTGCTCACAAACCAAACAATAAAAATCACAGCAATCCCCTTTACCAATTGGACTGCCCTCGTTCCACGAATAATCATAATTAATTTATATACGACATACGTTACAAGCAAAATATCAACAATTTGACGTACATACGTCAGCCATGGCCACACATCATAGTTTAATGAAAGCATATGCCCGCCTCCATATCTCAACTTTAACAACCGAAAAAATTTGTTCATCCTTAGCATCGACATTGTTGCTGACTTTCAACCATCAAGTGATTGGAAAATCAAGAACTTAGTCGTCTTTATTAAAAATAGATACCACGTCGATAAAGAATTGCTTTATATTATACCAAGTCCACGCAAGCGCTTGGTCAATCTCCTCAATTTCACCAGTAACATGACTGACAGAAGCCATCAATGATTCATTGAGCTCACTATTTAACAAAAGGACATCGCCTTTTACCTCTCCTTCAAGCTGAAGCTCTCCATTACGAACCATTAAATCGCCTTCAATCACTGCCCCTTTTGGCACAGTTACAATCCCTTTTTCTTTGTCAATAACAAAAGGACCGTTTCCCGATACAACAATATCCTGACCGCTGTAATCCCATGATGCAAAGACAGATGTCGACATCATTAATAAAAACACCGCTACTGCAACGAGGATTGGATGACGTTGTAACTTCCGTTTGAAACGTGACACCTTCTTTTGCTTTGGTAATTGCGACATCACACATGCCGTGAGATTGGCCGGGGCCTCTATATGAGAAGAACTTTGAATAAACGCTATCGACTTTTTTAACTCCTTCAAATGCTGTTCACAAGCAGCGCAAGAGGACATATGCTGGTACATTGCAGCAGTTTCTTCTTTTGTTGCCTCGCCATCCAAATATCTATGAATGACTTCATTATAAAATTGACAAGTAGACACACATACCCCCTCCTTTCTGTCGTCACAAATGACGCATACGTTTTCTCAGTGCTTCACGTCCACGATGAACCCTTGTTTTCACTGTCGCTATAGGCATATCCATGATCTCGCTAATTTCCTTTAGTGATAAATCCTCTAAATATTTTAATACAATAATTGTACGGTACTTGACCGGTAACTGATTAATCTCAGCTTGTATCCAAGCTTGTTGCTCCATTTTTACAACTTGCTGCTCAGGTAAGTCCTCGCTTGAAGTTAACTGTGATTCATAAGTGAGATCATCCGTCCCTTTAATCTTATCTTGTAAATAAATATCCGGTTTACGCCTTCGTAAGCGATCAATTGCTGCATTCGTCGCCACACGAAAAAGCCATGTTGAGAACTTCTTTGTCAGATCATACTTATCTAAATTCATATAAACACGCAAAAAAGTCTCTTGAGAAATATCTTGTGCCTCTTGAGCATGTCCTACGAGCCGATAAATTACTTGGTACACACTATCTTTATATAACTCAACTAGTTCTGCAAATGCTTGCTCATTACCTTTTTTTGTCTCCCTTATTAAGCGAGCTGTTAATATATCCATTTGATCCCCTACCTACATTGTTATACGGATTCTCCAGACCGATGGTTTCACAAATATCATACCATGAAAACAAGAAAAGAAAATGAACAATGTGGTGATTCCCCAAGAAAAATCAACTCATCTAATATATAATGAAAAATATTTTCTCATCGGCAAAATAAAAGAACCGACACAGGGTGACGGTCCTACTTGTATGAGCCATGAAGGATTCGAACCTTCGACCCTCTGATTAAAAGTCAGATGCTCTACCAACTGAGCTAATGGCTCTATGGCTGGGCTACCTGGATTCGAACCAGGGCATGACGGAATCAAAATCCGTTGCCTTACCGCTTGGCGATAGCCCACCTTAATGGTGGAGGGGGACGGATTCGAACCGCCGAACCCTGAGGGAGCGGATTTACAGTCCGCCGCGTTTAGCCACTTCGCTACCCCTCCATTAAAAGTGTGCATAAAATGGTGGAGGATGACGGGATCGAACCGCCGACCCCCTGCTTGTAAGGCAGGTGCTCTCCCAGCTGAGCTAATCCTCCAAAAAAAAAATGACCCGTACGGGATTCGAACCCGTGTTACCGCCGTGAAAGGGCGGTGTCTTAACCGCTTGACCAACGGGCCATGCCTACTGACGTATTATATAATATCAAATACAGAACTAAAATGCAAGTTTTTTTTGCTTTTGCTTGCTAATATTTTTACCTCGACACATGTTAAAAGATTAAGTATTCGCCCAGATTTGTCGCCAAACAGGTACATTTGCATAAGGTATAGTATCCTTAATGTAAAGGCGGTGTGTACAAATGAGTTATTATCAAGGATGCGGCCCAGTAAGCGGTGGTTGTGATAGCGGTATCGGAAGCGGGTTTGCACTAATTGTAGTTTTATTTATCCTCCTTGTCATCATTGGTGCAGCATATATAAAATAATTGATACGCTACGTGACCTAAACACATATAAAACATCCCGTAACGTGAACGGGATGTTTATTTTTTGATGTAGTTGGCATAAAAAATCCAAAAAAGCACACCCAGTGGGATGTGCTTTTTACACTAACTATCAACCCGGCACCGATCTACGCTCGCAGGGGGAAGCCCCCAACTACTATCGACGCAAAAGAGCTTAACGACCGTGTTCGGCATGGGAACGGGT
>NZ_FMYM01000015.1 GCF_900096965.1 Shouchella lonarensis | reverse complement strand
CTTCTGTGCGCTCGACTTGCATGTATTAGGCACGCCGCCAGCGTTCGTCCTGAGCCAGGATCAAACTCTCCATTAAAGTGTTTGATTTGCTCATTTTGCACAAATTTCTTTGTGGCTTACATGTTGAGATCTATTGATCTCTTTTTACGCTTGGCTATTGTTTAGTTTTCAATGAGCTTGTGTCGCTGTTTGTTGGCGACTTTTAATACTATACAGAAGTTAACTTGATCTGTCAACTTCTTTTTTTTAAGAAGATTGTTTAACTGCACTTCATAAAAATCGCTCACACTTCAAAGCGACGCTAATTAATATATCACACATCAAAATCAATCGTCAACCCTTTTTATCAAAAGGCGTTTTATTTAATAAATTCGATGATAGTGCGTATTGCGACCATTCTTCTGGTCGAGTAAAGCGCTTATACAAGCCATATACAAGTCCATATTTTTCTTTCATTGCTACTTGCACAATTGGCTCTAATCGATTATCTGATAAGTCACTTAAAATCTCTTCCAACTCCCTTTTCAGTAAATATGCAATCTCCTCCACTTCTTTTTCCGTTAACATCACACCTAACATCGGTCCCACCATCCTTCCTCAAGTTCATCACCTTCATGACTAACCATTCTCCTCTTCTCTTACATATTTTATTCATATCTCGTCCAAGCGTTCATAAATTGTACATAAGACCTACTGTGAAGGAGCTGTTATCATGAAAGGGATTTGGGTGCTAAACATTAGGCGTCGGAAGCCCCTTATTTTTATTTGTGTTGCCGCAATGTTTGTCGCGAGTTGGCTATTCATTGCCAAAGAGCATGTGTCTGTATTTTCAACTTCAGAAGGACCACAAGCTTTTTATCGGGCCAACGACGCGAAACAATCGATCGCCCTTACTTTTAATATTAGCTGGGGCGAAAAGCGTGTGGCACCCATTGTCAAGTTGCTACAAGATCATGACGTCGAGCATGCGACATTTTTTTTGCTTGCTTCATGGGCTGAAAAATACCCTGATTTAGTCGAAGTGATCCAGGAAGCTGGTTATCAAATTGGCAGCCACGGTTACCGTTATAAAGACTACACCATGCTAGATGACGAAGAAGTCATCCGCGATATGAGGCGCAGCAAAGAAGTGTTACAACAACTAACTGATACGGCTCCGACTTTACTGCGTCCACCAAATGGCGCTTTCACGAAACAAACATTGGCTCTTGCAGACGAACAATCATTTGACGTTGTTCATTGGAGTGTCAACTCTTATGATTATAAAAACCCTGGCACAGAGGCAATTATTGAAAACACCCTCTCCCATACACAAGCAGGAGACGTTCTGCTCTTCCACGCTTCAGACTCCGTCAAACAAACAGAACAGGCATTGCCGACGATTTTAACTGCACTTAAGAAACAAGGATATACCTTTGTAACAATTCATACACTGATGGATGGTAGCAGTGCTGACAGTGAAATCGTCGAATAAAGAAATCTGAAGCACCATTCTAAAATAAAGACCCCACAGTTAGCGTAATAGCTACCTTTTGGGGTCTCTTTGCAAATCAATGGCTTTTTTATTTATGCTGGCTTCTTGATTAAACGGTGCAACAATAACAGTTGCCATGTATTTGCGACAAGTAGTGGGGTGATATAAATTGCTAACCACTTGGCATCATTTGCAACTAAAGCCGGAATCCACTCAATTGTCGTAATCACAAACATAAAAAACAATGCAGGTACAAAAGCCACTTGATTTGTCTCACGTGCTTTCACCCATGCAATGAGTACACCGTAAACGAACAACAGTGTCGGTACAATCATATAACCGAAAAAACTTTCTCCCTCTTTTGCATAAGCCACGTACCGAAAATAAACAAGATCAAAATACACAAATACAATTAGTATCCATTGAATTCGATTCCACAGTGTGTGTGTCTTTGATAAACCTAATCCAAACCGGTGTAAAAATAAATAAGCGAAGAAACCCATTTGTGCCACAACACTAATCGCCGCGCCCAATCCGATCATCCAAATGACACCGACAATAAAATTGGTCATACCGTTCCCAACATACACATCCCAATTTAAAAAGACGCCTACGATGCCTCCACATACACTGCTTATAAACAAGGTCGACCAAAAGATAAAAACCACTTTTCTGCTATTCACAACTACTTCCTCCAATTCACTCACATGTCTCCATTGTAGCAACCTTGGTATTGAAATACCAGTGCGCTTACGCATATTTTACGGTAGCTGGTAAACACTATCTCCATCATTCTTAAAAAAGAAACGGAGGTTGACACCCGGCGTGATACGGAGTAGATTTACACCACTATGGACGATGGCGATCGTGAGCATCTTTCTCATTACTAGCTGCGCGCCAGCTGAAGGACAGCAAGGCGCTGATTACGAAGGAACGAAAAAAATGGTCATTGATTTGCTAAAAACCGATGAAGGAAAAAAGGCGTTACAACAAGTCATTGCTGAAGAAGATATGCGTGAAGAACTTGTTATGGATAGTGAATTTGTCCAAAAGACGATTCAAGAAACACTTACATCTAAAGAAGGAAAGGAATTTTGGCAAAAAGCATTTGAAGATCATGAATTTGCCAAAGCATTTTCTGAAAGTATGCAGGAACAACACGAAAAGTTATTAAAAGACCTTATGAAAGATCCAGAATATCAACAAATGATGATGGATATTTTAACTGATCCTGAAATGGAGAAACAAGCACTGTCTCTCATGAAGTCAAAAGAATATCGTGAACAAGTGATGGAAATTATGGAAGAGGCATTAGAAAGTCCCAACTTCGCTGCAAAGATGGTTGACTTAATGAAAGAAGCAAATAAAAAACAAAAAGAAGAAGACAAAAAAGCTGATAAGAAGGACAAATAATTCATTTACCGAAAGAAATCCCCATGATTTACATACAATGGGGATTTCTTTACTATAAATATTTATGACATTTAAACATGACGCGTCTTTTCTATCATGCGGATTGCTAAGTCATTATAAATTTGCCCAATTGGATGAGCGATGTCGTAAATGGAGGGCGCAAAATCTTCTTCATTCACTTTAGGTTGTCCGAGTGGAATTTTCGCCAACAACTCCGTTTTCAACTCCTCAGCCAGTCGTTCACCGCCACCTTTGCCAAACACATATTCCTTCTCACCTGTTTTCTCGCTTTGGAAATAAGACATATTCTCGACAACACCTAACATTTCATGATGCGTCTTAATTGCCATTGCGCCAGCGCGTGCAGCAACAAATGCAGCGGTTGCATGGGGCGTTGTAACAAGTAATTCTTTAGATTCCGGTAACATTGCATGTAAATCTAATGCGACATCGCCTGTGCCAGGTGGCAGGTCAAGCACTAAATAATCGAGATCGCCCCACTCACACTCAGAAAAGAATTGGTTAATCATTTTTCCGAGCATCGGACCACGCCAAATGACCGGGGCATTATCTTCAACAAAAAAGCCCATTGAAATCACTTTGACCCCAAAACGTTCCACGGGATATATCCGCTTCCCAACCACTTTAGGGCGCGTTTCAATTCCCATCATGTCAGGTACACTAAAACCATAAATATCTGCATCAATTATACCCACTTTTTTCCCTTGTCGCGCAAGTGCTACTGCTACATTCACAGAGACTGTGGACTTGCCTACGCCGCCTTTTCCACTCGCCACTGTAATAAATGTCGTCTTACTTGTTGGCGCGAGCAATGACGGTCCACTATACGGCGACGCCGTCGCGCCACCAAATTTTTCTAATTCTTCCTCAGATAATGTTTCAAATCGTAAACCAACCGATTTGGCCCCTTCGCTCTTTAACACATTCACAATCTCTTGTTGTACTTGCATTTGCTCTGCTGTGCCTGTTTTCGCTAATGCAATTTTCAAGCTGACGTTGCCATCTTTATTTTTCAACTGTCGTACACCGCCTGTATCAACAATGCTTTTATTTAAATCACGGTCTTTTATACGCTTAAGCGCTGCCAAAATTTCTTTCTCGGTCACGAGAGCCACCACCCTATACAAATTGCAGCTGTTCTCTTTAAAAGAGCTTTGTCTATACACTGCTATCGTGACCAAGTATAGCATATTCCTTAAGCAGAAATCACTCACTACAACTTATTTTTCACTTACTTCGTTTCCATACCCTTCGTTTGCTCCTCAACAACCTCCCCTGATACAAACCGTAACATGCCTGTATAAATTGAAGCAGCCAATTTGCGTTGATATTCTTCTGTCTCCAAAAGCCTTGCCTCATCAGGATTCGATAAAAATCCAGCCTCTACTAATACACCGGGGATTTTGGCTTCTTTCAGTAAGTATACATGGTGGATGGGCTTTGCGTGTCGTTTCGTATTTTCTAACTGGTTCCTCAATTCGTCTTGGATCAACGTTGCGAGCTCCGCATTTTTGTGTTCTTTTAAATGATAAAAAGTTTGTGCACCACGCCACTTAGGCGATGGAATCGCGTTCATATGAATAGAAACAAACAAGTCAGCGCTCGATTCATTGACAACTTGAACACGACGCTTCAAATCCTGCACCTTACGACGCCGTATTTTTACTACATCTTCGTCGGCTAAATCCATATCCTCTTCCCTTGTCATAAAAACAAGCGCGCCTGCTTCCTGTAAATAATCACGAAGTTTTAAAGCAACAGCAAGCGTCACTTCTTTCTCGATCAACCCAGATTTTGAAGTAGCACCACCATCTATCCCGCCATGCCCTGGATCAAGCACAATGACTTTTCCTGATAATGGCATGTGCCAAGTGGTAGGCGACCCATTTGATGATCGATCAGCTTGAAACCAAAACAATACGATCGCAACTGCCATTGCACTCACAAATATAAACCATTTATATTTTGTCACACCATTGTCCCCCTTGTCCTCACTCATATATACGAGGAAGTGGGACAAATTATTCTTTACTAATACAACCGTAAACGATAAGCTTTTTTACCTTCTTGAAACCCTTTATTCCACCAGCGATCAATTAAAGGTTCCGTTGCTCCTAAGAAAAGTTCATAGCGTTCTTTTGGTTCATCGGCCCATCCCATTAATGCAGCACATAGACCATGAACAAATACTTCTCGTTCAATATCACATCGCTCTTTTGCCTCACACACTGTTTCCCCGTAAAAACCAAATCGTCCATGCGTAGCACCTAATAAATATGCGTCAATCACCGTGTCTAAACACTGATCTAATAAAAATGGGTACGCTTGAACCGACTGATTTTTTGAAACAGCACCAGCATTCATCTTTCGACTGGTGCATTGCAAAGATAGCAATGGTCGAAAACATTGATGAATATCACGCTCTAATTCGTCAAGTGATAGTTGCCTTAGCATCTTTCGCTCAAACAACTGTTGCTTTTCTTTTCTCTTTGCCGGTAATGTCGTGATGACAGTCATGCATTCCCCCTCCTTTTTGTTTAGTATGAGGAAGCACGTTAGAGACATACACCACATCATGCAGTAAAAACTGCGTACTGTACCAAATAATGACCGCCTTACTAAAACATGCTGGCTCGTCCAACTAACACCATGTTTTTGATCACGCCTTCCATATTGTAGCGTTTGCAGCAACTGCTTTCATGTGCTATAATCCATTCAGAATGAAAATCATTCTCATCTTCTTATACATACACAGCACCAACATTGATCGTCACTTCGGAGGTTCCTTATGAGCTTTATACACTTACATCAAGTATCGAAAACATTTCCACGTGCTGTCCGACCTGCCGTCACCGCCATTGATTTAATGATTGAGCGTGGGGAAATTATCGCACTTCTTGGACCGAGCGGGTGCGGTAAAACAACGACACTTCGCATGATTGCTGGATTTGAACAGCCAACATACGGGAAAATTACGATTGGTGGACAAATTGTTTACGACCAGTTTCAAACAACCCCTCCAGAAAAACGCGGGATCGGCATGGTTTTTCAAGACTATGCGCTGTTTCCTCATTTATCAATTGCTAAAAATATTATGTTTGGTTTGACAAAGTGGCGAACAAGGGACAAACAATCCCGTGTCAAAGAAGTGCTTGCACTTGTTGGTTTAACCGATTACGCTGATCGTTATCCACACGAACTTTCTGGTGGGCAACAACAGCGCGTTGCTTTAGCGCGCGCCCTTGCACCTAGACCTCATGTCATCTTAATGGATGAACCGTTCAGTAACTTAGACGCCGGTTTACGGGAGAAGATGCGTTATGACATTATGACCATTCTCCAAAAAGCAGCAGCAACTGCCCTCATTGTGACACATGATCAAAAAGATGCCTTTGCCGTTGCCGATCGTGTCGTTGTCATGAACGAAGGAGAAATACAGCAAATTGACACCCCTCGCGAGATGTATCGTTGCCCTAAAAATTGTTTTGTTGCTCAATTTGTTGGAAAAACCAACCTACTCTCAGGTAAATTGTGTGCAGATATGCGTCATGTCGAGACAAACATTGGACGTGTTTGTCTACCATCACAATCTGAAGTCATGCTTGAAGATGTAAATGTCTCTATTCGACCAGAAGGATGTAGGTTAGCTGAACGAGGTCGTTACACGGGCAAAGTCACCCGCGTTACTTATAGTGGTGAATACCAAGAAGTCTTAGTGACGCTTGGCGATACAACAGAATTCACTGAACCGATTGTACTCTACGCACCTATGGAACAAGATGTCAATATTGGCTCGACCGTTTCTTTTGATATTCAACCAGAACTTGTTGCACTCGTTGAATAAAAAGACCTACATTTTGTCGTAAAATTGGGCTGACAAGCTTTTTCATGCCCAAAAACTTCCGTAAATTGACATTTTCAAGTTTTTCTTCATTTCAATTGACAATGATTATCATTATCGTTATACTAACAAGCGTACGGTCGGAACGTTTTTTGACCTGCAATACATAAACAAAGGGGAAATCATTTATGTTGAAAAAAATGAAGCCGGTATCACTATGCTTCACAGGTGCAATTGCACTGATGTTAGCAGCATGTGGCGCTGGTGATGAAAATAAAGAAGAAGGTAAAGAAACGCCTAAGGAAGCAAACAAAGAAGAAACAAGCTCGCTCGTTGTTTATTCTTCACGTAATGAAACGTTTGTTGACAGCTTGCTGGAGAAGTTCGAGAAAGACACCGGCATAGAAGTTCAGGCGTTACATGCAGGTGACAATGCGTTAAACCGGATTAAAGCAGAAGCCGGTAATGTACAAGGAGATATTTTCATTTCTAATGACATTGGTGCACTTGAACATTTACATTTAGAAGGTTTACTTGAGGGCGCGAATCCAAAGGGAATTGATACCATTGATGAACGCTATCGCGCTGATGATAACGCTTGGTTTGCCCTGTCTGCACGGACCCGCGTTTTAATGTATAATAAAGACTTAATCACAGAAGAAGATATGCCGAAAAAAATTGAAGACTTGACCGATGAAAAATGGAAAGGCCAATTCGCTATTACTCGCGGTGGAAACAGCGGGATGGTCGGTCATGTTTCTGCGCTACGTAAAGAGTGGGGCGATGACAAGACAACCGAGTGGATTGCCGCAGTGAAAGACAATGCCGGCGTCATCTTAGAAGGACACGGCGACATTCGCCGCGCCGTTGGTGCAGGAGAATTTACATTTGGACTTGTGAACAACTATTATTACCACCAACAACTTCGCGAAACAACAGATAACAACGTTGGGGTCATTTATCCAGACCAAGGCGATGACGAGATGGGAGCGGTTGTTAACGCCGCCGGTGTTGGCCTCGTTAAAGGTGCACCCAATCATAATAACGCCCAGAAGTTTTTAGAGTGGATTCTTCTTCCAGAAAATCAACAGGCATTCTCATACGACTCTTTAGAAGTACCAATTAACCCAGACGTTGAAGCACCTGAAGGCGCAGCATCTATTAAAGATTACAAAACCCATGATATGCCGCTCAATCAACTTGGTGAAGTTTGGGAAGACACACGCCAATTAATTGAGAAAGCTGGTCTTGATCTCGATTTGTAGCATTTCTTACAGGAGTGTACAATGGAGGCGTACGTACCGTTGTGATGCCGTCTAATCATTCCTTATATGTAGGAGAGAGTTGCACATGAATAAAAAAAATCATAACAAAAAACACACAACAAGCGAGGTATGCAGGCAACGCCTGTCAACCTCGCTTGTTTTCGTGAAAAAGTATTGGCTGAACTTGTGGCATGGTGCGCCACCTGGGCCTGTCTTATTTGGTCTTGCTATGATCACAGCACTTATTATGGCGATCCCTATCGTGTACGTCACGCTAGAAGCATTACTTGCAGGTACAGATAATTGGTTACGTTTACTGGACACACGTGTACCCCACCTCCTTTGGAATACACTGTCGCTCACATTGCTTGTAACATTCTTCGCCTGTTTAATTGGCGTTTCCCTTGCTTGGTTTGTACATCGTACACATTTACCCGGGTATAAAACGTGGCAGTGGCTGCTCGCTTTACCTTTAGTCATTCCACCTTATGTCGGTGCCGTCGCATACATCATTATTTTCGGACCCCGAGGCTGGCTTTGGCGGTATTGGCGTGATTCTGCATGGCTTTCTGAACGATTCGGCGAATATCCAATTGATTTGTACACCTTTTGGGGCGTCTGTTTTATTTTAACGTTGTTTACGTATCCATATGTCTACTTAATTACAAGTGCAGCGTTACGCAAGATGAATCGCAACTTTGAAGAAGTCGCCCGTGCACAAGGCATGTCAACAAAACATATTTTCTTTAAAGTGAATTTACCGTTTTTACGACCTGCGATCGGTGCTGGGGCGATTCTCATTGCTTTATATGTCTTATCTGATTTCGGGGCGATTGCCATGTTGCGATACACAACATTTACTGCCGCTATTTATTATCAGATGAGCAGCTACGATCACCTCTCAGCAACCGTACTCAGTCTCGTGCTGATCATCCTTACATTAATCATCCTGTGGATTGAAACACGCACTCGGAAAAATCGCCATTATTATCAAACAACAAACAGCTTTCAACCTCCTAAGCGGCTTTCTTTAGGAAAGTGGACATGGATTGCTTTTGTTTTTGTTTTTCTGATCTTTTCGCTCTCTGTTCTGTTGCCCATTGCAGTCCTACTTTACTGGACAATGATTGGCATTGGTGATGGGGTGCTTGATACAAAATTTTGGACATACGGATTCAACAGCCTCAAAGTTTCGGCGCTAGCTGCTTTGTCGTGTATGTTTTTGTCTTTACCAGTTGTTTATTTACGGTCCCGCTACCCAACAACCATTTCTTATTTTATTGCGAAGCTGAGCTATGCTGGTTATGCTTTACCGGGTGTCATTGTTGCAATCGGTGTGATCTTTTTATTTAATCAATATGTGCCTATTTTATATAACACCTTCTATTTAATCGCCTTTGCCTTCATTATTCGGTTCTTACCTCAATCGATGCAAGCCACCGATGCTTCGTTACGGCTTATTTCACCACGAATAGATGAAGCTGCACGTAGTCTTGGGCAACCACCATGGAAAGTGATGTTGACTGTGATTATTCCGTCTGTATTGCCGGGAATCCTTGCCGGCGGTGCACTCGTATTTGTCAGTGCGATGAAGGAGTTACCAGCCACTCTCTTACTCCGACCACCTGGATTTGATACACTCGCCGTACGAATATGGGTAGATACAAGTGAAGCAATGTATGCACAGGCCGCGCCTACAGCACTACTCATCATTCTTGTTTCACTCATTCCACTACGGTATTTGCTAAAAAAGTATTAACGTATGAAAAATCACATTTAATTTTGTTTAAAAATCCTCCTTTTGGCAATGATAACAGTAAAAAGGAGCGTCTCTCTTATGAACTTAGCACGCCTTAACACAACACAATACCAAACACATACAGAAATCGCTAACCGCCGACTGTCACGTCATATTTTAACGTACAGTCACTGGTATGATGATGACACGATCCAAAAGGCAAAAGAAAATTTACGAAAAAAACATGATGCACGCTAAAAAAAGCGCATCATGTTTTTGATTGATAATCTTTCCATTTGTCCACTTCAGAATGACGCAAGAGCGCTTGAACACGCCATCCGTCATCTTCTTTTAACACCGACTGTACAACTGTCTCTTGATGAACCTCAGCAAATATGTCCGGCTTATTGTATGGTATTAAAAATGTTTCTGTCACATCACATCCGTACAGTAGTTCTTCTATCCTCTTAAATAAATGTGGCAATCCTTCCCCCGTTTTTGCCGATAAAAATAGTTCATTTTCATGTATACGTGGCACTTCCTTAGGAACTTGGTCAATTTTATTAAAGATGTGCAGCCGTGGCTGGTCAATCCCAAGTGAAGCAAGCGTTTCATCCGTTGTCTTCATCATCTCTAAATAATGCTCATGGGTGTAATCAACGACATGCAGCAGCAAATCTGCATCTTTTGCCTCAGACAACGTGGACCGGAAAGCTTTCACTAAATGATGAGGTAATTTAGATACAAAACCGACTGTATCCGCCAGAAAAAAGGCGTGCTGCTGATTTAACGATACTTGCCGTACGGATGTATCAAGTGTCGCAAACAACATGTCTTTTTCTAACACTGCCTTCTCAATAGATTGTTGTGTATAACGTAAGATGGCATTCATTAATGAAGACTTTCCGGCGTTTGTATAGCCTACAAGTGCTACAAGTGGCGTCATCTGTTTTTTGCGCTTCTTACGTTGTTCTTCACGCTGTTCATCCACTTTTGCAAGATCCCGTTTTAAACTTTGCATACGTGTTTCAATTTTACGACGATCAAGTTCTAGTTTCGTCTCTCCCCCACCTCGTGTCGCTAACCCTACGCCACTCCCACCTTGACGGCTTAACGAGGCCCGCATGCCAACAAGCCGCGGCAATAAATACTGTGATTGGGCAAGTAATACTTGCATTTGTGCTTCTTTTGTCTGCGCTCTTTTTGCAAAAATATCCACCACAAGCATCGTTCGATCATACACAGTCACTTCTAGCAGACTTTCCAGATTTCTTATTTGCGACGGAGATAATTCATCATTAAAGACAACGATTGTCGCTTCACCTACTTCGCACATCGCCTGTAACTCCCTCACTTTGCCTTTACCAATATAGGTTGCACGATTTGGCACCGACAACTTTTGGGTTAGCTGTCCAATCGTCTCTAGGTCAAGCGCTTCTGTAAGGTGATCTAACTCTTGCATTTCATACACTAAATCATTTGTTCCAGGTAAATCTATCCCGACAATGATTGCGCTTTGTTTTTGATTGTCTCCCATCCATTTCCTCCCTCAGACGTTTCGAAATCCATGTAGATACACGCTGCCACTAGTATAACACCTTTTTCAATACATCATCATGCACAGCTGTTCAAAAAATGTTTGACATCGATCACACAACCGCGATATACTCATATTAAATTCAATCGGATTCCTTCAAAGGGGAGTAGCGATCGAGTAGTACTTACTCGAATCAAAGTCGTCATGACGTGAACAACTGTTCACCGGCTTTGATGGCATAATGACTATGCTTTGCAAGACCTTTGCCATGTTCAGTTAAATGACTGTGGCAGAGGTCTTTTTATGTCTTCTGTCTCGTTTATTTGATTGGCTACAGGCGGGATACATTGAGCAGGCAATTGCACACTGCTATTGCACAACCTTTTAAGGAGAGAATATGAAATGGAAATGACTTTATTGTTAGAGTACAGCTGGGTGCTCATCGTCCTCGTTGCATTGGAAGGCATTCTTGCTGCAGATAACGCGCTTGTCTTAGCGATCATGGTAAAGCACTTACCAGAGAAAGAACGCAAAAAAGCTTTGTTTTATGGATTGGCTGGTGCCTTTGTCTTTCGGTTATTATCTTTATTTGTCATCTCTTTTCTCGTTAACATCTGGCAAGTACAAGCGATCGGAGCACTGTACCTCCTCTTTATTGCTGCCAATCATTTATTGCGAAAATATATTGTGCGTAATAGTGAGGTGGCTGCCGGGATGGATGTGGCCAAAAAAGGGAGCGGGTTTTGGTGGACCGTCCTAAAAGTAGAAATTGCCGATATCGCCTTTGCTGTTGACTCAATTTTAGCTGCCGTTGCACTCGCTAGTGCACTCACACCAACAAACTTAGGGACAGTCGGTAGCATGGACGTGGGACAATTTGTCGTTGTCTTCTTAGGTGGCTTTTTCGGTCTTCTCATTATGCGATTTGCAGCAGTAAAATTTGTTCGCTTACTGCAAAAACGACCTGGGCTGGAGACTGCTGCTTTTGTTATTGTTGGTTGGGTCGGGATAAAATTAGTCGTCCAAGTACTGGCCCATCCGTCAGTCAATCTTATCCATGAACATTTCCCGCACAGCACAATTTGGAAGGTGTTTTTCTATTGTACACTTGTCGTGATCGTACTGTTTGGATGGTTCTGCTCAAAAGTAGAAGAAGAGGGGCAGTCACAGCATACGCCACTAGATCAATAAACTGACACAAGAAAGAAGGAGAGACATGTGCACAAGATGTAGCTGGGTCACTCATGATCCGTTATACAAACATTACCATGACCATGAATGGGGCAAAAAGACAACAGATGACCGCCTTTTATTTGAACAACTCATGCTAGAGGCGATGCAATCTGGACTTAGCTGGCTGACCATTTTAAAAAAACGAGAGGGTATCCGTGAGGCATTTGCTCAGTTTAACATCGACACGTTAACCCGCTACACGGATTGTCATGTTTCCCAGTTGTTGCAGAACAAAAACATCATCCGACATGAAGGAAAAATCCGTGCCGT
This sequence comes from Shouchella lonarensis, assembly GCF_900096965.1. Lineage (GTDB taxonomy): Bacteria > Bacillota > Bacilli > Bacillales > Bacillaceae_D > Shouchella > Shouchella lonarensis. Next base: position 20,138 of record NZ_FMYM01000015.1, on the reverse strand, counting down.
CCTAAACAATGCACATGTAGTAAGAAACATACAGGAAGCGCACGAATCTCTGTTCAATTACATCTCCACTTTCATCAGCAGTAACATGAATACATCCTCCATGGACCAGGCAAAAAAGATGAGTCGTGCCCTCAAAAAACACGGGATGTCTTTCGTTGGACCAACTACATGCCACTCCTTCATGCAATCCTCTGGTCTGATTAATGGGCATCAGATCGATTGTTTTCTCTTTAACAAGTCCTCCCCGTAAGAAAAAGTTTGCCAGGATCACTGGCAAACTTTTTTCGCTTATCTTTCCGTATACAACGCCCCATTATCTGTTTGTTTCCCTAATACATTAAGGGTCGCTTCATATACCGCTCCTTGGTACTCGTTCCCAGCTTTCTCATCCAGTTTCACACCGAAATTCAAATCAATATATTGGTCTTCCTCCAACTTCCAAAACTCATTCTTCTCTCCATCTAAAGCTCCATCACCTAAGACAAAGGAGCCTGCGTTGTTCACCTCGTCCTCATCAATCAAATTAACTTCAATTTCCACGTCTTCAGTTACGTGTGTGCGCTTCGTTGACTTGTTAAGCGCCCCAATCTCATTTGTGATCCCGTCAAACAATTTTTCTAGCTCGTACTGGGCATCTTTAAACACATCCGTATCAGGTGTTTTCTTATACTTGATTGCAATATAACCAACCTTATAAGGGTCAATTGAGGCATTCACGTTTATTTCGTGCTCATACGTAGCTTGCAGATGTGCATCTAGCGTCCCTGTGTTCTCTATTTTCAACCAGTCACCGAAAATTAATTGCGACGGCGCAAACGATGAAGCTTGGACGATGTCACCAGAAATGTCATTGCCATTGTTCAATTCTAACGTACCGTTTTTAAGCTCTCCATTTGCTGATGTTTGAGAAGTAAACCAAGAAAATGAACCATTTGTTCCTACAACGAGTGCCAAAGCTCCTGCAAACGCTGTTCCAATCATCGCTACCTTTAACTTTTTCGTTTTCATTATCATCATTCCCCCTAAATATTTATCATGTCGATAAAAAAACGTATAGAAGGAGTTTTTCTCACTCCCTCTATTCAGTTTTTCGCCTTATGAAGCTACTTCGTCTTGGAATACATGCCCAATTGGAAACGGTTCAACCACTTCCGAAGTAATATAGGTACCAAATGGCACACGATACACTTCATTTTCATCCGCTTGGTTTGTATAGGTGATATAACCGCCATATAAACCTGTTGTCGTTGTTTTTGGTGCAATCAAAAATGCATTATTTGTAACCATTTGACCTGCCGGTACAGTGACCTTTTTGTTTGTTTGTAATACAACCCCACTCGCAGCCGCCGGCAACGTTCCGTTCACTGCATGAAATTTCACATCAACAGTGAATGTTTTCTCCTCAGAAGAACGATTAGTTAAACGTAAGCTATGACGTTCACGAATGTTTCCTTTATTTGTGCTAAGCATCCCATAACTAATTGCCCCCGTATGGTCAGAAACAAATTCAAGCACACCATCAACCACATGCAATCCATTCATTGTTGTTTGAACCGTCATGTCTGTTGCAACGGCAGCCTTTGGATTAATTAAACCCGCACCAATCTCAAAGACATTGTACTCTTCAGACAACGGTACCGCCGTATTCATTAAACGTGTCTTAATTTCTGCTGGTGTTAAATCTCCATCCGCTTGCAACATTAAAGCTGCAACGCCTGCAACATGCGGTGAAGCCATTGACGTCCCAGATGCACGCTGATAAGCAAACTCATAGCGATCGATATACTCCGGTCCCGCCATATACGATGGCACAGTTGACAAAATGTTTACCCCTGGTGCAACCACTTCAGGTTTAATTGCCGCTGTCATTTTAACTGGACCGCGAGAACTTGTGTCGGCTAGTACATCACCTGCCACTACGAGCTCGCTCATCTCACCAAACGTCATTGTTGAACCCTCGGCTAGTAATGCAGCAATTTCACTGCCTTGCTCATATGTCAAAGAAAAGCTCGGGATATAGCGAGGGCTTTCACCAAGATACGTTGGAATATGTCCACCTTCTGGGACATGATTATAAATGATGACAGCTACTGCACCATTTGCTTTTGCATTCTCAATCTTCTCAACAAATGTAATTTCTCCTCGTGAGATAAATGCAATTTTTCCGTCCACATCTATATCTTTAAAGTCTGCTTCATATCCCAGCCCTGCTCCTACTACTTCAAATGTCTCTTTTGCCAATGTTGTGTAGTCTGTATCAAACGAAGTAGCCAATACCCGTAAATCTCCAGTCAGTGTTTCTTCTCCGACATCATACGAACTTACGAACTCCGGCAAGGTAGTTGGTACACTGCTTGATCCGACAGAAATTGCCAAAGCCGATGTCGCCGGTGATCCAACTGACTCCAAACCATCCAGACCAGCATTACCCGCAGATGTCACGACTGTCACTCCGGCTAATGCCGCATTATTTGAAGCAATACTCGTCGGATAAGTCGGGTTATTTTTACTGGCGCCAAGAGATAAATTAATGACATCCATTCCATCTTCCACTGACTGTTCAATTGACGCAATGACGTCAGATGTGAAACCTGATCCATACGGGCCTAAAACACGATACGCATACAAATCCACATCAGGCGCCACGCCTAAAACAGCGTATTCTGAATCATTCTCAGCTTGTCCCGCAATTGTACCAGCAACATGTGTACCGTGATTTGTATAATATGATCGACCATCTAGGTTTTTTTCTGGTTGTCCAGATTCAAGCCAATCCTCATACGTTGCTTCCATTGGATCATCATCGTTATCAACAAAATCATAGCCACCTTGATAAGCAGCCTTTAAATCTGGATGGTTGTAGTCAATACCTGTATCAATGACCGCCACTTTAATCCCTTTACCAGTTAGACCGTCTACATGCATATCTGTAACGCCGAGGTGTGGCACACTCTCAGCCATCAATGCTTCAACTGGCTCATCTGCACCTTTCTCCTCAATTGGATGAACCAATTCAATCGTATCATTACTATAAACGGCTTTAACGCCTTCATAGTCTAATAGTTTTTCAACTTTATTCGCTGGTAACGTCAACGTAACACCATTAAAAACGGCATCATATGTACGTTCGACTTCATACTCAGTTGGCGAGGCCACATGATCAAGCACCTCTTCAAAAGCTGAATGTGATGCTTCTACATTGTCTTTTGCTTCTTTTTCTGTTAATTTCTCACCCAATGCTGCCGCTTCAGCTAAAGCCACTTTCTCTGGGACTTCCTCTAGCTCTACGATGACAGATACTGCTTCATCACTTTTTAAATCAACCTTTTCATCGACATGAAGCATTTTCTTTTCATCGCTTTCGGCCAATGCTGTTTGCATGGACGTCGGCACAGCACTTGCTACCATTCCGAGTGACACCGTCGCTGCAAATGCAATTTTAGCGTATCTTGATGTTGTTTTTCTCATCGAAACATCCTCTCTTTGGTGTATGAATCCAGCATTCTAAATTGAATTATAGCAAAACTATCGACAAAATTGTCATGATGCGTTTTTTGTTTATAAAGTTATGAACGAGTGCTACGCTCCCTAAAAAATTTATCCTTATCCATTTTGTCCCTGCACAAAGGTCATTTGCATGAACAATGGTCACTATTTTCAATCATTATTAACATCATTTGATCAGAAAAATGAATCTTTATACCCATAGACAGAAAGGTTCTTTCAGACTATATATTTTACATATAATGGATTTAAGATGATCTAAAAGTCTTGTTTTTCATTCCATTCTATCGCAACTTATGTAAATAAACGATAAATAATGTAACCCTATAATATAGACCGGCAAGAACAATGCCGGTCTTGAAGTCATTTACGAAGCCAAAGAATCTTTTATTTCAATTCCGATAGGAAACGGCGCCACCATTTCAGCAGTAATACATGCCCCGAATGGGATACGATATACCTCATTTTTGTCTTTTTCATTTGTGTACGTCATATAACCCCCATACACACCACTCTTAGCTGTTTTTGGTGAAATCAGAAACACATTATTTGTCACTGCTTTCCCTGCTGGAATGGTGACTTTTTTGTTTGTTTGCAACACAACCCCGCTCTCAGCGGCTGGCAATGTCCCATTTATATCTTGGAATTGTACGTCAACTAAAAACGTCTTCGCCTCAGAAGAACGATTTTGCAACCGCACACTATTTCGTTCACGTATATTCCCGTCATGTGTGCTGAGAAGGCCATAACTTAGTGCCCCTGTCTGGTCTGGTACATTTGTCAAGATATGATCTTGTACATGCACGCCTTCAACTGTCGTTTGAATGGTTACATCGGCTGTCACTGCTGATCGTGGATCAATTAAACCCGCACCCACTTCGAAAACATTGTATTCTTTTGCTAATGGGCGTGCTGTGTTCATGACACGTGTCTTCACTTCTCCAGGTGTTAGGTCGTGATCAGCTTGTAACATGAGTGCCGCAACACCAGCGACGTATGGCGCTGCCATTGAAGTCCCTGAATAATGGTCATAAGCCTCATCATAATTTCCAATATGCTCCGGTCCAAGCATAAAGTCAGGAACTGTAGAGAAGATTTCCTCCCCAGGTGCCACAATTTCAGGTTTGATTGCACCTGTCTGGTTAACCGGACCACGAGAGCTAAACGATGCAATGAGGTCACCCGTTGCAATCCATTCACTTGCCCCCAGCTTCACTGAAACTTCCTTCTCTGCTAACGCTGCAATGTCACTGCCTTGTTCATCTGAAAGATAGAATGTTGGGATATCAAGTCCCGTACCATAAAAGTTCCAGAAAGATGAAGAATCGAGTTCTAAACCTACAAAATCGTTATAAATGAACACTGCAGCGGCACCGTCCTCACCTGCACGTAACAGTCTTCCTTCCTCATCTCTAAAAAGCTCTTTTGCTGAGATCACTACTGCTTTTCCCTCTAGGTCAATATGATCAAGGTCCGATCCTGCTATATTAACCAACTCAAACTCTTGTCCACTTAGCGATTCTCCGTCAACATCTTCATCAAAAGTAGGATCCAAACGTACTTGTCCTGTCAACATCTCGTTTTCGGATGTATACGTGCTCTCAAATTGCAGGATATCTAGTGGCATTGAACTTGCCCCCACCGCGATTGGCAGTGAAGCTGTTGCTGGTTCTCCCACTGTGTATAAACTATGATCTTCATCATATAGCGCATATAACGCGTCATTGCCGGCGGCAACCACCACTGTCACACCAGAAAGTACCGCGTTGTTCACAGCAATACTTTCTGGTGTCAGTGGCGTATTTTCTGGTGACCCGAGTGATAAGTTAATGATATCCATCTCGTCCAACACTGATTGTTCAATCGCAGCGATGATATCCGCTGTTTCTCCCCAGCCTCCTGGACCGAGCACACGATAAGCATACAAATCAACATCCGGTGCCACACCTAGCACTGCATGATCAACATTGTTTTCTGCTTGACCAGCAATAATTCCAGCAACGTGTGTACCATGAGCTGTGTAATATTCTTCAAAAAACTCGTCAGGGTCATCAGGATCACGCACCTCAAGCCAATCGTCATACGTTGTCTCCATTGGATCATCGTCATCATCGACAAAGTCATAGCCGCCTTTATACGCAGACTTCAAGTCAGGATGATTGTAATCAATACCTGTATCAATCACACCGACTTTAATCCCTTTACCGGTGAAACCTTCTGTATGCATCTCTGCCACACCTAAACGAGGTGTACTACCCGTCGTTTCTTTGGTCACCGTTTCCGTTGATGTCTTTTGATTGAGAGGTCGAACAAGTTCAACCTTATCATTTTTATAAATCGCTTTAATTCCTTCATAGTCTAATAGTTTTTCAACCTTATTCGCTGGCAACGTCAGCGCTGCACCATTAAATATCTTGCTGTATGTTCGTTCAACCTCATACTCAGATTTAGTCTCTACGACCTCATCTAGTGCATCAATAAATGCCTCTTGTGATACTTCTATGTGGTTTTTTGCTTCCTTTTCTGTCAGTTTTTCACCTTCTGCTTCTGCCTCGACTAAAGCCACTTGTTCAGGCACCTCTTTAAGTTCAACAATGACTGATACATCTTCTTCGCTATTTAAATCAATTTTGTCATCAATATACAGGGTCTCTTCTTTGCTTTTAGTTTCGGCCGACACAATTAGTGCTGGAGAAGTCGCAGTAATCATACTGACCGATAGTGTCGCTGCGCATGCAATCTTTACATATCTTAATCTTGTTTTCTTCATAAATTCGTGGCCTCTTTCTTGTTTAATTTTGTGCTATCAATCAAATTATAACAACAACGATCATAGAATCGTCTATCTGAACCTCTTCTATTTCCCGCTCCAAAAGATCACTTACTTCAACGTTTCATTTTCACCGCGGTAATTTCTCCCTGTACAAAAACATTTCCATTCAGTTATCTCATCCTTTTTTACCATATTTCACATTTACACACTAAAAATGAGCTTATATGACTATAAATAGATGTTTCCATCACACTATGAAACTTACATATATTAGACAAATGTAGGCCATACTACCTATTCACTAATCGGACATATAAAAAACAGACCAGCAATAGGTTGCTGGTCCATGAAAACATGCTATTTTTCTGTATACAATGCTCCCTCATCTGTTTGTTTCCCTAAAACATCTAGCACTGCCTCATACGTAGCACCTTGATATTCATTACCCGCTTCTGCGTCTAATTTCACGCCAATATTTATATCAATGTACTGCCCTTGCTTAAGTTGCCAAAACTTATTTTTATCTCCATCTAAGGCGCCATCACCAAAAATAAATGAAGTTGCATTATCCGTATACGCATCCTCATCCACAATGCCCGTCAAAATTTCAACGCCGTTTAGTTTTTTCTCCTGCGTCATCGAGACAGAAGCAGACTGGCGCTCATTGGTAACACCATCAAACAATTTCTGCAAATCATACTGCGCGCCTTCGTATACGTCCTTGTCTGGCGCCACTGTATATTTAATTGCAATGTAACCCACTTTATATGCATCAATTGGTGCCGCTACGTCGATGCTATGGGAGTATGTGGTACGTAAATGTGCATCAAGCGTTCCTGTATTTCCGACCTCCAACCAGTCGCCGAAAATGAGCTGTGACGGTGCAAAGTTTGTTGCCTGAACAATGTTTCCTGAAATGTTATTGCCGTCATTTAATTCCAACGTACCGTTTGTGAGCTGGCCAGAAGCTGATGTTTCTGATGTAAACCATGAAAAAGATCCATTATTTCCTACCATCAAAACAATCGCTCCCGCAAACGCCGTACCAATCATTGCTATTTTTAATTTCTTCATGTCCGAATTCCCCCTTGGAGTGATAAATTTCATCTACATAGCAGGGCTACATGAGCCCCACTATCATTGCATGATTATTCTTTAAAAGAGCGACCAACAGGATATGGTTCTACTGCTTCCGGTGTTACATATGCACCAAATGGTACACGGTACACCTCATCATCATCGTCTTGATTCGTGTACGTAATGTAACCACCATATAACCCTTGCTTTGCTGTCTTTGGACCGAGGAAGAACACATTGTTTGTCACCGTTTTACCTGCTGGCACGGAAACAACCGTATTTGTTTGTGCCACAATCCCATTTGCAGAAGCTTCTTGTGTGCCGTTGACAGTATGAAAATCAACATCCACGTTAAAGGTCTTCGCTGTTTCACCGCTATTTGTAAAGCGTAAGCTCTCCCGTTCACGAATATTCCCATCATTTGTGCTCACAAATCCATAACTGATAGCACCCGTTAAGTCGTCGACAAGCTGTAAACGATCGTTTTCCAGATGCAAGCCATCAATCGTTGTTTGAATCATCATATCTGTAGCTACCGCGTCTTTTGGTTGGATGAGACCTGCACCAACTTCAAACACATTGTATTCTTGAGAAAGGGGAACAGCTGTATTCATTAACCGTGTTTTCACATCAGCCGGTGTCCAATCAGGATTTGCTTGTAGCATAAGTGCAACCACACCCGTTACGTGCGGCGCCGACATCGATGTTCCAGACATCCGAGCGTACGCAATATCATAATTCCCGACGTGCTCAGAGCCTGCTGTGTACGATGGTACTGTCGATAAAATTGAGACGCCTGGTGCGACAATCTCTGGTTTAATTGCGGCCGTGACGTTAATTGGTCCACGAGAGCTAAAGTCTGCCAACCGGTCGCCGCCAGCAACCATTTCTGACATGTCACCAAACGTTACTTGACTTCCTTCCTCTAATTTCTCTGCAATCGCACTTCCTTGCTCATACGTTAGTGAAAAGCTCGGAATATAGCTATGGCTTTCACCAAGATAAAATGGAATGTGCCCTTGACCCGGCTCATGATTATAAATGATTGTTGCTATCGCACCATTTGCCTTCGCATTAGCAATCTTCTCGTTAAAAGTAATTTCACCACGAGAAATGACTGCAATCTTTCCTTCTACATCGATCGTTTCAAAGTCTGATGCGTATCCAAGACCTGCGCCAACCAGTTCATATGATTCATGCGCAAATGCCGCTAAATCAGCGCCAAAAGAGGTCGCTAAAACACGTAAGTCTCCTGTCAATGTTGCTTCTCCTAAAACATACGAACTTGAAAACTCTGTTATTGTTGCTGGTAGATCACTTGCACCCACACCAATTGGCAATGCCGCTGTCCCTGGAGAACCGACTGTGCCTAGTCCACTCCCAGCATTCCCTGCTGAATTGACGACGGTTACACCGGCTAGCGACGCATTATTCGTTGCGATACTTGTTGGATAAATTGGGTCATTAACGCTCGCACCAAGAGAAAGATTGATGACGTCCATACCGTCACGTACTGATTGATCAATTGCCGCAATGACATTTGATGTTAACCCACTACCATATGGACCAAGTACACGATACGCATAAAGATCTGCATCTGGTGCAACACCAAGCACAGCCATGTCTACATCATTGTCTGCTTGTCCACCAATTGTTCCGGCTACATGTGTCCCGTGATTCGTATAATACGGTCGACCTGAAGCGCTAAATTCTGGTAGACCCGACTCGAGCCAATCATCATAAGTCGCTTCCATTGGATCATCATCACCATCAACAAAATCATAGCCACCTTTATAAGCATTCGTAAGATCTGGGTGGTGATAATCAATGCCTGTATCTAAAACACCTACTTTTATTCCCGCACCCGTCACACCATCGACATGCATGTCTGTAATTCCTAAATGCGGTAAACTATTCGCCATCAATGGCTCCACAACATCGTCTAGGCTTGTCTCTTCAACGGGAGCAATTAACTCAACTGTATCATTGCTATAAATGGCCTTTACTCCTTCGACTTCTAACAAATCCTCAACTTGATTGGCCGGTAAACTTAACGCCGCGCCGTTGAATACGGTTTCATATGTTTTCTCAATAACATATTCTGATTGTTCATTAGAAACTTCTTCTAGCGCCTCTTCAAACGCGACATGTGACCCTTCGACCTTCTCTTTTGCCTCTTCCTCTGACAATTTCTTTCCGAGCTTTTCAGCTGTAGCAACAGCTACTTTTTCAGGCATTTCCGTTAATTCCACAATGACTGATACTGTCTCTTCACTCTCTAAATCAATATCATCCTGAATGTACAAATGCTTCTTTTCTCCATTCTCTGCCAAAGACGGTTGCGACGGAAATGTAAACGAACTTGCGACCATACCTAGTGCCAATGTCGCTGCACAAGCTACCTTCGCATATCTTGATGTTGCTTTTTTCATGAAAGCATCCTCTCCCCGTGTGTAAGTGTGTGATTCTAATCGAATTATAGCAAAAATATAAACATACAGGATGCCCTTTTCTCACACTTCTATCTTCACATATGATTTGTCTATTGTGAAGATAGAACACTTTTAATACGTAAATCCCCCCTTGTAACTAGGATTTATGAACCTTTTGTTCTTTCTTCAAACCGTTCCTTTTTAAACATCTGTCTGAAAATGATCCTTTTTACTCATACGAAATATAGTTCTATTTATATATTATAATCCCATAAATCAGGAAACTCCATGGACCATTTGACTTATGCGATGACCTCATCATCATTAATTTCACACAAAAAAGCACATGAACAATCAAAGCATCCACCTCTCTTTAAAAATGCTTTAGAGAGCATGGATGCATTAAAGTGGACATTCCTTTTGAATGCAACTTTCTAAGACTTCTCGTTAGAACGTTTTCTGATGATTTCATAGAGCGTGAGCAATAAATAAATTGCAATTGGCAAAGCAATCAGTAGTACATAACCGATCGGTTGTCGAATAGACTGCGCAAGTGAACCTAATTTAGGAATCGTGAACACGTGGACACCAACAATCTGTTCCTTCACAACAGGATCTTCGTCTGTGACATTATTATTGTCTCCTTTTGTTACATAATAAGTGACACCTTCTTCAACATATTGATCCGTGACGCGATGGGTAACAAATCGGCGTTCTGGCATCATAAAAGTAATGATATCATCCACAGTGACTTCAATGTCCTCTACTGGCTTCATCACCACCACATCTCCACTACTAAAAGATGGCTGCATGCTATTTGACAATATGGTATAAGAAGACCATCCAAAAAAAGTGGGCCCTCTCCCATATTCGTCTTTTCCTTGGAGAACAAATAAAATGACTACAAAAAATAAAAATGAAAAGATCCCTATACCTAACAATTTTATTACGGATATAATGTGTTGCTTCATCACGACACCTGCCTTGTTTGCAACAGCGATACTTCATCACTCGGTTACACGTTAGTTCTAAACCATCCTTTTATAACCACCTTCATAATAAACAAGCGGCGATTCATTCGTCACAACCACATCTCTTACTTTCCCAATAAAAATTGAGTGATCACCTTGAACACTGACATCGTGCACATCACAAGCAATGGTCGCAATTGCTCCTTCTACAACAGGCAACCCGTTTAGAAACGAAAAAGAAACATTTTCTGACTCTTTTTGTCCTGCAAAATGCATAGACAAGTCAGCACGATCTTCTGACAAAATATTAACAGAAAACGTCCCCGTTTCTTCTACCATCGGTTTAAACTTTGCATGATTTGCAATGGAAACCGCAATCAGCTTTGGGGTAAGAGAAACTGACATAAATGCATTTGCTGTCATCCCATGGTAATTGCCTTCCACTTCGGTTAATAGCACAGTTACGCCTGTTGCAAATTTACTCATTGCCGTTTTAAATAATCGATCATCCATTGTCATTCCCCTCCCTAGATAAAAACATCATAATCATAAATAAAAGTTGAAATTGACTCAGCCGCTTCTGTCTTACAAAACAATATGCTAAAATAACATACATAAAAAAATGAACCGTTATTCTCTTTACACATTATATATATTAATCTGACCATAAGAAAGTAGGTAATCATCTTGATCACATTAAAATCAAACCGTGAAATCGCACTGATGCAAAAAGCGGGAGCATTACTGGCGTCTTGCCACAAAGCACTCTCGTCCTTCATCAAGCCGGGTATCACAACAGCTGAAATTGATTTATTTGTTGAGCAGTTTTTAAAAAAACATCACGCCACAGCCGAACAAAAGGGGTATAAAGGCTATCAATACGCAACATGCGCCTCGATCAATGACGAAATTTGTCACGGGTTCCCGCGTCGTACACCACTGAAAAACGGCGACATTGTCACGATTGATTCTGTATTTAATTTGAATGGTGCCTTGGCCGATTCCGCTTGGACATATGCTGTTGGCAACGTTTCCAAAGAAGCACGTGATTTGATGAAGGTCACTCATGAGTCTCTATACAAAGGCATCTCACAAGCTCAAGTCGGTCATCGTATTGGCGACATTGGGCATGCAATTCAAACTCATGCTGAGACAGCCGGCTATGCCGTGGTCCGCGATTTTACAGGGCATGGCGTGGGTCCCACACTCCATGAGCCCCCACAAATATTACATTTTGGGGAACGAAACAAAGGACTACGCTTGCGTGAAGGCATGGTGATCACCATTGAACCAATGATTAATATTGGTCGCTATGAAAGCAAACTTGATCATAACGGTTGGACCGCACGCACAATTGATGGCTCACTCTCTGCTCAGTACGAACATACGATAGCCATCACAAAAAATGGACCGCTCATCTTAACAGACCAAGGGGAAGCGCGCCCTACATATTAGTAGGACGACTTCCATCTCTACGTAACGACGTCATAGATGCATGCTCATACCGCCAGCAATTTTTCTACAGCAGCTAGCTCTACACAAACACAAATAATTTTCATCGCTTGCTCTAGCTCACTCATGCTCGGATATGTTGGTGCAATACGAATATTTCTGTCTCGCGGGTCAACGCCATATGGAAATGTCGCACCAGCAGTCGTTAACGTCACGCCAGCTTGCTTAGCAAGCGCCACAACCCGTTTTGCACAACCATCAAGCACATTTAAGCTAACAAAATAGCCACCTTTTGGTTTCGTCCACGTGGCAATGCCTTTCCCAGCTAATGACGCTGTGAATGCGCGATCCACTTCCGCAAATTTCGGCTTTAAAATTTCGGCATGCTTTTTCATCAATGCGGGAATCCCACCCACTTTCTCAAAAAAGCGGACATGCCGCAATTGATTTATTTTATCGGCACCTATTGTTTGCACCGAAAAAAACCTTTTTTTTGCTGCCGTAATATTCGCTTCACTTGAGATAAATGCTGAAATACCTGCGCCAGGAAATGTCATTTTTGATGTAGAAGCAAACATGTAAACACGGTTTTCATTTTCTGTACCCGCAACATCCTCAAAAATGTTGCGTAACTCATCAGGTGTGTTCGTCAAATGGTGAACAGCATACGCATTGTCCCAGAAAAGACGAAAATCTCGTGCCTTTGTTTGCATCCTTGCTAATCGACGAACCACCTCGTCACTATAAGTAATACCAGTTGGGTTACTGTACTTCGGGACACACCACATCCCTTTGATCGCATCATCTTCACGTACAAGTTGCTCTATTTCATCTATGTCCGGCCCTTCTTCTGTCATTGCAATGGGAATCATTTCTATCCCGAACAATGCACAAATCTCGAAGTGACGGTCATAGCTTGGGACAGGACATAGAAATTTCACTTTAGGAAGCTTGGACCACGGCAAGCATCCATCTTCTACACCATGTGTCATCGCCCGAGCAACACGATCGTGCATTAATGTTAGGCTTGAATTGCCGCCAACAAACACTTGTGAACTGCGTACCCCAAACATTTTGGCAAATAATCCTTTTGCTTCAGGAATACCATCTAGCCCACCATAATTTCGTGGATCGATGCCGTTTTCTACTTGCAGACAATCTTTCGGAGTGAGTACATTTAATAAATCCATCGATAAATCAAGTTGTGCAGGACTCGGCTTTCCGCGTGCCATGTTTAAGGAGATATTTTGGGCACAAAAATGATCAAATTGCCCTTTTAACATATGATAATGTTCCTGTAATCCAGTCTTATTCATTGTATGTAACGTGTCCATATGTGGCTCCTCCCTTGCATCACCACGAGCTTCTACGTGCGTATTGGCACGCAGAAGCTGTGGTCTGTCAATCTTATTTTAATGCTTGTCTACTTTACTCATATCAAGGTTGTAATCACCTTCACCAGCTGGCACTGGTTTCTTCGCGCCACCAAAAATCGTCTCTCGGCTAATCTCCAACTTTTCTGCAGCCCGATCAAAATACGGATCAGCCAACTGCGTATCTTCATTCAACACAAACTCAAGCGCATTAATTTGTGTGCGTAACCGTTGCATCGTTCGGTCTAAATAAATATACACTTGTTGCTCGTGCTGTGACATTTGTTTGAAACTTGCCTCATCCACCTTCATCTCTTTCACTTTATTAATGCACTTACCCAGCTCTTCTCGCAACACATTCCGTTGCTGCTTCACAATTGTTACGTCTCTCATTGATCATTCACCCTTTCATGCATGTTACACAAAATCGAGGAGAACCATGGACTGATCCTACGTGTACTCCTCCATTATAGCGGTTTTATTCAAAAATCTCAGCTTAAAGCCCTTAAATTCTTAAAAAAGTTGCCACCCCGTGTTCAAAACCGCTTGATAAAAGGGTTTGAATAGCATACCAAATTTCTCCTGTTTACTTTTATTTAAATAGGGAAAACAAAAGGTACATCGTTTTTTATCACGTAAACACTGATAAAAGAAAAGGAGGAAATCATGGGTATTCTTTGGAGCATTCTAATTGGTGGTTTAATTGGTTGGGCTGCTGGTGCCATCACAAAACGAGATATTCCATATGGCATTCTGGGCAACATTATTGCTGGGATTGTCGGCGCAAATTTAGGCATGTGGATCTTTGGCGCGTGGGGACCTCGTCTCGGCGGCTTCGCTTTAATTCCCGCGCTTGTTGGGGCGATTATTTTAGTACTTGTAACCAGTGCCGTATTACGGGCAATAAAAAAATAAACATAGGTGTGTAACAGAGAAGGATCTGCTCGTTACACACTATGTTTTCCTGTGACATTTTTACATCACGATATTTCCTAGCAAAACGGTCGCCACTGTAAAGTAAACGAGTAAGCCAATAATATCATTTAAGGTGGTAATAAATGGCCCTGATGCCACTGCCGGATCAATTTTGAATTTATCAATGATCAACGGAATAATGGTACCAATGACAGCTGCAATGCTTAACGCTACAAATAGTGAGATACCAACAATAAAGGCAAGCGTCCAATTCCCTTGATAAAACACGCTAATAATGACCATTAACACAACCATACATATTAAACCAAGCAACAAACCTGTCCCAAGTTCACGTCTAATTGGTTTCCATACACCGCTCCGTTCAAATGACCCTGTTGCAAGTCCACGCACAGCCACTGCTAGCGACTGCGTCCCTGTATTTCCCGCTGTCCCCATGATCAGTGGCATAAACGCTGCCAATAACACCACTTGTTCTAATGTCTCCTCAAACCGACCAATAATATTAGCTGTTAACAAACCGAAAAACATCAACAAAATTAACCACGGTGCTCGTTTCCTCGCCGCCGCAAATGCTGTTAATGATAAGTCAGTCGCCCCGCGTGATGCAGCAAAATCATCAAAGTCCTCCGTGGCTTCTTCCTCCAAAACATCAATGACATCATCAACCGTAATAATACCAACTAGCCGCTTATCCGGCGTCACAACTGGTACCGCTAAGAAATCGTATTCTTTGATTAAATGGGCGACGTCTTCTTGATCATCATTTTCAAATACAGATACAACTTTCGTACTCATCATTTCTTCTACTGTCCGAGATGGTGCTGCAACGATGAGGTCACGTAATGAGACAACGCCAACCAAATGTTGATTTGCATCCACAACGTATAAATAATAAATGGTTTCCGCTTCGGGCGCTGTTTGCCTTAATGCCTCAATCACTTCTTTCGCTGTAGAAGTAACGGCAAGACGAATAAATTCCTTTGTCATAATCGCACCGGCTGTTTTTGGTGCGTAAGCCATGAGCTCTTCTACACGCTTAGACTCTTCTAAATCCATCGCGCTAAGCATGTCATCTGCTTTATTCTTATCAATTTCAGCTAAAAAGTCAGCCACATCATCAGCAGACATATGGTTAAACATCGACACAGCATATTGGTAACTGAGCTCAGGGAAAAGCGTGAGTTGATCTTCTAACTCAAACCCTTGAAACAAATCGGCAAACTCTTGTGGGCTCAAAAATAATAGTACTTGTTTTTGTAACGCCTTTTCTAGCCGCAAAAATAATTCCATCTGATCGGTTGGATGCAAGGCTAAAAATGACTCTCTAAAAAGACGTAAATTACGCTCAGATAAATGTTTGATCACTTCTTTTTCATAATCATTCCGTTTCCACTTACTTTTCAACAACTCCAAATCGATCCCCTCCTTTTAAAAAGAGAGGCGCTTCATTCCTACAGGCTGATGTAGGATGAATTGCTCCTCAAACTGATCTCGTTTTCTACAGCCTATCCTCGGATTGGGTAAACTATCCATCCCACACCACCCCCTTTATCATTCATTTTAGGTACGCACAAAAAACACCTCGTTTAAATGGAGGTGTCAAAACAGTTCCATACTTATCGCAAAAGTACATTGCACAACTGCTTGTGCACTCTAGACTGTTCAACTCCAACGTATCTTTCTCATCTCAAACATCCTTCGTGCTCCACTTTACCGTGATCCACCCACGCTGTCAATCATTTTTCTACTGATTTATTGACATGGTTCCTGTAGCAATGTAAAATTCATATGGAAAACATGTACTGGAGGTGGACGACATCGAGCTTAAAAAGTAATCATACGAACTGTTTCTTTCATAACCCGACAAATACGCACAGTTTTAGCGTGAAAAGACGGGATTCGTATGCACTTTTTTAGGGCGATGTTGACCACAAACAATAGAAACAAGCTTATACCGTACATAGCGGCTAAGCGTTTATTTGTGTATCCATATTACCCATGATTTTTACGTGCGCGTTTCCTCACACTTTTCGCGACATTCATGGGAGGTATGGATATGTTTATTTTCCAAGCAACTTGTTTAAAAAAAGAATGGTGTGGACACACGCTTTTTGAAAATATCCACATCGAATTAAAGAACGGAGAGCATGTCGCCGTATATGGACAAAATGGCGTTGGCAAAACGACGCTACTACGCGGCTTATGCGGAGACACCCCGTTTGACCACGGATCGGTCACCCACATGGTTCCCGTCTCGCAATGGGCTTTCTTGCACCAAGAAGTCCATGCAACAGCAACGTTGCAAGACTATGTTGCAACAGGAGACCATGAGCGCGCACTCATAAAACAACAATTAGAGACACTGACACAAAAGCTGGAAGACCCCGACTCATTCAAACGTTACGAAGTATTATATGACCGCTTTTTGCAAATGAATGGTTACAACCTCGATACGGATGTAGAAAAATGTTTGCACACCGTCGGGCTACCACCAGACACTTGGCACACACCTGTCTCTCACTTAAGCGGCGGTCAAAAAACGCGCGCACAAATCGCTCGTATTTTGTTGCAACAACCTCCTTGTGTAGTGATGGACGAACCAACCAATCATTTAGACGAAGAAACGATCACGTGGCTCGCCACATGGATAAAACAATATGACGGCGCCGTTTTGTATGTATCACATGACCGCTACTTCCTTGATGAAACGGCCGAGGCGATCTATGAATTAACCGAAACAAGTTGCACCCGTTACGAAGGTGGTTATACAGCTTACAAACAACAAAAAGACCTCGAGCGGAAAACACAAGCAGCTGAAGCAAAGAAACAAGAACAAGAGCGCCAAGCGTTACTGGCAGCCATTCGTAATTACCAACAATGGTTTCAATCCGCTCATAAACAAGCTGGACAAAATGATTTTGCCCGCGCCAAGGCAAAGAAAAATGTCTCCCGTCTACACGCCAAAGAATCGGCGCTGAAACGTCTTGATGAGTCGCGCATTCGTAAACCACAACAAAGTGAGCGTCTCCATATGCATTTACAAGCAACTTCTTTTGCCGGTCGCACATTGCTACAAGCGACAGATGTCTCTTTTTCCTACGGGCACAAAAACCTTTTTACTGATGTCACCTTTTCTGTCAACCGCAGCGATAAAATTGCCGTCACCGGTCCGAATGGCGCTGGCAAAACGACGTTGCTCAAATGTATGATTGGCACACTTACACCTGTTACTGGGAAAGTCTCGATGAGCCCACAAACGAAAATTGGCTATTTCTCGCAAGAACTTGATGACTTGTCT
The DNA here is from genome assembly GCF_900096965.1 of Shouchella lonarensis. Classification (GTDB taxonomy): domain Bacteria; phylum Bacillota; class Bacilli; order Bacillales; family Bacillaceae_D; genus Shouchella; species Shouchella lonarensis. The sequence continues at coordinate 2,322 of NZ_FMYM01000015.1, read as the reverse complement.
GCCAAGCAAACGATCCTCGACTCGTTTTTAACGCTCCCAGGCACTGTTGAAGCCGATATTCGCACATTACTTGGCTGTTTTCTCTTCTCCAGAGATGATGTGCATAAGCAAGTGCGCGCTCTTAGTATGGGTGAGAAATGTCGGGTTGCGTTTTTAAAGCTTTATTTACGCGGAGCAAACTTACTTGTGCTGGACGAACCGACCAATTTTCTCGATATTGATACGCGTGAAATCATTGAAGACTTGTTGCAGGGATACGACGGCGCCCTCGTTGTTGTCTCACACGACCGGTACTTTTTAGAGAAAATCGCCACCCGCGTTCTCCATGTAGAAAAAGGGCGTGTTGATATGTATGATAGCAACTACAACGCTTACCGGGAAAAACGCGCCCAACCTCGGCTCAACACAGCCGCACAGCTACGTGCTAATGAGCGCGAGCACCTGCAGTTCCAGCTCACAACACTCATTAGCGCAACGACCGAAGCACTGTCAGCTGAACAAGAGACGGAGATTGAGGAGTTGAAGGCGCGGTTGAGGACGTTAGAGCGGGAAGACAAGCGATAGGATAAATAGAAAGGAGCAATCCAATGATCCATCAACTTACAAAAGAAACAGACATCAAACTTGCTTATGATTTATTACACACATTACGACCAGACCTTTCACACGAAGCATTCACCCACTTATTTCAGGACATGCAACAGAGTGGTTATGCGATATTTGGATACATGGAAGGGCAAGAATTAACAGCGATCGCAGGCGTCGCGATTCAGACAAATTTTTACAACAAAAAGCACTTGTACGTCTATGATCTCGTGACAAAAGAAACGGCACGCTCAAAAGGATACGGTGCAAAATTGATCACTTACCTTTCTGATTACGCGCGCGAACAGGGGTGTCAGTACATTGCATTAGAATCGGGGCTGCAAAGACTCAATGCCCACCGGTTTTACGAAAGAATGGGCTTTGAGAAGTTCTGTTACTCATTCCGATTGGACTTACGTAAGTAGACACATGAAGAAAGAAGGTAGCATACTGTACATGCCTACCTTGTTTCTTCCCTACGCGTTTTATCTCTTTACCGACCAACCCACACATTAACCATTTTTCAAATGAGTAATCATATGCCCTACTTATCGGAATCACCCATTCTATCTAACCATACATCCATGAAAAAAAATGTGCCCCAAGAAAGTACATAAAGAATGATGATGTTGACGTCGATCGTGTCGACCAAACTTCTTCCTTCTCTAAAAATCAAAAGTAAACAGAGAAAACCAACTGCACCTGTCATCATATAGATAAACCCGCGTTGTACACGGGAAGATTGCAAGCGCACGCAAAGTATTTGTGGTATGGAACCGAAAATGACGAAGCAGAGAAATGCGACCGGCAAGTATGCGAAAAACAACATACCTATTTTTGTGAAATCATACAGAAACAATAAATAACTAGCAACAATGATAGCGGGTATCATTGCATTCAAAAACAGATGTTTTACTAGAGAAGACGCTTTTTTGTATATAAAATGCAATAATATGAACAGCAGCAGGGTTATTAGAATCGCAGGAAAGATCATGCCTATCATAAACGTCAACATTACGTTTTTGCTATGTCCTCTTCATTTATTGTAATAGAATGGTGTACCCCGTTACCGTTGTCGACCGAATAGATAACATGATTTTTCCCAAACACAAATGATTCCTTTTCCTCGCGCAAACCAATTTTCTCAGCGACACGACGCGACGGCATATTGTCCGGTACAATGATACTAATGATTCGGTTCAATCCTAACGTTTCAAACGCATAGTTTTTACAAGCGAACGCAGCTTCAGAACCAAAGCCTTGTGACCAGTGATTTTTATCAATATGATAACCGACTTCCACTTCAGTGCATCCATCAACTGTTTGCTTGACCAACCCACAATCACCGATCAATGTTTGATTCTCCCGTAAGCAAACCGCCCAGAGCCCAAAGCCATTTTCTTCATAGCTTTCCTGATTCCATCTCACCCAAGCTTCTGTCTTCTCATAGCTAAACGGGGATGGATAATGCGCCATCGTTTCACGATCAGAGAAAATCTCATGCAACCGCGGAATATCATCTTCTGTAAACGGACGTAAACATAGTCGTTTTGTTTCTATCATTTACAAACGCCTCCCTTGTGAACCTTTTACACTAGGTTTCTATTCTATCCAACCATTCATTGATAAGCGCATGAAACAATTGTGGTTGCTCAATTTGTAAGTTATGGCCCGCTATATCGAGTACAGCAAATGTGCTGCGCGGGTATTTGTTCATGATGTTGAGCGCATCTTGAT
>NZ_FMYM01000004.1 GCF_900096965.1 Shouchella lonarensis | reverse complement strand
TGGCAAAGAGGTCACACCCGTTCCCATGCCGAACACGGTCGTTAAGCTCTTTTGCGTCGATAGTAGTTGGGGGCTTCCCCCTGCGAGCGTAGATCGGTGCCGGGTTGATATGACATTAAAACACATCTTCATTTTAAAATGAAGATGTGTTTTTTATAAGCTACGTTTCCTGTATATAAAACTGATACAAAATTGTTGATTTTTTATGAAAGTCGTAGTATAGTAACAAGCAACCTCTAAAGAGGTCATGACTAACAAAAGGGCGAAGGGGATGTTTTTCATGAGACGACTTTTATGTTCGATCATTCGTGTACCAATGGCCCTTGTGTTAGCGGTACTTTTACTTCCAGCTTTTTTAATAGGTGACGTTCCTGAGTTTACACACGTTATTGACACGCTCTTACCTGGGGATAAAAAGACATCACTATAATAAATGATAAGGCGTGCTGAATTGAGCGCGTCTTATATATTTTTTGAGCGCATGTTCAATGTATTATAATAGAAAATAGCCTCTATACAGAGACAATGATTAATAAAGAAATGAAAGGTGGTCAAATATGGATGTTATTTTATTAAAGTTAAGTGCAGCTTTATTTTCTGGTTTTTTAATTGGGGTTGACAGGCAGATCAAACATAAACCGCTGGGCCTTAAAACAAGTATGGTAATCTGCATCGCAAGTTGTTTGATTACAATTGTATCAGTGGAAGCTTATTTGCATTTTTCTACGAACGGATCGTCTCAAAATATGGATCCTATGCGTCTTGCAGCGCAAATAGTGAGCGGGGTAGGTTTTTTAGGGGCAGGAGTGATTTTGCGAAGAAGTAACGATGTAATTTCAGGGCTTACAACGGCAGCCATGATTTGGGCAGCATCGGGGATTGGGATTGCCATTGGGGCGAACTTTTATAAAGAAGCCTTCCTGACTGTGGTGTTAATTTTAGTGTCAGTCAACGTCATTCCAGCCTTAATTAAATTGATTGGACCAATGTCGTTAAGTCAGACAGATGTGGCTTTACGGGTAGTCATGGAAAAAGGCGCACTGACAACGCACTTAATTAAGCGATTACATTATCGAGGGAAGACGTGGAAAGAAAGACGCACAAACAGCATGATTGTGCGCGAAGTGAAAATTAAAGACTTAGAAGATGGATGTAAACAATTGGATATCTCTGTATCAATCCCAAGGACAATGTACATTACAAGTGTGTACGATCTTGTAAAAGAAATTGATATGGTACAGAAGGTTTCTGTGGAACAACGTTAGACATGCAGCTTGATTTTTTTCATGTCATCCATGTGCAGCAGATGCCTTGTTTTGATATGGTAAAGATCGGGTGTCTCCATCTCGCGCCAAACGTCGTAGCCATAGTTATTATTAAACGCGTGAAGTATTAGTGTAAGTAAATTTCCGTGCGTCACGAGTAGGGTACAATCTCTTTTTTCTGTCTGTATATCTGTTAAAACGCTCATAGCACGGATTTGTGCTTGTTCAGATGATTCTCCACCAGGATAAGAGAGGGTGAAGTCGTGAAAAGTGGCTTTTAGTTTTTCGCGCCAGTCTTCTATGGGATTACTGGAAAGGCGACGCTCAACTAAACGTCTGTCTTCCTTAACAGCGATGTCCTTTGATTGAGCAACTGGTGCAATGGAGTCAAGTGCACGTCTGTAAGGACTGGCAACGATGCTGTCTATATGAATGTCGCGCAAGGCGTGTTGTAATGCTGTTGCTTGCTTATATCCTTTGTTAGTGAGCGGCGCATTAGCTTCTTGTCCGCTCGCTTGGCAATGCCTTAATAAGTAAATATCCATGAACGAGACCTCCTCGCTAGTCTTTTCTCATTCCCACGGCGGACAGGTAGAAGACAAAAGTCGAATGTAGAGGAAATCGCTCTTCCTGTCTTGGGTGTGTTGATCGTTTTCTTCATAGGGCAAGGCAGTCGCTATGACTTCGGTATTTTGAAAAGTGAAGCACCATTGGTTTCTATCATCAATGGTTTTTGCCGAGTCTCCGGCTAAATTCAGAATGGTATGCTCAAATAATGGTGTATCTGCAGTGACAGGGAATTCAAACACATATCCATCTAACCCTTCTGGTGTAGCGCATTTCGTGAATCGGATGAAGGAAGGTAGGCTATGACGAAGGTTGTCAGGGAGAGACGCCTCCGGATCCCATTCATAACTGCCCCATATTTTGGCGTTACATAAAAATTGGGCATAGTGATGTTCCATTGCTTTAAGAAAATGTGTGCGAGATGCTTCGGTTGTGGGGTCGTGGGTGATGTCAAATCTGTCTTTGTCTCGTGTTGCGGAGTGGGCAAGGACACGGTCAATGTAATGAAACACATTTAAATCGAAATCGCGCGCTAAAAATAGTAACTGCATATGCAACGTGGCAATCTCATGCCCGAGGCGCATAGGTTTTTCTGAGTGTTTTTTAGGCTTGTCGCCTTCGTAATGATTAATGATCCGGGCAATTTTACCACTGCGCTGCGTAATAAGAATGAAGCGGTCTTTGATTGGAAAAGGTTGCTGCAAGTTTTGGAGCTCACGTATAGCGACAGGAGCACCAATGAGTGTATATTCTTCATCTAGATAATTAAGGTATTGATTAGCAATACAAGTAGAAATGACGAAAATGTCGGCAATCTCGGTGCCGATCTCATCTATATTTAATCGATCCTGTAATAGGAGCTCGCCCAATTCACCTACTTCTTCATTCAATCGTGCGAGCGCAGAAATCGATCGCCAGTATCCACCGAGTTTTTTAATGTGGTTGTCAATTTGTTGTTGGTATTGTGCAATGTGTTCATGCTGCATCATAGCCACCTCTATGGAAATTAGTTTAGTTGTTCTTACGAAGTATCACATTTACTTACTGTAATACAGGACTTAGAAATGTGTCAATGGTCATTCTCATCTAAGCAAGAGACGTTGGATAAGCGGTGAGGGGGTATTTTTCTTAGCAGTAGGAAAAGCTTTGACTCCTGCTAAAATAGGGTATATAATGAGAATTGAAGCTAGATGATAGGAGGATTGCTAAACATGTATTCAGTCAGACGTCGTTTCCCAATTTTGAACGCGTAATTTTATACGTTCGAAAGCTCTGCTTTGTGAGTAGAGTAAACGGGATCAGTCTGTCTTTTTAGCAACCTCAAACGGGTAATGATACATGAGATGTGAAGAGAGGTGGTTGTTCTGCCTCTCTTTTTTGTGTTTAGAAAAATGGCTAGCCATCAAAATGCACACGTATGTTAACGTGCATATTATTTGTCTAGCCGTTCTAAGTAACACTCATGAAAAGACTTCAAGAAATAAAGATAAGGCAACGTTCCTTTACTCTTTCTCATAGGCGAGAGCTTGTGACTTTTATTAGAGAAAGGAACGGTTAGCATGACAAGAAAAAGACGAAATAAACAACAGGAAAAAGTGAGTCGGGGAGAGCCTCCCAATGATTTAGGACAGCACTTAATGTATGATAAAAAGTTACTACACGAGATTGTTAGGCAGGCACGAGTGGGTCCAACAGATATGGTGTTAGAGCTAGGTGCCGGCAAAGGAGCGTTGACAACGATTTTAAGTGAGCAAGCGCACAAAGTATTGGCGGTGGAATATGACCGGAAGTTTGTTGAGGTATTGAGCAGGAAGATGGCTACCGTAGGGAATACAACGATTATTCAAGGAGATATTCGTCGTGTGCGGCTCCCTAAAAGAAAGTTTGTCGTCGTTTCCAATATTCCGTATGCAATTACGACACCGATCATGAAGCTGTTGCTGTCAAATCCGCAAAGTGGCTTCGAACGGGGCGTAATTGTGATGGAAAAAGGGGCCGCGAAACGGTTCACGTCACCGTTTGTAAAAGATCCGTATGTGGTGGCGTGGCGAATGTGGTTTACTATTCGTTTTGTTCGAGCGATATCAAGAGAAAAATTTTCTCCACGTCCGAAAGTTGACTCGGCGCTCGTGTATATTGACCGGAAACAAAAACCACTGGTTGCGTATGCGTATCACAATGCTGTTTTCGGTTTGGTTGAGTATGCATTAAGGCAACCATACGCACCAATTGATGTCGCGCTTAGCGGGGTGTTCACTAAACCACAGCTTAAACAGCTAAAACGTGCTTTACGGATGGGGGCCGATGACCGTATCGGCACTTTATCCGAAGCACAATGGGGCGTGGTTTTTGCGACAATGGTTCAGTATGTTAAGCGTCCTTTGTGGCCGCGTAGAAGAAAAGAGCGTTTTAAATAAACGTTTGATTAACGCCTCTCCTCTGGGAGGGGCGGCTTTCTTTTAAACAATCCTTGCATTTATGAACTTCTTATGGTATATTTATATTTGTTGGATTGAGTTTAAGCTATATAAAAGCAAAATCATCCATTTACTAACGACGCGGGGTGGAGCAGTCCGGTAGCTCGTCGGGCTCATAACCCGAAGGTCGGTGGTTCAAATCCGCCCCCCGCAATACTAGAAAGACTGAGGCCTATGCTTCAGTCTTTTCTTTATGTGCTTGTTTTGCACAAAAGATGTGGATGGGGTATGCTATGGACAGTGGATGTGACGTCGCAAGGGGGTGAAACGTGTGGAAGATGAATTTGCTTTTATCGACAGTATTACACCGAAAAAGACTTATCAATCGCGTTTGCGTGTCGGAATTGGTGATGATGCGGCTGTTTATGTGAGTAACGTTCATTATGAAGAAGTCGTTTGTGTCGATACGATGGTGGAAGGGATTCATTTTCGGAAAGACACGTTAAACGCACGTCAAATTGGTCAGAAGGCGCTTGGGATTAATGTGAGTGATTTGGCAGCGATGGGCGCGCGCCCCCAGTTTTATCTAGTGGCAATTGCAATCCCTACTACATGGTCGGCTGATGAGGTACGAGAGATTTATAAAGGGATGAAAATGCTTGCCGATCCGCTAGAAATGGATTTAATCGGTGGTGACACCGTTTCGTCTCCATCTTGTTTAATGATCACCGTGACAGCCATTGGGGTTGTAGAAGCGGGAAGTGCATTAAAAAGAAGTATGGCGCAACCGGGAGATGTCGTGTTCTTAACAGGGCCTGTCGGCGGTTCTGCGGCGGGATTTTCCTTACTGAACGAGCAGACACGACACGGAGTATTTACCGCAGAAGAACAGCACTATATTTTGTGTCATCAAGAAGTGGCACCGCAAGTAGCGCTTGGACGTATATGCGCAAGCTCGGGTGGACGGATTGCGTTGAATGATGTGAGTGACGGGCTAGCCAGTGAGGCGCACGAGATTGCCGTGGCGAGTGGTGTACAGCTTGTTTTGGATCGAGAGGAAATCGTTGCTCTTTCCCCGCAGTTACACGGAGTAGACGAAGAAACGGGCTTAAAGTGGGGTTTGTACGGCGGAGAAGACTTTCAACTGCTTGGTACGACGTCGAAAGACCAATTGGCATCATTGCAGCAACAAGCAAGTGCGATTGGCCGGTCATTTTATCCGGTAGGCTTTGTGCGCGCAGGTGTACCAGCTGTTTACATAAAAAAAGAAGAGCAAGAAGTCCTGCTGGCAAAGAAGGGCTTTAATCACTTCAGGCATGGTGACGAAAATGACGAAACAAAGGTTTAAAACAAATACAGTTGCTGAGACGCTTTCGTTAGCGGAGAAATTAGGGACGTTGCTACAAGCGGGTGATGTATTAACGCTTGATGGAGATCTTGGCGCAGGGAAGACTCATTTTACAAAAGGTCTCGCAGCAGGGCTTGGTGTAACGAAAATGGTCACGAGCCCGACATTTACAATTATCAAAGAATACGACGGACGTATACCGCTATATCATATGGATGTATATCGGCTAGAAGGACAAGAAGACGACTTGGGGTTAAGTGACTACTTTTATGGAGACGGTGTGACGGTTGTGGAGTGGGCACATTTGATTGAGGAACAGTTGCCCAAAGAACGGCTTGCGTGCACGATGACAACTGAAGGAGAGACAGTGCGCCTTCTTACGTTTCAAGCGCTCGGTCGTCGTTACGAGAAACGATTGGAGGAGATGGAGAGATGACCAATACCCTTGCTTTAGATACGTCGTCTCACCGTCTCGGTGTGGCAGTAGCAAATGCAGATGGTGTTATCGGTGAGTATATGACTAATTTACGGAAAAACCATGCGCTGCGTTTAATGCCAACAGTTGAATCGTTACTGCAAGAAGTTGAGATGACGCCAAAGGATTTAACACGTATTGTCGTCGCGTGTGGTCCCGGTTCATATACGGGTGTGCGGATGGCAGTGACGGTTGCAAAAACCCTTGCTTGGACATTGGATATTCCGCTTGTGGGCGTGTCCACGCTCATGTACATGGCGCAAGCGGGGAAATATATCGCGCATGCGGTTGTTGTGCCACTCATTGATGCCCGGCGCGGAAATATATATACCGCTGCATACCGATTTGAAAAAGGGCAGACGCATGTCGTGTTACCAGAGACACACATTCATTCCGATGTATGGTTACAGCAATTAAAAGAACGGGATGAACATTGTCTATTTGTCGGTGAAGATGTGTCTTTACATGAGAAGAAGATTAGAGAAGTGCTTGGCGACAAGGCGTTGTTTACAGCGCCCCAACTTGCAAGTGTGCGACCGGGGGAATTATGTTTACTTGGCGAACAAGTGCCACCTGTCGAATCCATTCATGATTTTGTTCCTCAATATTTGCAGTTAGCTGAGGCGGAGGTGAACTGGCAACGTGCAACAGGAAGGCGTTTCGAGTGAACCAGCTATACGGATGATGACGTTTGCTGATATTGATCAAGTGTTGGCAGTCGAACGTAGTGCGTTTAAGCGGCCGTGGAAAAGGGCAGCGTTTGAGTCTGAGTTAAGGGTGAAAAATGTGGCTCATTATTTTGTGATGGAATCGGCAGGAGAGATTATTGGATACTGCGGTGTGTGGAAAGTCATAGACGAGGCACAAATTACAAACATTGCGATTCATAAAAAGTCGCAAGGCAACGCATACGGAGAGTGGCTGTTACGTTTTGTGATGACGTGGTTGCACGGTGTTGGTGCGGGAAAATTGTCGCTAGAGGTGCGCCCGTCTAATTTACCCGCTTTAGCGCTATATCAAAAACTTGGTTTTGAGAAAATCGCAGTTCGAAAAAACTATTATGCGGATGATTTGGAAGATGCATGGGTGATGGAGGTGAAAATCAGTGACATTGATTTTAGCGATCGAGACAAGTTGTGATGAGACGGCTGCGGCGGTTATTCGTGATGGCAGAGAGATATGCGCGAATGTAGTGGCGACGCAAATGGAGAGTCACGCCCGCTTCGGTGGAGTTGTGCCGGAAGTGGCTTCGCGTCACCATGTTGAAGTGATGACGCGTGTTGTTGAAGAAGCGATGGAAAAAGCAAAAGTGACATTCTCCGATTTAACAGCGATCGCGGTGACAGAAGGGCCTGGCTTGGTTGGCGCGCTTCTTGTTGGCATCCATGCTGCCAAAGCATTAGCATTCGCTCACGGGATCCCGCTCATCGGCGTGCATCATATTGCTGGACATATTTATGCAAACCAATTAGTAGAACCGCTCGCGTATCCGTTACTAGCGCTCGTTGTTTCTGGTGGACACACCGAGTTAATATACATGAAAAAAGATGGCCAATTTGAAACCGTTGGCGAAACACGTGATGACGCAGTAGGAGAAGCGTACGATAAAGTGGCGCGGGCATTGTCTCTTCCTTATCCTGGTGGGCCGAATGTTGAAAAGCTGGCAAAAGAAGCAGATACAGCGATTAAACTACCACGAGCGTGGCTGGAAGCGGGTAGCTATGATTTTAGTTTTAGTGGGTTGAAATCAGCGGTCTTAAATCGCCTGCATAATGATCGGCAAAAAGGGATTGAGACAGACTTACCGGCGTTAGCGCGCGGTTTTCAAGAAAGTGTCATTGATGTGTTAACGGTAAAAACGGCCCGAGCAGTGCAAACATATGAAGTGAAGCAAGTCGTCCTAGCTGGCGGTGTGGCGGCGAATCATACATTGCGGAAGGCCCTCAAAACAGCATTAGCGGACACCGGAGCAGCATTATCGATCCCACCGTTGTCTCTTTGCACGGACAATGCTGCCATGATTGGCGCGGCAGCCCATAGTATGTGGGTGCACGGGTGTACAAGTGATATGGCATTGAATGGCCGACCGGGATTATCTTTGCGATCGTTTGAATAAGTAGGTAGATATCCTCTTACGTGGGGTGGGACGATGTTTGCGAAGAAGAGGAGTGCAGGAATGATATTTTTAGCTGCATTTGTCGTTATATTTATCATCGTTTTTGTTCTGAAAGGAATTTTTGATACAATCCTTGGTGTTGACCATAAAAGTGTGAAGCATTGGTTTGTGAGTTCAGCTATCATTTCAGGGGTGATCGCAGCTTTTGCTGCGGTTTCCTAACTGCGCTGCGAAGTAAAAAGCATTAAGCCGGAAATTGACAGCGCTTACATTGGGGGTTATGATAAATAGTACAACATGTTTCACATCCATGAATGCCTTTAGTGATACGACAATATACATATTGTACAAACATGTGGGAGGGATTCTCGTGAAAAAGTATTTGCTTGAATATTTTGGTCACAAAGATGTTCTTATTATGAATTTGTTATTTGTGATTGGATTGATTTGGACATTAACTTCTTTTAGTCAGTGGACGACGTGGCTCGCTGTTGTCGCAGGGATGGCAGCGTATGCGCTGAGTGAGTATTCGATTCATCGCTTTCTTTTTCATATGAAACCACCCAAAAATTTGACGCTATTAAAGTTAATCAAACGTTTACATTACGACCATCATGTGACGCCGAATGATTTGAAGCTACTATTTTTGCCTGTATGGTATAGCTTGCCCCTCATTAGTATCGCTTTTGGGCTTGTATGGTTGGTTACTGGACAATGGCATTTGGCGATCGCCTTCACGACTGGTTTGCTTGGCTACTTACTCTTTTATGAATGGACCCACTATGTCGCGCATCGTCCGATTGTTCCAAAAACAGCATGGGGACGTTGGATGAAAAAACTCCATTTGTTGCATCACTTTAAAAATGAGAATTATTGGTATGGTGTGACCAATCCATCTTTAGACCTGTTGATGGGGACGTTTGAAGACGAGAAAAACGTCGATAAAAGCAAGACTGCTAAAAACTTGGAACAACGAGAGCGGGAGCCGTCGTGAAATCTAGGAGACGGGAGGGGGTTCAATGAAACTGGTCAAAGGAATGGTTGCACTTGTATTCCTTTTATGTCTTGGTTTGGGTGGTTTTCTTGGTTTTATGACGGTGACAAACGAAACGCCGCCAGATATGTTGTCCGTCGAAATTGAAAATGAGCAGGAGAAAGTATTGCGTACGGACGACACATTTAAAGTGGCAACATTTAACATTGGCTATGCGGGACTAGACAATGACCAAGATTTTTTTATGGATGGTGGAAAGGGGTCGCGCGCTAGTAGTGAAGCGCAGACGTCTACAAATTTAGCTCATATGCTTGCTTTTTTACAAGAAGAAGCGGCTGATTTTGTTTTGCTACAAGAGGTGGATATAGAAGCTTCGCGCTCCTTTGATATCAATCAGTATGAATTTTTTAAAGACGATTTAACTGACTATGCAGCGACGTTTGGACAAAACTACGATGCCAAATGGGTCCCTGTCCCAGTGTTGAATCCAATGGGATATGTGATCTCGGGGTTAGTGACATTTTCAACATACAAGATTGATGAGGCAACCCTGTTTCAATTACCTGGAGACGAGCCGTGGCCAAAAAGATTATTTGATTTAGATCGGGCGATTGTGGAACATCAAATACCAGTTGAAAATGGTCAGACGTTGCGGGTAGTAAATTTACATTTGTCAGCTTACGATAGAGGCGCTGAAGTCAGAAAAGAACAACTCGCATTTTTAGAAACATATATGCATGAGTACTACGGGAATGGTGATTATGTTATTTTAGGTGGAGACTGGAATCATTTACTGTCGGAAGCATTGTTGCAGGAGGAAAATATAGGGGAATGGCCAGAGTGGGTGGCAGAGTTGCCAGACGACTTTAATACCGGTGATTTTCAATGGGCTGTCGACGGTGAGGTGATGACGGTGCGAGATTTATCTGCACCATACGTAGAAGGGGAAACGTTCGAGACGGTGATTGACGGGTTTTTAGTGTCACCAAATATAGAAATTGTTCGGGTAGAAGGAACAGATCTAAGGTTTGAACATAGTGACCATAACCCTGTTAGTGTTGAGCTGCGGTTGAGGTAGGGGGCGTTGTGCGATTGTGAAAAAGAATATGCGGAGTTGGAATATGACAGTAATGAAATGCTGCTCTAGAAGCAAGGATACCTTTCATATGCTATAACAGCTCAACACTTTTAGAATGCTGCTAATCCAGTGTACATTTAACGTAACGCCGATAAAATCAAAATAATTAATCTTAAATTATAAACTTTAGGTTACATTTTCTGATGATCATATACACTTGATTGTTGCTATGTTAAAATGAAATTGTTTCTAGGAATTACTATGATAAACCAAATTAAGGAGGAGATTCACATGGCGCAACATATTGATGCAAAACCGGAAGAACTGCGTGGGAGCGCGGACAGGTATATGAAAGCAAGTGAGAATACTGAAAGTGTCATAGGGGATTTGGACACGGAGAAAGGATTTTTACTGGATAGTTGGAAAGGTGCCGCACAAGAGGCATTTGTCTCACAATACGAAGAATTGAGGCCGTCGTTCGTTCAAATGAAGGAATTAGCGGCTCAAATCTCAGAACAGTTGCGACAATCAGCTAATGCCATTGAAGAGAATGATGCAAACATTGCTTCCCGCATCCGCGGTTAAATGAATGAATACTTGATGAGGCGCAGTTTATGTATGTAACTTGCGTCTTATCTTATATTGTAGGTGAAAAACGATGTATATTCAAGTGACAATTGACATGAGAAGATATAATGGAAAACAGTTTGATTTACGTTTATCTGATCAATATACGGCAAAAAAAGTCGTTGACACGGTTTGGAAAATCGAACAACTATCTGTGCCACGACGTGAAGGTAGCTGGTTGCGAATTCAAAATAAAGCACGGACGCTTTCTGGACATGACGTTCTGGCAGAAAGCTACGTGACGAGTGGGGATCGTTTAGAGGTATTATGATCAGGAAGTGAGGGATAAAAAAGTGGAGAAGAGAAAAGCCTTTTATTTAGAAGAACAAACAGGCGCCATATTTGAACGAGACAAAGAAACAAATACATATCTGTTACGATTCCAAGAGTCAGAAGTGAAATTGACGACGCACCTGGAACCTGGCGTTTTAGAAGAATATGACGCAAACATGAAACGAACATGGAAGAAACAGAAACACGAATTGTGTATGGTCATCGCCCCCGAGGAAGGGATGATCCCTTTTCACAGACTAAAAGAAAAAGATAATGCTAGTAAGCTGCTTGTTGCCTACTCTCTCATCCAAGCAGTGAAGCAACATGACAGTGCACGGCTTCATTTGATCATCTCTCCCGAAAATGTATTGGTAGATGCAGGGCTGAGTGTATCGTTTATTTATTACGGTATTCAAGAGAGCTTGCCTCCCTATGTGAAAGATGATGCCAAGCTTTTTGCGGAATTACGTGCAACATTGCTTACTTTGTTAGACGGAGAACACCATTTTAAAGCGTATATGAACAATACAGGTACGCTGAAAATGTCCGAAAAAGCAAAACGCATATTAAATGAAGAAACGATTTCAGGCTTACATACATTAATTGTACGTTGGACGAAAGAACATGAAGCGCGTGAGAAACAGTATCATAAAATGCCAATGAGAAAGTGGCTTGTGCGAAAATGGACACTCGTGGGCACGATTGCAGCACTTGTTCCATTGATCTTTTTCACGGTGTACACCTTTGCTTTTGTACAGCCCCGGCAAGAAGCATTCACCGCAAGTCACACGGCTTACTTGAATCAAAATTATAGTGAAGTGATTGATGTGCTTGAACCGTACAAAACGGGTGTAATGCCAAAAGTCGTGAAGTATCAATTGGCACAATCTTACGTTGCGGTCGAGAGTCTGAAAGATGAACAGCGGGAAAACTTGCGAAATATCCTTGTGCTCCAAGCGCTAGAAGATTATTTTGAGTACTGGATTGCGATTGGTCGCGGTGAGAATGAAGAGGCGCTTGACATTGCCCGTGGTTTAGAAGACCCAGAGTGGCTCGTTTATGCGAATGTCAAGTTGCGCGAACAAATTCGTAACGATAAACAGTTATCCGGCAAAGAACGTGAAGAAAAGTTAAAAGAAGTTGATGCGGAGCTTGCCCAATACCAGAAAACGCTGGAAGAAATGAAAGAAGCAGAGACCATCCCAGCATCTGGAGAGGGCGCGTCCACTGTGGAAGAAGAACCGGAAGCTGAAGAAGAAGCACCAACAGAGAAACATAAGGAAGAAAAAGAAGATAATCAGGAAGACGACAAAGGCAAAGAGGACGGGGGGTGATGAGTAATGCCGTCTCAAGGAAACAATGTTAATCCGCAAGTATGGATGTTTTATGATCAAACCTATCAGGTCACCCAGCTTGATGACCGCCATGTCTCAATAGGAGATGCCCTTACTTCAGATGTGTTTATTTCAATCTTAAAAAATACAGTTGTACATGTTCAAATAGACGATACGCGAGATCAGTGTTTGCTTACAGATGCGTTAGGGATGAAACAAATACTACAGCCGAATGAACGCTATGCGTATACCACGCCGCAAGGAACTGTAACATTCATATTTACAAATAAAGTATTTGACGAGAAAACCTACTACATCGGTAAGAGGAAAACACTCACGATTTCTCAAGGCGCATCAAAACAAGCCGAGATTGTTCTTCCAACCATTGCTCAAGAGAGTACAGAAATATGTACGCTCCTACAGACACGAGCGAATGGCTGGATCGTTCACCCATCAACGACATCTGTTTTATATGTGAACGGCCATCAAGTAACCGAACCAACAAAAGTATTAGACGGCGACACGTTATGGGTTAATTTTTACACTTTCACCATTGAAGAAACAGACATGCTTATGATCAAAGCGCATCATGAATATGAAACGAACTTGCCTGAAACAGCACATCCGACGTCAGAGACAAAGGTTCATTACCCGATTTACCGTCGTACCCCACGGATGATTTATGAAGAACCAGATGATCGTGTGAAATTTTCATTTCCAAGTCAGGAGGTTGAAGACAACCGCACACCGCTCTGGATGTTGATTTTACCTCCATTTGTGATGTTGCTTGCAATGATAGGGGTGATGTTGTTTATTCCTAGAGGGCTTTATATCATCATTACGATGACGATGCTGCTTGCGACGATTACAATGTCGATTACACGCCACTTCCGTGATAAGCGTATTGCAAAAGAAAAGGAAGAAAAACGACAACGTGTATATAACCGCTACTTAAATGAAAAAAGAGAAGAGCTTCATGAGTTGTCGGAAAAGCAACGTCATGCGCTGAACTACCACTTTCCTCCATTTGAAGAAGTTAAATATATGACCAAACATATTTATGCGCGTATTTGGGAGAAGACGCCTCAAGACGAAGACTTTATGCATGTCAGTGTTGGGCGGGCAGATGTGCATGTCAGTTTTCAATTGTCCGAACCAGGTGGGGATTTAGCGAACCGTGACCGCGACCATCTGCTGGAGGAATCAGATAAATTATATAAAGCCTATGAAACAGTGAAAGATGTTCCGCTTCGCTTAAACCTATCGCGTGGCGCAATTGGTTATGTGGGCTACCCACACATTGTGCAACAAGAAGTATCGCAATTGATTGGGCAACTTGCTTTTGCGCACAGTTACCACGATTTACGGTTTGTGGCGATCTTTCATGAAAATGATTATGAAAATTGGGCCTGGATGAAGTGGCTTCCACATTTTCAATTGATTGGTATGCATGCAAGAGGCATGATTTACAATGATCAAACACGTGATCAATTGTTAGGCTCATTATATGAAGTATTACGTGAGCGCGATTTACAACAAGAATCAAGAGACCAAAACAAGCGCAAACGGTTTACTCCACACGTGATGTTTCTCGTCGCAGATCGGTCACTTGTGAGCGAACACGCCATCATGGAGTACTTAGAAGGTCCAGACAAAGCAATTGACGCTTCTGTTTTATTTATGACAAAAGTAGAGGAAAACTTATCTGAACATGTGCATACGGTGGTGAAAGCGATCAATGAGCGAGAAGGAGAAATTGTTTTACAGGAACGGAAAGCGGCACATCAACGATTCCAATTTGAACCGCACGATGAAGAGACAAATGAAGCCTTTGCCCGCAAGTTATTCTCTCTTGACCACAAACTCGGCATGATCCGTTCAATTCCCGATAAAGTGTCGTTTATGGATTTATTTGACGCAAAAGAAGCACGTGAGCTGCACATTGATGCGCGTTGGCAACAAAATAACAGCGCAGCTTCGCTATCCGTTCCAGTCGGCTATAAAACGAAGGACGATATTTTAGAATTAAATGTGCATGAACGCGCGCATGGCCCGCACGGCTTGCTTGCAGGAACGACAGGTTCTGGTAAATCCGAGTTTCTACAAACGTATATCTTATCATTAGCAGTAAACTACCATCCACATGAAGTCGCCTTTCTTTTAATTGACTATAAAGGTGGGGGCATGGCACAACCATTTAAAGATATTCCGCATCTTTTAGGTGTCATTACGAACATCGCCGACAGCCCGAACTTCACGCAACGCGCGCTTTTGTCAATTAAGTCAGAGCTCAAAAAGCGCCAACGTTTATTTGACCAGTTTTCCGTCAGTCATATTAACGACTATATGGCACTCTATAAAGAACGACAGGCACTGGAGCCGATGCCGCACTTATTTCTCATCAGTGACGAATTTGCGGAACTCAAACAAGAAGAACCTGATTTTATAAAAGAACTTGTGTCAGCGGCACGGATTGGACGAAGCCTTGGGGTGCATCTTTTACTAGCGACCCAAAAGCCGCCTGGTGTAGTCGACAAACAAATTTGGAGTAATTCCCGCTTCAAAGTGGCGTTAAAAGTACAAGATGAGGCAGACTCAAAAGAAATCCTCAAAAATGCCGATGCGGCTAACATCACAGAAACAGGACGCGGCTACTTGCAAATCGGCAACAACGAGCAATACGACTTGTTTCAAGCCGCTTGGTCAGGTGCGCCGTACATGCAAGACATTGTCGAAGAAGAAAATGACGTGGCCCGCGTCCATGACTTGGGTTTAGAAATGATTTCAGATACACAAACGGATCAAAAGAAAAAGAAACACGAAAAAGGTATCACCGAGATTGAAGCAGTCACACATGAAATTGTCGCAACAACAGAAAAGATGGGCATTCAGCGAGCCCCGAGCCCGTGGCTTGATCCTCTTGAAGAGCGTATTGTCCAGCCGGTGTGGGAGCGCGACGATAAAACAATTAAGATTCCACTGGCGCTCGCAGACGACCCAGAAGCACAAGCGCAGTACCCGGTGTACTATGAATGGATGAAAGACACAAACGTCGCGGTATTTGGTTCTGGTGGCTACGGAAAATCGACGACGCTCGTGACGTTACTATTGTCACTTGCAAAAGTGGTCGGTCCTGATGCGCTCCACTACTATATCTTTGACTTCGGAAATGGGGCCCTTCTGCCATTAAAGCAACTCGCTCATACGGGAGACTACACGAAAATGGATGACGACGCGAAAATCGAAAAGATGATGGACTTCATCCAAGAGGAAATTGAAGCAAGACGTGAGCTATTTTCCAAAGAAGAAGTAAGCAATATCCGCATGTACAACGAGGTGGCAGAAGCACCGTTGCCAGTCATGTATGTGGTGATTGACGGATATGAGCTTGTGAAAGAAGAATTTGAACCACTCGATGCGAGATACATTCAAATTGCCCGGGACGGCCAGTCTTACGGCGTATTTATGATGATCACCTCATCGCAAATTACCAACGTGGTGCGCGCACCGCTCCGTAACAACATGCCGATGAAGATTTGTCACTACATGATCGGTCAGTCGGAAATAGAAACCGTACTTGGCAGAACGAAACTTGCGATTGAACCAATTCCAGGACGCGGGATCATTGCGAGAAAAACGAGCGATTTTGCGCAAATGTATCTCCCTGTTTCAGGTGACAGCGAATCTGCAGTACTGGAGCACTTAAAGAAAGCCATTAAAACAGTAAACAGCCAGTATAAACAAGCATCGCGACCAAAAGGGATGGCGATGTTGCCGCCGGTACTCACCCTCTCAGCCTTCAAGCAAGACTGGGCGCAGCGTCAAGGCGATCACGTGCCAATTGGTTTAGATGAAGTCACAGTTCAGCCCGTTTATACGAAGTTTGATACACACCCTTCTTGCCTTGTGATCGGTACTCCTGGTTCAGGGAAGACAAACGTCTTAAAAGTGCTCATCTCATCTTATCTCCAAGGAGAAGTGGAAGAGGTAGTGTTGTGCGACGGACCAAGCTATGCCTTAACGAAGTTTATTCAAGATGACCGTTTGCGCACGATTGATACGGAAGAAGAGACACTTGCGTGGTTGGATGATTTGACAGAAACAATGGAAGCTCGCAGCAAGTTATATAAAGCGGCACTAAGCAATCAGGAGCCATCACCAATCTTTAAACCAATCATCCTTGTGATCGACAACTTGGCGAAGATCAGTCAAAATATTACCGGAGATGCCGACCCATACGGGAACTCGGCTACAACACGCAAGTTAAGCGATGCCGTCAAAAACGGCGCAAACCTAGGCTTAAAGGTGATTGCGGCAGGCAATACCGGCGAATTCTCCGCGGGGAACGAATTCGGAACAGAGCTAAGAAAAGTCCGTCAAGGCATCTTACTTGTGAAAGCAGGAGACCAGACCGTACTTAAAAACTTACAAGGCGGAAAAGAAGCGATCAAAGTCGGCATGGGTTACTATGCGGTAGATGGTGAGACGACGAAAATCAAAATTCCCGATAGTGCAGTGGAAACACCAGCAATGACAACCGTTTAAAGAGACGCAAGCATTCTCCTGTATGATCATACGGTGATGCAGGAGAATGACTTGAAATGAACGAAGAAGAGGAGGGACGGCGGTGTATCAAGGAAGAATTAATATGAGACAGAGTCAACTAAGGAATTACAGAAATGAAAGAAGCCGCCTTGAACGAGCAGAAGAGCGACTCCAAAAAGCAAAAACGCAACTAGAAGCAAGCCAGTCAGTATTTAACGACCACAATTCACTCATTAGGGATCCGCAAATTTTATGGGAAGTGTGGAAAGGCAAAGAGGCAAGGAAACAAACAACGGATTATCGTAGCCAATTAGGGAAGAACCACGCGTTAGGAGGTAGGCGAATTGAACGTGCCATTGAAGCGGTACAAGATGCGCTATCACGGGCACAACAAGGGATTAGGGAATATAACGGCGCGATTGCTTGGGCAGAAAGAGACCTGAACACTTTAAGAAAAAAACAACGAAACTGGCTTACAGCATCGCAGCAGGATTAGTAACGTAGGAGACTAAGAGAGGTGGGATATGCTTGTTTTGGTCAAAATGGTGGAAAACAATTACCGTGATTGTAGGAATCATTGCATTAACAGTAGGAGGGATTGTATTGGCAAATAACATGAGTAATACAGGTGACATTGCATTGGATGATACTTTCACGAGCAAGTTTATTGATCGCAGCGTAAAGGCGGATGACGGATTTCATTTCTTCGAATCTCAGAATGGGCACTACACGATGTGGTTTCCGTCGGGGTATTATTTGAAGGAAGAAGGGCCGATGTATGTTAGTAAGGATCATTATGAGCGTTTGAGCATGCGCCAAGATAAGGACGGAGATCACAAGTTAGGTGGAAATGAGTTTGTAGGAGAGGTTCGAACTATGTATAGAGGGGCGGTAACTCAAGGAGGAATTGATACGAATTTAAGAATGTTGCTGGACGATGTTAGTTACAACGGTGATCACAAGGAAATTGGAACAGAAGATACCGTTATTTATTACGGTTCTTCTAACTTTGGATTAAAAGATAAAAGAGCTTTTATTACCGATCCGAAAGAAAGCTATGCTAATAAGTACTTCGCATTGATTCAAGATAAAGAGGGCGATCAATTTTTAACAGTGAAATATAGTCTATTTTGCCCTAATGAAGATGAATCAGCGTGTGGTAACAACGGAGAGGAAGAAGCTCATTTCTTTGATACCTTTATCCGCAACATCAAATTTCGTTAATGGAGGTAGGGAAGATGGCACTTTCAGAGGAAATTAGGAATGAGCTTGTTAAACTACAGTATGGTTCGATTGATCGAGATGCGGTTATAGAATTGTTAAAGCAGCACCAGATTAATGACATTAAGCCCGAAGATGTGATGGTTTACACGAGTGATGGAGAAGGCATTGATCGTAAAATTGGTGGAACATCTGGCTTTGATGGTGCCGCTATCCATATTTATAACGAAGAGTCTGGACGGAATGAGGTTTATTATATAGCCAGAGGAACGGAGCTAGATAGTTCGCATGATGTTGTATACGATATGTATGGTGTAGCGGGCGGTGTGGCAGATGATCAAATTGCAGATGCACAAGAGTTTTTTCGAGAAGTAGAGGAAAATGTTTCTTCAGCAGTTTCGAATGAAAATATAGATAGCATTAAACGCTACGGAGATGGTCATTCATTAGGCGGACATATTATTGCGACATTGGCATTACTAGAAAAAGGTTTTACAGATGTTCGTGGGTTGAATGCGGCGCCAGTTCACTTGAAACAATTGATTGAGCTAGATGATGAGTTCAGGCAGCACATTGATCGTGTAACTGGTGGGAAGGATGCTGACTCCCTCTCCCAAAAAGAGCTTCAAGACCTAGCCAAGGATTATTACAAAGCTGAAATCGCCCATATTAAGCAGTATCGTGTTAAGGGAGAACCATTGTATGCGCAAACAATACCTTTTGGCTTCTTCTTTGGTGACATTCATTACCTTGGTCACATGGGCACCCCTGAATTTCCTAATTTACTAGACACCTATGACTCAGGGGCGTTTAATGTTGATCGAGCGATTTATCATTCGTTTATGGCAACGGTACTGTGGCTTCTCCGAAGATCTGGAAAGGAAGTTTCTGTGGATGATACAGCGAACTTATTAGATAGCCTGGGACCAGGTGATTATGCTTATTTGGTAAAGACCTTTGGTCCGGTGGTGGTACTTATGCTGTTCAATCCTACATTCCTGAAACAAGTGATAACAATTTGGCAGCAGTTTGACCAAGTTGATTTGCATGACATTGATGTGGTTATGGAAGAGTTTGTCATGTACAATGCCTTGAGAAGTACGATAGAAGCATTAAAAGACCCATCCCGCCGCAGTGAAGTCATGGCGTATATCGCAAATATCGGTTCAGTGTTTGGGAAAGATCAAGTTGCGTTGTTTTATCGCCAATTAAGAATCCTGTTGGGCTTAGGTGGTTCGGGTCATCCTTTGGTTGTATCGATTGATTCATTGGAAGTGTTGTACGAGCTTGAGGTAGCCACGGAAGAATTAGTTGCAACTGGATCAGGCGTAGATGATGAAATTGTGGTGACAAAAATGACTGTCATTAATAGGGCGCTTGCGATGCGTGATAAATTTAAAGAGACGCTAACCATTTGGGGAGAGAAGACGCTTACGAATGTAGATGCGCACCAACAATTCATCATCCAATACTGGGAGAAAGACGAAGAAATTGCAAGAAACATCAGCTAGATGAGGAGGATGAAGATGAAAGTGCTGGACTTTGCGGAAGCAAATGGCTTCTTGCAGCAACAGGTGAAAAAGCATGTAGAGGTGAGAGAAAAAATTACTGCTGTTGAAAATGCCATGAAGAAGTTGCAGAAGTTAAAAGGCGTGTTGGAGGGAGAGGGCGCAGAAGCGCTTAAAGAGCACTACCGAGATAAGCAGACACCCACCATAAGCAAACTAAGAGAGTTTAACGATCACGCAGTTGTTTCGTTGGAATATACACGTGTAACGATGCTAGGTTTGGACGAGGAAACAGCCCTGTGGAGAGAGTCATTTATGTCAGATGAAGTTCCAAGTGGCTTGAATGCACTGGAGGACGCGATAGAGGAAAGTTTGTCAGAGATTAATAGCACACTCTCTTCAGTGAGTGATTTAGTCAGTACGGATCGTGTCCATACAGACGAGTTGTTTGAGACAGCGAGCGAGGCACGAACACACTCACAAGAGACGGCAGAGGCGTTGGTTGAGTTTGATGACGACTGCATAGCGAAATTGGAACCGTCAGAGGAGAGCTTGTCGGAATGGTCGAGTGTGGTGGCGAAGATTGGTTAGGAAGAGAATACTTATTGTGAGTGAGAGAGAATTTAATGTATTGTAATGTAGTCCTGCCTGAATGAACGTGGGCAGGGCTAAAGTTGTTTTAGGCTTAAAGGTGATTGCGGCAGGTAATACCGGCGAATTCTCCGCGGGGAACGAATTTGGAACAGAGCTAAGAAAAGTCCGTCAAGGCATCTTACTTGTGAAAGCAGGAGACCAGACTGTGCTTAAAAACTTACAAGGCGGAAAAGAAGCGATCAAAGTCGGTATGGGTTACTATGCGGTAGATGGTGAGACGACGAAAATCAAAATTCCCGATAGTGCAGTGGAAACACCAGCAATGACAACCGTTTAAAGAGACGCAATCATTCTCCTGTATGATCATAATGTGATGCAGGAGAATGACTTGAAATGAACGAAGAGGAGGAGGGACGGCGGTGTATCAAACAGCGATTAACATGAAAAAAAGCCAAATACGAGGATATAAAAATACAAAAAGTCGCCTTGAAGGCGAAGAGGAGCGACTACAAAAAGCAAAGGACGAATTAGAGACGCAAAAAGCTACGTTCGATGACAACAGTTCGCTCACCAGGGACCCGTCTATCACACGGGAAGAGTGGGCAGGGACAGAGGCGGATAAACAAAAAGATCACCGCAGTGACATAAGAGAGCAGTACAATTCATGTGGTGACAAGATTGACCGTGTGATCGGCTGGGTGCAAGATGCCTTAACAAACAAACGACAAGGAATTAGAGAGTATACAAACGCTATTGGATTTGCGGAAAGACAACTAAGTGTGTTGGAAGGGCAACAGCGGAAGTGGAAGGCAGCGTTATCAAGCAGTGATTAGTGAGAGAGAGAAGTATGGCGGCTTCTAGGAGAAAACGCGGTGATGACGAGGGAGCAGAAAAAAGATCAACTCTTTGGCGTTGTTCCAGATACAGTTGAATCTATTCTCTCCTATTTACATAATGGATATATAGCTTATTATGAAACTAAGAGAGAGGTGGGATATGTTTGTTTTGGAAAAAGTGGTGGAAAACAATTGTTGTGATTGTAGGAATCATTGCATTAACAGTAGGAGGGATTGTGTTGGCAAATCACATGAGTAAAACAGGTGACATTGCATTGGATGATACTTTCACGAGCAAGTTTATTGACCGAAGTGTGAAGGTGGATGATGGATTTCATTTTTTTGAATCTCAGAATGGGCACTATATGATGTGGTTTCCTGCGGGGTATTATTTGTCGGATGATCCAATGATGTACATTACTAAGGACCATCATGAGGTGCTTAGCATGTATGAGGAAGAAGAAAGGGAGGATGTATTCTCTGGGACTATTTATACAACATATAGTGGTGGAGATGTGACTCAAGAAATTATTGATTTGGACTTGAATATTTTATTGAAAAATGTTAGTTACAATGGTGAACATGAAAAGATGGAGACAGAAGACACAATCATCTATTATGGTTCTTCTAAGTTCAACGTTGAAGGCACGGATGTCTTTATTACTGATCCGCAAGACAACTATGCTGACCATTATTTTGCTCTGATACAGAACAAAGCAGGGGACCAATTTTTAACAGTGAGGTATAGTTTGTTTTGTCCCAACGAAGATGAATTGGTATGTGGCAATAACAGTGATAAAGAAGCCAGCTTTTTTGACACATTTATCCGCAACATCAAATTTCGTTAATGGGGGAGAGGGAATGGCGCTTTCAGAAGAAGTTCGAAATGAATTGGTTGAGTTACAGTATGAGGATAAGAAGAAGGGTCATACATTTGATGAGAAGTCAGTTGAAGAGACTTTAAAAAAACATAATGTGACTGATGTTAAAGCTAAAGATATCACGATTTATAAAAGTGACGGTAAAAACATTGATGGAAAAGTCGGCGATAAGACGGGATTCGATGGCGCAGCTATTCATATTCACAACGAGGATACGTTAGTATTTGATATTACATAAACCTCTTAGGGTTGAATCATACCGTATTTATTTACATAATGGATATATAGCTTATTATGAAACTAAGAGAGAGGTGGGATATGTTTGTTCTGGAAAAAATGGTGGAAAACAATTGTTGTGATTGTAGGAATCATTGCATTAACAGTAGGAGGGATTGTATTGGTAAATCATACGAGTAAAACAGGCGACATTGCATTGGATGATGACTTCACGAGCAAATTCATTGATCGAAGTGTGGAGGTGGATGACGGGTTTCATTTCTTTGAATCTCAGAATGGGCACTATACGATGTGGTTCCCGTCGGGGTATTATTTGTCGGATGATCCAATGATGTATATTACTCAGGACCACTATGAGGTGCTTAGCATGTATGAGAAAGCAGAAGACGGTTCGAGGGAAGATGTATTCTCTGGTACGATTTATACCATGTATAGGGGGGCGATGAACCAATGGAGGGTCCAAAATAATTTAGAGATGTTGTTGGATGATCGCAGCTATGATGGTGAATACGAGAAGATAGAGACCGAAGATACAATCATTTATTATGGCTCTTCTCATCATTCTTTAGAGGATAAAAAAGGTGTTTTTTCTAATCCCAAGGATAGCTATGCTAATCAATATTTTGCTCTGATTCAAAACAAGGAAGGAGACCAATTTTTAACAGTTGATTATAGCTTATACTGTCCAAACGAAGAGGAATCAGGTTGCGGCAATAATGGTGAAAAAGAAGCCAGTTTTTTTGACACATTTATTCGTAACATCAAATTTCGCTAAAGGAGGCAGAGAAAGTGGCACTTTCAGAAGAAGTTCGTAACGAATTGGTTGAATTACAGTATGAGGACAAGAAGAAAGATCATACATTTGATGAGAAGTCAGTTGAAGCGATCTTAAAAAGCACGGAGTAACCGATATAAAAGCTAAAGATATCACGATTTATAAAAGTGACGGTAAAAACATTGATAAAGAGGATACATTGGTAGTTGATATTACATAAACCTCTTTAAGATTGAATCATACCGTATTTATTTACATAATGGATATATAGCTTATTATGAAACTAAGAGAGAGGTGTGATAGTTTGTTTTGGAAAAAATGGTGGAAAACGATTGTCATGATTATAGGAATCATTGCATTAACAGTAGGAGGGATTGTGTTGGCAAATCACATGAGTAAAACAGGTGACATTGCATTGGATGATACTTTCACGAGCAAGTTTATTGACCGAAGTGTGAAGGTGGATGACGGGTTTCATTTCTTTGAATCTCAGAATGGGCACTATACGATGTGGTTTCCGTCGGGGTATTATTTGTCCGACGCCGCAGCGATGTATATTACTAAGGATCATTATGAAGTGCTTAGTATGTATGAGAAAAGGGAAGAAGGAGAACCAGAAGATGTGTTCGCTGGGGTTATTTTTACAACATACAGTGCTGGAGAAGAAACAGATCAAGATATGATTAATTTGGATCTGCGCATTTTATTAAAAGATGTTAGCTACAATGGTCAGCATGAGAAGGTCGAAACTGACGATACCATCATTTATTACGGTTCTTCTCATCATGGCTTAGAAGGTAAGAAGGGAGTGTTTTCTAATCCAAAAGATAGTTACGCTAATCAATATTTTGCGCTGATCCAGAACAAAGGGGGCAACCAATCTGTGACTGTAAAATATAGCTTATATTGTGCCGACGAAAACGAATCAGCATGTGGAAACAATGGTGAAAAAGAAGCCAGCTTTTTTGACACATTTATCCGCAACATCAAATTTCGCTAATGGGAGGTAGAGAGCATGTCACTTTCAGAAGAGGTTCGAAATGAGTTAGTCGAGTTACAGTATGAGGATAAGAAAAAAGGTCACACATTTGATGAAGCATCGGTTGAAGCGATCTTAAAAAAACATAATGTGACCGGTGTGAAAGCCAAAGATATTACAATCTATAAAAGCGACGGTAAAAACATCGATAAAAAAAGTGGTGATAGGTCTGGTTTCGATGGCGCAGCAATTCATATTTACAATGCAGAATCCGGAAGGAATGAGGTTTATTATATCACCCGTGGCACGGAGCTTGATAAACCGCATGACATTCTCTATGATCTGTATGGTGTCGCAGGTGGTGTAGCAGATGATCAAATTGTAGATGCAGTGAAATTTTATGAACAGGTAGAGGGAAAGATTGAGAACAAAGTTTCAAGTGAAGATGCTGGCGACATGAAGCGTTATGGTGATGGTCACTCACTAGGAGGACATCTCATTGCGACGTTGGCATTACTAACAAAGAGTTTTACAGACGTTCGAGGGTTGAACGCAGCGCCAGTTCATTTACATCAGTTGACAAGATTAGATGATGATTTTAGACGACACGTAGAAAGGGTGACCGGAAAAACAGATTCAGACTCCCTCTCCGAAAAAGAGCTCAAAGCTCTAGCCGAGGACTATTACAAAGCCGAGATCGGCCACATCAAACACCTTCGTGTCAAAGGTGAACCATTGTATGCGCAAAAGATTCCTTACGCGCACTTTTTTGGGGATATTCAATATCTTGGTAACTTGGACACGCCTCACTTTCCAAACCTGTTTGAAACGTATGCCGAAGACATGTTTGGTATCAGTCCGTATGTCTACCGTGAATTTATAGGAGCGGTCTTAGAGATGATTCGTGGAACAGGTCGCGCGCACTCGGTGGATGACATTGCAAATAGTCTTACAGTCTTCCACATAGCGGAGTTAGTGAGGAGATTTGGTCCTGTGGCGGTGGTGATGGCAAACAACAAAACTGTGCAGCGCCATGTCTATGACATTATGCAGCAATTTGACCAAATGGACAATCACCAGATCGAAGTCCTAATCTATGAATTTGCATGGAATCAGATGATGGAAGTGTTAAACGATCCTACACGTAGAAGCGAAGCAATGGTGTATCTGGCAAGTATTGGAGCGATCCTGGGGAAAGATGGCGTTGCGCGTTTTTATCGCCAATTGAAAATGATGCTCGGTTTGGGCGGGGCTGGTAAACACTTGCTTGTCTCCGTCAATACGCTAGAAGGATTATATGAGCTTCAGACAGCCGCAGAGATGATGGCGGATTCAGTAATGACCAACGTGGGAGACGATGTGGTGGTGACAAAGGCTACGTTTATGAGTAGGTCGCTTGCAATGGCTGATGAAGGAGAGCGAAAGATTACGACATGGATGGAGAAGACGTTAGAGAATGTAGCTAGGCATCGGCAGTTCATCATTCAGTATTGGGAGAAAGACGATGAGATCGCAGGAAATATGGGCTAGATTTGGGGGATATAAATGAAAGTAATCGACTTTACGGAAGCGAACAGCTTTTTAAAACAAGTGGTGAAAAAGTATGCAGAGAGAAAGGATCCAATCGTTGCATTTGAAAAAGCAGTAGCGAAGTTAAAGAGTTTAGAAGGAGTCTTAGAAGGTGAAGGCGCAGATGCATTAAAAGAGCATTATCAAGACCAACAAATGCCTGTCATTAACAAGTATAAAGAATTTCGTAGTCAAACGATGATTGTGTTTGGAAGTATTCGAGGTACTTTAAATGAGATGGAAGACGAGAACGCACTATGGAGGGAATCATTCATGTCAGACAAGGTTCCTAGTGGATTGAATGCGTTTGAAGAGGCGGCGGAAGAGAACTTATCAGAAATCAATGCGACGATTGCTTCTGTGGACGATTTAGTAAGCATTAATCCCATTCAGACAGATAGCTTGTTTGAGGCAACTGAAACGGCACGAACCCATTCTCAAGAGACAGCAGAAGCTTTGGTTGAATTTGATGATGATAGCACAGAGAAAATTGAGCCACTAGAGGAATTGTCGTCGGAATGGTCAAATGCTGTGGCGAAGATTGGCTAAGGGGGGTGCTTTTAAATGGACAATATGGATGACTTTTCAACGCATTTTCGGCAAAAAGGAGAAAAACAGAAAGGGGCGCTTTCAAGTAAGCGTTTTTGGGGACTATTTGCGTCCTGGACATCCCTTGGAATTGGGTTATGTGTCATCATAGGTATGATCTTTTTTGCGATCATATCGGTGATTACGTTAGAGTTTCTGCGTGGAGAAAAAGGCTTATTTGCAGGGATCGCTTCCTCACTTTCATCGGTAGCGGTTCCTTGTGTATTGATTACTGGCGCAGTGGGAATCGTAGGCATTATGGCTATCAAACTATATAGGAATGCTTCTCCAGTGTTATTTCTTGGTAGTGCTGCAGTGCTTGTAATAACAATGTTTATATATCTAACTATTGGAGCCGGTGGAACTGTACTGATACTATTAGCACCTATTTTGTTATATGTGATTGCTGGCATGGTATCCTTGGGTATGTGGTAGTAATAGTTGCTGGAGAACGTTGAAAATTGAAAATCTGTTTGCTTTAATTTTACTTTTAACCTCAAAAGATAGAGTCGACCCTCTCCTAAGTTTATGGAAAGAGGATCGGATTTTCTTATCATATATCTATTGGTTTTGTTTTCAGCGTAAACTATAACCCTGCCTGATCGGTACTATGATAACCGTTCAGGCAGGGTTTTCATGTGGTGCGTATGTCCTTAACTCTGCAACGTCTCCCACTCTTCCATCAGCGACTCATTCCGCTCATTCAGCGTGTCTATCTCCTCCTGAATCTTCGCTGCAGCCACATGGTCGCTGTAAACTTCTGGTTCGGCGAGCTTTTGTTCGAGTGCGTTAAGCTGTTCGTCTGTTTCCTCAATCTCTTGTTCAATCGCTTCAATCCGCCGCAGTCGTTTTCGTTCTCTTTTCTGCGCTTCTTTGTCTTGCTGGAAAGACTGCTTTTTGTTGATGGGCTTATCTATGACTTGAGGTGCGGCAAGTGCTGCCCGTTCCGCTTGCGCTTGTTTTTTCTCGACATAGTCATCATAGTTGCCGAGGTAGTTGGTGACCGTCCCGTTTGCTAGTTCAACGATACGGGTAGCAAGGCGGTTAATAAAGTAACGGTCGTGTGAGATGAATATGATTGTTCCCGGATAGTCAACTAGTGCTGCTTCCAGCACTTCCTTTGCTTCTAGATCAAGATGGTTCGTCGGCTCGTCTAGGAGCAGCACGTTTGCTTGTTGGAGCATTAACTTCGCTAACGCCACGCGGGCTCGTTCGCCACCGCTTAAAGAAGACACTGTTTTTAAAACATCGTCGCCGCTGAAGAGGAATTGTCCTAAAGTGGTGCGGATTTTTTGTTCAGGGAAGGAAGGATAGTCATCCCACACTTCTTGTAAAATCGTTTTCCCGCTTGATAATTTGGCGTGTTCTTGGTCATAGTAACCGAGAATGACGTTGCTGCCAAAGGAGATCGTGCCAGTTTGCGGTGTCAGTTGCTTTGTGATCGCCTTTAGTAGTGTCGATTTGCCAGCACCGTTTTTACCAATAAAAGCAATGGATTCACCACGCGTGAGTGAGAGGTTGAGTCCGGAGAAGATTGGTTCGTCTTCATAAGCAACAGTTAAATTGTCAATGGTCAGGACATCGTTTCCCGTTTGTTTTTGGATCGTGAACGAAAAGGTTGCTTGTTTTTCGCTTCCTTCTGGCCGGTCTAGTCTATCCATTTTTTCAAGCTGCTTGCGCCGGCTTTGGGCGCGTTTCGTTGTGGAAGCGCGCGCTAAGTTTTTCGCGACGAATTGTTCCATGTTTGCGATGGCAGTTTGTTGTTTCTCGTATTGTTTTAAATCTTGTTCATAGCGCCGCGCTTTTTCGGCCAAATAATAGCTATAGTTTCCTTTGTAAGTTGTTGTCCGTGTCCGTGATAATTCTATGACACCCGTTGCAATCTTGTCTAAAAAGTAGCGGTCGTGGGAAACAATAAGGATAGCGCCTGTATAACTTTGTAAATATTGTTCGAGCCACGTTAATGTTGCCATATCTAAGTGGTTTGTGGGCTCATCGAGGACGAGCAAATCGGGCTTGGTTAGGAGTAATTTTGCCAAGGCGAGGCGCGTTTTTTGACCACCACTCAAAGTAGTAATGGGTGTGCTGTAATCAAATGTTGCAAAGCCAAAACCGGAAAGAATCGTGCGAATATCCGCTTCGTATTGGTAGCCACCTTGGTCTTTAAACGCGATTTGCATTGCATCATACGCCTGAAGTCGTTTTTCGGTTGCACTAGGCGGCTCATCTACAGGGGAAGAAGCCATTTCTGCTTCTAGTTGCTGTAAACCGACTTCCATTTTTCTCAGTGATGAAAAAACGGTGCACATTTCATCCCAAATAGATCGTGTCGAGTTCAGCGCGGTATGTTGCGCCAAGTATCCGATGGTCACATGCTTTGGTATGGAGATGTCTCCTTCATCAATGCCAGTCTCACCAACGATTGCCTTTAAAAGCGTTGATTTACCCGCACCATTGCGTCCAACAAGAGCAATGCGTTCTTTTGTCTGTATTTCTAGTTTTACGTTATTTAAAATCGGTGTCGCACCGAATGATTTTGATACTCGGGCACATTGTAGTACAATCATAGTAGAAGGTCCTCACGTTTGTTATCAGTATTGTCTTTTAAGTGTACATCAGATTGCCTAAAAATCTCAACAACTGGGACGGGAAATGGTGTACAATAGAGGCAAAGGTTTTCCATCGAAGACAGATATTCATCGATCGCTGGCATCAATAGCTGCATAGATGTTTTCATGCTAGGGAGTGGATGGAAAGCGCGATTGCTCTACCATCTGATGTCTCGTATCAGGAAGGAGCGGTTATGAAGTCTGAACAGCCAAAGATTCCCCAGGCGACGGCGAAACGTTTACCATTATACTATCGCTTCCTCGAGAATTTACATATGGCGGGGAAACAACGTGTTTCGTCGACGGAATTGAGCCAAGCATTAAAGGTAGATTCAGCGACAATTAGACGCGATTTTTCTTACTTTGGTGCACTGGGCAAAAAAGGGTATGGTTACAATGTCCAATACCTGTTATCATTTTTCAGAGAGACACTCGATCAAGATGAACGCACAAATGTTGTCGTTGTCGGTGTTGGAAATTTAGGGACGGCATTGTTGCAGTATAAATTTTCTAAGAGCAACAATACAGTCATTACCCATGCATTTGATGTCGACCAAAATAAGATTGGCACGAAGATTGGTTCTGTACCTGTGTATGACTGGGCAGCGCTCGACCAAGTTGGCTTGCAGCAAGCGGCAATTGCGGTGTTAACCGTTCCGGCGGCGCAAGCGCAAGCAAGTGCAGATAAGCTTGTGGAAGCAGGGATTCACGGCATTTTAAATTTCACGCCTGTACGCCTATCAGTGCCTGATCATATTCGGGTTCACCATATAGACTTAACGATTGAACTACAAGCACTTGTTTACTTTTTGAAACATTATCCATTATAGAAGGAGGGATGACCGTATGCCTGGACCTATGAGCCTTATTATTATTGCGCTTGTTGCTTTGCTTATTTTTGGCCCGTCGAAGTTGCCACAACTTGGCAGAGCAGCAGGGAATACATTACGTGAATTCAAAAATGCAACAAAAGGACTAGCAGATGACGATGATAACAAATCCTCAAAAGAAAAAGCATAATCAAGCGACGCAAAAAGAGATGTCCGTAATGGATCACGCCGCAGAATTGCGGCGGAGGATTCTTGTGATCCTGTCTTTTTTTGTCGTAGCGTTGATAGGCGGCTTTTTCTTGGCGGTACCGCTCATCCAGTTATTGCAAGAAGCGCCGCAAGTGCAAGAGATGTCACTCAATGCGTTTCGACTGACGGATTCATTATGGGTCTTTGTCAACTTTGCCGTGATTACAGCCGTCATTTTAATCATTCCTGTCATTTTGTATCAGCTATGGGCGTTTGTCTCCCCAGGGCTGAAGGAAAGTGAACGGAAGGCAACGCTCGCCTATATTCCGATTGCGTTTTTCTTGTTTCTTGGTGGGATAGCTTTTGCCTATTTTGTTTTGTTGCCGTTTGTCATCGGTTTCATGAGTACGATGGCAAGTCGGTTAGACATTGAAGAAATGTATGGGATTAGTGAGTACTTCTCGTTTTTGTTTCAGTTAACGTTACCGTTTGGTGCTTTATTTCAATTGCCGGTTATCGTGATGTTTTTGACACGGCTAGGTGTCGTCACGCCGGCACTGTTACGGAAAATACGGAAGTATGCGTATTTTGTTTTGCTTGTCATTGGTGCATTGATTACACCACCGGATTTACTCTCACATTTGTTGGTGACGGTCCCAATGCTCATTTTATATGAAGTAAGTATTGTGATTTCAACAGCAACGTACAAAAAATACCAATCAAAGTAGAAATATAAAAAGCGATCTTCTCATCACTAATGATAGGAGATCGCTTTTTTCATGCAAGGATTATTTCTTCTTTTTGTTTAATAAAAGACCGAAATGAACGTACCGGTAACTTGTTAAAAAGGCATGGGCTGCGATGAAAGAGAACAGGATCGCAAAAAATCCCCACCCTTCTTCATTTACACGATTCACCGCAAAGAAAATAAAGGCAAAGCCCATCGCAAAAAAGAGTACACCGAGTACGTATGGAGAAATTTTCATATTACACCCCTAGTAGAAATGGAAAAATAAGTGGTATCGTTTGTCCGTGGCGTTCTAAATATTCGACAATCTGATCGTAAAAGATGACTTGCGTAAGAATCACAAAACTATTGAGTGAAACATGAGCGATGATCGGGACAATTAATCGTTTCGTATGCGTGTATAGAAAGGCAAACGTAAATCCCATTGTTGTATATAGTAACATATGCTCAAAATCCATATGCACAACAGCGAAAACGAGTGAACTTGCAAGTGCGGCAATAAAAAAGTTTGTGCGGACATACAGCCAGCCAAAAATCGCTTTTCGGAAAACGATCTCTTCAATAATGGGTCCAAGTACTGCAATGACAAGTATCATCGCCCAAAAGTCGCGGGCATAGCTAACGAGTTCTGCAGTATTTTTAGAGCCAGGCTCAATTCCGAATATATAGGTCTCGATCAGTCCGGCGGTCATTTGTGCAACAAAGACGATGACGACACCAAGTGCTGACCAACCAATTGTACTGCCAATCGTTGACTTTTCCCCGGGTAAGTCGCCTCCGCGTGCAGAATCTTTACGTAGTAATAGCAACATAACAAGCAGACCGATTGAAAAGCTGATGACAGCAGTCAGTCCCAAGAGCACGGAACCATCGGCAATATCGAAGAAATGAGATAAACTGCGGGCGACGACGAACATGAATCCAGTTTGCATCACAATATACGTCAATACAATAAGAAAGTATCGTTTTGTCACGTTTAAACTCCTTTATTCAGTGGCTATGCCTTTCATTATATCATAGCATCGTTCGATTAGAAAAATATCTAGCGCATTTCTTTATGAACCAACAAAGGAGAATTCGTTCTACAATGTTTCGGACATGCATACCATGGTTCATGTATGAAGATATGCAGGAAAGAAAAAAACAAAAAAATTTTGCGCTTTCCTCTTGCAAAATCGATGTAAAATGATTATCATAGTAGTTGTGTTAGCACTCGTTTGATTCGAGTGCTAACAAAGAGACTACATATGTCATCAAAGGAGGGTATTTTCCATGTTAAAACCATTAGCAGACCGCGTGGTAATTGAGCAAATCGAATCAGAGGAAACGACTGCGAGCGGGATCGTTCTTCCTGACTCTGCGAAAGAAAAGCCGCAGGAAGGGAAAATTGTGGCTGTGGGTACAGGTCGTATCACAGATGGCGGAGAGAAAGTAGCACTTGAAGTACAAGAAGGCGATACAGTCATCTTTTCTAAATATGCAGGTACGGAAGTTAAATACGAAGGTAAAGATTATCTCGTTCTTCGTGAGAGCGACATTTTAGCAGTCATTGGTTAAGGAAATTTTGAGATACAGAGGAGGCTATTCAAATGGCGAAAGAAATTAAGTTCAGTGAAGACGCACGTCGTTCAATGCTAAAAGGTGTAGATACGCTTGCGAACGCAGTAAAAGTAACGCTTGGCCCAAAAGGGCGTAACGTTGTACTTGAGAAAAAGTTTGGTTCACCGTTAATTACCAATGATGGTGTAACAATTGCAAAGGAAATCGAGCTTGAAGATGCATTCGAAAATATGGGTGCGAAGCTTGTTGCAGAAGTTGCGAGCAAAACAAACGATATTGCTGGTGACGGTACAACAACAGCAACGGTTCTTGCACAAGCAATGATCCGCGAAGGCTTAAAAAACGTGACATCTGGTGCGAACCCAATGGGCATTCGCAAGGGAATTGAAAAAGCAACGAATGCAGCTGTGGAAGAGCTTAAAGCGATTTCTAAGCCAATTGAAGGAAAAGAATCCATCTCTCAAGTCGCGGCGATTTCTTCTGCTGATGAAGAGGTTGGAAAAATCATTGCTGAGGCGATGGAGCGCGTTGGTAACGATGGCGTCATCACAATTGAAGAGTCTAAGGGCTTTTCTACTGAGTTAGAAGTAGTAGAAGGGATGCAATTTGACCGTGGTTATGCGTCTCCGTACATGGTTTCTGACTCTGACAAAATGGAAGCGGTGCTTGAAAACCCATATGTTTTGATTACAGATAAGAAGATCAGTAACATTCAAGAAGTATTGCCTGTGCTTGAGCAAGTTGTTCAGCAAAGCCGTCCGATCTTGATTATTGCTGAAGACGTGGAAGGCGAAGCACTTGCGACGCTTGTTGTAAACAAGTTACGTGGCACGTTCAACGCTGTTGCCGTAAAAGCACCAGGGTTTGGAGATCGTCGTAAAGCGATGTTAGAAGATATCGCGATCTTAACAGGTGCTGAAGTGATTACCGAAGACCTTGGTCTTGACTTGAAATCAGCAACCATTGATTCTCTTGGTCGCGCGGCAAAAGTGGTTGTGACGAAAGAAAACACAACAGTTGTTGAAGGTGCTGGAAGCCCAGAGCAAATCTCAGCGCGTGTTGCGCAGTTGAAAGCACAAGTTGAAGAGACAACGTCTGAGTTTGATAAAGAGAAGTTACAAGAGCGTTTAGCGAAGCTTTCTGGTGGGGTTGCAGTGCTTAAAGTTGGTGCAGCAACAGAAACTGAAATGAAAGAGCGTAAACTTCGCATTGAGGATGCCTTAAACTCAACTCGTGCAGCAGTAGAAGAAGGCATTGTTGCAGGTGGTGGTACAGCACTTATTAATGTCATTAATGCAGTCAAAGCGGTTGAAGCAACAGGTGACGAAGCAACGGGTGTAAACATCGTACTTCGTGCGTTAGAAGAGCCAGTACGTCAAATTGCACATAACGCTGGATTAGAAGGTTCAATCATTGTTGAGAAGTTGAAAGCTGAGCCAGTCGGTATTGGCTACAATGCAGCAACAGGCGAATATGTGAACATGGTTGAAACAGGCATCCTTGATCCTGTGAAAGTGACACGTTCTGCATTGCAAAACGCAGCAAGTGTATCTGCGATGTTCTTGACAACAGAATCTGTCATTGCTGACAAGCCAGAAGAAAATGCTGGTGGCGCTGGTGCTGGCATGCCTGACATGGGCGGCATGGGTGGCATGGGCGGTATGGGCGGCATGATGTAAGGTAGCTGACCGCAGCGCATGATAAACAAAAAGCTCTTCATAAGCTCGGCGAGCTTATGAAGAGCTTTTTTACGTTTGAATATTCCTTGAAAAGAATATTCTCTTTATGGTATATTGTGTTTACCAGTAAAGAATTGAGGTGAATCAGGATATTCAAGAGATGAAGATCACGATATTCAGTGCATTGGCCGATCATAATCGGTTACGTATTGTGAAGCTCCTGCAAGGTGGTGCTTTAACCGTAGGAGAGATCGCCACCTTACTAGAGCTTCGTCAACCACAAGTCTCGAAACATTTGCGGGTATTGTTCGAAACTGGTTTCGTTCAAGTGCAGGCTGATGCGAATCGTCGGTATTATCACCTTTGTCCGGAACCTTTTCAGGAAATGGACATATGGCTTTCGGGTTATTTGAAAATGTGGGAAGAA
The DNA here is from genome assembly GCF_900096965.1 of Shouchella lonarensis. Taxonomy (GTDB): domain Bacteria; phylum Bacillota; class Bacilli; order Bacillales; family Bacillaceae_D; genus Shouchella; species Shouchella lonarensis. The sequence goes on along the minus strand of NZ_FMYM01000004.1, from coordinate 206,365 downwards.
CGTTTTGAACGTCTCGATCATTATTTGGAAAGGGTACAATCAAAGGGTATCAAATCAGATGAGGAGGAGTGAGTGGATGACACAGCAAGAATTTACAATGGAACGCGTGTTTAATGCACCGCGCGAGTTGGTGTTCAAGATGTTTTCTGAAGTGGAACATCTGAAACATTGGTGGGGGCCTCGTGGTTGGGTACTGCCGGTTTGTCACCTTGATTTTCGTCCAGGAGGGACCTGGCACTTTTGTATGAAGTGTGTGGAAAAGAACCAAGATGAGGAGGAGTTATGGAGAAAGGCCATTTATAAGGAGATCGTCAACGGTGAGAAGATTGTCTACACGGACTATTTTTCTGATGCGGAAGGCAATGTGAATGAAGTGCTTCCTATAGGGGAAGTCACCTTGTATTTTGAAGCACATGAAGCGAAGACAAAATTAATTGTCGTTGTAAAATATCCTGCTGCCCAAGCACTAAAGCAAGTATTGAATATAGGGATGGAAGAATGGTTTAACCAAATGTACACCCGCCTTCAGAAGCATATGATAGAGAACGTGTCTCACGTTCGGACGCGAAAAATGATCATACGGAAAATGCACGTGCAAAGGCAATTCGTCACTAGTCGTTAGAAAAGAAAATGATCAACCATATAGGGTTGTAAAAATTGGAGGGCGCGATGCTCAAACTTCTCAAGGATGGGACGTATATTAAGTATTGGTTAGCGGTCGTGCTCGCTTTTTTAGGTGATGGAATTGCCCGAATAGCCGTTATTTACTTGATTTCAAAGATGACCAATGATCCGTTTATGATTGCGCTTGTCATTTTCGCGCAATTAGTACCGTCTGCTGTTTTAAGTATCTTCGTCGGTCCGTTAACCGATCGTTTTCCGAAACGATTAATTATGATCTTTGCTGACATCGTTCGGGCGGTCTTGATGCTGAGCATGATTTTTTTATTCATTCGCCGTGGATGTTACTGCTTCTCGTGCTACTCACAGGTGTTGCTAAAAGCATCTTTGAACCAGCACGTATTGCTTCAGTTCCGCTCATTGTTGGGAATCACAGCATCCCGACGGCAATTGCGCTATTCCAAAGTACGGTGCAGACAATCAATATTGTCGGTCCGATGCTGGCGGGTCTCTTGCTTGTTATCGATCATCCGATGCTCCTCTTCTCGATCAGTGCAGCGACCTACCTTTGTTCCGCATTGCTTCTAAGCAGTATCGGTGTGCTAAAAGAAGATCAGAAGGCGCAAACGAAGCAGCTGTCTGAGCCATATTTTGCGTCGTTGAAAATGGGGATTCAAGGAACAGTTGAGATTGCATCTCTGCGGTTCTTGTTGATCTTTATGATCCCGGTCATGTTGGTGCTAGGGCTGTTTCTCACCAACTACAACGCATTGTTATTGCAGGAGTTTCAAGCGAATGCTTTTCATTTTGGTTTGCTAGAAACCGTATTCGCAATTGGTGCGATTGGTGGCGCGTTGTTTGGCCCTAAGCTCATGAGTCGTTATTTGGGACCGGGTTTGCTCTCCATAATGTCAGTTTTCCTATTTGGAATGGTCATGATCGCGGTTGCACCGCTGACATTTCTGCGCGAGGCGAGCGGCTTGTTGCCAGTATATGGCTGGTGTGTGGTTGCAGGTTTGGCTCAAGGGTTGTACAATGTGCCACTTGGTGCCACCTTTTTGATGAAACTACCAAAAGAATTGGTCGGTCGTGGATTATCCTTATTTAATGCTGTGATGAATCTTTGTATGATTATTGGTGTAATCGTCGGTGGTTGGCTCGCGCGGCAGGTTGGGATCTCGACAGTCTTAATTTATGCTGGTGTACTGTTAGTCGTTATTGCTGTCTCCTTCCGCATGATGAAGGGGTATGGTGAGCTACAAAAAGAGTTTCTTCAGCAAAAAGCAGCGAATCGAGTAATAAAGGAGGAAATGATGTGAAGATTCTAATCTTAGGAGGAACAAGATTTGTTGGCCGCCACTTGATCGATGCAGCACTTGCGCAAAACCACGAGGTGACGTTGTTTAATCGTGGCATATCATCTACAAAGCCTTTGGCGAATGTTGAGGTGCTGCACGGTGATCGTAATGTTGATGTAAGTTTATTAGGGAAAAGACAGTGGGATGCAGTGATTGATACGTCTGGATATTGGCCAGCGCAAGTGAGAAAAGCCGTCGAACAGTTGTCTCATAACGTTGGTCATTATACCTTTGTCTCTAGTTGCAGTGTTTACCGCGACTTTTCACAACAAAGTATTGGGGAATCTTCGGATGGACTTACATTGACGCCGGAGCAGCTTGTTGCACTCGACCGGCATGATGTGGATCATGATAAACAGATGGCACATTACGGTGCCCTGAAATATCATTGTGAGGATGCGTTGCAGCAAGCGATGCCTGGACGATCACTAATCGTCCGTCCTGGCTTGATCGTCGGTCCGTATGATCGTACGGATCGCTTTGTGTATTGGATGAGGAGACTGCTACGTGGGGGAGAGGTGTTAGCACCCGGACGTGCAGAACGGGCAATCCAAGTGATTGATGGAAGAGATTTGGCGAAGTGGATAATAGATCGAATTAAATTTTCGACAATAGGTACCTTTAACGTCGTTGGCCCTGACTATAAATTGACAATGGGTGATTTCCTATCCACTTGTCGTGACACGATCGGTATTTCTGCAAATTTCACTTGGGTTGACGATGATTTTTTGCAGAAGCACGATGTGCAACCATGGGTAGAGATGCCGCTCTGGATACCAGAAAAGGCTCACGGTGACCAACCTGATCTGAGTGGTTTTCTTTCAATAGCAATGACTAAAGCGGTCAAGTTGGGTTTTACTTTTCGCCCGCTTGAACAGACGGTGCGTGACACGGTGCAATGGCTACAAAACGACCCACCTGATGTGCTTGGGAGTTTGAAAGAAGCGCGTGAACAGGAGTTATTGAGATTGTGGCATGCTTGACATGTGGGAAAAATGTGTTGATTTCCTTGATGAGTACATCAGGCAATATCGTGATTTAATATGAGGATGTTTGAAGAAAGGATCTGAGACGATGGAAAGTCACCGAGCAAAGACGATGTATGATTATCATGTGTGGGCAAATAAGCAACTGATCAAACATTTGAAGCAACTACGAGAGCACGTGTATCATGAACATGTAAAAAGTGTATTTGATTCTATTTCAGAAGTAATGACTCATATTTATGGTGCAGATATTGTATGGTTGGAGACGATGAAAGGAAGTACCTTTGAAGAGTCTGCAGAGGAAGTGGCGCGTCGGAAAGCAGCAGTATCAGGCGTATCAATCAATGAGATGGAATCTTGCTATGATGCGCTTTCAGAAGAATATGACCGCTTCTTTGCGGAACAAGATGATCTCGAGCGAACGATTGTTGTCGAGCACCCGAAACGGGGACAAATGTCATTTGTGTTAGCTGACCTCATTCATCATGTTGTCAATCACGGCACGTATCATCGTGGGAATGTGACAGCGATGCTCCATCAACAAGGAGAACAAGGTGTACCTACAGATTACGTCTCTTTTTGTATGAACAAAGGATAGACCTCTTACAACTGTTAATAAAAATGTCATTTATTAGGCGTGCAAGTGATGCGCGCACAACCCCTCATTTCGGTTATAATAGAAAAGGCAGTAGAAGAAAAAGGAGTCGATAAAAATGAGCGAAATGAAACATACAGCACATATTAAACCAGAAGGCGTAGAAATCGCTGAGACAGTATTACTACCCGGAGACCCACTGCGAGCAAAGTTTATTGCTGACAATTTTTTAGAAGACGTTGTTCAGTTTAACAGTGTTCGGAATATGCTCGGCTATACTGGGACATATAAAGGGAAGCGTATTTCTGTGATGGGCACCGGGATGGGGATGCCAAGCATGGGCATTTACTCTTGGGAGTTAATCAATGTCTTTGGTGTGAAGAATTTGATCCGTGTAGGCTCTTGTGGGGCATTACAAGATGATCTTGATTTATATGATGTCGTGTTGGCAATGGGCGCGTCAACAAACGCCAACTATGCGAGCCAATATAAGTTGCCAGGTACGTATGCCAACATTGCTTCGTTCTCCTTATTGGAGAAAGCGAAAAAGATTGCTGATGAAAAAGGACAAGCGGTGCATGTTGGTAATGTCTTATCCAGTGATATTTTCTACAATGCGGATAAAGAAGCAGCAGGTAAATGGAGAGACATGGGTGTCCTCGGCATTGAAATGGAGGCGGCTGCACTTTACATGAATGCAGCGCACGCGGGTGTGAACGCATTATGTATTTTAACAGTGAGTGATCACATTTTCACGCAGCAAGAAACCACACCAGAAGAGCGGGAAACATCATTTACGAAGATGATGGAAATTGCATTGGAGTTAGCTTAAAGAAACAAATAACCTCTTTGCCAGTCGGCGGAGAGGTTATTTGTTTCTAATAGACTTTTTGCGTGTTTTCTTAAAAAATAGTTTGCTGATCAATAATCCAATGAGCGCACCTATAAAAGTACCTGTAGTATTTAATATGACATCATCAATATTAGACGTTCGTCCAATAGCCAATACGTACTGAGCGGTTTCAATTCCTGTAGAAAAAAGCATACCCAAAAAAGTAATGGTCCACACGCTCATTTTCCGATGAAAACGAAGAGAAAAGAACAAACCGAAGGGCATAAACAGGATCATATTAAATCCTATAAGGCGAATGGTTACACTCGCTGTAATCGAGTACTCTAACAAATGAAGAATACTTGAAAAGGGCTTTAGTTGTAACGTTTGAGATCTCATGCCATATATTGGGAGGAGTGTGACCAATAGGATTCCGATGATAGACAAAATGAACAGTGCACCAGTTGAAGAAAAGAAAAAAGCTTCTCGATGAGAAAGACCTTTTTTTCTTTGGCGTTTGAAATGCAGCCAACTAATACCTAGAACGAACGGAATCATAACAGTGAAGATAGGAATGACATCGCTAAACGAATACCAAAGTTGTTCCATGAACAAATCCTCATTTCTCGGTGATCTCATCTGCATATCTTAACGGGGATAAGTGTGATTGTCAATCATTTATCTTTTACTAATTTGTCCATAGAAAAATGTGATGACTGGGTAGAATGTGGTGTGTTATGATAGCGATGATCGGGCACACTCGTAAGAGAAGTTTTTCATATCCGATTTGTTATTGAACTGTGTGAAGGGGTGGAGGTAAAGATGGCGAGAAAGAAAAAGCAATTTGCTGTCATCGGATTAGGCCGCTTTGGCGGGAGTGTATGTAAGGAATTGTTTGAAATGGGTCACGAGGTGCTCGCGATTGATCTAGATGAAGCAAGAGTAAATGAGCACGTAAAATTTTCTACCCATGCAATTCAATTAGACAGCACGGACGAAAAAGCGCTAGAAAGTGTTGGTATGCGGAATTTTAGTCATGTCGTTGTGGCCATTGGTGATAACATTCAAGCCAGTATTTTGACGACACTCGTTTTAAAAGAGATGGGGGTTGAAAAAGTATGGGTGAAAGCACAAAGTTATTATCATCAAAAAGTGTTAGACAAAATTGGTGCTGATTTGGTTGTTCATCCGGAATTCGATATGGGTAAAAGAATTGCACATAATATTAGCTCCGAAAAAATCATTGACTTTATCGACCTCTCTGATGACTATAGCATTGTAGAGCTTTTGGCAACGAAAAAAGTTAGTCGTCGGACGCTTGTACAGTTGGATGTACGTGCGAAATATGGTGTCACCATTTTAGCCATTAAGCGCGGTGAGGAAATGAACATCGCACCATTTCCAGAAGACGAGGTGCATGAAAGCGACATTTTAATTGTTGTGGGTCATAAAGATGATATAGACCGTTTTGAGGATGAAGGCTTGTAATATACGTTACATGTGATGTGAACCTAAACATAAGGTATTGTTTGCAAAAGAAAGCAGTTGACCTGTAATGGGCAACTGCTTTTACATGAGTGGTTTTGTTTGCCGTGCCCAGTAAATAAAAGGAATGGCGAGGGCAGAAACAAGGAATTTCAAAATATATGTGGTCAGTGCGATTTGTAGCCAAATAGACAACGAATATTCGCCGACAAAAGCGATTGTACAAAAGATCAGTGTGTCAAATGCTTGTCCAATTAAACTAGAAGCACTGTTACGAAGCCAAAGAAGTGAAGGCTTAGGGAACATTCTTTTAAAGAAAGCAAAGATGTAGACATTGAGCATATTGCTAATTAAATAAGCAGCAAGGCTAGCGGCAGAAATTTTGACGGCAAAATTAAATAGAAATGCGAGGTGGGGTTGCGCTAAGTCTTCATTATGAGGTGTGAAATAAAGGACCATTTGCATGATGACTGTTGAGATCAATAGGGCTGAAAAGCCAAGCCAAACGGCTTTTTGTGCGAATGCTTTCCCGTACTTTTCGTTCAAAAGATCGGTCGCAAGAAAGGTCGATGCATACATGACGTTACCAAGAGTGGCAACGAGACCGAACACTTCAATCGTTTTTGTTACTTGTATATTTGCTAAAATCGTCGCAAAACCGATCCAACTAAATAGACCCACTTTCCCGTATAGTTTATAGAAAATGACGAGAAAGATGAAGTTCAGTAAGGCAAAAAGTAATCCATATAGTTCTGTCGGCATATGTAGTGCCTCCTTTCTTTTACGAAATAATAAACTTACACGAATCAGCATTAGAGCCATATTTTATCATGAAGGCAGGTAATTGTATAGGAAGGAAAATCTTTTCTTCCTTGTGAGCAATCATTGATGTATACTACGAGTGTAGTCAAAATATCGAGGAGAGACAGCTGTGTTATTAGGTGTTATTGTCAATGCATGTGCAATCATTTTTGCAAGCCTTATTGGGGTGCGTATTCGGCGCATTCCTGAACGAATAAAATTACTTGTTATGCAAGCTTTATCATTGTCAGTCATTGTAATGGGGATCAATATGGCACTTTCGAGTGAACAGTTTATTATAGTGATGGCCAGTTTATTAATTGGTGCGGTCATCGGTGAGTGTATGGATATTGATAAGCGATTAAATCAAGTAGGTATGTGGATTGAGGCGCGTCTCGGTAAAGCAGCACAAGGCTCTTTTTCTCAAGGGTTTGTGAGTGCGACATTGATTTTTGCAACAGGCGCCCTGGCAATTTTAGGACCTTTGGACAGTGGTTTGAGAGGCGACCACCAATTACTTTTTACAAAATCATTGATTGATGGTTTTTCTGCGCTTGTGTTTGCCTCAACATTAGGGATCGGAGTCTTATTTTCGGCTATTCCTGTTTTTTTATACCAAGGATTTATTGCTGTTTTTGCAAGTCAAATTCACGCATGGGTACCACCAGCATTGATGGAGACGTTGATTGCGGAATTGACTAGTGTTGGAGGCGTGTTTATTGTCGCCATTGGACTAAACTTGCTCCATGTTACAAAAGTAAAAGTCGCAAACCTTTTGCCTAGTTTAGTGATTGTGGTTGTCATTGTGAGTGCAATATATGGTGTACAAGTTTTATTTTAAAGCGTCTTAGCCGTGGTGGCGAGGCGCTTCTACACTTATATAGGAAAAAATCGAGGTACGCTCCTATGGGCAGTTGCATACGCTAATAACGTCTAAAGGAGGCGTGAAGCAGATGGCGATGACCACGGGTGATAAGTATTTGAAGCGGATTGCGCAGTTGCAAAGTGAAGTTTGGTTAGAAGGGGAATGTATAAGAGGTGGTTTGACGAAACATGCGGCGTTTAGGTCTGTGTTGCAGGCAAAGGCAAAGTTGTATGATATGGTACAGGAACCTTCTCATCAGTCTCTGCTGCAATCATCAGATCATACAAGTAATTTTACATTTGAAATGCCACGTACGAAAGAAGACTTAGTAAAGAGAGGGAAGGCAACGCGTCTTTGGGCAAATGAAGCGGCAGGTGTACTAGGGCGTTCGCCCGATTATGTGAACACGATTGTGACCGTTTTGGCGGCGTCAAAAGCTTATTTTTCCCAGGCGGGGGTAGAGTATGGTGAAAACATACAGGGGATTTACGAACGTGCCGTCAAACATGATTATACGTTTACACATACATTTGTCAACCCACCTATTAGCCGGAAGCCTTATTACCCAGATGGTGAAAATCAAGAAGTGCCCATTGCAGCAAAAATTATAGACGAAACAGAGGAAGGTTTGGTGATTGATGGGGCACGTTTGCTCGCGACACAAGGGGGCATGACAGACGAGATTCTTGTTTTACCGTCGACAGCGTTTGTTGATAGTGACTATTTATATGGTTTCGCCATTCCTTCCGACACGAAAGGATTGCGGTTTTTATGCCGACCATCAGTTTGTAAAACATCTGTTTTTGATTATCCTTTATCGTCTCAATTTGAGGAAGGTGATGCAATTGTTGTTTTTGATCACGTGCTTGTCCCGTGGTCACGTGTATTTTTGTATCGCAATGAATTGTTGACAAGTGATCTCTTTTCGAAGACCGGTGCAGAAGCTTATATGCTTTACCAAGCGGCGAATCGACAAGTTGTGAAGACGGAGTGGTTACTTGGCTTGGCGCAAGCGCTTGTAGATGTCATGGGTATTGAACAGCATCAGCATGTACAAGGAAAGATAGCCGAAATGATTATTGCTTTAGAGGCAATGCGTGGGTTTGTATGCTCCGCTGAATCGCAAGCGCAAGTAAATGAATTTGAATTGATGGTGCCGAAGATAGAGCCGTTGCGAGCTGCCGTTTCTTACTACCAAGCAACATATCCACGGCTGGTGGAGATGTTGCAGTTGTTGGGCGCAAGTCATTTCATTGCAGCACCAAATGAACAAGACTTTGCTTCCCCGATTGCCTCTCAGCTGGAGCGGTTTGTGCGCGGCGAGTCTACGACCGCAAAAGAGAAAACACAACTGATTAGATGTATTCGTGATATGACGATGACGGAGTTTGGTATACGGCAAACACTATATGAACGATACTTTTTCGGGGACCCTATACGTGTGTTGTCATCATTGTACCATCTGTATGAGCCAGAGAAGGCTGCCTACCGCGAGCGGGTGGAGAGGTTCTTAAAACAATTGCCTCATGAAAAAATACAGATGGATGAGTCTTTCCGTTCCTAGTCATCATGCATTTAATTAGACGCGTCTTTTCTTTGGTAAAAACTAATCGCGATGCCAAATACAATCCCGATGGCAATCCCGATAGGAATGTTCTTTGTCGCAATGCCAACACTGATGCCGATAATGACGCCAAATAGTATGCCAAATGATTCATTCGGTGGTCGACGTTTATTATTGCCCACGAGGCTTTCCTCCCGTCTGAAAAAATGATGTGTACTTATTGTACCGAATGAATAGATGATCGTCAAAAAAAGCCTTTATTTTGAGTGGTATGAGAGCGCTATGACTGCCCCAACGAGGAGAGCTAGGAGAAGGATGGTCATAGAGAGTATACTAGGTACACGAAATAATTTTAGAACCACACCTATGCTGAGAAGGAGAATAATAAAAATGCTGAATCGAGCTTTCATTGAGACACTCCTTTCTGGAGGTATTAAACGAACGAACAAAAATAATTTAAATATTATCATAACATGGCCTGCATATTGGGGCAAGGAAAAGACGCCGACAATTATTGCGGCGTCTTCTTCTTGCGATAAATATGCCAAAGCATGGCGAGTATAAGACCAGCGCTCGACAAGCCAACAGAGAGACGGAAGAAAGGTGGTAAATAAGAGAACCTTACTTCGTTATCACCTTGTGATAGTTGAACACCTAAAAATGCATAATTGACTTGTTCAAGATCGGCTTTTTCCCCATTAACGGTGACCTCCCATCCTTTTTCATATGGAACAGGTACGGTCAGTAGAGAACCGTCCTTCGCATTTGGGACAGTCACATGAAGATGGTGGTTGCTAATGGAAACATCGAGTGGTTCGTTTGTCTCGCTTGCTTCACGTAAGAGATCATATGACTCGCTGTACAACTGAAAATCGCGAAGATCATAGCTTCCTTTAGGGACGCGTAAAGACAATGTGTCACTTGATTGTACCCTAATGGTTAAGTGATTTTCTTCGGTTTTATAAATCGACTTTAGTGACTTTCGGGATGTTTCAAATTCATTCACAGTCAATGGAAAGAGCGGTGCAGTAGCATCTCGATTTTTCAAGTAAAACGAAAGGTAGTCATCGACTTCATTTTCTGCTCGTTCGCCCACCTTAATATCTATGCCACCTTTTTTTTCAGTGACGGTGAGAACACCGTCTTCATATGTCCCCCCAACTGGGTGTATGGTTGCCTGCGGCATTTTGTCTGTCGCGGTTGCATCATAAGTGTCGCGCGCAATCTCATCACGGGCGATGACGCCTGTTAACATGGCGTGTTCACGTTCCAGCATGCTGAGCTCGGCAAGATCTTCTTCACTATAAATTGCGGTAGCGACGCGGGCAAATGGCAAGACAAGCTCATTTTCATATAAATGATATTGATCATTTGTGTCTTTTAAAACAAACCCATATGGAATCGGTGTATCTTCTTTAGGGTCAACGAGCTTATACGTTGTTTGAAATAAACTATGCAAATTCGCGCGATCACCAAAACCGTTATAACGGCTCACACTTTCACGATTCATGTCAATTTGTAAATGGTTGTAATAGAAAAACAGCAGGTGTTTATTAAAGATACTTGAATAGGCACTGTTCCCAGCAAAGTCTTGTACAAGTGGCGTGTTATTACGGAAACCAGCCATCCATTCTGTTCTCGGTAAAGGGCGCGCGTCTGTCGCTAGTACTTGATGAATCAACGCAGACTGCGTTTGACCGTCATATTGATCACTTTGTAAAAAGGCTGTCGACGTCTTTTGTAAGTTTCCTTCCACAAATAGCCGTTCATATTGATAGATGTTGGCAATAAATATTGTACACAAAATGAGCGCTGTGACAAGAACGCGTTGCCAGCGCAGACATAAACATAAAAGTGTCACGATGGTTGTACCAATGACGGTCCATAATTGTATAGGAAAGAGCCATTTGCTGGGATCAATGAAGAAAACGAGAAAAAGTAATGCAAGTAAAAATAAAGCAGCTGTACACCCAACACTGATGAATAACGACTTTCGGTTGGTGTTGAGCAATTTTGGTAGCCCAAAAGCAACAGCACCTGCGACTGCAAATGCACCCATATATTCAAACCGAAACTGTGGTGCAGAAAAACCATTAAAAGCACTTCCGGCAAGTGGACTATGGTGGAAAAGTAAAAATAGTCCTGTTAATATTGTAAACAGCAAAAATGGCTTGTGCTTATGAAGCGCACGAATAAAGACGAGTACGAAAAAGACAGCTGGGATAATCCATAATCTACTCGTAAATAAAACAATATCCCGTATTTTAAATGCTTCAATCGGAGCTGAAAACGCTGGTCGATAGTTTTGTAAAAAGCCATATGCTGCTGGGATAAAAGCTATGGCTGAGATCATGAATCCAAGTAGTAACGTTGGGATGTATAGACGAATTTGCGTCATACGTGTGGAGCGATCATCTGGAAAACGCATGATCAAACGGAGTAATGCGTACAATCCAATAAAAATAAGGTTCATATAAGCAAAATAAAAGTTATTGATGAGTGTAAGTACTGTTCCGATAATGAGCCAAGTAGGCTTCTTTTCGCGAATAATCTTCTCTACACCAAGTACGAGTATCGGTAACCATACATACGAATCAGCAAAAAACTCCCAAAACGCGGCATGACGAAAATACATGATACTCGCACCATACAAGACGGCCCCAACGAACGCATATACGGAAGGAACACGCATGTAGCGGAAAACAAGTGTAGATGTAAAAATGACGATCATTAGTCGAAAGGTACTAATAAAAACGGCTGCTTGACCCCAAAAAACGACTGTGTCAGCATGTCCGAATAAACCAAACCATTGTCCGAGGTAGACGACAACGCTAGTAAGAAGGAAAAACGTGCTCGTTGAGAAATAATAAGCGAGTTGGCTGTAAGTGCCGCCACCAAGACCAAAGTCATGTGCATAAAACCAAGCGCCATTTTTATATTGTTCAAAGAGAAACTGTTTAAACGGCAACATTTGTGCTGTGCCATCGTTCGGACCGACCATAAATTGACCGTGTCCCCATTGGTAAAAGAAAAAAGCGTGTGCGGAGAGCGCAACGACGCCACTGGCAATAAAGAGCCATAAGAGAGTTTTTTTATTGTTCATGAGAGATAACATCCTGTTTTAAAATTTTTGCACTCATAATAAACGTAATAGGGACTGTAAAGAACACCGCGAAGATCGGTGCGAGTACAGGCGCGAGTCCAATCCATTCAACAAGCACATAGACAAGTCCACTAGAAACAGTCAAGTTCACGACTTGCGTCAATGGAAACTGAAAAAATGTTTTCAATGAAGGTCGCACATTAAACGTGAAGAACACATTAAGGAAATAAGAGACCACCATACTTAATAAAAAAGCACAGACGTGAGAAACCATGTAATGGAAAAGAAGCCACTGAGTAAATACTAAATATAATCCGTAAAAAATGACTGTGTTTGTACCACCGACAAGAATAAACCGGCATATTTCTCCGTACGGAATTGTTTTACGATTGAATTTGCTCATAACGCTGCCTTTCTTTTTGTTCACTTGTTTCTTTAACTAAATAGTGAGGTCTACGTTTTGTTTCATTATAAATACGCCCAATATATTCACCAACGACACCAAGTGAGACAAGCTGAACACCGCCAAGAAATAGTACAGCTGAAATAATCGTGAAATACCCGGGGACATCAATACCGGTACGAAAGATTTCAATGAGCATCACGAAAATATATAGCAGTGCGCAAGTGAGTGTGATAGCGCCTGTATACAGGCAAAACCGGAGTGGGCGAACATTAAAAGAGACGATACCGTCAATGCCATAATTAATCAGTTTGGCAGGTGACCATTTAGATTGTCCATTTTTTCGGCACACATTATCATAATAAATGACTTTCTGTTCAAACCCAATCCAAGAAAATAATCCTTTTGAAAAACGGTTCCCCTCACTCATAACAAGGAGTGCATCGACGGCACGACGACTGAGTAATCGAAAGTCGCCTACACCATTTTCTAATTTCACGTCGACAACTTTGTTTATGAGCTTATAGTAAAACCCTGAGACAGTGCTGCGGATAATGTTTTCTCCCTTTCTATTTCTACAAGCAATGACTTGGTCATACCCTTCTTGATACCCTTCTAATAAAGCAGGAATCTTTTCGACAGGATGCTGCAAGTCTGCATCAATAATGATCACACATTCGCCTTGGGCATGCTTGAAACCAGCCAAAATCGCCGATTCTTTACCAAAATTGCGAGTGAAAGAAACGTATTGGACCTCTTGGTGCCAGACAGACAGGCGTTGCAAAAGCGGCAAGGTAGCATCACTACTGCCATCATCAATAAAAATGACTTCCCATGGCTCTTGAAGGAAAGACAGCGTATCTCGAAGCGCAAAATAAAAGGGCTCAATATTTTCCTCTTCATTAAATGAAGGAACGATTACAGATAAAAAAGTTTGAGTCATATGGGCGCCTCCAATCGTATTTTTTGGGAAAAGGGTGAAATGGGCGCATGTGTATAGCATCTCCAGTTTAACAAAAATATTTTACAGTTAGGTTGCAAAAATAACTAAAAATGTGTATCAAAATCACAAAATAAGAGACATTTTTTATAAAAATGACTAGCGCAGTGTGGTTTTTCCCGCTAAACTAGAGGTGTGAGGGGGAATACAGATGTTAGATCGTTATAAGCTGGTTATATTTGACTTAGATGGTACCTTATATGAGGAAACCGATCATTTTGATTATTATGCTGAAAAGTTAAAAGAAAACGTAGCTGCTTCGCAAAAAGACATGTTTTCTTTAGATTATGAGGCGATGAAGTCAGGGCGGCATATCGTCCAAATTGGAAAAGTGTACGATGTAAATCGTGATCTCGTTTTGACAATGGATCCAATGACGTTGCGCGTGACCGAGGCACATACGTGGGAAGGGGCGTCTTTATCAGAAATACAGACGCACGAATTGTATCCACAGGTACTCTCATTTGATTTTGAGAACATGATTGCCATTGGGGATGGTTGGTGGTATCCGTTTGTTTGTGCCAAACATCACGGTGTGGTTGATTGTTATGACAGTTATGTCGCGACAAAAGAATATATGGTATCCGACGATTTTTCGCTTGTACCACTTGCGGGACTTGTTGAAAATATTCGGATATTGAACGGGAAAACTCAAACAGTCGTTGTCACAAACAGCGATGCCGATGATGTTGCCCGATTGTTTCGGGAGCTAGGCTTAACAGGGGCATTTGAACATGTCGTGACATCTGCAAAAAAACCAGCGCAAACGACAACATTATTTAAACAATTGCTCCAACAGTATGATGTACAGCCAGAGGAGGCAGTGAGTATCGGTGATAATTTCATTAATGAGGTTGCACCAGCAGTGCTGCTTGGTATGGATGCGGTATATATTCATCCGCAACGACCTGTCGTTGATCATAAAAAAGTGCGTGTTGTGACAAGTGTTGTGGATCTTTTTTAGTTAGTGTAGTGGGTGTGGTGAAATGAACCGCACCCTATTTTTTGTACTAAAAATGAATGAAGGCGCAATAAAGAGGATGGAGCTATAAAAAGGGGAGAAAAGGATGTCAGTTAACATATTGGCGAAATAGTCGAATAGGTGCGGTGACAAGGCAATATATGAAAGAAAGTTCGTTTTAAACAGCATTTTATTTATGCTATGATAAAAAGAGCAAGGGTGAGTAAAAGGCGGTGAATGCTGTTCTTTATGCTGCATCGATGATGGTAAAGGAGGCTTTTTAATGAAAAAGGTTAGAATATTCGGTTTTTTATTGTTGTCTATATCAATGTTGGCGGCATGTGGAGATGAGAAAACAGGGGGCGATGCGAAACTCATTCGTGTTGGTGTTGCGAACGAAGCACCATATGGTTACATGGATATGGAGAAGGATGAGGTGACAGGGGCAAACCCAGAAATTGCTCGTGCTGTGTTTCAGTCAATGGGCTATGAAGACATCCAAGGAGAAGTGGCTGATTTTGGATCATTAATTCAAGGCGTTAATGCTGGCAATTTTGATGTTGTGACTGCGGGAATGGACATACGAAAAGAGCGATGCGAAAACGGTAATTTTGCTGATATTGAAATTCAGTACGGTGAGGGCATGGCTGTCGCAGCAGGTAATCCTTTAAATTTAAGGAGTTATGAAGATATTGCCAAAAACCGTGATGTCAAAGTTGCGGTCATGGCGGGCGCAAATCAAATTGATATGCTAAAAAGTCTAGGCGTGGACGATTCTCAGCTTGTCATTGCAGATGATATCCCTGCAAACATTGCTGCCCTAGAATCAGGGAAGGCTGACGCGATGGTTGCGACAGACGCAACAGTGAATGCCGCAGTTCAAAATGCACATACAGACAAAATCATATTTGTGGACGATTTCACTCAACCGCTCATTGAAGGGGTCCCACAAGTTGCTTATGGTGCGGCTGTGTTTCCGCTAACAGAGGAAGGTGAGCAATTGCGTGATGAGTATAATGAAGCACTGGCCAAGCTGATTGAATCAGGGGAATTGCTGGAAATTATTGAGGCATTTGGCTTCACAGAAGCGAATTTGCCACCGACAGATATTACAACCGAGCAACGTTGCAATATGTAATGGAGTGGATGAAAGGAGGCATTCCAATTGATGCCTCCTTTACTTTTGGAGAGGAGTAAAAAAGATGTTTACGAATGTCAGCACGTTTTTACCGTATATGATGACTGGTCTCATTGTCACGGTACAAGTCTTTTTAGTGAGTGTACTCATTGCGTATAGCATCGCTTTCATTGCAGGTATGGGACGAGCGAGTCATCATGTTGCAATCAGGGGGGTGTCGACTGTATTTGTAGAATTGTTTCGCGGTACTTCGTTGCTTGTGCAAATGTTTTTCTTTGCTTATGCATTGCCGCTCATTGTGCCAAATTTGGCGATGTCAACATTCATGGCTGGTGCACTTGCAATCGGTTTAAATTACGGGGCATACGCATCGGAAATTGTAAGGAGTGCGATACAGTCGGTCGGGCATGGTCAGACGGAGGCGGCGATCTCATTAAATATGTCAAAGTGGCAGCGGATGAGGTTTGTTATTTTACCTCAAGCAATTCGTTTGATGTTACCTGGTTTTGGAAACAATGCCATTGAATTATTGAAAGGGACGTCACTTGTATATTTTATTTCATTAGCAGATATGACATTTCGTGCGAATGTATTACGAGGAAGTTATACGTCGCTGTCCAATCAAATAGAAATTTACTTTTATTTATTGCTCATGTATTTTGTACTTGCATTGCCGCTCATATTCTTGGCGCGTAAGTTTGAAAAACGAGCAGGCAAGGGGGTGCGCACATCATGAATCAAGCATGGGATTGGGATTTTGCAGTTGAAATTTTTCCTGAAATTGCGCGGGCGATGGGCGTCACGGTCGGTGTAGCGGTAGCCGCGTATGTCATTGCTTTACTCGTTGGGTTGCTTCTTGCGTTGTTGCGTCGTTCACGATTCAAGCTGTTGGCGCTTATTACCGCCGGTTTTGTTGAATTTGTTCGCGCGACCCCACCGCTCGTACAGTTGTTCTTTGTTTTTTATGCAACGCCGTTAGACGGGTTACAGACAGGCATCGTCGTATTAGGGATTCATTACAGCACGTATATGTCTGAGATTTATCGTGCGGGTATCGAAGGGGTACCAAAAAGCCAATGGGAAGCAAGTAAGGCACTGAATTTTTCTCGGGCTCAAACGTGGCGTAAAGTCATTTTGCCACAAGCGGTCCCACCTGTAGTGCCAATGCTTGGGAATTATTTAATTGTTCTTTTTAAAGAAACACCGCTATTGTCTGCCTTGTTTGTTGTTGAGATGATGCAAGTGGCGCAATCGATCGGGACGAGTACATTTCGTTATGTTGAGCCAATTACAATTGTCGGCTTTTTATTCCTTATATTAAGTTATCCGGCGGCTTTATTTATACAGTATTTAGAACATAAAGTTGCTTCGTTGCACGGAAATGGTCGTAATGGGAAGGAAGTGAGTATGTGAAAACACAAACACTTGTACGTTATGAAAACGTTAAAAAAACGTTTGGTGAAGTAACGGTATTAAATGATTTAAATTTAGAGGTAAAAAGAGGAGAGAAGGTTGCACTAATCGGTCCGTCAGGTTCAGGAAAGACAACGATTATTCGCATGCTCATGACATTGGAGCGACCGACAGAAGGCATCATTGAGATTGACGGTGAAATGCTATGGCATAAAGAGGTCAATGGTAAATTAGTTTCTGCCAATGAAAAACATTTGCGGGCGATGAGGGGAAAAGTGGGAATGGTGTTTCAACAATACAATTTATTCCCACATATGACGATTATGAAAAATTGCACGACTGCTCCGATCCATGTGCTGGGAATACGTAAAGAAGAAGCAGAAGCGCGTGCATTGGAGATGCTTGAAAAAGTGGGTTTGTCAGATAAAGTAGATATGTATCCCGCGCAGCTTTCTGGTGGACAACAACAAAGGGTTGCAATTGCACGGTCACTCGTGATGCAACCACAAGTGCTGTTGTTTGATGAGGTGACAGCTGCGTTGGATCCGGAGCTTGTTGGTGAAGTGCTCGAAGTGATTCGTGATATTGCAGCAGAAGGAAACACAACAATGATGTTAGTCACCCATGAAATGGATTTTGCCGCTGATGTTGCAGACCAAGTGCTTTTTTTAGATAACGGTCAAATCGCAGAACAAGGGCCGCCAGAAAAGGTCATTCATGCACCCAAGACAGAAAGGTTACAAGCTTTTTTAAGTCGGTTTCATGCGTAAAGCTTACGGTATGTTCTCTTAGTGAGGGCATACCGTTTTTATGATGCTGATAGCGCTGTTTTACTATTGATCACCGCAGTTGTTTAAATTTTTAAACAAAATCCTTCCTAAAAAGATTTTAAGATGATATTGGAGAGAGTGGGTTCATAAGATGTATGAGAGGGGGGAGACAATTTGAATCGCGAGCGATACATCAAGCTGTTCTTTTTAATGCTTTTCATGGCGAGTGTTGTGTTAGCACCGTTTTCCCAAGCAAGTGCACAGGAAAGACTGATGTACGATGATGTAGAGGAAGCGTTGTGGCCATATATGACGGTGACAGATGATGGCGTCTTCTTTGATAAAGACAAGGCCATTGCAGATGGGATGTCAGAAGAACAATTGCTTATTGGGGAAACAGTGAATCGCTTAAATGATGCATATGGGCAAGGTGAAATGTCTCTCCAACTATCTATACCCATTTGGGGAAATTGGTGTGGACCAGGTCATGGTGGTGGGTTTCCACAAGATTTACTAGACCAAGGTTGTATGCAGCACGATGGATGTTATGCCGAGAAAGGATATTTTTCTTGTGAATGTGATGAGGCACTGATTGCACATATTGACCGTCATTTTAGCGAAATGAAGTTTTTTGAGAAGCTTGTGGCATTAGGGGTAAAATTTTTCTTTACAGTCATGATATGTCGTTGATATAGAAAGGATTTGAAGCAGATGGGGTAAAAAATGTCGCACTTACTTGTGCAATCATATCTATGTTTCTTTGGTTACCGAATATCGTTTTTCAATTATCGACGCCTTATTGGTTACTCACACTTGTTGTCTCTCCTGTAGGAATGTTTTGCGCGGTTCTTGCGGAAAAGAAAAGTTTAATTGTATTAAACTTGGTGATGTTTTTTAGCTTCTTTCTCGTCATGCTGCTTGGTTACGTCATCAATGGTGTGCTGGAATAGGAAGGGGGTATGTGAGACCTCCTTCCTATGTTTGATTGTTGAAAAAGACGAGCTCTTATACGATAGTAAAAGATAAAAATAGACATTTGTCAAACGTTTTTTCTTTTCATCGCGTAGGAAAATGTGCTATGGTGATGGGAGAAAACGCTTGCTTTCGAGCAAGAAGAATGATAAGTAGAGGGGATGAAAAAGTGAAGAGGAACGAGAAATGGCTAAAAGCGTGTGTGCTCACAGCTGGTTTACTATGGCTCTCTGCGTGTGGAACCGAAACGCCGGAAGATGCAGTCTCCAAATACATAGAGGACTGGCATGCAGAAGCATATGATAAAATGTATGCGCGTTTGACGAAAGAAGCACAAGCAAACATTAGTGAAGAAGCATTTGTGAAAAGACATGAAAACATTTATGCACTTATATCAGAATTACAAGTGAAGCCGACATTTCCGGAATCGTTTTCAGGTGAAGAGACAGATGAAATTAAGGTAGACGTGTCTATGGATACGATTGCAGAACCGGTTTCGTTTACGGAGGCATTAGAAGTTGTATTGGAAGAAAGTGATGAGGGAAAAGAATGGAAAATTGCATGGAAACCACAGCTCATATTCCCAGAGCTTGAGGGAGATGATGAAGTTTCTTTTGACCGATTTGAAGCGACACGTGGTGAGTTGTACGCAGCAGATGGAGAAGTGTTGGCTGGGAACGGGGAAGTGGTGGAGATTGGTTTTAAAGCTGGCAATGTAGAAGAAGGGAGTGTTGAAAGTGTGGCTGAGGCATTCCCGTTGGACGTAGCGTATATTCAGTCTCAGCTTGAACAAGGTTGGGTAAAGCCCGATTCCTATGTACCATTGATGAGATTACCAGCGTCAGAGGAAGAGTATGCATTAAAGATGGCCAATGAGATACCTGGATTAATGAGGGGAATGAAGTCAGATCGCGTCTACCCCCTCGGTGAAGCGGCAGCGCATTTAACAGGATACATTGCCCAAGTCACAGCCGAAGATTTAGAAGACCGTGCAGGAGAAGGATACCATCAGCAATCAAAAATTGGTAAGACAGGATTAGAGGCCGTGTTTGAGTCGCGTTTACGCGGAGAAGATGGGGTGGAGATTTATACAAAAGATGCCACAGGGGAGAAAAAACACACGATTAGCGAGAAAGAGATGGCCCCCGGAGAGGACATTCACTTAACGATTGATCCGAAAGTACAACAAACAGTGTATGAGCAGTTGAAAGAGGAGGCCGGTGTCGGTGTTGTGTTGCATCCAACGACGGGTGAAACGTTGGCGCTCGTCAGTGCCCCGACGTACGATCCGAATAAGTTGGCGCTTGGCTGGCCAGGAGCATACGCAGAAGCCGCGAGTGAAGAGAATAACAGTCCAATGTTGAATCGATTTACGGCGAGTTACTCTCCTGGTTCGACATTTAAGCCGTTTACTGCTGCGTTAGGATTGAAAGAAGGGACATTAGATCCACAGGCGTCAATGACTGTGTCTGGTAGGGAGTGGCAGCCTGAAGGATCAGACTGGGGTACGCATAAAGTGAAGCGTGTGTCTGATTATGGGGAACCAGTTGACTTAAATCGAGCGCTTGTTTACTCAGACAACATTTATTTTGCCCAGCATGCGCTTGAGTTAGGAGAAGAGCGGATGATTTCATTTGCTGAGGAGCTAGGTTTTGGTGAGCCCTTCCCTTATTCATATGGTCTTAAGCCGTCGAGTTTTACGAATGAAGATGGCTTTGACAACGACATTCAGTTAGCGGATACAGGCTATGGTCAAGGACAAGTGTTAATGAACCCCGTTCATTTAACAGCATTGTATACAGCTTTTGTGAATGATGGAAAAGTCATTCAACCCGTATTGGATCAGAAAGAAGAGAAGTCTAAAGTATGGAAAGAAGTGTTTACGCCTGAAATTACGCAACAAATTGATCAAGCGTTAGTAGAGGTTGTTACCGACAAGCGTGGGACAGCGCATGGGATGCAAGTGGACGGAAAGTCTCTTGCCGCAAAAACGGGAACGGCACAAGTGACTGGAGATCAAGGTGAGCAAGATGAAGATTTACTCGGCTGGATTGTGGCTTATGATCGAGAGCCGGGGCAACTTGTTGTGGCGCTCATGCAAGAAGGCGCGTCTAGTGGTGATTTAATTAACAAAATGAACGCAGTTTTTACAAACGCACAATAATATAGTACGAAAAAACCAACCTAAACAGTATGAACTGTCGGTTGGTTTTTTAATATGTTGATGATCAACAAGATGGTTTATAGCCGCCTTGCCCACCGTAACCACCATAGCCACCAAAGCCGCCAAAGAGACAGAGTAAGATAAATACAACGACGATAATACCAATGATCCAGCCAAATCCACCGCCACAGCCAACACCACCATACGATCCACATGGTGGTGGCGGGCAGCATCCTTGCCCGTAACCTCCGCCGTAATAGCTCATAAAAGCACCACCTTTCCGGTTTACTACAACATATGGATTTGCCCTATAAAAGGTGATGGAAGCGCAAAATTTGGGCAAATGACTATACAAGGAAAGAGGGTTAAAATGCGAGCCGGAAGTGGAATGACATCGGTTGTTTCACGTCTTTATGATCAAGTGTATGCTCATCTGTATAAGGTGAAAAAGTATCAACCGTAACTGTTTGCAAATTTGGATTAAAAGAGAGTAAGCGAATAAAGCCATTACCACCCTTTTTAAAGCGTTGATAGTCAGTTAATAATTGCACGACTGTGCGATCTGTTTTGCCATCACCGTCATCGTCAATGCGATCGAACTTTTGGGCGGTACCTGAATAGTGTCCACTTAAGACAAGCTGGACATTAGGAGAAGGAAGAATGAGTGTTTGGAACAGCTTTTCTCCATCACCAGACCGGCTACCGTCCAATTTTAAATAACGGTGGGTTGCAATGATGACAGTGTGTTTCGGATGCTCGTCTATTACAGTTTTCGCCCAGCTGAGCACGTCATCGTTTAAACCATACCCAATGTGTAACATAAGGAACTGATGGGAGGAAACCTTAATTTCATCATAATGTGCCCGATTATTTTCATATGTTCCTTTGTAATACGAGCGGTTTTTAAAGCGTTTTTCACCGAAGTAGTGACTGAAATGTTTATAATTTAATTCATCATGAGCGACGTCATGGTTGCCGGCGAGTACACCGTAGGGGACAAGCGCAGTATCTAACGTTTTCATGGCTTTATGTGCATTGATCCATTCTTTTTCCTTGTTATGATGATTGACAATGTCGCCCGTATGAAATACATAGCGAATGTTGTCTGCTTGTGCCTCCTGAGCGATCCAGTCAGTGATGCGCTCGTATATGTGGGGATACTTTTCTGAATAGTATTGTGTATCTGTCATCCATACAAAGGTAAATGGGTGGTTTTGTTGTGCAGAAACAGTGCTTATATTAAATATGAACGTGAGAATGAGTAGGAAAATAAGTTTTTTTGCGTTTTTGTATGTGTTTTTCATGGGTACCTCCTTATCGATCTTAGTGTATCCAGACGTGGACGAATCATGTTAGGATACTTAAGTGTTTTTCTTTGCCTAAAAAGGGCGTTCATGCTACGATTTTGGTAAATGCCGTCGAGAAAGGGTGGATTCATGTGCAGAGTAGCGAAAAAGTTGCACAGATGATTGAAAATGTAGAACGTGTCATGATAGGGAAAACAACTGAGATCCGCCTTGTTTTTGTGGCACTATTGGCCGGTGGACATGTGTTACTAGAAGATGTTCCAGGTGTTGGAAAGACAATGTTTGTAAAAGCTGTGGCTCGAACAATTGGGGGTTCGTTTAAACGGATTCAATTTACACCAGATTTATTACCATCAGATGTGACGGGTTTTTCCTTTTATAACCAACATCATGGTCAATTTGAATTTCGCCCTGGACCGATTATGGGCAATGTTGTGTTAGCTGATGAAGTCAATAGAACATCTCCTAAAACCCAGGCAGCGTTGTTAGAAGCTTTGGAAGAGGGGTATGTCACTGTTGATGGCACTACACGTCAGATTGAAGCGCCTTTTTTTGTGATGGCGACACAAAATCCGATTGAGTATGCAGGCACGTTTCCACTTCCTGAGGCACAGTTGGACAGATTTTTGTTAAAAATAGCGGTTGGGTATCCAACATTTACAGAAGAGTTAGCGTTATTAGACCGCGTTATGCATGAGCATCCAATTGCAGCGTTAGAAAGTGTGATGACGCCAGAAGATATTGTTCATTTGCAACGAGCAGTGAAACATGTTTATTTAGCAGAAGAAGTAAAATCTTATTTGGTTCAAATCATTCAAGCAACACGTTTTGACCCGCATATTGAGCTGGGTGCTAGTCCACGAGCGGCGATTGCGCTCATGCGTGTGTCACAAGCGTATGCATTCTCAATGGGACGCACGTACGTAAAACCAGATGATGTGAAGGCAGTGACGCCTTATGTACTGAATCATCGCATACGCTTAAAGCAGGAGCGACGCCATAGAGAGATGCGACCAGAGACGGTCATTGAACAGTTACTAGCGCAGATTGAAGTGCCAGTCATGATAAAAGAGAAGGTTTCGTTGTGAAACGAACAAAAATGTCTATGCAAATGAGACGGTGGTTATTTGCATGTCTCCTCTTTGCGGCGAGTTTTGTGTATGCCTTGTTTCGAGGTGGTTTTGTAAGCTGGTTTTTATTTTATGCAATCGTCAGTGTTGTCTTATTTTCTTGTATCGTTTCGTTTTTATCTTTATGGGGCATTCAAGTTGCGCGACAAATATCGACACAGGAAGTACCATGTTTCTCCCATGTCGATGTGAAAGTGATGATAAAAAAACAACGTTGGTTGCCTGCTTTTTGCTATGAGGTTGTCGATCAAGTACCAAAACGATTGCAGGCGACAAAGACGCAACGCGCATGGTTGTCTCCTTCGTTGAGAAAGCAAGTATCATTTTCTTATGTAGTTCAAGCGACTGTGCGTGGCCAACATATATTTCCTCGTGTAAATGTGACGGTCCACGACTTGTTCGGTTTACTAGCGCTTAAACGAACAATTCCAGTGACAACAGAAATGCTCGTCTATCCGGCATATTGTCAGCTAGATGATTTGGCGTATGCGGATGTAAAGGAACAAACGACAAGAAAATGGTTGCACCAACAAGAAGACTATGCATTTGCAGGTATTCGTGCATATGAACCAGGGGATCGTTTAGCTAGAGTGGACTGGAAGCGTTCTGCTGGTGTCACTGGATTGTTCACAAAAATGTTTGAAACAGAAGCACATGAACAAGCGATCGTCATAGCCTTCCCGTATGCCGGTCGTGCTAAGGATGAAGCGACCTTTGTTCGATTTGAGCAAGCGGTGTCGAGTGTGACGTCTATTGTGGCGACGTTAACCGCGGGACAAGTGACATCATCTCTATTGTTTTATAATCAAGGGTGGCAAACATTGTCGGTGTCAAAGTCGTCGTGGTCAGCAGCGTTACGCACGTTGTCCTTACTGTCTTTAACGGAAAACGAAGTAATTTCACCACAAGATATCGTATTAACACATGAAAAAGTGGTTGTGTTTCTCGTGATACCGATTTATACGTCTGCTACTGAGCAAGTGGTGCGGTCATTTTTGGATAGAGCACAACATGTTTATGTGACCATTGCTTCGCGCATATCTATGCATGAGCAAGAGACGCTAGAAGCGGCAGGAGCGATGTTTCTTCATGTGCCACAACAACGATATGAGCAAACAGACGGGGAGGCGTTTTGTCGTGCGTGAACGATTATGTGATGCATTGCTTTATACGGGTGGATTATTCCTTGTTTTAGAATGGATTTATCCAATCCCTTTCTTAACGCATACAGATAATATTACGATTTTCGCATGGGCATTCGTGTTGTTCTTTGTCGTTGCTTTTATGAACATAGCGCCCTCCCTACGGTTTATGTTACGTGTGCTAATCATTATGGGTGCGCTGTTTCTAGGGTTTCCAACTGATGCAGGACAGTCTTGGTTTTCTTACATGGTACAGGAATTGATTGATCAGCCGTTGTCTATATTATCCTCTGGAAATTTAGCAAATGTAACGGATTTTTATAGAACTTTTTTATTTCTCATTGTGCTTTCACTTGTATCTCACGTGCTTTTTTATTGGATTGTGTACGGTCGCCGGATTTTATCTTTCGTGGTCATCACGATTGTGTTTGTCATCATTGTTGACGCCACGACGGTTTATGATGCAGGTGTAGCGGTCATGCGTATTTTCGCCATAGGTACGTTTTTATTTATGTTCATTCGTTTTACGGAGCAGTATAGACAGATGAAGCACGTCAATGAGCGGAAAGGCTTGTTTGGTGTCATGACGTTGGGGATCCTTTGTATGATGGGTGCACTTCTTACTGGATATACATTACCAAAGGCTGCGCCTGTCTTTTCTTTTGGCACAGACAACAGGCAGTCTGGGGAGGGAATGAAAAGCGAGGGGCGCACCGGTTACGGTGAGGACGATCTTCATTTAGGTGGACCGTTGATGCAAGATGAGACACACATTTTTCGGGTATGGACTTCCTCTAAGCAAGCATACTTAAAAGGTGAAACGAAGAATATGTACACAGGCACAGGGTGGGATCTGATTGCGTCAGAAGAAGGACAGGAACAAGGGCGCTTTGTGGAACCGTCTTTGTTAGAACAAAATGTGCGTACGGATATTGTGTCATTCTCGGAGGAAAAAACTGCAACGTTTTTGGGTCAAGGGCCGGATGTCGCGTTTGATCATATTTTTTATCCTGGACAATTGCAATCGTCAAGCGTTGTTGGTTGGCGTAACACAGAAGATGAAGACGTTTATAACGTTCGGATCGATCCTTTGTCGAGCAAGGTAAGATTAGAAAACGGAGAAGCACCACCCGGGTTGTATGATGTCGTGTATCGGGATGCGACATATGATTTTGCAGCGTTAAAAGAATACGACATTCAGTATGACTTTGAAGATGAAAACATATGGCTATTTACACTATTACCTGAGGAGCTACCAGATCGCATTAAGGAAAAGGCACAAGAAATTGTTGGGGAGGAAACGCATCCTTACACCCAAGCAAAAGCGATTGAAAGTTATTTAAAAGGCCCCGATTTTCATTATGAGACAGACGATGTCCCTATTCTTGAAGAAGGAAAAGATTATGTAGATCAATTTTTATTTGATACACAGCGGGGATATTGCGAGCAATTTTCGACAGCGATGGCGGTTATGTTACGTACACTCGATGTACCGACGCGGTGGGTGAAAGGTTTTGCTGGAGGAGAGAAGGCGCAGCTTCCAGAGGAAGACATGTTGCAGATGGGACGCGAGGGTTACTTAATTAAAAACCGTCACGCTCATACGTGGGTAGAAGTGTATTTCCCAGAAGTTGGTTGGATTCCTTTTGAGCCGACACCGGGTTTTGCCGGTTTCTCGCACATTGCGCAGTCAGACTCAGATGATGAAGCAAAAAAAACACCTGATACACCTGATGGACAAGATGAACAGGCAGCAAGTGAACAACTGGAGGATGCAGGCAAAGATACCGTGACAAAAGAAGATAAGAAGTCATTATCTATTGATCTTACGTTGTTGTTAGCGGTGTTTGTTGTGTTCATGTCAATTGTTGTGTTGGTTGTGAACACTTTTTATAAAACAATTGTCCGTTTTTTTGCCCAAAGACGATTTCAACAGCAAATGAGTCCAACGTCTTTTAAAGCGGCGTATATGCACTTACTCTGGGTGCTTCATGTACATGGGTATGAACGGGGAAAACCACAAACATTGACAGAGTATGCGGCAAAAATTGATGAAGCGATCGGCGGTGACCATATGCGGTCGTTGACAGCTGTGTATGAACAATATGTATATGGTGGACGTGTGCCGAACCTACAAGCACATATCTATGAAAAACATTGGAAAATGATGTTAGCAAAAATCAAACCTTGACCATGCAACGCGCTACTTGGTAAAATAGACGCTGTGAAACATGCATAGAGACGGAAGATGAGTGTCATCATGTAGGTAGATCTAGAGGGTGGAATGAGGGATCGAACAAACAGTTTTTCGGAAGTAATTACCGGAATGATACGGTTTTTGTATCCTGAAAGGGTTTGGTCGGCTACAACCTGGTGCGTATGAAACGTATCGGGATTTGTAGCCGTTTTGTTTAAATAATTTAGCGATGTAAAGGGTGGATGGTATGCAAAAGGCGAGTCATGAGACGGTGATTGTCCTTGATTTTGGCGGGCAGTATAATCAGTTAATTACGAGGCGTATCCGTGATCTTGGTGTATATAGTGAACTACACTCCCATAAGATGACGGCTGCAGAGATAAAAGAGAAGAACCCAATAGGCATTATTTTTTCAGGTGGTCCTAATAGTGCCTATGCGCCAGGTGCACCGACATGTGACCCCGCGATTTATGATTTAGGGGTGCCGATCTTAGGAATTTGTTATGGTATGCAATTGATGACGCAACATTTTGGTGGGAAAGTAGAGCAAGCTTCACAGCGTGAATATGGGAAAGCGTTGTTAGAGGTCGCTCATGAGTCTCAGTTATTCGAAGGAACCCCTGCATCACAACCGGTGTGGATGAGCCATAGTGATAAAATTGTTGTCCCACCCACTGGATTTACAGTTGATGGTACGAGTGATTCTTGTCCTGTTGCAGCGATGAGTGATACATCGCGCAATTTGTACGGTGTGCAATTCCATCCGGAAGTAAGACACTCTCAACATGGGAATGAACTACTGAAGAATTTTGCCTTTTCAATTTGTAACGCAAAAGGTGATTGGTCCATGGAGAATTTTGTTGAGGAACAAATTTCGAAGATTCGTGAGCAAGTTGGGGACCGACAAGTATTGTGTGCTCTTAGTGGTGGCGTCGATTCTTCTGTTGTCGCTGTGCTCATTCATCGTGCCATAGGTGACCAGCTGACGTGTATGTTTATCGATCACGGTTTGCTACGCAAAGGAGAAGCTGAAAGTGTCATGAAGACTTTTAGCGAAGGGTTCAATATGAACGTTGTTAAAATCGATGCATCTGAACGTTTCCTCGGAAAATTAAAAGGTGTGACCGATCCAGAAGAAAAGCGGAAAATCATTGGAAATGAATTTATTTACGTCTTTGACGAAGAATCAGCCAAGCTTAAAGATAAAGAAATGGAGTTTCTGGCGCAAGGCACATTGTATACAGATATTATTGAGTCAGGAACAGATACAGCGGAGACCATTAAGTCACATCATAATGTTGGTGGTCTACCAGAAGACATGAAGTTTAAATTGATTGAACCGTTGAGTGCATTATTTAAAGATGAAGTGCGCGCGGTCGGAACTGAACTAGGTATTGCAGAGGAAGTGGTTTGGCGCCAACCATTCCCAGGTCCAGGTCTAGGTATTCGCGTATTAGGTGAGATCACGGATGAGAAGTTAGAAATTGTCCGTGAGTCGGACGCTATTTTACGCGAGGAAATTAAAAAAGCGGGGCTCGATCGGGATATTTGGCAATACTTCACCGCGCTACCAAACATGCGGAGTGTTGGTGTGATGGGGGATGCACGTACGTATGACTACACAGTCGGTATTCGTGCGGTCACATCGATTGATGGGATGACATCAGACTGGGCGCGTATCCCGTGGGATGTACTTGAAAAAATTTCAACGCGTATTGTGAATGAGGTTCCTCATGTGAATCGGATTGTTTATGATATTACAAGTAAGCCACCTTCTACAATTGAGTGGGAGTAAGTAAGACATGAAAAACCTGGTAGCACCTTATGTGCGCACCAGGTTTTTGTTCGTCATAAATAACTTACTGCTTGTCCATGTTACTAAAGGCTGCCTGAACCGACGTAATGCTGCTGCCAATACGTGTTGTTTAAGTTCGATTGTTCTACGCCACTTGAAGCAGCATGAATAAAGCTGTTGTTACCAATGTAAATGCCAGCATGTGTAATATAGGCATCTGTTTCATATGTGTTCGTAAAGAAGACGAGATCGCCTACGTTTGGAGATGAAGTGGGGGAAGCCATATCGTATAGCCCTTGTGCACTTCGTGGTAATTGAATACCTTGTGTACCAAATACATAATGAATAAAGCCGCTGCAGTCAAAACCTGTTTGCGGTGACTGTCCGCCCCATGAATAAGGTGCGCCAAGTTGATCGAGCGCTACGTCAATGAGTGATGAATGGGTTGCATTTGATGCAGGTGCTGCTGTTTGTATCGGTTTTGCAGTCTCGTTTGTTGAAGTTGTTTGGGTCGTCGCTGTGGTTGGGGTTGCAATTCCCAGTGCTTGCATCGTTTTTGGACCAACAATCCCATCCACTTGCAATTGATTCGCTGCTTGAAAGTCTTTGACAGCGTCCTCTGTTTTAGGACCAAAAATGCCATCAACATTTGTGCCTACTTTTTCTTGTACTTGTTTTACAACATCGTTCCGGTCTCCTAGGCGAACAGTTTTTACTGTGACGGGTGTACTTGCCTCGGTTGTTGTCGTTTGTGGCGAGGTCTCATTAACTTTAGTCATGTCAACACTTGCGGACGCTTCGCCGTTTAAAGCGAACAGGGCTGTGGTTGCAAGTCCTACTGTAGCAGCTGAGCGAAGTACCCATTGTTTCCATGTGAGCGATGTTGTGCGCGTTTGGATGTTTTTCACGAAAATGCCTCCTTGAATAATCGTCCTTGTTATTAATGTAACGTATGGACATGACAAAACGTTTATTGGTCGATTACGAAGACATAACAATTCTAAAACAGTTAGATGTGCGACTCTCGTAGGGGATAGGAATACTCACATTAGATTTTTTGCAAAAAAAAAGCCGTGGACACTTGGTCCACGGGAAGTCGAACTATATTTGAAAAGGGGGTCAAATCACATGTCTCTATTATAAAATGCAGCGATTGCGAAAAGGTTACAACTTGATTAAAAGCTTATGACTATTTGGCGCTCTCCGTTTCTGGCAGATGCTCTAGGTAGTGCTGAACGTTTTGCGCAGCGAGAGAGCCATCACCTGTGGCAGTGACAATTTGCCGTAATGTTTTCTCACGAATATCACCAGCAGCATAAATGCCTGGAACGTTCGTTTCCATCTCTGCGTTGGTGACGATGTAGCCTTCATCATTTGTGATGTCCAAATTTTTTACACAATCACTTAATGGCACCATGCCAATGTAGATAAACACACCGTCAGTTTTATGCGTTTCACGTTCCCCGGTTTGTGTGTCTTTTAAAGTTAAGCTGCCGACTTTGCCGTCTTTTTCGTGAATTTCTTCGGCAACTTTGTTCCACATAAAGGAGATTTTTTCGTTTTGAAAGGCTCTATCTTGTAAAATCTTTTGTGCCCGCAGTTCATCGCGTCGATGGACGATTGTCACTTTAGAAGCAAAACGAGTCAAGTAAACGGCTTCTTCTACGGCAGAGTCACCGCCGCCAATGACGAATAGCTCCTTATCTTTAAAGAAAGCACCGTCACACACCGCACAATAAGACACGCCACGCCCGCTCAATTCTTGCTCGCCGGGAATGCCTAATTTTTTATATTGGGCACCTGTAGTTACAATGACGGCACGCGTGGTGTATGTTTTGTTCCCAGCAATGATGCGTTTTGTATTGCCATCATCAATGATTTCTTTAATATCACCATAAGCATACTCGGCGCCAAACTTCTTGGCGTGTTCAAACATTTTATTTGACAATTCCGGCCCTAAAATGTGATCGAATCCTGGATAGTTTTCAACATCTTCCGTGTTGGCCATTTGTCCACCAGGAATACCACGCTCAATCATTAATGTGCGTAAGTTTGCACGAGATGTATAGACGGCTGCTGTCATGCCGGCTGGACCAGCACCAGCGATAATGACGTCATAGATTGTCTCTTCCATGTTTCACACTCCTAAATTATGTCTTTCGTGTATATCATTATCGTAGCGGATCTGTAATCGTGATGTCCAATGTTCTGCTCACAAGCGCGCGACTAGAAAGGAGAGAAGGTAATTTGTTGACTTTGCTGCTGCTTGATGGCATTTAGTTGTGCGCTAGACATATGACAACCGCGTTCAGCTGCTTTTTTTAATAGTGATGTTGCACGTGCACGGTCACCCGTATGATAAGCAGCTACACCGTAGCAACGCAGCAATTGTACATGGTCTTCGCCGTGAGTAAAAGCGAGTAACGGTCGTTTCATTACTTCTCTATATTGTCCTAATGTGCACAGCACTTCAACTAGTCGGATCGCATGATCAATATCCATTGGAAGGATCGTTGGAAGGAGCTGTTTGTATTGGGCGACCTTTGTAGCATGCCCAAGTTTGTCATGGAATAATGCTAAATTACAATGTGTTAGTAGGTTATTAGGATGTGCTTTTAAGATGGTTTCACATAGTGAAAAAGCACGTGCATATTCTCCTTTTCGAAAAACCACTTCCGCAAGGTGGTTTTGTGCAGCCCAGTAAGCTGGATACGTATTTGTAATGTCTTCTAAAATCCTCATTGCGTGGTCGAGCTTAGATGTTTCCATATATTCGAGCGCTTGGGCATGCAAGTCAAGTAGATGTTCGTCTTCCTCTTGATATGAAGAAGTAAAAAGTAAGTCATTGTCGCATACGTCAATTAAGCGTTGCGCTTCTTCGGCACATTCTCCTTCTGGCTCAAGTTGTAAGTAACGCTCTGCATGGTGTTTTGCTTGGGAGAAGTAGCCTAAATAGGCAGCATTGCTAGCAATGAGGAAGTGGCAAATTTCTTGTTGTTCTTCCCCTTGGTAAAGGACATTTTGTAAAATCTCATTTGCTCGTTCGTATTCACCTAATTCTGTGAGCACAATAGCGAGTTGGACTTGGAAAGCCGGCTCGTTATCACTACGTTTGATGGCTCGCTCGAACTGTTTTACCGCTTGATGCAAGTGTTTTTTCTTAAATGCCGTCAAGCCTTTATGGAAAAAGTAGTCTCCGCTTCGGTGGAAGGGTACAACAATATTAGATGTTTGTTTTGAATGATATCTGTCGCTCATGTACGCGATGCCTCCAAATGCGTTTCATTATGTCTAGTATACACGAATATAGACTTGCTGACAGCCGGTGTTTTCAAATATAGGGGTAGAAGAAAGCTTGGAAAGTGTTCAAATGGCGTGCGCACAATCATTGTGTTGCAGTGTACTTATATTGTATACTGTACTATTAAGAACGTGAGGTGATTTTGTGCAAAGAATCACAAATTGTCTGTTGAGAGACCGTGAGCAATGTTTATTGCTGCAAAAACCAAGCCGTGGTTGGTGGGTTGCGCCAGGCGGAAAAATGGAATCTGGAGAATCAATTAAGGAAGCTGTTGTGCGTGAGTTTTGCGAGGAGACGGGATTGATGCTCGTTAAGCCTATGCTGCGAGCGATTACAACGACTGTGATGATGGATCATGATGAAGTTGTGAGCGAATGGATGATGTTTACGTTTCTTGCAACGCAATATAAAGGAAAGATGATACAACAATCGCCGGAAGGGAATTTGGAGTGGGTGAGTGCGGACAAATGCGGACATTTATCAATGGCAAACGGGGATCAATATTTGTTTGCACATTTGTTAAAGGGCGAAGGGCTCATGTATGGGACTTTTTATTATACACGTGATTATGAACTGATCGATTTTCGGCTTGATCCAAAGCCTATGATGGAAGAGGGAGAAGCAAATGAGTCACGCTGATGTTGATATTGTAATCATTACAGGCATGTCTGGTGCGGGTAAAACCGTTGCTGTGCAGAGCTTTGAAGACTTAGGGTTTTATTGTGTTGACAATTTACCGCCAGCATTGCTTGGTAAGTTTGTTGAACTTATTGAGGTAGGGGCAGATAGAGTAACGAAAATTGCGCTTGTCATGGATTTGCGTGGACAATCATTTTTTGATGAATTATTTCAAGCGTTGGATGAATTAAGTGCATCCGCACCAGCGTGGTTACGGATGCAAATTTTATTTCTTGATGCCAAGGATGCTGCGCTTGTTCAACGATATAAAGAGACACGCCGTACTCATCCACTAGCAATGGATGGTTTATTGTTAGAAGGTATTCAAAAGGAACGTCAATTGCTGGAAGAAATGAAAGGGCGGGCGCAACAAATTGTTGATACAACGGATTTAAAACCGCGCGCGTTACGTGAAAAGATTCAAAAAAGATTCGGTACAAAAGAACGTCCTGTCTTTACTGTGCATTTTCTATCATTTGGGTTTAAGTATGGGATTCCAATTGATGCCGATTTAGTATTTGATGTGCGCTTTTTGCCTAATCCTCACTATATTGCTGAATTGCAACCGAAAACAG
The DNA here is from genome assembly GCF_900096965.1 of Shouchella lonarensis. Classification (GTDB taxonomy): domain Bacteria; phylum Bacillota; class Bacilli; order Bacillales; family Bacillaceae_D; genus Shouchella; species Shouchella lonarensis. The sequence continues at coordinate 173,209 of NZ_FMYM01000004.1, read as the reverse complement.
GATTGGAGCAAGAAGTGTCTTCCTATGTATTGAAATGGCAAGATACACAGCAATTTGTTCACAAGTTGACTGATTTATTTTCATTCATGCTTCCTCATTACAAAAGAGAAGGAAAAAGTCAAGTTGTCATTGCCATTGGCTGTACAGGGGGACAACACCGCTCCGTCACATTAGCGGAACACTTTGGCGCATATTTTGAAGAAGCGTGGCGTACTTATGTTAGTCATCGTGATATTTCAAAACGAAAGGCCCAGCTATCTTGATGAGAAAAAGAGTCGTTGTCATTGGCGGCGGTACCGGATTATCTGTGATTTTACGAGGATTAAAGACATTTCCGATCGACATTACGGCAATTGTGACGGTTGCTGATGATGGCGGGAGTTCGGGAATTTTACGTAAAGAATTAAACATTCCACCACCAGGTGATGTACGAAATGTACTTGTTGCACTTGCTGAAGTAGAGCCATTGGTGGAGGAATTATTCCAGCACCGCTTTTCCAGTGGCAGTGGATTGAGTGGTCATTCACTTGGCAACTTGTTGTTGGCAGCAATGACATCGATTACAGGTGATTTTCAACAAGGGATTGCAGAAATAAGTAGAGTGTTAAATGTGCGCGGGCGTGTGTTGCCTGCAGCGAATGAAAGTGTAGAATTGCATGCAGAAATGACAGACGGCACGGTGGTTTCCGGAGAGTCAAAAATTCCGCTTGCACGTAAACGAATTGCTCGGACGTTTTTGACCCCCCCACATGTGAAGGCATCTTCAGAAGCACTTTCTGCCCTTTCGAGAGCAGATCTCATTGTGCTTGGACCCGGATCGCTTTATACGAGTGTATTACCTAATCTACTTGTACCCGGTATTAGTGAGACGGTACGCGCATCAGCGGCGAAAAAGGTGTATATTTGTAATGTCATGACACAACCGGGTGAGACGGATCAATATACAGCCTCCGAGCATGTCCAGGCGCTTGTTGATCATTGCGGAGATGGACTAATTTCGCACGTGTTGGTAAATGATGAGAATTTGTCGCCAACGGTATTGGCCCGTTACGAAGCTGAAGAGGCTACACCGGTTATCCATGATGACGAAGCACTGAAAATGCTTGGCATGTCTATTTTATGTGACCGGTTTGTATTGGAAAGAGAGAATAAGATTCGTCATGATGCCATGCGTGTATCAGAGGCGTTGTTGCGCCTACTTAATGCGTCCAATCAAGTGTAATTGTTAGGGGTGGTTATCGCATGTCTTTTGCTGCGAAAGTAAAAAAAGAATTGACTCAGTTAGAAATGACATCGTGCTGTGCTCGTTCAGAGCTATCTGCCTTAATTCGTATGAATGGCGCTTTATCAGTAGGCGGACAGGTGCTAGGACTGGATGTAACGACTGAGAACGCAGCCATTGCTCGTCGGATGTATACGTTAATCAAACGGTTATTTCCATCCATCCATATTGAGCTGCTTGTGCGTAAAAAGATGCGATTGAAAAAAAACAATGTCTATTTAGTCCGGATGCGTGAAGGTGCAAAGAAGTTGCTCGAGGAGCTATACATTCTAGGTGACTCGTTTCAATTTATTCGAGCAATTTCGCCCGAGATCGTTCGCGACACATGTTGCGCACGTGCATATTTACGTGGTGCATTTCTTGCGGGAGGCTCTATCAATCATCCAGAAACGTCTTCTTACCATTTAGAAATTTTTTCTTTTTATGAGGAGCATAGTGTGTCTCTGTGTCAACAAATGAATACGTTTGATCTTTCTGCGAAAACGCTAGAACGAAAAAAAGGCTTTATCACTTACATTAAAGAAAGTGAGAAGATTACTGAGTTTTTGAATGTCATTGGTGCACATCAAGCATTGCTTTACTTTGAAGATGTGCGGATTATGAAGGATATGCGTAACTCCGTGAACCGGCTCGTCAATTGTGAGACGGCCAATTTAAATAAAACCGTCGGCGCAGCGTTACGACAAGTGGAAAATATTCGTTATATTGAACGGATGTTGGGCTTAGAAAATTTGGATCCAAAGTTACAAGAAATCGCGTCTTTGCGTGTGAAGCATCAAGACGTGACCTTAAAAGAGTTGGGAGAAATGGTGCAAGGAACGAAGGTGAGCAAGTCTGGTGTGAATCATCGCTTGCGAAAATTAGACGAGCTCGCAGAAAAACTAAGAAACGGCATCTATGAAGAGAAACATCGGGGGTGATCATGATGATTGAGAAAAAGGTAACAATTGGTCTTAAAACCGGTTTACAAGCGCGGCCAGCAGCCGTGTTCGTGCAACAAGCGAATCGTTTTGTGGCAGACATATCTCTAGTAAAAGGAACGACAACCGTCGATGCAAAAAGCATCATGGGATTGATGAGTTTGGCGCTTCACCAAGGGACAACAGTGACATTGGCAGCAACGGGTACAGACGCAGAGGAAGCTGTAGCTACGCTTTCTGAATACGTGGAGGGCGGAGAGGTTTGAAGAAAAGTGTATGCATGGAAATCGCGCCTGAAGATTACCGAGTGATCTCCAGGCGCTGTTTTTGTGAAGATGACTCATGTCGTGAGTGCTTTTTTAATAGGTAGTGAAAGTTGATGTGTAAGGCGAGGGATATAATGATATAAAAAGAAAAAAAGATTAGCCCTGATTGGATATTTTGATAAATAAAGTGATTCAGTAGTAGAGAAATAGTAGCAGCACCAAATGAGGCTGGAATGAAAATACGTTTTAGTAGCCGTAGTGAGGCGACGTCTAACGGTTTCTTGGTCGTGTTTAGTAAAACGACACCGATAAGTGCTCCGAGGATCCATATGAAGGAGACGGAAATGTCAAATGTACCAGTAATGAGCGTAAATAGCAACGACCCAAAACCACTAATAATAAGGTAGACATAAAAATTTGGCCAGTTTGCTTGAGTGAGGACTTGATGTTCTTGATACTGGCTCTGCCATTCCGCTGCAATATTGTTTGGTTTCGGGAATTGATATTGTAGTAAGGTGATGGTTGCTTCGGGTGTTCTATTTTCTAATGATTGTCGCGCAAATGCTTGCATCTCTTTTGTAAGGGCAATTCGTTTTTGTTCAGTATAATGAGACGGTAGCGAGGTTGTAGCTTGTGTAACTTCGTCAATGAAGTTGTAAATATAGTCAGAAACAGCCGTATCCATTAGTGACGACTCCTTTCTCGTGTTATAATGTCATGGATATGTAGAAGGGGAAAAACCTCCCCGCAATTTCGATAGCGACAGGGAGGTTTTTCAGTTACTTCGTTGAAGAGATCACGTCGTCAATCAAGCCGTACGTTTTTGCTTGCTCTGCGGTCATGAAGTTATCGCGGTCTGTATCTTTAGCGATCGTCCGATAAGTTTGACCTGTACGTTCTGCCATAATTTCATTTAACTTCTTGCGCATATCTAAAATGCGTTTGGCATGAATTTCCATATCGGCTGCTTGCCCTTGCATGCCACCAAGTGGTTGGTGAATCATTACTTCACTGTTCGGGAGCGCGAGCCGCTTTCCGTTTGCCCCGGCTGTAAGTAAAAATGCACCCATTGACGCAGCCATGCCGATACAAATCGTCGATACGTCTGGCTTGATGAACTGCATCGTGTCATAAATGGCCATGCCAGCTGAAATGGATCCACCTGGAGAGTTAATGTAAAGCGAGATGTCTTTTTCAGGATCTTCTGCTTGTAAAAAGAGAAGTTGCGCAACAATAGAGTTGGCGACATTGTCGTCAATCGCGCTCCCGAGCATAATAATCCGGTCTTTTAATAGACGAGAGTAAATGTCGTATGCACGCTCGCCACGGTTCGTTTGTTCAATTACTGTTGGAATTAAATTCATGTGAGATCCTCCTTGTATGCACTGCGGACAGAAGAAGCCGAAATGCAGTTTGTATGTAGTATGATAACGCAAAGGTCAAGAAAGGTCAAATGATTTGTCTTGCGTATTTTGTTATTGTTGTATTCGAGGTTTAAGGGGGAGGATCCTGCTTTTTGTTTTTTATGGAGCAAAGTGGCCTTACTACATTTTCTTTTCCTATTATTTTTCCTCCCCACATGTACACTTTTGTGCTATGATACGGGTAGGAGGGGTGGCATATGGAGCTCGGTCTTTTTCAACAACAAAAGATGAGTTTAGTGATGACGCAGTCGCTGAAGCAAGCAATTCATTTATTGCAATATAGTGCGACTGATGTGATGGCTTATCTAGAAGAACAGGCGCTGGAAAATCCGTTGTTGGAAGTAGTGCCCCTAAAAGAAACGAAACGAGATGATTACATCGGGCAAGTGACCGTTTCGAGTGACCAAAAACATTCGGCGCTAGAAAACACTGCCCGTTCTTATACAACATTATATGAAGCATTGCGTTTTCAAGTTTTAGACCTCATCGGTGTAACAAAAGAAGAAAAAAAACACCTGCATTATTTGATTGATTGTCTTCAAGAAGATGGTTATTTCAGGGATGATTTAGCAGATATTTGTGAGAAGCGTGGTTTAACTTTAGTGGACGGTGAGCATCTGCTTGCGCTCATTCAATCGCTAGAACCAGCTGGTGTTGGTGCGCGCTCACTTGGCGAGTGTTTGGCGTTACAATTGGTTCGTATACCTGATTGCGATCCGTTGGCGCCTGAAATTGTACGCATCCATTTGGAGTGCTTGGCAGAGCGGAAGTGGCGCCAGTTGGCACAACAGTTATCTGTTGATATCGACCGCATTCAAACAATCTATGATTGTGTGAAAACACTTCATCCGAAACCGGGCGCATGTTTTGCGACAGAGCCAACTGTGTATACTGTGCCAGATGTGTATATTATGAAAGAAGAGAATGAATTGCTCGTCGCCATGAATCAGACAGTGCTCCCTACTGTTCGTATCCAAGAAGAATATCGGCGATTGTTATTTGCAAACGGGGAAACGAAAGCGTATGCAAAAGAAAAAGCGCAACATATTGAGTGGTTGAAAAAAAGTCTGACGTATCGCACGCAAACAATTGAGCGAGTCGTAGAAATGATTGCGCGTCATCAACGTCATTACTTATTACATCCACAAGGTCAATTGCGTCCGTTAACGTTAGCTAATGTCGCCGAAGCGCTTGATCTTCATGAATCTACTGTGAGTCGTGCCACAGCAAATAAAGTGGTACAAACACCGCGAGGGACATTTTGGTTGAAGCATTTCTTTACATCTAACATTAATAAAACGAGCGGTATGGTGACACAACAATCAGTAAAACAATGGTTACGAGAGACGATCGCAAAAGAGGATCGTTATCAACCTCTGTCTGACCAAAGTCTCACGGAGTTGTTACAAGAAGAAAGAGGGATGACGTTATCCCGTCGGGTCGTTGCAAAGTATCGAACGGAGTTAGGGATTCTCTCGTCAGCGAAACGGAGACGCTATGCGGAAAGGCTGGTACAATGAAGCTGCAATTTTTTACAAAAGAAGAGTGTCTGTTATGTGATGAAGGGCTGGTGCCTGTCAAAATATTGGCTGAGCGTTACGCTCTTGAATTGGAAGTCATTGATATTTATGAGCAGGAAATATATTTGGAAGCTTATCAATTGAAGATACCTGTTGTGGTTTTAGATGGGCAAGAACTTGGATTTGGGCGACTGTCGATGCCGGAGTTAGAAGAGCGGATGAAACCGATGTTGTAATCCGCACGAAGAGAACCGAAAGTCACTTGATCAGGGCGCGCTACGTAGGATGAAAATGATGACAATTAACGTGGGACATTGCTTGACTTTGTGGTCGTATCATTTGTATAATGAAAATAAATTATGCATAAACTAAAAAGACCGCAGGTGAGATCAAGACACCGGCGGCCTTCGTAGGTAGCGACTCGTCAGAGGATCGCCCTGTATCGGTTACAACAATCCCACCGAGTCGAGCGGGTAACTCTAGCGGTGGGATTTGTCATTCTTCTTGAACTTCACGACTTCAAAAACGAACTTCGCAACTTTGAGCATAACCTCAATCCACGATTTCACTTCATCTATCATGACGCAACACCTCCCTCCACAGGGAAGTGTCGACCCACCGTATTACAAGTCTGCGTTCCTACTAAGTTGATCATAACGCATTTCTCATTGAATCATCAAACAATAGCGTACGTTTTGCTTATATGTTTGATAACTGTTTTGTCATTGAAATGTGAGGGATGCCAGCATCCATAAATATGTCATTAGAGATGACTTGATAGCCGAGTTTTTGATAAAACCCTTCCGCATGTGTTTGTGCGTCTAATTTCACTTGAGACAATTCCTTCTCTCTGGCAATGTCTTCTAAAGCTTCGATGATGACTTTCCCAGCGCCTAACTGTCGATAAGGGGCACGCACACAGATTCTTTCCAACTTGCCTATATTGTTAACAATGCGCATTCTTCCAGTGCCAATGGCTTGATTGTTTTCATAAACCAATACGTGTTCACATTGGTCATTCAATGTGTCAAACGCATCAATTTCTTCCTCTGGAGGGACTCCTTGTTCGTTGATGAATACTTCTTTCCTCATACTAAGTGCAATTTGTAAATCCGATTCTTGGGTGACTTTTTTTGTTTCCATGGGCTTCCTTCCTTTCGAATAAGGTGGAGGTTACTATCATAATGGTTTTTGAATGCATCGTCAAATAGGTGCTTTTTTTCTTTGTTTGTGCGCGATTCAGCGTAAAACTGTTAGGAATGTCGGTAGATTGTCACACTTATGCGGCTGCTAAAAATCTTGTCGAATATCTTCTCATCTGGTACAATGAATAGTGAAAGGAATTTTTTTGCTCCAATTGGGACATAATATGTCATATAGGGACTTGGTTTGTCCCTGTTGGCTTGCAGGTTATCATCCCGTTTGTTTGTATCATTTATCTAAAGGAGCGATGCGATGCGTACACTTGTGCAATTACAATCACACTTGGTGCCAGATTTATTAGAGACAATGGTAAAGCGATACCGATTGCTGCAGTATATTCGGTTGAAGCAACCTATTGGGAGAAGGAATTTGGCAAGCGAGCTGCAATCGTCTGAGCGGATCATCCGGGGAGAAGTGACATTGTTAAAAGATCAAGGGCTGATTACCTTTGCGAAGGCTGGTATGAGTGTCACTGATGTCGGGGAGACTGTATTTTTACAGTTAGAAGAAATGATGGTTGAGTTACTCGGGTTACGAAAACTTGGCGATGACTTGGCACAGACGCTTGGTGTATCACGCGTGATTGTTGTTGCTGGCGATAGTGACACAGAAGACTGGGTAAAGCATTCTTTCGGAAAAGCGTGTGTAAATGAGTTGAAGTCGATCGTCAAAGCTGGAGACGTTTTAGCGGTAATGGGTGGGACAACCTTAGCCGCTGTTGCTCGTATGATGTCAAGAGATGATGTTTTCGCTGGGACGACGTTTGTGCCCGCACGCGGAGGACTTGGCGAGAAAGTAGAGATTCAAGCAAGCACGATTAGTGCCGAATGTGCGAGGCGAACAGGAGCAGCGTACCGACTGTTGCATGTGCCAGAGCACTTAAGTGCAGAAGCGCATGAGTCACTTGTATTAGAACCGTCAGTAAGGGATATTCTACAACTGATTACATCTGCAGCGGTTGTGATGCACGGCATTGGTGATGCAACCCATATGGCGCAGCGCCGCGGATCACTCGATATATTTACGAATGAACTGAGTCGGAAGCAAGCCATTGCAGAGGCATTCGGATATTTCTTTAATGCTGAAGGGCAAATTGTTCATAAGCAACGCACGATTGGTTTGCAATTGGATGAACTCCAGGGGAAGCATGTCATTTCCATTGCTGGAGGACAGTCAAAGGCAGCGGCAATTTTAGCGTATATGAAGCATCGGCCAAGTGATGTGCTCATTACGGATGAAGCAGCTGCAAAAGCGATCTTAGATCGAGTAAAGGAATAACAACAGTGGAAGTATAGTAACGAGGCAATATCATTTACGATTCTTTAGGAGGCAATAAACATGGCAACGAAAATTGGAATTAATGGTTTTGGAAGAATTGGACGAAATGTTTTCCGGGCAGCATTACAAAATGATCAAGTAGAGATTGTGGCGATCAACGATTTAACCGATGCAAATATGCTTGCACATTTACTTAAATATGACACCGTTCATGGTGTGCTTGATATTGAGATTGAAGCAAAAGACAACATGTTGATTGTCGATGGACAAGAAGTTCATGTCTCTGCCGAGCGTGACCCAGCAAACATTGGTTGGAGCAAACATGGTGTAGAAGTGGTTGTAGAATCAACGGGCTTCTTCACAAAACGTGCTGATGCAGCAAAACATTTAGAAGCAGGCGCAAAGAAAGTCATTATCTCTGCACCAGCAACAGATGAAGACATTACAGTGGTCATGGGTGTGAACGAAGACAAATACGATGCAAGCACACATGAAGTCATTTCGAACGCTTCTTGTACTACAAACTGTCTAGCCCCATTTGCGAAAGTACTAAACGACCAGTTTGGCATTCGCCGCGGGATGATGACGACAGTTCATTCTTATACAAATGACCAGCAAATTTTAGACTTGCCGCATAAGGATTACCGTCGTGCGCGGGCTGCAGCAGAGAACATCATTCCAACATCTACAGGTGCTGCCAAAGCGGTTGCGCTCGTTTTACCAGAGTTAAAAGGGAAATTGAATGGTGGCGCAATGCGTGTACCGACACCAAACGTGTCTTTAGTTGACCTTGTAGTGGAATTGGACAAAGATGTAACTGCTGAAGAAGTGAACGGTGCCTTGAAACAAGCAGCTGAGGGAGATCTAAAAGGGATTCTCGCGTACTCAGAAGCACCACTCGTCTCAAAAGACTACAACGGTAACCCGCACTCATCAACGGTTGACGGATTGTCCACGATGGTCATGGAAGGTAATATGGTGAAAGTGATCTCTTGGTATGACAATGAATCAGGGTACTCACATCGTGTGGTTGACCTTGTTGAATATATCGCAAACAAAGGTCTTTAAGTTATAATAAGTGTAGGTGGAGGGGCACGATCGTTTCCCTCCTTTACACTTGAGGAGGCTTACCTGATGAAGAAAAAAACGCTTCATGATTATGATTTTAAAGGCAAAGTTGTGTTTGTGCGTGTCGATTTTAATGTGCCAATGAAAGACGGTGTCATTACAGATGAGACGCGTATTCGTGCGGCGTTGCCAACGATTGAGTATTTAAGGACAGCTGGTGCCAGGGTTTTGCTTGCAAGTCATTTAGGGCGGCCGAAAGGCGAAGTTGTAGAGGAATTAAGGTTGTCACCTGTTGCCAAGCGTCTCAGCGAGCTACTACAAAAAGACGTGACAGCAATTCCTGAAGCGTATGGTCCCGTAGCGAAAAAAGCAGCAGATTCCCTACGTGATGGCGATATTGCGTTATTAGAAAATGTGCGCTTCTATCCAGGGGAAGAGAAAAATGACCGTGAGCTCGCACGATCGTTTGCCAATTTAGCTGATATTTACGTAAATGACGCATTCGGCGCAGCACACCGGGCGCATGCATCAACGGAAGGGATTGCCCATCTATTACCGTCGGCTGCCGGCTTTTTAATGGAAAAAGAACTAGCCGTACTCGGTAAAGCGTTGGAGCACCCGGAGCGTCCATTTACGGCTGTCATTGGCGGCGCAAAAGTGAAAGACAAAATTGGTGTCATTGACCACTTGCTTGATAAAGTTGACCATTTATTAATTGGTGGTGGCTTGGCATATACATTTGTCAAAGCCCAAGGGCATGAAATTGGAAAGTCCTTGCTAGAAGAAGACAAAATTGATTTGGCAAACAGTTTCATGGCGAAAGCGAAGGAAAAAGGTGTGAAACTTCACCTGCCAGAAGATGCGATTGTTGCCGATAAATTCGGTGAAGATGCAAATACGAAAGAAGTTGCGATTGATGCAATCCCGTCCGACTGGGAAGCACTCGATATTGGTCCGAAGACACGTGATACTTATGCAAGCGTGTTACAAGCTTCGAAGCTTGTCGTTTGGAATGGGCCAATGGGTGTATTCGAATTAAAAGCTTTTTCAGGTGGCACAAAAGCGATTGCCGAAGCACTTGCGGCGGCACCAGACACCTATTCAATTATTGGTGGCGGCGATTCTGCGGCAGCGGTAGAAAAGTTTGGTCTTGCCGATCAAATGAGTCACATTTCTACAGGTGGTGGCGCAAGTCTAGAGTTTATGGAAGGAAAAGCTTTGCCAGGTGTGGAGGCATTAGCAGATAAGTAGAGGTGAAAAGCGTGCGGAAGCCAATTATTGCAGGAAACTGGAAGATGAATAAAACGTTATCAGAAGCTATGACGTTTGTGGAGACAGTACAGCATCAAATTCCATCAAGCGCGGATGTCGATGCAGTCATTTGTGCACCAGCGTTATTTTTAGAGCGTCTTGTTGCAGCGACAACGAGTACGGAACTAGCAATTGGCGCGCAAACGATGCATTTTGCAGAAAGTGGTGCGTTCACTGGCGAAATTAGCCCACGTGCTTTGCAAGATCTTGATGTGCGTTACGTGATCATCGGACACTCGGAACGACGGGAGATGTTTGCAGAAACGGATGAGACGGTCAATAAAAAAGTCCATGCTGCTTTTCAGTACAACTTAACACCGATCATGTGTTGCGGAGAAACCGATGAGGAACGTGAAGCGGGCAAGACAATGGATATCATCACGTCCCAAGTGGAAAAAGGTTTAGCTGGGTTAACTGAGGCGCAAGTGAGCGAAATGGTGATCGCATATGAGCCGATTTGGGCGATTGGAACAGGCAAATCATCAACGGCGCAAGATGCGAATGAGGCGTGTAGCCACGTACGTCGCGTTGTTGCTAAGCAATGCTCACAAGCAGCTGCTGAAGCTGTCCGCATCCAGTATGGCGGCAGTGTCAAGCCAGCAAATATTGCTGATTACATGGCGCAAACAGACATTGATGGTGCACTTGTTGGTGGTGCGAGCTTAGAACCTGATTCGTTTGTGGCGTTATTGGGAGCTGCAAAATGAAGAAGCCTGTTGCATTAATCATTCTTGATGGTTTTGGTGTGCGCGACGAGACAAAAGGAAATGCTGTTGCGCAAGCGAATAAGCCAAACTTTGACCGTTACTGGTCTTCGTATCCACATGCAACATTAAAAGCAGACGGGGAAGCGGTCGGCTTACCAGCAGGACAAATGGGGAATTCTGAAGTCGGTCATTTAAATATTGGTGCCGGAAGAATTGTGTACCAAAGTTTAACCCGTGTGAACCTATCCATTCGCGAAGGAGATTTTTTTGAGAATGAAACATTTCTCGCCGCGATGAATCATGTGAAAGAAAAAAAGTCTGCCTTGCATATTTACGGTTTGTTGTCTGATGGTGGTATTCATAGTCATATTGATCACATTTATGCGCTCCTTGAACTCGCGCAAAAGCAGCAAGTTGAACGCGTGTATGTCCACGGCTTCCTCGATGGACGTGATGTTGGACCAAAATCAGCACAGCAATTTTTAGAAGGCTTAGAAGCAAAGTTTGCTGAAGTCGGCGTTGGCGAGTTGGCAACCGTTCACGGACGTTATTATGCGATGGACCGTGACAAACGCTGGGAACGTGTCAATAAATCGTATTGTGCGATGGTGTATGGTGATGGTCCAACGTATCGCACGGGCATCGAGGCGATCAATGACAGTTACGAAAATGGCATTACAGATGAGTTTGTCATTCCATCGGTCATCACAAAAGACGACGGTTCTCCCGTTGCGACGGTGCAAGACAATGACGCGGTCATCTTCTGTAACTTCCGTCCTGACAGAGCGATTCAGTTGTCACAAGTATTTACAAACGAAGACTTTCGTGGATTTGATCGGGGAGAAAAATTTCCCCACAATCTTCATTTTGTGTGTTTGACAAAGTTTAGTGAGTCGGTGCAAGGGTTTGTTGCTTTTAAACCGACGAACCTTGATAATACGCTTGGTGAAGTGTTGTCGCAACAAGGGTATAAACAATTGCGGATTGCTGAAACAGAGAAGTATCCACATGTGACGTTTTTCTTTAGTGGCGGTCGCGAAGATCCTTTTCCTGGTGAAGAGCGGATTTTAATTGATTCACCAAAAGTCGCGACATATGATTTGAAGCCAGAGATGAGTGCATATGAAGTGACGGACGCGTTGCTTGCGGATATTCAGGCAGATAAGCATGATGCGATCATTTTAAACTTTGCCAATCCAGATATGGTTGGTCATTCAGGAATGCTAGAACCAACGATTAAAGCGGTTGAAGCTGTAGATGAATGTTTAGGCAAAATTGTCGACCTCATTGTTGAAAAAGGTGGCGTGGCGCTCATTACAGCCGATCATGGCAATGCCGATGAAGTCGTCACATTAGAAGGGAAGCCAATGACGGCGCATACGACGAATCGTGTCCCGTTCATTATCACGAAAGCAGGACTTTCCCTACGTGAAGGCGGCATTTTAGCAGATCTGGCGCCAACGATGCTCGACGTATTAGGTGGTCAAAAACCAGCAGAAATGACTGGCAACACATTAATTGAACATGATACCCGAGGAGATGAATAAATGATGTTAATTTCAGATGTGTATGGACGTGAAGTGCTCGATTCCCGTGGCAATCCAACGGTGGAAGTAGAAGTACATCTTGAGTCTGGCGTAATGGGACGCGCACTCGTTCCAAGTGGTGCCTCTACTGGAGAGTATGAAGCGGTTGAATTACGCGACGGCGGTGCTCGTTACATGGGGAAAGGTGTCTTACAAGCGGTTGAAAACGTCAATGAAAAAATTGGTCCAACACTCATTGGTGAAAACGTGCTCGATCAAATTGGTATTGATCGTCTCATGATGGACCTCGATGGGACGGAAAACAAAGGGAATCTCGGTGCCAACGCGATCCTTGGTGTATCGATGGCTGTTGCCCATGCGGCGGCGAACGCGCTAGACTTGCCACTATACGTCTATCTCGGTGGCTTCAACGCGAAGCAACTACCAGTCCCGATGATGAACATCATTAATGGCGGCGAACATGCCGATAATAATGTTGACATCCAAGAATTTATGGTCATGCCTGTCGGCGCGGAAAACTTCCAAGAAGCACTGCGTATGGGTGCAGAAATTTTTCATAACCTAAAAGCGGTATTGAAATCAAAAGGCTACAATACGGCTGTTGGTGACGAGGGTGGTTTTGCCCCGAACTTGTCTTCGAATGAAGAAGCGTTGTCAACGATTATCGAAGCAATTGAAAAAGCCGGGTACAAGCCTGGCGCAGAAGTGCAATTGGCGATGGATGTTGCTGCTTCAGAGATTTACAACAAAGAAGACGGCAAATACCATTTGGCAGGCGAAGGAAAAGTGCTGACGTCAGAAGAAATGGTTGATTTCTATGCATCACTCGTGGAGAAATACCCGATCATTTCAATTGAAGATGGCTTAGATGAAAATGACTGGGCTGGTCATAAGTTGTTAACAGAGCGTCTTGGTGACAAGATTCAACTTGTTGGTGATGATTTGTTTGTCACGAATACGAAGAAGCTTGCAGAAGGAATCGAAAAAGGCATCAGCAACTCGATCCTCATCAAAGTGAACCAAATTGGGACACTCACTGAAACATTTGATGCAATTGAAATGGCGAAGCGCGCCGGCTACACAGCAGTGATCTCGCATCGTTCGGGTGAAACTGAAGATGCGACAATTGCCGATATCGCGGTTGCGACAAACGCAGGGCAAATTAAAACCGGTGCACCGTCACGGACGGACCGTGTTGCAAAATACAACCAACTGTTGCGCATTGAAGATGAATTAGCGGATTTAGCGGAGTACAAAGGACTACAGACGTTTTATAACTTGCGAAAGTAGGCTTGAGCTGAAGCAATCCCTCACCGTTTAGGCGGTGGGGGATTTCTCATGATATAATAAAAGAAAAAACAAGCGAGGGATGTCGGATGGCTAAACATCATATTTATACGATGAGCTTTGCAAAAGTCTATTCTTGTTATATTGCAAAAGTGGAGAAAAAAGGACGGACAAAAGCAGAAGTTGATGAGATCATTTGTTGGCTGACAGGATACGATGAAGAAGCGTTAGCGGCAATTTTGGAGCAGGAAACAGACTTTGAGACGTTCTTTGCCGAAGCACCGCAACTGAATCCTGCGCGTACACTCGTTAAAGGCGTGGTTTGTGGTGTCCGAGTAGAAGACATTGAAGAGCCAACGATGAGGGAAATTCGTTATTTGGATAAGCTGATCGATGAGTTGGCAAAGGGCAAAGCGATGGAGAAGATTTTGCGGGGATGATGTTGGTGTAAGGTAGTTTATGTGTTTTATAGATATAGAGGGTATTTTTAAGGAGAGACACAAAATGCGTGAAATAACACTTTTTCGTGTAGTAAAAACGATTGATGCACCGATTGAATCGGTGTTTCAGTATTTAAATCAAGATCAACATGTTTTACGGTGGCATTCTTTTGTACAAGAAAATCATTATCCAGAGGGAGAAGAGTGTTTAACGAGTGGGTCGCAGTTTGAATCTGTATGGAGAATGGGCAAAAAGATATATACATTTAATGTTGAGCTAGAGTGCTTTGACCCACCTTCCCATGCGATGATGAAGACAACAACAAAAGAGGGCATCAGTATTACCGAGTACTGGCTGTCTCAAGAAGAGTTTGAGGAAGATATGGTTGAGACAACGTTGATTGTAGAATCACGCTTCATTCCAAAAAACAAGTTTCAGATGATAAAAGGCTTGCTGACTGGTTGGTTAGCGAAGTTCCTCTACAACGAACAGTACGAACGTTTTGTTGAGTACGTGCATGAAGAGGAAATGGATGAGATGTTGATTCATTGCGACCTTCCTGATGAAAGGGATATGCAGGCATTAGCGTACCGAAATGAACAAAGAAGCTGGGATGTTTATTTTGACGACTTTGATGAGTTTGCTGATAAGTATCAAATACAAGCGCTTTTGTCTGCAGATTATAAGAAGGATCCAGAAAGAGGGATATTCTTATTTACAGTCGAAACATCAGAAGAAGCAGAAGAGCGATTGGCAACGTGGGTGGAAGATGTCTGGATTCCGTTATCTTGGCGCATAGGCAGGTGGCGGTGAAGGCTGCAGCGAGCACAATGTTGACGCATTGGATGGTTTGATGATAAAGTCAATTTAACGGTAGAGGGGATGTGTCATTATGGGTAGGATGGCAAAGATCATCGTTATTAATAGTATTGCGACGCTCATTGTTCTCGCAGCATTCATCATGTTTAAATCTGTATTATGGATTGCTGGGGCGTTTTTCGTAGCATTTTTATGGCAAGACTTAATGAGACAATACTGGCTGGATAAAGGTGACGAAAAGTTAAAATGGATCATGATCAATACAACAACGAGTATCATTATTCTTTCCGCGGCCGTGTCTAAATCAATATTATTAGTGGTTATTGCAGCCATACTAGCTCTTGCTTTTCATCATTTAAGTAAGAAATATTGGATTAACAGTACACAAAAAGTGACTTGAAACCTAAATAGGGAATCAAGTCGCTTTTTGTTTTTAACGTGAAGGAGGAAAAAGGTGCAGTTTGCCTCTCTAATGTTATGAGCAACCACTAAGAAGTTTATAAACACGTTATATTAGGTTGACAAAGTGATTGATGAGCTCTATCATCAATATTGTAAACTATAATTATATATATGTTAACATTTTCTTTGTCATGTGAGGAGGGTGCGAAATGCACCAAAACACATATTTTAACATTCGCATGCGCGCAGCCCAAGGGGGCGCTCATGAACTGGGAGGAAAACACATATCTGGTGGTGAGCAACTCACAACGTATGATCAGATTCAACAGGCGGTCAATGCGTTAGTGGAAAAAGGGTTATCTCATTCGCGAGGAAATCCCGATTTTATGCAATTGCAGATTGAGATGGTAAATAGACCTGTCCAGCAAACGCCCCCACTGCCGCTCACAACATACGACGTCGTTAGCGTTGAAGCTGGCCAAGCGTTCGCACGGGCTCGCCTACACCACATCGGCATCAAAAAAGAAGTGATCGAGCAAGCTTATGAGCAAGCAATGGCACAACCGTCGATGAGAGGCGCATTGATCGTTGATGCGCGCACGGGGAAACGGTTGGATCTAGAGAAAGAACGAGGTGTACGTGTCTCAAAAATGGATTGGCGTGAAGCCAACTTCTCCAAGTGGGCGGATGCGCATGACGTTCCGCACAATCCGCGGATCAAAGAAGCCCTTACGCTCGCCGCAAAAGTAAGCCATCATCCAGCGACGATCGCGGAATGGTGTTGGTCTGATGATCCGGATTATGTAACTGGTTATGTGGCAAGTAAAGATTCTGGTTACGAGCGGATTACGAAATTAAAAGAATACGGCAATGAACAAGGGTGTCGGATTTTTTTCATTGATGGTACGTACCATGTGGACGACTATATGGATTATTTAAAAGAACAGCCGATACTCATTCAGTGGGAGGCAGACGATGACAAACGATTTGATTGAAAAAAGCAAAAAGCACTTATGGCTGCCATTTACGCAAATGAAAGATTACGATGCAGATCCACTCATTATCGAGAGTGGTGCAGGCATTAAAGTGAAAGATATAGATGGCAAAGAATACTACGATGGTTTTTCCTCTGTCTGGCTCAATGTACACGGGCACCGAAAAAAAGAGTTAGACGAAGCGATTAAGAAACAACTTGAAAAAATCGCTCATTCCACGTTGTTAGGGATGACAAATATTCCGGCAACAGAACTGGCTGAGAAGTTGGTGGAGATTAGCCCAGCTAATTTAACCCGCGTATTTTACTCCGATAGCGGCGCAGAAGCAATGGAAATTGCGCTCAAGATGGCATTTCAATATTGGGCGAATAGCGATCGACCGGAAAAGCAAAAATTTGTGGCGATGAAAAATGGCTATCATGGCGATACGATTGGTGCAGTCAGTGTCGGGTCCATCGGCTTGTTTCATCAAGTGTATGGTCCGTTAATGTTTGAAAGTTATCAAGCGCCGATTCCGTATGTGTATCGTTCAGAAACAGATGATCCAGCAGCGTGTCGTGATCAATGTTTACATAAACTTGAACAACTGTTACAAGAAAAACATCACGAAGTGGCTGCACTGACGATTGAATCACTCGTACAAGGAGCAGCGGGGATGATCGTTATGCCGGAAGGGTTTTTAGCCGGGGTGCGCAATCTGTGTACGAAGTATGATGTGCTCATGATTGTTGATGAGGTCGCAACCGGATTTGGACGGACAGGCAAAATGTTCGCGTGTGAGAACGAACACGTGCAGCCTGATTTAATGGCGGTCGGGAAAGGAATCACGGGTGGTTATTTGCCGATTGCCGCGACATTAACAACGGAAAAGGTTTATGACGCCTTTTATGATGACTATGAAAACTTGAAGACCCTTTTTCATGGGCATTCGTACACAGGCAATCAATTAGGTTGTGCGGTTGCACTTGAGAATTTACGTTTATTTGAGTCGGAGCGCATTGTGGATCACGTGGCCGAGATGTCTACGTATGTGAGCGCGCAATTAAATGAGTTATACGCACTTCCGCATGTGGGCGATGTACGCCAACTTGGGTTCATGTGTGGAATTGAGCTTGTCCAAGATAAAGAGACGAAAACGCCGTTTGCCTTTGAACAGCGCATTGGTTACCGTGTATCATTAAAGATGCGCGAACTCGGGATGCTCACGCGCCCGCTCGGAAACGTGATCGTCTTTATGCCGCCGCTTGTCAGTACGAAAGCAGATGTGCAAGCGATGGTGGCGATTATGAAAGAAGCTATTGAGATTGTCACGAGCGAGGCTTTTCATGTCGGCGTTTAATCATTGGTTACAGCAGCGCTTAACGAAAACAAAAGAAGCGGGGTTGTATCGTGAATGTCGCACGATGCATGGTGCGCCGCGGCCGGAAATGGTGGTGGAGGGGGAGCGGCAGCTTGTCTTTTCATCGAATAATTACCTTGGATTGGCGGGTGACAGTCGATTGGTTGCTGCAGCAGAAAATGCGTTGCAAGCATTTGGTGTTGGTAGTAGCGGCTCGCGGTTAACGACCGGACATACGACGTGGCACAAAAAGTTAGAAGAGACATTGGCGGCGTTTAAGCAAACAGAAGCGGCGTTGCTATTCTCAAGCGGTTATTTAGCAAATATCGGTGTGCTGTCATCATTACCTACGCAACAAGATGTGATTTTTAGTGATCAATTCAACCATGCGAGCATTATTGACGGTTGCCGCCTATCAAAGGCGAAGACAGTTGTGTATCGGCACGTTGATATGGATGATCTTGAGGAGAAATTAGCGCAGGCTACAACATATGAGCGACGTTTTATTGTCACAGACGGTGTTTTTAGCATGGACGGGACGATTGCGCCGCTTGATCAGACCATGCAACTAGCCGAACGGTACGATGCGTTTGTTATTGTCGACGATGCCCACGGGACAGGTGTGTTAGGGGAACATGGACGTGGGACATGTGCGTACTTTCAAGTGAAGCCGCATGTCTTGATTGGCACATTGAGTAAAGCGGTTGGAGCAGAGGGCGGATATGTGGCTGGGAGTCGCGCACTCATTGATTTCTTACGGAACCATGCTCGTTCGTTCATTTTCCAAACATCGCTCCCGCCAGCCATTTGCGCCGCAGCCGACGCCGCACTCGAAATCATTGCACATGATGAGGAGAAGCGGCACCGATTGGCTAAAAACGCCCGTGAGATCAGAACACGATTACAGGAGCTCGGCTACACCGTGTATGGCGATAATACGCCGATTATCCCAGTCATCATTGGAGCAACGGATCAAGCGGTGCGCGTGGCGAAGCAATTACAAGATGTTGGCATTTATGCACCAGCGATTCGTCCGCCGACCGTTCCAGACGGGGAAAGTCGGATTCGTTTAACCGTCACCGCCGACCACTGTGACGCTCATATCGCTCATTTAATAACGACATTTCAAGAGATTGGTACAGAATTGAGGCAACCTTTATGAATGGATTTTTTATCACGGGAACAGATACAGATGTCGGCAAAACAATCATTGCGAGCGGATTAGCAGCTGTATTGAAAGCGCGTGGGATTGATGTCGGGGTGTTCAAACCGTTATTGAGCGGGATTGCAAGGGAACACCCAGAAAGTGATACGAGTTTATTAAAACGAATGTCTGGCACATTACTTTCTCATGAGGAAATTACACCGTTTCAATTTGAGGAACCACTCGCCCCTTATATGGCAGCCGCTCTTCACGGCCAACGAGTCGAGATGGCCGAGGTGTTGGCGCATTGGGCGGATATCAAAGACAAGCACGGCTGCTTTATCGTTGAAGGAGCCGGAGGGCTAGCTGTCCCATTAGGGGACCGTTTTCTCGTTAGTGATTTGATCCGGGCGCTAAAACTCCCCATCATCATTGTTGCCCGTCCGGATCTCGGCACTGTCAATCATACGTTGCTCACGGTTCAGTATGCCAAACAGTTGGGCATACAGGTTGTCGGTGTGATCATCAATGGTATGAGCGCGACGCCTAGTTTAGCAGAACAAACAAATCCAAAATTAATGGAAGAATGGTGTGACGTACCGGTTTTAGGTATTACGCCGAAAATGAATAAAGTGACAGAAGAAAGCCTCAAAGCAATGATCGAGCAATCAATTGATCTCAACTTACTTTTTAACAAACTGGAGGAAATGACATGAAAAAGTGGATGAATCTAGCAGAAAAAGTATTGGCCGAGCAAGCAATCACAAATGAAGAAGCGTTGGAGGTTTTGGACTGTCCGGATGAAGACGTGTTGCTGCTCATGCATGCCGCTTATCAAATTCGTAAGCGCTATTATGGCAACAAAGTGAAGCTCAATATGATTATTAATACGAAGTCGGGCCTCTGCCCAGAAAATTGTGGGTATTGCTCACAATCGTCTGTGTCCACAGCCCCAATCGAGAAATACCGTATGCTCGATAAAGACACGATTGTTGCTGGTGCGAAACGGGCGCATGACTTAAATGTCGGGACGTACTGTATTGTTGCGAGCGGTCGTGGACCAGCGAATTGGGAAGTCGATCACGTTGTTGAAGCGGTAAAGGAAATTAAACAAAATTATGGTTTGAAAGTGTGTGCGTGTCTCGGAATTTTAAAACCGGAACAAGCAGAACGGTTAAAAGAAGCGCAAGTCGATCGTTATAACCATAACCTCAATACTTCGGCCCGGAACCATGACAATATTACGACGTCACATACATATGATGACCGAGTTGGAACAGTAGAGACCGTTAAAGATGCGGGGATGTCCCCTTGTTCTGGCGTCATTGTTGGGATGAGAGAGTCAAGACAAGATGTCGTTGATATGGCGAACAGTTTAAAAGCACTTGATGCCGATTCGATTCCAGTTAACTTTTTGCATGCGATTGACGGGACACCGCTAGAAGGAACGAACGAATTACAACCATTATATTGCTTGAAAGTGTTGGCGTTGTTCCGTTTTATTAATCCGACAAAAGAAATTCGTGTTTCTGGGGGACGTGAAGTGAACCTTCGTTCCTTGCAGCCGCTCGCTCTATATGCGGCGAACTCGATTTTTGTTGGTGATTATTTAACAACGGAAGGACAAGAAGAAACGGCTGACCATGAAATGCTCGCTGATCTAGGTTTTGAAGTTGAGTCGGTGGAGGAAATGAAAGCAAGTTTAGCGCGTGAGCAGGAAGCAGCGCAGTAAGGAGGAAAAGGAGCAGTTGCTCCTTTTTTTACACTCGAAAGGGGGGAGAGACATGGCAACAAATATACAACAACCTTCACATGTATTTGCTTCTGCGGCGTTTTTTCAAAACCCGTACCCATTATATGAGCAATTGCGTGCAGAGAGCCCGATATACAAGGGAAGCGCGTTTAAATATCCAGGTTGGTACGTCACAGGATATGATGAAGCGGTGGCGATTTTTAAAAATAAAGCGGTCTTCCAAAACCGGATGCCACTACCGGAGACGACGAAACGTTATGAGCGGTTAAGAAAGCTGCAACAAGAGATGATGTTATTTAAAAACGCGTATGATCATAAACGGTTGCGCGGTTTAGTAGGGAAAGCGTTTCACGCGCAAATGATTGAAGAGTACCGACCATATATTGAAGAGACGGTGCATGAGTTATTAGATGAGATAAGCAGAAAGAAACAAATGGATGTCGTGATGGACTTCGCATTCCCGTTAGCAAGTCTCGTCATTGCGAAAATACTCGGGGTGCCGAGAAAAGACCAGGAGCGATTTCGAGCGTGGGCGATGTGTTTTATTCAAACGATTGATTTAACCCGTTCCCGTGAGGATATGATGCAAGGCAATAAACAAGCAGCGTTGCTGGGACATTATTTTCAGTCGCTGATCGCAGAGAAACGGCAAACGCCACAAGATGACCTCATTAGTAGGCTCATAGATGAAGAAGAGATATCGGACGAGGAATTACTCGCAACATGCGTCTTGCTCGTCATCGCTGGGCACGAGACGACGGTCAATCTCATTAGTAATGCCGTTCTGTCTTTGTTGCAACATGAGTCGCAACTTTTGCTCTTAAAGAAGGATCCGACGTTCATTCGCGGTGCCATAGAAGAAACGTTACGGTTTGAGAGTCCAACACAGATGGTGGCAAGGGTTGCGGTGAGTGATATTGAAGTAAACGGTAACCATATAAAAGAAGGTGCACAACTGTATGTCTTGCTCGGTGCTGTCAATCGCGATCCAGCGAAATTTTCAGAGCCACATCAATTTGATATCGCGCGCACATCAAATCATCACCTTGCATTCGGTTATGGCAGTCACTTTTGTATTGGTGCGGCGTTGGCGAGGGTAGAAGCGGAAGTTGCGGTTCAAGTGTTGCTAGAGAAGGCGGACCAGTTGGAATTAGCGACAGCAGAGCCGAGGTGGCGGCGGCTCATAGGTTTCCGTGCGCTTGAGAGTTGTCCGTTATATTTTGAACATACGATTACAAAGTGATTCAATCATTTTGACATCATCTTAGTAGAATGATATTCTCATAGTGGATAAGCCTGTTTGCACTTTTGGGACGTGAGCCAAAAAGTGCAGTATGTTCCGCCCGTACTCTATTTAAAATCGAGGGAGCGACCAATATGAAGCAAAAAATTACGCCGAACTTATGGTTTGATGGGGCCAAGGAAGCCGTCGATTTTTATACTTCGGCATTTCCGAGTGGTAAGGTTATTTCCACAAGTTATTATCCAAACAGTGTTGAAGAAGGTTTGGCTGATTTTCAGCTTGATTTTGCTGGTAAAGAGCTGACGATAGACTTTGAAATCAGTGGCTTCCGTTTCACCGCTATTAACGCCGGACCCGTATTTCAGTTCAATCCATCCATTTCGTTTATGGTCAATTTTGATCCATCACGTGATGAGCAGGCGAGTGAGCAATTAAATGAGTTGTGGGCGAAACTTGTTGAGGGTGGCGAGATACTGATGCCACTAGACGCGTACCCATTTAGCAAGCGTTACGGCTGGGTCAAAGATCGTTATGGTTTAACGTGGCAATTAATTTTGACTGATCCAGCGGGCGAGCCACGGCCTTTTATCATTCCGTCCCTCATGTTTTCCGGGGAAAACATAAATCATGCAGAAGAAGCAATCAACTTTTACCTATCAGTATTTGATGACGCGAAACTCGGAACAGTGGCTCGTTATAGTGAAGACACCGGTCCAGCTCAAGCAGGAGCATTAATGTTTGCTGATTTCATGCTAGCGGATCAGTGGTTTGCGGCAATGGACTCCGGTGTTGAGCAACACTTCACCTTTAACGAAGCGGTCTCACTATCGGTGTCTTGTAAAGACCAGACAGAGATTGATTCCTTCTGGGAAAAACTGTCTAGTGTCTCGGAAGCCGAGCAATGCGGCTGGTGTAAAGACCGATACGGCTTGAGTTGGCAAATTGTACCCGAAAATATGGAAGAGCTCATGAAAAAGCCCGAGGCTTTTGTGAAAATGATGCAAATGAAGAAGTTGGTTGTGAGTGATTTTTGATGTTAACATGTGTAAGAGCTTCTGCCCTGAGAGGTCAGGAGCTCTTACAGTTTAGACTAAGAGGCGCTGAGAAAGTGTTCAACAGGGGTGGATTGTGTGTTCTAAAAATGATATAAAGGTATGCGTACATACGTTTGATGACGCTTCCATTTATGATAAAATTGAAGAAGCTGAATTACTCATGAGCGGGTTTTAGGCACATCCCTTTGAGAAAGGGGGTGATGCCGCGATGTCAGTCTATGAGTCACTGTCACTTGTAGTCGCAACAAATGTATTGTTGTTGTTATTACTGACTGTTGTCTTAGTGCGGGTTGAGCGCAAAGAAAAATAGCCCCCATGAGTCTTAGCCCGGACTAGTTGGGGAGCTATTCTACCCTCATTCGCCTAAGCCCGTAATGGGGTTCAGCGACACCGTCTGGAGTCATCGACTCTAGGCGGTGCTTTATTAATATTACCTATACATTTATATTATATGCGAATGAAGCTGCGTATGCAAATGTATGAACGGATATTTGTGATCAAAACCATGCATCATTATGAGTATGAGATAGATGGTTATGATCTATAGGCAGTTAGATCAAGCTAGTAAATAAAGTATGCTAAGCGTAGTCGAGAGAATGATATAGATGACTTTTACTATGCATGTACACAATCTATACATTTTTGATTATATCAGGGTATGATAAAATGAGGAAAAGTGGATAAAGTGTTGTAATAGGAGCGAATAAACCAATGAAACTAATTGTAGCCATGACCGGTGCCACTGGCGCCATTTTTGGTATCCGGTTGTTAGAAAAGTTACGTGATACAGGCGTGGAAACGCATTTAATTATGTCGAAGTGGGCGAGTGTTACAATTACACAAGAAACGTCGTATACAGTAAAAGATGTGACCGCACTGGCTGACTACACGTATGCACCTCATGACCAAGCAGCGTGCATTTCAAGTGGATCAATGCGGATGGATGGCATGATTGTCGCGCCGTGTTCAATGAAAACACTGGCCTCTATTCGGGTTGGCTTGGCCGATCAGCTCGTGACCCGCGCAGCGGATGTCATGTTGAAAGAGCGAAAGCGGTTGTTACTTATGACGCGCGAAATGCCATTATCGACGATCCATCTTGAAAATATGACGGCGCTGTCGCAAATGGGGGTCACCATTTTTCCACCGATGCCTGCCTTTTATAATCGACCGGAGACGTTAGATGATATGATTGATCATATTGTCTATCGTGCGCTAGATCAATTTGGGATTGAGTTACCTGAAGCGAAGCGTTGGCATGGATTGTCCGGTCAGGGAAAAGAGGAGGAATGATGGTGTTACCACCACCTGTGCGCGCGTTTTTAAATGGCGAGGACTTACAGGAGAAGCAACATGATGCAATGCTGTTTGTGACCGTTGGTGCGGATGGGTTTCCGTACAAAGCGATGCTCAGTGTCGGTGAAGTCGTTGCGCTGGACGAGTCATCGCTCCGAATGGCCATCTGGACCGGGACGCAGTCTGAAAAAAACGCGTTAACTGCAAAAAAAGCGACGTTAATGTTTGTGTGGGAGCAAGTAGCTTATGACATTCGCTTACAGTTGGAGCGTATAGCAACGTTGGAGCAGTTGACATTGTTTGCAGGAGAAGTCATTTCTGTTAAAGCAGATAAAGCACCGTATGCGGTGTTAGATTCAGGTGTGCGTTATACGTTACACAAACCGGGTGAAGCGCTGGTGCGTTGGGAGCGAGTGATTGCACAAATGCGCTTGTATTAGTGCTTTAATGTATGGTACACTAAAGGAACGAGTGTGAAAGTGGAGGTGTCATAGATGCAAGCATTGTTAATGGTTTTAATGGTGATTGTTTCAATCTTATTGATATTATCTGTGCTATTGCAGCCGGGACGTAGTTCAGGATTATCTGGGGCCATTTCCGGTGGCGCTGAACAGCTTTTAGGGAAACAAAAGGCGCGTGGCGTAGAAGCAGTGTTGCATCGTGCAACGATTGTGCTTGCGGTCTTGTTTTTCGGACTAACGATTTTAAATGGATACTTCTTGTAGTGCAAAGACACCTCGGCACCTGCCAGGTGTTTTTGTATTATAGCTAGTAAGATATACATAAGAAAGGAAGCGTGAAAAATGAAGTTAGTAGCCCCGAAACCATTTACGTTTGTAGGAGGGGCGCGTGCGGTTTTGTTGTTACACGGGTTTACGGGAACAACGGCTGATGTGCGGATGTTAGGGCGCTTTTTGCAAAAACATGGCTATACGACCCATGCGCCTTTATATAGAGGGCACGGTGTCCCACCGGAAAAATTAGTGACATACAGTCCGGTTGATTGGTGGAGAGACGTGAAGGAAGGTTACAACACTTTGTTAGAACAAGGATATGAAGAAATTGCCGTATGTGGCTTGTCTTTAGGCGGAGTTTTCTCGTTAAAAGTGGGTGCGACATTATCGGTGAAGGGTGTCATTCCAATGTGTGCGCCAGTACGGCCACGGACAGAAACAGCCATGCAGGCAGGAATGTTGGCGTATGCACAAGAATATAAGAAGCGTGAGAAAAAACAAGAAGTACTTATTGAAAAGGAAGTCACGGCGCTGGCAGAAAAAATCTCTTTACCACTGAAACAATTACGCGAGTTAATGGCAGAAGTGCGTGAGCAACTTTATATGATTGAAGCGCCGACCCTCGTTGTGCAGTCACGAGAGGATGAAATGATTGATGTGAACAGTGCAGAAATCATTTATGAAGAATTAGGGACCGATGATAAGACGCTCAACTGGTATGAACAAGGATCGCATGTCATTACGTTAAGTGATGCAAAAGATGTGTTGCATGAAGATATATTGGCGTTTTTAAATCGACTAGATTGGTCAAACTAGCTAGGAAAACTGGATCGGCGAGGGAGTGAATCGATTGAAGGAGTTATTAAAGGAGGATGTGCGCGCGTTTTTACATGAAGAAGCAACGAAGCCAATGAAAGTGGAAGAGCTAGAAGAGGCGCTTCATATTGATTCAGGGGAACGTTTTAAACAATTGATTAAAATTTTAAATGAGCTAGAAGCAGCGGGCCAAGTCGTGCGCTCACGCACAAACCGCTACGGCACACCAGAGAGAATGAACCTTGTCCGCGGGCGGGTTCAAGGACATGCAAAAGGGTTTGCCTTTATTTTGCCAGATGAAGGTGAAGGGGATGTGTATGTTGCAGCGGATAACTTGGCAAGTGCGATGAATGGCGACACAGTGCTTGTCCGTATTGATGAGCGATCCGACGGTTCACGTCCTGAAGGAAAGGTTATTCGTGTGATTGCGCGTCATGTGACGGAGTTTGTTGGTGAATATAAGGTTTATGCGTCGCGCGCGATGGTTGTCGCCGATGATAAACGAATTAGTGCGGACTTTTTTGTTGAGCGTGGCAAAGAAAAAGGCGCTGTTGATGGCCATAAAGTCATTGCAACGATTACAAAGTATCCAGAAGGTCGCTTTGGCGGCGAAGCAGAAGTGAAAGAAGTGCTCGGTCATAAAAATGATCCCGGGATGGACATTTTGTCAATCATTCACAAGCATGGCATTAAACAAGCGTTCTCGGATGAAACATTAGCGCAAGCAGAAGCGGTACCAGACAAAATTGCAACGGAAGATTTACAGGGACGTCGTGATTTGCGCGAAGAAATGCTCATTACAATTGACGGTGCTGATGCAAAAGACTTGGATGATGCAGTTCATGTGAAAAAACTGGATAACGGCAATTATTTGCTCGGTGTTCACATTGCTGATGTGAGTCATTATGTTAAAGAAGGTTCTCCAATTGATAAAGAAGCATCTGAGCGCGCGACGAGCGTGTATCTTGTTGACCGTGTCATTCCGATGATTCCCCACCGATTATCGAATGGGATTTGTAGTTTAAATCCACAAGTAGACCGACTCACATTGTCCTGTGAAATGGAAATTGACCACAACGGTGCTGTTGTGCATCATGACATTTTCCAAAGTGTCATTAACACGACGGAGCGGATGACATATACCGATGTAAATCAAATGTTAGTGGAAAAAGATGAACCGTTACGTGAGCGCTATACTAAGATTGTGCCGATGCTTGAAGACATGGAAGCACTTGCCGCAATTTTACGGAAAAAGCGCTTTGACCGCGGGGCAATTGATTTTGATTTTAAAGAAGCGAAAGTGCTTGTCGACGAAGACGGGAAAGCAACAGACGTTGTATTGCGTGAGCGTTCTGTTGCTGAAAAATTGATCGAGGAGTTTATGCTTGCGGCGAATGAAACGGTCGCAGAGCACTTCCACTGGTTGAAATATCCATTTGTATATCGCATTCATGAAGATCCAGATGAAACAAAGCTCGAATCATTTTTGGCGTTCATTACCGGATTTGGTTATGTGTTGCGCGGTTCCGCAAATACCATTCATCCGCGCTCATTACAACAATTGTTAGAAGAAGTGTCTGGTGAGCCGGAAGAAGCGGTCATTAGTAAGTTGATGCTGCGGTCGATGAAACAGGCAAAATATGATGTGCACTCTATCGGTCACTTTGGCTTGGCGACAGAGTTTTATACCCACTTTACATCACCCATTCGTCGTTATCCTGATTTGCTTGTTCATCGCTTAATCCGTACGTATTTGCTAAAAGGAAAAACGGATAAAAAGACGATTGCCAAATGGCAAGCATCGTTACCGAGTCTCACGGCCCATGCTTCAGGGATGGAACGGCGGGCAGTCGATGCTGAGCGTGACACAGATAATGTGAAGAAAGCGCAGTTCATGGAAGACAAAGTTGGCGAAACATTTACGGGCATCATTAGTGGCGTCACCAATTTTGGCTTGTTTGTCGAGTTGGATAATACGATTGAAGGGCTCGTCCACGTCAGCTATTTAACGGACGATTACTATCGCTACGATGAGAAACATTATGCGATGATTGGTGAGCGAAGCGGGACAGTTTTCCGGATTGGTGATGAATTGGAAGTCCGAGTCGCCGCTGTTCAGGTGGAAGAAGCGACGATTGATTTTGAAATTGTCGGGATGAAAAAGCGGAATGCACGCAAGGCACCGGATCGTCCGAAAGTGATAGATAGCGGCAAGCGAAGAGGGGCTACAAAGCAAAAAACCTCTTTAACTGGCGATCCAAAGCGTGATGGTAACGGTAAAAGCGGTGCAAAGCGCAAGAAAAAGCCATTTTTCGAAAATGCACCGAGTGCCAAACGGAAAAAAGGGAAGCGGAAAAAGCGGTAGAGGGTGCTCTGCCGCTTTTGAGGATGAGGTCTCTCGCATTTTTAATGAAATAATGTATCAATATAATGAGAAGCCATCGCAGTAATCATACTGGCGTAAGAGGAGACGCGGAAAGTGATCGCTTCTCCTACGTCATAGTCGTAAGGACTATCGGTAATGTCAAGCACGACATGATCACTGCTTGCACCTTCGATTGTAATACCTGGGACGGTGGGGATGAGCCCGCTTAAATCCATATCTTGTCTGCCGAGTGCTACAATTGCGCGGCGTCTCGTTCCTTTATCTTTGAATGTGGGAATGGCACCAAAAGCGTTCATCTGTGCACGCTCACCTTGCGGATAAGATGGCTTTGTTTGTACTTCAATCATTTCTGCTTGTAATGTCACAATGTCTGACGCCCAGTTTGGAATCGGATTGCCATAGCCAATTTCTATTCCTAAGAAAATGGACTGATTGATTCGTAAGTGGGTGATACCGGTTGGAATTTTCTCTTCGTATAGCATGGGCAAGATGCTAGAGTTACCGCCCGACACAATTGGAAGAGGGATCGAAAACTCGCGGCGAATCTCTTTAGCAATTGTAATCACTTTTTGATAGTTTTCTACGGTGGGCATGATGCCCCCTAAACAGGTGACATTTGTGCCAATGCCAACAAGTTCAATACCTTCTGTATCGATGGCGACGCGAGCAGTATGATAAATATCATCTGTATTCTCATGCCAAATGCCTTCACGTAAGTCGCCGATATCAATCATTAAAATGACAGCATGGGTGACTTGTTTTTTTGTAGCGGCAGCCCCCAGTGCGCGAATGATGGTGGTACTAGAATTTAAACTATAATCTGCGTGCGTAACGACATCATCTACTTCACTTAATCGTGGCGATCGAAGTAACATTTTTTTAATATTCAATGTGTGCATATTTTTCAGATTTTCGATGCGTGAGTCGGCGAGAAAGTCGACTCCGGCTGCCATTTGTGCTTCGGCAAAAGCAATATTTCCGCAACAACCTTTTGTAATACCAGCAACTTTTAACCCTTGTGCGTGCGCTGTTTTTACAAGACTTGCTGTGTTATGTTTAATTTTTGCTAGATTGATGTGTAGAAGTGGTTTCATCGTTGCAGTGACTCCTCTAATGCCTCAACTAGTCGTTCGAACTGTAGGGCGCGTGATGCTTTAAATAATAAAATACAAGGTTCATTTGTCAGTGAGCGTAAATGTTTCATGAGGCTTTCTTCTTGATCAAAGTGACGGGCTTTGGCTGTTCCAAAAGTTTTTTCGGCGGCTAAGATAGTGTAGGAAGTGAGCTCTCCAAGACCGAATACACCGTCCAGCTGCTCAGGTGTGCACTCATCGGCAACTTGTTGGTGGAGCTGTATTGCCTCGTCCCCCATGTCGATCATATCTCCCATAATAAAAAATTTCTTTGCTTCAGTTTTTATGCTATACAATGTCTGTAAAGCGGCACGTACGCTTTCTGGATTAGATTTGTACGTATCATCGAGGATTGTGATGTGGCCAATTGTTCGGACATCATTGCGCTTATCAGCTGGGATCGGCGTGTGCAATCCAGACTGGATGTGTTCATCAGTAAGATGAACGAGTCGCGCGAGCGCAATCGCTGTTAAAGCATTCATTGCTTGGTGATATCCAGGAAACGGGACATCAAAAATGAAGGGAGAGTCTGAAATAGTCATATGACTGCCACCTTCGTAAGGAGAGACATTTTTAACATGGAAGTCATTTGTCGGTGCCGCGCCAAAGGTTTTTGTGCGCAAATCGTGTTTGTCGACTTGTTCTTTCAGGACGGGTTGGTCACCGTTCCAAAGTAAGATGCCCTCAGGCTGGATCCCCGCTACTAATTCCATTTTCGCGGCAGCGATGTTTTCAAGCGAACCGAGATTGACAATATGAGCATGTCCGATGTTTGTAATGATGCCTATATGTGGCTGCACGATGTCAGTTAAAAACCGGATGTCTCCGGGGCGGCCCATGCCCATTTCAATGACTGCCATTTCTACATCTTCATCTAAATCAAGTAGCGTGAGCGGGACACCAATCTCATTATTGTAGTTGCCAGCGGTTTTGCCTACTTTATACGCTGTGGCCAGGATATTGGTGATCATATCTTTCGTCGTCGTTTTGCCATTGCTCCCAGTAATGCCGATAAAAGTGGCCTTCAGTTGGTTGCGATAAGCGTAAGCGAGTTGTTGCAATGCTTTTAAGGTGTCTTCTACGAGGATGAGCGGAAAATCTGTGGGCGCATTCGTAGCGTCTTTTTGCCATAAGGCGGCACTCGCACCGTTTTCAATCGCTTGCTCGATGTATGCATGTCCGTCGCTATGATTGCCTTGTAAAGGAATGAAAAGGTTGCCAGGTACGACTTTACGTGAGTCGATTGCTACGCCGGTAATGGTCGTACCAACCGAGTGACTTGCAGTCGCCTTTAGCATCGCGGCAACATCTTGGAGGTTTCTACGAATCATGATGTCACTTCCTTTGTATATTGAATGCGGTGGTTGCGGTCGTGGCGCGCGAAACCGAGCATGATCAGTTGATCAAGAAGCTCGCCATATGTGCAGTCTTCCGTTTTTTGGACAAGGAGCGGGAACATACTGTGAGCGGTGAATCCTGGCATAGTATTCACTTCATTTAAGTAAATGTCGTTGTCTTCTGTTACGAAGAAATCTGCTCGTAATAATCCAGCACATCCGAGCGCACGGAAGGCTGTTTTGGCGTATGCACAAAGTTTGCTGTATGTATCATCTGAAATTTGTGCCGGGATGATCGGTGTCAAGTTTGTATCCATATACTTATCTTCATAATCAAAGAACGAGACGTCACGTTGCCATTCCCCAGAAACAGAACAACGAATGTTTTGATTACCTGTCAGGGCAATGAGTACTTCTTTACCAACAATCTCTTTTTCTATCAGCACTTTTTCATCATATCGAAATGCTTCTAAAATCGCTTGGGCCAGTTCATTTTTAGTTGCACAACGGCTAATACCGATACTTGAGCCCATGTTAGCTGGTTTGACATAGCACGGAACGCCAACGATGTCTTGTGCTTTTTGTAGACAATGAGATTCATCTTCCTCATATTCTGCATGAGTGAAGGCAACAAATGTCGCTTGCGGGATGGCGTGTGTATTTAAAAGTTCTTTCGACATCACTTTATCCATCGCAATTGCAGAAGCAGCGACACCATTTCCAACGTAAGGAATGTGCAACATATCCAGTAATCCTTGCATCTTCCCATCCTCACCGTAAGTACCGTGCATGACCGGAAAGACAATGCTTTGTTCATCAAGACCACTCGCTAAAAATGTACGGAGTGATTCGGTATAAGAGGTAGTCGTTGTTTTACGCATGTCCGTTTCCGAAATAGGCGTGTCTCCGACTTTCCATGGCTCCGTCCATTTCCCTTCACGTGTCATGTATATGGCAAAAACATCGTAGTACGTTTTATTTAGTGCATTTAATACATTTAAGGCAGAAGCGATCGATACATCATGTTCTCCTGATTTTCCGCCGTATAAAACAAAGACTTTTTTCTTCATTTGTGTGGTCCTCCCTAGTAGTGTAGTAGGAAATATACGTGTATTATGTGGTTCATACATCATGTAAGTGTATTATACGTCCAATACAGGTATGCGTCAACTCTTTTTTTGAAGGAGGTAGGACGTGAGCCCCATTGACGAAATGTCTCGTACTTGGTACGATGATATGAAAGATACGTGGTAGGTGGATACGATGGCCCAAAATGAAGGAAAAGCGGTCGCGCAAAATAAAAAAGCGCGGCATGATTATTTTATAGAAGAAACGTTTGAAGCGGGCATTGTGCTAACAGGCACAGAAATTAAATCAATTCGTGCGGGCAAGATGAATTTAAAAGAGTCATTTGCACGTGTACGGGCAGGTGAAGTGTTTTTACACAATGCGCACATCAGTGAGTATGAACAAGGTAATCGTTACAATCATGATCCCGTTCGAGCACGTAAGTTATTGTTACATCGTAAACAAATTAACATGCTGATTGGCAAGATCCAGCAACAAGGCTATGCGCTTGTACCGCTCAAAGTGTATATTAAAAATGGTTTTGCAAAAGTGTTGCTCGGAGTGGCGAAAGGGAAGAAGAACTATGATAAACGCGATACGTTACGCAAAAAAGATGCCAAACGTGAAGTCGAGCGGGCACTAAAGGAACGCTTGAAAGGGTAGTCTTGTTCAAACGTTTGTTTTATGATAAAATAAAAGATCCAGAACAAAAGTTTCTGGTGTTTCAACCAAAACAGGGGGACGTTTTGGATTCGACAGGAATAGGTCGAGCTTGCGTGGCAAGTCGAGGGGTCGGCCTCGTTAAAACGCACTAGCCAATAACTGGCAAACAAGAAAACAACTTCGCTTTAGCTGCATAAGCTAAGCGGCTTCTCCTCACCATCACCCATGTGGTGTGGTTGAAGCTCAACTTTAGTGGGATACGCCTTGCCCTCGCCGTCTGAGGGAGCGGGAAGAGATTAATCAGACTAGCTACATGGAAGCCTGTCTTTGGGCTGATGTGTTAGTGAAATGCTAATACAAAGACTATGCTTGTAGAAGCGTAAGTGTCGTTATTTCTGGACGTGGGTTCAATTCCCACCGTCTCCATTTGTAGGATCAGAAAGGAAAAGTTAGAAGCTCAAAAAACGTTGATACACCAGCGTTTTTGGGTTTTTTTGTTTGGGGAGAAAAGGATGGAAAAAGGTAGTTTTGGTATTTTTTTTGGTATAATTTTGGTATGGATTTGCGCGCCGCTTTACGCATGAAGTGCATTAGGCGTATGAAGCTCGTTCATCAAATCATTAACTACTTGTGATTCTCGTTGTTCCATCTCATCAATGATATGAGAATAGGTTTGGAGCGTCGTAACGATGTCGGTGTGGCCGAGTCGTCGTGAAATATATTTGATGTTACACTTTCGATATAGCAACAGGGACGCGTGTGTATGTCTTAGCGCATGACAAGTGATAGATGGGAGTCCCAACCCTTTACATAAATTGCGCAAGGTCTTATTGACTGCACTATTGGAAATGAGCTGCATTTCTGGATTAACAAAGACAAGGTTTCGGAAATTCCTTACTCGACGTGTTTTCATGAGCCTTTTGTTGTTCGTCCATAAGTCCATCAAAACCATGCAAGTGTAATCGTCCAGTGTGATTGTACGTTTAGAGTAATAGTTCTTGGTATTGCTGAAAGTTTTTGTGTGCTGGTAATCCCATGTCTTTTCAATTTTTACAGTTTGCTCATCGAAATTGACGCAGTCCCAAGTAAGACCCATAATTTCCGAAAAGCGGGCTCCTGTCGCGATTGCAAACAATAGAATGTATCGCGAAACATACCGAGGTTGTAGATTGCTTTTCAGCTCATCGATGAGTAGCTGTGCGTCCCCGTAGCTTAAGAATTTCAATCCTTCATCTTTAGGTTGCACCTTGCCGATTGGTTGTGCTTGGTACGTTGGATTTTTAATGATGATTCCTTCCTCCATTGCGTCCCTAATACAAGCTCTCATGTACGTATGATGCTTTTTAACGGAAGAGGTGGTGTGTGTTTCACCATATTTGTTGAGTGCCTTTTGATACATAGCTCTCGTTAAATCTTTTAGCTTTACCCCAGAGAAATGCTCTTCCGCAAATCGTATGGCCCGTTCTATGTCTCCATCATTGTCAGGGCTCTTTTTCCCTTTCCTAAAGACTTCGTACCAATTCCGAAAATACTCAGTGAATGGTTGGTCAGCGGCGTTGACTGTATCAACGCCGTGTCCTTTCTTGATGCGCAGTTCCATTTCAGCCGCAGCCGCTTGTGCTTCTTTTTTTGTCCGAAACCCTGCTTCGCTTTTTTCAGTGAACTTTCCGTTCACCTTGACGGAGATGCGGTATTGATAACCAGATTTCAACTTTCTAATGCTTGCCATAAACGTCCCTCCCAGAATATACGTTTGGTATTTGGGGTAAAAAAAATTATCTAAGCCCGAGGTCTTTCTCCCTAAAAAGTGCAGCAGTGAGCGCTTCGTTCTTTGTTTTGAAGCCATTGTGGCGCTCTATTTTCCACTTACCGTCAACTACATACGAGATGCGATATTGCCACCCATATTCCAATTTTTTAACACGAGCCATTGCAAATCCCTCCATCAGCAAATGTATGTTCGTGTCTTAAGGTAAAAAAATTTAATTAATGCCGAGCTCTTTCTCTTTTTCATAAGCGGCTCTAGCAGCATCCGGTTTGCATTTAAATCCGCTTTTGCTCTTCTCACGGCGTTGCCCATTTACTGTGTGTGAGATGCGATATTGCCAATTTCCATGTTTCAGCATGCGAAAACTTGCCATCAAAATTCACCTCCTTGAAAGAATATACGTTCGTTTAAGGGGTTATGAAGTTCAAATATTGGCACAAATGAGATGTATCCACACATGATTCTTTTGGCAGTTAGCCAGGAGCTTGCGCTCCTTTGTTTGCTAACTTATTTTTGATAAAGCAATTCGTCTTGGAACCCCATATTCATACACTATTTCATCTAGTGTCATTGTTTTTCCTGAAGCCCTCAAGAGTTCTAACGCGAAGTAATCTGCTTCATCTTCTAATTTGTCGATACAGACGCAAGTATGTTGCTTTAAGAATTTAATATTTATATTTTGATGAAGTACCACATGCCCCAACTCATGCGCGCATGCGAAGACTTGCTGTTTATCGCTTACATTTGCATTGAGAAGGATAATGGGGACGGGTGTATGGATGTAACATCCTAATTTGTCCCCCAGTTTTCCAAATACAACTTCAATACCTAAGTGTCGTGCTAACTTAAAAGGACTGCTTGTCCCATACTTTTTTGTAAGTGTATTCACAGATGTTGTAGGGAATTTCAAGCAGGCATCACCCCTAGTCGCTTTTTTTCTTAGATTTCTTCTTTGCAACTAATAACACCGTATTTTCGAGCGTGTCAATTAGAAGCTCTTTTTCTTCTTCGCTCATGTCATAATCCCCATCAGACAATGCAAATCCATGATCATTGTTTAGTCCATTAACCATGTCGTGCAACTCTTCTCGGAGCGATTTTGGAGCGGGTTCTCCATGAGTGTTTTCGTCTATTTCCATCTTCTCATCACGCTGACCGATCTTTATAGGAAGTGTGTCATCGGTTACTGCTGTTACCTCTTCTACAGTAACTCCCAAACATTGACAAACCTTTATGACATTATTAACAGACGCGCTGCCAACACCTCTTTGCAAGATTGAGTGTAAAGAGGTTTGAGGCAAACCGGCTTTTTGGGCAAAGGCTTTTTTAGTCAGTCCCGTTTCTTTAATGAGGTGTTCTAAATACCTTGCTGGTGCGTCCAATATATATCACCTCCTCCATAAATACGATTATGCGTTTCTATACCTATAATACTATACGCAATGTCGTATGTAAACCCCTAAAAACTCGATTGAGTATTATTTTTTTGATTTAGGGCTTGACCTAATACTCAATATCGTATATATTTTAATTACACCAGAACGCAAATGAGTATTCGCAAATGAGTTTTAAGGAGGAGATATGGTGTTACGTAACTTACGTGCTGAAATGGCTAGGATTGACGTGAAGACTGCTGATATTGCGGAGTTGCTGAGCGTTCGCTATGGAACAGTCAATGACAAGTTAAATGGGAAAACCGATTTTTCAGTATCTCATGCTGCAAAAATCAAAAATGAATTCTTTCCCGAGCAAGACATCGAGTATTTATTCGAGTCGAAGGAGAATAAGCCATGCAAGAACTAAGTGTGAATCTGACTATACCTATTCCAGAAGATTCAATTTTAATCACTAAGAATGAATGGAATGAATTAAAAGAAGAGAAGCTTCGTGGTGTTTACTGGGACATGAAGCAATTAGAAGAACGCATCCATAGGAAACAAGACTGGATCAAGGAGAATATCCTTTACCAGCCGCGTTTTATTAAGAAGCTGGATGCTGAAAAGGGTGGATTTGTTTACTACCCGAGAGCAAAAGGGCAGAAATGGTCCTTCCAAGCCAATAAGATGGCAGATTTTCTGGACAAACACTTTAGCGATATTTTTATACAATAGGAGGAAAAATCCTTGAAGCTTAAACTTATTCAAACGCGATTGTGTAACTATTACTTAAGCGACAAAAACGAGATGTACATGACACGCCGTCAAGTCGGTGAGGCGCTCGGGTACGCAAACCCGCGAGATACGATAAAACGCAAGCATCTTCGCAACCGTGAACAGTTTGACCAATCTTCAAAGCGAGTCAAATTAAGCGGAAAACCCGAAGAAACGGTTATCTACAGTAAACAAGGAATATTGCGACTTATCGTGATGAGCAATAAACCGGAGACAAATGAGTTGTTTGATTACATCTATAGCGCGCTCGCTTTCTTCCGCCAAAAAGAACAGTTAAAGGAAACAGCAGCAAAAGCGAAGCGGTTAGATGAAAAAACACATTTGGTAAAAGTGATGATTGATTGGATGAAAAAGACGCATGTCTCATCAGAAGTAGAAGAGCAGGTCATGATGAAAGCAATTGAATTTTTAACGGAAGAACGGTTTTAAAACAATATTCGGGGGTAACGGCCCCCGATTTCAAGGAGAGATTGATATGAAGGATTTGTATTATGGTGGAACGCGGGTACGCACCTACATTAGAGACGGGAAAACGTATTTCATGCTAAAAGATGTATGCAAGGTTTTGGGGCTGAAGCACCCAGGCACAGTGCGACGGAGATTAAACGAGGATAACATTTCAAGACATGTTGTCCAAACAGAAGGTGGCCCGCAACTATCGGTATTTATTAATGAGGATGGGCTGTATGGCATCCTGTTGGTTAGCCGTAAAAAAGAAGCCAAAGCGTTTCGGAAGTGGATCACATCAAAAGTGCTTCCATCTGTGCGGAAAACAGGTTCATTTGGTCCCGTTTCTCTTGTAGATGCGCTTCACTTGGCAACGAACCACTCTCTGTCAACCGCATTTTATCAAGAAGTTTAGGAGGGGAAAGCGAATGTATGTCGGATCATTTAAAATTCCAGATACTTATGTGGAAGCCCTACAATTAGCTGCTGATTTGGAAGAGGAAAGGGCGTATCTTGAGAAAGAAAATAAACGTCTCACTTTAGAATTAGCGAAGAAAGATCAAGTCATTCGTCATATGAGCCCGAAAGCTAGCTATTATGATTTGATTCTACAAACCAAGTCAGTTACGAGTATCAGTCAAATTGCAAAAGACTACAGTGTTAATGAAGAAACAATGAATCAGTGGCTTCACGAGCTAGGTGTGCAGTATGAGTATGACGGATGTTGGTTGCTCAATACCAAACACCAGAATCGAGGATACACACAAAATAAGATATACGCCACTGATGAGGGCAGTGTGGTGCATGCTTATTGGACACAAAAAGGACGAACGTTCATCTATGAGCGTTTGAAACAAGAAAAACAAATTGTACCGCTTATGGAAAGGAAGGCAGAATACCTTGTATGGAATCGGGAGGAATGTTTATGATGAATGAGTTGAAAGTGATCGCACAAGACGGTCAATTATTGGTGGATAGTCGGGATGTGGCAGAGATGGTAGACAAGAAGCATCACAATCTGTTACGTGACATCGATAAATACGTGGAAGTTTTAACAGATAGTACTGAACTCAAAATTGATTTCAGTGAGTTTTTCATCGAAGACTCATACCAAGATAAAACGGGACGAACATTGCCTTGTTATCTCTTGACTCGTGAAGGGTGCGATATGGTCGCAAACAAACTGACAGGAAAAAAAGGAATTGAGTTCACAGCCGCTTATGTCATCAAATTTAAAGAGATGGAAAAGCAACTAAAGGCAAGGGATGAAATCGATAAAACGCGCTCTGAGGTCTTGTATTTGGCGGCGCAGATGGCAGAAGAAAAAGAGCGTTTGGAATTAGAAAATGCAGAGATGAAGCCAAAAGCATCTTATTGCGATGCTGTTTTGAAAACGGAAGACGTGGTGAGCGTCACGGACATTGCAAAGGATTACGGCGTGGGAGCAGTAACGATGAATAAATGGCTCCACGAGTTAGGTGTGCAATACAAGCAAGGTGGACGATGGTTGCTTTATGCCAAATATCAGGATAAAGGGTACACGAAAAGTCAGACCGTTTTTATTAGCGAGGATAAGAGTAAGCTGCACACTTATTGGACACAAGCAGGGCGCATGTTTATTTATGAGCTGTTGAAACGGGAGAAAGGCGTAGTGCCGATGATGGAGCGAGAACAAACCGCGTGAATTGATTAAAAGACAATAGGAGGGGACAAACGATGAAGGTAACAATTGAAGCACCAGAAATCGTAAATGCAATTGAAAAATTGGTTGGGGAATTGAAGAAGGTGAGCACTCCTACAGTAGAAGAAACCAAAGAGCCTGCCACAGAACCAAAACAGATCAGCTTGGATGATGACATTCGGCCATTATTGGGACAGGCTGTAGCCGATGGAAAGAAAGCTAAAGTGAAAGAGCTGTTGACCGCGTTTGACGTGAAAAAAGCGTCCGAGCTGTCCGCAGATCAACTTGAATCCTTTTACAACAAAGCGAGTACCGAGCTATGACGCAACATGCCACCAGAGCACATGCCAAGTTGAGCGCTTCCGGCGCTCATCGTTGGATGGTATGTACGCCGTCCGCAAATCTGGAAGATAAAATTGAGGATAGAGCCAGCAATTTTGCTTTAGAAGGAACCGCGGCACATGAGTTGTCCGAGATTTATTTGCAGAGGAAGTTTGACAAGATCAGCAAGTATGAGTTTGCAAAGAAACATCACGATTTTACAGAACATACCTCGTTTTACAACCAGGACATGGAGAAATACGTGAAATCATACGTGGATTTTGTCTATGAGCGATTTAATGAGATGGACAAACCACACAAGCTCGTTTTATTGGAGGATCGGCTTGATTTTAGCCGATGGGTGCCAGGTGGTTTTGGCACAGGGGACGTATTGATCGTCGCAGAGGGTGCAATAGAAGTGATTGATCTGAAATATGGAAAGGGCGTACGGGTCGATGCGCACAAAAACACACAGATGATGCTGTATGCGCTTGGGGCGCTTGATGCTTACGATATGATCTATGACATCAATACAGTGCGTATGACGATTGTACAACCCCGATTGGATCACATCAGCGAGTATGGGCTGTCGGCGGAAGAGTTGTATGCTTGGGCGGATCATATGGTTAAACCTCTTGCAAAAAAGGCACATGTGGGCGGTGGGGAGTTAGTGGCGGGGAAGCATTGCCGATTTTGCAAAGTAAAACCGACGTGTGAGGCATGGGATATGTACCGTAGGAAATCTGCCAAGGAAGATTTTGATGTACTTACAAACTAATTTGAGAGGATGTTTTCACATGACAACAACAAAAACAAACAACACAAAAGTAATCACGGGGAAAGTACGCTTAAGCTATGCTCGACTTTTTGAGCCGTATGCGATGGAGGAAGGACAGAAAGAAAAATATAGCGTTTCTCTTTTAATCCCTAAATCAGATAAGAAAACGATCAAAGCAATTAAAGAAGCGATTGAAGCCGCGAAGGAAAACGCAAAGAATGAAAAATTTGGTGGGAAAATCCCTGCAAACTTACGTACACCGTTACGGGACGGTGACGAGGAGCGACCGGAAAAAGAAGAATACCAAGGCCATTATTTTATCAATGCAAGCAGCGTGTCACGTCCGCAAGTTGTGGATCGCACTATGGCACCGATCACAGAACCAGATGACTTGTATAGTGGTTGCTATGCACGAGCATCTATCAACTTTTACGCTTATAACGTTAGTGGAAATCGTGGAATTGCGGCAGGACTAAATAACATCCAGAAGTGGGCAGACGGGGAACGTTTGGGAGGTAAGTCAAGCGCATTTGAAGATTTTGACGAGCTAGAGGAAGAAATGGAAGACTTGCTTGGTTAAAGAATGACAACAAAAGGGGCTGGAACGCATGGCCCCTTTTGTAATCAAGAATTGGAGGATGCCCATGACAACACTTAGTATCGACATTGAGACATATTCAAGCGTGGACTTACCTAAGCAAGGTTTGTACAAATACGCCGAAGCTACAGATTTTGAAGTATTGTTATTTGCTTATGCATTTGACAACGAAGATGTGCGGATTATTGATTTTGCGCAAGGAGAGCAGTTGCCGGAAGAAGTATTGAAGGCTTTAACGGATGAATCGATCATCAAGACCGCATTTAACGCGCAATTTGAGCGGATTTGCTTGCAGTCATATTTAGGGATCAACCTACCGATCCAGC
Organism: Shouchella lonarensis; assembly: GCF_900096965.1. GTDB lineage: Bacteria > Bacillota > Bacilli > Bacillales > Bacillaceae_D > Shouchella > Shouchella lonarensis. The sequence goes on along the minus strand of NZ_FMYM01000004.1, from coordinate 132,682 downwards.
AGTGGCGGTGTACGCAAGTCCATGCGTTAACATTAGGGCTTCCAATCCATCTAGCAGGTGTGGCGAGTACATTAAAGATGGATGCGCAAAAAGACCGTGCAGGTAAAGCACTCATTGCATATTTTTCTATTCCTTGTAAGCCAACCAAAGTCAATGGGGGACGCACAAGAAATCTACCTGAACATGATTCTGAAAAGTGGGATAAATTTAAAGCGTATTGTGTGCAAGACGTGATAGTAGAGCGTGAAATCCGTAAAAAACTTGCAGCGTTTCCGGTTAATGAATTTGAGAACGAACTTTACGTACTCGATCAGCACATTAATGATCGCGGAGTTTTAATCGACGCGGATTTAATGGAAAATGCCATTGAGCTAGATGAACGGTACAAACAAGGTGTACTAGATGAGCTCCAAGTGCTCACGAATCTTGAGAATCCAAATAGTGTCTCGCAGTTAAAGAAATGGATCAACGAGCAAGGAACGGAAGTAGAGACGTTGAATAAAGAGTCGGTCGCGACGTTACTAAAAGAGACAAGCAACAATGATGTAAAACGTGCGCTAAGACTACGCACACTACTCGCGAAGACGTCAATATCAAAATATAAGGCTATGGCAAGGGGCCAGTGCAAGGACGGCCGTCTACGAGGGATTTTACAGTTCTACGGCGCAAACCGTACGGGGCGTTGGGCTGGAAGGTTCGTACAGGTGCAGAATCTGCCTAGGGGTACGATGAGCGGTAAAAACGTGGGCATTGCCCGCAAGATTCTTAAAGCAGGGGAGTTGGAGGGCTTGCAGATGGTCTATGACAACGTTCCTGATGTATTAAGTAGCTTGATACGAACCGCGTTTATTCCAGAGAAGGGGAGAAGGTTGCTAGTCTCTGACTTTAGCGCGATCGAGGCGAGGGTGATCGCTTGGCTTGCGGATGAGGAGTGGCGGGTAGACGTATTTAAAACTCACGGAAAAATCTATGAAGCATCGGCATCCGCAATGTTTAATGTGCCGATTGAGGAAGTAGACAAGGAGCTACGTCAAAAAGGGAAAGTGGCGGAGTTGGCACTGGGGTATCAGGGGAGTGTCGGCGCACTAAAAACGATGGGTGCACTCAAGATGGGGTTAAAGGAAGAAGAGCTACAACCCTTGGTGGACGCTTGGAGAGAAGCGAATCCGGCAATCAAACAATTTTGGTATGACGTAGAACGTGCAGCGATCAAAGCGGTACAGACAAAAGAGATTGTGAACGTGCAAGGGCTAACCTTCATGTGGGATAAAGCTACATTGTTTATTCGTCTTCCATCCGGCAGACGGCTTGCATATACACGGCCTAGGATTGAGCATGATACGACATTTAACAAGTCAGGATTGACGTATGAAGGCGCAGGAAACAGCGGCAAGACGGTAAGGCTTAGAACTTATGGCGGCAAATTAGTGGAGAACATCGTCCAAGCCGTCGCTCGTGATTGTCTAGCAGAAGCGATGATGAGATTGAAAGAACATGAAATTGTCATGCATGTGCATGATGAAGTAGTCATAGAAGCGCCAGAATCAACGAGCTTAGAAGAAGTGGAAGAGATCATGTCTCGTCCGATTGAGTGGGCGAAAGATTTACCGTTAGATGCGGACGGATTCGTGACGAATTACTATAAAAAAGATTAGATGGGGTCAGTGCTGTTGACCTCATAGAGTTGAGGGGAGAGACGCAATGACAATCAAACATGATCGGCAGTTGATGCTTGCAGTAGGACAGAGTCGATTTGAAACAACATGGAAGAATAAGAGCTTTACATGGCTAGAGCTGGTCACAAAGTTATCCCAGACCACACGTACACCAGAGACGATGGTCGAATATAAGAAAATGTCTCGAAAGCAACAAGGACAGACAAAAGACATTGGCGGTTTTGTTGGTGGATCGCTTAAGAAATCGGGTCGTCGGAAAGCAGACAATGTGAAAGAGCGGTATTTGATCACACTGGATGCGGACCATTTGAATCAAAACGATCCGATTGTAAGCATGATAGACGATTTTTTTAATCATGCCATAGTTATCTACAGCACACACTCACATACGCAAGAGAAGCCGCGCTTACGACTTGTCATTCCGCTTGCTCGTCCGGTAACAGCGGATGAATACACGCCGCTTGCACGCCGAGTGGCGGCTGATCTAGGGATTAATAAATTCGATGATACGACGTATGAAGCGCACAGACTGATGTATTGGCCGAGCACACCACAAGACGGGGAATACTTTTTTAAGGTCAAGGACGCACCTTTCATCGATCCTGACGACGTGTTGGCGCGTTATAACAATTGGCGCGATTCGGCGGAATGGCCGGAGTCGGATCGTAGACAGACCGTTGTTAAGAGACTGGCCGCGAAGCAAGGTGATCCTCATACTAAACCAGGATTGATCGGAGCATTCTGCCGGACATATACGATCACAGAAGCGATCTATACGATGTTAGGTGATGTATATGAATCGGCTGGGAACGGTCGCTACACGTATCAAAACGGGAGCACGACAGGAGGCTTGGTTTTGTATGACAACGATACATTTGCGTATTCCCATCATGCAACCGATCCGATTAGCGGAAGGCTGGTCAACGCGTTTGATCTTGTGCGTATTCATAAGTTTGGTGCACAAGATGATGACGCGGAACCAGGCACGCCAGTTGTGAAACTGCCCTCATTTATGGCAATGATCGAGTTAGCGCAGAAAGATGAGAACGTGAAGCGACAACTGGCGCAAGAAAAAATTATTGAGGTTTCAGAGGAATTTGGTGAAGTGCCCCAGGATGAAGACGATACAGAATGGACGAAGAAACTTTCTTATAGCAAAAAGGGAATTCTGTTGAACACGGCACCGAATATTCAGCTTATACTACAGAATCATCCAGAGTTAAAAGGAAAAATTGGGTACAACCAATTTGCTAACAGGCATATGGTGTTGGGAGATTTACCGTGGAGGAAACTTGATGTTGGTGATACTTGGCAAGATCGTGATGATGCAAGTCTGGAAAATTTCATGGAACGGTATTATGGAATTACAGGTTCGCGTAAAATATTCAATGCTTTTTCAGAAGCGAGTCATGAAAATGGATTCCATCCGATACGGGATTACCTGTCCTCGCTAGTGTGGGATAACGTCCCGCGCTTAGATGCGCTTCTGGTAGATTACTTAGGAGCAGAAGACACAGAGTACGTTCGTGCAGTGACACGAAAGGCCTTTACCGCGGCTGTAGCACGTATCTATGAGCCTGGGATCAAATTTGATAATGTGCTTGTGATGGTAGGTGCGCAAGGAGTAGGAAAGAGCCATCTTATTAAGAAAATGGGTAAGGACTGGTATAGTGACTCTTTCAGTACAGTGCTTGGAAAAGAAGCAATGGAACAAATTCAGGGGTTTTGGATCATCGAGATGGCGGAATTAAGCGCAATGCGTAAGGCAGATGTAGAGCCGATCAAGCAGTTTATTAGTAAGCAAGAGGATGCGTTCCGCGTGGCGTACGGACGGCAAGTATCGATTTTTAAACGGCAATGCGTCTTTTTTGGCACGACGAACGACATCAGTTTTTTGCGAGATAAAACGGGAAACAGGCGCTTTTGGCCGGTTGTAGTGGATAAAGCAAAAGCGACTAAAAGCTCTTTCAAAGACTTGACAGATGATGAGATCGGGCAGGTGTGGGCGGAAGCCGTGCAGCGGTATAAAGGCAAGGAGCCGCTCATCTTAGAGGGAGAAGTGGCTGATCGCGCGCAAGAAGCGCAAGAGTTGCATATGGAAGAAAATGATCTCTTCGGTTTGATACAAGAATTTCTGGAGTATCCCGTGCCGGAGAATTGGCATGAAAAAAACATTCAAAGCCGTAAAGAGTATTTCCATAGTGAGCAAATACAGGCTAGTGGTCAACCGCGGGAGCGAATTTGTGCGATGGAAATATGGGCAGAGCTTCTTCAAGGCGATCCCAAGCAATTTACACCGATAAAGAGTAGAGAAATCAACGACGTTTTGAAACGAATCCCTGGGTGGAAACCGCACTCGACAGGGAGAGGGCGCCTTCGATTCGGTAAAGAATATGGAACTCAAAAGGCTTTTATTAGGGAGAAATAGGGTCGCGTGTTCATATTTTTATGGACACGCCATGGTCACAGCAATAGGGCGGTATGGACAGAATTTTCTGTAATATGTACCTATGTCAAGGATACACGGTCACGCCCTTTGGACACGCTTATTTCCTTTGGTACACAAGGGATAAAGAACCATTGTGTTCATGTGATCATACTTTATATATAGAGTATGAAATATAGAATATATAGAGTATATATAATATGTATTACTCTATATATTCTATAAATACTATGTTTGAAAAAGTAATAGGGAAATCATGGTCATGAGCACGCATGCAAAAAAACAGCAGGAGATGGAGCAAACATATGAGAGAATCAAGATTAGAAAAAATACTCAAACATAGAGTGGAAGCACAAGGCGGCAAAACTTTGAAATTTGTGTCTCCAGGCACGGCAGGTGTGCCAGATCGGTTGGTCATTTTGCCTGCCGGCAGGATTGTTTTTGCGGAAGTCAAAGCGCCAGGTATGAAGCTACGAGCCTTGCAGGTGAAGAGGAAGCAACAACTGGAGCAGTTAGGCTGTCAGGTGTATGTCGTGGATTCCATAGAGTCGATTGATCGACTGCTAAAAGAGGTGAGCCCATGAATTTTACACCTCACTTATACCAGACACATGCAACTCGCCATATCATAGAACATAGGGCAGCAGCGCTTCTGCTTGACATGGGCTTAGGCAAGACAGTAGCAACATTAACCGCGATTAGTGATCTGATGCACGACTACTACGACGTAGCTAAAGTATTGGTGATCGCGCCAAAAAGAGTCGCTGAAGATACATGGAGCAGAGAAGCTGAAAAGTGGGATCATACGCGGTACCTTAGGATCAGCAAGGTTCTAGGAAGCCAGAAAGAACGCCTGAAAGCGTTAGAACAAGACGCACACATCTACATCATCAACCGAGAGAATGTCGAGTGGCTGGTGGATCATTATAAAACCAAGTGGCCATTTGACATGGTCGTAATTGATGAGCTATCTAGCTTTAAATCAAGTAAATCAAAGCGATTCCGAGCACTACGAAAAGTACGGCCATATATTGATCGTGTCGTAGGATTGACGGGCACACCCGCACCCAATGGCTTGTTAGACCTTTGGCCGCAGATGTATTTGCTAGACAAAGGCGAGCGATTAGGACGCACGTTGACTGCTTATCGAGACAAATATTTCATACCAGGCGCACGGAAAGGGCACATCGTCTATAACTGGAATCTAAAACACGGAGCAGAAAAGAAAATCTACGAGCGTATAGGAGACATTGCAATCTCCATGAAGGCTAAAGACCATTTGAAACTACCAGAACGAGTGGATAATGTTGTGCCTGTACGAATGGATCATGAGACGCGGAAGAGGTACAAGCAGTTGGAACGGGATTACTTGCTCCCCTTTGCAGGAGAGGCAGACGTTGTTGCTGATACGGCAGCGGTATTATCTAACAAACTCGTGCAGCTAGCAAACGGAGCCGTGTACAACGAGAATGACGAAGTGCAAGAGTTACATAGCCTAAAGCTCGATGCGCTGGAAGAGATACAGGAACAAGGCAAGCCTATCTTAGTATTTTACAAGTACAAGCACGATTTAGAGCGCATTAAGGCGCGGTTTAAGCAAGTGCGTACATTAGACAAGCCCAAAGATATTGAGGACTGGAACGCCGGCAAGATTGAGATGCTGCTTGCGCATCCGGCAAGTGCTGGACACGGGCTGAATCTACAGGACGGAGGAAGCACTGTAGTCTGGTTTGGGCTGACATGGTCGTTAGAGGAATACCAGCAAGCCAATGCACGACTGCACCGTCAAGGACAAAAGCAAACGGTGGTCGTGCATCATCTAGTGACACAAGGCACAATTGATCAAGACATTATGACTGCATTAGACAGAAAAGCCAACGGGCAGAATGCACTGCTTGATGCAGTGAAGGCAAGATTAGAGAGAATACAAACGGAGGGGACAAGTGATGAGCACAACGAGAATTGTCATCAGGAACTATAACGAGGTTATGAAAGAAATTAGCATCATCGAGGACTTAATTGCCGTGACAAAGAAGGAACGCGATGATTGGTGGGAGGGCGGCAGGTTATATAAGCTCGTGCCGCTCGACAACGCTGCATGGCGCGTGGACAGGCTCAATGAGCGATTGAGCGAGATGTATCAAGTCCTTGAAGAGTTGGAATACAAGCGAAAAGAGATTGAGTATAAGTTGAGCAGGCTAGGTGGATTGGAATATCAGGTTGCATACAAACGGTATGTAGAGGGCAAGCCACTCAAGGCGATTGCGCGTGAATTGTGTTACTCACTGGAGCGCATCAAGCAAGTGAGCGCGAAAATTAATCGGCAAAAAGTATAGGCATTATACCCCCGTTACACCTTCAACGTGATATAGTGATAGTATGGAATAATAGCGAGGTGGAAAATTAATCGAGCATTATACCCCGATTACACCTGAAACCTGTCATAATGGTAGTATGGATTATACCGCGCACATACGGCGCTTGATAAAATATAAATACAAGCATCTGTCCCAACTGGGGCGGGTGCTTTTTGTGTTGGCAGAAATTGCACAAACCTATGATGAACTTCTCCTACGAGCTGAAAGGCGCAATACTGTAGGCGTTTTGTGAGTAGTGACGTAGCTAGTGCACTGGCTTTGCGTTGACAAGGGAGGACGGGTTGTTATGTTTACATACATTGAGCTTTTTGCAGGAATCGGAGGGTTCCGGCAAGCGTTAGACAAGGCTAACGGCAAGTGTGTCTTTGCATCGGAAATAGATAAATTTGCAAGAAAGTCTTATACAGCGCTATACGGGGATGAGCACCTGCACGGAGACATTACAAAGATTGATGCGCAAGACGTTCCAGACCATGACTTGCTAGTCGGCGGATTCCCATGCCAAGCCTTTTCCGTCGCAGGTAATCGCTTAGGTTTTGAAGATACGAGAGGGACGCTATTCTTTGAGATTGTCAGGATTGCCAAGGAGAAGCGACCAAAGGCAATGCTGTTAGAAAACGTGAAAGGTTTGTTAGGGCACGATGGGGGAAAAACGATGGAAACAATGATTCTAGCGCTAAATGACATTGGCTACACAGTCGATTTCACGATACTGAATTCAAAGCACTTTGGTGTACCGCAACATAGAGAGCGTGTGTTTATTGTGGCTTTACGGGATGATCTAGTTGATCACGAACCCTGGCTAGTGAAGGGAACTAACCGACTAGCCAAGAGCAAGCGACAGCTTGGAAAGATCGAAGGGCTCAAAACGTTTAACTTTGATTATCCGACTGGTCAAGAAGGCTCGGCGCGGTTACGGGACATATTGGAGGAAGACGTCGGGTCTGAATATGACATCAGCGAAAAGAGCAAGCAAGCCTTGATCGAGAAATTAAGAAAACGGGAGGGATAACTTATGGAGGTAAGAGCCGTAGCATCACCTAGGGTTCCGACACGCAATCTAACTAGGCATTTCAAGAATAACGACGAAGCAGCGTTTACTCTTACGAGGCGAGATCATCACGGTGTAGCTATTGGCGTTTATCCAAATTACTATATTAGACGGTTCACACCGCTGGAATGTTGGCGGCTGCAAGGATTTCCTGATGCAGCGCATGAAACGGTTAAAAATGCAGGCGTGTCTGAAACGCAGCGATATTTCCAAGCAGGTAATGCAGTGACAGTGAATGTGATTGATGCGATTGTGCCTGCTTTGAGAAAGTATGTGGCGTGATGGGTTGTTTGGATTTAAGGTGTTTGTGGCTATTGGCAGGCACTTATCGTTTGTGGTAGGTGCTTTTCATATATAGTGCGTATTGATGTACATGAATTTATGAATTTGTTAGACTGTAGGTAACAGAGTAAGGTTTTTAAGAAATGGACGGTGTGATATGTATAATTTTTTGAAGGGTACCGTATTCGGCCCCGTGTTCGGCATCCTAATCGGTACTGCATATGTATGGATAGTTATACACAGGATGCAGATGATATTGCATCGACATAAACGGTTTTCTGATACACGGGCTGAAACATACGACGAAGTGTATAGTAGCCTTGTGGAGATACAGCTTAATATCATTGATTTACTAGAGAATCCTTTCACACTGCCGTATGGATTCTGGGACAAACCGGAAGCTCATAAGCACTATTATGACAGTTTAAATCAAGAAGAACAGGAAGCATTTGAAAATGCTAAGAAAAAAGGATTAAGAATCAAAAAGCATTGGGAAGAAAAAGCAATTAATTTCCTCATGGAAGAGCGTTATGTACAGATTAGGCGGTCTTTGGAAGCAAGAAAAAGAGAACGTAAGATGTACGTTTTACGGTACGGTGGAAAAGTGGGCAATACAGTAGATGAGTCTTTGGAAAGTCTAACGGATTGGGTTGGAACATGTTACGAGTTAAAGAAAGGAAATATTTTGTTGAAAAAGCAATTAGAACCGGAAAACGTGAGTGAAAAAGAAAAAGAGCTTATTGAAGACCAAAAGAGTCAAAGAGAAAAGGTTGAAAAACTCTTCGAAAAACTAGAGTGTCGTATGCGCAATGCATAAAAACAGGGTTGCACTACGGTGTGGCTCTGTTTTTATGTGTTTTTATCTCAGGGAGAAAGTAGTGTGTGTTGATGATGTACATAGTGGCATAGCTTTGCTAGAATCATTAGTAGGGGGTGATATCATGAGTGAAAGAATCAATCTTTTGCAGGGCTTAAGGTACCCAACGCCTGAAGAGTTTCGTAAATTAGGGGTAGCGTTAGCTGATTCCTGGGAACAAATAAGGTTTGAAGAAATTGGGGATAGGCACGAGGAAGATTTTTTTGATATGTTTCGTAACATAGAGTTAGGGAACTTGTATAGAGAATTTAATGGAAGGGTTTTTAATACTGAAGTAGCCTATAAACTAGTTGTATTTTTCTACAACAGAGGAATACCTGATGAGCCATGGTTTCAATCTCCAGGTAAAGATGGAAGAAGTACTGATTATTTTCCCCGATTTACGGAGGATGTTCATTTTGTAAATCATTTTTGGTTTTATCATTACGCGGATAGTTTCTATTCGCAGTTTCAAGGGATCGTAGACTTTTTATACCATGTTATAAAAGTCAAATATGATTTTGATGTGAAAAAGAACATAGGTTTGCAGAGAGTGATTTCTTTTAAGTTGGAAGAAGTGGAACCTGAATTGGAGAAGGTGCTACAAGATTATCGAAAAAAAAACAGTCTATAAAGACCTAAAGAGATACAGAAACGATATCATTCACAATTCTAAACCCGGTGACATAACAGGGATGATGAAAAAGTCTAAAACTAAAGGCATTACCTCTTATGGTATAGGTGAGTATACTACAACCACTGATTTTAAGAGTAACATGGACGAGAATATTAAACTTCTTGCTAAGTACATGCTTCTTTTTAAAAGATATTTGCAAGTAACGAGTAACACATAAAAACAGGGCTGCACTACGGTGTGGCTCTGTTTTTATGTGTTTTACCAACGAAAGGAGGAATAAGGAAATGAAACTAACAGAAAAGCAAAGGCGCTTTGCCGATGAGTACATCAAGCTGGGCGAGATCACAACGGCTGCCGTGAAGGCTGGATACAAACCAAAGTCAGCGTATTCCGCGGGAAGCGAGAATATGCAGAAGCCACACATCAAGGCGTACATTGATGAGCGATTAGACAAATTGAAAAAGCAGGAAATCGCCGAGCAAGACGAGATATTGCAATACTTGACTGCCGTCATGCGCGGCGAGTCGAGCGGAACGGCTTTGGTCGGTACTGGCAGGGGCAAACAGTCCGTGGATCAGGTGCCGCCAACGGTGACGGAAAGAACAGCCGCGGCGGTAAGTCTAGGGAAAAGATACGGTATGTGGAAAGATAAGAAACAGATAGAAATGACACTTCCGGTGTTTGTCGATGACGTCCCAAAAGAAGATTAGTGTCTCGAAGCTAATAGGCGGAGGGTACAATCAGTTTTGGCATAGTAAGAATTTTTATCGAGTCGTGAAAGGATCCCGTGGCTCCAAGAAATCTAAGACAATTGCCCTGAACATCATCTACCGCATGATGAAATATCCGTGGGCAAATACGTTGGTGATGCGCAGATTCTCAAATACGTTGAAGCAATCTTGTTACACGGATTTGAAATGGGCGATCTATCAACAGAATGTGTCTCATCTATGGAAGACGAATGAGAGTTTGCCGGAATTGACCTACCTGCCAACGGGGCAGAAGATATTGCTAAGGGGAATCGATGACCCGCTTAAAATTACATCGATCACAGTTGAAAACGGTTTGCTCACGTGGATGTGGCTTGAGGAAGCTTACGAGTTAGAATCCGAAGAAAACTTTCGTACGGTAGTCGAGTCGCTAAGGGGGGCACATCCTGATCCTTCCTTTTTCAAGCAAGTGACGATCAGCTTCAACCCATGGCACGATGGACACTTTCTTAAAAAAATATTTTTCGATGAGGATACGAGGGAAGATGATACATTTGCAATTACAACGACGTTTCGTGTCAACGAGTGGCTGGACGAGCAGGACAAGAAGCGTTATTTAAGCCTATATAGGACTAACCCTTCCCGTGCGCGGATTGTGTGTGACGGAGAATGGGGCGTATCCGAGGGGCTCGTATTTGATAACTTTCAAGTGGTTGACTTTGATACCCTACAGAAGATTAAAGCAATACAAGAAGTGACGCACGGTATGGACTACGGATTTTCTCAAGACCCTACGACGCTAGTTAGTTCGGTGGTTGATTTAAGCAATAAAGAAATCTGGATTTATGACGAGCACTACGAGGCCGGAATGGTCACGGAAGACCTTTACCATATGCTTGCCGACAAGCACTTGCTGAAAGCGCATATTACAGGGGATAGCGCGGAGCCGCGGTTGATCAAAGAGCTTGTTACAAAAGGAGTACGTCGTCTGCATAAATCAATTAAAGGAGCAGGGAGCATCCGTCAAGGAATTAGTTTCTTACAAGGATTCCGCATCTACATCCACCCAAGTTGTACACGCACCATAGAAGAGTTTAATACTTACACATTCAAGAAAGACAAGACGGGCAAATGGCTAAACGAGCCCGTGGACGCAAACAATCATATCTTAGACGCTTTGCGCTACAGCATGGAGCGCTACCATCTAGGCAAAAAGGCAGACCAACAAGACCAATATAAAGCCTTGCAGTCGTTGGGGTTGTAAAGGAGGGTGAGCATGACAGAACAAACGTTGTTACAAAACTGGAACAACATGAATAAAAACCGTTTTCATTCGGACGCAAACAAAGAATTTCGTTATCCGAGCGCCGACTTGTTGCTCAAGCACGTGGGTGATCTATCTGATATGATTCTCCAGCATATGACCAAGCAAGTGCCACGACTGGAAACACTGGAGAGGTATTATCTTGGCCAGAATGATACGATCATGTCGGCACACCGTCGGAAAGAAGATCACCTTGCCGACAACCGAGCAGCGCACGCCGTGGCAGAGTATATATCCCAATTTGTGCAGGGTTACATGATAGGGGTGCCGCTGAAAACTGTTTATGAAGGTGAAGAGCGGGAAAAGGAATTCTTGAAGAACACTAACAGAAACAATGATGCCGATGAGCACAATAGCGATCTGATTCTTGACCTATCCATTTACGGCAGGGCGTATGAAATTCTTTACAGGAATAAAGAAGATGAGAACAGGTTTGCTATATCTGATGTGATGAACACGTTTGTCATCTATGACGACACGGTGGAGCGTCAACCCATTGCGGCGGTACGTTACACCAAAAACTTTAGTGATGAGCGTGTTTATACCGTATATCTTTACACGGATAACAAAGTGATCACATATCAAAGCGAGGACAAGTTTTCTGGTGAGCTAATGATGATCAAAGAAGAGGATCATTATTTTGACGGGGTACCTATCATCGAATACAAAAACAACAAGTTTCGTACAGGCGATTTTGAAAAAGTGCTATCTGGGATTGATCTATACGATGCTGCACAATCCGATACGGCTAACTACATGCAAGATTTGAACGATGCGATGCTCAAGATCACTGGAGATGTTGAGATCGATGTGGAGAAGGCAAAAGATATGAAGCAACATAATATCCTTTTGCTGAAACCGTCCTATAGCGCGGAAGGTTCCGCAAATGCAGTAGATGCCAATTACATTTATAAGCAGTACGATGTGGCAGGCACCGAGCAATATAAAACGCGTATTTTTAACGACATCCTCATGGTGGCTTCTGTTCCAAACCTACTAGACAACAATTTTTCAGGCAATCAATCTGGAGAGGCGTTGAAAATGAAGCTGTTCGGGCTGTCTCAAAAGAGAGCGATCAAGGAACGGTTATTCAAGAAATCATTGAGGGATAGATACCGTTTGATTGCTAATATCGCAAGACTAAACAAAGAAGCGGATTTAGATGTGAACAGTATCATTATTACTTTTACGGAGAATCTACCGCGAGCGATCACCGAAGAATTAAAGACATTTGCAAGTCTAGGCGGCAAGTTATCGCAGGAAACGCTGATCTCTTTACTTGTATCTGGCGTAGAAAATCCAGCCGAAGAAATTAAAAAGATTGAAGCAGAAGACCCTCGTAGCGATGGGACGTATGATTTTATGAAGCCCGAAGGTGAAGAGTAATGTCATATTGGCGGAAGAGGGAACGAGAACACCGAAAAAACATCATTTGGACCGAGCAACAGAAATTACAACGTCTCGAACAAATTAACAGAAACAGCATGCAGGAGATACAACGTCAGATCAATGCATTTATTTTTAGTTATGCTGACAAGGAAGGTATTAGCGAAGAAGAAGTGCGGAAGCGCATATCCACGTTAGACATGGAAGAATACGGACGGAAGGCACGCCGATATGTGGCTGATAAAGACTTTTCTCCCCGAGCTAATCGTGAAATGTTGCTATACAATCTCACCATGAAAACAAACCGACTGGAATTACTAAAAATGCACATTTGGCTCGAACTGGTCGCGGCAGGCAACGAGATGGAGAAGTTTATGCGCCACGAATTAATCGCAGGTGCTAGAGCAGAGCTTGAGCGTCAGGCGGGTATCATGGGTATGACGGTTGGTGGTTTAGATATTAAGACCAGGGCGATCATCGACCAATCATTTTTATCTGCAAAGTGGTCTACTCGTCTATGGGGCAATCAGGAAGCGTTGAGGCGAGAGATTGATTCTTTACTGCAAAAAGCGATTGTACAAGGTATTCACTCCCGTGATTTAGCGCCACAATTAAGTGATCGTTTTGGTGTAAGTAATTATGCCGCCAAGAGATTACTCATTACAGAGAAAGCGCGAGTCGAGACGGAAATACAGAAAATCAGCTACCAAGAGTTTGGCTTTGAGGAATACGAATTTGTCGCAGAGTGGAGCGCCTGTCCTATATGCGAGAAGTTAGACAAAAAACGTTTTAAAGTGGGAAATATGCAAGCGGGTGAAAATGCTGCACCGATGCATCCGTTTTGCAGGTGCTCAACGTCGCCATACTTTAGCAGAGAAGAATATGAAGCCGATTTAGAAAGAAGAGGTCTATAAAATAATTGTCCTAAGCACGACATTAAAAGGCTGGTCGCAGACGGAATGTTTGCGGCTTTTTTGCATGCAAAAAAGGAGGGAATACCATTGCCAGAATCAAAGGAAACTCAACCAGAAGAGGTTGAAGTGAAAGCAGAAGAAGCGGTTGAAGTTGATGAAACAACGCAAAAGCTGATTGAAGCTGAAAGTGATCGCAAATTTAATGAGCTCTTAGAGAAGAAAAAGTCCGAATGGGAAGCCGCAAAACAAAAAGAAGTAGATGAAAAGGTCGCAGCAGCAAAACGCGATGCAGAGCAATACGCCAAGATGACGGAAAAAGAACGCGCCGAGTCAGAGCTACAAAAACGCTTGAAGGCCTTGGAAGAGCGAGAACGAAAGCTGAATGAGCGTGATCTCAAGATTGAGATTGAAAAAGAGTTGAAAGAAGCAGAACTACCACCTGCATTTTCAAAGGCGTTGATCAAGCTCGAAGACAACGAAGCGATTAAGCAAACGATTGCAGAGATCAAAACCGAGTTTGCGGCTGCCGTCCAAAAGCAAGTACAAAAGGCATTGCGGCAAGAGACGCCAGAGGACAACTACAGCAAGACCGATGACAGCATCAACAATTACGCCAAAGAGCGGAATGAGAAAGAAGCAAAAAAACTTGATGTGCCCAATCCGTGGGCGATCAATTAAGGAGGGCGAGGCATGTTTTTGAAAAAGAAACAAACGTACCAAAATGACCCGTCGTTTATTTCAAGCTATCACTCTATTAGTCGAACCCGAACGGCGACACAAGATATGGGCAAAGAGATAGGTGGAAAAATCATCTTGAAAGCGGGGAGCGTTTATCCAGCGAATGATGAAACGGCAGAAGGAATTGTTGTCAATGATGTTGATTTGACAAATGGCGGTTATCCAGTAGCGGTCTTGGTTGAAGGTTATGTCTACGAAGATCGATTGCCAGAAGAAGTGACGCCAGAAGCGAAAGCGGTATTAAAAGAAATCAAGTTTGAAGCATATAACCACGGAGGTGAGTAAGCATGGCAACAGTTGAAGAACTCTTAGGAGGATCACGGGTACAGGAATATGTGCAACAACGTCAGTATCCACTAACGTTGGGTGACGCGTTGTTTCCTCCCGAAAAAACGGAAGAATTTAAGATCAAGTACATTATGGGTGCGAATCACGCGCCAGTGGCGGCAAATGTGCATTCTTACGACACGGAAGCACAAGTTGGAAGCCGTGACGGTGCAGAAACAATCGAGATGGAACTTGCGTTGATCAAACGAAAAATCCAGGTGAAAGAAGAGCTATTAAGCAAGCTCGCACAATCGAACCGGCAGCCGGAGATTGACCGTGTGATTAGTACCATTTATAACGACGTTGATCACATGGTACAGTCCGTGTTAACACGTGTTGAAGCGATGCGGCTTGAACTGATTGGAACAGGTAAGATTCAATTAAGTGGCAATGGCGTAAACGGTGAAGTGGATTATGGGATTGGAGATCATCAACGTGCACAATTAAAAGAAAATGAAGCGTGGAACAGTCCCGATTCGGACCCATTGCGCCAGCTAGACGACTGGGCAAACTCGGTGACGGAACGGACAGGGGTACGACCAACACGCGCACTCACATCTACGCAAGTCATTAATGCGCTTCGTCGTCATCCGACTGTAAGTATCGCGATGTTCGGCAGTGATTCAGGACGGCTTGTATCTTTAACGAAGCTCAATGACTTCTTACAGCTTCAAAACTTACCAATCATCGCAACCGATGACCGAATGTACCGCGTCCAAAAGAATGATGGAACGTATGAGAACAGGCGCTTTTTTCCGTCTAACTCATTCGTGCTTCTGCCGGACGGCACACTGGGGACAACATTTTATGGCGTGACCGCAGAAGAGATCGAGATGAGAAACATGACGGGCAGTGTGTTCCAGAACTTTGGAAATATCATTGCACAGACATATAGTACGAATGACCCTGTAGCACGCTGGACAAAAGCGGTGGCTAAAGCATTGCCATCCTTCCCATTAGCTGATCAAGTGTTTATTGGAAATGTACTTGATCCAGACATTGACCCTTCGTCTACCGTGACGGGTGTTAAAGGATGATAAGGGATAAGGCAAAGATATTGCTAGGAATTAAGGACGATCTGCAAGATGACGTCCTCGATCTCATCATTAGTAATGTCACTGCCCACTTAATGTCATTACTTAAAAAACCGGAAGTACCGCCAGCACTGGACTTTGTCATTTTAGAAGTTGTGGTGCGGCGCTTTCATCGCTTGGGTAGCGAGGGAATGAAGACGGAGAGTGTGGAAGGGCATAGTGTTGCGTTTTACGATTTAAAGGATGAATTTGTTCCGTTCTTAGACATCATCGCTGAATATAGAGATGATGAAGATGTGAACCGTGCACGAAGAGGAAAGGTGTGCATGATATGAAATCTAATGCTAGGCTGAACTTTGTGCTCGAAACGGGAGGAACATATAACCCCAAGACAGGCAAACGTGAAGCTCCTACACGACAGGAAAAATTTGTTCCGTGCCATTTGTCTACGATGGGTGTAGAGAGGACAAAGCAATTATATGGAGAGTCAAGCCGTGTGATCACCATTGCACGGCTTTTGCGTCCTTATAATACTCCTTATACATCGGTGGAAGTCAACGGAGAAAAATATAAAGTGAGACGAGTTTCTTCATATAATAAAGCGGTTCTATTTTTGGAGAGGATGGCCGATGGCAAAAATTGAGTTAAGAGGAATGAATGAGTTACGAGGAAAATTAAAGAAAAATGCGAATCTGAATGATGTGAAGGCGGTTGTGAGGATGAATGGGGCAGAAATGCACCGCAAAGCACTAAAGAACGTACCTGTTGATACAGGTGAGTTGAAACGATCCACGAACCTGTATCCAAAAGATCGTGGTTTTACGGCACATTTAAGCGCAGGCGCACATTACGCACCTTACGTTGAGTACGGTACAAGGTATCAGCGAGGAAAGCCGTTTATACGTCCGGCTTTCCATGAACAGAAAGGGCGCTTTATCTCTGACATGAAGCGGCTAATGAAATGAAGAAGACATCAGGACAAGCCTTGTATGATGCGGTATATAAGGCTTCTTTGCGTTTGGGATACAACACCTATGATGTTGCACCTCCTGATGCGTCGTACCCGTTTGTTTACATTGGAGAGCAATTTAATCAGGATGGACAGACAAAATCGGGGGTGTATGGGACCGTTCAACAAACCATCCACGTGTACGGGCTGTATAAAGATAGGCGGTTAATAGCTGATATGGGAGAGCGATTAAAGCGTGCTTGTGCGCAGATTAGCAACAGTGACGGTTACTACTTTATGTATCGCAATGCAAGCGGACAGATGGTCAAGGATGATACAACATCTGATATATTATGGCACAACATCTTGGAATTAGAGTTTAGATACAACTGAAAGGAAGTGAGAGACAAATGAGCAATCATGAACCAGTGGTAAAAACCGATGAGCAGCTACGAAGAGAGATGGCGCAGGGTAAAAACAAAATTTTGTTGTTTCGACGGTTATCTGAAAGCGACACGGCGGCAGGGAAACTTGTATTCCAAACGGAGCATACATTCTCGTACTCGCGATCACTTGATCGCATCGTGACAAAGGATGGTACCGTGATCAAGGTTGGCGAATTGGAAGCAGAGGTTAGCATCGAAGCGATCCAATCTAAAAAAGACCCCGTGTTTGACATGTTGCAGAAGGCAGCTATCGAGGGAGAAAAGTTGGAGCTTTGGGAAGTAACCGTCGATCCCGATTTAAAAAGAGAAGATGGAAAATATCCTGCCGTATATGCGCAGGGTTTGTTAGACAGTTGGGAACCAAGCTCAAGCGCGGAGGATGAAGCGGCGGTATCTTCAAACTTTATAGTCGAATTTGAGCCGCAATTTGGTTTCGCCACCTTAACGGATGCACAATTGGAAGCGGTAAAATATGCGTTTAGTGATACGGTGGCGGTGGATGAAACAGGAGAACAAATAGAGGAAGGAGCGGTGCGAGCATGAGTGCACGATTTATTGCATTAGTGACAGAAGACATTCCGAAACACCGGTTTTTATCACGAACGGTGACAGATGGAAAAACAGCAGTGAAGCTAACAGAAGCAGGTGGGAACCCCGACTATCATTCAACGCGATCTTTGAAAAAAGATGCAAAGGTTTCCGTGGAAATTAGTAATCAGTCCTCTTGGGTAATTGAAGCAGGAGAAGACATTCCGGCTGGCAGTGATGTACAAGTTGGAGAAGGCGGGGTTGCGGTAGTAGCGAAGTCTGGAGGAATCGGCTATGTGACAGCAGCGGTTGCGAAAGGAAAGACTGCAACAATTATTCGTGCCGCATCTGCAACGTCTGGAGCCAAGGGACCACAAGGAGACAAAGGACCAACGGGCGATAAGGGCCCGACGGGAGACAAAGGACCAACCGGAGACAAAGGACCGAACGGAGATAAGGGTCCGAACGGAGATAAAGGTCCGACGGGAGACAAAGGGCCGGTCGGAGATAAAGGTCCAACCGGAAATAAAGGCCCGACAGGCGATCCAGGACCACCAGGACCGCCGGGACCTCCAGGAGATGATAAGGAAGAAAAGTAGCAAACGGCATGTTGGCGTAGGTATCTCCTACGCCTTTTACAATTATATGAACCAAGGACAGGGGGAATTACACCATGAAATTTAAAATTGCAGATAAAGACTATGAGATCGTCGCAGGAATGAGCTTCATAAACCAAATGGATAAGTATTATGCAGTTGAGGATCAGAAGGGCATAAAATTTGGGCTTGGCATTAACTTAGGCTATAGCTACATCATTCAGAAAAACCCCACGGTGCTACAAAATTTCTTTATGTCGGCGTTGCATCATCGCAAAGACAAACCGTCCCCAAGTGAGATTGAACAGGCCATCGTAGACTATGCGGAAGAAAACAATGGGTTAGACGGCCTGTTTGAAGAAGTGGGAAAGTTATTAGAGACATCGCCCCTCACGGCGGACACGGTGAAGCATTTCAAGAAAACAGCCAAGATCGACTAATTTTAGACAAGTCATCTGATGAAACGTATGAAGACATCATCATTAATTGCTTGCGATACTTAAACTTTGAGTCACTTGCACAAGTTGAAACGCTGACACTATATGAATATCAACTCTTGATGAAGGCGTACCAGTTGCGGCGCATCGATCAAGAATATGACATGCACTTACAAGCATGGTTGCACGTGCAGGCAGGAGCGACAAAGGAAACAGGAGGAAAAACGCGTCCTGTCTACGACAGATTTAATAAATTTTACGACTACAAGAAGCGGTTAAGAGAGCTTGAGAAAATGGAGTCTCACAAACTCAAACCAACTTATGCACGAATGGCAACGGCCGCATCTATGGCAAACCAAGGAAGGGAGGGATAGCATGGCACAATACAGTGTTGAAGCATTCCTACGGGCGAACACTTCCGATTTTACGAAGGGTTTTAGAGAAGCAGAGAGAGCGACCCGAGGGTTTGAGAAATCGACTGCTGGTGCAGGCATCACCGTTGGAAAGCTCGTGGCGGCGCTTGGTCTCGTTGCTTTAGCAACAAAAGGATTTCAAATGGTGAAGAATTCGATTCAAAGTGCATTTGGTCGTATCGACACAATGGAGCAGTTTGACCGCACAATGACAGCAATTACGGGTAATACAGAAGAAGTTAGTAAAGCCCTAGACAAGACAAACAGCATCGTAAAAGGTACGGGTTATGGCTTAGACGTAGCCGCAAAAAGCGTGCAAAACTTTGTCACACGAGGCGTGGAAATAGACAAAGCGACTGGTTACGTCGAGGCTTGGGGCGATGCCGTGGCATTCTACGGAGACGGTTCAAATGAACAATTCTCAAACGTAACGGACGCTTTGGCCAAGATGACAACAACAGGAAAAGTACATATGGATCAACTCAACCGCTTGTTTGACGTTGGGATCGATGCGGTCGGTATGTATGCAAAAGCAACCAATAGAGATGTGGAATCCGTGTCAAAAGATTTATCTGCTGGAAAGATTTCTGCCGAGGATTTTATCGATGTTGTGACTGAAGCGATGATGGAAGGTACAAACGGCGTTGTGCAGATAGCCGGAGCCGCGAAAGAAGCTGGTGCTAGTTGGGGCAATGTATTTGACAATATGTCAGCCGCTGTCACACGGGGAACGATGAATATTATTCAGTCTATTGACGAGATGCTGGTGAATAACGGGCTTCCCGATATGCGCACCATGGTTGCGGGATTTGGATCACAATTTGAAGGTGTGTTGACGTGGATTGCCGAGCAAATACCAATAATCGTTGAAAAACTTATGAGCGTAAAAGCTGCAATAGAGCCGTGGATTCCAATGATCTTTGCTGTAGTAGGGGCATTTGGCGCGTTTATTGCGACCGTTGCAGTTGTTAATACGTTATGGTCTGCCCTGGTCGCGTTAAAGAAAGCCCTTACGATTACAACGACTGCTAGCGAAGGAGCTTCAAAGGTCACAAAATTTTTAGGCTCCTCTTTTATGGGAGTAAACATACCGATTATCATTATATCGGCCGCGCTTTTAGGGCTTGGTGTGATCATATATAACCTTTGGCAAAACAACGAGGATTTTAGAAACAACGTCATGACAATTTGGGCAAGTATCCAATCAATTTTTCAACAGGTGTTTGCAGTCGTGCAACCACTATTCATGAATTTCATTACAATCTTGGGTGTGGCTGTAGCGGCGATGGTTCCGCTTGTTGCGATGGTTGTTTCAGCAATCGCATCCTTTCTTCAATGGGCGGCTGCTTTATTACAAAATAACCAATGGATTATGCAGCTAGCCGCGGTTGTGTTGATGGGTGTTGCAGCATTTAAAGCCTATGCTTTGGTGGTGGGCGTTGTCACTGGAGTTGTAAAGGCACTAACAGCGGTCTACAGGGGGATTATTGCAGTAATGGCTGTCTTTAGGGCGTCAATGACGACCGCAGCCGTTGCATCGACTATTTTTGGTACAACTTCAACACTAGCATTTGCACCAATATCTATCCCACTCTTGATCTTTCTAGGTGTGGTCGGCGCGGTGGTTGCAGGATTGGTATGGATGTATAACCAGTTTGAGTGGTTTAGAAACATGATTGCGCCTATTGTCGATGGTATAAAAGGGCTTTGGAATGGGTTTCTCGATATATTAGGCCTAGGCACGAAAGAAGCAACCGCAGAAGCGTCAGAGTCGATTAACGGCATGGCAGAAAATACAGGCGCGAAAACAGCAGACATGAGTCAATCGGCTCAAAGCAACGTGAATGATATGACGGCGGGAATTACGGGTAATTTTGACATGATGTCTGGGCAATCAAGCTCCATTATGGATGGTATGAGTGGTAATGTGTTAGGAGCATTTAGCAACATGAACTCAGGTGCAACACTCGATGCCGCAAACATGAACGCATCAGTAGTAGGAGATGCATCTGCCATGACGTCTGGCGTAATGGGAAATATGAGTAACATGGCTGGTTCTGCAACTGGCGATGTGAGTGCGATGACAAGTGGTATTGCAGGCGATTTTTCATCTATGACAGGTGCGATTACAGGAGATACGGGAGCGTTGACAGGTGATGTTACGAGTGATTTTGCGTCTATGTCATCAGGCGTTTCTGCCGACGCTAGTGCGATGGATAGTGCCGTTTCAAGCAGTTTTGATTCAATGTCAAATAGTTTATCTAGTGGCATGGGCAATGTGAGCAGAAACACGGGGCAAGAGATGGATAAAACACGCCGAAAAGTTGAGACGTCCCTTAAAGCAATGGTTAGTACTTTTAAACAGCAAGTGACAATGATGAGTACAGTGGTAAAACAAGGAATGATGAGAGTGACGCAGGCGGTCACATTGGGGATGCTAAAATCTCTTGCGACGCTACGGAAATATTTACGTTTGATGGTGAGCGCAGCACGTAGCATTCGCGCACAAATGATGAGCGCTGGTGTATATGCGATGAGCGGTTTTCAAGCTGGACTCAATGCACGAGCCGGAGGTGTATATGCGACGGCGAGACGGATCGCAAACAACGTTGCAAGCACAATGCGGCGAGCCTTGCAAGTGAGATCACCTTCTCGTGTAATGATGGGAATAGGTGAGTTTGTCGGTGAAGGTCTTGGAATTGGAATGGAATCTATGACTCACTTTGTTGAGAGATCCGCGGCAACATTAGGGGAAGCGGCAATACCAAGCCTTGATCCAGACGGAATCGCAAGACAAATAAACGGTATTAATAGACAGACCTCTGCTGAGCTACAACATAACGTGGTCAGTGAGTTGAGTCTCGATCAAAGACAACCTGCCTATGTCACGATTAGAATAGGAAACAACGAATTCCAAACTTTTGTCGATGACATCACGAAGTCTCAACAGCGCGGCATGCATAGACCAAAACCGAGAGGGAGGTGACGACATGTACAGATTTGCGGATACTACAGCAGGAAGCGCGAAACGCACCTCTGGTTCGATACAAACCATCTTTAACGACCATAATTTAGACGAGGAACTGACCGATCAACACGGGAGCTTCATTACACTCACCGTAGATGGTCGCGATATAATAGAAAAGAGAATACGAACACAAGAAGTCCCTTCTTGCCATGGTGTGCGGGAAGGGGCTTTTACATATGCGCCCAGAGAAATTCAGGTGAAATTTAAGCTGGCGGATGGCACGAATGAAGGGTTTAGAGACCGACTAAATCAGTTGAATGCACTGTTACTTGGACAAAAGAAGCCGCTTCGCTTTAGCGATGAGGATGCTTATTTTTATGCAACGCTACAGAACGGAGAACTTGAAGAAGAAAGCAGCAATGATCTTATCGGTACATTGACTTTTATCTGTAATGATCCTGCTAAATACAAAAGCAAGCATGAAATATCAGTAACAACGTCTTTAGGGGAATACGTGGTAAAAGGGAATGCACCGACAAGTTGGACGAGTCGTACCACATTCACGGAGGAATCGGAGCGCTTTATACTTGAAAATGATGCAGGTGGAAAGATCGTTTTGGATTATGTGTTTGGACGTGGGGACGTGTTAACGATTGATTATAAGACGAGAAATATCATTTTAAATGGTACACCGCGCTTAACATTCCTATCACTGGAATCTAATTGGTTCCAGCTAACGCAAGGAATGAATCAACTACAGGCTAGCCATAACACAACAATGATCTATACGGAGACATATTACTAAAGAGGGGAGGGGAAGCAATGGCGACGTTATACATCTTGGATCAAAAAGATCAATTGTTGGCGACACTCTCGCCGGAAACAGGTCTGGTGTCAGCCTTATATCGAGAAGAAGTCAACCGACTGCCAGATCGCCCCTTCTCGTTTACTTTAGATGCCGCGTCAGAAGTTGCGGCACATGTAGTGGAAGAAAACCAAGTTGTATTTCAGGATAAAGAGGAAGAATTGCGTTTGTTTGTCATAAAAGAATTGGATGAAGAAAATGGTGTAGACGGTGCAAGCGTCACAGCTACTTGCCAACCAGCTTTTATGGAGTTAGCCGAACACATCGTAGTAGAACGACGGTTTGTGGATCAAACAGCAAAAAGAGCTTTAGACGCAGCTTTACAGGGGACTCGCTGGATTGGAACGGTGGAGGTTGAACTAGGGGAATCAACCACAAACTTTTACTATATTTCGTCGGTAGACGCCATATGGAAAATACTGAACACATGGGGCGGAGAGTTCAAAGACACGGTGATTTTTGACGGTAATAAAATTGTGAAACGAGAAATCCGCATCCTTGCTCGCCGTGGTGTTGATAATGGGAAAAGATTTGAAATCGGCCATAACGTGGAAGAGGTCAAACGAACCGTCATTTCTTACCCCATTACGGCTCTTTATGGACGAGGTGCCTCTTTACCAACTGAGGATGAAGATGGCAACGAAACAGGAGGTTATAGCAGGTACATAGATTTTGCAGGGATCGAGTGGAAAGAGAGTAAAGGAGACCCGACCGATAAGCCGAAAGGGCAGCGGTGGGTAGGCGATACACGAGCGTTACAAAAGTATGGTCGTGAACACGGCGGGAAACTGCTACACCGAGAAGCCGTGTGGCAAAACGGTGATATAGAAGACCCTGCCGAGTTGCTAAAAGCGACGTGGGAGAGATTACAGGAAGCCAGTAAGCCAGAGATCAACTATCAATTATCGGTACAACTTTTAGAAACCATCGCTGGATATGGGCATGAGAAAGTGCAATTGGGTGACACGGCAAGGGTTGTGGATCGTAACTTTTCGCGCCCGATTGAAGCACAAACACGAGTGATCTCATTGGAATACGACTTATTGGATGTTGAAGGAACAGCGCAAGTAGAGATGGGGCAATTCTTATCAGTGCACGATCCCTTCGATCAGGTAGATAAAATTGTAGCAGAACTAGCAGACAAGCGCCGTCACTGGGATACAGGTAGTGAACCAATTAGTCCTAGTCGATACCCAGATATTGTACCGACTGTACCAATTGTGGAAGCTAACGGCTTGTTTTCGGCAGTGCAGGTGTCATGGGACTATGATTATCTTGCAACATACGTGGCGGGGTATGAGGTATATGCATCCGAAGTGAAGGACTTTGTGCCTTCGCCCGAGACACTTGTTTGGCGCGGGATCGGTAATAGTTTCAGCTATTTTGGTGAGGTAAACAAGCAATACTACTTTCGAGTACGGGCTTTCAATTATCATGCAAGATACTCCCCATTTTCAGAGGAAGTGACAGGCACAACACGAAGAATTATTTCCGAAGACATTTTGTTTGGTGAAGCAGTTGCCGCCCAATTACGGGAATTATCCAAGTCAGCGGCTATCATTGCAGAAAACGCGCTGAATGGGGAAATGTTAGCTGAAAACGAGATTACCGCTAAACATCTAGCTGCCAACTCGATTACGGTTGGTACAACGGCAATTCAAAATGGCGCAATCGCGAATGCGCACCTTGGAGAGGCAATCATCAAAGAAGCCCAGATTGATAAAGGGGCAATCAAGACTGCTCACATTGGTAGTTTAAAAGTAGATCGGTCTTGGATTGCGGAATCAACGATTACGCATGCACAGATAGCAAGTGTAGATGCATCTAAAATCACGACGGGCGCATTAGATGCTTCAAAGATACGTGTCCGTGCGATGAGTGGTCGGCGAGCAGTGCAAATAGATGCAGATGGGTTAAAATCCTTTGATTCCGCAGGAAGGCACAGAATCTTAATTGGCGTGCAAAGTTTTGGAGGTGCCGGAGCTGATCCGGCCGTTGTACGTTTCTTTGATGAGAGCCGTAGAAATATGGGCTATGTCGGCGCAAATCGGAATGAGCATATGGTGCTCTATAGCGCTGGATTTTTGCATGTAGAAGCGGAAAAAAATGCAGAGTGGCGAGCGCAACAACACAGATTTCCGACCCGTGGCGTAGGTGCGAACATGACCCGTAACTTTGTTACCTTCGATAGTGTAAATAACACAGGTGGAACAGCACGAGAGCCGCGCATCCATACACAGATAAGTAAAACGGGTTATTTAGGTACCAACGGCGCGCAATGGTGGCGCATCTATTGCCATCACGGGCACTTTGTGCAGACACATAACCTGTCATCTAGGAAGTATAAAGAGGGCATTGAAAAAGTTGATGTGGCAGATATTCAGAAGGTATTTGATCGAATTACACTTAAAAAGTTCCGTTATAAGATTAATGACAATCTAAGCGAAACGGATGTAAACCTTGGCGTGATTGCAGAAGAGAGCCCTAATGAAATATTAAGCGCGACAAAGGACTCAGTGGTGCTCGGCAAGTACATCTCCATCGTGGCAGGCGCGTTAAAATTTCAACAGAAGCGGATTGACCATCTGGAAGCGTTACTACAGAGAGGATGAGCGGGATGAAGGAGCTAACTAAAGAAGAGCTGCAATTAGAACTCACCAAAAAGAACCGCATGTGCGAGCAACTGGCTACACGTCTCGCGCAAAGAGAATTGGAGATTGCAGAGCTACAAACACAGGCAGAGACTTACATTCGTGCGTTTGAGGAAGTGAAGAAAGAATTGAAGGAAGCACATAAGGGGGGTGGTGCCGAGACTAAGTGACAACCGAATAAAATATTTATCCAAGACCAGTAGAGGTCTTATTTTTTATGTGAAGGAGCTGATGAAATGGAGCAATTATTGATCAATCTAGGTTCTTTGGAAGTAGCTAAAATGTATTTGTTTGGAAACGTGAAGTTCCTCGATTTATTGCTAGTGGTCATGGCGTTGGACATCATTACTGGGGTTGTAAAAGCGATCAAGGCTGGGAATCTATGGAGCCGTAAAAGCCTGATAGGATACGCCAATAAAATGTTGGTGCTGGTTGTTGTTGTATTAGCAAATGTGGTAGACACGATCTTAGATATGAACGGAGCGATTACGTATGCAACGGTGATCTTTTATATCGTAAGCGAGGGACTGTCCATCCTAGAAAATTTGGCGCAGATGAATGTTGTCGTACCAAAGAAATTAGCAGACAAACTTAAAGTGATGAAAGACGAAGGGGGAAACGACTGATGAAAGTAGCGATTTGCGCAGGTCATGGAGGAAATAACAGTACACCAGGTAAACGCTCGCCCGACAACGAGTTCGAGTGGGATTTTAATAATAAGGTCGTTTTGTCTGCAATTGCAGTGTTAGAAGCAAGCGGCGCGCAAGTTTTACGGTTGGATGATGCAAGCGGAAAGACAGACGTGCCGTTAAAAACACGTACAGACCGCGCCAATAGTTGGGGCGCAGATGTATATGTGTCGGTGCATCATAACGCCGTGCGAGAAGGAGTTTGGGGCGACCATGGCGGCACTGAAACCTATACGCAGAACGGTAACTATCCTAGCACTGAGCGGTTGGCTAAGGAGATTCACAAGTGTATTGTAAAAGCGATGGGGCTTCGTGATCGTGGTCTTAAAAAGGCAAACTTTCACATTACCAGGGAGACGAGAATGCACGCTGTATTAACCGAAGCTGGGTTTATGGATTCACGCACCGACATTAAAGTGTTGCGGGACGATTCGAAGCTACGAGCACAGGGGGAAGCCATTGCAGAAGGGATTTTGGCGCACTTTGGTAAAAAGGCGGCCAAGCCCAGGTCCAAGAAAAAGTCTAAAGCATCAACAGGAAAAGCAAGCCTACCTAATTCAATCTTTCGTGCAGTGCGACCCTATCCAAAAGGCTCTGGTGTTCGCCGTGTGCAGCAAGCACTCGCGTCTTTGCGGTTTTACCCGGATAGGGGTGCGCGCCATAATGGGATAGACGGCGTGTACGGGCCCAAGACTGCAAATGCTGTTCGCCGATTTCAAAGCATGCATTATGGGATTAGGGAAGACGGCATTTATGGACCGCAGACGCGCAAAAAACTGTTAGAACTATTATAGGATACGAGGGGGACATAAGATGAGTAGATTTTTGTGGTCACGTCCAGACTTACCAAACGTGACTTTAAAAGTAAAAAGACCGATGCATAGGGGTGCAAATGTGCTTCGAGTCCAACGGGCGTTAGTATCGTTGGGTTATCCGCCAGATAAGAAAGCAAACCAAAGAGGTGCTGACGGGTGGTATGGCACGAAAACTGCAAATGCTATCCGCAGATTTCAACGCGACCATGGTCTCAAGGTAGATGGTATCTATGGTCCGGCAACACGAGCCGCAATGTTGCGTGGGGTTCAATCCCTTCAATTTGCGTAGATTGTTCATAAGAGCTGGTGCTTTAAGGTGCCAGCTCTTTTTTTGTTGCAAAACAAAAACGCTGGGGATATAGCACCCAGCGCTAAAAGTTTACAGTTGTAAATATTACTTGGAGGGAGCATTTGATGGGACGTGTGAGTATGGATCGTTTCTATCCCCGCCCCCAGTAGGTGAAACTTCCGACCCTTGTGTAGAAAAAATACCAAGGAACAATATAATGATGATACCACAACAGGCTTTCTTCATAAGCTCTTTTCCTCCCTTTTAAGCTAGTTATCCAACGACCGAATTTCTCGATCAACAATTGGTACCATATAAGCGAAGTTTTCATCTTTAAACTGGTCTCGAACCTGAGACATCAATTCTGTATCTTTCAACGCTTTCGCTTTATAAAAGGATAGGAAAACCTCCCCCATTCCGCGTGCTGATAAGTCTTCAATGAGATACAGCGCCCTTTCATTCTCCCCGCGAACAATAAGTTGGTGCGCTTGTTCTTTTAAAGGGGCGTCTGAGGCATCAAACTTTTGACCATGTAAATTCCGCACAAACGGGAGATATTCCCTTTTTGTTTGTTCATAATCCTTTTCTAATCCGAACTGTTTAGCACGAGACATCGCTATTTTAAAAGACTGCAGACAATTCTTAGATTGCTCAACCAGAGATTGATTTAACATGGATAGTCCGCGATCTTGGTAGGCAGCAATAACTAGCGCACTTGGTGTGGCATTATTCATAATCACACGGGAAAACTTCTTCTCAGCTTTTGAAACGTCTCCAGTTGAAAAGAGTAAAGTTCTTGCTTCAGCTAGTTCCATTCGACTTTTCAACGCGCTTTTCATAAAACTGAACTCTAGAACATCCAATCGTTTTGAAAGGTGTTGAAGTAGCACATTTATTTTTTCATAATTCCTCAAGTTCCTGTGAGCGGTAACCGCTACTAAATCTAATCGAACATGTAAGCTCTGGTCACGCACTTCACTTTTTAAAACTTGAGATTGTTTCAGTACTTCTTCATGTGTGAGTTTCCCTTCTAT
The DNA here is from genome assembly GCF_900096965.1 of Shouchella lonarensis. Lineage (GTDB taxonomy): Bacteria > Bacillota > Bacilli > Bacillales > Bacillaceae_D > Shouchella > Shouchella lonarensis. Next base: position 104,243 of record NZ_FMYM01000004.1, on the reverse strand, counting down.
TACAGAAAGCAAAAAACGATACACCTTCATCCAATCTTGCCAAAATGGTTTCCCTTCGTACTGATCAAGTATTTCCTTTAACAAGTCGATTTGTTGAAACAAAACAGCATACTCTAATGAATCGGGGACTTGCACGCCGTCTTTTAGCCCTCTTACATAGGCGTTCATGAATGACACGAGATGTTCCGGAGCCGCATTTCTCACTGTGTATATAACTTGCTCAAAATAGAGCCTTATGCGCTCGGCACCATCACTAGCCGCTAATCCATGCATGACTTCTTCCGTGAATTTTTGTTCTCGTCGCCAACATTTCAACCTTTGCAGGTGTGTTTCCATTTCTGGCGTTAACGCTTGAGTAGTCGTGGTGTTAGTGTCCATAGCTGCGGTTGCTTTTTGATTTTCGTTTTGCATAATGCGATCCCCCACGATGATTTGACGTAACGCAATGATTTAAATTCAAAAACGTTGCTTTGATCCATTATTTAGAAAAATGCATGAGCTAGAAACCAACAATAAATCCATTTAATCATTTTAATCATAACATGATGCGGAAAAAGGGTTCAATAAGAGGTTTTGCCTAATTATGTCTTTGATTGTCATTTTCTGCAAAGATGGATTAAACGTTGATATAACAAGGATTATTTTCTTAAATCAACACAACAAGCGAAAATTGTCGATAAAAAAGTGAGTTTTCAGAAGGGATAAGGAGGAATCAAAACTAATAGCGTCGAATTTTCCCTCGAGAGGAATAAATTAAAAACGAAGGGACGATAAGTGATGCCAAAAGAAAAGCACATGGGGCTTTTGCCCACATATTTCACTCCTGAAACAACAGTTCGTTTTATTACCAGAGAAACAAAGAGGTTTTTGAAACAAAAAAAATTATGGGACCAGAGTGAAGGTTGGACATCTGAGGTTATGAAAGAGTTAGCAGCGCTGTCAGGAAAGCAATATCAATTTCTCACCTTTGAGCAAGTGGTGTTGGCAGTCAAAATTTTTGTTCCTGAACGGGCGATCTCATTAATGAATGAGTATTCTCTTGCTGTACAAGATGATGATGATATTAAAGATGCCTTTGAGTATGCCGCTGTTTTACACCAAGAGAATGTACTCAAGGCTCTCTTGGATCAGCATAGAAACAAAGCTGTGTTACAGGAGTGGATAGTTGTATACAGTTTATTTTTAGAAAATATGGTTGAAGGAAAATCAAATCCCGAAGTAATCATTCATCAAGTGATTCGTGAGTTGCGCGGCGCAATAGATAGAGTAGAAGAGGAATGTGCTCTTTTTCGTCAGTTGACATCTATGCTCACAAGTAAAGAAATAGAGGTGTTACAAAATATCCATAAAGGATACAAACGAAGAGAGATCGCGAAAACAATGTACACCTCCGAGCATACAGTGAAAAGTCATATTAGGAATATATTAACTAAAATGGGGGCGGACAATATTAAAGAGGCCGCAGCAACTGCTCATAAGGCTAATATTCTTCAACAGAATACGTGTCATAACGACAAAAAGGATTAGAAAAGTTAGTCCTTTGCAGCAAGCGGATACTTTGATATGATTTTTATTAACAAGAGATTTTTAGTTTCAAGTAAAAATAAATGCCGCAAAAGGTGAATTGTGTTTATATTTAGTTAATAATGTTTGTTACATCCCGTTTAGGGATGAAACAATATAATCTCCTAGAAAATATCTAGGATAATAAAAGAGGAATGAGAATTCCTAGAGAGGGGTGAAGACCATGCGCAAGAACAAGTCTATCATTGATGGAACTCGTCCATCATTTAACAATTGTGGTTGCAAGAATGTGCCTGTACCAACGCGCCATCCTGCACCACCGCGCCAGTAAAACGGTATTTGTGGTTGAGCTTTCTTAATCATTTAAGAAGGCTTGACCCTTCCTTATTATCAGTTTTTATTGGTTGGGAAGTGACATCCTACTACAAGGGTGATAATAGTAGGAATTGTTATGAAATATACTCACTGAAACGAGGTGCTCACATGAAATATATGGTTTTAAAAGACGATGTGATATTACGAGACGAACATCTTTATCTTGGTTCAGAAGCACGATTTTTTTATACCGCACGCACACGACAAACAGAATTTGTTTCAGAAGCAACTTTTGATTTGTTGGTGTATTTAACAACCTCCCGCGTATATGAAGATGCCTGGGAGTATTATTATCGCCGTGCTATTGAATTGGGAGAAACTCCTGTTCGTGAAGAGTACGATGGTTTTATAAATGATTTAATCGATGGCGAGACATTGTTTGTGACAGATCAAATGATGACAGTTGATCGTCCTCTCTCTAATTTACAGTTATCTCCACCCTCGTCTTTTAAATATGCACCGATGACTTTTCCAACGAAGGTGAATGTGACAAGCACGATGCGCTGTAATTTGAAATGTAAGCATTGTTTACGTGAATCCTCTCCATTTATGGATACATCAGATGATTTGACGACTGCAGAAATGAAGAGCCTTTTTACTGAATTGGATCGTTTGGGCGCGATTGAAGTTGCTTTTTCTGGGGGAGAGACAACGACGAGAAAAGACGTGTGTGAGCTGATTGAGCATGCAGGAACGTTAAGGTGTTTCTTTGAGTTTTTCACAAACGGGCATAAAGTTACCAACGCCGTGTATAATTCTTTAGTAACGCTGAAAGAGAAAAAGAAAAAAGGATTTCATATTCATTTATCTTTAGATGGGGATGAGCATTTTCACGATGAAATGCGAGGAAAAGGATCGTATCGTCGTGTGATTCAGACAATGAAACGATTTTGTGATGATAAATTTCCAGTGGTAGTAGAATCCGTATTAGTACCGGATTGTGTACATGCCGGCGGTGTTCGTGAAGTTGTAAAAGTCTGCAAGGAAAGCGGAGTTCCAGGTATCAGTTTTCATCCCGCATCTGTGTCAGGGCGAGCTGGAGAAAATCCAGATTATTTTTTATTCACGTTAGATGAATTAGCTGAGTTCGAAAAACAGGTTCGACAATTGCAAGAAGAGAACCCTTCAATGAAAATATTGTTTGAACCTTATTATTATCCTGGAAAAAAAGAGTCGAGCGGTGAATTTGATTTGCCTGCCAACGTCGGTTCCCAAGGAATGTATCTTTTAGCTATTGGTGCTGATGGGAGTATTTATCCTTGTACAGAATCGATTGGAGATCAGTCACAGATCATTGGAAATGTGAGAGACGAGGGTGGAGTACTGAAGGCGTGGCACAGTGAAAAATGGGACTTTTATCGCGGTGGATGGGATATTGATGATTTGCATGCATGTAAAGGTTGCATATTCCATGGAAACTGTAGTATGCAGACATGTCGTTGCTATGCACAACGAACGCGCTTGGATCGTTATGATGCAATGCCAGAATGTTATAAGGTAGGTGAAGAAATTTGGGGAAAATCGAAAGTTTAGATTTTATAGAGTTAGGTAATCATCCAGAAAAATTGGTGGCATCTAGTAAACAGGATTTGTATACCTTATGTTATCCTTCGGAGAAGATGCCAGTACCTTCTCATTATGCTGACTTTGTGCGCAATGATACTGTAATGCTGAACAACTTTCGTTCATTTGTTGCACACCGTCCGTTTCACTGGGCTTGGTTTTTAAGACTGCTAAAAATACGAGGGTTGGATGAATCATTTCTTGAAGTTCCAGGTGAATTATCCTATTCTTTACAGAATCCTTGTATTGTTGCGATTCCTCACTTTGGTTTGCATATGCTGGTTCCGCATGTACTAGGTCATTTTATCAGACAGGATTCAATGGTTCTTGCTACGGGCAATGAAGAAGGTGAAGGTGTACAAGATTCGATAGAGAAGATTTTACCGAATGATCGAACGAGATTTCTCAAATTGCCAGACAGGTGGATTTTAAGAAAGCTCATGCGAGGTTATCAAAGTAGTCATTATCCAGTGATTTATCCCGACGTGACATCTTCTGGAGACAAACGGTTTCGTCATTTGAGCTTTTTAGAAACGTCAATTCGCGTGCCTCTTGGAGTTGAAAATCTTAGTCGTCTTTGTAAATGCCCAGTTCTTCCGGTTGCTATGACATATCATGACGATTGTTACCGCTTGCATCTTGGTCCAACATTAGTATATAAAGAAGAAGGAAGTATTATTTTTCCTTTATTTAGTTGGATTGAAGAACTTGTACATTTATATCCAGATCAATGGTTTGGATGGAACTTTCTGCATGAAATGATAGGGGAGGCGAAGTTATTGAGATGAATAAAACAACAGCCCTACTAGTGACTTCTGAAGGATCACAAATGCTCCAAGGGAGCATGGTGTTTTTAGCAATGGCTTGGTATTTTACGAATGTGACTGAATCTCCAGCGGTGTTTGGCGCACTGATGGCGGTTCGTTACATTCCTGGCATTTTATTAGCGCCGGTTGCTGGTGTAGTGATTGACCGTCTGAATAAAATGTCACTAGGAGTGGCGGCGAGTATATGGAATTTATTTTCTTTGGCCTGTTTCTTTGGATTAGTTTTAGCAGAAATACCAGTCAGTGGCTACGGTTTTGGATTATATATAACGGTGCTCTTATTAATGGGGCTATCGAATGCAGTATTGGGTCCATTAGAACAAACATTAATGCCGTTGTTAACAAAAGCAGAGCAATTGCAATCAGTGAACAGCTTGTTAAGTGGTGTGGCACAACTTATGCGTTTACTTGGAACGAGTGTCGCTGGTGTTTTACTTGTTGTAGGCGGGCACGCTCTAGCATTTGGTGTGGCGCTATCGATTGCCATCATGCCAATGATTTGTTACATTTTTTTGAAGTTAACAGCGCACTTGCCAAAAGTAAAAAACGAGCAAAAAGGTGCAGCAAGTGCTTTGAGAGAAACGTTTACTCATTTTAACACACAACGTTGGCTTTTAGCAGCGATGGCGGCCGGTGTGTTCACAAATATGGCGTTTATTATGATTATGGATGTGTTGTTGCCTCATCTTTATGCTGATTTAAAGGTGAATGGTTCCGCAGCATTAGGTATCAGTTTTACTGCGATTGGAATTGGTACTTTTCTTGGTACAGCGCTGACGTATCGTTCGAAATGGTTAAACTTTGACAGATCACTGATGTTGTATCTAGCGTCATCGATTGCAGTGACTGCAGCTGGTTTTTTCATCGATTCAGTGTGGGTTAGTATCATTTTGTGCGGGTTTTTTGGTTTGTTATCTGTGCCTCTGTCAATTATTTTTCAGACAGAAGTTCAAAAAACAACACCTAAATATATGCTTGGAAGTGCAATGGGGATGCTGTCATCTGGAATGACGATGGCACAGCCGATTGGTGCGCTACTAGCAGGTGTTCTTCTTGTTATCTTCGATGGTCGTCTCTTACTTGCTTTTGCGGCTAGTATATCATTTGTCGCTGCTACTATTGGTTGGTGGCGGGTGAAAAAAGAGAAGAAGAGGCTTCAAGTGGAGCAGAGAGGAGTTTTTCATCAAGCGTGATAAGTTTTGTTTGATTATAGTGTACTCCAATTCATAGCTACATAGTAAGAGAAGGGAGGTGAGTTTGATGAGCAAGAAAGAAGTATTATCTTTTGTTGCAGCTGATTTTGATATTCATTTTGAGGTAAGTGCAGCTGCTTTGGTCGAGGGTGAAGGAAGTAAAGGAGGGAAAGTATTTTTTAGTTGTGGATGCTTACGTTCTTTCCAACTCACGTGTAAAAATTGTTGGACCTCGGACTGTTTTAAGTAGAAATGAATATTTTCTCATTACGAAAATGAGCCGGTTGTCATAACAAGGGAGGATGCCCAATGACCTTTTGGGACATCCTCTTAGCTTTTAGTGAGAGCTCCAACTAGTTAGCATCTTATACACAACTTATCAACAGATTTATGCACATAGAGGGGGTGATTTCAAATCACCTCATCTATCAATGTAATATCCTGGCAGAGCTCAACTTTGAGCCCCGCTAAAATTTGTATCTTTAATATACATCATGGCTCTGTCCATATCGACGTCAATTTTCAAGTGTTCAGGTGACCATGGAATATAAATATCAGGTGCAATGCCAACGCCCGTCATACCTTTGCCTTGATTAATACTAGAGAGACGGGATGTTGGATAGTACAACTGGAAACCCCCATTCCAGCGTTTTACAGCCAGGTTGGCGTAGTCATTTAATCCCATAGTGGGGCGACCAATGACAGTAACTTTGTTTGACTGCTTACAGCATTCAACGAAGGAATCACCGGCGCTACCACAATAAGTATCGGTCAACACGACAATATTGCGTGGGCGCTCTTGCCCTTTGATAAAAGAAGATGGGAGTTGTTCCTCGTGCCAATTAAATTTAACAAACCCTTTTCCTTTGTGTTTGTCCCACTGACTGTAAAATGCGCGAAGGAACAGGAGTGCTTGCTCGTCTTTTGTTACCTCCATTGCCTGTTTTACGTCTCGTTGAATTCGTTTAGCACTTTCTTCGGTGCAGTTAAAAAGTTGCTCCTCGCCAATGCTAGACAGATCAATACCTTCTTTAGGCATTATGTACTGCAACAGTGGGTGGAAACTTGCATCACTGCCCCCAGCGTTTTTACGCACGTCAATAATCCAGTTATCGCTTGAGTCCAATATTTTCTGATTGTCTGTCATCATTTTAACGATGGCGTCTGGATTATTAAAGTCTGTCATGGTAATACGTGCAATATTATCTGGTACAGCTTCTACCCGATACGATGAAGTAGGAGGCGTTTTTTCATAGCTTGAAAATGTAAAGGAGTGAGCATTACCTTGCTCGTCCTCATATTCACCTGAACGATAAAGAGAAAGAATCGGCGCCCAATTTTCACGCTCTTGATGAATTTCTGGTGCAAGGAGGCGCACATGATCCCTTCTCAAGTCTGAAATTGACTGGCCTTCCAAAGATGTAAAAGCATCGCCTATTGTGATGTTTTTCTCTGATGTGGCTTCGATCACATAAAGTTTGTCGTTATAACATCTAACTCGAAAGCCACGGTCTGTTGGGTTTTTGGTTTGTGAGCATATGAAAAAGATGTGTTTATCTTGGAAATCGAGTAAGTAATCTTGGACAATGGAAGTAAATGTTTCTGCTGTTAATTGGTTATGTTTTGCAAGATTATCAATACCCTCTCTGAAATAGTCAGGATTATCACAACCCTTTTTGTCGAGATGACCGGAATAATCGTTATGCATGATAGTTACAATGTCATTAAATATATTTTTCATTTTTCGCTCTCCTTTATATTCAAGATATAATTTCCTTAATTATAACATGAAGCGCTTACATTTTAGGGAGAAATAGCCCATCTGCCACTGTTATGACAGATGGGTGTTCAAACCGTTACTTTGCTTTCTCATCCCACTGCAATTTTCGTTGTACATACTCCTCGTGAGTCCATAAGGGTTCGCCTTGTCCAGTCTTCTGATATAGGGCATAGTAACTTTCAATAAAATCATTTAACCTATTCGGCGCTTCAAAGTGATGATGAGCCCATTTGGGACTTTTGAAAATGTGCTCAATGACGATCAATCGATATGACTTCATTTCCGTAATAGGGCAGGAGGTAGTAACAACCGCAAAGTGTGTGGTCTCGTTGCTGATGGTTTCTTCTTTTGTATATCTATTGATTGCTTTTGAAATGTTGATGATGTTGTGAAGGGTGGGGGGATATATGTCTGCTTCCCTATAGCGTTTCTCTACATATTCGTTCCCTTCTTGAATGTAAATTCTATTATTATCATAGTATGCAATTGGTTCTTTCCCATGAAGCGTAGTGCTTGCATGCCCACGGTTATCACTACCGATGTGCCAATATAAACGTTTAATTTGTTTTCTTTCGCGCCACAGTGTATGAAATAATTCGATTGGTGCGTTGGGGTTAATATCCAGAAAGGCATCACACACGGCATGTCCTAAGTGATCAAGATAACGGTCGCGATCCTTAATATTTTGTGGTATATGGTCAAGGTAAAACTTTGCCGATATGGAGGATAACAGCATCTGTTCATAGCGATCCATCTCATCTATGCATCGTTGTAATTGTTGATCTTTCGCTTGTTGGTCGCCTGCATGATTCCTATTTATTTTTACCCGTTCAGTTTCAGTAAAAGCCGATCTGATGGTGGCCCACACCTCTTTAACGTCGTCAACGATCATTTCTTTTTCGGTCAATATGATCACACCCTTATATGGAATTTTTATGCTAAATTTATTGTAACGTGCATCATTCATAAAGTGAAACGTTTTTATTGCGGAGGAAATGCGAACATTGTCGGACGAAAAAAACGTCTTCATCCATTTTTTTGAAGGGATAAATGTTTTTACGTCGAAAATTTTGTGTAGGAGGTGGTTTACTTGTTAAAACAAGAGGGGGTCAAATTTAGTCCTCGTCCACGTGACGAGATCATTACACCCCTTATCCAAAAGGAGACACGAAAAGTTTTAGAAGAGAGAGACTTGTGGTATCAAGGCGATGCTTGGACAGAGGAAGCAATACGCGATTTGGCTAAATTGCAAAAATCCATTTCATTTGAACAAGTGGTACTAGCGGTACAAAGTTTTGCACCAGAACGGGTTGTGCAACTAATGAATGTCTATGCACTGTCTGTATGGGATTATGATCATAGGAAAGATGCACTAGAGTACGCCGCTCTTTTTCAACAGGGTGAAGTTTTAAGACGGTTGTTAGAACGGTATCAAGGTGATCCAGTTTTTAGAGAATGGTTGCCAGTGTATCAATTGTTTTTAGACCATGTGGTTGAAAAGAAATCTGCACCTAGAGAGATTATCCAAAAAGCAAGGGAACTAATAGGCATTGTTCAACAACCGATTTTGAAGATACGATTAGAATTACTAGAACTAGAAGAGTGTAGCAAGATTGGTTTAGTGGATAGAGTCTTGGCATCGGAAGGTCTATCCAAGAGTCATGTTGCTGATATTGATGAGAGCTTCAGAAAAAGCGTGATTATTAGCATTATGTTGTTATCAAAAGCGAACGCACTACTTTTTGCGCAAGGTGAGCCAGAAAAGGCAGAAGGTCGTTATTTGGCTGTAACTGTAAACGGCGCTACGCCTGATTCTATGCTTGTTCCGTGTCATCATGGACTCGGGTTGGCAACATTGTCTAAGTCTACGAGGGGTGTCGTGTATCAAAAAGATACTTGCTTTGAACACTTTGAAACGGCAATTTTTTACGCAAAACGTGCAGGGTTGACGAGCTATTGTGAAAAGCTAGAGAAGGAATATTACCCTTTTGCGCGTAATATATATGGAGAAAGAATTGATGTGGAAGGCATCGCACTTGATGAGGCGGCGCATCAATACATTGTTCGGGATGAACGAGAGAAAGCCCTTCATATCATTAACAAGTTGGAAAAAGAAAAAGGGTGCGACGCATTTTTAATGTTTTACAAGGCTAAGGCACTGAAAAACAAAGACTTATTGCGTTTGGCACTAGGGCAGTTTGAAAAAGAAAATCAAGCGTATATGTTGCCGCTTGTAAAAAGAGAGTTAGCCACCCTTAATTTATAGGAGGGAAGTCGATGAAACGTGTTTTGTGTGTAGTTGTGATGGCAATATGTTTAACGGTTGGAATGGGCACTAGTGGAGATGTACAGGTGACTGGAGGAGGAGTTCCCGTCACGACAAATTAAAGCAAAACGGCTGTTCCGTTTGGGGCAGTTTTTTAATATGAAAACCACCTGCCACGGACGACAGGTGGTTCGCAAATTTTATTGTTCAGGCTGGCTAAACCCTTTAGGCAAGATATATACAAACAATGTCACAAGGAGTCCGGTCACAATACTACCTAGCGCCCAAGGGAGCCAAGCGACAGATGATGCCTCATCATCAATTGCTTTTTGAGATAAAGTGGTTGCTTCGTTAAACAGACCAATATGATTAGCCACGGTTGCTGTCGTGACGGTATCTTCTCCATATAGTTGTCTATCTTATTGTAAGTGTACAACATAAAGCGCTGTCTTTGACATCTTAAGCGTGTTGCTATTAAAATGTACATAAATGATTTTAACGCAATGTATACATGCGTCAAGGGAGAGGATAATGATATGAACGAGGACGCCATGAGAGAAGAACTTCAGCATAAAGCGCGAGAGGTTGCCGACTTAAACAAGGAACTTGCCGCTCTGGGGGAAAAAGAGGGAAGATTAGAAGAAGCAAGCAGGACGCTAGACAAACTGTTGTCTGACTATGAAGTCAATGTTATGCAACAAATCAGCATGGATCCTAACCATTGTAGAGGACACAAGGCTGATCGTTTTGAAGAAGGCATGAAAGATGCCTACGGAGGGCTAAAAAGGCAAGTGGAGGATAAGAAAAGGAAGATAGATGAAGCGTTAAGAAGGGTGCAGTCGGATATGACGCTTACATCCGAAAAAATCAGTCTGCTTCAATGAAGAAATCCCATCGCCTAAGCGTGCCTTTCAACATTCACTTGAGACGTCTTGAGGATTGATTCGCCAAACTATGGAGAAATCCCCATTTGGTCACTTTCATGAGTGAGCAAATGGGGATCTATTTTGCTATTTTGCAGGAATAAACCACTTTGGAATGACGTACCCAAACAAGAACACAAGCAGGGCAACAACCATCCCACCTAAAGCCCATACAAACCAACTTGTAGCGGTACCGTTCTCGGCGGATACTTCTTCAGAAAGAGCGTTAACTTCTTGGAAGAGATGCATCTCACTGACTACTTGCGTTGTCGAGAACGGGCTTTCTTCTAATGATAAAGATACGGCATCGACAACTTCCTGGTAAAGTTCCCCGCGTGGATCAGTAAACTGTAATTGATCCACTTCTTCCGTGATCTCCACTTCTTCTCTCTCGGCTTTTTTAAAATTTCTATTCGCGTCTAACTCTACATTGTGCTCCCGATATTGTGCTGGATCGGTACGGGATTCCTCTGCAAGGGAGGTAGGGGAGAAGATCATCAGTAGGATGCTGACACTACTACAAGCAATAAGCAGTCGTTTACATGTCATGATCTTCTTCCTCGCTACGTGTGAGCTTGTTTGCCTTGATGTGTTGAACAATTGGTATCATCACCGCAAGCAATGTCACCGTAGATAATACGAGTACACCTGGAACAAACAAGGACTGAGTGCTGTGCTGAATAGACAAATACAGTTCCGCAATTGGATTTTGTGTATGGAAATTCGGCAGTGCCGTATCAAGCAATGGACTCACAAACACAAAGGTAATCAAGACACTCCCTAGCCAACCCATCCATGGTCCAATCATTAGAAGCAAACGCACAACACCAGAGGTCGCAAGCATAAGCAGAACTGTAACTATAGTCCACTGGATTGTTTGCATGTCATTCATTTTGTAAATGTTTAGCCCGTACATGCTGATGACAAGACCTGTGATGATAGACAGGATTGCGTATAGTGATAGATGCGCTGCCACAGGCAGGTAACCAAAGTGGTGTGCCAAATAGCCTATGAGCAAGCTGACGATTAATACAATAACGAGCATGACGACAGGTGGTGTGACGGTTTCTGTCGGCCCTTCTACTTGTTCACCTGCAACATGAACTGGGTTTGACAAATATTTATACACGTAATCGTTATGGTGTCCACCGTTGATCGCGTTGTTAAGAATGTCGTTCATGTCGTCGTATACGAGATTTGTTGTACCGACACTGTTTTTCCAGCGGTCATTTAAATCATCTGACTTGCTTTGGACACTAGACACTTGCGTAAACATATCTTCAGTTGAACCGATTAAATCGTCTTGGTGTTCTCCTAGAGACTTGACAGAATGTCTAAGTTGCTCAACTTCACTCAATGATGATTGTTGGTTCGTTTGTACTAAAGTGCCGTCTAACCCTTCAATTGGTCCTGGCTCGACTTCTAGCGTCAAACGCCCGTTTTGTAATTGGTCGTTCACTTTATTTGCCTTTTCCAAGGTGTTGTTAAGTTCTGTAAGAACAAATTGTTGTTGCTCGGCAATGTCTTTTTCAAGCGTTCCAAGGACGTCAGTTGTGTCTGTCACAAACTGATCAAATTCAGTTTGTGCTTCTTGAGAGAATTTCTTCATTTGCTCAATTTCTTGGGCGCGCTCCATAAAGGACGAGACGTTTTCTTTTGATCTCGTAAGTCTGTCTCTTAATTCTTCTGCCTTTAAATATCTTTCAACGCTCGCATTCGCTTTCTCGTCATTGACCTCATCTGACAAATACAAATCTAACCAGAGCGCAAGGCGAGTAAGTGAACCATAATATTGTGTCAAGGCACGTATATCACGACTCTCTATTGGTTGATCAATGGGTAAAGGAGAGATCATTTTATGTGGGTCTCTTGCGACAATCCATTTCTCAAGTTGCGTAATCTCTTCTATAAGTGTACGTCCATCTTGTCCGGCATGTGCCTCAAGTATAGCAATGTGACTTAAGAGTTGTTCAATATACTCGTAAAACTCGGTGATGACTTTACTATGTTCGTCAATATTTGTGCGACGTTCATTTAGTTCTGTTTCTAAGTCACGTAACAAGTCTGTCGCTTTTTGCCACGCTTCTTTAGGTGTGCTTGTGTCTTCTGTCTGATCTGTTTGATCATCTTTCGCTGGATCGCTTGCTTCCGGCGGATCCTCTTCACTTGATTTTGTCTCTGATTCTGATTCATCCTCATCAACTGGAGGTGGGACAGGATCAGTCGGTGGGGGATCAGGATCGACTTTCTCTTCAGGCTTTAATGTGACAAGCAACTGTTTTAAATTGTTGACATAAGACTTGGCTTCACTTAGGAAATCTTCACTTAGCCCTTCCAGTTCACCTTCCGGTCTCCCAGGAGGTTCTAACTCGTTGCCACCAGAACCCTCAGTAAGTTGTTCCCGAAGCGCTTTCACTTCGGTACGTGCTGAGACAAAATTAACAGAATTGACGTTCCGATTATACATTTCAATGGCGTTGTAACCATAGTTGGTTAGTTGATCGACCTCTTCATCGATCTGCATAAACTGGGTTTCTGATCTTCTACCGAAGTCATTCATGTTCTGTCCAAAGTTAGTTGTGTTCTGATCCCAGAGTTGGAAATACGCCAAGACATCATTCCCAGTGTTATCTAATCGAGGTTGGAAAGGTGTTTGTCCTTGGCGTACATTTTCCTTTCCTTCTTGTAACAATGACTGAAACTCAGTCGCAGATTTGTTGATGAGGACATCATTTTCACTGTCTGTCTTAAGTAGTGTGGTGGTGAGTTGCTCTTGATGCTTGAGATACGCGTCAATGTTCTCTGTGAGCTTTTCAAACATTTGTTGTGCTTCTTCAATGCCTGCTTTCGAACCGTCAGATAAACTCGTTGCCTCACCTGAGTTGACAAATAGTAGGTTAATGCGTTCACGCTGTCTATCTATTTCTGCTGTCAGTTCTTTTGAGCTTGGTGCGTAGAAGCCATAAATTTCATCTAGGAACTTTTTCTCTTTTTCTAGTACTTCGTCAAAGTTTTGTTGTACGCCGAAAACTTCGCTACTCACATAGCGCCAGTACATTGCTGACACTTGACTGTTTAGTCGTTGCTGTGCAGCTTCAAGTTCTTTTTGTACACGTTCTTGGTTTTTCGCATTTAAGTTAGGGTGCATCTCGTAACGAATATTTGCTTCTTGTGGTATCGCCTCTTTAAAAGACATTAGGCTACTTGAAAAAGAAGTAGGGATGTAGATGACGGCATCATAGTCTTTTGCCTCTAAACCTTGTTGTGCTTCTGAACGACTCACGACAGGCCATTCATACTCAGAACCTTGATCATCAATGGTCAGGATTAAATCTTCCCCTAGTCTCGTTGTTTCTGAGTCCTCACTTTTTTTATACCCATCGTCTTCATTCACAATGGCGATTTTATCTGTCGTATTTTTCGGCCGAAACATTGGTTCCGAACCGATGTAATTAAAAAACACGAGCGGTGCGCCGATGATCAATGCAATTGCGATCAGTAAAGTAATGATGTTCCTTTTGTTCCTCACGGTCTATGTATCCTCCTCTTTTTTATTTGGGTATAGCGTTCCAATTACAAGTTTAACAGAAAAAAATGTCAAAGAAAATCGTAAATTTCAGATGTTCCGTGTGAATGTATGGACGGCAAGGCGCAAAGCGCGTTGGCAAGAGAGGAAATTCTTACATGAAAACAGTAATTTGTACAATAAAAGGGGTTGACCACCAGTGTTTTGGTTATGTATAATTTAAAATGTATGATACTACAACGTTTTCATAAATGGGGGGATTTAAGATGGCAGGACAAGTTACTATAACATTTGAGGAATTAAAATCAGAAGCGACTGCGTTTGATAATAGCGCGGAGCGTCTACGGACAGAGTCAGCTCAAATCACGAAGCGCTTGCAAGCATTACAGTCAAGCTGGAAAGGTGAAGCGTCAGACGGGTTTGTATTGCAATGGCAAGACAAAAAGCAATATCTTGAAAAGACTGCGGAGTTGTTAAATCAAATTGCAGGTCAAACAAGAAAAATTGCTCAAGAAATGCAAGAACACGACGAGCGCGTTCGTGGACAAATAGGTTACTAATCTGCTAAGCGCAATCGCAAAAATATGTGGTTGCGCTTTCCTTTGAGGAAGGTGGTTGAAGCGTGTACATTCAAGTGACAGTTGATTTGAATAACTACACAGAAAAGCAAATCAACTTACGCCTTTCTGACCAATATACCGCAACAAAGTTTGTCGATATTGTCTGGGAGGTAGAAGGATTAACGGCGACGTGCCGCGAGGGAAGATGGATAAGGGTAAAAAATAAGTCTCAGGTCATCGGAGGAGATCAAGTGCTTGCGGATCACGGCGTAACAAATGGTGATCATTTGGTCATATTGTAGGGAAAGGAAGTTGGAGACGTGTCAGAAAGAAAAAAATTTTACTTAGAAGAACAGACAGGCGCGCAACTAAGGTATGACAGGGAAGAGGATACGTATACTGTCGCATTTCAAAAGGCAGAAGTGAAGTTAACGGATGTGCTTGAAGCCGGTATATTAGATAGCTGCGATGCGTTTGTCGAACGCGAGTTACAACCACACGAAGACGAATTGCAAGTCATTGTAAAACCGAAAGTGCCGCTTGACCGATACAAAATCTTTAAGGAAAAAGATGCGTATGCGCGACTATTAATTGCAAATAATGTGATCCACAAAGTGGCACAGCATGAACACGACCGACTTCATCTAATGGTTTCACCAGAGAATATATTAGTAGATAAAGGGCTTGGTGTCACATTTATACATTATGGTGTCAGAGATAGCCTCCCTATTTATGAAAAAGATATAAACAAATTGTTTGTCGAATTAAGAACAACCTTACTCGTATTGGTTGACGGGGCCCATCATTTTAATGAATACCTAAATTATCGTGACACACTCAAATTGAGCAAACGTGCAGAAGCGCTCATCAAGGAAGAAACCATAGAAGGTTTACAAGAACTCATACAAGCGTGGATTAAGCAACATGAAGAAGAAGAAAAAACGTTACATAAAGTATCACATAAAAGATGGCGCGTACAAAAGTGGGCGCTCATCGGTGTATCTGCGTTGCTTGTGCCGTTAATCTTTTTTGCCGTTTATATTCTGCAAGTTGAAAACCCTAAGCAACAAGCGTTTCAGGAAAGTTCGATGGCCTATTTTAACAATGACTACAGCACAGTGGTTGATGTACTAGAGTCTTTTCATGCAGATGACATGCCACGTTCGGTCAAATATCAATTGGCGCAATCCTATATTGCAATAGAAAATTTAGCTGAAGATCGCTTAGAGAACATTCGTGAATCAATCACCCCAAAGGTAGGGGATATTTATTATGATTACTGGATTGCGATTGGCCGAGGCAATAACAAAGAGGCTGTAGAGATCGCTCGTGGCTTGCAGCAACAAGAATGGGTTGTGTATGCCAACAGCAAGTATCGTAGAGAAGTGGAAAGAGATAAAAGTTTATCACATGCAGAACGTGAAGCATTGCTAAAAGAAATTGATGACAGTATCAAAAGCTATTCCGAAGAGCTGAAGAAAATGTATGAGTCGTATCCTGCTTCTACAGAGGAAAAAGACGGACAAGCACAAGATAAACAGGTACAAGATGAACCAGCCGTGGAAGATGCTGAGAAGAATGAGGAAGAAGAGAAAAATAAAGAAAAAGAAGAAAAGGATAAGGAAGACGGAGGGGATGCTGAATGATCAAGGACAAAGCGTCTCCAACGCTATGGTTGTTTTATGATGACCATGTGCAAAAAGTGGCGCTTCGTGGTCGTCCATCTGTCATTGGGGCGGGGAAGCATGCCGAAACGCGGATTGATGATTTAGAAACAGAGCTGGAAGCACATCAACATAAGGATGGGCGGTGTGTACTTACATTCGAGCAAAAGTGGTGCCGTCTATTACAACCGGATAGAAAATGTGAAATAGAAGTTGGAACAAAAACAATGACTTTCTTATTCACGAACGAACAGCCGACATTGAAAAAGTACTTTCTTGGCGGTGACCGGACAGTCTCAATCTCAAATGATGCACAAGCAGATGTGGTGTTACCAGAAACAGCGCAAACATCGTGCATGTTGCTTCGAAAAAATGACCAATGGGTGTTTCATCCAACGTTGGGTGACCAAATTTATTTAAATGGAACAAAGGTCGTGGCACCTACACCGTTAGAAACCGGCGATGTGTTGTTGATTGGTCGCCTATCCTTTTCAATTATTGAAGACGACGTATTGACGATTACAAGTACAGAACCGTATGAAACGAGCTTATCACAAATGGCATTGCCGACATCGCTCATGCAAGAAAAATACCCGATGTATCGACGGACACCGCGAATCATTTACCGTGAACCGGACGACGAAGTAGGATTTTCGATGCCGAGTGAAGAACAGGACGACCACCAACGCCCCCTCTGGATGATTTTGTTGCCGCCACTGTTTATTATTTTATTTATGGGGGCTTTTGCCTTTTTCATCCCACGCGGATGGTTTATGTTAATGATCATCCCGATGATGTTAGCGACCGCCATTGTTGGGGTAGCATGGTTTTTTAGAGAAAAAAGAATACGGAGAGAAAAAGAAGAGAAGCGACAAAGACGTTATACCGAATATTTAGAGGAAAAAAGGGATGAACTACAAAAGCTCCTCGAAGAACAAAAGCATGCGCTCACCTACCATTTACCTACTTTCAAACAAATGAAGTACCAAACGGCCCGCGTGAGTCATCGCGTTTGGGAAAAGACGATGGAGCACGAGGACTTTCTTGAAGTACGGGTTGGACGCTCGTCGGTGCCAGTGAGCTTTACTTTGAGTAATCCAGGAGACGAAATGTCAGAGCGTGACCGGGATGCACTGCTTGAAGACTCGGAGAAGTTAAGAAAAGCGTACAATGAGTTAAAAGATGCGCCGTTACGTTTAAGCGTAAAAAGTGGCGCTTATGGATTTGTAGGAAAACCAGAGACCGTGCAACAAGAAGTTGCACAAATGATTGGTCAGCTAGCATTTTTCCATAGTTACCATGATGTAAGGTTCGTTGCGGTGTTAGATGAAGAGAGACGAAGAGAGTGGGACTGGATGAGTTGGTTGCCGCACTTCACGTTGCCTAGTACCCACGCAAAAGGATTTATTTACAATGAAAAAGCAAGTGAGCAGTTGTTAAAACCACTCTATCAAGCTATTCGTGAGCGGCACCTTTCTAGGCAAGAAGACAGGAATAAAAATAAAAAAATCCGATTCTCGCCGCATTTGATCTTTTTCATTGAAAATCGTGCGCTCATTTCAGAACATGCCATCATGGAGTATTTAGAAGGGAAAGACCAAGAGCTTGGTTTTTCGGTGATCTTTTTAAGCGATGTAGCTGAAAACTTATCAGAACATGTGCATACGATTGTAAAGGTCATTAACAAAAATGAAGGTGAAATTGTTATACGAGAAGGTGAAGCGGAACATAAACGTTTCCGTTTTGATGAGCATGAGGAAGTCACAAATGAACCTTTTGCGCGTATGCTCGCTTCACTTAACCATCAGCGCGGCATGATTCGCTCGATCCCAGACATGGTCTCCTTTATGGAATTGTTTGAAGGCGCGGCTCGTGTAGAAGATTTAGCCATTCAAACACGTTGGGAAAGAAATGATAGCTCCAAATCGCTTGCAACACCGGTTGGTTTTAAAGCAAAGGGTGAGATCATTGAATTAAACGCACATGAAAAAGCGCACGGTCCTCACGGTTTGCTTGCAGGAACAACGGGCTCTGGTAAATCGGAGTTTTTACAGACGTACATTTTATCGTTAGCTGTGAATTATCATCCGCATGAAGTTGCTTTCCTTTTAATTGACTACAAAGGTGGAGGAATGGCACAACCATTTGAAAACATGCCGCACCTTCTTGGAGTCATCACGAACATTGAGGATAGTGAAAACTTTAGTCTTCGGGCACTTGCTTCAATTAAAAGTGAGTTGCACAAGCGTCAACGGTTATTTGACCAACATAAAGTCAATCACATCCATAACTACATGAATCTGTACAATAAGGGCGAGGCGACAGAGCCGATGCCGCACCTGTTTATTATTTCAGATGAGTTTGCGGAGTTAAAAGCAGAGGAACCAGACTTTATTAAAGAGCTTATTTCAGCAGCACGGATTGGGCGAAGCCTGGGTGTGCACTTATTGCTTGCGACGCAAAAACCAAGTGGCGTCGTTGACGACCAAATTTGGAGTAACTCAAGGTTTAAAGTGGCGTTAAAAGTGCAGGACGCTTCGGATTCAAGAGAGGTTTTAAAAAATGACGACGCTGCCGACATCAAAGAAACTGGACGCGGGTACTTACAAGTTGGGAATAACGAACAGTACGACCTTTTTCAGTCCGGATGGAGTGGCGCCGAGTATTTAAGAGCCACGCATCAAGGGGAAGAAGATGTGTCTTATGTGACTGATTTAGGGTTGGTGCTCGTTTCTAGCGTAAACACTGATGAGGCTGGTGAGAAAAATGTCACGGAAATTGAGGCGGTTGTCACGGAAATCGCAAGTGTGACTGAAGCGATGCAAATTACCCCAGCTAAAAGCCCTTGGCTTGAACCACTGGAAGAGCGCATGAGTCGTCCGGTTGTGAGTGAGGGTGAGAAAAAGTTCCCGCTTGGTCTTGTCGATGATCCTGAATATCAACGCCAATTCCCGATTTATTATGAGTGGGGTAAAAGCGGAAATGTGATGATCTACGGCGCGGGCGGCTTTGGGAAGTCAATGACATTGATGACGCTACTAATGTCAATGGCAGACGCCACCAGTCCAGAACAGGCACACTACTATATTCTAGATTTCGGTAACGGAGCGTTATTACCACTTCGTCAGCTTGCGCACACGGGAGATTATATCAAAGTGGATGAAGCGCGTAAGATTGAGAAGTTAATGGATTTGATGAGAAGTGAGATTGACCGCCGGAATGAATTGTTCCTTGAAAAAGAAGTTAGCAACATCGCCATGTACAACGAGATGAGCGATGAGTCGCTGCCATCTATCTTCCTTGTGATTGACAACTTCGATATTATCTTGGAGGAATTTGAAGATTATATTGCACCTTTGATTCAATTTGCGCGAGACGGACAATCGCGAGGGGTGTATTTGTTTGCGACAGCAAGTGGCTCGACCGCGATTCGTGCCGCAATCTTAAATAACATGCAAACAAAAATTTGTCATTACATGCTAGATGATACTGACTTGACAAACTTTGTGGGGAAACCGCCGTTTGTGGTTGAACAAATCCCAGGTCGGATGATTGTAAGAAAAGAGAAAAACTGGTTTGCCCAAGCTTACCTTCCTGCCGAAGGGAAGAATGATTATGAAGTGCTTGAAAATGTGAAAGAACATATTCAAGCATTGAATAAGAAGTATGACGGTCTCACATTGCCAGAAGAAATTGCGATGTTACCAACACGTTTGACACTGGTCGATTTCCAAAAGCGGGTTCCGACAAAAGAAGCAAACCGCATTCCAATTGGTTTGAACGAAGACACGGTGAAGCCTGTTTATGTCAGTCAAAATGCAGGAGCGCACCTTCTTGTCGTTGGCGAACCGCAACGTGGAAAATCAAACGTATTGAAGTTACTTCTCACGTCTTATGTAGAAACAGACGTAGAAAAGATCGTCTTGTTTGATGGGTATGACCGTCCGCTTGCATGTTTTAGTGGTCATGAGAAAACAGAGTATATCTCAACGTCAGATCAACTAGAACGAACGATAGAAGAATTGGAGTCGTTACTAAAAACACGGGCTGACAGTTACCAGCAAGCATTAGACCGTGGTGAGCAGATGCCATCCTTCCGACCATTTTTATTTGCGGTGGATCATTTTGTCTTATTCCAAGAAATGTTACAGGAGAAGGCATATTTGGATTTAGAAGGCAAGTTTTTAACAATGATGAAAACCGCAGGTCACCTTGGCTTCCATCTTATTGCCGCAGCGAATAACAAGGAGATCGCATACGGTGGAAGCGCGCTTGTATCAGAGTTAAAAGAAGTGCGACAGCACATTTTTGTCATGAGACTTGCGGATCAAGATATGGTGACGACGGCTTTCCGAAGCTCAGAGAAACTAGAACCGACTTTCGGTTACCACATGATTAACGGTACGGCTACTAAAATCAAGATTCCAGAGGTGTTGAAGGAAGAGGAACCTATGTATGTGTGATTCATGATGGTGTGGGCGTCACAGTATGTTTTTGACGCCCACACATAGTAAATAATTTCAACAACTTGTCTTGACGCTAGCAAAGTGCACTAATATACTGGTAGTATGAATAAAATTGTGCGGATATTATTTACAGATAAGGGGGACGCACGATGAGTGATATGAATGCAATGAGGATTGAACGACTACAAATGGACATTGTTTCTTTGCAAAGCCGGTTAACTGTTGTCCAGAAACAGCTCGAAGAATTAGGAAAAGCAAGAGAAGGTTTAACTAAAGTAAAAGACGAAGCAGACGGGGAAAAGCACCTTGTCTCGAATCCTGAACTAAATCATGAGGTAACGCGTGGAAAGGAAACAGCTAAGCATCGTGAACGACGAGCCTCTGTCATGTCGGATTACAAAAAACTAGTTGCTTGTATTGGTAGTATGATCTTTTTAATTGACCAGAAAATGGTGAGTCTTGCGACGGAAGGATCGGGCTACATGACTAGCATTAGCAGTAAAAAGAATCTTGTATCGGAGTTGAAAAAGAGCTAAGGGGTGAGGTAAATGAGCACAAGGGTTAAAGTAGAAACTTCCTTAGTAAAAGGGACACTAAAGGAAGTCGCATCAGTCGCAAGTGGCGCCAAGATGAAGAAGCGATATACAGTTTCCGGATATAATTTAACCATGTTAGATGTATTAATTGAAGACAATGCGCAATTTGATGAGTATATGACCTCTTATATGACAGCATTAGAGTTAATAAGTAACAACTGCCAAAAATTAGTGGATTCATACGCAGAGAAAGACGAACAAATCTCAGGAAAAATCAAAAGCGGATAAGGGGGTCACCCAAATTGAAAGTACTTAGTGTGAGCGGAGTGATAGGTGCGTTTGATACAGTGGTGGGGAAGTTAGAAACCGCTGACAAAGTACTAGAACAGTGCGAGCAAAAGGTGCACCGCGTTGTGAACGTTGGCGGATTTGAAGGGCAAGGACCAGAAGCACTTCGGAATCATTTCCGTCACGTTCAAGTGCCGTCGCTCCATGTATTTAGACAATACATTCAGTCGCAGACGAAAGTCATAGAAAAGGCCATACAAAACATCCGAAACTTTGAAAACGCGGATGGATTGGTACGAGAGGAATTTTGGAAGGTACATATTCCAAAAGGCTTAAATAAGTTAGAAACATCGGCGGACAGCACAATCGCAAAAGCAAATAAAATCTCTGCATCAATTGATCACATTATGAATGCCGGTAAGGTAAGCGAAACGGGTTTCAGAAACTCTGTAGGTCTAGCAAGAAAACACGCAGATAGCGTCGTGCAGAAATTAAACGGTGTGGATAAAACAAATACCAATATGTTAAAGGGTACACGCTCGCAGTTGAAGAAAGTAGGCGCGGTCACATCCAAAATGACTGAATGGTCAAAAGCTGGATCACCGCTGGCGTCTTCTAGCATCAAGGCGGCAAAGACATTTTTTGAGGAACAAGGCGTACATGCGGATGAGATTGTGGCGAAGAAGCTAAAAGAGCTAAAACCAGGTGCAGAAATGTATGCACATGCATTCCCGATGGATTATAATTACAATGGAAGACCGCGCAGTGTCATGGATATTAAGAACTATGATGATTACCAGTTGTATTACTATATGGTTGATATGTTGCCAATAACAGCTCGATACAACGGACTTTTACTCAATGATGATGGAGAAATTTATGGTTGCTTGCCGCCTAATTCAGTTACTGAGGGGCGTAGTTCAAATGCGCGTTACTTGGCGGGTGATGAGAATAGAATAAATGGCAACGTGTCGATGCCGTCAGGCGCTGGGCGTTATGATTATGAATGGACTGGCTGGAATGAGTCGCAGTGGGGAGATCCGAGGCTAATTGGTGGGCATGGTGAATTTGACGCATTGCATACCAGTCTCAATGTTGATACTAGCGTAGTAGGACTTGATGCTTCGATTGCCATGGGAAGTTTTTCAGGGCAAGCTGGTTTGAACAAAGTCAGCGTGTTGCCATTTGACATGTATGCACCTGGTGCATCACTGGAAGCCGCTCTTGTAAAAGGTAATGGTCGTTTGGTGCTAGGTGAGGACGCTAAATGGTTTGAAGGCACTGGCGTCCATGGTGCAGGAGACTTGCTTAAACTAAAAGGCTTTGCGGGCGTAGTTGACGATTCATTTGGTTTTGCGGCTAAAGCAGCGCTTGCAGAAGGATCTGTAGGTGTGATAATTCCGGTTCCGTTCACTGATAAGGATCTTAAGATATCGATTGGTGGATCGGCTGGTAGTATTGGTGGTGAATGGCAAATTGGTCGAGAGACAAAAATTGGTCTCCATGCTATAGTAGGCTTAAGTGCAAGCTTTATGTTTGAAGACAGGGAGAGCGATGAGGGTGATAAGAAAAAAGAGTGATGGGTCAGAAAATCATGTCAAGTGAAGGAGCACACACCTCATGAATTTTTTTAGGAAATACAAGGAGACATTGTCTCAAATTTGGAGAAACATACCTTTCCTTGTGGAAAAGACGAAGCAAGCTAAGGGGATAGGGAAAAAATGGATTTATGTGACACTTATTCTGCAGAGTATCATGGCAATGGCAGCTTTGATAATACCGGTAATAGGTTTTACAATTCTTGCTGTTCTTAATTGGGTGGCGTCTGATCTTGATTTAGTAATGAACATTGTTGTGACTTTGATTGCTTTTTCAATGCTATTTGTATTTTTATTATGGGGGGTCTTTATGTTTAGAAGAGTATTCCCGAAGTTACAGGAAAACGTAACACGTATGATGGGAGATAAAGAGTGAACGGGATGATAGAGTTAAATAGCTTTTGAACGGTTTATACGACGTTGTTGTGGTAAAATGTATGTACACGCGGTATTATGTACTTGCGAGTACTGACTTACAGAAAGATTTTTAGGAGGCGTTTTGTATGTCTAATGAGATTAACGAGATTAAAATTGATAAAGGTGAAGAGTTACTCCCAATCGGTACAGTAGTAGGGATCGATCTAGTGAATCAAGCAGTGATGATCTATGGACGGAAACAACGAAAGATAGATCAGGATGATGAGTTGTCATATGATTACGTAGGTTGTCCGTACCCTCAAGGACACATGTCAGACAAGACAAATGTTTTCTTTCAACAGGACAACATTAAGGAAGTGTATTTCAAAGGTCTTGAGACGACAGGTGAGAAGATTTTACGTGAACGTTTAAAGCAAGTTTTTAAAGAGAAGTGATATGAAACTAGTCGTATATCTACCTTTAGTTTAAGTTAACAAGTGTGACAAGAGGGCATAGTTCATCACGTTTGTGCAAATGAATTATGTCCTTTTGTATGGGTGTACACAAGATGAGAGTGCTAACAAGTTACTGATATCGGTGATGAGTTGCTACCTATTGGGAGCGTTGTCATTACAGATGTTGTGGATGCAAAAGTGATGATATATGCTCGGAAGGTTGAAAGGGAGGGGGATAAGGAAGTTATTTTTGATATGTTGCCATACCCCCATCAGGGAGATTCTAAAAGAACGTTTTGATTAATACTTGTCTAGTACAGGTGTGATTAATAACAAGAGGTGAAGACATAATGGCGATTTTTAAATTTTTATTCGGTAAACCGATAGTGGATCATAAGGTATATACTTTTATATACATAATGTTGTTCATAATTTATGTGGGTTTAGGCGCATTGTTTGTGGCAGCGGGGTTTCCGTGGCATTTTATTTTGACTTGGGCACTTGTATTTCCAATTTTTATTAGAATCGAGCATGTGATTGCAAAGATGGTTTACCGTGGTTGGGTAAATGCATCGAAAAGTCGTTTCAACCTCAAAACAGTAGGGGGCGTGTTTGGGGCGATGTTTCTTAACATGGTGGTTCTTGTGCCCTTAATCTTATACGCTTCATACTATTCTCCAAATGGCTATTTTGTACTTAACATGAAACAGACCCAAGTCGGAAATAATTTTGAGTTGTCTGTCGGGATGTTGCGTGGAGAGTATAATAGTGATTTTTACTTGGGTGTTCCTGTTGATGATCCAAATGCAGTAATGCAAGCAGGATATGAAGTACAAATTGGCGAAGGGACCGTCATTGCCGAGCTGTACAGCAAGAAAAGCGGTGATGTAGTATGGTCAAAAGAAATCACCTATAGCGTTCGGGGCACGATAGAGATCCCCGCAGTTAAAGGGGAGTATTATTTTAGGCTGATCGCTGAAGAGCCGGTGAAGGATTTGAAGTTTAGGCTTAGGACGTAGTAATTAGTATTTTGACTCATCTCGCAGTTTAAGAGAGAAGGGTATACTATGAACAAGAATTGGGATTCGTGGTGGCGTGTATGGGTGAGTCCGCGTCTAGTTACAAGACAGGAGTTAGCAAAAGCAGACTCCCGGGATCGTGCAATTGCTGTTATTTTGTTAGCTACGCTAGGAATGATGGTGAACTATATTGTGCCGAGGGTGGATTCCATGACCTTTGAAGCTGAGATAGGGAGGGCTTTTGTAGGGGGGCTCGTTTCAGGACCAGCTACCCTGTATCTATATCCAAAAGCTTTAAAGTGGGTTGGTTCTTGGTTAGGGGGAAAAGGACGAGAGCGTGATTTGGGTCTCGCTTTTATCAATGGTTATTGTAAACCCGCTATTGTTACTGGTGTGATATTTATACCTATTATGTTAATAGCTGGGGTTAACGAATTGATTTCTATGCTATTGGGCGGCCTATATTATTTAGTGATATTGCCGTGGATTATTGTAATTCATCTTCATACAATAGCTGTGGCCCATAAATTTTCTGTATGGAAGGCTTTGGGGGCATTAGCTATTGTAATGACACCTTTGTTTATTCTTCTGTTTGTGTTTATTTTCTTCCTGAATACGATGTACTAGGTAAGTTTTATTCAAAAAAGCGACTGGGGTTCATAACCCCCAGCCGCTTTTAACTGTCTCTTTTTGATCGACAACCACACGACTTACTCTGACCGGTAACCAGCGAATGTTGTGCGATGTCTTTTTCTGTTCCACATAAGCATCGGCACCTCCAGTAGCGCAGTTTATGCCGTCTAGGTGCTTCCTCTATCACTGTCCAAGCGTGGATGTGTTGCCCAGTAAGGTCTTTGCCACGGTTTTTCGTTAGTTTTGACTGACAGCCACATGACTTACTAGCCCCACTAGTAAGTGACCTTTGTGCGACATCCTTTTCTGTCCCGCATGCGCACTTGCATCGCCAGTAACGATACTTGTTTTTTCGTGGTGACTCTTCAAGAACGGTCCAGTCATTAAACTGCTGTCCGGGAAGGAGTACATAATTTTTCTTCCGTTTCCCTTTAGCTAGGCACCCACACGACTTAGTAAGTCCTTTTTTAAGAGAGTACTCTCTAATTTCTCTTTCTTTCCCGCAGGAGCATCTGCACAGCCAGTGCCGTTCGCCATAACGTCTAGGCCCTTCCTTGATGACAGTAAGTCTGCCATATGTGTGTTCTGCTAGTTCTGTGCCGGTCTTGTCTACATGACTGATGTTTTCTTTTAAGAGAGCTTTTCGTTTCTTATTACAACCGCATGACCGAGCTCTTCCTGCTGTCAAATAGCGCTGTGCAATCACTTTCGTTGTGCCGCAACTGCATTGACATAACCAAAACCGTTTCCCGTAACGCGATTCAGCTTCTTCTAACACAGTTAATTGACCGTATTGATGATTACGCAAGTCTGATTTTCTTCTGCAGCCACAAGACCTGATGTTTCTATTAGTTAGACGCCATTGTCTTGCTTCTATAATGTTTCCACATGAGCATTGGCATAACCAATAACGACTCTGTTTCCGTATTGCTGACTTCTTTAATACGGTTAAATGGCCGTATGTGTGCCCGGTTAAGTCTAAGTCTTGGGAGCATGGGCAGGATTTGATTGTGCCTGTTGTTAAACGTGATTGGTTAACTTCTCTTGTTGTTCCACATGTAGTACACTGACACAGCCAATGCCTCTTTCCATAGCGTGCCGCGGCTTCTTTTAAGACGATGAATTGACCGTAGGTGCGTCCGGTAAGGTCTATTCTTTTCCATCCTCTTTGTTGATAGCAGTTGCAAGATTCACTGTAGTTGTTGACAAGTTTTTGGTGTGAAATAGTTAATTCCTTGCCACAACTGCATTTGCATAACCAATATTTGCTCCAACGTTGCAGGTCAACTTTCTTTAAAACAGTTAAAGAACCAAAAGTTTGTCCGGTGAGGTCCAAACATTTTCTCCCTAATTTCTTCCCAGACTTTTTTGCATAACAGCCACAAGATTTGCTCGTTCCATTTATAAGTGTTCTTTGAGCGACTGCTTTTGTTGTACCACATGAACACTTACATAGCCAATAACGTATATTCTTACGACGAGGCGCCTCTTTTATAACCAACCATTGTTCAAACTGTTTTCCAGTAAGATCGATTAGTCTAGTTTTTGAGCGCATGTGCATCTTCTCCAATGAAAATTTTTGGGGTGTTTCTTATAATTTTATCACTTTTAAACGAGATTCAACAGGATTACCATGTATGCCTGTCGAAGTAATATTTTGCGACAAAAAACGAGTTGTTTTCTCAAGAAAAGAAAGAATATATGAAACCAAGCGAAGTGAAGGTGTATAACATGAACGATGTGCTGCCATCAGAAGAATTTAAAAAGCGGTCGGAACAAGAACAAAAGGAATTGCTGGAGCGTTGGCGCGCGCTCTATAAAAATAAAGATATATGCGAGAAAATGGGTATGCGTGAAGGACCATATTATGCGCTGCTCCAGAAACTCAACGTTCCACGTGAGTTGAAACGATATAAACAATCTGTTATTCCTCTTTCTTTACTGAAAGAATACAAAAGCCAAGTGCCAGACTATGAGACTTTTATGCAAATTGACACGAAACAACAGTTTTACTTGATGTGGGGAGTTTATGAAAAGCGGTATAAAAAACAGCGCGCAAAATTAGCAGAAGCGCTCGGTGCTAGCAAACCCAAAGTATACGTGTTACGCGATAAATTAAGGAAGTGGGCGGAGAAAAACCGATTAGAAATTGACCAGGTAGTCCGTGAGATTGAAGAAGAGACGAAGAGGCAGGCAATGAGTGCGGTTATATCTGGTGCGGGTAGTGAAGTTGCTGCAACGATAGAGGCGGTTGATGAAGTCGTGGAGAGTGGAGAGAACCTTCACGATTTATCAGAGAATAGTCACGCAATAGAGTTGTCAGGCGCTTACCGTGGGGACGTTTTGAGTAAGCGTTTGAAGAAGATTGCCGACTTTTTGGCTGATGAAGGAAATCAATTTGAGATTCAACTTGCAATCAAGGAGATTCCGAATTCTGCTGGGGTTGATGAGAAAGAAGAAATCATGAAGAAGGTTCTGGGGTTATTGATGGATAAGTAGGTGCGGAGAAGAGCTTGATGCCAACCAAAGGTGTCAAGCTCTTTTCATATATCGCGATATTTGTCGGACGAAAAAGGAAGGAATAGCCACTTTCCCGTCGAATAAAGAATAAAAAGACGTTTAGGGAGGGGTAGAATGCAGTCAACAGTTGATGCAATCGCAGAAGAGACGGAAAAGCTGTTACGAAAGATGGAGTTGTGGGAGAATCCTGATGCGTGGTCTCCTGCACTGATGCGACACTTAGCAAGAGGGACAGACGTTGACCAAAACAAGTATTCCAGTCTGCTCACCTTCGAACAGGTGATGTTAGCAGTTAAAAAGGTGACACCAGATCGGGTGGCGCAATTCATGAACGAGTATGCGCTTGCATTAGAAAGTCATAGTCATATTCAGGATGCATTTGAATATGCTGTAGCATTCCAACAAGTGGACATTTTGAAGCAGTTGTTGGAACAGCACAAAAGTAATGTGTACTTAGAAGAGTGGACGACAGTTTATAGATTATTGTTAGAAGTTATTCAGCGCAAACTATCATACAAAGGCGTTATCAGCAAAGCCCGTGATCTAGTCGGCCACGTAGAATCAGAAGTGCTTAAAGTACGTTTGGAACTACTAGAGGTACATGCCCATGAGCAGCTTGGCTGTCTTGAGAACACGATTTCCCTTGTCGATCACATGCCAGGCAAACTCGTAAAGATCGAGCCAAGTTTTATGAAAAGCGTTTTATTAAGCCGCGCTTCACTATCAATGGGGACAGGCTTGCTTCGTGTGAAGGGCGATTTTAAAAAAGCGAGGGAAGTATTTACAGAGGTCGTTGATAATCCTGCAACTCCAGAAGCAATGCTTGCGCCTGCTCTTCACGGACTTGGATTGGCAACATTGTGTGGACTGGATAGAAAAGAAGCATTACCCCACTATGAACAAGCCATATTTTACGCAAAAAAAGCAGGATTAGTCGCCTATGCCGAGCGATTAGAAAACGAATATTATCCTTTTGCACGAAATATTTGCGGTGAACAGTTTGACTTAACAGGCATTGCACCTTGCGAGCAAGTGCACCAATATATTGTGCGTTGCGAAGTGGACAAGGCGCTTGAGATGATAAGCCAGTTAGAGGCAGAAGGAAATCAAAGTGCTTGTTTAACGTGGTATAGGGGCATTGCGACAGGGAAAGAAGCAGTTTTGTGGGAAGCGTTGGATCGTTTTGAGGTAGAAAATCAGTCTTACTTACGACCATTTGTAAAACAAGAAATCCAATTTCCGAGATTCGGGTGAAAGGGTGAGAAAAATGAAAAGGACTTTGGTATTGTTGGTGGTTGTGTTGGGGTTAGCGGCGGTTAGTTCGGAAGTGCTAGACCCAGGAAATCCAGGGCTTCCGTATGACGCAAGTAGTAAAGGGGCTTAACGCCCCCTGTTTTTACTTTAGTCTACCATTTAAGTATTCTTTACGCATTTTTTCAAATCGTAAATCTTCAATTGCTATGACTTTTGCTTTCTTGTCTGGTGGAATGTAACAAAATTCAAATGCAAATCGTTGTGTGTCATCTCTCATATGTACAACCCTTCCTTTAGTTGAGTAAAAAGGCGTCAGTCCATAAACCTGACGCAATTATGAAATCTTATCTTATTGTACGATCTGTACAAAAATTGGTCAATCGTCTATTTTTTATCGCGCTTTTTTCTCTTTTCTTGTTCGTCCAGCAAGTTGCACAGACTGCATTTCCGTTCGAAAGTAGCGTTGCTTCTTTTCGTGTTAATGCTGCCCGCGCATCCGCAATTATAGGTTCCATATATACGCCCCATGGTTCATTCCCCCTGTATAGTTAATGATAATATCTGGTTACACACATCGTATTTACTTGACATGAAGCAGTGGAGTAGAAAGCATGGGGATGGACCTTTTTTTAAACGGTGGAAATGGTTCAGTGAGTTGCGCCGAATCTTCATTTATTATCAGAAAAAGGTCCATGATTTGTCCAGCGGTGAGCCCCAACATTTTCTCTTCGTGATCACAAGCCGCAAAAAAAGCTGGTCCGTGAATAATCCTAGAATCGTGCTTTCCATGGGAAACGCAAATCGTTGGTTCCGTATTCAACTCTTTGTTGTACCATAGATCAATTTCTTGTGTGATCGACATGAAGTCAAGGTGATCACCAACTAATTTTTGTCTGGTTTTTAAATCGAAATTATTATAAGTGACGGCTGAAACTTCAACTTTGTGAGTGTCCGGCGTAAGTAATAAAAATGCTCTTACCATGTTTAGCAACTCCTTTGATTTAACTTATATACTTATTATGACGCGTCCAAAAGGGGATGTACGCGGACAATTTGCGGACAAAAAAGGCGCCAGGACACAACAACCCTGACGCGAATGGTTCAAGCCTCGTGCGAGAAATCGACCATCTTGTCCAATGAGTCAAAGTGAAGATGCTCATATTGTGGTGCACCAAAAATATCTTGAAATACAGTAAGTATGCAACTCTCTTCGTAAGGAGAAGTTTCATAGACAAAATGTTTTGTATCATTGGTTATGTTGAAGGAGGTATGTTTATTGATCATGCGACAAACCTCTTTCCTTTTGATCAACGGATCGTTGTAGCCCACTCTCGTATGTTCGATATGTTCAGACTCGTCATCTAAAGTGAAAATCCTATCGTCCCAATAGCAGCCTAATAATTGTATTTTCTCGGTTTTTGTATGCGCAGATCCTTCGCACTCGTGATGAGTCCAGTAAAGTTTTTCGACAAACATGTGTAACAGCTCCTTTGATTTAACTTATATACTTATTATGACGCGTACGAAAGGGGTTGTACGCGGCGATACAGCGGACAATTTGCGGACAAAATTTCCGTATCTGGGTGTAACCAGACTCAGGCTACACCCGTACATACGCTACTGACCAAGCTGGAGCCACGGAATAATTCGTGTTTTAAACGGTGGAACCTGCTCACTAAGTTGCACGATGTTTGAGTTGATCATTTTGATAATGTGGTTCATTTGATCTTGGTTTAACCCTTTCGATACACCTTTGCCATTATGACTAGAGAAAAAGACTGGACCACAGATCGTGGTAGGTTCGCTATTTCCGTAAGAGACAACGATCGTTGGCGGCATGTCTAGTAGTAGAAACTCGTCATTGTACCAAAGGTCAGTGTTTGGGGTGATTGGCATGGCGGCAAGCATCCCTCCTACAAAGTTTTGTTGTGCTTGTAATGTTAAGCCCTCGTAAGGCTTGATCTCAAATTCCGTTTTGTGTTCTCCAGGCGTAAGTAGTAATACTTTTTTCCCCATGTGTAACAGCTCCTTTGATTTAACTTATATATTTATTATGCCGCGACCAAAAGGGGATGTACGCGGCGGAACGGCGGACAAATTGTGGACAAATCATCCGCAAAACTGCCGCGCGATCGCCGCGTACATCCCCTCTGTGGTGCAACATAATAGTAAGGAAAGGGGGATGTTTACATGTCAAGAATCACAAATCGGATGGACACACAAGCAATCCAAAAAGAAACAGTATTAATCAACACACTTCTAGGCGTAGACGACGCTTATAAAGCGCCGAGTGCGCTAATGGAAATCTTGTATAACCGCACCCAACGCGAGTCCCTGTTCAAGGACTTTCTAACAGAGGCACACTATGATATGAGCTACGACTGGTTTCATAAGTATTATCAGAATGAGCACTCAGACAGAAAGAAGAAACAAGACTTTACGCCTGATTCAGTGGCTGAACTGCTAACAAAATTAGTGGCTCCATCCGCAGGCGGCACCTTTTACGAGCCTTGCGCTGGAACGGGTGGAATCATGATCAAGGCTTGGAATCATAATAGGAAGCAGCATGACCACTACCGCCCATCGTGGTACCTGTACCACGCAGAGGAATTGTCAGATCGTGCGATGCCGTTTCTACTTTTTAACGCGCTGATCAGAGGCATGAATGCGGTGATAGTCCAGGTCGATGTGCTGAAACGAACAGACGCAAAGGGAGTATTTTTTGTTCAGAACGACAGTGACGATCCTTTACAGTTTTCGTCGCTCAACCTAATGCCTTATACAGAGGAAATTGCTGATTACTTTCAAGTTAAGTGGACAAATAAAAGAAACCGTTATAAGCCACTTACCGAAACTAAAGGAATTCCTGAACACTTGCGCTCGATAGCAAAGCAGATATTGACGGATGCCGCGAAATAAGAGTTCTAATAGTACAAACCACAATTTGAGGTTTGTGCTATTTTTTTGTCCGCAGAATGTCCGCGGTAACGCCGCGTGCATCACCTTTTGGACGCGGTATGATATATATGTAAGGCCAATCAGATCAAAGGAGTTGTGTATATGGAAAAAATACTGAAAATTTTTCCTGGTGAAGGGAAGACGGAATATGAGTTTTGCAGTTTTGAAAGATTGACATGGGAATTAATCAATAAGTTAGTTGGTGGGGGTGTTGAAAGGATGTCGGTTACAGAGGATATAGACTTATGGTTTGATCCTATGACTTCATGTTGTGACGAATTTCCAGCAATTGGAGTTGGAACATCACGTTATTCTTACGCACAACATGGAATTCATGTTTTTACTGCTAAGGATAGTGTAGGTAATATCAAAGGTCTTCATGAAGATCATATCAATAAAATAAGACAAAGGATCGGAAAGAAAGTTGTCCGGCGAGAGGGTCAACTTATTCCTTACATTTGGTTAGATAAATAGTAGAGGGTGTCCGTGAGTGAAAACTTACGGACACAAGTTTGTCCGCAGAATGTCCGCGGTATCGCCGCGTGCATACCCTTTCAGGCGCGATATGATATATATGTAAGGCAAATTAAATCAAGGGAGACGTTCATTATGAAAGCATTGCGTTTATTTCCAGGTGAGAAAAATACGGAATTTGAAATCATTGAGTATGAATACACAACTTTGAAAGAAAAAAAGAAGATGGTGGGTGTTAATTCGGATGGTACTTTAGGTTGGCGGTTTATTGATGTTAGCATTATGTTTTTCTATGATGAGTCTAAAGAAGAAGGAATGCCAACAATTGATGTTTGTGCGAGCGATTCAAGGCAATTCTATTATGGTTCTGTGATTTTTGTGGGGTTTGATAATAGGGGGTTAGGTTTAGAGGGAGGACTTGACCAAAATCAAATCGACTACATCATCAAGAGTTTGATTGGATCAAACACAACTCAAATTAATGATCGAACCATTCCACGGATCGAGACGAAAGAAGATGTATATGGTGATGAAATAATGGGAGAAGAAATCATTGCGGGAGATGAGATGTTTCTATAAAGAAGAAGGTGTCTACGGGCACCTTCTTCTTTTATCAGCACGTTTGCAGTATGCTTCGGCATCTTCTTTTAAATAAAGATTCACTTGGCTTCTGCCAGTGCCTTTTCGAAAAAATGGCTTTAAACGCTTATCTCTCACGGCTTGTTTAAATGTAGAGTCTTTTTGCCTAGTAACTTTCATTGCTTCCCGTTTAGTGAGAAGGTTTTCCATTAGGAATTTTTGTAGTTCTTCTCTATCCATGATACACGCTCCTTTCGTGAAGAAAACCCCGATACATCGGGGCTTAGCGGTAAATTCGCAATATCTTATTCAGTCTCTTTCTTGCATCTTTTAAAGTCTCAAACTCCATGAACCTTCCTATGGTTTTAACTTTGTAAGTTTTCAAGTCAAATGATCGGATGGAGAAGCGACGAATTCCATCACCATTATGCTCAGAAGTTATGAAGAAACCTTCCGATGCATGTCTAGTTTCATATTCTGTGTTGAAAAACTCCGCTGCCCCTTCGCTAAACCAATCTTGCCCGATGCTTTCATTCAGCTTTTTCATCTCTGCAAACGTTAATGTTGCCATATTTACCAGCTCCCGTTGAATTAATTTATATATTTATTATGCCGCGTATGATAGGCGATGTAAGCGGCGAAAAGGCGGACGATTTGCGGACGAATTGGTCCACAAAAAAGTCCGCCCCACTTGGGACGGATTCTTAATCAGATTGAACGGTGGGTTTTCAGAAGTTCTTTCAATGCAACTTGTGCATCTTCCAGCGTTTCATATCCTCGAAATTCTCCGATCTCATGTACATCACGTGAAGCAAAGTCGAACAGTCGAATGGTGTAACGACGAACCTCGTCATCCTCACGGCACTCACTGCTGATAAACAAGCCTTTATCTTCGTGAACCATGGTTAATTTTTGTGTTTCGATTTCTCGGTTGTAAAAATTCATTGCCCATTCATCAAAAAAGCGATATCCTGCTGCTTCGTGTTGTTGCTTCATTTCTGCGATTGTTAACATGTGTAACATCTCCTTTGTTTGCTTGGTATATATTCATTATGCCGTGTTTCAAAGGGTATGTACGCGACAGAAAGGCGGACAAATTGCGGACGAAAATGCTGCAAAAAAGTCCGCCCCAAGTGGGGCAGACGCTTAATCATGAACAGCGAGCGACTTCTATCATTGCATCGATCGCGTCTTCTAGTGTTGCAAATTCCATGAACGCTCCTACCGTGTGCACGTCGGACGTTTCCAGATCGAAGAGTCGAATGGTGAATCGGCGAATGTCATCTCCACGGTGCTCACTAGTGATGAAATAACCTTCACGAGTTGTTGTTTGTGTCTCCATTTCGGAGTTGAAGAATCGCATTGCCCCAGGGCTAAAAAAGTAAAACCCTGCCTCTTCATTCAGTTCTTTCATTTCTGCGATTGTTAACATGTGTAACAGCTCCTTTGTTTGGTTGGTATATATTAATTATGTCGTGTCTCAAAGGGTATGTACGCGGCGAAAAGGCGGACAAATCGCGTACGACTCTGTCCACAAAACCGCCGCTGTTTCGCCGCGTACAACGCCTTTTGGGCGCGTTATGATATATGTAAGATGAAAAAGAGGAGTGCATGAAATGAATCTTTCTATGTGTCGAGGGAGAGAAGAGAAAGTGGTACGTATGCGGGAAAAATTGAAGGAAAAACTCCAGGCAGATTTGTTTAATAGGATTAAGTTGTTGTGTGTGGAGCGTCATCAGGAGTTCTGGGGTCAATCAGAAAGTGAGTTGCGTGAGAAGGTTTGTGCTTGGGGGGAAGAGGTATTCTCTGCATATGTGGCACTAAAAGAAGGACAAAGATTTGTGTTTGTGTTCCTCTCCGATTATCCAGGTAGGCACTGCGATTTTTGGCAGGTGCATGTGCCACTGGGGGCGTCTTCTTTAGAGCTTGTGGGAGAGATGCAGACGACAAAATGTACTTATGCGGGTGATGGAGAATTCAAAATGAAGGCATTTGCTACAATTTACGCTGATGAATGACGGTCGTTATAGATGGGGAAGTAATCTAAAAGAATAGACGAAAAGAGTCTGCCCCCAGTCGGGGCAGACTTTTAATCATGCACAACGTTTGGCTTTCAACAATGTTTTCAATGCAGCTTTCGCATCTGCTAGGGTTGCAAACTCCTGAAACGCTCCAATCGTGTAGACGTCAGATGTAGATAGGTCGAAGAGTTGAATTGAAAAACGACGGTCTGTATTTCCAGGTTGATCAGAAGTGATGAAGTAGCCGTCTTTAGTTGGTCGTGTTTCGATTTTTGTTTTGAAGAGGCGCATGTTTCCACGGCTAAACCAATAATACCCTGCCGCCGCATTCCGTGCCTTCATTTCAGTAATTGTTAACATGTGTAACATCTCCTTTGTTTGGTTGGTATATATTAATTATGTCGTGTTTCAAAGGGTGCGCACGCGGCGAAAAGGCGGACGATTTGCCGGGGAATTGCGGACGAATTTGTCCGCTGTTTCGCCGCGTACAGCTCCTTTGAGACGCGTTATGATATATGTAAGATGAAAAAGAGGGGGCTATTTTTATGGAAGCATGGAGATTATGTCCTGACGCAAAGAGGACAGAATATGAAGTCGTAACCTATGAAGATACGACGTTGGAAACTAAAAAAGAGTTAATTCAGCTTCCGGCTGATGGGGAGTTAGGTTGGTTGTTTGTTACAGATGGCGTTATGCTTTACTATAACAAGCGCGCGTTATATTCAGATTTGCTTCCTGACAACCCTGATCAGCCCCCAACAATCAGCACGGATGCGTTACGTCCGTTTCTAGCAATATGTGGACCAGTAATTTTTGTCGGCTTTGATGAAAAAGGCAACGAAGTAGGACTTAGTCAAGATCACTTTGATGCAATTATCAAGCATATACCTGGACAAATAGCAATTGAATCTTTGGGTCGAAGTGTTCCGTATTTTAGTATGGAAGAACGGGAAATCAGCGAAGATGAAATCATGGAGAACGACAAAGAGTTTTTGTTGTAATCATATTGGTGGCACAAGCCGTGCTCTTTTTTGTGGACGAATTTGTCCACAATATGTCCGCGGTATTGCCGCGGACATCCCCTTTTGGATGCGGCATAATGAATATGTAAGATAAAAAAGAGGGGGAACTGATATGGTGAATACTGTTATAGCGGTGGTTGCGATGATGACAGCCATACTGGCAGTTTTGAACGGGATTTTACTGAATAAGTTGGAAAGGAAAAAGTGGAGTGTAATTTGGTTTGCCGTAGGGGTGTGGTGGATTTTTATGGCGGTTGTGCACGCATTTGAAGTTGAGCCTTGGGTATAATTCGACGAGTAGTACAAACCGCGGTTTGTACTACTTTTTAATGACTTATTTTGGCACATAAAGACACCATATGTAATCAAAAGTCAAACATAACAATTATTTTAGGTTAATTTGACTCTATTTGTCTAAACATTCATATAGAAAAGAGAATTGGAGTTTGGTAAAATCGAATTGTGTTCTAAAAGTATGCTTACTGTTGTTTTGTGATGAAAGAGAGTAAATGAAGAAAAATAGGGGAGAGTGATAAAGTGGATTTTGAACGTGAGATAAGAGAGTTGCGGGATAAAATAAACAAGGAAGCAGGCTTTGGGGCGATATATATTCGTTCCGACAATCTGGATAAGCAAGCAAAAAAAGAGAAATGGTTCGTTTATGGTGCTACGGTGGTGCTGTTTCTTATTTCTTTATTTTGGTTTGTACCTTTTTTGAAGGAGGCCTTCAATAATCTTAGCTCTTCTTTTCCTGAAGTCTCCAATTTCCTGTTAGTGTTATTCCTATTATCGATGTTGTTGTTTCCTCTCGTAGTTGTGATAAATTTTATAAGGGATTTTGTTAACAATGCATACAATGATGTTGAGCTTAAGAAGGGTGAAAAAGAAAAAAGGGATGAAGGATGGCGTACTGAATTTATTAACTTTCTCCTGTCTCTGAAAAAACGGAAGTTCTTTAAGTGGCGAGTTTTATACTATCCATTGGTGTATGTAATCGCATTGTTAAGGTACATTCTATTCTATGGGAATCCACCTGTTGCCAACCTTCGCTTCCGGTTTAGTAAAGATGTATTTGATGAATGGGTTAAAGACAAAGGTTTAAGTTCTGAAGATATTAAGGGTTGCGTTCTTCCGTGTGTAGAAACGGAAATAAAGGAAGAGGAAAAGCGTTCTTGGCGTACATTTTTGGACAAATTGATACCTGCAATAGTAGTGGGTTTTTCTATCGCTATGCTTAGTATGCTTTTCAATGGAGCTATGCTTCAATTTAATTCTGCTTTTACAGTTGCAACGATGCCAAATCAAGAAGAAGCGCTGGATTTTTGGGAAGAAGCTACTGGAAAAAAGATAACAAGAGAAGAACTGATATCTAAACTAGATATCACGGAAAATTTGATAGAAGCAACCAAGTCTGGTTTTGTGATAATAATTGCTGGAGCAATCACAGGGAAAGCTTTGCATTGGTTTGTTTTTGAACTTAGGCGTGGCGCTAAAGTAAACGGGATGTTGCTAGCGAAGCGGGCTATTTATTCATATTTGAAAGAGAACAGTTCTAAATATGGAAAGACGGGGTAGTATTTGTGTTGCTTGAACTGTTATCGTCACTTGACTGTATTTCTTCATTAGTTTTGAAATGAAGAGAACCGTCTAATAGAGAGGTATGTCATTAGTTATTTTTACGGATAGAGAAAGAGTTTTCTGGAGAACCAAGTAAATAAACGAAAGTTGGTGTACTTGGTTCATTTTGGTTGGGCTTTCATTTGTGGCAGAATGTTTTAGGATAGCAAAAAGATATATACAGAGAAAAAGGTAGGGGTTAGTGTGGATGTGAAGAAAGAAGTCGATAAAGTATTAAGGCGTATTCACGAGAGGACAAAGTTTACCACGTTGTATGTCCGTTGCCCAGAACTTTGTGAACAAAAAAGGATGGATTTACGGGCAGAACGTTTTTTTGTAATTTGTTTACTCATTGCATATCATGTTTTTGTGGTTTTTTCGCTATTTAACGATGGTCAAAAATTTGTTTCCTCTATCATAGATTTTCTTCTGAGAGGTAAGGATGATCCAATTTTGACGGTGGTCTATTGGGGAACAGCTACCCTTGTACTACTTGCAATTCCATGGAGTGTGGCAAAACGATATATTGATAAGCAAGCTCGTAAAGCATATGATCTCGTAGAAAATAAATTTAGTTTAGATCATTTTAAATATGAATTGGCTGAAAAAGAATTTCGCGAGATGTTGAAAAACCCAAAAATAAACGAGCGGATTATACGTGAACACGCCCTCCCGTACCTAGAAAGGAAAATAAAAAGAAAAGAAAAACAGTCTATCCCTACTTATTTATCAAAAACGACCCCCCATGCTTTAATTGCCGTCTCTATTGCGCTCGTTGTTTTTTTATTCGATGGGATAAAAGAATTGATTTCGGATAAACCAGAAATTCTTAGTTTTCTTCTTTCCGCTTTTGTGCTAGTCTTTGTGTTGATATTTGGGCCCCTAATGTTGTTAGGAATAGGTATTAATTGTGTCCTAGCGTTGATTAATCATTCTACGTCTGAAATGCACAGGCTTGTGTTGTTAAGGAAGGCTGTTTTTATATACTTAGCTGAAAAAGACGCTAATTTCATCGATGTTTAGTATTTTTTCATAGTGAATAGCGTGACCAATACGTAAAAGGATGATTTATATGGATTTTGAGCATGGAGTAAGGAAGTTGCGAGATGACATAAGAAAAGAAACCGGCTTCTATAAATTGTATATTAAGGCCCCAGAACTTTCTGATGAACAGGCGCAGAGAGAGAAGTGGGGCATACTTTCTTCCGCGTTCGTACTGTTGATAATCGGTTATGTTGTGATCGGATTTTGGTTATGGCCCTCGCTTCATAACAACGTTATTTACAATTTCCACATAGGAATAAAGCTGATTGTGATTGGGGCACTTGTGATAATCCCACTAAAAATTGCGCGAGGATTTATTGAAAAAAAGATCAATCATGTGTATCAACGCGCATTAAAAAACAAGATCAAAGTCTCTCATGATAGTTCCTTTCCTGAACATATTTTCGAACGGGGAAGAAAAAGATGGAATAAATGGGTGAGAGATAATTCCTTAAGTATTGAGGATATAAAAGAACGCGCGTTCCCATATGTAGAGTTAGAAGTTGAGAGGGGAGAAAAGAGTACATGGCGTGGTTTTTTGGGAAAAATAATGCCGGGTATGGTTGTTGGTATTCCCCTCGCGGTTTTTGCTTTCTTTACAACTTCAGTAATAGCCGATTTCCAAATTGAAGTTCAAATGGCCATGTTACCAGAAGAAGAATTGAAACAACTATTGAGGGATACAGGTCGCAAGGTAACAACGAAAAAAGATTTTATTGCGGGGTTAGATGTTGATAAGCCTATGTCAAAAGCTTTCGATGGTTTTCTTCTAGTAGCTGTGGTGATGGTAATTGTAGGGCATATGTTTAACGCATCTTTATATGATTTTAGACCTGGGTCCAAAATAAATGCAACGATTCTGTTAAGGGCTGTAATTGAAACCTATTTAAAAGAGCACAGTGGTGAGGGGCGTGAGGTTCAGATATTTTCGCATGATGGACGAGTTTTGTCGTCAGTTATGGAGCGGACATCACATCGACAAGACTAGCAAACCGCTGATACGCATTGCGTATCAGCGGTTTGGTTTTAATCTAATTTAATCCACGGAATTTCTTGGTCTCCTAATTTAATTGTGTTCGACCAAGCCATACGTTTGATTTGATCGACTTGGTTTTGGGTAAGTCCTAGTGCGTTACCCAATAGGGCTCTCTCAATTCCAGTAAAAAGAATCGTGCCTTGTAGGATGGTAGGAAAGTTGTTATCGTGAGAGATAGCGAGCGTCGGGAGGTAATCGAAGGGGTCCTCTAGGAGGGGATACCAGAATGCAATACCTTCCGTATCTTCCGTCCCTTCTGTAACTCTGTACTCTCCTACGATACCACCAAACGAGTCTCGTCTTGTTTCCCGTGCCAATGCGTCCTTGTCATAAGAATCAATTTGCATGTCTGTTCTAGGTTTGGCGGGGTAAAAATATAATATTGTTGCTGCTGCCATGTTCAACATCTCCTTTGATTTAATTTACCTTACATATTTATTATGACGCGTCTGAAAGGGTATGTAAGCGGACAAATGGCGGACAAATTTTGGACAAGATGTGAGTTATATTGGTTGCGCTTTCATATTTGTGGTAAAATTTAAAATGGAAAGGAGTGAGTACAATGATATTACACACAGAAATAACAGGAAAAAGAGAAGGCACGCCAATACTATTTTTGCATGCAGGGTTGGAAACGGCACGTACAGACTTTTTAGAGCAACAAACATTTTTCTCGGCAAATTATAAAGTGATAGCGGTAGATATGTGTGGGCATGGATATTCGACGTATAGTGATTATAAGACATTCCCAGAATTAATTGCTCACACAGCTCAAAGTTTGCAAGAGACACTGGACCATCTTGGAGAGAAGGAAGTTCATGTTGCTGGGAGCTCGTTTGGAGCAATGGTTGCGATAATTTTTGCGAACAAATTTCCAGGCTATGTTGCTTCCTTATGCGTTTCGGGCGTCAATCCTTTACGAACAGAAGAAGTGATACAAGGTTTGGAAGAACAAAAAGAACAACTAGCTACAATACAAAACGATAAAATGACGGTTCGTGTGCTAACAGAGAGACATCAACAAAATGATTGGAAATTATTTATAGAAAAGGCGAGTGCGCCAGAAGAGTTTCCGTTTGAGGATATGGCATGTCTGCCTATAACAACAGAGATAGGCAGAACCCCAACGCTCATCATGTCAGGGGAAGAATCTATGGCTGAGGTAGAAGGAATTTGTTACTATAAGCAGAAATGTCCTAGTGCATCAGTAGCAGTAATCCCTTTTGCAGGCCATCTTGTACCGCAGGACGAGCCGGATTTGTATAATCATGTTTATCAATCGTTTTTGAGATCACTTTAAAAAAAGAGGCTTTTGGGACAGCCCCGCTTGTCTGAAAGCAACTACATGTGCTATAATAAAGATATGTGATGAAAGCAAATTAAAATTAATGCGAAGTTAAATATTATAATTATTTTTAGAATGTTCATGTTAAAATGATGCATACTTTGCAGCAGGTGTAGAAGCTGACGATCAGTTACAACAATCTATGGAAACTGTTAATTGATAAAAACATGAAAAAGAAAGGTTTGCAACGCTTCTCTGGTGTTAGCTCGGTAACTATTACAAAGCTTGGTAGAAATGAAAATGTAAATACTTCAAAGAATATGTGGGGCTTTAGAATGTGATATATGTGATATTTTGGAGTTTATTCCAGATGGAATCGAGAAAGGAGAGGAGACGGTTCGCAATGATTAAAGACACTATGAATGCTAATGAAAACGTAAAACCAAACAGCAGAGAAATGGCTGTATTAAAAGGAAACTTCCCTTCATGCTTTAATGTAGATGGTTCTTTTGATATGGAACGTTTTAAGGAGTTTTTAAGCGATAAGGTTACAGTAACTGGCGAAGGGTATGGACTTAAATTTTTGGGCAAAAACTATGCCCGGTTGCTAGCATCAGTTGATACCACAACAGTTGTCGTATCTGATGAAGAACATAATTTAAAGCCGGAAAATGTGGAAAGTGAGAATATCTACATAAGTGGTGATAATCTTGATGGATTAAAACATCTTTTGAAATCGTATTCGGCAAGGATTAAATGTATCTACATAGACCCTCCGTATAACACAGGGTCAGATGGTTTTGTATATAATGATAATTTCACTTTTACTATTGAGGACCTTTCCGAGAAGCTAAGTATAAGTGAAGAACAGGCGCAACGCATTCTGGATTTGACAAAGCGCGGGTCAGCCTCCCATTCAGCTTGGTTGATGTTTATGTATTCAAGACTTCTTCTGGCTCGAGACTTGCTTACCGATGACGGTTTAATTTTCATTTCAATTGATGATAATGAACAATCCAACCTTAAATTGCTATGTGATGACATTTTTGGAGAAGATTGTTTCTTAGGGAACTTTATATGGAAAAAGAGACAAATGGTAGATAGCCGAACTAAAAACGGTGTATCTAAGGATCATGACTATTTAATGTGTTACGGTCGTCAAGATACGTCGAGAATCAGAGGTAAAGCATCAGATAAAAGTAAATATACAAACCCTGATAATGACCCAAGAGGAGATTGGATGAGTGCTGATATGACAGGTTTAGCAACTGCATCACAAAGACCTAATCTGCACTATACAATTAAACACCCTGAAACAGGTGTGGAATATTCCTGCCCAAAAACTGGATGGAGATATGAACGTTCCAGAATGAAAGAGTTGATTGAAAACAATGAAGTTATATTTCCGTCTGAACCAACAGGTAGACCTCGTAGAAAAAAGTTTCTAAAAGATGTTAGTAGTGGTTTTACGGGTTTTAGTACAGTACTGGATCTTCCTGTATACAGTACTCAAGGAACTCGCGAAGTACGAGAGCTATTTTCAAATAAAGAAGTCTTTGATTTTCCGAAGCCTGTAGAATAT
Source organism: Shouchella lonarensis (assembly GCF_900096965.1). GTDB lineage: Bacteria > Bacillota > Bacilli > Bacillales > Bacillaceae_D > Shouchella > Shouchella lonarensis. The sequence goes on along the minus strand of NZ_FMYM01000004.1, from coordinate 61,298 downwards.
ATCAAACTAATTCTTGAACAAGGAATGAAAGAAGACGATATTGTTCTAGATTTTTTCTCTGGTTCTGCTACAACAGCACAAGCAATTATGGAGCTGAACGCTAAAGATAACGGGAATCGAAAATATATTCTGATTCAATCGCCTGAAAGATGTGAGAAAAAGAGCGAAGCGTATCAATGTGGTTTTCTCTCAATTAATGAATTAGGATGTAAAAGAATCTCTCTTGCATCAGGAAAAATAAAAGAAGAATATCCAGAAGCAACAGTAGACCTTGGCTTTAAGCACTTTACTCTTGTCGAACCACAACAGAACACTCTAGACAAGATTGAGAAGTTTGACCCTAACGAAAGCAAACTTTTCGCTGATAAAACACTGCTTAATGATTTTGGGAAGCCTACTATACTTACCACATGGCTTGTTAGGGATGGATACGGACTGACTGCTAATGCGGAGGAAGTGGATTTTGCAGGATATAAAGGCTGTTATATGGGAAAGCATCTTTATCTTATTGATTCTGAACTTCCAAACAAAGCTATTGAAGAAATTGTTGTGAAGTATGAAACTGACGGTGGCTTTAATCCAGATAATATCGTACTGTTTGGTTATAGTTTTACTTGGACAGAGGTGGAAGCTTTAAAAATTAATTTGAAACGACTGAAGGATACGGAGAAAAATCTACGTATTAACTTCGATATCCGCTACTGAATGGGGGAGGTATGTTATGGAATTGATCCTACAACGTGAACTACCACATCAGCAAAAAGCTGTAGACATAATAAGTGCGGTACTAGAGGGTGTGAACATTACCGCACCCAGACAAGTTTATGAAAACCCGACAATCTCTCTTTCAGATCCTGGGCTAATGTCAAATATTGGAGAGCTTCAAAAAAGCATACCAGTAGAATATCGTAGCAATATGTCCATCGGGAATTGCTTGAATCTAGATATTAAAATGGAAACTGGCACAGGAAAAACCTATGTGTACACAAATACAATATATGAGCTTCATAAACGATATGGACTCAATAAATTTATTATCGCTGTACCTTCCCTTGCTATAAAAGCAGGAACTGCGCAATTTTTAAAGGATGAATATGCAAAAAGGCATTTTTCAGACGTTTGCGGTTATGGTACAGAAATTGAGGTGGGTGTACTAGAGGCTCCAAAGAGCAGGAAAAAGGGGCGCTCCTATTTTCCAAGTGTTGTAAGTGACTTTGTAAAAGGCTCTTGCCGGAATACAAAAAAGATATATGTGTTGCTCGTTAACATGCAGTTATTAACCGTTAGGGTAAATGGGATGCTAAGTCGTGATGATTACGATTATGGTGTGGAGGGATTCTACAGACCTTTTGATGCCATTAGTGCAACGAATCCTGTTATAATTATTGACGAGCCTCATCGGTTCTCTCGTGAACAAAAAGCTTTCAAAGTTATTGCTGACGAGTTAAAACCACAGAGTATTATTCGATTTGGTGCCACTTTCCCAGAAACTAGTATTGGGCGAGGAAAGAATAAAGGAACAGTCAAAGACTATCAAAACCTAATCTATGATTTGAATGCTTGTGAATCCTTTAATCAAAACCTGATAAAGGGAGTGGCAAAGGAACATTTTGAACCCGTATCCAAGCGTGAAGAAAAAGTGAAAATCACTTCTATAGCTAGTAGGGAGGCCGTTAATTTTCAATATAAAAAACGAGATAAGGCCACGAAGACTTTTACCCTAAAAAAAGGAGACCCACTTTCTATTGTTAATGAAGCTTTTGCGGGGATTACGATTCAAGCCATAAGTACATCAACAGTCGAGTTTTCCAATGGTATTCAGAAATCAACAGGCGAAGAACTGGATGTAGGCATATATATGTCCTCTTATCAAGAACAGATGATACGTCTTGCCCTCGAACGTCACTTTGAAACTGAAAAATTAAATTTCTGCGGACGTAATTTCAAAATAAAAACATTGGCATTGTTTTTCATTGACGATATATCATCATATCGCCCGAATGAGAAATATAAAGCACCATATCTGCTTCAGACGTTCGAGAGGTTACTCAAAGAACGAATAGAATCGGAAATATGTACCCTAGGCGAGCATGAAGCAGAATACAAAGAGTATCTGAAAGCAAGCCTTATTAATATTTCGGCTTGTCATGCAGGCTATTTTGCACAAGATAATAGTGATTCAGATGAGGATATCGCGAAGGAAGTAGATGCTATTCTTCATAGCAAAAAGCAATTGCTATCATTTAAGAAGACTGATGGTGGCTACAATACTTTAAGATTTTTGTTTTCAAAATGGACGCTGAAAGAAGGATGGGATAACCCAAACGTTTTTACCATAGCAAAATTACGCTCTAGTGGAAGTGAAAATAGTAAGTTGCAGGAAGTTGGCCGTGGATTACGTCTGCCTGTTGATGAAAATGGCAATAGAATTTCCAACGAACAGTTCCAACTAAACTATATTGTTGACTTCACAGAGGCTGATTTTGCTGAGCGCTTGATAGATCAGATAAATGGTGAACTTCCCCAATCTTCTTCTATAAGTGAAGAGCGTCTGGACGAAGTAGCTAAGAAGCTGTCCTTAACTCCTGATGAGCTTTTTGGTAAGTTATACGATAAACATTACATCGACAGGCGAATGAATATAAAACCGGACAAAAGAGATGCGTTTTTTGCAGAATATCCGGACTTTGCCACCGGTTTATCTTCAGGTAAGGTAGAAGACCGAAATGTTGCAAGATCTAAGCCTGTAAAAATACGCAAGGCGGTTTACAATGAAATACGGGAATTGTGGGAAACAATCAATCAACGGTACCTGATATTTTATGATGATGATTTAGATTCTGATATGACAGAAGTTGTTTTGTCATTGCTGGAAAAACCGAGTGTTTTTACGGATGTTGTTATGACTAGTTCCAGGGATATTGTAAAAAATGATGGTTCACAGATGACGATTGTTTCTGGCACAGGTGTGCAAGGTATAATTTCTAAACCAATTCCCTACAATGAGTTTTTAAAGAGAATCATGTGTGGAACAAATATTTCCATTGAAGTATTGCATGAAGCATTGTGCGAGTATGTAAAAAGAAATGGGGATATTAACTCTGAACACATCAATGAAAATTCTGTGAGCATGATAATACAACAATTCCAAGAATGGAAACATAAAAATTTACAAGGGCGCTTCCGTTATGCGAAAAGTCGTACCCCTATTGGATCAACTGCACTTTCATATGAAGACGGATCTCCACGTGAAGAAATTGCGCAAGGGCGTATCGGTACAAAGATTATACCAGGTACTCCAAGTGATAAGTACTTATATGATGCTTTTGCTTTTGATTCCCCATTGGAACAAAAAAATATGATGTCGAACATTGAAGAAGTCATTGTATATGGCAAAATTCCACGTAGTAGCATAGCAATACCAACTATTACTGGAGGAACGTACAGCCCAGACTTTATGTATGTGGTAAGAAGATCTACAGGAGAAAAAGAACTTAACATCTTGGTTGAAACCAAGGATGTAGAAGATAAAACTAATTTGCGTGGAACAGAAGAAGCGAATATGGAATGTGCTCGTGTTTTCTTCGATATGCTGTCAAAAGATGGATACACTGTTTGCTTCCGCGACCAACTAAATAATAAGCAAATTGCTCAAATCATTAAGGAAGTTTTGGTAGAGTAACACACCATCCGCGACCCATTTTATTGATGAAGAGCATTGCCGCCTGTCGATGAAATGGACGCAGGAGGGAAGAGTTTTCCTTTATAAATTTCTAAAGGAAAAAGGTATTCTCCCGATGATTGAACAAGAAAGAGAAGCAATATAGTAAGGAAGAAAGAAGCATTTATGGGCTCCAAATAGGGGCCCTTTTTTGTGTGTACTATGAATTGATATGGATGTATAACTGACAAGCAGTGCGGGGGATTAATCTTCTCATTTCTGGAGTGTTAAATTAGCTAAAGAGAAGCTCTTTGGAAGACCCATCGCTACTCCTAAGACAAGAGACGTAAAATAAGGTTTTTTGAACCAAAAATTTGTTTCTGGGTTTTTGGTACGATTTTGGTACGGGGCAAAAATGAATCCCCTGAAACCCTTGATAATAAAGGATTTCAGAGGAAGGGTTCAATTCCCACCGTCTCCATTTGTAGAGAATTATATTGTTGGAATGAAAACCTCGGAAGTGTTGATATATCAACGGTTTCGGGGTTTTTATGTTTTGAGGAAACAACGTACAATGACGTGGTTTTATGATTTTTTTTGCATCCGTTTTGCATTCAAATGCTACTCCATTGCGTAGAGTTTGCTCGCCGCGGTGTTAACTTCTGGCGATTATTTTTGTTCCACTTCATCCAAGATGTGTGAGTAGGTTTGGAAGGTGGTGATAATATCTTTGTGACCTAAGCGACGAGAGACATATTGTGAGGAGACAGTGGTATGCCCTAAGGACGGTACAGGTTTTTATCAGGGAAATAGAAGAGGATTTGTCTAAGCAGAATGGAGAATGATGAAGAGTTTTTGACGTTGGTAGCACAAATCGTCCATGGTTTGTGCTCTTTTTTTGCGGACGAATTTGTCCGCAATTTGTCCGCAAAATCGTGGCGTACAACTCCTTTTGAACGCGTTATGATATAGGTAAGATGAAAAAGAGGGAGCTGTTTTATATGGAAGTATGGAGATTATTTCCTGGCACAAAGGGAACAGAATATGAAGTCGTAACCTATGAAGATACGACGTTGGAAACCAAAAAGAATTGATTCAGTTTCCGGCTGATGGAGAGTTAGGTTGGTTGTTTGTTACAGACAGAATTATGCTTTACTATAACAAGCGGGCGTTACCCTGGTCAGCCCCTAACAATCAGCACGGATGCTATACGTCCATTCTGGCGATTTGTGGACCAGTGATCTTTGTCGGCTTTGATGAAAAGGCAACGAAGTAGGACTTAGTCAAGATCATTTTGATGCAATTATTAAACATATACCTGGGCAACTAGAAATTGAATCTTTGGGTCGAAGTTTTCCGTATTAGTATGGATGCGTAAGACCGAGAAATTAGCGAAGATGAAACCATGGAGAGTGACAGGGAGTTTTTATTATAATCATATTGGTAGCACAAACCGCGGAGGGTTTGTGGTTTGTGCTCTTTTTCGAACGGATTCGTTCGAAAATTGTTTATCATTTCGTTGCCAGTTTATTCACTATAATAGTTAGTTTAATTCGACAATATATGTCGAAACATTCCCATAGACAAAACAGCTCAACGCACAATATAATATAGTTGCACCATAGAACAACGTCCAAGGAGGAAGTAAAACAGTGAAAAAAGGGAAGTCATGTCTGATTTTAGGGTTAAGTAGTGTGCTAGTGTTGTCCGGAACAGTAGGGTCACCTACGTATGCACAAGGAGATGACACAAATGCTGAAGAAGTTGAAACGCTAGAAGAAATTTCTTCAGACGAGCAACTTGAAGATGGTTTGGAATTGGCCGATGGTGAGGAAGAATACACGTTAGGTGAGCTTGAACAAATGTTGTTGGCTTATTTTGATGAACAGGGGCTTGAGTTGGAAGTTGGCTCGGCAGAGTTTGTGGAATATTTGATGTTGCAGCAATTGGAGAGCACAGATGAAGAACTCTTGAAACACCCCCAGTATGAATTACTTGATTACTATATGGGTGAATACGTGTATCAGTTGGATCAAATGCAAGTATTTTATGAGCCTGAAGAAGTTGGAACTGAAGTATCTGAACAGATGTCAAAAGTGACGCTGGGAGAATTGGCGGAGGATGTCGCGTTGCTACAGCGAGAAGAAGCCGAGTTTGAAGAAGAGTTAGAGGAAATGTGGCTATTGGAAGATATGAATCCGATTGTTCAGGCAACCTCAAAAGGAGGATATAATCGTACTAAGGCGGCTAATTATGCCAACAAACATGGTGCAAAACCTAATTACAACTTCGGAGTGTATCCTAAAAATTGTACTAATTTTGTGTCGCAAGCAGTAAATGCAGGCGGATTATCAGAGAAGAAACCTAAGTCTGTAAAAAGAGGTATTACTCAAACGACAGCGCATTGGTATAATGATAACTACCATGATTGTGGTGTTAGCGCAAACAGTTGCTATATGCGCGATAAGTTGTCTACTTCTTGGATACGTGTGACTGATTTCTATACTTACTGGACAAAGACCAGAAAGATGAGAGCGCAGACGAGCTCAAATGTGAACACCATTATCAAGAATGCAGCGGTTGGTGATGTGATTCAAATTCAAAATAGCAGTGGTCGGTGGTTTCATTCTGTTATAGTAAACCGAAAAGCCAATGGTACGGTCTACGTTTCATCGAATACGGCCAACTATTCTAACAAGAATATCAAAGATCGGATAAAAGGGCAAAAATTTAAAAGCTACCGAGTTATTAACTTTAAGTAGTGCAGGCAAACAAAATTTTTTTAAAGGAGCCATCAATGACAAGTAAAAAAGGGGTTGTGTGGGTTTTAGCGGTTGTTTTCATTTTTATAGTCGGTTGGATAGTTTATTCTATCAATCAATCACCTAAGTGGGTCGGTGTCTCTGAAGACGGGAATTGGAAAGTGGAGTATGACAGAGATAAAACTTCACCTGCTGGGGAATGGGTAGGCCTGATACACTGGACGGGTGAGCTGGGGAATGAAGTTCAATTGATGAAGATTGAGCTAATAGAGAATGATGAAGTCATTCATGATCTTAATTATTATGATGAAGATCGTTTAATAGAGCAAAATGATGACGCTTCTCTTATGCGTAGTATAGGATCGATCTTCAAAGATGGGAAAGTGAAGGTCCAGCTAAAAGTTTATTGGGAAGATAAAAATGGAGAACATGAGGATGTTATTGATGTGCTTCCTAAAAAGCGATTTTTTGTGGTTCCGGTGTTAGACGATCTTGAAAACTCATAGCTTTTCGCCTTATAGGTAAGGGGCTGTCCCAAAAGGTCATAAAAAACGACCTTTAGGACAGCTTTTTGTGTTTTTTAAACAAAAAAACACAAAAAAAATCGCCCACTCTGTTAAAATGGAGTTATCCCTAAAACCATTAGAAAAGAGGCGATTTCTTTGAGCAACCAAAAGGCTACTTTCTTAGAGTATAACATAAATCAATTGAATCTTCCTATGGATTTCTCAGATCTTATCCCAGAAAATCATATTGCCCGTGTGATAAACGATATGGTCAACAACTGGATGATCAACTAATTGGACAAATTTTTAAAGGGCAATCTTGTACTCAATCGGACTATTATATCCAAGAGTACTGTGTAGACGTTTTGTGTTAAACCAATGAACATAATCTCGCTGTTCTCTATCGAGATCATTCAGCGTATCAAACACGTATTGCTTCACAAATTCGGTCTTAATCGTCTTGAATGTCGCTTCTGCAACGGCATTATCATACGGGCATCCTTTCATGCTCAAAGAGCGCTCGATGCCAAACGTATGAAGCGTTTTGTCGATCAGTTTGTTCTTAAACTCTGACCCCCGATCTGTATGGAATAATTGTAACTGGCGTAAATCACCTGAAACGGATGCAAGGGCTTTTGCCACGGAAGATTTGCTAGAGGAAAAGGATTGATTTTACTGTGCACAAAATCTCAAGCATTTTTCTTCGCTTTGCTCGCCCGCTTTCTTGGTGCAGGTTTTTTCGTCTTGTCTAGTGATGCTTGAAGGGCAGACATTAAATCAGTAACATTATCTGGAGGAGCATGTTTTTCATTTGGCGTGACAGTACGATTTGACTTCTTGGCTTCAATGAGTGCCATTAAAGCAGTTCGATAATCGTCCGTGTATTTTTCAGGTTTGAATGCTGTCGTTAATTGGTCTACAAGCATAAGTGCTGTTTTTAACTCTTTTGGACCGACTGTATCCTCTTCTGGAATATTTGGTACATCGCGCACATTGCGGACTTCGTCAGGGTAATGGATTGTCTCCATCACAAGCGCATGTTGATAGACTCTAACAATTGCCAGTTGCTCCTTTGAGCGAATTGTAATTTTTGCTACACCAATTTTTCCCGATTGTTCTAGGGTGTGGCGTAACAATGTGTATGCTTTGGCACCGGTGGCGTCGGGAGACAAGAAGTAGGTGCGTTCAAAGTAAATAGGATCGATTTCAGTTAGCTGCACAAAATCAATTATTTCTACCGTTTTGTCTTGATTTTCTTTCCGTAAGTTTTCAAGCTCTTCGCGATCTAAAACAACAAACTTATTTTTCGCGTATTCGTATGCTTTCACGATGTCTTCGTCTTTCACTTCTTTCTGACACCCTTCACATACTTTTTTATAACTAATAGGTGTATGACATGTTTTATGTAGTTGTCTTAATTTAATGTCTTTATTTTCTGTTGCCGCATGTAATTTAACTGGAATATTGACAAGACCAAAAGAAATGCTGCCTTTCCAAACCGTATGCATGTGGAGTCACCTCTTTTTTTTATACTATGCGATCGTTTAAACATTTTTATGTATGTTAAATGGAAATCACCAAACACTAACGAGAAAGTGAAGGAGGTGTTCTGGATGAAGCCCATGCTTTTAACAGAAGCGATTGAAGCGCCCACCGGAAAAGAATGGATGTATGAAGCGAAATACGACGGCTTTAGGTGTATGTTCGTTTGGGAAAAGCAGCCAATGTTGATTGCCAGAAATGGTCATAAGTTAAACGCCATGTTTCCGGAGATTATTGACTTTTGTCATAAGTTACATGACAACGTTAAACCTTTTTTACCACTCACATTAGATGGGGAATTGGTGTATTTATCAAATAGCAAAAAAAGCGAATTCTCCATGGTTCAAAGAAGAAGTAAGATGAAGGATAAAGATGTCATCGCTGCTCATGCAGCATCTTTTCCGTGCCACTTGATCCTATTTGATGTATTAACCTATAAGGGACAAGCACAAGTGAGTCTTGACTTGGTGATACGGAAACAACTGCTTTCAAAACTATTTCAGGCATTAAACCTACCTGTAAAAGTGGATGATCAGGACGTGCGACGGTTACAGGCAATTGAGAGCCGAGGACAGTATCAGCCACTGTGGCATACAATTCAAGCTTATAATGGAGAAGGGATCGTGGCAAAAAAAAGAACGAGCCGATGGGCGACGGGTGTGAGAACGAAGCAGTGGTTAAAGGTGAAAAATTGGCGGTATGTGACGGTTATTATAACGGATTATGATGCTGAGAATGGTTATTTTGGGGGATCGGTGTATCAGCAAGACCAATTGATGGACATTGTCGTTTTTAAGCATGGGATGACAGATGACGAACGAAAAACGTTGGTCAAGTTTATTCAAACAAATGGAGAGAGAAAAAACAAAATATGGAAATTAACGCCGTGCATTTGCGTAGATATTGCTTGTATTGGATTTGATGGAAAGTTAAGAGAGCCAAGGTTCCATTCTTTTCGCTTTGATCAGTTACCGGAAGCTTGTCACTGGCGTCATATGCAGCGGCAGTTAAACCCCCTACCGAAAGATGTGACAATGACACATCCTGACAAGCCTATATTTCCAGCAATCAGTCAAACAAAAAATAATTATTTGCTATATTTACAAATGATAGCTGGTTACATGTTGCCTTTTTTGCAAGACCGTTTATTAACAGTCATTCGTTATCCTCACGGTGTACCAGGAGAACACTTTTACCAAAAAAGTAGTCCTAAAAATGTCCCTCATTTTGTGTCTACTGAATTACACGATGAAACCAACTTCATTCTTTGTAACAATATTGAAACGCTCCTTTGGTTAGGGAACCAATTGGCACTCGAGTTTCATGTTCCTTTCCAACCAATTAAGACGGAGAAACCGACGGAAATTGTCTTTGATCTTGACCCGCCGTCAGTAAACGAATTTCATCTTGCGATTGATGCGGCGTTACAGTTCAAAGCCATTTTTGAACAGTTTCAGTTGACGTCGTTTGTGAAAACTTCTGGTGGCAAAGGTATACAGCTATACATCCCATTACCATATGATACATTTACGTATGAGGAAACGGGGATTTTCACACAGTTTGTATGCAAATTTTTAGTGGAGAAGAACCGTGATTGCTTTACAATAGAGCGGTTAAAGAAGAACCGTGGGAACAAATTGTATTTAGATTATGTCCAACATAAAGGAGGGAAAACAATCATTGCGCCATTCTCACCGCGAGGGAATGAAAAAGGGCTCATTGCAGCGCCTCTACATTGGGACGAAGTGAACGAACGATTGCGTCCAGAGGCGTTTACAATGCCGACAGTATTAGACCGCATGTATACAGTCGGAAATCCTTTTCGCGACTTTAGAGAGGTAGGGGAGAAGCAGGCTTTTAACAAAGTATTGGACGAGCTGAAAAAACTCTGAAAAGGTTTGCTAGCCTATTGACACTGTAAACAAGTGATGATTTGATATAAGTAGAGATACATGTGGATTGGGAGGGTATTTATGAACCATAAAAGGATATGGAAACATATGGAGCACTTCGGCAGTGAATATGTTACTTTGGATGCACAATTAGATGGAATGATTGCGAGGGGAGTGATCATTTATCAAGATAAGGAAGCATTTCTTGTTGTGTACGAAGTGTCTTTGGATGGAAACGGGTTAACAAAAGAAGTGAAACTAGAAATCGACCGCTCGAAACAGTTAGTCCTCAAAAGTAATGGCGAGGGAAAATGGTTTGATGATGAGGGTCAAGAGATAAAATCATTAAAAGGCGCAATCGATGTTGACATTTCGATCACACCGTTTTCTAATTCGTTGCCAATTCGTAGATTAACATGGGAAAAAAATCAGTGTAGGGAATTTGAAATGGTGTACATCGCTGTCCCTCATTTAGAAATACAGAAAGTGACACAGCATTATGAATATATTCGTGAAGAGAAGGGTTTACGGTATTTTCGTTATCAGTGTAGGTCATATGAGACAATGATTACGGTGGATGAAGGGGGGTTTGTTGTTGAGTATCCGGGTGTGTTTTGTGTGAGATAATGATGACTGTAGTGATTGATTTAAAAAGACTCCGAAGACATGATACACTTCAAGCTCTTTTGTGTATTGTCCTACGGAGCCGTTTTACATTTACACGATCAAATCATTGATCTGAATGAATTTTCTATTCTGTTAATGTTATCCCAGAGTACTCGCCAGGACGTGAATCGTAACTGTATACATATAGATAATACGTTCCTGGATTAGCTTGGAAAGCGCCGGACAAGTCTAATCCAGATGTGGTCGCATAGGCAACGGGATTGGTGAGATCTGTTTCTGAATAGACAACCCAGTTCATGCCGATGTTTTGTGTGTTCTCAACATCGATAGAGACGTAGGGTGATGAGTCCACGTCGATCGCAAAAATGTCTAACTCATTATTTTCATCAAAGCCCCCAACAAACCCGGTGTTGAGCGGTAAAGGGGTTGCTGTGTCAATGGATTCGTTTGGTTCAATGGAAGAGACGATATTGCTTGCCACGCCATGGAGGACGACCTCACACGCCACTTGGTTATGTTCATTTACCGTATAATCAGTAAAGTAAGCGGTTACAGTTTTGTAGCCATTCCACGGTTTTTTGGCTAATTCTTCTAATGCATGATCAAGCACAGTGTTCAGCTGTTGCCAATCATGCTCGGCTCCTGCTGTTTCTTCCCCGATATAGGTTCCTTTCAGTAAAAATGTTTGAAAAGAATTGGATGTTTGTTCGGTGAGCGCGACATTTGTTAATGGCAGGATTTCTGTTACTTCATTTTGGACCGACACAAGTGATTTTGGTGTAGGTGGTTGTAAATAATCATCTGACACGGCAGGGTCAATATGGTTGTTGTTACGGTCGATGAGGTGTTGCATATATTGTTGGTATGCATACTTTACAGCGCTATTGAGACTCAATGTTTCTCGATAATGGTCATAAGCAGGTGCGTTATTTGCAAGAATGGTTTGATGTAGCTCATCTAATAAGTCAAATCGATGGGTGTACATATAGGATTGCAAAGCAAAAGCATAGTTGTAAAAATCCCATGTGCCGTAAGTTGCGTATAATGTTTGTTCAAGCGTATATCGATCGCGTGGATGCGTAGCAAAATTGTTGATAATCGTCTTTCGAGGCACGACACGGTCTGTACGGGTTGACCCTGCAAAGAATTCTGCGCCGCCTTCTGAAAACCATGTAAGACGTTCGTTTGCATAAATAGGTCCTTGGCCAAATAGTTCAGGAATAAGGTACCGTCCTTGTAGATAGTGTGTCATCTCGTGTCGGAACAAATCTTCTAAACTGTAAATACTTTGCTCTGGTGTGCGCTCATACGTAAAGAAAGTCCCGTCTCTTTCAATATAAATACCGCCATTATTTGTGTCGTATCCGTATAATAAACGGTTCATGCGATATTCCTGCGGGCTATTGTAAATGACAATGGTAAGTGTATCATCGTGATCGCTGTCATGAACGGGGGTATCTGATCCGACAACCCGATGAAATTGTGCTTTAACTTCTTTTGAGGCCCAGTATAGACGGAGAATTTTTTCGTCTGTGACATCTTCTCCAGTTTTCATCACGATCGACTCATCATCAAATACCGTTGTTTTCGGTAAATAGTAGTCTTTACCATCTTCTATCAGTTGTGCATAGTCAATCGTGTTTCCGTTGTAATCAATGCCATCATAAACAGTAGAGATTTGTTGTGCTGCTGTGTAGTACGTTTCGCTTAAATAGGGGTAAATGTCTAATGATTCTGTAATGGTTTGCAATCCTATGGAGGAAGTCGTGTGTAACTCGCCGAGGCGACTGATGTAGTAGATGCCATTGTTAATGATCCAGTCTGTATCGTTTGTGACTTCCCCGTACAAAGCGATGGTGCGTAGTTCGTTTAGGAATGAGTCAATTTGTTGGAACCATGGTGATTGTGCTGGTGGCAGATTATGACTACGCAAATAACTTGTAATGTCGTAATCAATCCCGCTAAGCAAGCTATATAGTGCATTTCCTTTAGAATACGATTTGGCGTATGGGACAAAATTAGCGTTGAATTGTTGCAAAATAGGTGTTGTCAATGTGACGATTTCGTCATTGCTCGAGGCGTTCCCAATAAGTTTTCCATAGGCGTCGACGACTTTATCCTGTTCAGCTGTACCAAGTGAGAAGGCAGGATTTGTAGCGATGGCTTTCAAAGCGGGTAGACACTTGTTATGGAAATCTTGTTCATTAAGATAAGCAAGATCAGAATAGTAAAACCCTAGATAAAAACCAGAACGCAACACTTCTACGAGTGTGTCAATACCTTGCGAGTCGGCTGTTGTATACGTGTGTCCTCTGCTTTCTAATGCATCAATAATAAATTGAACACGGGATTCATCTTCATAAAATTTAAATGAATCTGAATTAAACTCAAATAAATCAGGGATGTCGTACCACTGAATTGTAACCAGTAATTGTACCAATGCGTCATAGCCAAGTGTGTTAAGGTAAGCCATTGAATACGATGCTGTAGGGAGGGTGATGTGACTGGTAGATAATGTCTCGTCATAAGGGGGCTGGATAGAAAGGTCAGCAAGTTTCATTCTTGATTGGAAAGGAAGAACTTCATATGTCTGAGTATCATGTGCCAACTCGTCTTGTGGCATTATGCGTCCTGGTGGACTGTGTGCAGATAACAACGTGTCTTTTGTTGCTAACGTTGTGACAGCCGGTTTGGTTGGCCAACCGTGTAAGGATGATGTTGGTTCGGGTCCAGCTTGAGCCATACTTGACGGATTAATGAGTACGTGGAGTAGCAGTGCACATAGGGTGAAAAGTTTTAATATGGTTTTCATTTTATGCCTCCAAATTTTTATTGAGATAACTGAAGAGCGTGAGTCATAAATTATATGAGTGCGCATGAGGAAATGTTCATCAGTTATTTTGCTATGCAGTTTGAGCAAGAAGTGTGGTTGCTGTGTCATATTTTTGAAAGGAGGGGTTGCATCTGATGTAGAGATGCGTTAAAATCGAGAACACGGAATGAATATTCATTCCGATCGTAGGTGAGGTGACAAAAATGAATGAAAAAGAGAAGGATATCATTGAGGCAGCGCTAATATTATTCGCGGAGCGTGGTTATGACGGGACAACGGTACCACTTATTGCGGAACGGGCACATGTTGGTGCGGGAACGATTTACCGTTATTTTGAGAACAAAGAATCGTTACTGAATGTTATTTTTAGCCGATATGTGCAGTTGTTATCAAAGACGTTGCAAACAGATTTTCCAGAAAGTGCGTCGACACGGGCGCAGTTTAGGCATTTGTTTTATCAGCTTGTTCGATTTTCAGAAACAGATTTATCAGCACTAATGATGATTGTTTCGCATGCGAATGTTCGTCATTTGAATGATTCATGCGTCGCTGACTACGAAGCATTTCTCGATTTTGTGCGGGCCATTGTTGAGAATGGTGTCGCAAAAGAAGTGATTCGTCCGTTGCCGACAAATGCAGTGATTTCCATCGTATATGGCGCATTTATTCATTTGGCACAGTCGATTCAGCATGGAGAAATTGAATCGTCACCGCGATTGTTACAAGAAGTAGAAGAAAGCCTTTGGCGTGCGGTTAGTTTATAGATGTACTGATTAATGGGGGTTAGAAAAAAATGAAGCGCGTTTTTAATGGGAGAGTATTATTACTATTATTATGGGTCGTTCTTTCCGTTGTGTCTGTACTTACTCTTCCTGATATGGGGCAACTTTCACGAGATAAAGGTGACATTCGTTTGCCTGATTCAGCGCAAAGCATTGTGGCAAGAGATTTATTACAACATATGGATGATGACAACGATGAAACATATGATGTCGTTGTTGTTTGGCACAGTGGCAATAACGCAGCGTTAACAGCAGCACAACGCGAGGAAGTCGACGGCATTGTGCGTGACCTTGAGAACAAGGAAGAGCTACTTGGGATTACGAAAATGACGACACATTTAGATAGCGAAGACATTGCTGCGCAACTAACGGCAGATGATGAAACAACGGTGTTGACGCAACTATCGGTAGCCGAGTCAAAAGGAACGATTGCAGAAGTACGGGAGCAATTAAGAGAAGTGATTGACCCGGAGCAAGTAGATGTGTATTTAACCGGTGCGAAAGTGATCTCAGAGGATTTCGCAAGCACGACAGAGGACGGGATTAAGAAGACAGAAATGATTGCGGTCGTTTTTATTATTGTCGTACTTGTGCTCGTGTTTCGTTCGCCAATTGTCCCCCTTGTGTCGTTGTTGACAGTCGGTGTATCTTATATTGTGTCATTGGCGATCATTGCCAATGCCGTGTTACATGTTGACTTTCCATTTTCTAGTTTCACGCAAGTGTTTTTAATTGTGATTTTGTTTGGGGTTGGAACCGATTATAACATTTTGCTTTATACGCGTTTTAAAGAAGAATTGAGTCATACGGATGATGCATGGCAAGCGGCAAAAGCAACGATCCGGACATCAGGCAAGACAGTTGTATACAGTGGTTTGGCGGTGTTTATTGGTTTTGTAAGTTTAGCATTAGCCGAGTTTACATTGTACCAGGCGATGTCAGCGGTGGCGATTGGTGTTGGGGTACTTGTCCTCGTACTAACAACACTCAATCCATTTTTCATGGCGCTGCTTGGGAAGAAAATGTTTTGGCCGAGTAAACATTTTGCTGGGCATGGCGATAGCAAAATGTGGGCGTTCTTATCACACAATGCGGCTTTGCGTCCCGTTATTTCGATTGCGCTTGTGGCATTGTTGACGGTACCTTTCTTGTGGCAATATCGTGGTGACGTACATTACAATGACTTATTAGAAGTGGCTGATCATTATGAGTCAAAGCAAGGTATTAACGTCATTGAAGATCACTTTTCAAGTGGATTTGCTGCACCGGCAACAGTGGTGATTGACACGGAGAAGCGCTTAGATGAACAGCTGCCCCTGCGCGTGCTAGATGAGCTAACTGAGGCTTTAAGTAAAGTGGATGGAGTGTCAGAAGTATATTCCGCCACCCGTCCCACTGGTGAGCGAATTAATGGGTTGTATATTGATGAGCAAACGGGTCAGTTGCAAGATGGTTTGCACGATGCTGGAGAAGGTGCATTTGAAATTGGTGATGGTTTATCAGAAGCGGAAAAGAAATTAGCTGATCGTGATGAAAATGGCGCTGATCACGTGCAGGCGTTGATCGATGGTACAGGAAAAGCGCAAACTGGTGCGACGGAGGTGGGAAAGGCAGTCGATCAACTTGCTGCAGGCATCTCTGAAGGTGCGGAAGGTGCACAAACACTAAAAGACGGTTTGGCTTCACTAGAGGAAAACTTGGCGTTGCTACAAGGGGCAACAAGTGAACTACATGCCGGTTATACGGAGCTTGAACAAGGATTAAGCGGCTTTGGTACGAAACTTACGACTGTATCTGAGACAGTTTCTGCTGCACTGCGTGGCTGGGAGGATATGTCTGATGTTGTAAATGATTTGTTGGCGCAAGTTCCAAATGCCGGGAGCAATGCGCAAATACAAGACGCATTGGCTGCTGTGAAAGAGAAAAAAGCGCATATTGACGCATTATCAAGTGAGCTTACGCAAGCTTCACAAGACTATAACGAAGCAATGACGTCATTCCGAACAGCCAATGCGGCGCTTTCCGAAGTGAACAGCAGTTTAACAAAAATGAAAGATGGCGCTGAGGAATTAAAGGAAGGTGCAGCCACATTACAAACTGGACTAAGTGAAGGAGCGTCAGGTTCAAAAGAGTTGTCCACGAACACAGCGCAACTCGCTTCAGGGTTAGGTCAGATTAAAGAAGGGCAAACATCGCTACAAACGGCGTTAACAACGTTAAGTGAACAGATGGGTGCGTTGCAAGATGGCTTGCACGCAGGTTCAGAAGGACTTAACGAGTTGCGCGATGGTTTAGCTGATGCGGAAGGGTTTTTAGGCGATTTGAGTGGTTCTGCGGCAACGCACACGTTTTTTGTTCCTGATGATGTGCTAACTGGAGATCGATTCCAAGCAAGTCTAGATGCCTATATGTCACCGAATAGAGAGACAACGAAGTTAACGGTCATCTTAGAAACGAATCCGTATACGGTTGAAGCGATGGACGTTATTAGTGAAGTGAATGAGACGGCAGCCGCCGCATTGCAAGGAACCGTGCTCGATGAGGCGACTGTTGCAGTTGGTGGACAATCAGCAATCAATGCAGATTTGCGAGAAGTGGCGAGTGGTGACTTCTTACGGACGGCAGTGCTGATGCTTGTTGGTATCGGGATTTTCCTTGTGATCATTACCCGTTCTGTGAAGTTACCAATCTTCATTATTGGTTTACTCGCGTTTGCCTATATGACTTCATTAGCAGTTACCGAGATTGTGAGCAAGTATTTACTAGGTGTAGAAGCACTCAGTTGGAATGTCCCGTTTTTCGGTTTCATTTTACTTGTTGCGATCGGTGTGGACTATAGTATTTTCTTATTGATGCGATACAATGAGTTGCCCGGAGATCCGCTGACAGCAATGAAAGAAGCGGCGCGACACATCGGTGGTGTCGTCATTTCTGCGGCGATCATTCTTGGTGGCACATTTGCAGCGCTATATCCATCAGGTGTCCTTACACTCATTCAAGTGGCGACACTTGTCATCGTCGGTTTGGCATTGCTGAGTGTGTTACTGTTACCAGTCATGTTGCCGGGGTTGATGAGGCTTGATCAGATATTGGTGAGATGGAGTGGGCGAAAGAGAGATTTTAGTGAAAAAGGATAAGGAATAAGCCTCCTAGTGGGGCTTTTTTTCTGTTTCTGCACGCTAATAAAAACGAACATATGTTGCTAAGTGTTGGGGGTATGTAGTATGATCAGAAGAACTGGAGCAACTTGATAGTGGAAGGATTGTGGAAAATGAACGAACAACAAATCAAACAACTCATTTACGAAGATGAATGGATGATGGCCGTATTAAAAGAAGCAGCATTGCTCAATCTACCCGACTGCTGGGTATGTGCCGGGTTTGTACGCGCGAAAATTTGGGACGTTTTGCATGGGTATGCGCGGACGATATTGCGAGACGTCGACGTCATTTACTTTGATCGTAATAATTGTGATGAACAAAAGGAAAAAGCCTTGGAAGCGGTATTACGAGCGCGCATGGAAGATGTGATTTGGTCAGTAAAAAACCAAGCGCGTATGCATGAAGTAAAGGGGGTTTCACCGTACTTGTCATCCACGGATGCGGTCGCAAAATTTCCCGAAACAGCAACGGCACTTGCGGTACGATTGGTAGAAGGTGAGTTAGAGTTAATGGCACCGCATGGACTGGAAGATGTCGTCAACTTGATCGTGCGGCCGACGTCTTTTTTCAAGGAATCTCCCGCTTTAATGAATATATATCACGAGAGATTACTTGAAAAAGATTGGTTAGCGCACTGGATAAAGTTGCGCACGGTACACGAAACGGCAGCGGAAGCACTAGATGCCTATATCGTCGCGACAAACAGCCATGATTTTCGTCATGTAGCACAGCTGTTGCATGAACGATCAGTTTATTATTTTTCAAACAAAACATGTGAAACAAAAGCGGAGATCGGTGCTTATTTTACCGCTGCTTGGCAACATGTTGTCGATGAGCATTATGAGGCGGTTGATCGGGTGTGGTTATGTGAGTCTGTTTGTTTATATACGTATCGTTACAGCGGTTTTGTAGATGGGGAGTACGTAACTGGTAGTGGCAGAGCAACAAATGTGTTTGAAAAAGTGGGCGATACGTGGCTATTGTTGCACGAACATTTGAGTGCAAATCCACGATAAATCGTGTGTGAGGAGCTCATTCATCGGTACACGCCGCGCAAATGACCGTTTACGTCCAACAGTGCATCTTCATGTTGCTTATTTACGAGCGGTGGGGCGCTATCGGGTGCGAAAAACTGTAGTTCAAGCGTCTCCGGGCTGTTTGTACATAAGTTGCCACCAATGATGTTAAGGTCAAAAAAGATCATGATGGTTTGCGCTTTGTCGCCTGAAGGGTAGTGGTCATCGTATTTTGTGTAGACACCAATGAGTGCATGTACGCGCACATCTAGTCCCGTTTCTTCTTTTATTTCGCGAATGACTGCTTCTTCAGCGGATTCACCGAGTTCGATCGCACCCCCAGGGAAACCCCATGTCTTCTTGTCGCTTCTTCTTTGTAGCAAAATTTCTCCGCGATCATTGCGAATACATCCAGACGCGAAATTTAAAAATACTTTTTCCGTCCCAACTTTGTTGCGTAACCATTTGATGTAGTTCATCGTTTTCCTCCTGCTAGTGAGTCACTTTAAGTATACATGTAAACGTTCCGTTTGTGCGAGGAGACGAAGCGTTTATTGCTAGCTTTAGAGGCGATGTAGTATTATGCAGGTATATGAGAGGTGAGCAAAATGAAGTTAGGTGAGAGATTAAAGACATTGCGAGAATCACAAGCATTGTCGCGTGAAGATGTGGCCCAGTCGTTAAACGTGTCACGGCAAGCGATCTATAAATGGGAGACGGATAAAGGGTATCCTGATTTAATTAATCTCATGGCACTGAGCGAGTTGTTTCAAGTGACAGTGGATGAATTATTAAAGGGAAAGCAGGAAGTAGCTGCACATGAAGGTGAACAGGAGGATTGGGAAGATGAAGAAGAAGAGGAAGACGCGGCGCTGGCAGAAGTGGGGGATCATGGTGAAGTTGTTCGTGAAGGGGACATAAAAGAAGGAATAGGTGTTGATGTTGATGTTGGCTTTGCTATCGGTTTAATTATGATGGTTATAGGTGCTATTTTGGATTTGGGTCAAGTGTCGATATTGTTGATGGTGCTTGGGGTCATGTCAATTGTGTTTTTAGATGATTGTATTGAGTCTGTATTCACATGGAACCGACAGAGAAAAGAGCGTTGGTAATCCGCAATGTTTTGCGAGTTGATTGTTACATTATTTGTATGAATGACGACAGTAAGGAAAAACTATGAGTGAAGACCGCCCGTTGTATAGAAAGAGGAGAAGCGATGAATTGTCAATCGAGCGAAGAGTTGCAACAACTTGTCGATCAAGCAAAATCTTATACCAAAAAAGGGAAAGTAGCTGATTATATCCCGGCGCTTCAGCTTGCTGATGCAGATAAACTTTCGGTCGCTGTATATTATCCAGACGGGACATGCGCGTCTGCTGGTGATATTCACGAAAATTTTACGTTACAAAGCATTTCAAAAGTATTGGTGCTAGCGCTTGTACTGATGGATAGAGGCGAAGCGGATGTGTTCTCTCGGGTTGGGAAAGAGCCGACCGGTGATCCGTTTAATTCCATTGCCAAGCTTGAGACAAACAAACCATCTAAGCCGTTAAACCCAATGATTAATGCCGGGGCCCTAGCGGTGACACATCGGATTGTCGGTGGGACTGTTCACGAACGCCTGGAACGTTTACTAGCATTTGTCAGGCAACTAGCGGATAATGATGATATTTATTATAATGAAGAAATTGCGCGGTCTGAATATGAGACTGCTGATTTGAATCGGTCACTATGTTTCTTTTTAAGACAACACAACGTCATTGATGAAGACATTGAACAATTGATTGACTTATATACGAAGCAGTGTGCGATAGAAATGAATTGTCGTGACCTTGCCCGTATCGGTTGTGTGTTGGCGTTAGATGGTCGCGATCCAAAGACGAATGAGCAATTGCTACCAGCACGTGTGGCGCGCATTTGTAAAACATTTATGGTCACATGCGGGATGTATAATGCTTCTGGTGCGTTTGCGATAAAAGTCGGTATTCCAGCGAAAAGTGGTGTTGCTGGAGGCATTATGGGCGCGCTCCCGCATCAATTTGGGATCGGGGTTTGTGGTCCGGCGCTAGATGAAAAGGGAAACAGCATTGCCGGAATGAAGTTGCTAGAGATGATGTCAGAGAAGTATGGGCTAAGTATGTTTTAATAGGGAGAGACGAGTATGGTGACATTTTATATTGCGTCTAGCTTTCGCAATCGTGCGCAAGTCCAATATGTACGTGATACGCTTATAGACGCAGGTCTTTCTTGTACATATGATTTTACGAAACATGGTCGCGCAACGACGATGGCACAATTAAAGGCAATTGGTGAAGAAGAGGTGAAGGCCGTTCATTTAGCGGATATGCTAATCATTCTTTTGCCGGCTGGCAAGGGGAGTCACGTTGAACTCGGGCTTGCGATTGCAGAACAGAAAGCGATTTATTTGCATGCACCAGGTGGTGAAGCGTTGGCTCCTGAAGTTGCGAGCACGTTTTACTATTTGCCAATTATTCATCATTGCACGGGGACACTGGATGAGTTCGTTCAAGTCGTTGTAAGTGAAACTTTCAATCTAACGGGGAGGTTTTAAAAATGACTGTACGTGAAAAAAGGGTTTGTCAAAAGGGTCATGAGTATTTCAAAAGTAGTGATTGTCCTGTTTGCCCAATTTGTGAGAAGGCGCGCGCACCGGAAGAGGGCTTTCTTTCTCTATTATCAGCGCCAGCGCGGCGGGCGCTAGAGCACCATGGGATTACGACTTTAACGCAACTTGCCAGCTGCAGTGAAAAAGAGGTTTTAGCACTCCATGGTTTAGGTCCAGCGTCTTTGCCGACATTAAGGACAGTGTTGCAAGAAGCGGGCTTATCGTTTAAGCAGTGAACAGTTTGCATGTTCGTTGCAGATAAGATCGTTTGCGATTCAAATGCTTGTTCTGGTATGATGGTTATAGAAGTACAAAGGAATTTTCCAAATGAAAGGATGATGTGCAAATGTTATCAGAAAAAATCACCGAGGCACTGAACAAACAAATGAATTTGGAGTTCCAAGCTGCGCATGAATATATGGCGATGGCAGCGCATTGTCACGATTTGAATTACGATGGCTTTGCTGACTTTTTCATTCAGCAAGCAAAAGAAGAACGGTTTCACGGCATGAAAATTTACACCTTCTTAAATGACCGTGGCAGAAAAGCAATCTTTGGTGCGATCGAAGCCCCTAAGACGGGTTTTGACACTGTACTGGACACGTTTGAAGCAGCACTCGCACAAGAGAAAGAAGTGACAAGGCAGTATTACGATTTGTACGATTTGGTTAGAGAAGAGCGGGATTATCAAACGATGTCGTTTCTCAATTGGTTTTTAGATGAACAAGTGGAAGAAGAGTCCATGTTTGACACGCATATCGGTTATTTGAAGCGAATTCAGGGGGATGCGAATGCCCTTTATTTATATGAGCGAGAGTTAGGGCAGCGAGAGTTTACGGAAGAGGAAGCGTAGGTGTCACATCTTTATTAGTACGAGTGACTGGAAGACGCTCATAGCAACACCTCCTTTCAGAAAGGAGTGTGCTGTCCACCCTTAAGGTTCCATATATTATTGCTGTAATAGGAACATACAGTATTTCTCCTTAAAAAAGAGACCCACGCTGGTCTCTTTTTTAATTCCCCTGCCCATAGGGAAACTGGCTCTCATACCCCACATGCTGCGTATAACTCTCCTGAATTTTACTCGTATCCGCCGCTTCAAGTGGGTACAAGCCCTTTTGAAACATGCACTCGTACAGGCGACGTTGCATTTGATTGGATTCGTTGCTAATTTGGTGGATGGTTTCATATAAAGAAGCGTGACTCGCTTCGTGCTCAGCAATCGCATAAGAGACAGTAATATATTTTTCCGTCGTTAACATGTCGGTAATGAAATCGCGATCGGTCATATTTGATGTGTCAGGGATCGTAATCGCTGGGTTTTGAATTTTTTTGCTCATGATCGCTGGCTCCTTTCTATTGGTGGTATTGCCCGTCTTGCGTATGTCCGTGTAAGTGGGTAAGTAGTTGCTCGTAATGGTGTTGATGCATGTGTCCTGCGTCTTCAATTGCTTGTTTAATATCAGCATCTTGACAGTGGCGCGCAAAAAAATGGGCCTTTTTCATTGCATTTAAGTTCCAAGCGAGCATGTCGTTCATGTAATTTAAATCTTTCCCTGTCATGATCGCTGGGGGCTCAGGCATTGTTTGTGCTTGTTGTCCGCTCATGTTAGATTTCTGCATAGGTTGTTCATTCAATTGTTTTGCACCTTCTTTCTGTGATCTTGTTGCTACAGGTGATAGTGTAAAGCAGGAGGTGTATTTTTATGCGTGGCAAAGCGATATATACAAGCATAATTTAAAAAGAAAAACGAAAAATTTTTCTTGCAAACGGTATCAATTTTCGATATAGTTAAGGGGAGCTTAAAGAAAGCGCTTTTTTATTACAAATAAAATGAATGAGTGTTCATTCGTTTTTTGATTCTCGAGAGGAGGAGTACAATGACCCGACATATTCGAAAAGCAGCCGTAATCGGGGCAGGCGTGATGGGTTCAGGCATTGCTGCACATTTGGCAAACGCAGGTGTACCCGTTCTTTTGTTAGACATGGTGCCTAAAGATGTAGAGGGCAATGGTGGAGGTGCGGCAACGGTCACGAAAGCAAAGTCTCGTAATGCTTTAGTTGACAGTGCGATTGCGAAATTAAAAAAGCAAAAGCCAGCACCACTTGCGACAAAATCAACGATATCGCTCATTGAAACAGGGAATTTGGAAGATGACTTTGACAAATTAGGCGAGGTTGACTGGATTATTGAAGTGATTGTCGAAAATCTTGATGCGAAAAAAGCGTTGTTTACGCGCATTGACGCAGTACGTAAGCCAGGGACAATTGTCACTTCAAACACATCAGGAATTTCCATTAAAGCAATGGCTGAAGGCCGGAGTGAAGATTTCAAGCGTCATTTCTTAGGGACGCATTTCTTCAACCCACCGCGTTATTTGAAGTTGCTGGAAGTGATTCCAACAGAAGAGACAGATGTAGAAGTTGTATCATTTGTGCGTGATTACGTAGAAAACACACTTGGTAAAGGTGTTGTTGAAGCGAAAGATACACCGAACTTTATCGCGAACCGCATTGGTACGTATGGTTTACTTGTGACTGTCCATGAAATGGTGAAAAAAGGCTATTCCGTCGGTGAAGTTGACTCTGTGACGGGTCCACTCATTGGTCGTCCAAAAAGCGCGACGTTCCGGACGCTTGATGTGGTTGGGCTCGATACATTTTTACACGTAGCTAAAAATGTTTATGATGAAACAACAGGTGACGAGCAAGCGATGTTTGATCCACCAACGTTTATGAAAGAAATGGCGAAAAAAGGTTGGATTGGTGCGAAAAGCGGGCAAGGATTTTACTTGAAAAAAGGAAAAGAAATCTCTGAGCTTGATCCAACGACGCTTGAATATGGTCCGCGTAAAAAGTTAAAAGCGGCATCAATTGAAAAGTCGAAGGCAGTGAAATCGAAGCGTGATAAGTTGCGTACGGTTGTCTTTGCCGAAGATCGTGCCGGAGAGTTACTATGGTCGATTTTAAAACCTGTGCTTTTGTATGCAGCGGAAAAAACATACGAAATCGCGCATGACGTACTTGCCGTCGATGAAGCGATGCGCTGGGGCTTCGGCTGGGAAATGGGTCCTTTCGAGTTATGGGATGCGCTCGGCGTAAAAGATACGCTTGCGAAAATGCAACTTGAGGGTGAAGTCATTCCAACTTGGGTAACAGAGATGGTTGAGAAAGGGCATACGCATTTTTATGATGGTGGAACGTTCTATCACCACGGGGAGTACGTGCCAACCCGCAAGCACGACAAGTATATTCCATTAAAAACACTTGCAAAAGAGAAAGTCATCTTTAAAAATACAGGGGCAAAATTAATCGACATTGGTGACGATGTTGCCTTATTACAATTTACATCACCGAATAATTCGATCGGCTTAGATGTCATCCAAATGCTGAACAAGTCAATTGACGAAGCGGAGAAAAATTACAAAGGTCTTGTGATCGGCAATGAAGGCAAGAACTTCTGTGTCGGTGCCAACATCATGATGATGTTGATGGAAGCGCAAGATGACAATTTCTTTGAACTTGATATGGTCATTCGTCAGTTCCAAAAAGTCACAACCCGCATTCGTTATGCAAGTGTACCAGTCGTTGTAGCGCCGTATGCGATGACACTTGGTGGTGGTGCAGAGATTTCCTTACCAGCCGCAAGCATTCAAGCATCACACGAAACGTATATGGGCTTAGTAGAAGTTGGCGTCGGTTTAATTCCGGGCGGCGGCGGAAACAAAGAATTATACTTGCGCAACTTAGAGCGTTTCGGTACAGATAAGTTGACAAGCATTCATCAAGCAGCGCGTGAGACGTTTGAAGCGATTGCGACAGCGAAAGTGTCGACATCAGGTCCAGAGGCCATTGACAACGGTTATTTATTAGCTCGTGACGATATTATTATGAATGATCAATTCGTCAACCATGCAGCGAAGCAAAAAGTGCTTGAGCTCCATGCGAAAGGCTACAAAGCGCCTGCACGCAAGAAAATCCCAGTTACAGGTGAAGCCGGTTATGCGACGCTCATGCTCGGTGCAAAAATGATGGGCTGGGGCGGCTATGCGTCAGAACATGATTTAAAGATTGCGGGAGAACTTGCCTTTGTCATTTCTGGCGGCCGTGTGAAAGAAGGCACGCTTGTTGATGAGCAATATTTACTCGACTTAGAACGTGAAGCTTTCTTACGTTTAATTGCGGAACCGAAAACACAAGCACGGATGCAGCATATGCTTGCAAAAGGCAAGCCGTTGCGTAACTAGTGAACAAGGAGGGATGACAGACATGAAAGAAGCAGTTATTGTTGCCGGAGCAAGAACACCGGTTGGAAAAGCAAATAGAGGATCGTTTGCGGCAGTACGTTCCGATGATTTAGGTGCCGCGACAGTGAAGGAAACGTTGAAGCGAGCGAAGCATATTGCAGCAGAAGAAATTGATGATGTCATTATCGGTTGTGCGATGCCAGAAGCAGAGCAAGGCATGAACATGGCGCGGAATTTAAGTGTTCTTGCCGGCTTACCGGAAACGGTACCCGCTGTAACGATTAACCGTTATTGTGCGTCAGGATTGCAAAGTATCGCTTACGGTGCAGAGCGCATTATGCTTGGTCACTCAAAAGCGATCATTGCCGGTGGCGCGGAGTCGATGAGCATGATCCCAATGGGTGGACATGTGATTAAGCCGAACCCAACACTTGTCGATGATGCACCGGAGTATTACATGTCAATGGGTTTTACGGCTGAGGCGGTTGCGAAGCAGTATGACATTTCGCGTGAAGACCAAGATGCGTTTGCAGCAGAAAGCCATAAACGTGCAGCTGCGGCGATTGCTGCCGGGAATTTCACCGACGAAATTGTGCCATTTACAGTGAAGCAAGAAGAGATGGGCGAAGACGGCAAAGTGATGCTTGTAGAGAAGACAGTAGACACGGATGAAGGTGTCCGTACCGATACAACGCCACTGACGTTAGCTAAATTAAAGCCAGCTTTCCAATTGGGGGGCACGGTAACAGCCGGAAACGCGTCACAAATGAGTGACGGCGCGGCAAGTGTGCTCGTCATGGAAAAAGAAGAAGCGCTTAACCGCGGCATGGCGCCACTTGCAAAGTTCCGTAGCTTTGCCGTTGCTGGTGTACCACCAGAAGTGATGGGAATCGGTCCAATTGAAGCGATTCCAAAAGCGGTTCAATTGGCAGGTTTATCACTTGCAGACATTGGCTTGTTTGAGCTCAATGAAGCATTTGCCTCACAGTCACTGGCGATCATCCGTAAGCTCGGTTTAGATCATGACAAAGTGAATGTCAATGGTGGTGCGATTGCGCTCGGTCACCCACTTGGCTGTACAGGTGCGAAGTTGTCACTCACATTGTTCAATGAAATGAAACGACGCGGTGAGCAATTTGGTGTCGTCACGATGTGTATCGGTGGCGGCATGGGTGCTGCAGGTGTGTTTGAACTCGTTTAAGTGTCAAAAGAGGGGCATACGTCCCCTCTATCAATCTAACCCAATATTAGGAGGTTTTGTCATGAGTGAAACAACAAAAGACTTGATTAAAGGCGGTAACTTTTTGCTAGAAGACATTGACGCAGAGCGTGTCTTTACACCGGAAGATTACACAGAAGAGCACTTAATGATCGCCCGGACAACAGAAGAGTTTGCGGTAAACGAAGTGGTCCCTGTACTAGAAGAAATTGAAAATCATAACTTTGATCATACGGTTCGTTTATTGAAATCAGCAGGTGAGCTTGGCTTGCTTGGTGCCGATGTACCAGAAGAGTACGGCGGTGTAGGCCTTGATAAGATTAGTTCATCACTCATCTCTGAAAACTTTAACCGTGCCGGTGCGTTTGGCTTAAGCCATGGTGCCCACGTTGGCATCGGTTCTTTACCAATTGTGTTCTTCGGTACACACGAGCAAAAGAAAAAGTATTTACCTGGTTTAGCAAATGGTACGACAATCGCTGCCTACGCCTTAACAGAGCCAAGTTCAGGTTCTGATGCGCTTGGTGCCAAAGCAACAGCCGTGTTAAACGAAGAAGGCACGCACTACGTATTAAATGGTGAAAAGCAATGGATCACAAACTCCGCTTTTGCAGAAGTGTTTGTTGTTTACGCGAAAATTGATGGCGAGAAGTTCACTGCTTTCATCGTAGAAAAAGATTATCCGGGTGTGAGCACGGGCCCAGAAGAAAAGAAGATGGGTATTAAAGGCTCATCGACACGTACATTGATTTTAGAAGATGCACTTGTGCCGAAAGAAAATGTACTAGGTGAAATTGGCAAAGGTCACGTTATTGCGTTTAACATTTTAAACGTTGGTCGTTACAAGCTTGGAATTGGCTGTGTCGGTGGAGCGAAGCGTGCGCTTGAGCTTGCAGCAACCTATTCTGTTGAGCGTAAGCAGTTCAAAACGCCAATCTCTGAGTTCCGTTTAATTCAAGAGAAACTTGCTTCCATGGCCACTGAAATTTACGCATCAGAGAGCTCCATCTACCGTACAGGTGGTTTGTTCGAAGATCGTCTTGGCAGCTTAAGTGAAGAACAACAAAAAGACGGTCGTGAAGTCGCGAAGTCGATTGCAGAATATGCGATTGAGTGTTCACTAAACAAGTTCGCTGGTTCAGAAATGCTTGACTACGTGTCTGATGAAGCGGTACAAATCCACGGCGGATACGGCTTCATGGCTGAGTACGAAGTAGAGCGTATTTACCGCGACTCTCGTATTAACCGGATTTTCGAAGGAACAAACGAAATCAATCGTCTGCTCGTACCAGGCACGTTAATGCGTAAAGCGATGAAAGGTGAGCTTGCGTTCCTTGAACAAGCACAAAGCTTGCAAGAAGAGCTCATGATGTTTATGCCAGAAGAAACTGGTGACGAGCCACTTGCGCAAGAAAAGTATCTAGTGTCGACGATGAAAAAAGTGTTCTTAATGATCGCCGGTCTCGGTGCCCAAAAATACGGCCCAGCGCTTGAGAAAGAGCAAGAGGTTCTTGCAGTTGTCGCTGACATCGTGAGTGATATTTACTCGATGGAATCTGTCGTTTTACGTACAGAAAAAGCAGCAAACAAAACGTCGTTTGAAAAAGAAGCACAAAAGCTTCTCATGACAGAAGTATTCGTTCAAGAAGCAGTCAACCGCATTGAAGCAAGCGCGAAGAAAGCGTTGATTCACATGCAAGAAGGTGACACGCTCCGTACGATGATGTCGATGTTGCGTAAGCTTACGCGCCATCAACCAATCAATGTCGTTGAGAAAAAGCGTGAAATTGCAAAAGGTGTCATTGCAGCGAAGAAATACGTTGTTTAATTAGGTGACAATTTTGGGGCTCTAAATAGAGCCGCAAAAATAAATAAAAATACTCCTCTCGCAAGGAGTATTCTCCTCAGTCAAGAAGAAGTCTGCATGCAGACTTCTTCTTTTCACATAAAGATTGAATTTTCGTCGTGACCGTCATAAAATAAAGCCAAGGGGTGATTTTGATGCCAGCAACAACAGAAACACCTTTATCAAAGAAACCAAAAATAGGACGGATGAAGAAAGTGATCATAGGGTTAGTTATTTTTATTGTACTCGCGATCTTAGCAGTGGTTGGCGTTGCAACATATGTTGGTTGGAACTTATCACACCCAGAACGAGTAGAGATTGATGAGACACCAGCTGACCATGGACTCAAGTTTGAAGAAATTGGCTTTAAAAGCAAAGCAGATGATATTTCCTTGAAGGGCTGGTGGATCCCGGCGCAGCGAGAAGGGCAAGAGATACAATCGACCAAAGCAGTTGTGTTTTCACACGGTTACGGACAATCTCGTTTGCAAGCAGGGAATCAAATCCTTCCTCTCGCAAAAAGGTTAGCAGAAGAAGGCTATCATTTGTTGTTATTTGATTACCGTGCTTCTGGGGAATCTGAAGGAGATGCGGTCACACTTGGGCAGTATGAGTCACAAGATTTGTTGTCGGCTTTTTCATTTGCACAAGAGGACAAAGGAATGGAAGATGTCGCTGTGATTGGTTGGTCAATGGGCGCTGCTTCGGCTTTACTAGCAGTTGCGCAGTCGAATACAGTTGATGTTGTGATCGCCGACAGTCCATTTGCGAATTTACGCCAGTATCTATCGTCTAATTTATCGCATTGGAGTGATCTGCCAGATATCCCATTTACGCCTGTCACGATGCAAGTGATCCCAAGGCTCATTGGCGCCGATATTGATGAAGTAAGTCCGATTGATGCGATCACGCAAGCAGAAAATAAAGCGGTTTACTTCATTCATGGGAAAAATGATGACGCCATTCCGTATACAGATAGTGAAGCGATTCATGCATCAATGGGTGGGAAAAATGAATTATGGATTGCGGAGAATGACGGGCATGTAGAGACAGTGAATGAACTAGCTGATGAATATGCCGACAAAGTTGTCCGTTTCTTACAGGAAAACTTTTAGTCAGTTTTAGAAGGAGAGAAAAATGATGACGATAAAAATGTACCACTACCCAAAATGTAGCACATGTCGGAAGGCGCAAAAATGGCTGAGTGATCATGAAGTTGCGTACGAAGCCATTGATGTCGTGAATGCCCCACCGACAGCAGCGCAAATTGAACAATGGCATAAAGATAGTGGGGAAGCGCTAAAACGCTTTTTTAATACGAGTGGACAGAAATACCGCGCTCTTGATTTAAAAAATAAACTTGCCGATATGTCTGAACAAGAACAGTATGCGTTGCTTGCTTCTGATGGTATGCTATTAAAACGTCCACTTGTGACAGATGGCAACCAAGTTACGCTTGGTTTCAAAGAAGATGTTTATGAAAACACTTGGTTAGCGAAAGAAAAATAAGTGCATCTCATTTGGGGATCATTTTTAATTATGGTAAAATGAGCTTGAATGTGTTGTGATGTTTTTTGGAAAAAGTGTCAACCCTAATAAGGAAATGATGATGGAGGCGATGAGGATGAGTAACTTACCTGAAGAACTAAAGTATTCAGAGGAACATGAATGGGTGAAAGTAGAAGGTGACAACGTCCGCATTGGGATTACATATTTTGCCCAGTCTGAGCTTGGCGACATTGTATTTGTAGAGTTGCCAGAAGTCGGTGATGAGATCGAAGCGGATGAGCCATTTGGTAGTGTTGAATCTGTCAAAACGGTTTCTGAGTTATACGCACCAGTGAGTGGAAAAGTCGTTGCAGTGAATGAAGAGCTCGAAGACTCACCAGAATTTGTAAATGAATCACCATATGGGAAAGCATGGATGATTGTTGTTGAACCAAGCAATATGAGTGACGTGGAAAATTTAATGTCTGCTGGTGAGTACCAGGAAATGATTAGCGAAGCTGAATAGATCATAAAAATGATGATTGACGGTGTAACTAAATCATGCTATGATACGGCTACGTGATGAAAACAAGTGAATATTCTTATCAAGAGCGGTGGAGGGACTGGCCCGACGAAACCCGGCAACCACAAACGTCATGTTTGCAGGTGCTAAATCCTGCAGAGTGTAGAACTCTGAGAGATGAGATGAAAGTGATAGATAAAATCTTTCTGCTCATGCAGAAAGATTTTTTTGTTGGGAGGAATGACGATGATCTCACTAACAGGTGTGAGTAAAACGTTCCAGACAAAGTCGGGAGCGATTGAGGCTGTACGTAACCTGGATTTAACGATTGAAGAAGGACAAATATATGGGATTATTGGTTACAGTGGAGCTGGCAAAAGTACATTGATCCGCTTGCTGAATCTGTTAGAACGTCCCACTGCCGGAGAGATAGCGGTTGATGGTCATATCTTATCGAGACTATCAGCAAAACAATTGCGTCATGCGCGCCAAAAAATAGGGATGGTGTTTCAACATTTTAATTTGTTATGGTCGCGAACGGTATGGGAAAATATCTCATTACCATTAGAGGTCGCAGGAGTACCGCGGGAACAACGTCAAGAAAGGGTAAAGGAACTTTTGCGGCTTGTCGGTTTGGATGGTCGCGAGGATCATTACCCATCAGAGTTGAGTGGTGGTCAAAAGCAACGTGTCGGCATTGCGCGTGCACTCGCGAATGAACCGAGCGTATTGCTTTGCGATGAGGCGACATCTGCCCTTGACCCGAGGACAACCGATGCGATTTTAGACTTATTACTAGCAATTAATAAGAAACTGAAGGTAACCATCGTGCTTATTACGCACGAGATGCATGTCATTCAAAAGATTTGTGACCATGTTGCGGTGATGGATCAAGGAGAGGTTGTTGAGAAAGGTCCTGTCATGGATGTGTTTCGCCGTCCCCAAGCGCAGATGACAAAGTTATTTGTAAAAGAACTTGCGAAGACGGATGAAGAAGAGGAGTCGCTCTGGGAGCGACTAGCTGAAAAAGGCGATGGGGTGATTGCGTCGTTGACATTTAGTGCAAATCCATTAGAAGAAACACTCGTCACTGATGTGATTCGCCGCTTTCCAATTGAGATTTCGATTTTACATGGGAACATTTCCAAGTTACAACAAGGGTCAGTCGGTAAGTTGTTTGTTCGTTTCTCAGGCGAAGAAGTGGAGATTGAGGCGACGCTTGCATATATACGTGAACGTGGGGTAGAAGTAGAGGTGATCAACCATGCTTAGCAACGTCGTTTGGGAAGATGTTTGGGTGGCAACGTGGGAGACGGTTTATATGACCATCGCTTCTAGTGTTGCGACATTTGTGTTAGGGTTGGCGCTTGGGCTCGTGCTTTATTTGACGGCAAAAGGGGGCGCTTGGGAGAGCCGTTTGACCTATGTCGTTATCGGAACAGTTGTCAATGTATTTCGCTCGATCCCGTTTATCATTTTAATTATTTTATTAATTCCTTTCACGCGCATGATTGTGGGGTCGATGTTTGGCGCTTCTGCAGCACTTCCGGCTTTAATTATTGGTGCAGCGCCATTTTATGCACGAATGGTTGAGCTCGCTTTGCGCGAAGTCGATCGCGGTGTCGTTGAAGCCGCTCAGTCAATGGGGGCATCACATGCACATATTGTGTGGAAGGTGCTCATTCCTGAAGCACTGCCAGCATTAATTTCAGGGATCACAGTGACGACGGTCGCGCTTGTCGGTTACACGGCAATGGCTGGTACAATCGGTGCTGGCGGACTTGGGACACTGGCATTTCAGCAAGGGTTTCAACGAACGAATACAGAAGTAATGCTTGTGGCGACAGTTGTGATTTTATTAATTGTATTTTTGTTTCAGTGGCTCGGAGATTCACTCACAAGAAAGATAGATAAACGATAGGGGGAATGTAAAATGAAAAAATGGTTGTTAGGATTAGGTGTATTCGCAGCGAGTACGGGACTTGTGGCTTGTGGAAATAGCGGTGAAAAAGACGGATCAAAAGTAACAGTCGGTGCATCAAATGTGCCCCATGCAGAAATTTTGGAAGAAGCAAAGCCACTTCTAAAAGAAAAAGGTTTTGATTTAGAAATTAAAGTGTTTGATGATTACATTTTACCGAACCGGGCCCTTCAGGACGAGGAAATTGACGCAAACTTTTTCCAACACCGTCCATATTTAGACCAGCAAATTGCTGACCACGGCTATGACTTTGTGGAAGTAGGCGCAGTGCACTTGGAGCCAATCGGTCTTTACTCACAAGACTATGACAAGTTGGATGAGCTTCCTGACGGGGCAACGGTGCTAATGAGCAATTCTGTTTCCGATTACGGGCGAATTCTTTCGTTATTACAAGAAGCGGGGCTCATTACATTAAAAGACGGTGTTCCTGCTGTGGAAGCGACGGAAGCAGATATTGTAGAGAATCCGAAAAATATTCGCATTGATGCTGGTCCGAATCCAGAAATGTTGCCACAAGCGTATCAATCAAATGAGGCAGACGTCGTCGCAATTAATTCGAATTTCGCGATGGGCGCCGGCATTTCTCCAGTGGAAGAAGCAATTTATTTAGAAGCGGGCGATGAAAGCAATCCATACGCCAATATTGTCGTGACACGCAAAGATAGCGCTGATGATGAGGCAGTCAAAGCGCTGATTTCGGTGCTCGACTCTGATGAAATCAAAGCGTTTATTGATGAAAAGTATGCCGGTGCCGTGATCGCAGTCGATTAAGTAGCGGAGCAAGATCTCTCAAGTGAGGGGTCTTGTTTTTTTTTGAAGGGAAAAAGGAGGGCGATCGCGAAAGAGATAGTATATGCGCAAATTTTGTTCAAGACGGAGTGTGATTGTGATGGAACTATTAAGCGAAGAGAACGTATCTGACAGAGATGTATCCTTACAAGAGGTTGTGCTTAAAGGACGTGTATACGGGACGTTGTTAAATGATCTTGTTGAGCTAGAAACAATGAAAGACGATTTTCTCAAGTCTCCTTATAAGCAACCACCCGAAGCACCTGTACTTTATATGAAACCACGTAATACGTATAACGAACATGGCCAACCGTTATTATTACCGAAGGATGTGGCGGAAGTACAAATGGGGGCAACGCTAGGCATTGTCATTGGACAGACTGCAACGGCAGTGAAAAAAATATCTGCGCTTGACGTTGTTTCTGGTTTTACAATTATTGGTGACGTGACTGTGCCGCACAAAAGTTTTTTCCGTCCGGCAGTGAAACATCGCGCGCGGGATGGTTTTTGTTTTTTAGGCCCGCAAGTGATAGGCAGCGCTTTGATAGATGACATTAATGACGTAGAGGTGAAGACGTATGTCAATGATCAGATTGTATGTTCATGGCTAACGTCAAACTTATACCGTTCAGTTGCACAATTGCTTGAGGACGTGACAGCTTTTATGACACTATCACGAGGTGATGTCCTGCACGTTGGTGTGCGTCAAGATGCGCCGATTGTGCGCAAGGCCGATCGTATCCGGATTGAGATTGATCCGATTGGCGTATTAGAAACAAACGTTGTGCGTGAACAAGCAATAATCGTAGACAGGGGGCATCTCTAGTGAAAACAGCACGAGTACGTTACGAAGGTGATTGCCATGAAGCAACAGAGGCGAATGGACAAGTGATGTTACAAGATGGGCGCATGTTGACGGAAATGGATGTTGAGTGGTTACCGCCCATCGAGCCTAGAACGACATTTGCGCTTGGGCTCAATTATGCCGATCATGCGAGCGAGCTTGCTTTTCAAGCGCCAGAAGAGCCGTTACTTTTTTTGAAAGGGCCTAATACATTTGTGGGTCATCGCAATAAGACGGTTCGACCAGAAGATGTTACGTTTATGCACTATGAATGCGAACTCGCTGTTGTGATTGGCGAAACAGCCCGCGATGTTGCTGAAAATGAGGCGTACAGGTATGTGTTAGGATATACGATTGCCAACGACTATGCATTTCGTGATTACTTGGAAAACTATTACCGTCCTAATTTAAGGGTGAAGAATCGTGACCATAGTACACCACTCGGTCCGTGGCTCGTGACCGCTGATGAAGTGCCTGATCCGATGAATTTGAT
Organism: Shouchella lonarensis; assembly: GCF_900096965.1. Lineage (GTDB taxonomy): Bacteria > Bacillota > Bacilli > Bacillales > Bacillaceae_D > Shouchella > Shouchella lonarensis. Next base: position 26,459 of record NZ_FMYM01000004.1, on the reverse strand, counting down.
GTTACGTACGTATGTGAATGGCGTATTAACGCAAGAAGGATCGACACGCGACATGGTGTTTACGATCCCGCAGTTAATTGCGCACATCAGCTCGTTTATGACGTTGTCTAAAGGAGATGTCATTTTGACCGGGACGCCGAAAGGGACGGTGAATGTGGAAGTCGGTGATGAGATAATTACAGAAATCGAAGGGTTAGGGAAGCTTGCGAATACGATTGTAAGGGAGAAACAAGCTGTTGGACGATCGTAAAGGAGGCGCACGATGCCACATATTACAGTGGAATATACCGATAATTTGCAAGGCGAAACCGATATGCGATCGCTGTTAGCAAAGATCAACCAAGTATTGATTGATCGCGCGCCCCTTTTTCCCGTTGGAGGGATCCGTTCGCGCGCGATCATGTTGCACGATTATGTCGTTGTCGATGGCGCAGAAGATGACGCATTTGTACATGTCATTATGAAAATCGGGGCCGGGCGCACTGAAGAAGTGAAAACAGAAGTGTGCGAGGCGGTGTTTGCGGTTGTGTGTGACACGTTTGCCGATGTGTTTGAACGACGTTATCTTGCGCTTTCGTTGGAGTTGGTGGAGTTTGCGGAAGGTGGGACTTATAAGAAGAATAATATTCATGAGCGGTATAAGCGTAGAAGTTAGGGGATTAAATAGATGACATTGACAAATACGCGTCCGAAATGGTCTGTTGACGCAAGTGTAGGGGAGTTACCGTATTCATTCGAGTGGATTTGTAATGAAATATTGACTCCAGCTGGTATTCAAGTTAGTGAATCTTATAGGGAACATGAAAGCGCTGAATACGGCGCTGTTCAATTTCATTTGAATGGACAGCGTGCGCTTTTTCGTCAAGCGAAACGCACACCAAAAAAAGTGGGGCAGTTTGTCACCTTATGGAAAAGGGAGACACCTGCATTTGAAATTGCGCCACTCGATGCGTCTGATGACATCGAGTGGGTGCTCATTGCAAGTGATGAAGGTGCTAGATGTGGGATGTTTCTTTTCCCTAAATTAGTGCTTATAAAAAAGGGCATATTTTCTCGGCAACATATTGGGGGTAAACGGGCTTTTCGCGTCTATGGCCCATGGACAACACCGACAGCAAGTCAAGCACAGAGAACGAAGAAGTGGCAAAGTGACTACTTTGACGAGTTTGTAGAGGGGAAAATGAAAGAAACGATTTGTCAGGTTAACTCGCGTGTAATGGGGTAGGAGCTGGTGTGGGGTTGGCGTTATCTCCAAGTAAAATGACAAAAAGCCGAGCACAGCTCGGCTTTTTGCATATCTTTTTTAGGAAGAAATGTAGGGTTGTTTACATCACCCCACAATACTTCCCAGAAAAATAAGCAAGCGGTTGCTCATCATTGACGACTAAGTCTCGAACGGCGCCAATATAAATGGTGTGATCCCCTTCTTGGTGGGCGTTGTGCACGTCACAAGTAATGTAAGCAAGCGCATCGCGCAAAATAGGGAGCTGGTCAAACGTTTCAAAGGAGATATTGTCCACTTGTGGCCCACCGGCGAAATGGGTCGATATATCCGCTTGTTGTTTCGTTAATAAGTTCACGGCAAAGCGCCCAGACTGCGCTAAATACGCGTGCATGGCCGCTTTGTTGGCAACGGATACGGCAATGAGCATTGGGTTGAGTGATACGCTCATAAAAGCATTTGCGGTCATCCCGTGCGTGATGCCATCAATGTTTGTTGTAATGACGGTCACACCGGTTGGAAAGCGGCTCATCGCCGTGCGGAAACGTTGTTCATCCATGGAAAAGCCCCCCTCTCATTTCAGTTGGTTAAAGACAACGAGTTTCAGTTCTGTCATTTCTTCGATCGCATACGTAATGCCTTCGCGTCCGGTGCCACTTTCTTTGACGCCCCCGTAAGGCATATGATCAACACGGTAAGTGGGGATGTCATTGATCATGACGCCGCCTACGTGTAGTTTCTTGGCAGCGTTTAAAGCGTGATGGATATCATTCGTGTAAATCCCGGCTTGCAGGCCGTAGCGTGAATCATTGACGTGGGTGACCCCTTCTTCTAGAGACGCAATGCGATTAATGAGCACGACAGGGCCGAAAACTTCATCGCAAGAGATACGTGTCTCTTTTGGGACATGTAGCAAAACAGTCGGCTCGATGATCGCACCATCGCGATGCCCGCCACACCCAAGTGTTGCGCCTGCTTCAAGCGCGTCGTTGATCCACGTATGAACACGCGCGGCATCGTTTTCTGAAATGAGTGCCGATATATCCGTCTCGTCATGCGTCGGATCGCCTGTCACAAGGGATTTGCTGGCGTTAATAAAAGCAGCAACAAATTCATCATAAAGGTCTTCGTGGACATAAATGCGTTGCAATGAAATACATACTTGTCCTTGAAAAGTAAAGGCACCAATCGCACAGCGTTTTGCAATCGCGTGCGGGTCGATTTGCTTGTCAACAATGAGGGCGGAATTGGAGCCGAGTTCAAGCGTCACTTTTTTCAAGCCTGCTTTGGCGCGAATTTCTTTTCCGACTTCGGCACTGCCAGTGAAGGTAATCATTTGGACGCGGTCGTCTGTGACAAGCGCATCGCCGATGGTTTTTCCGCTACCAGTGACGATATGAAAAGCACCGGCTGGTAGTCCTGCTTCCGTGAGTAATTGTCCTAAAAAATAGGCCGACAACGGTGTCTGTGAAGCTGGTTTTAAAATGACGGTATTTCCAGAAGCAATCGCTGGCCCGATCTTATGCGCGACAAGATTGAGTGGGAAATTAAACGGTGTAATCGCACCAATGATGCCGAGCGGCTCGCGCATCGTCAAGCCAATCCGTCCAACCCCATTAGGGGCTGCGTCCATTGGCAACGTCTCTCCGCGCTGGTTATACGCAGCATGGGCAGCGAATCGGTATGTTTGGATCGTGCGCGCCACTTCTTCTTTTGCGGTGCGGATTGGTTTGGCGGTTTCAGCACAAATCAGTGCCGCGGCGATGTCTTGTTTTTGCTCAAGCAAGGAGACGAGCCGGTCTAATATGTCACCGCGCTGATGGGCAGGAAGAGCGGCCATCGCCTCTTTTGCCTGTGCCGCAGCTGTAATCGCCTGATCGACGTCTGCTTTCGACATGCGCGGAATGTGCGCGAGTGTGCGCCCGTCGTAAGGGGCGGTGAGCACACTTGTATCGCGCTGTTCGCCCCAATCTTTTAATATATATGGTTGAAGCGTCGTGTCAATGTATTGCTGGATGTTCATCGTCATGACCCTCCCAATTGTAAAAAATGCGTCTCATCACAACATGAACGTTGGTTTTTGCTTCTTTAAAATCGGTTCAGCTGTAGCGACGACTTGTTTCGTCACCACGTGTTGGACGGGTGAAGCTTCGTCAAACCAGCTGTCTGGCGCGGCATGTCCCCAAAATGTGGCTCGGCGTGGGTCGTCTAAGTCCCAACGAATCGGCTTAAAATCGGGATCGCTTGTTAAATAATCACCGTTGTAAAGCTCGATGCGATGGCCATCAGGATCACGTAAATAAAGGAAGAAGGCATTGGATAGCCCGTGTCTTCCGGGCCCGCGTTCGATTGTTTTTGCATAACCAATCGAGGCAAGCACGTCACAGGCATGGATTAAACTAAGCTGGTCGCTGAGCCAAAAACCAACGTGGTGTAAGCGTGGCCCGACCCCGTTCATAAATGCGACATCGTGTACACTCGGCTTTTGGTGGAGCCACGCAGCCCAAATTGCCTCTTCGTCCGTTGCGGTGTATTCTGAGCAAGCAAACCCTAACGTCTTCATGTAAAAATGGTACGCTGCCTCTACATTTTGCACCATGCAGTTGAAATGGTCAATGCGCTGGATTCGGGCGCCTTTGTATAGATCATAGCGCTGTAACATGCGCTCGACGACAGTCATTTCGGCGTAAAATTCAAGCGGCAGCCCGGATAAGTCTTGCACGCGTAACGTACGTCCGATGGCGTGTTGACTGCCGCGCTCGCACCATGTTGTCTCATATCCTTGTTCAGAAAAGGTCGCCGCAAGTTTTTCTAAATCATCAGGATGGCGGACTTTATAACTCATTACTTCCACACTTGGCTTGGCGGCTTTTTTTAGTAACAACGAATGATGGTTATGTTCTTCCAAGCCGCGTAAATATAAATGCGTTTCATCTGATTCGGTCTCGATAAACCCAAGTCCATCGACGTAAAATTTGCGTGACGCATCTAAGTCTGTCACGTGCAAGACAGCGCGCCCGGCGCGAATAATCCCTAAATCAATCATCGCGCGTCCCCTCCTGTAGGCGTCGTTGCTTCCCGTCCCTTCAAGAAATCTTGGACGTACTGTTTGTACGGGGCTTTTTCGAAAGTATCAAAGTAAGCCATGCCCATACGGATCGGATCACCGAAGAAATAGTATTCGTAGTGGGCTTGACGGCTACCGAAAGCGCTCATCGTTAAATCCCAAGCGAGTCGGAATAATTGCACCCGTTCAGAGCCGGTCACATGCTTGCCTTGTAAGCCACGCTCAAGCAATGGACCAATTTCTTCATGTGAGAAATCTGCTTCAGTCGGGATGCCCATCAAGCCGGAAGCACCAAGAATGCGGATGATTTCCGTGAGGCGTGGGTAGACGCGCGGGTACCAATTGCGCGCAGCGTTCAGTGCTTCGAAGTCGGGTGTCATTGTGCCAGAAGCATCTCGTTTTGCATTGTGCTCGGCGCGATATAAGTGAGATTTCATCGCTTCAAGCACAAGCATCATTTCAGTGCCTTTATCTTGTACGTGTTGGAATCCATCAATGCCAATCGCGTCCATGATCGACAACGCCGTGCCGAGGACAAATTCGGTTTTGACAATGTTTTTGGCGACGACTTGATGCGACATATGAACGACCGCATTCGTTTCACGGAATGTGCGGTTACAAATACTAGAATGACCACAAACAAAGACACGCTCCCATGGTACGAAAACGTTTTCAAATGAAACGATCGCATCGCCTTCTTCAAACCGGGAAGAGAGTGGATAGTCCCATGTACTTTTATCGGGGTCAAATGATTCACGACTTAAAAATTTTAACCCTGGTGTATTGTTTGGAATCGCAAATGCAAGTGAGTATGGATCGTCTAATTCGCCCGCTTTTTTCACGGTAGACGGGAAGACGAGAATTTCGTCTGTAATCCCGCCTTGGGTGGCGAGAAGGCGAATGCCATCAACAATGATACCGTCCGTCGTTTTTTTGACAAGATGGAGGGCGACGTTGGCGTCTTTTTGTTCGTGCTGTGCTTTCGCTCGATTTACTTGCGGATGAATGAGTGTATGCGTCAAGCTAATGTCATTTTCCCGGGCAAACTCATAGTAACGCTTCGTATTTTCGGCAAACATTGGGTCTGCTTCGGCAAATAAAGCATTGTTTGTGCCCATCGCCATCATTTCAGCATTTAAATAGTCAGGCGAACGGCCGAGCATACCGCCTGATGTTTTCGCCCACGCTTGAATCGCCGTCCGCCGTTTGATTAAATCATCAATCGAAGTCGGTTGTAAAAATGTCATGCCGACCGGATCACTGGATGTCGGCGAAGTGTACAGCATCGTTTCTCCTTGTTCGTGTTGTAAGTCATATAAATGGGCCATTGAGCGGACGACATTTTTAAAATTTGGGTGGGTCGTGACGTCGTTCACTCTCTCTCCGTGTACATACACATGGTTTTTCGCTGCTTTTAAACGGTCGATATATTGTTGGCCTGTTTTGGCGCCCATGGTCGTTCCTCCTATCGTTTTTTCCCGAATGCTGGAATGGGGTGATCTGTTAGTGCAACGTGGATCGCTTTCACTTCGGTATAAAATTCAAACGCGTAATGCCCACCTTCACGTCCGATGCCGCTTTGTTTCGCACCACCAAATGGAATGCGTAAATCGCGGACATTTTGGGCGTTGACCCACAACATGCCAGCATCGACTGCATGCGCGACGCGGTGCGCCCGTTTCACGTCTTGCGTCCAAACGTAACCGGCGAGACCGTAGCGCGTGTCATTGGCCATTTCAATTACTTCCTCTTCAGTAGAGAAGCGGAAAACAGTCATTACCGGACCGAAAATTTCTTCTTTTGCGATACGCATGTCACCGTGGGCGTTAAGCAATAATGTCGGTGCAACGAAGTGACCATTTTCCACTTGTGATAGTGTACCGCTCACGACTTCAGCACCTTCTTCTTTAGCAATGTCGAGATAGCGAGAGACATTTTCAAAATGTTCACGGTGGATGAGCGGGCCGACTTCTGTTTCTGGATCAAGTGGGTCACCAACGCGGATGTTTTGTACGCGCTTCTTTAATTCCGCGACGAAGGTGTCGTAAATGCTGTCGTGTAAAAAGAGGCGTGAGTTGGCGGTGCAGCGTTCACCATTAAAGGAAAAGATCCCCCACGTACAAGCATCGAGCGCCCGGTTGAGGTCGGCATCAGCAAACACGATGAACGGCGATTTCCCGCCCAGTTCCATCGAGAACCGTTTCAATGCCGGGGCCCCGTTTTTCATAATTTCACTGCCGGTCGTCGTTTCTCCGGTGAAAGAGATGAGGGGGGCATCTGGATGGGCGACAAGGGCAGCGCCGGCTGTTTCGCCATAACCGTGCACCACGTTAAAGACGCCTTTTGGTAAGTTTGCTTGATGAATGATTTCTGCGAGCTTGTTCGCTGTCAGTGGCGACCACTCGGCTGGTTTTAACACGACGGTATTGCCTGTCGCGAGTGCCGGAGCGATCTTCCATGTTTCTAACATAAAGGGCGCGTTCCACGGGGTGATAAGCCCAGCAACGCCGACTGGTTTGTACATCGTGTAGTTTAAAAATTGGTCGTCGACAGGATATGCATCCCCTGTCAGGCGCGTCGCGACCATCTCTGCGTAGAAACGGAAATTTTGCGCGGCACGGGCGACCATTTTTTTCGTTTGTGCGAGCGGTAACCCGGTATCAAGCGACTCAAGCGGCGCAATCTCCTCGATATGTGCATCAATGAGATCGGCAATTTTGTGTACATACGCGAGTCGCTCGGTCAGTTTTAACCGACCCCATTCGCCGTGAAAAGCAGTTTTGGCAGCGGTCACCGCGGCATCAATGTCAGGCGCGTCACCGGATGCGACGTTGTTGATTGTTTTCTCCGTAAACGGATTGATATTGGCAAACGTTTCTTTCGTTGCCGCATCAACGAACTGCCCATTAATGTAAAGTTTGATATCGGTGACTTTGCTGTCATGTGTGAGCGGTGTGTTTGTTTGCGCATGCGCGTGTGTCATTTTCATCTCCTCCTGGCGTTATGAAGAAATCGTCTCGTTCTCAATCGTTGTATAATTTTTTAAGACATTCGCGATGTCTTTTTGTAGGGCTGTTGTAGGTAGTGCCATCGGGGGACGGAGCACGGGTGCGATTTTGCCCATCATTCCGAGTGCAGCTTTCAGTGGTGCTGGGTTCGTGTCTTGAAACAACACATCATTTAGAGGCATCAATTCATAATGGAGCGAACGAGCACGGTCGGTATCGCCTGCCACCCACGCATCGTATAGTTCCGCGACTTTTTCCGGCATCACATTGGCAGTCGCACTAATGTGACCGGCGCCACCAATCGCAAGCATTGGATAACAGAGCAGTTCGATGCCCGAATAAAGGTTGAACTCCGGGCCACATTTTAGTAACACGCGGTTGATGTGCTCAAAGTCTTTGTTCGACTCTTTGACACCAATAATATTGGGACAATCCTCATTTAAGCGGGCGAGTGTATCGACATGAAGGTTGACGGCCGTTCGACCGGGAATGTTGTAAATGATGATTGGAATGTCCACACTCGCGGCAACTGCTTTAAAATGATTATAGAGCGCGTGTTGTGATGGTTTATTATAGTAAGGAACGATGACCATTGCGGCATCGGCACCTATTTCTTGCGCCATTTTCGTGAGATTCAAAGTTTCTTCATGATTGACAGACCCGGTGCCAGGGACAAATGGAACCCGTCCGGCGACCGTTTTTGCGGCATGCGCCATCACACGGGTGCGCTCTTCGTACGTCAGTGAGCTCGGTTCGCCTGTCGTCCCAGTAACAGAAATGCCGTGGCTACCTTGGTCGATGTGCCAGTTGATGAGGGAAGTCATGGCGTCGAAATCAATGCTGTAATTGTCTGTGAATGGGGTGACGACTGGGGCGATCGACCCGCGTAGTTGTTTTGCTGCTGCAGTATAATCCATTGTGTACACTCCTTTTTAAATATATTGTCTCTTAAACGTACCATGTGTTACGCTATATGATAAATATTGATTTAATATATAAACGATACGAAAAAGATATAGTGGGTGGTGAGTTAGATGGATATGAAACAACTAAAATATTTTTATACGATTGCTTGTGAGGGGCAAGTGACAAAAGCAGCGAAAAAACTGCATATGGCGCAGCCGCCGCTTAGTCAACAATTAAAGTTACTAGAACAAGAGCTTGGGGTGACGTTATTTGAGCGGCATCGGCGGACGATGACATTGACGCAAGCAGGGGAAGTGCTCTTTACGAAGGCGGAACGATTGTTACAGGAGATGGAAGAGGTTCGGATGGAGGTGCGAGATCGCGGCGAAGGGTTAAGTGGAACGCTAGCGATTGGTACGGTGAAATCATGCTTTGCTTACTTGCCAGCACAAATGCAACAGTTTCGCACGCAGTATCCGAATGTCCGCTTCTCTTTGCATGATGGTGACTCGTATCGTATTAGTGAACTCGTCAAAAATCGTACTGTTGAGCTTGGCCTTGTGCGTTTGCCGCTGCCACTGTCCGAATTTGCACATATTCGTTTACCGGACGAGCCTTTTGTCGTGGTGTTTCCGGCAGGATGGAGGCTACCGCAGTCAGGTAATAGCTTGTCTATGGCAGACTTACGGGAGGTACCGTTGTTACTGTTACACCGGGTGCATGGAACGGGCCAATATGAAATGGTCCTAGACGCGTGTCGGGCGCATCAGTTTGAGCCAAATGTTGTGTGTGAGTGTCCGGATGTCACTTTGTTGCTGGCGCTTGTTGCGAACGGCGTTGGCGCAACGATTGTGCCTAAGTCAACCTTGGAAACGTTTCGTCCGCCAGGGGTAGAGGTATTTTCGTTGGTAGATACGACATTAGAAGCAAAAGCAGCCATTATTTGGTTATCAAGGCGGTATTTATCGAAGCAAGCGCGAAGGTTGATTGCTAGATTTAAAGAAGGTGTTTCGGTATGCTGAGCTAAAACAGTGTGGGTTGAGTGTGATGAATGAAGTGTATACATTTCATGTGCGCGTGGCCGAAGTTTTATATAGAAGAAGGGCACTTATTATTGGTGAAGCAAAATGGGAGAAAGGAAAATGATGGTTTGTGAAGGTAACTATTTGTTAAAAAAGTAATCAAATTATTTGACGAAACGTGAAGCACTTAAGTATGATAGAGACGGTAGCGCAGTAGCTCGGAAAAGGAACTCCAAGGTGGTCAATATCTCCCTGCGGGGGAGGTGTTGCCGATGCTCCAAAAAGTCAAAGCGTGGCTTGAGCCCTGTCTCAAAGTAGCGTACTTCATTTTGGAAGCGATCAAGTTGTTTATGAAAAACGACTAACCCACCTCAGAGTTTCCCGCTCAAGCCGGTGGGTTAGCGAATCCGCTTGCAGGGCGACCACTTTTAAAGCGGCTGCCTACTCTTTGACCGTGGGTGTGTCTATGCACCCATGGTCTTTGTTATGATATGCATTGTGTAACTATAGTATACATGCGGTGAGTGAGGCTCGTCAAGGAGCTACTTAGGAAAGAGAGGCGAAAAAATGGTTATTAATGAACAGCAGTTTGAGGTACGGGAGGTATCTTATACGGTGAGGTGTGCAAGGAGAGAGGATGCACAAGCATTGTCGGTATTAAGAGTACAAATTGATAGTGAGACAGAAATGTTAGACCGAGCGCCGGGAGAAGGCGTGCTAGATGAACAAGCATTTGCACAAATCATTCAAACGGATCGTGACCACAACTGCCATTTATTTTTAGTAGCAGTCGTAGATGAGAGAATTGTTGGCTTTTCAAGATGTGAAGGAAATGATTTAACGAGACTCGCTCATAAAGTAACGTTTGGTGTATGTGTCTTAAAAGATTTTTGGGGGTATGGGATTGGGAAAAATTTATTGAAACAATCAATCACGTGGGCAGATCAGAACCATATTAAAAAGATGGCACTGAATGTCTTAGAAACAAACGATCGCGCGATTCAATTGTACAAACAATTAGGATTCGAAATGGAAGGCGTATTAAAAAACGATAAGTGCTTGTCTGATGGTAAATATTATCATACCGTGATCATGGGGAGGTGGCATGACAACTGGTTAAGAGAGTGAGCGCCGACGAGACAAGTATGTGTGTGCCTCGTTATCGGGAGCATTTTTTGTGTCCGCCGCGGCCATTTATGTTATAGTATCATTATATTTCCATTTGTGTAAGCGCTTTACATCGGGTTAGGAGGAAACATAGATGCTTAGTTTAATCGGCTTATTTACGATTATTACGATCGTTATTTTACTACTACGTGGAAAAGTTTCACCTATTATTGCCCTTGTCATGATACCAGTCATAAGTGCGCTTGTGGCAGGTTTCGGTTTGGTTGAGATCGGTGATTTCTTTAGTGACGGGGTTGGAAAAGTGATCCCGGTTGTGATCATGTTTATTTTTGCAATTTTATTTTTCGGTGTGATGCAAGATGCCGGCATGTTTGACCCGCTAATCAATAAAATGATTGCGCTGTCGCGGGGAAATGTTGTCGCGGTTGCCGTGGCGACCGTATTGGTAGCAACGATTGCCCATTTAGACGGATCGGGTGCATCTACGTTTTTAATTACGATTCCAGCATTATTACCTCTTTATCAGCGGCTGCACATGAGTCCGTATTTATTGTTGTTACTTGTTGGGACAAGCGCGAGTATCTTGAATATGTTGCCATGGGCCGGGCCACTTGGGAGAACAGCAGCAGTATTAGAGATGGATCCGTCTGAGTTGTGGCGACCGCTCATCCCGTTGCAAGTGATTGGGTTATTGCTATTGATTGGCTTAGCTGTGTTACTTGGCTTACGAGAAAAGAGACGGATTGCAAAACGATTGGGTGTAGAACAATCACAGATGAGCGCCACAGTAGATTTGTCATTTGAAGAACAACAGCAAGAAGAAAAGGCGTTGCTCGTACGTCCGCGGTTATTGTGGTTCAATGTACTTCTCACATTAGCACTCGTTGGGATGCTTGTTTGGGGTATTGTGCCAGCTGGATTTGTGTTTATGATGGCGTTATCGATTGCGCTCGTAGTCAATTATCCGAATGTCGATGCACAAATGGCGCGGATTAAAGCGCATGCACCAAATGCCTTGTTGATGGCGGCAATTATTTTAGCTGCGGGATCGTTTTTAGGTATTTTAGGCGGCAGTGGGATGCTTGATGCATTGGCACGTGATATGGTGGCCGTACTACCTGGGTTTCTTTTGCCTTATTTACACATCGTCATTGGTGTGTTTGGGGTGCCGTTTGAACTCGTCTTAAATACAGATGCCTATTACTTCGCATTGTTACCCGTCGTTGATCAAATCGTCACAAGTGTTGGCGTCGACGGTGTATCAAGTGCGTACGCGATGATTATCGGTAATATTATTGGGACATTTATTAGTCCATTTTCCCCGGCACTATGGCTGGCGCTCGGGTTAGCAGGGGCAGAAATGGGCAAACATATTCGTTATTCATTCTTTTGGGTGTGGGGATTTAGTCTTGTGTTACTCGGTGTGGCATTATTACTTGGGATTGTCTCCCTATAAAAGGAATTTGATTTTTATAGGCACTGTCCTTGAAGTGTCCTTTGATTTGTTATAAGATTAGAATGAGAATAGATTGATAATCATTACTTTAAGTCACGATCGGCAAAAAGGGTGATCTATTCGCTAAGAAAGCGTGTCTTGAGAACGCAAAAGGTGGCTCACGCGTGTGTGAGTGACCTATTCATATTGATGGAGGGAAATAACATGTCTGTACCAAACTTAAAGATCGAGAACTTGCATGTTGCGATTGACGATAAGGAAATTTTAAAGGATTTTAACCTTGAAATTAAAGGTGGCGAAATCCATGCGATTATGGGACCGAACGGAACCGGGAAGTCCACGCTGGCATCGGCGATTATGGGGCACCCAAAATATGAAATTACAAGTGGTTCTGTGACGATGGACGGCGAAGATGTGCTAGAAATGGAAGTAGACGAGCGTGCGCGCGCTGGGCTGTTTCTTGCAATGCAATATCCAAGCGAAATTAGCGGGATTACGAATGCCGATTTCATGCGTTCAGCAATCAATGCCAATCGCGAAGAAGGCGACGAGCTATCATTAATGAAGTTTATTCGCAAAATGGACGAGAAGATGGGTGTCCTTGATATGGATCAATCATTCTCACAACGATACTTAAATGAAGGCTTCTCTGGTGGAGAGAAGAAGCGGAATGAAATTTTGCAACTGTTGATGCTTGAGCCGAAGATTGCCATTTTAGATGAGATTGACTCGGGTCTTGACATTGACGCATTGAAAGTTGTCTCTGAAGGTGTCAACCAAATGCGCAGTGACGATTTTGGTTGCTTAATTATTACCCACTATCAACGGTTACTTGATTACATTACACCAGACTATGTACATGTGATGATGCAAGGTCGGATTGTAAAATCAGGTGGCGCAGATCTTGCGCGTCGTCTCGAAGCAGAAGGATATGACTGGATTAAAGAAGAGTTAGGCATTGAAGACGAGCGCGTCAACGTATAAGAGCGCACGAAGGATTAAATACGCAAAGGATGGTATGTATGTCAGTTGAGACGAATACGAAGGTTGATTCAAGCGAAATTGCTGCGCAGTCAAAAGCGCTGAACGAACCGAAATGGCTGACGGATTTGCGCTTGAGTGCGTTTAAAAAGATGGAAAGCCTCGCACTTCCGACACCAGATAAGACAAAGATCCATAACTGGGACTTTACGACGTTTACACAAACACGTGCGATAGCGACAAAAGTAGCGCGCATAGCTGATTTATCGCAAGACATTCTTGAATATGTTGATCAAGAAGCAACAGGTAATAATGTGCTTGTGCAAGAAAATAGTGCAACGGTGTATGAGACACAAGCAGCGGCTTTGAAAGAAAAAGGTGTGATTTTCACCGACTTTGCAACCGCAGTGCGTGAACACGGTGATTTAGTGAAGAAGTATTTGTTTACCGAAGCGGTATCAGTAGACGAGAATCGCCTGCTGGCACAACATGCAGCGTTGATGAATGGCGGCGTCTTTATTTACGTGCCAAAAGGGGTCCAAGTTGAATTGCCACTACAAGCGGTTTACGCTGTTTCCCAAGAAAATGCGGGGTTGTTTAACCACGTCTTAATTGTTGCAGAAACAGGTAGTAACGTCACTTATGTAGAAAACTATGCCGCATACGGTGCAGAAGCGGCGGTCGCAAACGTTGTCGCGGAAGTATACGTTGGCGATGGGGCCCGCGTCTCTTTCGGAGCGGTTGATACATTAGCGGAGCAAACGACGTCTTATATCGTCCGTCGTGCTCACGTTGGACGAGACGGACGTGTCGATTGGGCGCTTGGACAAATGAACGATGGCGATACTGTTTCAGAAAATATTACGTATCTTGTAGGCGACAATTCTTTTGCAGATACAAAGATGGTCTCCGTTGGGACAGGCAATCAAAAGCAAAACTTCACAACGTTGATTAAACATTACGGGAAACGATCTGAAGGTTATATTTTAAAACATGGGGTCATGACAGGCCGCGCGCTGGGGATCTTTAATGGGATCTCTAAAATTGAAAAAGCAGCGACAAAATCTCATGGTGAACAAACAGAGCGCATTTTAATGCTCGGTGAGCGGGCGCGCGGAGATGCGAACCCGATTCTGTTGATTGACGAAGATGATGTCACCGCTGGACATGCAGCGTCTGTTGGGCGGATTGATCCACTACAAATGTTTTATTTAATGAGTCGTGGACTTTCGCGCAAAGAAGCAGAGCGGCTTGTCATTCGTGGTTTCTTAGAGCCGGTCGTCTCACAACTGCCAGTTGAAGCGGTACAAAAGCAAATGCGATCCGTGATTGAAAGGAAAGCAAAACGATGAATGCATATGAGGTCAAGAAACTGTTTCCAATTCTTGATCAACAAGTCAACGGGCATCCGCTTGTTTATTTAGACAGTGCGGCCACAGCACAAAAGCCGTTACCGGTCATTGAAAAAATTGAGGATTATTATCGCCGTTACAATTCAAATGTACACCGCGGTGTGCATACGCTCGGTACCCGGGCGACGGATGAATACGAGGGGGCACGTGAAAAAGTGCGTGCGTTCCTCAATGCCGGTGAGGCAGCGGAGATCATTTTCACACGCGGGACAACGACGGCGTTAAATATGGTTGCCCGTGGATATGGTGATATGCATGTGCAGGCAGGCGATGAAATTGTGATTTCCTTAATGGAGCATCATTCCAACATTATCCCGTGGCAGCAACTTGCAAAGCGGACGGGGGCAGTGCTGAAATATCTCCCTCTACAAGCGGACGGTACCATCGCGCTTCGTGATGTGGAGGATACGGTGAATGAGAAGACAAAAATTGTTGCGGTCATGCATGTATCAAATGTTTTAGGCACGGTTAATCCGATTGCTGAGATCGCAGCGATTGCTCATAAACATGGCGCGGTCATGGTCGTTGATGGCGCGCAAAGTGCACCGCATATGACGGTCGATGTGCAAGCGCTAGATTGTGATTTCTTCGCGTTTTCTGGGCACAAACTTGGGGGACCGACAGGGATTGGCGCTTTGTACGGCAAAAGGGCATTACTTGAGCAAATGGATCCGGTTGAATATGGCGGCGAAATGATTGACTTCGTTGACCTGTATGACTCAACATGGAAAGAGTTACCGTGGAAATTAGAAGGTGGCACGCCGATCATTGCTGGCGCGATTGGAATGGGTGCGGCCATTGACTTCCTCCATGAACTTGGGTTAGAGGCAATCGAACAACATGAGCACATGCTTGTCGATTATGCGTTTGAGCGGCTCGGGGAGATGGAAGGACTGACGATTTTTGGTCCTGACTCACGCGCCGGTGTGATCACATTCCAACTTGGTGATATTCATCCGCATGATGTTGCGACGGTCCTGGATGCAGAAGGGATTGCGGTCCGGGCAGGGCATCATTGTGCCCAACCATTGATGAAGTGGTTAGAAGTGACCGCGACAGCAAGGGCAAGTTTCTACGTATATAACACGAAAGAAGATGTCGATGCTTTAGCCCAAGGACTCATTAAGGTAAAGGAGTATTTTAGCGATGTCCTCTTATGATTTAGATACACTTTACCGTCAAGTCATTATGGACCATTACAAAAATCCGCGAAACCGCGGGGAGCTTTCAGGCGATACATTGTGTGTCAACTTAAATAATCCGACTTGTGGTGATCGCGTCCAAGTCCAGATGAATGTGGAAGATGGGAAAGTGACGAAAGCGGTATTTACAGGAGAAGGTTGTTCGATTAGCATGGCATCGGCGTCGATGATGACCCAAGCAGTGAAAGGCTTGACGGTTGAAGACGCACTGAAGCTCTCAGCTTTCTTCTCCGACATGATGCAAGGTAAAGCGGGCGATGCGGGTGGTCTGGATTTAGGCGACATCGAAGCGTTGTCGGGTGTGACGAAGTTTCCGGCACGCATTAAGTGTGCGACGCTTGCGTGGAAAGCATTAGAACAAGGGTTATACAAAGGATAAGGTATGTGTTTGCAGATATAAATGAACGAAAATAAAAGGAGGGATTCCTATGGCGAAGAAAATGCCAGAGATCGGGGAATACAAATACGGGTTTTCGGATCGCGACGTGTCTATTTTCCGTTCAGCACGCGGGTTGACAAAAGAGATTGTCGAAGAAATCTCGCGCATGAAAGATGAACCGCAGTGGATGCTCGATTTCCGTTTGAAATCACTTGAACAATTTTATAAAATGCCGATGCCACAATGGGGTGGCGATCTTTCAGAGCTAAATTTTGATGACATTACGTACTACGTAAAAGCCTCTGAGAAGTCCGAGCGTTCTTGGGATGAGGTCCCAGAGGAAATCAAGAATACGTTTGATAAGCTTGGAATTCCAGAAGCTGAGCAAAAATATCTTGCTGGTGTGTCAGCGCAATATGAGTCTGAAGTTGTCTACCACAACATGAAAGAGGATTTAGAAGACCTTGGGGTTGTGTTTAAAGATACGGATACAGCGCTGAAAGAAGACGAAGCGATTTTCAAGGAACACTTTGCGACGGTCATCCCGCCATCAGACAATAAGTTTTCTGCGTTAAACTCGGCAGTATGGTCAGGCGGTTCGTTCATCTATGTACCTGAAGGTGTGAAAGTCGATACACCGCTGCAAGCGTACTTCCGAATTAACTCTGAGAATATGGGGCAGTTTGAGCGAACACTCATCATTGCTGATAAAGGCAGCTCGGTCCATTATGTTGAGGGTTGTACAGCACCTGTATATACGACGAATTCTCTTCATAGTGCGGTCGTTGAGATCATTGTCAAGGATGACGCATATTGTCGTTATACAACCATCCAAAACTGGGCACCAAACGTCTTCAACCTGGTCACAAAGCGTGCGGTTGCTGAAAAAGGCGCGACAATGGAATGGGTCGATGGCAACATCGGTTCGAAACTGACGATGAAATATCCAGCGGTTATTATGAAAGGCGAAGGCGCACGTGGGACAGTCCTTTCGATTGCGATTGCCGGTAAAGGGCAGCACCAAGATGCAGGCGCAAAAGTATCGCATTTGGCGCCAAACTGTTCGTCAACGATTATTTCAAAATCAATCTCAAAACAAGGTGGAAAAGTAACTTATCGCGGGATTTGCCACTTTGGTCGGAAGTCAGATGGTTCGAAGTCAAAAATTGAGTGTGACACACTCATTATGGATAACGAGTCAACGTCGGATACGATTCCGTACAACGAGATTTTAAACAACAACATTACGCTTGAGCACGAAGCAACGGTATCAAAAGTATCAGAAGATCAACTGTTTTACTTGATGAGCCGTGGCTTATCCGAAGAAGAAGCAACAGAAATGATCGTCATGGGCTTCATCGAGCCATTCACAAAAGAATTGCCAATGGAGTACGCAGTGGAAATGAACCGCCTCATTAAATTTGAAATGGAAGGCTCAATTGGTTAAAGGGGGATAGAAGCGGTGTCAAGTAATCTTGGCGCTGCTTCCCTGTAACCTTTAATGAATGATCATTCATTCATTAAAGCGTTTTTTGATAGCGTTATCATATTGCTGTTGGAAGGAGATTATAATAATGAGAAAAACGAGACTAAAAATGAAGCAATTACAATTGAAAAAAAAAATAAGACAGCACAGTGCGATTGAGGAAGATATGAGACAAGAGATTGCCTCAGCAAAAGAAGGAGCAAAAAAAACATCGATAAAAGTCGGAAAACGTGATAATATGAACTAAAATGATCGCAGCGTTATCATATACACACACGCTGTAAAGGAGAGTGACAATAATGAAATTGATCGTGAAGCTTTTCATAGGTATGTTAGTCGGAGTTGGGATTGGGCTATTAGGTGTAGATTTCTTGACGAGACTGGCAGTAACGGTCAAGTTACTATTCGGTCAATTTCTTGGTTTTGTCATACCATTTATTATTTTATTTTTCATTACTTCAGGTGTAGCAAGTTTAGGTAAGTCGCAAGGGAAAATGGTTGGAGTAACAGTAGGGACAGCATATGTGTCGACTTTACTGGCGGGGACGCTGGCGTTTTTCGTTGCAAAATTCATCATGCCGATGGTCGCAACGGAATCGACCGCTATTACAGAGGGAGCTACGTTTCAGCCATTTATTGAAATAGAAATCCTGCCTCTTATGGGTGTTATTACAGCAGTGGCTATGGCATTTTTGTTTGGTATTGGCATAGCGAAAACGAAAAGTGCGACGATGAAATCCTTTTTTGATGAAGGGAAAGAGATCATTGAACGTTGCATCATGAAAATATTAATTCCATTTTTACCTATATATATTGCGGGTATTTTTGCCGAATTGACTGCGGCAGGGAAAGTGTATGAAACGTTGTCGATTTTCGGGCTCGTATTGCTTGTCGTCGTGGCAACACATTGGTTGTGGTTGTGTGTGCAATTTACAACCGCTGGTTTCATTGCAGGTCAATCACCGTTACGTACGTTGAAGACGATGTTGCCTGCATATTTCACTGGAGTTGGGACGATGAGTAGCGCGGCAACAATCCCAGTAACACTGAATCAAGTGAAGAAGAACCGTGTGAAAGAGGAAGTGGCAGATTTCGCAGTGCCGCTATGTGCGACCATTCATCTTTCAGGTAGTATGATTACAATTGTCATTACATCGATGGCTGTCATGACGGTGCTAAGTGATCTCTCTGTGCCATCGTTTGGCGCAATGCTTTCAGTCATTGTCATGTTAGGTGTTGTGATGATTGCAGCTCCTGGTGTCCCGGGTGGTGCGATTGTGGCGGCGCTCGGTGTATTAACGTCAATGCTCGGTTTCTCCGAGGCGGCAATTGGGTTGATGATGGCACTCTATATGGCGCAAGATAGTTTTGGAACAGCAACAAATGTAACTGGGGATGGCGCCATCACAATGATTGTGGATAAGGTGAATAAGTAAGGCAGAGAGACGATGTGTAAAACGCCTCACGAAGTTTTTATAGACTTTGTGAGGCGTTTTTATATGGTAAGTTCATCGGTCTATAGCCGACTTATTCCACGTTTGCTTTTCGGTGCGCGAGCCTACTAGAGGCAGCCGCGGCAATGGCTCCTACAATGTCATCAAGAAAAGTATGACACTGACCAGAAGACTTGCTATTTAACTGTTTCAAGATACCAGGTTTTTCTTTATCAATGTATCCATAGTTTGTAAAACCAATAGAACCATACACATTTACAATTGCAAAAGCAATAATTTCATCCACACCGTATAGCCCTTCATCTTGTTCAAGCATCTGTTGCAATGGTTTTTCTAATACGCCTTTCTCTGTTAAAACATCTAGTTGAATACCTGTGAGGATAGCGTTTTGTACTTCACGCTTTGCCAAAACGCGGTCAACATTTTCTAAACACATGTCCATTGTCAAGTTTGGGTGATACTTTTTTTGTAAAAAATAAACGAGTTCTGCGATGTCTTCAAGCTTGACGCCACGTTCATCTAGCCAAGTCCGTGCTTTTTGTTCAACTGCATCGTAAGTCATGAATTTCCTCCTCAAGTGCATTTTTCTTTTAGTCTACGGTAGAAACATACATTTTATGCGAATGGGTCATCATACACTAATCATAACAGGTTTGTGCGGGGAGGGACAATCATTGCTAGAACGTAATGTTTATGACTTCTATAAATTGTACTGTGAAGACCGTTTTTACGTAGGTGATTATGAAGGTTTCACGGCAAATGATCAGCCGTACTTGCTCATGCCTAAGGAAGAGTGTATTTGTGAAGAAAGTGATATGGTCAGATTTTCAACGTATATGTATCAAGCAGGCGATCCGTCTGTGTTAACGTTACATCCAACACGAACAGAACAATTGTCTGCACTTGTGGATGGTCAAGATGTGTATTTGTTTCCATTGCCAAATGTTGACGGGGGTGGATGGCGTGGCACAAAGATCCAATCAGTGGCTGATCTAGGACGTGAGTTGCGTGGCTGGCATTTGCGTGGACAACAAGGAGCAAGTCACTTTCAAGACCTTGCAGTGAACGATTGGCCAGCGTTATGGGAGAAGCGCTTAGAACAACTAGAAGAATGGTATGTTACTGTATTTTCAAGAGGACCACAAACGGAGATTGATGAATTATTTTTATATACGTATCCTTATTTCATGGGGCTTGCTGAAAATGCCATTCAATTTGCTGTGGATGCGCAGTTAGATTTATATAGATCTCCTTTAGATGCTGGTACAATTAGTCATTATCGTTTTAACGATCGGACATGGTTGTATATGTCTGAACGTGGAGATGTCATTAAACCGCCAACATCTTTTTTATTTGACCATCCAGCACGAGATTTGGCAGAGTGGATTCGTAGTACAAGGAAAGACGATCCACAATCGTATACAGTTGCACCAATATTTACTTTTTTGAATGGGTATGAAGAACAGCAACCATTGACACCCTTCACATGGCATTTGCTCTACGCGCGCTTATTATTTCCGTTACATTATTTTGAGATTATTGAGGATTATTATCGTGCGCAAGTACCGGAAGAGCGGGGAGGCATTGCCGAGGATTTCAAAGTATTGTTGGACACAGAAAAGGGAAATGAACAGCTACTTGCAGAATTGGCTGAGGAGGCACGTGTGAAGCAGAGAAGTACGTTGCCGAAGTTAGACTGGTTACCTAGGAGATAGGTGTATATTTGCTTGTTTACGTGCATAGTGAGGAGAGTATGTTGTTGGGGGGTTATGATGAAAACAAAGATGATTAAAATGTGGGTTGTATGCGGACTATATATGGTACTGATGGGCATTGTAGCAATTTATTATGCCATGGATGGCAGTGGTGACAAAGTGCTCATCGCTTTATCTGGGGTCATCAGCGGATTAATGCCACCATTACTTGGATGGCTAGCGAGGTTTTATCTCCCTTTATGGCTAGTGATTTTTTATCTTGCATTCGTGTTTGGTTCACAATATCTCGGACCCATTATGGAATGGTACGACTTGATCGGTTGGTGGGATAAATGGCTTCACTTCATGAGTGGGGTTTTATTGCCTATTGTGGCTTTCTATCTGTACAAATACTTTACGCACCGTTCGGGTGGCGTGAGCATAGCACCTTTCTTTGTATGTTTGTTTGTACTCTCTTTTGGTGCTCTTGGTGCAGTCATTTGGGAAGTTTTTGAATTTGTTTGCGATGAATGGTTTGACATGACATTGCAAGACGATAACTTTGATACAATGGTGGATTTAATTTTTAATATGTTTGGTAGCTTGATCATTGCTGTCTGGGTGTGGGTAAAACTACGGTGCGAGCGGTAAAGATGAGAAAAAGCGCGCTTTCTCAGAGCAGAAGCGCGCTTTAAATATATGTGTTTAAAAAACTTGTTCGATCTCAATAATGCCCGGAACTTCTTCAAGTAGTGCCCGTTCAATACCTGCTTTTAGTGTGATCGTTGAGCTCGGACAAGATCCGCATGCGCCAAGCAGTCGTACTTTTACAATGCCGTCCTCTACATCTACAAGTTCTACGTCTCCGCCATCACGAAGCAAAAATGGACGAAGTTTATCAAGGACTTCTTGGACTTGTTCGATGACATCTGCACCGGTGGTCATTGGACATCTCTCCTTTCTTATCTCCTTCCATTATAATCGCCCAGCGCAAAAAAATCCATGCAGAAGACTTGTAAGCGTAATAGTTGCACTTACTCACTTAGGTCGTGTACGCTAAGTGGAGGAAAGGTGTGAGCCATATGAAGAGAATCTCTGTGACGGTTTACGGTGCCAATCGCCCTTGTCCTGGCTGTGTACAGATGCCGTCATCGCAAGAGACAAAGACGTGGTTAGAGGCGGCCCTCTGGAGAAAGTTTCCTGAACTACCGCTTGTTTTCCGCTATGTTGATATTGACAGTCCTAGCACGGATGAAGATCAGATGTGGGCAATGAAGATTTTAAACGATGAGTATATATATCCACTCGTTGTGTTAAATGGCGACGTAGTTGCGGAAGGGAACCCAAGTTTGAAAGTGATTACGGAAAAAATAGCGGCCCTTTCGCTGTGAGATGGATCAACCAGAATGATATTTGTACATCCAAAGCACGCCACTTTTTAATAAGCGTGGGACACGCCCTGTGAGTGGACGATCGCCCATCATACCAAATCCGTGCTTTTTGCCAAGTGAACCGAGTACGCCTTTTAGTTTAATTTGTGGCATCTTTTCCGGTAATGTGTCGTCCTTCCATTGAAGCTTTAAAATGGTGACGATTTGTTCTGCTTGTCCTTCAGCAAGCTGTGCGCTTGGGGCATAAGGTAAGCTTGCACAGTCGCCGACAACAAAGACATCAGGATGACCCGGTATGAAATGCTGTGGGGTTAAGATGACACGGCCAGATCGATCTTTTTCTACATCGAGGGCACGAACGATCTCAACTGGTTGTACGCCAGCTGTCCAAATGACGGCATCGGTTTCAATGCGTTCATTGTGATTATAAATGGCACCTGGTTCGACTTTTGTAATGTTGGCATTGTTTTTCACATCGACGCCGTGTTCAATAAACCAACTTTGTACATATTCACTTAGTTTTTTAGGAAACACAGACAAAATCGATTCACCACGATCAAAAAGACGAATCGTTAAATCAGGGCGGCTTTCGCGCAGTTCGCTCGCCAATTCTACCCCACTTAGTCCGCCACCAACGATGGAAACCGTCCCTTCTGGTCGGACGTTACTTAGTAATTCATACGTTTTACGGGTCGCACCCATCGTTTGAATGCTATGAGCATAAAGATCAGCACCTTGAACGCCATGGAAATTATCCGTGCAGCCAAGCCCTATAACGAGTTTGTCGAACGAGATTTGTTCCCCCTTTTCAACCGTTACGATGTGATCAGCAAGAGAAATATTTGTGACCGTTGCATATTTCACAGTGAGACGGTCGTCTTTTGGGAGAGGCACACGTAAATGTTGATCTGTAGCGGTTCCGGCGGCGAGCGCATAGTATTCGGTTTTTAAGCAGTGATAAGGTAATTGATCGATTAAAATAATTTCCCAATCCTTAGGCAGGTCATTGGGCAGCAGGCGTTGTAAAATGCGCATGCCTCCGTAGCCAGCACCGAGAACGACGAGTTTTTTCATGAAAAAGTCTCCTTTTATGTAAAATTGCCCTTAAGGTGATGAGGAAAAGTGATGTCAATAGCATGTGTAAATGTATAGGAAAATCGCATGTTTTTATAAGAGCGCTTTCTGATAAAGGGAATTACCCTAGTCAGTTTTGATTATACCGATTTCATAACCGTTCCACAACCATTTTCGAACGTTTTGTTACGGAAACATTTGCTTGGTGATTGGGGAGGACGACAAAGATTGACTTTAGACGACAGACAGCGTAGCATAATTTTTGAGGTGAAAGAAAGATGAGACCAATTATAGAGTTTTGTGTCAGTAATTTGGCTAGCGGAGCCCATGACGCAATGGAAGTGCTAGAACGTGACCCAAATCTTGATATTATTGAGTATGGTTGTCTAAATCATTGTGGTACATGTGCGTGTGATTATTTTGCACTTGTAAATGGTGATTATGTGTCAGGTGAGACGCCAGAAGAACTTGTCAAAAATATTTATCAACATATTGAAGAGAACCCGTTATTTTAAGGGAAGCGGAGGGAGCGATGGGTGGTGACCGTCTTACCATTCAGCCATACATGGCCTTATGAAGTATCTGGAAAAGACATTTACGTGTCTGCTTGTCCCTATTGTGGGCAAGAGCAGGTACTGACGCAAATTGGTTCGCGTCAACTAGAGAGAATGAAGGAACAAAAGAAAGTGGAATGGGTCATGCCATGTTGTCATGCCATTTTCCCGATTTTAGAAGCAGACGATGATTACTTTTGGGCAGATGAGCCGTTACGGAAGTGAGGAAAAGATGAAGTTTACAAAAATGCATGGGCTCGGTAACAGCTATATTTATGTTAATTTGTTTGAAGAAGTGTTAGAAGAGGAATCGCTTCGTACACTCGCGATCAACTTGTCAAACCGGAATACCGGCATCGGTAGTGATGGCCTCATTTTAATAGGTCCATCTGAGCGGGCGGACGTGCGGATGCGCATTTTTAATCTTGATGGATCAGAAGCGAAAAACTGTGGCAATGGTTTGCGCTGCGTGGCAAAGTATAGTTTTGAACATGGCCTCGTGTCAGCGGAAAAGTTTTGTATAGAGACACTTGGTGGAATTGTTTCAGTCACTGTTCATATCAATGAGACTCGTATTGTGGAAACAGTGACAGTCAATATGGGGACGCCGGTGCTCGCGCGCAATGCAATTCCTATGCTTGGAGAGGGAAAGGAATCCGTAGTGAATGAGGAGATCTCTGTTGGTGGAGAAACAGCATGGATCACCGCTGTCTCGATGGGCAATCCACACGCAGTGTTATTCGTGCCAGACGTCGAGCCGGCCCCTGTCGCAACGTTTGGCAAGGCACTATCTACGGATGAACGCTTTCCAGACGGGGTCAATGTCGAGTTTGTCGAGGTGTTATCGTCAACTGAATATCGTTTCCGTGTCTGGGAGCGGGGTTCGGGTATGACGGAAGCATGTGGGACCGGCGCGTGTGCGGCCGTTGTCGCTGGTGTGTTGAACGGTCATACAAAGCAGGGAGAACCGGTATGCGTACATTTACCAGGTGGAGATCTCACAATTACATGGGCGGTCGACGGGACCGTTCATATGCAAGGGCCAGCAGCGTATATTTGTACAGGAGAAGCGCATATGTAACTACAAAAACACCGCTCAGGCGGTGTTTTTTTATTTACTCATATTTCTTAATAACGTTATAGAACGTGTCGCGCTCAACGGGAATTTTCCCGGCACTCTTGATCATATGAATCAATTCTTTGCGGGTGATCCCCATTGACGTCAGTGCCCCGACCGAGTGCGAGATGCGTTCTTCAATCAATGTGCCATGAATGTCACTTGAACCGAATGTGAGCGCCATTTGTGTCAGTTGTACACCAATGTTAATCCAGTACGCTTTAATGTGATCAAAGTTATCAAGCATTAAGCGGGCAATGGCAATCGTACGCATGTCATCGTAAGCCGATGTGCGACGGTTGAGGCCAGCTTTCACATTTTTCGGTTGCATCGCGAGTGGGATAAACACCATAAAACCATTCGTGCGGTCTTGTAGTTCGCGCACGCGCGCCATATGAATGAGTCGCTCTTCTTTTGTTTCAACTGAACCATATAGCATCGTCGAATGCGTCCGTAAGCCGAGGTTGTGCGCTGTTTCATGTGCTTCAAGCCACTGATCTGTTGACGCTTTGTCGGGACTCATGATTGCCCGATAACGTTCTGTTAAAATTTCTGCCCCGCCCCCAGTCAATGTAGACAAGCCAGCATCCATGAGCGTTTGGATGACTTCTTTCATTGAAATGCCTGCTAAGCGCGAAAAGAATTCAATTTCAGCACCGGTGTAAGCTTTGACGGTGACATGCGGATAATGCTTTTTCAATATTTTAACGGTATTAACGTAGTAATCAAAGCCAACTTCATGATTGTGTCCGCCCACAATGTGGAATTCGCGGATGTTATCATTCCAACGATCAGAGATATATTTTAATAACGCTTCCTCATCCATCGTGTAGGCGCCTTCTTCACCAGGCTTGCGTTTAAAGCCACAGAAACTACAATTTGCTTCGCATACATTGGTTGGATTGATATATAAGTTTTCAATAAAATAGACGTTTTGTCCATTTTTACGTTCATTTACAATGTTGGCGAGTTGAGCCACACCAAGTAAATCCGGTGTTTCATATAAGGTTAAACCGTCGGCAATCGTCAGACGCTCACCGGCGAGAACTTTGTCTTTAATGTCTGTTAGTGCTGTATCTGCCAGTAGTACACTCATATTCGGCAGTCCCCTTCCTCCTCCAAGATTCCATCTGTCTATATGACAATACTCCCGATCCATTATACTACAAAATTGTGGCGAAAAGAAGAGAATTGTCTAAAACACTTCCTTTATCCTTGTCGATCGCAAAGCTTGAGTGACTGGACGAAAGTCGTTTATACTGGAAGGAGAATGAATTGATGGAGGTGTAAAGAATGATTACCATTACAGAAAGTGCGCTTGGGCATATTCAAGCGATGAAGGAAGACGAAGGAAATGAACAATTGATGCTCCGTATCGGCGTGAAAGGCGGGGGCTGTTCCGGACTTTCATATAGCATGGGTTTTGATGAGACGCGTAACGAAGAAGATACGTATATGGAAATAGATGGGCTTGGCGTCTTGGTCGATAAAGAAAGTACACCGATTGTGAATGGCCTTGTTATTGACTATAAGCAAAACATGATGGGCGGCGGGTTTACAATTGATAACCCGAATGCGATTGCCAATTGCGGTTGTGGCTCATCTTTTCGGACGGCGACGAACGAGGGAACGCCGGAAGAGTGTTGAGGAAGGGATTTTGGAGCACCTTGTCCAGTTGTGGGCAAGGTGTTTTTAGTGAGACAGACGGGCAGACAGGTGTGATACTAGAGGAAATACGAGCGCTAAAAACAGCTCTTGAATCAAAGTGAACAACGGTCACATATGTTGTAAAAAAAACGGCTAATAAACAAGGGGCTGTCCCAAAAGGTCGTAAAAAATGACCTTTAGGACAGCTTTTTCTGTTTTTCAAACAAAAAAACACAAAAAAATCGCCCACTCTGTTAAA
>NZ_FMYM01000014.1 GCF_900096965.1 Shouchella lonarensis | reverse complement strand
ACCCGTTCCCATGCCGAACACGGTCGTTAAGCTCTTTTGCGTCGATAGTAGTTGGGGGCTTCCCCCTGCGAGCGTAGATCGGTGCCGGGTTGATAGTTAGTTTAAAAAGCACATCCAACTGGGTGTGCTTTTTAAACTATAACATTGTCTAAGTGCATAAAATTTTGCTCATACTGCTAAGTGGAGGTGGTATGAAGTGAATCAATGTTTGGGGAAACACAATAATTACTGCGATTTTTGCAAGAAAATAGAAAAAGGATATTATGTAGGCTTCGTATTTCTTTGCGTCACTTGTGAGCAATATTTGTTTAAAGTTGAGCCAGAAGAACAAATGTATATGAACTATGTGATACCATTAAGAAGAGCTTGGGATGACTGCAAACCCAATGTCAACAGAGTATATGTGAGGGAAGATGAGGAAGATGACAGTTATAAGAACACCAATTATTGATGCATTGAAAAAGCATCAACGGCAACATCCACTGTCCTTTCATGTGCCTGGTCATAAAAACGGTGACGTTTCTCCAATCTTTTTAAATGAATTTAAAGAGATTCTTTCTTACGATGTGACAGAACTCGAAGGGCTAGACGATTTACACGATCCGTCTGGACCAATTGCAGAATCACAGCAACTATGTGCTCAATTATATGGTGCACAGGAGACCCATTTCCTTGTTGGTGGGTCAACAAGTGGCAATCTCGCGATGATTTATGGACTGTGTAACGCGGGTGATGTTGTATTGGTACAACGTAATTGCCATCAATCTGTATTAAACGGGCTTCGTCTTGCTCAAGCAAAGGTAGTGTTTTTACAACCAGCCTTTGATCAAGTGACTTCTCATCCAGTAGGTCTATCTACATCAGTACTAAAAAAAGCCATAAGTCAGTATCCAGAGGCGAAAGTTCTTTTGCTTACATATCCAAATTATTGGGGGCAAACTTGTGATCAAACCAATGTCATTCGTTATGCAAAAGAAAAAGGACTACTAGTGCTTTGTGATGAGGCACATGGTCCACATTTCGTCGTAGGCGATGAACGCTGTCCGGAATCTACGTTTGCACTAGGGGCTGACGTTGTGGTGCAATCCGCACATAAAATGTTGCCTGCTTTAACGATGGCGGCATGGATGCATGTTCAGAAGTCAGTCTCGGTGGTACAGCGAACAAAGTTGAAAGCAGCGCTAACGATGTTGCAATCAAGTAGTCCTTCTTATTTATTGCTTGCTTCTTTAGATGGTGCACGCGCATTTTTGGAGTCAGATGGAAAACGTGCTTATTATGAGGCTGTTTGTACAGTTGAAAAAGTGAAGCAACAATTTTTATGCCATGATGGATGTCAAGTCGTGACAAGTATGAAACAAGGCTATCTAAATGACCCATTAAAGGTTACAATAAAAACAAACATATCACAATCTGGTGTAGTGTTAGCACAGGAGTTGGCAAAGGCTGGAATTTGGAGTGAGATGGCAGATCAAGATCATGTGTTGCTCGTGTTTGGTCTCGGTCAAAAGATTGACGAAGAGCTGTTGGGAAAGAGGTTACAACAAGTGATTTGGACCGGAAAAAATAATCAGTCATTTCGTCCATTTATAGCAGGAACAGTCTCGGCTGTGTCCGAATTAATAGATATGAAGAAGTATGTGGGATGCACAGTAAAAGTATCACTAGACTATGCGCAAGGGCGTATTGTCGAACAGCCAGTGACACCTTATCCACCAGGTGTACCATTGCTTTATCCGGGTGAATACGTGACAGCAGCAATGATTAAACAGTTGAAACAGCTCATGAAAGCTGGTGTCCGATTTCAAGGTCATCACCCACAAGATGGTTTGTGGGTGCGAGAAGTGGAGAGTGAGAAATGAAAAAAGGAACGTTCATTACAGTTGAAGGTGGGGAAGGTGCTGGGAAGACAACGGTGTTAATGAGTGTTGAACAACAGTTGAAAGAACGGGGTTACGAAGTTGTATGCACACGCGAACCAGGCGGGGTCTTATTAGCAGAAAGAATTAGAGCGCTTCTTTTGCATACACATGATATAGACATGGATGAGCGCACAGAGGCTTTACTCTATGCAGCGGCAAGACGGGAACACTTAATGAAAAAAATTGTACCAGCGCTTCAACGTGGACAGATTGTTTTATGTGATCGTTTCATTGACTCTAGTCTTGCTTATCAAGGTTATGCAAGAGAAATTGGCGTAGAAGAGGTCCGGGCAATCAATATGTTTGCAGTTGAGTCGTATATGCCTGAACTAACATTGTATTTTTCTCTAGATCCGTCTGTTGGATTGACGCGGATTGAAAAAGATCAAGGGCGTGAACGGAACCGTCTTGACCACGAAAAATTATATTTTCATGAACAGGTGAAAGCTGGTTATGAGACATTAGCTAACAAACATTGTGATCGTATTAAAATGATTGATGCAAGTGAGCCTCTCCCGAAAGTCATTAAGAATGTGATGATTCATATCGATAGTGTTTTATAATGGATCATGTAAATTTAAAAAGGAGGGAAAAAAATGAAACTTATTATGGCAGTCATTCAAGATAAAGATAGTACACGATTATCAGATGCATTGATGAAAGCGAACTTTCGTGCGACAAAACTATCGAGTACAGGCGGATTTTTGAAGTCTGGGAATACAACTTTTCTCATTGGCGTTGATGAGGGTGCTGTTGATGAAGCAATGGCGATCATTAAGGACAATTGTCATAGCCGCGAACAAATTGTTGCCCCCATTTCACCGATGGGTGGCAATGCTGATTCATATGTACCTTATCCAGTAGAAGTACAAGTCGGTGGTGCGACAGTATTTGTTTTACCAGTAGAACAGTTTGAACAATTTTAAGAGCAGGTGACGTATATGCAGCAAACATGGCAGGACTTAGAAATGGCGCAGCCGAGGGTTGTGCCATTTCTCATAGCTAGTCTCAAAAAGGATCGTTTATCACATGCATACTTATTCAACGGACCTGCCGGTAGTGGGAAAAGTGCCATGGCGATATACATGGCAAAGCGTTTTCTTTGCAGGCAAGCAACAGGTGTGGATCCTTGTCAAGTATGTAAAGATTGTATGCGCATTGATCATGGCAATCACCCTGACCTGCATAAAATGACAGTGGATAAACAGACGATTAAGAAAGAGCAAGTAACTGCTTTGCAAAAGGAATTCTCTTATAGGGGAATGGAATCTCAAAAAAAAGTGTATATCATTCATGATGTAGATAAGATGACAGCGAGCGCCATCAATAGCTTACTTAAATTTCTAGAAGAGCCCACGCAAGGGACACTGGCAATATTATTAACTGAAAATCGGGAAGCAGTTTTATCAACCTTGCTTTCTAGGACACAGCAAATCAACTTTTTGGCTCCTTCTCATGAAAATATGGTGGCACAATGGATGAAGGCAGGTGTAGAAGAACGACATGCCCATTTTCTGGCGGCTTTAACTGGTAACACGGCGCTTATAAAAGAGGTGACAGATGGAGACTGGTCTTTTCAAGCAAGGGGTGTAGTGTTACAATTAATGAAAGAAGTGTATTTAAAGCGCGATCATGCTTTTTTGACACTGTCAGACAAGTGGTTACCATTGTTGAAAGAACGATTTCAACAACAGTTAGGGCTTGAGATGATCTTTTTATGGTTAAAAGACTTTTTATATATGAAAATAGGGAAAGAAAAAGGGCTTGTTTATGTGGATCAGCTGCAAGTGTTTGCGCAAATCGCACGATCTACATCAACGCAACAAATTAGTCGAGGAGTAGAACATGTCATGGAGGCAAAAAGGCATCTTAACGCTAATGTGCCAATTCAACTCGTGATGGAAAGGCTATTATTTAAGATACAGGAGGGCTAAGTGTTGCACGAGGTTGTAGGAGTTCGTTTTAAAAAGGCGGGCAGAATATATTATTTCTCTCCCGGCACTTTTCAAGTTGCTGTAAATGACGCTGTTATTGTTGAAACGTCACGTGGCATTGAGTATGGGCATGTTGTGGTTCCACCAAAGTTGGTTCATGATGCTGATGTGGTGTTACCATTGAAAGAAATTATGCGGGTAGCAACAGAAGAAGACAAACAAACGACAGCTGAAAACGAGGTTTTAGCAGAACAAGCTTTTACTGTTTGTCAAAAGAAGATTAAATCACATCAATTAGAAATGCGTCTTGTTGAAGTTGAATATACATTTGATCGCAATAAGGTCTTGTTTTATTTTACTGCAGATGGTCGTATAGATTTTCGGGGTTTAGTAAAGGATTTGGCAGGTATTTTTCGTACGAGAATTGAATTACGTCAAATTGGTGTACGTGATGAGGCGAAAATGTTGGGGGGCATTGGTCCATGTGGGCGTATGCTTTGTTGTTCAACATTTTTAGGGGACTTTGAGCCAGTGTCAATCAAAATGGCGAAAGATCAAAATTTATCTTTAAATCCAGCCAAGATCTCTGGTTTGTGTGGACGATTGATGTGTTGTTTAAAGTATGAAAATGACACCTATGAACAAGCTAAAAGAGAATTACCCGATATTGGACAATGGATTAAAACACCTGATGGAAAAGGAAAAGTGGTTGGTTTAAATTTGCTGGATCGTATGGTACAAGTGCAAGTGACGGAAGAACAACATACACTGGAGTATGCTTTTGATGAGTTAATTAATATAGAGAAAATCACTTCAAAAGTAACGGAATAATGAGGTGAATAACATGGACAAGAAAGCCATATTCACGCGAGTCTCTAGTATGGAGGAGCGAATTAGTGAGCTACATGATGAGTTAAAGGAATTAAAAGAGCAACTGGCCTATTTAATCGAAGAAAATCATGGTTTGCACGTAGAGAATGAGCATTTACGTAAGCGCCTTGAACCAGAAGAGCAAAAGCGTCCTCCGATGCGGAAGGCACCAAGTGAGCAATTGGTAGGAGAAGGACACGAAAATTTGGCTCGTTTGTATCAAGAAGGGTTCCATATTTGTAATACGCATTACGGTAGTATTCGACCAGATGGTGATGATTGTTTGTTTTGTCTATCTTTCCTCCATCAAAAATAGAAGCATAAGATCAAAAGGAGTTCACATGGGAAAGCTTTATGAGGGAGAGCGCAGTGATAAAATTGCTGGGACAACGATGTCGATTATTCAGAGTCCCGATGTGTTCTCCTATGCAATGGATGCAATATTGTTAGGGAGGTTTGTCCGTGTACCGTCCGAGCTAGGTCAAATGCTTGATTTGTGTAGTGGCAACGGTGTCGTTGGACTTGTGTTGTCCACACGAACAAAAGGTCATATTACGTTACTGGAATTACAAGAGCGCTTGCACCATATGGCTGAACGGAATATATTAGTAAATCAATTACAATCACGTATGACAGCACGATGTGGCGATGTCAGAAGTGTGTCTGCATTTGTAAAGAAAAATGGTTATGATGTTGTGACATGTAATCCACCTTATTTTCCGGTTCATCAAGGTGAATATATAAAAGACAACCGTCACAAAGCGTTGGCGCGTCATGAGCTTGCTTGTACGTTGCAAGATGTGATTCAAGCGAGTTGTTTTGCCTTGAAACATGGAGGGAAGCTAGCGCTTGTACATCGACCAGAGAGATTGTTTGAGGTGATGTCGCTCATGCGGGATAACGAGTTAGAGCCAAAGCGGATCCGCTTTTGTCACCCTCATGCCAATCGTGATGCGAACATTGTGTTAGTGGAGGCGGTGAAAGGCGGCAAAGCTGGTCTTCAATGTATGCCACCGCTTGTTGTATATGAAGAAAACGGAAAATACACAAAGGCATTTCAAAAGGAGTATTTATGCAATCTGGACATGTGATGTATGTCCTTGCGTGCTGTGATGGAAGTTGGTACGCAGGTTATACGACTGATTTGACAAAACGCATGACATTGCACGAAGCAGGAAAAGCAGCGAAGTACACACGTGGACGAGGGCCATTTACATTAGTATGGTATGAGGTGTTTGCGACAAAGACAGCCGCGTTACAAGCAGAATATGCCTTTAAGCAGTTGACACGTAAACAAAAAGAACGATATATCGAGGAGAGGAAGGACAAGTGATGAAGGAGCAAAAAAGCTTTCAACAAACAGGTGGAACGCTTTATCTTGTTCCAACACCACTAGGCAATTTAGAAGATATGACATTTCGCGCGGTTCGTCTGCTGCAGGAAGTCGATTTCATTGCTGCAGAAGATACACGGCAGACACGAAAGTTATGCAGTCACTTTGAAATCGCGACACCTCTTGTAAGCTATCATGAACATAATAAGCAACAAGCAGGTGCAGCGCTCTTGCAGCGGATGCATGACGGGCTGCAAGTAGCGCTCGTGAGTGATGCTGGAATGCCGGGCATCTCTGATCCAGGAGAGGATCTTGTGCGGCTATGTTTAGAAGAAGATTTAAAGGTCATTTCTTTACCCGGTGCAAATGCCGCATTAACAGCACTTGTGGCATCTGGATTGCCGTGTGACACATTTTATTTTCACGGTTTTTTAAAGCGGCACAAAAAGATACGTCAACAACAGCTAGAGACACTCTCTCATTTACAACAAACGCTATTATTTTATGAAGCACCACATCGATTAGCTGAAACGCTGCGTGCAATGTATGACGTCTTCGGAGATCGACGTGTTGTTATTGCACGCGAATTAACAAAGAAATTTGAGGAGTATCAACGTGGTACGCTAGCTGAAGCGCTCACTTGGTGTGACGTTGGGACGGTCAAAGGAGAATTTTGTATCGTCGTTGAGGGATATACAGGTGAAGTGAAAGAGGATGAAAGTTGGTGGCAGTCATTGACAGAACGTCAGCACGTCGATCATTATATTATGCTTGGAAAACCTCAAAAAGACGCTTTAAAGCAAGTAGCCAAAGACCGGGCTTTGCCGAAGAGAGAGGTATACCAACGTTACCATAATGACAAATAAAAACCATACACAATTTCCTGTGTATGATTTTTTCTAGCGCTTACATTAGCGTGCAGCGGCAACATATGTTTGTAATTGTTCCATAACGGTTTGTGCCCCTTGAGGGCTAAGTACAATTTTACCATTTGCTAAAGATAAGTTATCATCAGATACTTCACCAGTCACTTGACACGTCATTGTTGCTTTGTATTTCTTTAGGATAATGCGGTCATCCTCAACATAAATCTCTAACGCATCTTTCTCAGCAATATCTAGCGTTCTCCTAAGCTCAATTGGAATGACTACACGCCCTAAATCATCGACTTTACGTACGATTCCGGTTGACTTCATGCTGTTGTTCCTCCTCATAGTGTTAGGTGTAAATGTAGCACATGCGGGCGGCTATTAGATTGACACCCTTTTCATTTAAAATAAGAATAACAATATTTCCAAAACAAGTCAAATATTTTTTGTGTAAAACGCCTATTTTGCAAAAAGAATTTGCGTAGTGGTTTCATATAGTTTGGCAAGGAGATGTGTCGTTATGCAAATCAATCAAATGCTTGTTTCTAAACTGCAGCAAATGAATGACCAATTAGTGGAAAAGTATAAGTATACAGCACGCACGCAGCATGAGATACGGCAAAAATTACGTGCTGCTGATACACATATGCATCAAATGCAAGTGCTTTCACACGTGGCACTAAAAAAAACATTACGCGGGCGTCAAGTTGCAGCTGTAGATGGTTCTGTCAATCAAACACAAGGTGTCGCACCACATGTATTATATGTGTTTCAAGCGCTTGCAAAAACAACAACGGGGGTTGCTTGCACGCGTTCTGATGTTTATGTGCCATTGTTGGAAGAACGAGAGCAATTGCAGCAAAAACGGCGTTCCTATCTTTTGTCTAAGCTTGAGCTTGAAGCGGCGTATACATTGCTCGAGCAAGAAGAAATTGGGTTATTGTTGATGGACGGCGCATTGTATCATTATCGTATTGATGCGCCGGAGGAATGGGCACAACTGGTGACACTTGCGCTGGCACGAGGGACATGGCTCGTTGGTGTTTCCGAAGAGATCACGACCGAAAATTTAATTCGATTGCCTGCTTTTGCTGACGTTGCTAGTGATGCTTATGTATATGATCGTGATTTGTTATTTGGCGTTTTACAACAAAACGAGATGATTTTTATAAAGGATATCCAACATAAAGCTGGACTACAGTCAGCTTGGATGCGTTTAGGATCAACGCCGACGATTACGGGATTTGATATGCTTTCCGAGCAAGCAAAAGATCAACAGGTGGTTGGTGATATTTTATGTACACTTACGCCAAAAGAAGGGCGTGGAATTCCGTTGTGGTTGGATTATATTGATCGTGAAGTACGTGTGACTGATCAATTGATGGAGGGATTAATTGAACAATACATAGACGTCACAGTAAAGCAGAAATTGTTTACAGCTATGCGGCAAAATCGGCCGTATTAGAGAGGAGAGAACTTCATGCAAGTAGTGGGAATTACAACGCAACAGGAAGTACATGTCGCCTCAAAAACGCATAAATTCCGCATGAATGAGATGTTGGTCATTGAAGATAACGTGCTTGCGGAACCTAAAGGGGAAGTCGTTGAGACATTTTCTTATAATCGTTACATTCCAATGGGGTTTGATAAAGGATTTGTCGATCGTGATGTTTTGCAAACGATGGAACAAATTGGTTATGATATTGGACAAGATGATATTCATTTAGCAAAAGTACGTTTGTTTGAAGAAGCCGGGACGCCTATTCAAACAGGCGCAACGGTGCGTCACCCACAGTTTTCAGAGGTCAAGCACTTACTTATTACGACCACACCTGAACAAGGGATGGTGCTTGGTGAAGTGAAATCGACGGACTTCGTATATAAATCAATTCCTTCAGCATTAAATGATCTCGTTATGGTACAAGAACAGGGAGAATTGCGCACACAAAATGGGATTCCGTTCATTTTTGATATTCGGGCGATGCAACAATACCCGCATATTGGTGTGTTCGGAGGATCAGGCTCGGGAAAATCGTTTGGTTTGCGGGTCATGTTAGAGGAGTTAATGAAATTACATATCCCTACGCTTGTGTTTGACCCACATTTTGAAATGAATTTTTCTAAAGAAACAGATGCGGCAAAAGGAAACGCGTATGTGTCGCGATATGAAGTTGTTCAAATCGGTCGTGATGTTGGGGTCGATTTTTCATCTTTATCTACTCGTGATGTCGAGCGTTTACTCGGTGCTGCAGCGCAGTTATCTGAACCGATGGTGAATGTTATCCAAACCATTCATAAACCCAAAGACAGTTATCAGTCATTCAGTGATCGCGTTGCTCATTTAATGGACGCATTAGATATGGGCAAGCAAAAAGTGGAGTCGTTGTTACATGATGGTGGTATGAGTCGCGACGAGGTTGCTCGGTACCAGCTATACAAAAAATTGCTTGATCAGTATGGGGCGTTGCCACCGTCTTCAGTAAAAGGCATTTATTGGCGGGGGAACCGACTCAATCAAGCTGGTTTGTTCCAACATCATATTCGTGCGATTGAACAAGCGATTCATTCAGGTAAATTGGTTGTCATTCAAGGCGCGGTATGGCTACTGCAAGTGTTTTCTAGTTATGTCATCGGTAACCTTTATACACAGCGGCGGGCATATAAAGACGCGAAACTCCAGCAGCAGCAAGCGACTTTCTTTCCTCCGTTTGTCGTTGTGACCGATGAGGCGCATAATTTTGCACCAAAAGGGTATGATGCTCCGGCAAAAGGGATGTTAAAAGAAATCGCGCAAGAAGGAAGGAAATACGGGACGTTTTTAATTTTTGCGACGCAGCGCCCGACCCTGTTAGATGAGACGATTACAGCACAGCTCAATTCAAAATTCATTTTCCGAACCGTGCGTGGAACAGATATTCAAACAATTAAAGAAGAAACAGATTTAACCGCGGAAGAAGGCAAACGTCTCCCATATTTACGGTCTGGTGATGTGTTTGTTTCTTCCGCTATTATCGGACGGACAGTGGCTGTGCGAATACGGATGGCTCATTCCACAAGCCCGCATACGCTAAATCCGTTTGACGAGTTGGCACAAATGCATGAGAAAGGCAATGAAGACGTTGTGCGTGCGTTGGCGGACTTTTTGCCTCTTGCAGATATGCACGTCATGCAAAAGCTTGGGCAATTAAATGAACAAGCAAATAAGTCTTGGGATGTGTCGGAGTGGAAAAAGGAACTGGATCGTCTCTGTACGGAAGGACAGTTAAAAAAAGAAGTGACCCCATTTGCAACACTGTATGATCGTCCTTGACAGAGAACGTATGATTTGGTATATTTTTGCTCATAATGCTAGTGAATAATGATTGATTCATTGAATGGATGAGTACAGAGAGAGTATCTGTTTTAGAGAGCTGGGATCGGTGAAAGCCAGCCAGGTACGCTCTGGAATATGGTCCGGGAGAATCCAACCTTCGAGCGATTTTTAGTTAGGGGGTTGCGCGTGCCGACGTTATCGGCTGGAAGCCTTGGTTTTATGATAAGATAAAAACAAGGGAATGTTGGGTGGTACCACGTGAGCAAACCTCTCGTCCCGATTGCGGATGAAGGGGTTTTTTATATGAGTAGTTAGAAGGAAGGAGATTGATAAGATGGAGAAAGGGAATTTTTATATTACAACGCCGATTTATTACCCGAGCGGCAAATTACATATCGGTCATACGTACACGACGGTTGCAGGAGATGCGATGGCGCGTTATAAACGATTGCGTGGGTACAACGTCCATTATTTGACAGGGACAGATGAGCACGGGCAAAAGATTGAGCAAAAAGCAGCAGAACAAGGGGTGACACCGCTCGCTTATACGGATAAGATGGTGGCTGAGATTAAGGAGTTGTGGAAAAAGCTAGATGTGTCTTATGATGACTTTATTCGGACAACAGAAGCGCGGCATAAAAAAGTTGTCGCTAAGATTTTTGAACGTTTACTTGCACAAGGGGATATTTATTTAGGTGAATATGAAGGTTGGTATTGTGTCTCTGATGAAACGTTTTATAAAGATCATGAACTTGTTGATCCAGTAAAAGATAAAGATGGTCATGTCATTGGCGGGAAAAGTCCAGACTCTGGTCATCCCGTTGAAAAGGTGCGTGAGCAATCGTATTTCTTCCGGATGAGTAAGTATGCCGACCGGTTACTAAAGTTTTATGAGGACAACCCCGATTTCATCCAACCAGTATCGCGTAAAAACGAAATGATTAATAACTTTATTAAACCAGGCTTACAAGATTTAGCCGTGTCACGAACATCCTTCACGTGGGGTGTACAAGTACCAAGTGATCCAAAACATGTTGTGTATGTATGGATTGATGCGTTAAGTAACTATATTACCTCACTTGGTTATGGTTCAGAAGATGAGGCGCTATTTAAACAATACTGGCCAGCCGATGTCCATCTCGCTGGTAAGGATATTATTCGCTTCCACACGATTTATTGGCCGATCATGTTAATGGCACTTGACTTGCCATTGCCGAAAAAAGTGTTTGGCCATGGCTGGTTTGTTACAAAAGACGGGAAGATGTCTAAGTCAAAAGGGAATGTCATTGACCCGGTGCCACTTATTGATCGCTACGGTCTTGATGCAGTGCGCTATTATTTGCTACGCGAAGTACCATTTGGTTCGGACGGCGTATTCACACCAGAAGCGTTTATTGAGCGTGTCAATTATGATTTAGCCAACGATCTTGGTAATTTGCTCAATCGAACAGTAGCGATGATTGGGAAATATTTTGACGGAGAAATTCCTGCGTATGTGCCTGATGCAACAGCATTCGATGCCTCATTACGGAAAGAAGCGGTGGAAACGGTGAAAAAAGTAGAAGACGCGATGGAAGAAATGGCGTTTTCGGTGGCACTTTCGGCTATTTTCCAATTTGTGAGCCGCACAAATAAGTATATTGATGAAACGACTCCGTGGGTGTTGGCAAAAGACGAAGCACGCGAAGCCGAGCTTGGCTCAGTGATGTATCATTTGGCAGAGTCGCTGCGGATTGTTGCGGTATTGTTGAAACCGTTTATGACGACCGCACCAGTAAAAATTTGTGCGCAGCTCGGGTTGGATTCGGCGGCACAAACGTGGGATACACTTTCATCGTTTGGGCGGATCTCAGCAGGTACACATGTACAAAAAGGGGAGCCGATCTTTCCGCGTCTTGAGATTGAGGAAGAAGTGGCCCATATTGTGACGTTAATGGGTGGAAAAGCGGACGCTGAGCCAGAGGAAATCGTAGATGAAAACGAGATTGCAATTGAGGATTTTACGAAAGTCGAGCTTCGTGTTGCGGAAGTGATCGCCGCCGAACCAGTAAAAGATGCGGATCGGTTATTAAAAATACAGCTGGACCTTGGGAGCGAAAAACGTCAAGTCGTTTCAGGAATTGCCAAGCACTATACGCCTGAGGCACTGATTGGGAAGAAAGTCATTTGCGTAACAAACTTAAAGCCAGTGAAGTTACGTGGTGAGTTATCGCAAGGAATGATTTTAGCCGGATCAAAAGGAAAGAAGTTACAGCTGGCAACAATTGATGGAGATTTGCCGAATGGGGCGCAGGTGAAATAATGTAAGAGAGAAATGCTGCCTAAAAGATCCTGTAGGGGATTTTCTAGGCAGTTTTTATCATTCCCCAACAGAAGACCCCCACTTCAAGCCTGAAAGGGTAAGTGGGAGATGAATGTCGGTCAGGTGTTAGCCTGAAAGTCATGTTCGTTTCTGGTTGCGAACTCTCGTTCTGTGTTGTATCATCATAAGTAAAAGATGATTTGAGACAGGAATGAGGTGAGAGGGTGAAGCTCGTGCGTAAAGCCTATAAGTTTCGAATGTACCCCAACCAGAAGCAAAAAGTCTTCATCGCCAAAACCATCGGATGTAGTCGCTTTGTGTTCAACCATTTTTTAGGCCAATGGAACGACACATACAAACAAACAGGCAAAGGATTGACTTACAATTCTTGTTCTGCTGAATTACCGAAGTTGAAGAAGGAATTCGTATGGCTAAAAGAAGTGGACAGCATTGCCTTGCAATCTACTTTGAAAAACCTTGCTGATTCGTTCACCCGATTCTTCAAAAAACAAACGAGTGCACCGCGCTTCAAGTGTAAAAAGAATCGGGTCCAATCGTACACAACAAAGGAAACAAACGAGAATATTGCGATTGTCGGCAACAAAATCAAGTTGCCTAAACTGGGTCTCGTCCGCTTTGCGAAAAGCCGCGAAGTCAAAGGTCGTATCTTAAATGCCACGGTGCGAAGAAACCCCAGTGGCAAGTATTTTGTATCCGTTCTCGCAGAAGTAGAAGTAAAGCCCTTAGAAAAAACAGGCGCTTCTGTTGGTGTTGACTTAGGGATCACCGATTTTGCGATTCTTTCTGACGGGCGCAAGGTTGACAACAACAAGTTCACCGCAGAAATGGAACAGAGATTGAAGCGTGAACAACGGAAGCTGTCACGGCGTGCCTTAAACGCCAAAAAGAACGGTGTCGATCTGTTTGAAGCAAAGAATTATCAGAAACAAAAACGTAAAGTTGCAAGATTACACGAACGCGTAGCAAACCAACGCGACGACTTTCTAAATAAGCTGAGTACAGCTATCATCAAAAACCACGATTGTGTCTGTATCGAAGACTTAAATGCGAAAGGCATGTTGCGTAACCATAAATTAGCAAAAAGCATTTCTGACGTGTCGTGGTCTAGCTTTGTGACAAAATTAACATACAAAGCGAAATGGTACGGCAGAGCAGTCATCAAAGTAGGCAGGTGGTATCCATCTAGTCAAACCTGTTCTACTTGCGGTCATAAAGGCGGTAAGAAGTCACTCGACGTTCGGATGTGGATTTGCCAGATGTGTCACACGCACCATGATCGCGATATCAATGCAAGCGTAAACATTCTAACAGAAGGACTGCGCTTACAGGCTTTAGCCTAATCAATAAAATATGAGAACCGTAGGGACTACGGGGATAGCTTGGTAAATAAGAGAAACCGCTGTTAGTAAAGACATACGCTAACAAGTACGCTCTGTTCCCAAGAATCTCCTTCTTCAAGCGGCTGGTAAGGCGGTAAGGAGGGGTAGTTCAATTGGTTTACCCTTTAGGTCCTTTGAAGAGGAGTATGATGGGGTTGAGGCAGGATAGAATGACTCCGGATATGAGTAAAATGATCGCTGTGTTTGAAGGACTTGAATGGACTTCATCCACAATCCAACCCGTAGCGAAAGCCAAAATGCCTAATAACATAAAGCAAAAGGCTGAACTGAGCAATATATGGCAAGCATGTGTTTTGCTATAAGGTAATAATAAGGTAGTGACTAAAAGGATGAGCAAATATATATTTGTAACTAAGTAAGCAGGTTCAAATAATGTAAATGGATTCAATGAATTGTTCACTTCCTTTAAATGGAGATGCATAGACTTATCCCAAACTTCGAATGCGGTTTCATTTTATCATCAGCTTTGAGATAAGATCAAGTAAGTTACCACTTACTCCAAACATAGGGATTGATCGTTTAAAGCACCTAAAATTAAAGTTCTTTGTCTCTGGTGTGTCCTCATATACTGAGTGTATAGTCGATGTCGATGATGTCATAGTAGGGAGCGGTGTGTAATGAGAAGATGGCGTGAACATTTATATCCGATTGCTGTAAAGACGGTTCACGGTAACAAGTGGGGTTACATTGACGGAAGTGGTCGGGTGCGGATTTCACCAATTTATGATCAAGCAGACTTGTTTCAAACGAATGGGCTTGCGGTCGTAACAGTTGGAGAAAAGCAAGGTGTGATTAATCATCTCGGTCATTACGTTGTGCAACCAATGTATACATGGATCAATCCTTTTTCAGAAGGGCGCGCAGTGGCGCAACAAGAAGATGGTACGAACGTTGTCATAGACGAGAGTGGAAAAGTACGGACAACAACACCTTATCATTATATTGGTCCTTTTAAAGATGGGCGCGCTGTCTTTCAGCCACTGGAAGGTGCCCATTATGGCTACTTAGATCGTGAAGGGAAAGAAGCATTGCCCCCGCTCTATATAAATGCAAATGATTTTGAAAATGATCGTGCAACAGTACAGAAAGATGAACAAACATGGGCGTTAATCAATACACATGGTTATGCACTACAAACATACCATCATCCGTACGTAGGGGTTTTGAGCGAGGGTTTAATGTCGTTTCAAAAAGAAGCAGATGGAAAAGCTGGTTATTTAAATGAAAAAGGTGATATTGTCATTGCACCATCATATGATGTCGCATTGCCTTTTTCAGAAGACCGCGCCATTGTAGGGTTGACAAAAGATTACGATACCCATTATGGTTTAATTGATCGTGAGGGAAAGGTGTTGATTGCCCCACATTATAACGAGGTACGTGACCTCAAAGAAGCGCGCTACGGATTAGGTGAACCAATTGATCCGACACAAACGTTCCTAGGAACTCATTATGCACTAGCAACGAAGGATGGTGAGTTGCTAAGTGACTTTGTCTATACAGACATAGAACCTTTTCATGATGGTGTGGCAAGTGTGGTACAAGCGGACGAGACATTTTTAATTGATTTGTCCGGTCAGAAGGCATCACCCGCTTTTCAGGGCGCGGGTGTGATGACAAAGGTGAATGGCTTATGGCAAGTGTTTATAAATAATCGCATTCGCTATTATGACGAAGGCGGTCAACTTGTTTGGGAGCCAGAGACGACCATTCAACTAAGGCAATTGTATCAAGTAAAAGAGCAGTTGTACCGACCTGACCAAAATTATATTGTTTATTATCCAGAAATTGAAGGGATGACGGATGCTGCACAACAACGCCGTTTAAATGAACAATTAAAAACGTGGTCACAGGTGAAAACCATACCAGCAGAGCAATTAAAAGAAGCAGCTTATACAGGTGACTTTGAAGTGCAGTTTTTTAAGAAGCATTTGCTTGTACTCGAACTAAGTGGTTACAATTATCCATTTGGTGCAGCGCACGGCATGCCAACAAAAATGTATGTGAATATTGATTTACGTGATGGGCATGTGTATCAGCTTGCTGATTTATTTCAACCAGGAACTGATTACGTGTCGATCTTGAATCAGCACATTGCCGCTCAAATTGCGCATGATCCTGCACATGCCGATGTATTCCCCGATGCTTTCCAAACAATTGCACCGGATCAATCCTTTTATGTTGACGATGAGGCACTATACATCGTTTTTGATGTATATGAGATTGCACCTTATGTTGCTGGTTTTCCAACATTTAAAATTCCGTTTAGTGAGCTTGCAGGGATGATCAATGAGCAAGGTTCTTTTTGGACGTCGTTTCATGCAACTCGTGCGTGAGGCGGCTTCTTTTTTACTTGCATTGCCATCTTTTTTCACCTAAAATGCAAACAAGTAGAGACGAGGTGAAAGAGGATGTTATTTGATACGCATGTCCATCTGAATGCCGATCAATTTGAGGATGACGTGGCAGAAACGATTGCACGCGCACAGGCGGCTGGTGTGAAAGAGATGGTTGTCGTTGGTTTTGATGAGAAGACGATTACAAAAGCGCTCGCATTATGTGAACGATATGATGATTTGTATGCCGCGGTCGGTTGGCATCCGGTTGATGCAATTGATATGACGATGGCGCACGTAGACTGGTTAAGAGAGTTGGCTTCACATCCGAAAGTCGTTGCACTCGGAGAAATGGGGCTTGACTACCATTGGGACAAGTCTCCAAAAGAAGTGCAAAAAGACGTCTTTCGCAAACAAATTGGGCTTGCGAAAGAAGTAAAGTTGCCGATTGTGATTCATAATCGTGATGCTGATCAAGATGTCGTAGAAATTTTGGCATCAGAAGGTGCGGCAGAAGTTGGTGGGATTATGCATTGCTTCGGTGGCAGTGTTGAAACGGCACAGCGCTGTATCGAGATGAATTTTCACATTTCTCTTGGCGGCCCGGTCACGTTTAAAAACGCGAAGCGACCAAAAGAAGTGGCGTGTGCTGTGCCGCTTGAACGTTTACTCATTGAAACGGACTGTCCGTATTTAGCGCCGCATCCGTACCGTGGTAAGCGGAATGAGCCGGCATATGTGCAGCGGGTTGCTGAAGAAATTGCGACGTTGCGTGGGATGGCGTACGAGGCGCTGTGTGAGGCGACGCGGGAGAATGCGCGGGCT
Organism: Shouchella lonarensis; assembly: GCF_900096965.1. GTDB lineage: Bacteria > Bacillota > Bacilli > Bacillales > Bacillaceae_D > Shouchella > Shouchella lonarensis. The sequence goes on along the minus strand of NZ_FMYM01000014.1, from coordinate 22,811 downwards.
TTGTTTAGACTTAGGTGATCCTCTTTTTGGGGATCACTGCTCATGGCAGTAGGAATATTTTATGAATGATACGTGCTATATAGTTAGTAAATTTTAGTTATCTTATTAATGATAGATAATTAATTTTAGAACATTGAATATAGTGGTTGATTCACCTTTTTGAAAGCGTGTACAATTTAAGAATATCAGGTTGATAAAAATTCATTTAAAAATTCAGATGAGAAGCGAAGAATGATAAAAAGGTTTATTTCTTTATTAACGGTGGTTATGCTATTCATGACGACAATGAATATGCAAGGTGTGTCTGCTGAAGAGACAAATAAAGGGGATACAGCTGAATTTTATTTGGAGATGCGTGACAAGGTCCAATTATATTTTGAAGAGCTAGAATCAGGAAAGATCACTGAAGATGAGTTTGTTGAAAAGGTAGAAACCAATATTGGTGTCCACTTAGAAACGGAAGAAGATCTTGCCGAATTGATTGAAAGTGAATCAAAGGCAATAGAGGCAGAATCGCAGATGATAGAGGCACAATCGAAGAATGATTTTTACTTTGACAAATTTGGGGTGAAAGCACAAGAAGTTTATTTGATTAAGTTGTATCCAGTTGCGGCAATCCAAGCAAAAAACCTTGCAGATAAGGCTACTAAGAGTGCGAAGGATAGATATCGAAAGTATACATTGCATCAAGGGAACGGCGATGCATATCGGCATGCATACTGGTCGGCATTAATGACAAAACACATTGGTAGAAACCTTGCATGGCGGTTCGGATATGCACATGAAGGACATGACACAGGAACGTATCATAGCATCAGTAGTCTTGACGATAAGATGGATCTTAGGAATAACCACCTTGGGCGCATTGACGGGACGAACTGGAAGAAACACTCTGACAAAACGATAGGCAACAAAATTGCTGATAGCATTTCAAAGGGGAAAAAAGTTCGTATTCGAACTTGGACGTCGAAAAAAACTAATGACAAGAAAGATGGTGTCCCTACAAACTACGTAGGAAAGTTTGTGCCAACGTCAAAGGGTGGTCGGCATCATTAATTGATGATATGGAGGGCTAAAAAATGAAGAAATTGATTGCTTCATATGTCATGTTGCTAGGTGGTATCGTTTATCTTCTTTATCAGTTTACGCGAAGTGAGTTGTACTTGCCGCATATGTCCGTACATGGAGACAACCCTATATCATTTCATTGGCGTTACGTTGGTATAGATACAGGGTTTTCTAGAGATGGCTCAACATGTGAGTCTATGAGTGAGTCGATTCATTACTTCCCTCTCTCTCCGTTTTACTTGATGGTATTCATTTCGTTAGTCCTCTTTATTATGTTTTTAGTGAAACGGAGAAAGGATCGTTCTCTAAAATAAATGCGACATACCTCCCCTCCAAGATAGACAGGTGACCTGTTTACTGGAGGGGAGTTTTACAATGGTGTGAAAAGAAACAGTAGCAAGTATGAAAAATTCAGGGTTTGGAGAGATGAAAATGAAGAAACCGATGGTGATTGCTTCATATGTGATATTGCTCGGGAGCATCGTATATTTAATGTTCGAGTTGACGCGGAGTCCGTTGTACTTACCTGATATTTATGCAGAGCCTGAAAACCCTGTCTCGTTTCAAGGATCGAGCATCGATATAGATACACATGTATTTCAAAGTGAAAATGAAGAGACCGGTGTACTTGAAAGCGAGAGTGAGTCTATCTATAGCTTTTCCCTGGATTTATTTTACTTATTGATCATCCTTTCAATGGCGTTATTTGGGTTGTCTTTCGTGAAGAAGAGAAAAGATCGTTCCTGAAATGAATGTGGGGAGCGCTCTTAAGATAAACGTGATGTCTGTCATGAAAAAAGAAAAAAATCGTTCTTTAAAACAATGAACTGTACCCATTCTTTCCCATTGCAATCCTACCTCACTCCTCACGTTTTGATCACACCAGCGTTGCAAAGGTTACTTCTATATTACGGTTGTGTAACTTGTATTGACAGTTCGCTTGGTGCACCTCTATAATTCTGGGCGTAGGGAGGGATCCGTATGAGTGAACAGGACAAGCAAGAAGGTCACATGGATCATCAACGATTGATTGGACGCAAGAGCGTGCTGATTTCCAGTATATTTGTTATTTTAATCGCGTCTTTTCTTGGATATTATGAGTTAACAAAAGTTGCAGTGGCAATTGATAATAATGGTGAACAAGTGACAGTACGGACACATGCCGCGACAGTCGGGGAGTTATTAGCAACGCTCAATATTGATGTCGGTGCGCATGACGAAGTGACACCAGCGCTTGATACAAAGCTGGCTGCAAATATGGATGTACAGTATGCGAAAGCAGAGAAAGTCATCTTGACAATCAATGATGACGAAAAAGAAGTTTACACAACAGCAGCGACAGTCGGCGAGTTATTAAAAAAGCAGTCTTATGAGACACGTGCTGAAGATGTGATTGAACCGGCAGCAGAGACAGTGATAGAGGCAGGAATGCATGTGTCTTATCGTCCTGCAGTAGCTGTAACGCTGACTTATGATGGGGAAGATCACGAACGCTTTACGGCAGCGGCAACAGTTGAAGATTTCCTAAAGGAAACGGAAGTTGCAGTTGGTGACGATGATCGAGTTGAGCCAAGTCTTGATGCAAACGTTGAGGAAGGACTTAAAGTCCAGCTTATCCGTGTTGAGAAAATCACCGACGTTGTCGAAGAGTCAGTTGCGTTTGAAACAGTTGAAAAAGAAGACAACGGTTTAGAAAAAGGGCAAGAGAAAGTCATTGAGGACGGTAAGGAAGGGCGCGAGGAACTGACGTACACAGTGACCCTTGAGGATGGCAAAGAGGTTAAACGCGAACTGAAAGAAACAAAAACGTTGCAAAAAAGCAAAGATCGCGTTGTTGCGGTCGGCACAAAGCAACAATTGTCAAATACACAAACAGCGAAGAGTGAGACGCCTGTACCTGTAAAGACAACTGCCACGTCAGCTTCATCTGGGGGCAAGACGTTTATGATGGAAGCAACAGCTTATACGGCATCATGCAATGGCTGTAGCGGTGTGACAGCAACAGGCATTAACTTAGCAGATAATCCTTCAATGAAAGTAATTGCAGTTGATCCAAGCGTCATTCCTTTAGGCACAAGGGTGCATGTTGAAGGATACGGTGAAGCAATTGCTGGTGACACAGGCGGTTCCATTCAAGGAAATAAAATTGATGTACACGTAGCAACAAAAGAAGAAGCACGGCGTTTTGGCCGAAAGACAGTGAAAGTCACAATACTGGATTAACGTGTTGAAGTAAGTACTTTTAAGTACTTACTTTTTTTTTTACTTGAAACAGGCTACAATAAAGCAAGATGAGTAAATAGGGGTTTATAAAAATGCATATTAAAGAAGTCATTGTTGTAGAAGGAAGATCAGATACTGTAGCCATAAAGCGAGCAGTGCAAGCCGATACAATTGAGACAGGTGGAACGGGGCTCGGAGAAATGGTGCTAAAACAAATTGAGCTTGCACATAAACGGCGCGGTGTCATTATTTTAACCGATCCGGATTACCCTGGGACACAAATACGGCGAATTGTGAGCGAGAGTGTACCTGGATGTAAACACGCTTTTATTGCAAAAGAAGATGCAATCAAACCTGGACGTAACGTTGGCGTGGAGTACGCTTCTCCAGAAGTCATTCGATCCGCTCTCAACCAAGTACGAAAAGAAGAGCAAATGATAGAGGTGGAAGCTGAGGTGACGTTGGCCGATTTGGTGTCTGCTGGACTTGTGTCAGGTGAGCGAGCGAAATGGCGGCGTGAAAAGCTTGGTCAGTTTCTTTCTATCGGTTATGCGAACGGGAAGCAACTATTGAAACGACTGCACCTGTTTCGGATTTCAAGAAAAGAGTTTTTGCATGCAGTGCAAGCGGTGCAGTTACAGGAGGAAAAACACGTTGAATAAAGAGATTGCAACGCCTACGCGAACGAAGGATGTTTTAAAGAAACATGGTTTTCATTTTAAGAAAAGTTTAGGACAAAATTTTTTAATCGATCCAAATATTTTACATGCAATTGTAGCTGCAAGTGGTTGTACACCTGAGGATGGTGTGATTGAAATTGGACCAGGTATTGGTGCACTAACAGAACAACTTGCGAAACAAGCAAAGAAAGTGGTTGCTTATGAAATCGATGACCGCCTCATTCCTGTTTTATCAGATACGCTAGCGCCATATCAAAACGTCGATGTGATTCATGAAGATGTGCTGAAGGCAGACATCGAGGCACTGATTGCCACGCATTTTGGTGATGTGCAGCACATTCATGTTGTCGCGAATTTACCTTACTATGTGACGACAGCAATTTTAATGAAATTGTTACAAGATACATTGCCATTGAAGAGCATCACAGTCATGATTCAAGCAGAGGTCGCAGATCGGATCGCGGCGGTTCCTGGCACAAAAGCGTACGGTTCATTATCGATTGCCGCGCAGTATTATGCAGAGGCACGCACCGTACTTACAGTGCCCCCGACAGTGTTCATCCCCCAACCACGGGTAGGTTCAGCTGTATTGAAACTGGATATTAGGGAAACGCCAGCAGTCACAGTGGAAGATGAAAACTGGTTTTTTCGTGTATGTCGTGCATGCTTCGCCAACAGGAGGAAGACCATTTTGAATAACTTGACGCAAAACCTTGTAACAAAAGGACAAAAAGATGTTGCGCTACGTGGTTTAGAGATGGCTGACATCGACCCAAAGCGACGTGGTGAGACGTTGTCTTTACAAGAATTTGCTTGTCTTAGTGAATCGCTCTGTACGTGTTTAAACGAAACGGGAATGTAATGTTTTCAAATCGTGAAAAAAGACACACATCATCCTTAATATAGTCATAGGCTATGAGCAGAGGAGGAAGGATGATGACAATTCAGGTCGGTGATGTAGTAGGACGTCTCTCTTACCAGTGTGATATATTATTCCGCATCATCGCAATGAACGATAAGGAAGCAACGTTAGCTGGTGAAGATATACGATTACTTGCTGATGCGCCCCTGACGGATTTGAAAGTCCTGTCAACACAAGAGCGCCAAATAGAAAAGCAACGTACGAAAAAGATGGAGGATACTTCCTATCGTTTATTCAGACAAGACGCGAAATTAATGCAGCGGCGGCAAGAATATCAGGCAACTGCTGGTTATGAAGATGACCCTGACTTTTTTGAACTGAGAGGACGTGTATTGCATATTGATGGCGATGCCAATTATTTAGATCGCTGCACTGTTTTATATGAAAGGCTTGGTGTACCGGTATATGGCGTACATTTGGATGAAAAGAAAATGCCCACACAGATTGCCTCACTCCTAGAGATGGTTCAGCCCGATATTTTAGTTGTCACCGGACATGATGCTTACTTAAAAAATCGAGGATCACGGGAGGATTTAAAAGCGTATCGTCATACGCGCTATTTTGTGGAATGTGTACGTATTGCGCGCGGTTTGACAAGGGGTTATGATGACTTGATGATTTTTGCTGGCGCATGCCAGTCACATTTTGAAGCTTTAATTAAAGCGGGAGCAAATTTTGCCAGTTCTCCTGACCGAGTTAATATTCATGCGTTAGACCCAGTGTATATCGTCTCTCGTCTTAGTCGCATGTCTTTTACAGAAGTCACGAATTTGTGGGAGGTTGTTCGTAACACCATTACGGGTCAAAAAGGTTTAGGTGGCATTGAAACACGGGGTGCCATGCGATTGGGTATCCCCCTTAAAGAGGAAACGTCTCGAAAGTAAGAGGCGTTTTTTATAATGAATACATAAAAAGATGAAAATGGTCTACACTATACAACAATGTGATAAAAAAACAGTTGTTGACAAAGCTACAGCATGCTTGTTATAATCTTTTGTTTTACTTTTTTATGTAAGTGCTGTATAATATGAAGAAGGAGTGAGGTGGTTGTAGGGATGGCAAAGACTTTACTTGATATTAAACGAGCGCTAGATGAAAATGTGGGCAAGAAAATTACTGTGAAAGCAAATGGCGGACGGCGACGAACAACTGAACGATCAGGAATGATTGAAGAAACGCATCCGTCGGTTTTTGTCATTAAACTCGACCAAGAACAAAACGCTTTTGGGCGGGTTTCTTATAGCTATGCTGATGTATTGACAGAGACGGTGGAGCTTTTATTAACTGGCGAGAATGGAAAACAAGCGACATTAATTTAGCGTCTGTCATGTGTATGTATAAGACAAGTTCTTTTACCGCTTTTGCATGATGTTTGGACTTTCTTTCCAGTAAAAAGAAAGTCTTTTTTTTGTTTAAGGAGATAAACTAAGCATGCTGCGTGATGCAGCGCAAAGCCAAATTCGACATGCGGTCATCATATGCATTGGCATGCAGACCGACATTGAAAGGAGCGGGTGAACGATGAGCAGAAGACGTGGTATGATGTCAGAAAGCTTTAAGGAAGAACTTGCAAAAGAGCTTGGCTTTTACGATACGGTGAAGAAAGAAGGTTGGGGTGGCATCCGTGCGCGTGACGCTGGGAATATGGTGAAGCGCGCGATAGAGATTGCAGAAAACAAGCTGACTGGTCACCGTTAGTAAGAAAACCCTGATGGACCGTTTCGTACGTGCCGTCAGGGTTTTCTTTTGAGGATCAACGATCACCGATTAAACGTACTGCATGAACATCTTTGCAAAATCCCCGCAAGCTATTGTAGAGACGTTTGGCACGTGACTTCTTGTGTACCAATGCAAAGACAGTAGGGCCACTTCCGCTCATTAGCACACCATCTGCGCCAAACTTTTGTATTTGCTCTTTAATGTGTGCCACCTCTGGGTAGCGCTCTAAAGTGACTTCCTCGAGGCTGTTATGAAGTAAATGACAGATTGCCACACCATCTTTCCGTTTTAGTGCATCAATCATGGCCGTTGTCTGAGCGTGACGTAGTGCGGACACATCTAGGCGATTGTACACTTCGGCGGTTGAAACCGAAAGCGCGGGTTTTGCTAAAACGACCCACATAGGAGGGGGGGACGGCAATTGCTCAATATGCTCACCGCGCCCTGTCGCAAGGGCAGTTCCTCCGTATACACAAAATGGTACATCAGAACCAATTTCTGCACCGAGCACCGCAAGCTCATCAATCGTTAAACCAAGTGCCCAAATTTTATTTAGTCCTTTTAATGTGGCTGCTGCATCGCTACTGCCTCCAGCTAACCCAGCTGAGATCGGTATTTGCTTTGTAATATGGATATGCACCCCAGCTGAGATACGATAACGTCTTTTTAACAATGCCGCTGCTTGATAAACGAGATTCCGCTTGTCTGTGGGAACGGCGCCTCCAGATACTTCGATAGAAATACGCGCATCTGACCGCAATGTGAGATCAATCCGATCTGCTAAATCGACCATTGTCATGACCATTTCGACTTCATGATAGCCGTCAGTACGTTTTCTTAGGACATCGAGCGATAAATTAATTTTTGCGGGTGCTTTGATCGAACATTTCACGTTGTCACCTTCTGTATAATATGCTGTCGTTATTTTATCATTTGTGTGGCAAACATACCACCCTTTCCGCTAGGCATCCTTTAATCCTTCAAATACAACTTATTTTTTTGTTCTTTTACGCATTTTTTACGGATTCGTTCAAATGGCTTCTTGCCTTAATCCGTATAAAGATGATATATTGTACGTAAATATTCGTGTTTAGTGACGGAGGATATATGAAGAAATTAAAAAGAAGTGAGCGTCTTGTTCATATGACGTATGACTTATTACAGCACCCACATGAAGTGCGCTCACTGACACAATTTGCAAATCGTTATGGTGCAGCGAAGTCATCAATTAGTGAAGACTTAGTGATGATGAAAGACATGCTAGAAGCTGACGGTCGTGGGACGTTACAAACGATGGCAGGTGCCAGTGGTGGGGTAAAATTTTTACCGAAGATGAGCATTTCCGAGGCCAACACTTTAATTGACAAACTTGTTGCTACATTACATGATCCCGATCGTATTTTACCAGGCGGGTATTTGTATATGATGGACTTACTGGGTCATCCGCGACTTATGCATGAGGTGGGACGTTTGTTTGCTGCGTTGCTTGCGCATACGCAGGTAGACGCGGTGATGACGGTAGCGACAAAAGGGATTCCTCTTGCCTATGCACTTGGTCATCAATTAAATGCCCCTGTCTGCATTGTTCGTCGTGATCATCGATTGACAGAAGGGGCGACGGTGAGTGTCAACTATGCTTCTGGTTCTTCCAATCGTGTGCAGACAATGACACTAGCGCGTCGTAGTTTGACGCCAGGGTCGAAAGTGTTTATTGTGGATGATTTTATGAAAGCGGGTGGCACGATTCGTGGTATGATGGACTTACTTGCTGAATTCCACGCCGAAGTCATTGGAACGGGTGTACTCGTCGAAACAGCCGATGTAAAGGAAAAATTAATTGACGGTTACGTGTCATTAACGAAATTGGCCCGAGTTGATGTGAAAGACCGGCATATACAAGTGGAGGCCGGCAATATTTTAATGAAAATGAGGGAGCATACAGATGAAAAAGATTCATACAAATGAAGCACCACAAGCAATTGGACCATACTCGCAAGGAATTGTAGTTGGCAATATGTTTTATAGCTCAGGTCAAATCCCTTTGACAGCGACAGGAGCATTGGTAGCTGGTTCAGTGGAAGAGCAAACACGTCAAGTTTTTGCAAATTTACAGGCCGTTTTGCAAGCGGCAGGTTCTTCCTTTGACAACGTCGTCAAAGCAACGGTGTTTATTAAAAATATGGATGATTTTCCACGCATTAATGAGGTGTATGGAGAATATTTTAGGGACCATCAACCTGCGCGCTCTTGTGTGGAAGTGGCACGTTTACCAAAAGATGTTTTAATTGAAATTGAAGTGATGGCGCTAGTGTAAATTTTTCCACCTTCTATGTATATAGGAGGTTTTTTAGTCCGGAAAAATTTTTCTGTGTAATGTGCATTTTCACAGAGGGAATCCCTCGTTTATCGCGAATTGAGTATACAGGAAGACGATAAGGAGAGTGAACAACATGGAAATTACAGATGTCAGGTTGCGTCGGGTTCAAACAGAAGGTAGGATGCGGGCCATTGCCTCAATTACAATTGATCATGAGTTTGTCGTCCATGACATCCGTGTAATTGATGGCAACAACGGCTTGTTCGTAGCGATGCCAAGTAAACGCACCCCGGATGGGGAATTTAGAGACATTGCGCACCCTATTTCTTCTCACACGCGTGAAAAGATTCAAGTAGCCGTTATGAATGAGTACGACCGTGTAGGCGCATACATGAGGGCTGAAAGTTATGAAGAAGCGGGTGCGTCATAACTCAAAGTTAAAATCAAATATTTTAGAAATGGAGAGCTAAGAGGTATAGAGCTAACCTGAAACTGAGGTTAGCTTTTTTTGATAGCGCATTCATTTCTACAAAAGAACTTTCTTTATGAGACACAGCAAACGCCCAGTAATGAATTTCTTTTTGCTTGCTTGTCAATCCCTTGAAATCACGCGTTTTTTAGAGTATAGTTTGAATGACAATGAAATGCCAGGAGGGACAAAATGAGCGGTAGATTTGCAATAATTTTGGCAGCAGGACAAGGAACACGAATGAAATCAAAGCTATATAAGGTGCTACACCACGTTTGTGGCAAACCTATGGTGTCTCACGTGGTCGACCAAGTGCAAGAAGTGGGTTTTGATGAGACTGCAGTCATTGTTGGACATGGTGCGGCACAAGTAAAAGAGACGCTGTCACAAAATGTTCATTTTGTTTTGCAAAATGAACAGCTCGGTACCGGTCATGCTGTTCGTTGTGCAGAGTCACTATTTGTCGGGCGTAAAGGAACGACGGTTGTATTGTGTGGTGATACGCCTTTATTACAAGCGGATACAATTCGCAAGCTCATCCAAACACATGAGGCGCGTGAAGCAAAAGCGACGGTGTTAACAGCCATTGCTGATGATGCAACAGGTTACGGACGCATTATACGTGGAACGGCCGGTGATGTGGAACGAATTGTTGAGCATAAAGATGCAAATGAATCCGAACGGGCAACAAAAGAAATTAATACCGGCACATATTGTTTTGATAATGAAGTGCTTTTTGAAGCGTTAACGCGTGTGACAAACGAAAATGTACAAGGTGAGTATTATTTACCAGATGTGATCGGAATTTTACAGCAGCAAGGAGAAAAAATTGCTGCTTATCGCACGGATCACTTTGCGGATACATTAGGTGTCAATGACCGCGTGGCGTTATCAGAAGCTGAGGCGCTCATGCGTGCACGCATTAACGCCCGGTGGATGAGAGAAGGCGTAACACTCATCGATCCAACAACAACGTACATTTCTGTTGATGCAAATATTGGAAGAGACACAACCATTGCACCAGGATGCGTCATAAAAGGAACAACGGTCATTGGAGAAGGTTGTCGGATCGAGTCGGGGACTGAGATAGAAGAGGCTCATGTAGGAGACAATGTGTGTATTCGCCAATCAGTGGTTACAAAAAGTCAAATTGCATCAGGGGTGACGATTGGACCATTTGCCCATATTCGTCCAGGTTCTGTTATAGGTTGTGATGCAAAGGTTGGTAATTTTGTTGAATTGAAAAAAACGACACTTGCGGAACGTAGTAAAGTATCCCATTTAAGTTACATTGGTGATGCGAATGTGGGGGAAGATGTGAATATTGGCTGTGGCGTTGTGACAGTTAATTATGACGGAGAGAATAAATGGGAAACAATCATACGCGCAGGTGCTTTTGTTGGTTCAGGAACAAATTTAATTGCACCTGTGGAAATAGGGAAAGAAGCATTTGTTGCCGCTGGTTCAACCATTACGGAAACAGTTCCCGATCATGCGCTTGCGATTGGTCGAGCACGACAAGTCAACAAAGAAAATTATGTGAAAAAAGACAGATAATTTTACTGGAGGTTCTTTGAACAAATGGCAAATTATAGCGATCCTAGCTTAAAGGTATTTACGCTTAATTCTAATAAAGCATTGGCAGCGGAAATTGCTCAAAATATCGGTATCTCACTTGGGAAAAACTCAGTGATGCGTTTTAGTGATGGAGAAGTGCAGATTAATATTGAAGAGAGTATTCGAGGCTGTGATGTATATTTAATTCAATCGACATCTGCACCAGCAAACGAACATTTGATGGAATTGCTTATTATGATTGACGCATTAAAGCGTGCATCGGCGCGGACAATTAATGTGGTGATGCCTTATTATGGTTATGCGCGTCAAGACCGTAAAGCCCGGGCACGGGAACCGATCACAGCGAAATTGGTTGCGAATTTATTAGAGAAAGCGGGCGCGACGCGTTTGCTTACACTGGACTTGCATGCGACGCAAATCCAAGGTTTTTTTGATATTCCAGTAGATCAATTAATGGGTGTGCCAATTTTATCCACGTACTTTGAAAGCAAAGGGTTAGAGGACATTGTTGTTGTTTCGCCTGATCACGGAGGGGTCGTGCGGGCGCGCAAGATGGCAGATCGCTTAAAAGCACCTATTGCCATTATTGACAAGCGACGACCAGAACCAAATGTTGCAGAAGTGATGAACATTGTGGGTCACATTGAAGGGAAAACGGCAATTATTATAGATGATATTATCGATACGGCAGGAACAATTACACTTGCGGCGAATGCATTAATAGAGCAAGGTGCAAAAGAAGTCTATGCTTGCTGTACACATCCTGTTCTTTCGGGACCAGCAATTGAGCGCATCCGTCACTCGAAGATTAAGGAATTGGTCGTAACGAATACGATTGCCTTAAAAGACGGGCAGCAAGGAGCAAACATCACTCAATTGTCGGTTGCACCATTAATGGCGGAAGCGATCATTCGTGTGCATGAGGACGCTTCAGTTTCAACGTTATTTAATTAAAGGAGGAGATAAGCCTTAGAGAGGACTTCTATATAGACTTTATTTTGTTCTGACAAAGGTGTTTGACGTCAAGAGACACATCAAGCTTTGGATAGCCAAAGAAAGAGCCGAGCCAAAACTCTTATTACAAAGAGAAAAGAAGTACATCATAGATAGCGTTGGCGTCAAGTAATCGTTATTTGACAGGAAATGGTGTCAATGTGTATTAAACTTTATTTAAGAAAGGCAAGGTGAAAAGTGATGACAACACTTCATGCTCGAATGCGTCAAGACTTGCGTGGACAAAAGGCAAAACATGTACGGAAAGAGGGGCTTGTTCCGGGTGTTGTGTACGGAAAAAAAATCGAGAGTCAGAATGTCGCTGTTGATCATACCGACTTGAAGAAGTTATTGCGTGAAATTGGGCAGAATGGATTGTTGAAGTTGGATGTTGAAAATGATCAAAGTTATCAAGTGATGATTCAGGCTGTGCAAAAAGACCCACTTAAAAACGACTATCTTCACATTGATTTTTTTGAAGTAGACATGTTAAATGAGATTCAAGCTCAAGTTCCTGTCCATATAGAAGGAGACTCACCTGGTGTGTCACAGGGAGGTTTGCTTAACCATCAGTTACATGAACTGACAGTGCGCTGTTTACCGGCCGATATTCCAGCAAGTATTACGGTTGATATCTCTCAGTTGCAAATTGGTGATGTGCTGCATGTTGCGCATGTTCGCCCAAATGTTGCTGTTCACATTATCAATGAAGACGAAGATACAGTTGTGGCAGTGCAACCTCCGGCGGTTGAGACAGCTGAGCCTAAAGAGACAGAGGAAGGCGATCAAGAGGCGGAGGCAAGTGCAGATGCATCATAAAACTGTCATGAGGAGTTAAACACGGTCAATCTACGCTCTTGGCGTGTTCGTTCGTAGCCTCCTGCTTCTGCAGGAGGCTGCTCCTTATATGTTGAGAAAGGAAGTATTTAAGATGAAAGTTGTTATAGGTTTAGGTAATCCCGGAAAAAAGTATGACCAGACACGGCATAATATTGGTTTTGCGGCGCTTGATGCATGTGCAAAAGAATTTGCAATGACAATTGATCAGCGTAAACATCAAGGTGTTTATGGGGAGTACCGTTTCAATGGAGAACGTATATACTTCTTAAAACCATTGACTTATATGAATCTTTCAGGTGAATCGGTGCGCCCTTTCCTTGATTTTTATAACATACAGCTTGAAGATATCGTAGTTATTTATGATGATTTAGATTTACCTGTAGGTACAATGCGCTTACGCCAGCAAGGCAGCGCCGGTGGGCATAATGGCATCAAATCATTGATTGCCCATCTAGGGACAGAGAAATTTAAAAGAATAAGATTAGGTGTAGGACGTCCTGAGCAAGGGGAGTCGGTAGCTAATTATGTATTGAGCTGTTTTCGGAAAGGCGAAACGGCACAAGTGACAGATGTTTTGCAGAAAACCGTAGCTGCGGTGAATATGTGGTTAGAGAAACCTTTTTTAGATGTGATGAACAAGTTTAACTAGGATAATTGATATCGCTGCTGGCAATACTGATAGAAAACGCGTAGAAGGTGGCATGCGATATGATCCACTACCATTGTCGTCACTGTAACCACTTGTTAGGAAGTGTGGCAAATGATACGTCCTTATCTGCGCTTGGGTTTAGCAATTTAACAATTGCCGAGCAACAGGCACTATTGACGTACATACAAAATGGTGATATACAAGTAAAAACGATATGTGAACATTGCCATGCAGCACTTGAACAACAACCTGAACTTTATATGCTCCCCAACTTTATTCAGTGAAGTGCTTCTGTCGTTTGTAGGCATATGCTGGTTAGATATTGAGTAGCAATAAAAAGACAGGGTTTTAGATGGAGTGAGGATAAAGGGCTCCACTAGATGAGAAGGAATCAGGGGGAAAAGAACGATGTTAGGATTGCAACAATATGTGGGGATGACGCCTGCGCTAAAAGCGGTTACGGACGGCATTGAACGTGATCTGAATGACCACTTACTATCGGGATTGAGTGGTTCAGCACGTACGATCGCAATTGCAACGGCATATCGAGAAACGAAAAAAAGTCAGCTGGTGGTCACACATAATTTATATCATGCACAGAAACTGTACAATGACTTAGCCGCTTTACTTGGAGAGTCCCGTGTTTACCTCTATCCAGTAAATGAACTCATTTCAATGGAGATTGCGGTAGCGAGTCCAGAAATGAAGGCGCAGCGGATTGAGTTAATGAACGCACTCGGGCAACAATTCTCGGGTGTCATTGTTGTGCCTCTAGCAGGTATTCGTCGATTATTACCACCAAAATCACTTTGGCAACAAAGTCAATTGCAATTAAAAGTGGGTGATGATATTGGCGAGTGGGAAGCGTTTATTGGTCGTCTGGTGACACTTGGCTACCGCCGTGTGGACATGATCTCAGCTCCGGGTGACATGAGTGTAAGGGGCGGCATTTTAGATGTGTATCCGCTTACGGAAGAGTACCCGATTCGGATCGAATTATTTGATACAGAAATTGACTCATTACGTTATTTTTCTTTAGAAACACAACGCTCTGAAGAGATGATTCAAGAGATTACGATCGGACCATCTGAAGAGGTGTTGTTGACAGATCAGCATTACAGCTATGCGGCAAATAAATTGGATGAGCAACTTGCTTTTACATTAAAGAAGATAGCGAACGAGCAAACGCGCAAAAATTTACAGGAGCGGATTCCGTTTGAGATTAGTCAATTAAAACAACGAACAACTTTTGAAGGTATGTATAAATACATGTCATTTTATTACGAACAGCCACAATCGTTGTTATCGTACATACCTGAACGGACTGTTGTGTGGTTAAATGAGCCAAGCCGTGTAAAGGAAATGGCAGATCAATTGCAAAAAGAAGAGCTTGAATGGCATATGGCAATGCTTGCACAAGGTGATATTGTGCATGATGCTCAGATGTCGCTTGACGCCTTAGCAAAATTGCAAGCGTGGCACGGTCCGATGATTTATTTATCATTATTTCAGAAGCATCATTCATCGAGCCACTTAGATAAAGTAACAAATGTCTCGTGTAAAACGATGCAAAATTTCCATGGGCAAATGGATTTGCTTGTGTCCGAAGTAAAGCGATGGTTAAGTCATCAATACACGGTTGTCTTTGTGGCTGGTACAGTTGAGCGAGCGAAAAGATTGTCATTGCAATTAGCTGACGAACAGATCACGGCCCATGTTGTTGAATCAAAAACCCCGCTCTCACCTGGCTCAGCGCAAATTTATGTGGGTCATTTAAATGCTGGTTTTGAGTTAACGGATCAACGTCTCGTTGTTGTGACAGAGGAAGAGGTTTTTGCTAAGCAAGCGAGACAGCCGAAGCGTCGACAAAAACTGTCTAATGCGGAGAGAATTAAAAGTTATTCTGAGTTGGCCGTGGGTGACTTGGTTGTCCATGTGAATCACGGGGTGGGGAAGTACTTAGGTGTCGAGACGCTCGAGATTAACGGTGTTCATAAAGACTATTTACATTTGCGTTATGCTGGTAATGATAAGTTATACGTACCAGTTGAACAAATTGATCAAGTACAGAAGTTCGTTGGCTCGGAAGACAAAGATCCGAAGATGCATGCACTTGGTGGGAGTGATTGGAAAAAAGTAAAAAGGAAAGTTAAAGCATCTGTTGAAGACATTGCGGACGATTTAATCAAGTTATATGCCGAGCGACAAGTGAGTGTTGGATATAAATTCTCAGAAGACGGTCCAGAGCAACGAGAATTTGAGGCATCTTTTGCCTACCAAGAGACGGAAGACCAGCTACGTGCAATTACCGAAATTAAAGGTGATATGGAAAAGCCACAACCGATGGATCGCTTGTTATGTGGAGATGTTGGCTATGGGAAAACAGAAGTCGCAATTCGTGCTGCTTTTAAGGCCATTATGGACGGAAAACAAGTGGCGCTGCTCGTTCCGACAACCATTTTGGCACAGCAACATTTCGAGACCATCACAGAGCGTTTTTCTGATTATCCCATTCAAGTCGGTGTGTTAAGTCGTTTTCGCTCAAAAAAAGAGCAGACGCACACATTGAAGGGGTTAAAAGCGGGCTCTGTTGATATTGTCATTGGCACACACCGTTTATTGTCAAAAGATGTGTTGTTTCACGACTTAGGGTTGCTTATTGTAGATGAAGAGCAACGCTTCGGGGTAACGCATAAAGAAAAGATTAAACAATTACGTGTCGGGATTGATGTGCTTACATTGACAGCAACGCCTATTCCGCGAACATTGCATATGTCTATGCTTGGGGTACGTGACTTATCGGTCATTGAAACCGCACCGGAAAATCGTTTTCCAGTCCAAACGTATGTCGTTGAGTTTAACCCTGCGCTTGTGCGTGAAGCGATTGAGCGGGAGTTAACACGTGGTGGTCAAGTATATGTGCTTTATAACCGTGTGGAAGATATCGAACGGATGACGGAAAAAATTGCAACGCTTGTGCCAGATGCTCGTGTCTCTTATGCGCATGGACAAATGAATGAACGTGAGTTAGAATCAATTATTTTGAATTTTATTGAAGGCGAAGGGGATGTGCTCGTTACGACAACGATCATTGAAACGGGTGTCGACATCCCTAACGTTAACACATTGATTGTTTGTCATGCTGACCGAATGGGTTTGTCGCAATTGTATCAAATTCGTGGGCGTGTGGGGCGCTCCAATCGGGTAGCGTATTCTTATTTTACGTATGAGGCGAATAAAGTATTGTCTGAGGTGGCTGAGAAGCGTTTGCAAGCGATTAAAGAGTTTACAGAGCTTGGGTCTGGATTTAAAATTGCGATGCGTGATTTAACAATTCGTGGAGCAGGCAATTTACTTGGTGCACAGCAACACGGTTTTATTCATTCTGTAGGCTTTGATTTGTATTCACAAATGTTAAAAGAGGCCATTGAAGATCGAAAGGGAGAGAAACCGAAAGTACCACCTGCACAAACAGAGATTGTTCTTAGCATCGATGCGTATATTCCTGAACAGTATATTCCTGATGCAAAGCAGAAAATTGAGATGTATAAACGTTTTAAAGGTGCAGAAACGATTGAGGAACTAGACGATTTACGTGACGAAATGTTAGATCGTTTTGGGGAATATCCAAAGCAAGTGGATTACTTGTTGTCAATGACGAAAATAAAGCTGTTGGCTGACGTTGAAGGGGTAGAAAAAATTACTGCTACGAGTGAAGTCGTGACTGTGCTGCTGTCAGAAGGCGCGACAAACAACATGGACGGGGCAAAACTTTTTGAAGCCGCACGTCATATTGGGCGCGAAGTGACAATCGGCACAACGGGCGCGCAAGTGAAATTTGTGATTAAAATAAAAACATTATCAGACGAACAGTTGCTACAATATTTATTGCAGCTGTTGCAATCATTGCCAACAGCACGTAAGGAAAAAGCACCGTCTCCTACATCTACGTAAAGGGTATTGAGATCATTTGCGCGTAGCACTACAATCTTGTAGGAAAGAATGAAATTCGTGTTCTGGTGAATAGTTCAAAGAAAAGGAAGAATACTACAGGGGACATGATTTTCTGAAAATCCATTTCAAGAAAGTGAGGCGCGCGATATTGAAAGCAACAGGCATTGTACGACGTATTGATGATCTCGGTCGTGTTGTAATTCCTAAAGAGATCCGTCGCACATTACGTATAAGAGAGGGAGACCCGCTGGAAATTTTTGTGGATCGAGATGGGGAAGTGATCTTGAAAAAGTACTCTCCCATCTCTGAGTTGAGCGATTTTGCGAAGGAATATGCAGAAGCGTTGTATGACAGTTTGAATCAAAATATCTTGATCTCCGACCGCGATACATATATTGCTGTATCGGGTGCTTCCAAAAAAGAATATGCAGGTAAAGCAATTGGTGATATTGTTGAGAAGGCGATGACGAGTCGAAAAGTCCACTTGGAATCGGAGGCGGGCGAACACAATATTGTTGGAGAGTATCAAGGTGACTATAGAGGTTTTGTTGTTGCACCAATTATTGCCGGTGGGGATCCGATTGGTACTGTTGTCATCTTTACTCAAGATAAGCCTTTAAATGGACAACTAGAGCAAAAGATGGCTGAAACGGCAGCGAGCTTTTTAGCGCGTCAAATGGAACAATAGATATTTCTATGGAGGGAAACGTTGTCGGTGGCTGAAAATTGAACCGTAATTTTTCCTTTCTTGTAACTTACGATAAAGCTCTGTGTCACTCACATAGAGCTTCTTTCGTATTTGAGTGCTTGGGGAGAGGGAGCGAGATAGATGGAGACCAATCATGAACATTGGATGGAGCTCGCGCTTAAACAGGCGACATATGCGGAGCATCTAGGGGAGGTGCCAATTGGCGCAGTCATTGTGAAAGACGGAAAAATGATTGCTGCGGGGCATAACTTGCGAGAAACAGCACAAGCTGCGTTGGCACATGCTGAAGTGATCGCAATTGATCGCGCTTGCCAGACATTGAATTCTTGGCGTTTAGAGCAATGTACGCTTTATGTGACACTAGAACCATGTCCAATGTGTGCGGGGGCGATTGTGCAAGCACGGATACCCACGGTTGTATATGGCGCCAGTGATCCAAAGGCTGGTTGTGCAGGCACCATCATAAACTTATTGGATGAACCCCGTTTTAATCATCGGAGTACAGTCATATCTGGTGTGTTAGAGGAGTTATGTCGTGCACGACTCACAAATTTTTTTAAAGCGTTGCGATTGAAAAAGCGTTAATTTGCACATGACTTGCAGGGAAATACAGATTTTTTTCTTGCGCTTTTTCTTTGTGTGGCGTATACTAGAAAATGCACTAGTGAGGTGCATATAAAAATGGTTATACACTTTGTCGTGCTAGGTGGGAAGGTAGCGGTGTCCTGTAACTCGCAATCCGCTATAGCGAGGCTGAATCCCTTCTTGAGGTTTCAGTACTGCAAGGTTTGCCCTAAGTAAGTGGTGATGACATTTGGGTTCTGCGCAACGGAAACCCATGAACCCTGTCAGGTCCGGAAGGAAGCAGCAGTAAGTGGATCCTTTCGTGTGCCGCAGAGGTGCCTGGATTGAGCAAACTGCTTAGGTAGCACTTGTGGTTCTTTAATCAAAGGAAGGTGCACGGCATTTATAATATATGAGACGAGATGAAAGTCATATGTATGACGTCGCAAATATGTAAACAAGGGCAACTACGGGAAGTGGTTGTTTTTTTGTTTTCAGCGTGCGGAGAAAACGTTATAATATGAAAGAGGTGAAGCTGAAGGGGAGGAGGCGTTTCTATGAGTTATCAGGCGTTATATCGTGTGTGGCGTCCGCAACAACTAGCAGATGTAGTCGGACAAACACATATTACAAAAACGTTGCAAAATGCGCTTATGCAACAAAAAATTGCGCATGCGTATTTATTTTCTGGTCCGAGGGGGACGGGAAAGACGAGTGCAGCAAAAATTATTGCAAAAGCAATCAATTGTGAGCGTGCGCCTGTGACAGAACCGTGTAATGTATGTGCCGCATGTGTGGGGATTACAGAGATGTCTGTTGTAGATGTCATTGAAATTGATGCAGCCTCCAATAACGGTGTAGATGAGATACGGGATATTCGTGATAAGGTGAAGTTCTCACCGACTGCAGTTCCTTACAAAGTGTACATTATTGATGAGGTACATATGCTTTCTACGGGAGCTTTCAACGCGTTATTGAAAACGTTGGAAGAACCGCCAGCTCATGTGATTTTCATCTTGGCCACGACAGAACCGCATAAAATCCCTTTAACGATTTTGTCCCGTTGCCAACGTTTTGACTTCAAACCCATTTCGATGCAGGTGCTTGTGCAACAAATGGAACAGATTTTACAGGCTGACAATTATGAGTACGAGCTAGAAGCGTTGCAATTAATTGCGAGAGCGGCAGATGGAGGCATGCGTGATGCACTTAGTTTACTTGATCAGGCGTTAGCATTTTCGGATGAAAAGGTGCACGCATCTGATGTCCTGACGATGACGGGAGCGGTATCGCGGCAGGCACTTAACACATTGATGCATGCAGTTGCTAAAGAAGATGCAGTGTTTGCGTTAAATACAATTGATGAAGAGTTAAAAAAAGGAAAAGATCCGAGGCGTTTATTAGAAGATATGATCTTCTATTTACGTGATATGTTGTTGTATAGCGCAGCTCCAGAGGCTACGCATTTGTTTGAACGAGCAAGTTTAGATGGGTCATTTAATGAGGTCGCGTCGTTGTTTAAGGCACCCCAAGTTCATCACATGTTGCAATCATTACATGAGGGGCAGCAAGAAATGAAATGGTCAGTGCACCCACGTACCGTACTAGAGATGTCGATGCTAAAGGTGCTGCAGTCTGCACCCAATGTGGAAAAGGCGACGGACCCTACTGTGATTGATACATTGATGCAAAAGATCGAGAAATTAGAGGCTGACTTAAAAATGTTGCAGTCAAATATGCAGCACGATAGAGAAGTGACAAGGCCAGAAAAGGTTGCCACAACACATGCTCGCATAGCTTCGCCTGCACAAAAGACAACAGGGTCATCATCTCATGTCCCACCCGTTGCGCGCGAATTGTTAACGCAAGCGGAAAAAGGGTTCTTGCAGGAAGTGACAAGCCATTGGGGGGCGTTGATGGAACAGTTGAAGTCTCTTAGCGTTCCTGCACATGCATGGCTCAGTGATGCGAAACCAGTTGCGGCATCAAAAACGAAGGTGCTTTTAGCATTCCAAAATGAGATGCATCGTGATATGATGGATACAAAGTTTCGTGGCGAGCTAAAGCAAGTAATGCAGGGAGTGTTCGCTCACCAAGGAGACTTCGTGACACTATTGAACCAACAATGGTTGCTTATCAAACGTGATTATGTACGCGAGAAACGGAATGAGCAACCGAAGAGCGAAGGTGCCTTGGTTGATGAGGCTGTCAAACTTGTCGGAGAAGATCTGATAGAAATAATCGATTCATAAAAAGAAGGGGTGCATTGACATGAAAAATATGGGTGGCATGATGAAGCAAATGCAAAAAATGCAAAAACAAATGATGGAAGCGCAAGAGGAGCTCAAAAGTAAGACAGTTGAAGCAACAGCGGGTGGTGGTATGGTGACGGTTACTGCTGCAGGTGACAAACGGATTGTTGATGTAAAAATTGCTGAGGATGTTGTTGATCCCGACGATGTAGATATGCTACAAGATTTAATTGTTGCTGCAACGAATGAAGCGTTAAAACAAGTGGATGAACTTATCGAACGTGACATGGGTAAGTTTACGAAGGGATTAAATTTACCAGGCATGTTTTAGGGGGGATGCGGTGTGCAGTACCCACAACCAATCGCAAAATTGATTGAGGGATTTACGTATTTACCTGGGATAGGTCCAAAGACAGCAACTCGTTTAGCTTTTCATATATTAGACATGAAAGAAGATGACGTGCTGTCTTTTGCAAAAGCACTTGTGCATGCAAAAAGAGACTTAACATATTGCACACGTTGCCACCATATTACAGACACAGATCCATGTTATGTATGTGAGGATATGAAGCGTGACCAAACGACGATTTGTGTCGTGCAGGAAGTGCGCGATTTGATTGCCATGGAAAAAATGCGTGAATACACAGGGTTATATCATGTATTGCACGGGGCGATATCACCGATGGATGGTATTGGTCCAGAAGATATTAAAGTAGTTGAGTTGATTAAGAGACTCCAAGAAGATGACAATAAACAAGAAGTCATTATTGCGACGAATCCGACCATTGAAGGGGAAGCAACAGCGATGTATATATCGCGACTCCTCAAGCCAACCGGAATCAAAGTGACTCGTTTGGCACACGGGTTGCCTGTCGGGGGTGACTTAGAGTATGCAGACGAAATGACATTATCAAAAGCGATTGAAGGAAGGCGCGAAATATAATGCTACAGTTCAAAAAAAGAGGGCGTTTACGTAAGGAGGAGGATGAACGTCTTCTTGAGCATATGGATATGCTAAAACAAATGTTAGACTATAAAAGAGGCATCCTTGCGCATAGCGTTGTAATACCAGAAGAGGTTTGTATGCAGAAGAAGCGTGACGAGGCACTTTACTCGATGTTATTGCGGGAAGCGCGTACGAGACACCAGCGTGTAGAAGGAAGCCCTGATTGTTGATGATAGCAAATAAGGGCTTCCTTTTATATTGAATGGGGCTGTAGATGTTCTAAAGAAAGTGAGCTTGCATACAGTAGGAGTAAGACAGGCTGTATGGAGGATGACATATGGAGTCATGGATGATTGTTCTTATAATGGGTTGCGTGATTGTACTTTTTCTACTCGTTGGTGCCCCAATGAAGCCAATGCGTTTCATCGGACGTGTGTTGATTCGTGTCATTGTTGCAATGCTATGCTTATTTCTTGTGAATTCACTTACAGGACTAACAGGCTTTTTCTTACCAATTAATATCATGACAAGTTTGACGGTTGCTTTCTTAGGATTACCAGGTTTATTGTTGTTGGTGGCAGTGCAGCAGTTCATTCTTCCGTAGTTACATACAGAGTAACGTTTTTAAGGAGTATTTCATTGGCTTCTGCCAAAGGTAGGACTGAGAAGATAAATTTTTTCTTAAAAAACACTTGACGGTACTACAGGGAAATGGTATATTAATTAAGTCGCCAACAAACAGCGACACAAGCTCATTGAAAACTAAACAATAGCCAAGCGTAAAGAGAGATCAATAGATCTCAACACATGTAAGAACCACAAGGAAACTTGTGAATGAGCAAATCAAACACTTTAATGGAGAGTTTGATCCTGGCTCAGGACGAACGCTGGCGGCGTGCCTAATACATGCAAGTCGAGCGCACAGAAG
>NZ_FMYM01000018.1 GCF_900096965.1 Shouchella lonarensis | reverse complement strand
CCATGGGATCAAGCTTGAGAACAGGAAGATTACTCACGTTAAATAGATAGATAAAAAAACGGCTCTAGTTAGGCTTATATGTGGCACAATGTTGGCGCTGCGTCCATTGATTTAAGAGAAATGGTCTAATATAATAAGTAACAAGAACTTATATGAATTTAACCTATTTTTTCAGCCCGTTAAAGGAATGAAGGGGAGATAAGAATATCGTAAAGCAAAGATTGGATGAAGTGAACCCCTCAATTTATTACCGGCGGGATAAATATAAGATAGCCTAATTATCTTGGCAGAAATTTAAAATAACCCTCACTCCAAAAAGTAACTAGGTAAAAATATTTCATAAAAGCAGCTCACGGTAGAAGTAGATTTCATTCAGAAGGAGATTTTTTTCATGAAAGACGATATGCTCTATCATAACTATTTGAAACAAGGATCTGAATACTACGAACCATATGATAAATTTGATTCTACAAAGGAATTTTATGTAGATAGTCTCAAATCCGACTGGACTGTGATCGATGATGAAAATTCAATATGGAGATATTATGAATGCAAGGATAAATCTCTACCAGACCAAGGATGGAAAATACACGTCAGTTCAACGATGAATGACGCGGAACAGATATTGAAAGATGTAAGGGAGGTTTTAATTCAATATAAGGTGGCATTTAAACATATTAAAAACAAAGAGATACTCCTTAATATGAATGATAAAAGTGCGAATAGAGGAAGTTCTGGGAAGTTCATTGCTATTTACCCTAAGGATGACAGTGAATTTTTGTTTTTGTTAGATGCTCTCCGAGAAAAAATTCAGTCCTATGAAAAAGGACCATATATTCTTAATGATAAACGTTGGAAGGATAGTAATGTTTACTATCGGTATGGCGGATTTAGCAGCATGTATAACGATAAGGGTGAATTATGTGTCAAAGATGACCAAGGAAATCTGGTGATAGATGAAAGAACACCTTTTTACCAAGTCCCTGAATTCGTCAAAGAGTTTGATGAACACTTGGATTCTTTGAATGATAGTTCTAATGATGAAGGTGAGGGAGATAATAAGCTTAATTTGTACAAAATCCAAACTTCTCTTTGTTTTACTAACAGTGGGGGGATATATCTTGCAGAAAGAAAGACAGACAATAAAAAAGTGATCATCAAAGAAGCAAGACCAAAAGCTGGTCTCGATGGACATTTTGTGGATGCAGTAGAGAGGCAAAAAATAGAGCGCAATGCACTAAAAAAACTTTCGAATGTTACTGGTGTTGTTGATGTGTTAGATGATTTCAAGATGTGGGAACATTATTTTCTTGTTGAAGAATATGTAGAAGGGCAAGATTTGTATTCATGGATTGAAAGAAATTATCCTGTTATGAAAGATCTATCCATTAATGATTACAAGTTAAAATTGAAGAAGATTTTACCTCAATTAGTAAAGATTGTTGAAGAGATGCATGATAGAAATATAGCAATGGATGACTTACAACCAGCTAATATCATGATATCTGAAGATTTTAAAGTGACGCTGGTTGATTTTGAGACAGCAAAGAAAAAAACCTCACAGGAGAAACCCGGAATGGCAACAACAGGATTTGTAAGTTCAAAAATCAAAACTAGTGGGGCTAGGGATTGGTATGCATTACAAAAAATTGTGCGCTTTAGTCTGCTTCCAATCCTTTCTTCTGAAGAGGTAGATGAATATTTAAATGACTACTATTACAAATGGGTTAAAGAATTTTATGATAAGGATTTTTATCAGTTCATAGGAGCTATATTACAGAAGTGCAATAAACACCTAGTAAACTTCGGTGAGGAAATAACCCTATTCAACAATATGGATGCTAATGATGTGAGAAGAAAGAGTATCTCGTCAATAATTGAGAGCCTTAAAAAGGGAATTGAAGATAATTTCACTGAAGATATGAGATTGATAAATGGTGATATCAGGCAGTACGAATACAATGATGGAAAGTTAAATGTCTTAAATGGAGGGGCTGGGGCAGCACTAGCGTTTGTTAGGACAGGAAACGTAAATAATAAGGTAAATGAATGGATTGAACAGTATTTAATGAACAATACTAATACGGTAGAGACTGCAGGATTGCTCACAGGGAAAGCTGGTATAGGGAGCGTACTATACGAATTTGGGTATAAAGAAGAATCTCTGACTATGTTTACAGATATAGAAAACAATTTAGATCATTCTGATGTATCTCTTAGATCAGGCTTAGCAGGAGTAGGATTGGCGTTGTCTAGTTTATATTTAGAGAGAATGGAAGAAACCTTCTTAGCAAAAGCAGAGTCTTTAGCGAAGATGATAGATGGCTTTATAGAAGGAAACAAAGAACTTATTGTACAAGACTGGTCAGGAAGTCCAATCGGATTAATCGATGGATGGTCAGGGGTATCGATGTTTTACTCAGCGCTTTATTCTTTGACTGGGAACAGAAAATATTATCTAAGGTCTTTAGAATTAATAGTAAAGGACTTAAAGAGAACAGTCGAAGATAAAGATTTGGAAGTACTGAACACAATTGATGATAATAACAGGCTGTTATCTTTTTTATCAGGAGGCTCAATTGGTGTAGGGGTTGCTATATCGTATCTAAATCATGTCAGTGAGGAAAAAGTTTTTCAAGAAGAGTTAAGGCTGATCACAAACCTATCTAAAATGCGATCTACAATTAACGGAAGCTTATTCGATGGAGCTGGTAGTTTGTTGCTAGTGCCTCCCATGATTGGGGGAAATGATACAGCGTATGAATCCAAAAAAGATGATGTACTTGAATTGTTAAATCTGTTTTTGGTCGAGAAAAAAGATTATTTGTCATTCCCAGGTTACTTTAGTTTCCGTCTGTCGGACGATTTATCCTCAGGTAGCGCTGGTATCATATTAGCGTTAGAAGGAATTTTAAAGGATAATCCATTGTATTGGCTCCCGGTAGTAAATATAGACAGATTTTATAGGGAAACAAAGTTTAAGAGGGAGCCATTGAAAGTTATGGTGTGAAGTATACTAGTATAAGGAGGTGAATAACAAATGAATCAAGTGTTGGATTTGCAGAAGATCTCTGACAAGGAATCTAGATCTAAACTAGACACTCGAGCTATGACAGTCGGACTGGAAAATAAAAACTAATCCGATGTTTTGGTGAAGTTGCTAACATTGAGTAGGTCAAAAATATACTAGTATAAGGAGGTGAATAACAAATGAATCAAGTGTTGGATTTGCAGAAAATATCTGGTGATGAAGGTGGATCTAAATTAGATCAACCTGTTGTTGGAACTAACATTCCTACTTACAAAAGAAATACCTTTGAACTTGTATTCAAAACAACAAGCAAACGTTGCTAAGGTTGAGTAAGAACAATCTGTTGTTGGAGCAACCTGTTACTTTTACAGTAACAATAGCAATAACATCGATAGTGGGGTTGTTAATGGATAGCAAACGTTGCGGTTAAACTCACTGCGCACCATTTAGTTGACATTTCGTCAACTAAATGGTGCGCTCTTTATATTTAAGTAGTTTAAATAGGGACTGCTGAATAACCAAAAAAACTATATATGACTAGGATTTGCACGGTCTTATGTCGAAATAAAGTGCAAGGAATAATACGACACAAAAACCCTTGCACTTGGAGACCTCTATCATGTATAACCATTCAGAACGTCAAATGCTGTTACCTAGTGAATTGTTCCTCCCATTTGGGGGCAATTAAACGAAAACCGATGGGTGATTCTGGCAAGCTTGATCCCATGA
>NZ_FMYM01000001.1 GCF_900096965.1 Shouchella lonarensis | reverse complement strand
CTTCTGTGCGCTCGACTTGCATGTATTAGGCACGCCGCCAGCGTTCGTCCTGAGCCAGGATCAAACTCTCCATTAAAGTGTTTGATTTGCTCATTATGCACAAATTTCTTTGTGGCTTACATGTTGAGATCTATTGATCTCTTTTAACGCTTGGCTATTGTTTAGTTTTCAATGAGCTAGATTCAGGTTACTTCACTAGTATAACATCTTGTTTTCACCTTAGTCAATAAGTATTGTCGAACTTTGCTACTTATTTCCACGTTTGCGGCGACAAGTAATAATATATCATGCTATCAATATTGGAGTCAATCCTTTTTTGAAATTTTTTATGTGAAGTATATTGGTCACGTCTCCTTCTTCTTAAATTATCACTCTCCACCATGAAACAATTCGTCATGATTTATGATATACTTAACAACAGTTGCCACATGATATGATAGTATAGAACAAGGAGGATTGCTTACATGAAAAGAAATCGCTCAAATAAAATAAATAAAATCCGAACCTTTGCCCTTGGCCTCGTTTTTATTGGTATTCTAATTATGTACATAGGGATTTTTTTCAAAGAAAACACGGTGATCATGATCATCTCTATGAGCGTAGGCTTACTTGCTGTTCTTTCTAGTACAGTTGTGTACTTCTTTATCGGGTTATTATCAACAAAGGCAGTCATCGTAGCATGCCCCAATTGCGAAAAGCGTACAAAGTTACTTGGACGCGCCGATGCTTGTATGCATTGTGACCAGCCACTAACAATGGACAAATCCTTAGAAGGAAAGCCGCTAGATGACTTCCACAAATAAATAAAAAAGACATCCCATTCGGTGTCTTTTTTATTTTTCATTCGCTAGGCATTCGGGGCACGCCCCATAAATCTCCATCCGGTGTGCGTGTACTTTAAATCCTGTAATTTTTGCTGCTACCTTTTCTGCTTCGCTTAAGCATGGGGACTCAAAGTCAACAATTTTTCCACATTCTTCACAAATAGCATGATAATGATCACTTGTCACTGCATCGAATCGGCTCGATGCGTCTCCATAAGTCAACTCTTTTACAATGCCAGCCTCTTTGAAAACACGTAAATTATTGTATACAGTCGCTACGCTCATGTTTGGAAATCTGGCTTCTAATGCTCTATAAATTTCATCTGCAGTTGGATGCGTTCGCGATTCGTATAAAAATGATAATATGGCATGGCGCTGGGGTGTCATACGTATATGCGTACGCTTCAGCGCGTCGATCGCTTCAGCTAAGCTATGATTTGCCATCATTTGCGCCTCTCTTTCGGAAAACAATTCTTTATTTATAGTTATTATAATATGTTATTCCAAAAATAACAAGTCCACAACGCCCATGATGACAAACAGACAGCGCCTGAATCACTTCAAGCGCTCATCTTCTCATGACTGTGATTGACGATGATCCGCGATAAACGCAAGTACCTCATCAACATGATTTTTCACCTTAACATTTTCCCAAACCTTTATAACCTGTAAATTAGGGTCAATGACAAACGTCGTCCGTACAATGCCCATATATTCTTTTCCAAACGTCTTTTTCTGTTGCCATACGCCGTACTTTTTTGCTACTTCAATGTTTTCGTCTGCCAACAATGGGAAGGGTAAAGAATATTTCTCTACAAAACGATCATGTTTATTAACAGAATCTGGACTTACTCCGAAGACAACCGCACCAACCTCGGCAAAAGCCGAAACTTGGTCTCGGAAGTCACATGCTTCTGTCGTACAACCCGGCGTCATATCTTTCGGATAAAAATAAAGCACGATATATTTCCCTTTTGCATGCGACAATGTGATCTCTTTTCCACCGTTAGCCAGTAACGTAAAATCTGGTGCTGTTTGTCCGACTTCAACCATGTCTACATCTCTCCTTTTTTCATCACTTATTTAAGGATAGCTCAATTAAGCTTTCCCTTCAAGGAAGAGCGGCTTCATCTTACATCGCTTGCTGTTTTTTGTCAGCTATGATTGAATAATGGAAGAGACCGAGCACATAGCTCTCGGAAAAGGAGAAAAAAGATGAATCGACAAACATCAGATTTTTATTATGAAGAAGCACAATCTGTCATTGTTGGCGGTGTAAACAGTCCTTCACGCGCATATAAAGGTGTGGGCGGGGGAACTCCTGTCTTTATGGAAAAAGGCGCAGGTGCTTATTTATATGACGTTGATGGCAACCGCTACATTGATTACTTAGCTGCATATGGACCTATTATTACAGGACATGCTCACCCTACGATTACAAAGGCAATCCAACAACAAGCCTCTAACGGTATTTTATTTGGCACACCGACACGTTTGGAAAATGAGTTTGCCAAACAATTGACAACAGCGATCCCATCTCTTGAAAAAGTTCGTTTCGTTAATTCTGGTACAGAAGCAGTGATGACCACGATTCGCGTTGCCCGCGCATACACAGGCCGAGAGAAAATTATTAAATTTGCTGGTTGCTATCATGGGCACACTGATCTTGTCCTAGTTGCCGCCGGATCAGGGCCGTCCACCCTCGGAACACCTGATTCTGCTGGCGTAACAAAAGCCACTGCCGCAGAAGTGATCACCGTTCCTTTCAATAATATTGCGGCCTTTGAAGAAGCGCTTTCCCATTGGGGCAATGAGACCGCTGCTGTATTAGTTGAGCCCATCGTTGGGAATTTTGGTATTGTGGAACCTGAACCGCAATTTTTAGAGAAAGTAAACGAGCTTGCACACGCTGCTGGTGCACTCGTCATTTATGATGAAGTGATTACAGCTTTTCGTTTTATGTATGGTGGTGCGCAAGACCTCTTACAAGTAAAGCCTGATATGACTGCACTTGGAAAAATCATTGGCGGCGGCCTCCCTATCGGCGCTTACGGTGGTCGGATGGATATTATGGAACAAGTAGCACCACTCGGTCCCGCTTATCAAGCAGGAACGATGGCTGGCAATCCAGCTTCTATGAGTGCAGGACTTGCCTGTTTACAAGTTTTACGCGAAAACGGTGTTTATGAACAACTTGATCAGCTCGGTGCATTGCTTGAACAAGGGCTTCATCAAGCAGCGAAAGAAGCAGGAGTGCCAATGACAATCAATCGCCTAAAAGGCGCACTCACTGTCTTTTTTACGGACGAAAAAATTCGCGATTATGAAGGCGCCTCTCGTACAAATGGTGACCAATTCAGTGTCTTTTTTAAAGAGATGCTCACACGTGGCATTCATTTAGCCCCGTCAAAATATGAAGCGTGGTTTTTAACAATTGCTCACACAAAAGCACATATTGACAAAACCATCACCGCTGCACAACATGCTTTCCGATGTGTCGCGGAACAATTTTACCGTTAACAAACGCATGAAACCTTGTCTTTTACACTATACTAAACAAAGAACGGCCACTGCCGCCTAAGAAAGGAAACGACGTCACATGAGACTAGGTGCCCGTATTTTAAAAACCGGCCTCGCTATCGTGCTTGCCCTCTATTTGGCAAACTGGTGCGGGATTACACCGCCAACCTTTGCTGCCATCGCGGCTGCCTTTGCCATTCAGCCTTCCCTGTTCCGGACGATGCGTACATTCGGTCACCAAGTGCAGGCGAACTTAATCGGCGCCATCATCGGGGTCATTTTCGTGATGGCGTTTGGTCACGAGCCTGTTGTCGTTGGCGTCGTTGTCATGTTGGCGATTGCCATCTTTATTCGCTTAAAACTCGAAGCTGCTATTATTCCGACATCGATTGTGACCATTATCATTATTATGGAAGCCCCTGAAGAACAGTTTCTCCAGTTCGCCTCAGAGCGCTTTCTTCTTGTTCTCATCGGCATTGTGTCTGCTTCTCTCGTTAACTTAGCTTTTATTCCTCCTAGATATGAAAATAAAGTGTATGAACAAATGTCCACAACAACTGATACGTTACTAGAGTGGATGAACCTACTGGCACGTCGAGATGCTGATACGGTCGCACTCAGATCAGACATGAGGGTTCAAAAAGACAACCTTCATAAAACGCAAGACTTGTTTGCGCTTTTTCGGGAAGAGCGCAACTACTTTCGTGCAAAGACATTTGGGCAACGCAGAAAAGTAGTTGTTTTTCGAAATATGATTGTCGCATGCGAGAAAGCATACAATGTTGTGGAAGGGCTTGAAATGCGCGCTGAAGATTATGCACATTTACCAAGTGGTATCCAAAACAGCGTAGAAGAACATGTTGCTGCGCTGACAGATTACCACCATCGTATTTTGCTTCACTATAACGGGAAAGTTAATGCACATGCTCCTGATAAATATATGTCTGAAATCGAAGCTGGGCAAACTTCCTTAACAAATTTATTTGTTACCTTATATGAGGAAACCGCGTTCGATCTATCTCAATGGCATGCTTTTCTCCCTGCTATTGCAGCGATCATTGAATATCAGCAGGCCCTTGCGCATTTAGATGCACTCGTTAAAAACCAACAAGCGCATGACCACGAACCACAGTAAATGATGACTCAAAATAAAAAGGTCACAATCACCCACAGGTAATTGCGACCTTTTTATTTATCCAACATTTGCACACTGTAAAGGTTGTAATATGCACCTTTACTTGCCATCAATTGTTCATGCGTCCCTTGTTCAACGATTTGACCATGCTCGACGACGACAATCTGATCTGCGTGTGTAATCGTTGACAGGCGATGAGCAACAATAAATGTCGTGCGGTTTTTGGCTAATTCGTCTAGCGTCATACGAATTAATTGCTCACTTTCCAAATCAAGCGCTGACGTTGCCTCATCAAACACAAGCAACGGCGGATTTTTTAGAAAGACACGTGCAATGGCGATACGTTGTTTTTGTCCGCCAGATAACTTCACGCCACGCTCACCCACCTCAGTCTCGTAGCCATAAGGAAGTTCACAAATAAAATCATGCGCGTTTGCTGCTTTTGCTGCACGAATGACTTCCTCCTCTGAGGCATCTGGTTGACCCACCCGAATATTCTCGGCAATACTGTCACTGAACAAAATAGGATCTTGCAACACCATACCAATCTTGTCACGTAAACTTCGAACCGTCCACTTCCGAATATCACTGCCATCTAACAAAATTTTCCCTGCTGTTACATCATAAAATCTTGGTAACAAACTAATAAGTGTACTTTTTCCACCGCCACTCATGCCAACAAGGGCAACAGTTTGACCTGCTTGAATGTCGATCGATACATCTTTTAGCACCGGTTCTGTTGCTGTATCATAGGCAAATGACACTTTTTCAAACGTGACATCTCCCTTTACAGATGTGAGTCCTTCTGCATCTTCTCGATCAACAATATCATAAGATTCATCAAGAAATTCAAATACCCGATCCATGGATGCAATGGATTGTGTCAATGTGGTCGACGAATTGACAAGCCGCCTCAGAGGTCCGTACAAGCGCTCCATATATAAAACAAATGCACTCATGACGCCAATTTCTACTTGACCTTGCAATACAAACATGGCAGAAACAAACAAGACGAGTAGCGGGGCAATATCTGTCACTGTATTCACGACCGCAAAAGTTTTTGCATTCCAACGTGTATGATCAAGTGCTTTCCCTAGGAAATGCTGATTCCTTTTGGCGAATTGTTCTTGTTCATATGGCTCATTGGCAAAACTACGAATCACATTCATTCCCTGAATACGCTCATGCAAATGCCCTTGTACCTCAGCCAATGCTTGTGAACGTTGGCGAGTTAACTGCCGTAACCGCTGATAAAAAAATTTGATTGAAAACATATAAAAAGGAAACATACATATTGCCACAACGGTTAACCACACATTCAAAGAAAGCATAATGATAATAGCAATCACAACGGTCGCTAAATCAAGCCAAATGTTCATCAATCCTGTGATCACAAAGTTTTTCGTTTGCTCCACGTCATGGATCACACGTGAAATAATTTCACCGACTTTTCTATTTGCATAAAAACGTAAGCTTAAACGCTGAATATGCGCAAACAAATGGTCGCGGATATCGTACAATACTTTACTGCCAATCCATTGTGCGAAATATTGCCGGTAGTATTCTATCGGTGGCCTTAATACGACAAACAATAAAAATAACCCCGCCATTATCCAATAAAGCTGTGTCATTTTCTCATCTTGAATCAACTGCTCATTGAGCAAAATATCGTCAATCACATACATCATTGCCAGCGGAAACAATAAAGGAATTGAAAACTTCAACAACCCAATAAAAATGGTGAACACAATTTGTTTCCGATAAGGCTTCACAAACATTAAATAGCGCTTAATGATTTTCAAAATATAACCCCTTTACACCCAGCCAAAAGTGAGACCTTGTTGAAAGGCTCCTTTTAACGACACTGCAAATACCGCTCATACCAATTCTCCACAAAGTGGGGCGCAAACGGCCCTTTTCTTTGATGAATCCATGATTTTAACTCATGTACACTTCGCTTCAAAATTGCGTCCAACTGCGGTGGATAATTCATCGATTTCCGATGTAATTCATACTCATCTTCATCCAGCAGCTTCATTGTCATGTCCGGATACACTTTAATATCCAAGTCATAATCGATATACTTCAATGCTTCTTCATCCCATGTGAATGGCGTGCCTAAATTGCAATAGTAATAAATCCCGTCTGAGCGAATCATCCCAATTGTATTAAACCAATGGTCTGAATCAAAGTAGCAAATCGCTGGCTCCCTCGTTCGCCAATTGCGACCGTTAGACTCTCGAACAATGATTCGATCATTTCCTGCGACAACCATTTTAGACGTTCCTTTTAACACGGTTGTATCTTCCCAAATGCGATGAAGTGTACCGTTATGCTTGTAACTTTGTATCTGGATGACGCTGCCCTCCTTTGGAAAGCTCATCGCCTATTCTCCTTCTCCTTCCAGGCATCTTTCATCAAGAACATTCACAAGTAAAGAGATCGAAACACCTCCACGATCGTCTGTTGACCTCTAACTTCTACATCCCACATGCCTCTGCTCTATTCACGTATGTGTTTACATCTTATATTATACTAGGTTCTTACCTTTTTTTAAACGTTTGTGGATTTTATTTTGAACGACTCACGATGTAACACCCGTCCAATGAGGAGACAGACCTTCATACGATTGAGGAGAATCTTCGTTGAAATCGTCCCTTTAAATAGAAAAAGACACTCTCGACCGGAGGGCAGAGAATGTCTTCATTCACAGTTAACAGGAGATTTTACTTGTTTTCTTTTGCTTCAGATTGTGCATTTTGCTGTTTCACTTCCTGCACATCCGTCTCACTAGCAAATTCAGCGTTGTAACTATTATTTGCAGCTTGACCTTGTTTCTTGGCCTGGTTTTTATGGGCTTTCGATTCCTTGTTCATGGTATCACCTCCACGCTATATAACATGTCCGATGTTACCTTTTTCTATACAAATTTAACATTGCTCTTTATCATCCACACTTTTAAGCTAACAACGAGATCCCACCATCAACAATCAATGTCTGTCCCCGAATCATGCTCGCCTCATCCGACAATAAAAATAATGCCGCGTTTGCTAAATCTGTTGTCTCAACCATTCGTCCTGCTGGCGTACGCGCTGCTGCGTCAGCAAGCAATTCCTCCCGATTTGGAAAATGCGTGAGTGCAGCTGTATCAACCGCACCGCCAGACACAGCATTTACAACAATCCCTTTTGGTGCCAATTCCACTGCCAAATAACGTGTCAATGCTTCGACTGCTGCTTTAGAGACTCCGACAGTCGTATAATTTTCCAAATAACGAATGGCACCGAGTGAGCTTAAGCTCACAATTCTCCCACCACCGTTTTTCTCCATCCGCTTGGCCGCTTCTTGTGCACAAAAAAGAAGTGCTTTTGCATTAATATCCATCGTCCAATTCCAATGGCTTTCTTCTAGTTCCATCAACGGCCGCAACACTCCTGATGCGGCATTATTGACGAACACATCCAGCCGCCCAAATGTTGCATCTATCTCTTCAAATAACGCTTGTATTTTATCTTGTTTACCCACATGCGCTTTCACCGTCATCGCTTTCACACCACGTGCGCGTATTTCTTCCGCTGTTTCCTCTGCTTGCGTCCGACTACGCGCATAATTAATGACAAGATGATACCCCTTATCAGCAAGTCCAAGCGCAATCTCTTTGCCTATCCCGCGACTACTCCCCGTCACGAGTGCAACTTTTTCAGTCATACATTCACTTCCTTTTTATTTTCTTTTATTATAACGCATACTGAAGCGAGCGAACAGCCAAGCTATAAATAGAAAAAGGAAGGAGACACGACAATGGAAAAGCAATTGTACTATGTCAACTTAAACCCTATTAGCATGGACACCATTAGCAACGTGCGTGTGAATGACGGACAGCTAATCGAATACGAGATTGAAGCGACTGAAGAGGAGAAAAAAGACTTTGAAAAACTGCTCCATGAAGTGAACCGACATGATGTCGAGCTTGGCAATCTTTTTTCTTTCCGACACTTTGATGAAACCGCCAGTGACACAGACAAAAACGAGTATCAAGCTGGATTAAACGATGTATATGATCGCTTATATGAACTTGGTACAGCCGAAACAAAAGCAAAAGTTAAAGAAATTCACTTACAGAACGAAGATGATCATATGCCGGGGTTGTAGGGAGCATGCCTCCTCAGCCCACTTGTCTACGAAACAAAAAAGAAAGGAGGAGAAAAAGTAGCCCCGCAGCAATATTTACATAGTATGGGATAGATATTGCTGGTCCGATATCAGGGAGTAAGTACGTAAACAACACGATGATCCCGATACCTAACACGCCAAACAGCCAGTAAAGCAAAAATTCTTTCCACTTCTTCAATCGACGAAAACAGGCCCAACGTATCGTCTTAATTATAAAAGACATTTGTATCATACTAACAACAAACGCAAACACCGTTATTAACAGCGCTGAACCTACAAATACTTCTTTCACCCCACTACTGATACCAAAAATGAGAAAGATTATCCCATTAAGTGCCTGGCCACCAATGAGATAAGCAGTTAGAAATATTGAGGCAATCCACAACACGGCACTCACGTTTCGTCTCGTCCACGTTTTCGGTAATTCTCCAATTAGTTCATTCATGTACTGTTTTGGATTGTTACCAAATACATCTTCGGCTGAACGCCCGTGTGCTTGGGAATCAAGTAAATGGTCCAGTAGTTCTAACAGCGTTTCTTCTTTCTCTTGTTCACACTTATTGAACGACAAACGAAAAAAATTTAAAGAGACATTCACAAGCATCTTTTTATCAAGTGGTATGGAGGTGGCACTTTTATGCCGGTGTTATTTTTGCCCCTTTCCTCCTGATCATCGCTTTTAGTGGCGGCATTTACTTGTATAAGACTGAGCTTGAAGCACTCATCTATCAAGATATAATGAACGTGACAGCGCAAGGAGCACCACTCAGTTACACTGCACAAGTTGATGCTGTAAAAGAAGCTTATCCAGATGCCACGCTCTTATCTTTTATGATAACGGATAACAAGCAGACAGCTACAGAATTTTAGCTATCGGATCACGATCAGCAACGATCTGTGTTTGTGAATCCTTATTCCGGAACCATCCAGGGGGAAATAGAAAAAGAAAAGCGGTTCGGTGAAGTTTTCAAAAAGATACATAGTGAACTTTTCGTCGCAGGAACAATAGGTAACCGTTTAGTCGAGCTTGCAGCCTGCTGGGCTGTCATTTTGCTTATTAGCGGTTTATATTTGTGGTGGCCCCGTAAGCGAAAGTCCATCTGGGGAATACTCCTACCGCGTTTCAGAAAAAAAGGGGTCACATTTTGGCGCGATCTCCATGCAGTACCGGCATTTTGGTTGTCTGCTTTTATTCTCATCTTAATTGCAACGGGCTTACCGTGGTCTGGTGTTTTAGGCGAACAAATTAAAAAAATTTCCACCGCACCTCCTTACGCTTATCACTGGCAAGAAAAACCTGAATCAATCATACGAACAAGGGACGTTGCCGATAACATTCCCTGGGCAAATGAAGACCTTGTTGTACCAACTTCAACACCTAACAAACATCTCCGATTGAGCATAGAGGATGTTGCCTATGTCGCGGACATGAACAGCGTGGAAAAACCATACACTCTTTCTTTCCCTGCTGGAAAAACTGGGGTTTATATAAGCGAGCGACAAGGATTGTTTTTTTTATCATGCTCGCAAGCGGTATCATCATGCCACTAGTCGGAATATCGATCATATGTATCTTTTTGTTAGATAAGCTTTTCTTATCTAAAACACAGTTCTCATCTAACTAGACAAAGCTAAACCCACCCATATCGGTGGGTTTAAACAATATCTTCTACCTCTTCATACACCTCTTCGCTATCTTCAGTTGTGATCAATATTGCGTTTAAGTTCGCTCCAAGCATTTGAAATATCGCACCTACTGTCCCGATTAACAATCCTTGTCGTTCTCTTTCCTTTATTTCAAGCACCGCACCGATCGCCTCCAAACCTGCACCTACACTTTGAAAAGTATCACCAACAAAGGCAGGATCTCCTTCCTCATATGCAGCAATTGCCCCCATAGAAGCGCCAAGTGATTGCAATGTATCACCGACCACTTCAATTCGCGAATAACGTGTGCTATTTTCTGGGTCAATTGATTGCAAATAAGCAGAATAAGAACTCGTTGCTGCACCAGCACCATCAATCCACGTCCCATAAAATTCCATCATACTATCTGTCGGTACTGTACCGATCAACATCGCACCAAATGCTTGTAACGCTTCACCAACCGCCATTTTCCGGGCGTTTATCGGGCTAGAGCTTTCTAATTCACGTATATCTGCACCAGCAGAAACAATGGTGCCAATCGCCACAATCCATGCTCCTGTCATTAGTACGCCGTTCTCTGTCACGGTTATCCACCTACAATGCAATCCATGATTTGCTGTTATGTTATTCAAAAGGGCAGGATTGGGGACAGGGGAGTAGCATACCAACAAAAAAAGGGCTTACTTGCCCTCAAAAATTCCCTTTTGACTGTCCACCATCCACATTCACCGTCGCCCCCATAAACCATCTTGCTTGTGGTGATGCGAGAAAAAGCACCACGTTGGCGATTTCCTCCGGTGTGCCAAAACGCCCTCCAGGAATTTGCTCATCCACAAACGTATTGATCTTCTCAGGATCTTCCTCAAGTCGTTTTTGCCAATTGCCTGTTGGGTGTAAAATTGCTCCCGGGGCAACCCCATTTACACGAATCCCATCACGTGCGACCTCATCGGCAAGCGATTTAGTAAAACTGATAAGCGCCGCTTTTGCACTGTTATATGTCGCCTTTCCACCAGACTCGCGCCCAAAAATAGAGGAGATGTTGACAATGACACCAGCACCTACTTTCTTCATTTGCGGCAAAACAAGTTTCGAAAAGTGGACTGCAGAGAAAAAGTTCAGTTCAAACGCCTCATGGAAAAGCGCTAGCGGTGTCTCCGCGATCGCAGCACCATTGCTTCCTCCCACATTGTTAATTAAAATATCGATTGCACCAAAATGACTCGTTACTTCAGCAAAAACCCGCTCTCGCTCCGCCTCTTTCGTTAAATCACCTGTCACAATGCTGATCTCTTCGTACCAGCTTTCCAACCCTTCCTTTGTCCGTGCGCTCACGACAACACGCGCACCCTCCTTATAAAAAGCTTCCGCAATTGCTCGACCAATTCCTTTCGTACCACCTGTCACAAATACCGCTTTGTTTTGTAGTTGTAAATTCATAACCATCCCTCCTCAAATGCATAGGACAATAATTTTTGTTGTGAAACTGGGAATGTATACTGCTCCAAATCTGCCACTGGTACAAACCGATGCGATTCCTGCATGTGCGCATCCTGTTTACGTAACATGCCTTTATACAAATCAATTTCCCAAACAAGGTGCGTAAACACATGTTTGACATACCCTGCTGTTTTTTCAAATGCAATCACTTCTCCATAACGTTCTACACAAGCGGCCTTCACATCACTTGCCGATTCCACCAACGGCAACTGCCATAATCCTGCGAGTAACCCTTGATCAGGACGTTTCTCAATCAACACATGACCATCTTCATCCTGCAATAAAAACGAGGCAATTGCCACTTTTTTTGGCTTTTTCTTTTTCGTTTTCACCGGTAATGATGTTTGGATACCTACAGCGAATGCTTGACAATGTGATTGCACTGGACACACGCCGCATGACGGTGAAGTTGGCGTGCAAATGAGCGCCCCAAGCTCCATAAGCCCTTGATTAAAACTACCCGGATCATCAGGATCAATTAATTCGTACAAACATTCTTCAAACTTTTTCCTTGTAGCTGCTTTACGAATGTCATCACTTATATGTAAAATACGAGAAAGGACACGC
This sequence comes from Shouchella lonarensis, assembly GCF_900096965.1. Lineage (GTDB taxonomy): Bacteria > Bacillota > Bacilli > Bacillales > Bacillaceae_D > Shouchella > Shouchella lonarensis. Next base: position 312,228 of record NZ_FMYM01000001.1, on the reverse strand, counting down.
ATCACATTGCCATCGACGGCTGGCTCTCTTTGCCCGTAAGCAATGCTTAAAATTGCACCAGCTGTGTATGGACCAATGCCTTTTAATGTGCTAATTTCTTTACGTGTACGGGGGACAACACCTCCATACTGTTCCACCACTTCACGCACAGCAACTTGTAAGTTACGCACACGCGAATAGTAACCAAGCCCTTCCCACGCTTTTAAAATGGCTTCTTCCTTCGCATAAGCAAGATGTTCCATGTTAGGGAATAAGCGCATAAACTGTTCATAATAAGGGATGACGGTGTCAACCCGCGTTTGTTGTAACATAATTTCTGATACCCATACATGATAGGGCGTTGCCTGTTTTCGCCACGGTAAATCTCTCTTGTTCTCGCGGTACCAGTTAAGCAAATCTGTTTGAAACTGTACTGTCTTGAAATTTTTTTCCACTTTTGTCACCACAATTCACTTTTGTACTCCATTTTTTGTTTATATCGCTTGAAACAACATATTTCTGGACATAACTATAGCATATTACCCTGGGAATACAGAGGTCCATCTCCAGCTAACTTCTGCATTCTTTCGCTGAACTCCGACTTCTGGAAAGAGGGTGTCCCAAACATGGATACATCGACACATGTTGTCATGGGCGTTGGCTTAGCTGGACTTGCGACACTTGATCCAGCTATAGCAGCTTCTCCTTATATGCAATCGGCCATCATGGCAACGACTTTAATTGCTTCAAATGCACCAGATTTTGATACCGTGTTAAAACTCCGCAATAATGCGACATATATTCGTCATCACCGTGGCATGACACACTCCTTACCCGCAGTGATCACTTGGCCATTTCTCATCACAGCTGGCATGATGTTGTTTTTCCCAGCCGCTCACATGGGAACCATCTTTTTGTGGGCTCTCATTTCTGTTATTTTGCACGTTGGTGTAGATGTCTTTAATTCGTACGGTACCCAAGCACTCAAACCATTTTCAAATCGTTGGATTGCCTTTGGCGTCATTAACATTTTTGACCCATTCATATTCGGTGCGCACGCTGTTGGCATTTTATTGTGGATACTTGGCGTGTCACCAGGTCCAACATTTTTACTCATTTATATTGGCTTAGTTGGTTACTATGTTTTGCGCATGAAGCAAAAAAACACCGTCGTTCGTCGGGCACGCATACATCATCCAAATGCCACGCACGTGTTTGTTTCGCCCTCCTTACATCCAAGTCGCTGGCACTTAGTTATTCGCACAAAGACGCGCCTGTACGTTGCTGAATCATACAAAAGACAGCTCACATTTTTTGAAAGTTATACCTTTGATCCAATCCCAGACGACCCAATTATGAACGCTGCCCGCACCGATAAAAACTTGGCCGCTTTCTTATCTTTCTCACCAACGTATCGATGGGAAATTTCCCACACGAATCAAGGCAGTTATGAAGTACGCTTTATTGACTTGCGCTACCGTAGCAAAGGACACTATCCGTTCATAGCCATCGTACACCTTGATGACTCGCTACAAGTAACAACCTCCTATACAGGATGGATCTACAAAGAAAAAACGTTGCAAAAAAAACTTAATTTTTCTCCCGAAGATGGGTAGGATTCCCTCCGATCAAACAAGCCACGCTTGCCGATACTATAGACAAGCCGGTAAGACAGGGAGGTTCCTACATGCGAAACAAAGCAAAAGGATTTCCTAACCATATCTCGTTTTCTGGATTAAAAGCTGAGCAAATACATCGGCACCTAACAAAACGTGCTGATAGCTCAATTAATGCGCATCACAAAGAACGAGCACATCCGTCCAACCATTTTAAGACACCTTAATTGAGGGAGGAATGACGTGTGGGGAAAGGGAACTTCCAGGCGCAACACAATTTGTATCGCGATCCGTTCATGTCACCGCGCGCGAACCCAAAGCGTGCTTTCCACCAAGTAAACGGGGAAACCCAACAAAGCCTACACAACATCGTGCTTGGGACAGAAATGCGAAAACGTAACTAGCACGAATCGTGACCGCCACATGCACCGGCGCTGTGGCGGTGGCTTTAATTTTCTTCTGTTATTTTGTGTGCTAGTAAAGAAATCGGCACACCAACAAGTTCTCGCTCTCCAGAACGGTATCCCCATGCAAAACGTCCATTCATATATGATATTTCAAAAAAAGATGTGCCATCTGTCATGGCGTACGCACACCCCGGCTCAAAGGCTGCAGGGTCAAGCAAATATGTTTCTGCAATCGCTTTTCGACGCTCATACACCGCGTACTCATTGGCGTGACCTAACTGCTCTGCTTTTCTCGCCTTTTCATTCAACATCGCAATCTCTAACTTTAACTCATGTTCATCCATCTCACTAAAACGCTTATCCATTATCCTCTCTCCTGCCATTCTTCATCTATATATCGGTCTATCTCACTGAATGAAAACCCTTTTCGGTACAACGCTTGTTTCACTTTTTGCTGTAGCGTAAAACCGTCAAAACGACGTGCATATGTCCGTGTCACTTTCTCTGCTTGATAACAAAGAGACGCCCAATCATTTGCCTCGTCCTCACTTGTTACTTCTTCTAAAACCGTTTGCACTAGCTCAAAAGTGAATCCTTTTGCAAGCAAGCGATTTGTCCATTTTTGCTTGCGCATCTGCTTTGACTCGCGCACATTCGTCGTTTGCACCAATCGCTTCTCTAACCACGCCGACACACATTGCTTCTGCTGCGTCCGATCATAGATGGCTAACGCCACTTCTTGGGCACTTTCAGCAACACCTTTTTCCATTAATGCGTGCCGCAATTTATTTGGTCCGATTAATGTTGTGTTTATCTTCGTCTGGACAAACGCCTTCGCAAACGCCACATCATCGAGCCACTTCTCTTGCTTAAAACGAGTAACGACCTCTTCAATATGTGTCGCTTCACAAGCTTTTTGCTGTAAATATGTACATAACTCTTTTTCTGAGCGCATTCGGTATGATAAGTAGCGTAATGCTAATCGTTCTGCTTGCTTGTAAGCCTCCGCTGAGAGTACTGCCCGCATATGGTCTTCATCTAATTCACGACCTTTTTTTAAATCATACTTAATTAAAACGTCTTCTGTAACGCTGAATGCATAACACTCTATTGATCCTTCTTGTAAAAAAATATTATAGCGCCCGCGTCGTTTTTGTTGCGCGGTAATTTTCGCAATGATTGCCATTACATTGCCTCCCTTAGATCCAACGCTATCTATTCTTATTTTAACGTGTATCATCTATAGAGGCAAAAGAAATTGTCTTGCAGGAAAATAAAATAAGCGCTAACGCATCATACGCTATCGCTTGGATATGGATCCTACATCATTAAATAACATGAACTATCGTATACTTTATGGAAATATTGATCATAACTTGCTGTTTATCACCCTGTAATACTTACTTGTAAAGCCGGACGCCCTTTTGTCTCACGGCTGATACGCTCCTTTTTTAGAAATGATTGCCTCTCGACAGAGTCTTTTACTACGCGAGAAGACCACACTTCCTTTTCACAATAAGAAGATCCGCTTTCGTCTGCAAGATCTCATCGCGTGTGAACATCATTTTCGTATCCACATGATCAATTTTCTCCTCCATGCGATCAAACCGGTCTTCCATATCCATGAAGCGAGCTGTAAATGTTTGGTTCATGTCTTCTACTTTCTCGGTTAATGAGGCGATTTGCTTACCATTCTCATCCACTCTCTCCGTCAATGCGGTGATTTGTTTACCATTCTCATCCACTCTCTCCGTCAATGCGGTGATTTGTTTACCATTCTCATCCACTCTCTCCGTCAACAACATCATCTGTTTGGATTGTGCTGCCACCTGATCCGACAACTCCATCACTGCTTGCAACACCATTTCTAAATTAATTTCTTGTTTCATGGAAAGTTTTCTCCCTTCTCACCTTCTTTATCGTACAACACTTCATTCAAGAAGCGCATCACTCTCCATCATTTGCCAATCAAGCGTAAGCAAGCTTCTCCCATATCCTATCTATTCGCCAAAAACATCAAAAATCCTGCTTATCCGTCATTTTCTATAGTAAACTTGCAGATATCTTTTTTCACTCCTCTTCAATTTCATTTACTACGAAAGTGATGTTAAAAAGTCCTCTACTTCATACACTATCACTTGTGGTATCGCATCGTAGCGCTTTGATGTACACACCGCCATATAATGACTGTCATCCAACCGTATCGAATGAAAAAAGCACTCATCGCCGTGATCATTCGAAAACGACCATTCTCCCTTTTCTTTCATGAAACGAAATGAGTGAAGTGGCGTACTCAGACCCGTCCCTTTCCATTTAATGTAGCTCTCTTTTAAGGACCACAACTGAAAGAAACGCTCCTGACGTTGTTTTTCAGAGAGCTCGCTTAATTGCGCAGCTTCTGCTGGATCAAAAAATCGTTTCGCTAAACTCAACTCTTCTACTGGATGAATCTGTTCTACATCCACGCCAACAGTTGTCTCATCGAGCGCAAACAACACCCAATTCCCCGAGTGCGATAGGTTAAATGACAAGGAGAGTGCTTCTGAAACAAACGGCTTTCCATATTCATTTGATAAAAATTCTATCTCAGAGAACGGTATATGCCGCGCTTCCGATATGTATTTTCGGGCAAGTAACTCACTCACTAACGAGCGAATGCGATCCGCCGGTCGACGCATCCGCAAGATACGTGCTTGCCGTTCTGGCGATACTTTTTTCAACCACGGTTCATAATGACCCCATTGCTTCTCCTCATCAATATGAACAGCTGCTAATACGAGTGTGTTCATAAATCATGTCTCCCTCATGTTGACGCCTTTGAGTTTTTTATATGCTGCAATTCTCTCACGAAAAGGGGGATGAGTCCAGTGATAATCGCGCCGATCCCTCCACATAAAATGTATATTTTAAAAGAAACACGGGCGCAAAACGAGCGCCCTTCGCTACGTAAATGTTTTTATTTTTATCTGGCAATCATGATACTGAAATACACTGTCGCTGCTTTCTAAATGCAACAACAAACCAAATCACGTTCGTTAACACAAACGCTATTGTAAAGATAATCAAACTAATCGTTGCCGGCGTCACAATGTCACTTGTCGAGAAGAATTGAACGACAGGCAAGACACCTACCACAAGCAGCGTGATAAACAGCCCTAGTACATTAAAAATCGCCATCACATACTTCATCGCTTTTAGCCCCAACATGTAAGGAACAAACAAAACGGTATAAAGAAGGATCACCTTTCCAAGTAAAAGTAACATACCTGGGCTGCCGAACCTTTGTCCATTTGGTCCTAATACAGCATCAGGAGAAAGGGAAATTGAAATGAGAATCGCACACATCAATAGCGCTGAAATTACGGTTGTCGTTATGATCGTTCGTTTTGAATTCACTTTTTTCCTCCCCCATCTTTTTAGAAATCGCTGTCATACTTGATAATTTTCAACCTTGTGTGGTTCACGTCTGAAAACGACGACAAACCAAATTATATTTGTCGCCATGAGGCCCATTGCAACAACCATTAAGCCGATGTCACCTGCTGCAATCATGTTGCTTGTTGTCATCATTCTTATAGGAACCATAGCCACTGTCGTCAATGCCATCATCAATCCGATTACATTACAAACAGCCATCACATATTTCATACTATTAATACCTAAAGCATACGGCACTAAACAAATAACATAGGGTATAAGCATCATTCCGATAGCAACCCACATACCCACATCGCCAAATTGATTTGTAGTAGGGCCTGAAGTCGCAGCTGAAGAAAGTGACCCTGCGACAATGATGCCACTACAAAATAATGCGGATAGGATGGTTACTAGTGTTACTGCACGTTTTTTATGATTCATTTTTTACCTCCCGCTTTTATTCTCTCTCATTGTCATAGGTGTTCTTGAAAAAATGTCCCCCCTCTCCAACCTTCCCTTCAATTATAGCAAAGCGCCAAGAGCAACGACAACAATTTACTATTTAAAATCACCCTACATCACTACCGCAATCCTTTTTACTCCCTCATGACGCAGACCCCACCTCAGCTGGCTTTAATATAATATCATCAATCGCAGCTAACCGGCGTAAGCGCGGGAAAACAAGCCAATATAACGCAAAGACGGCCATCGCACCTCCGCCAATCACAATTGCAAGCGCAGGGGAGAATGTCGCCGCAATTGCCCCACCTAACAAACTACCAAGTGGTAAACATAACGATGCACCACTACTCATCACGGTTATTACGCGACCAATCAATGTCGTTTCTACTTTTTGTTGGATAAGCGAGAAAAGAAGAATGTTGATCACACCTGTTGCAATAAAAGCAATGCCATAAAGAAGCATTGAAACCGCGACTGACGTCAGCCCTGCTCCGACCCACGCCCCGGCAGAAATGAAACAGCAAATGATGACTAAATGACCGTACCTGAACATTTTTACCTTTGGTGCAATAAGCGAACCAATGAGCATGCCGGCAGCACCCGCCATTAAGTAATAACCGTAAAACGCATCTGTTCCACCTTGTGCCAATGTAAATGCTGGAAGCGCCGCAAACAGTACCCCACCAAAAAAGTTTACGAATGAGGCGCTAACGACAATATGAAACAAAAACGTTTGTCGCACATATAGCAGCCCTTCTTTCAAATCATGTCCATACTGCTTCAACAAGATTACGAGCGCAGGATTTTTATCCTTTAATTGTTTTTTTGGAAGGCGATACAGTGTATACACACAGGCTGCTAGCAAATGGCAAGCACCCGTAATGATGAGGGCTTCAGCGGATCCGATCGTCGTGATAATAAAGCCCGCCACCGCTAAGAAAACGACATCCATGCTTTCACGAATCATTTGCACCAGTGAGTTGGCCCTCACGATATTCTCTTCACCGACAATGCCTGGCAAAAGGGTTGAATCAATTGGGTACGTAAACTGAGCAATAAGTGAGAGAATAAACATGACCGCAATCACATAGAACACGGACAACATATTTGTCATATGCAAAAGTGGAACTGAAAAAAGTAGCGCCGCTTTTATGATCTCACAAATGATCAGTGCTGATTTCTTATTAACGTAATTTGCAAACGGGGAGATCAAAAAGCCTATAACCCCTGGCAAAGTTGTCACAAAAAAAGCGACACCTGAGTAAAAAGGGTTCCCTGTTAAATACAAGACGAGCATCATCCCTGCTGCTGCATAAATCCCCATCCCAAAACTTTTTACAAACACACCTGATAGTAGTACGTTGAAATTACGTGTGAACATTTTTTGTCCTCCTTTGATCCTCATGTCTCCAATTCCTTTTCCTGTTCTTCGTTAAATTCAAACAACCGCGCGCGGAATTTATAAAACGTTCGCTCCTCATTTTCATTTTCCGGTTCTACACACAAATATTTATCCAGTAAATTTGTCAAATCATTCTTTAACTGTAACTTTTCTTCTTCTGTCAACGAAAGGTACGCTTCCATTCCTAATTCTTTTGAATCCATCATCCCTAACTCCTTTTCATCCACTTCAAACCAGCGCGTAGGCGCTCGATAATATTTTTCAACAATCCCATTCACGATTTTTTCGTCCACCAATGTAATGATTTCGTGCTTGTGCAATTTCTTCACGTGATAATGCACATTCCCAGGGCTTTTCTCCATTTCATCCGCTAATTGTTTGGCAGTCATTGCTTTCTTGTACAAAAGGTAAACAATTCTCCCTCGAATTGGGTTTGAGATGACTTTCTGCTGTTCTAATGTAATTTTCTTGAATTCGTACACAATTCAACCTCCAAATCAAGAGTGAGTTAATTAACATGTCTCCGGTCTAAATACATAGTACTATCTATAAAGTTAGAACGCAAGACAAAAATAGAACGTTGGCCGAATTTATTAGCCAACGTTATTTTAAACACATTATTGTCTCAACTCTTTTCGTTTTAACGCAGCAACCTCTACTGCTCTCTTCTCCTCCTTCTGTCAGCTGTCCTACCCCTGAAGAAATCCATGTTTAAACATAACGCCGCCATATTCAAATTCATTTACTTCACTCCTGTGTCCGTAATGATTGATTTATTGCCCCTCATCACTCCACAACGACAGCTGTTCCATAAGCAATGATTTCCGAAGCCCCGCCCATAACTGAGGATGTGTCTAATCGAAAAGCAACGATTGCATTCGCCCCTTTCTTCTTCGCATCCTCTACCATACGTCCAACCGCAATTTGACGCGCTTCGGTCATCATATCTGAATAATCCTTGATCTCACCACCAACGATCCCTTTTAATCCGGCTAAAATATCACGCCCGACATGTTTCGCTTGCACCGTATTCCCTTTCACATACCCTTTCAACTCTTTGATTTGTTGATTCGGCACACTATCAGTAGTCACGATAATCATTGTATTTCTCCTCCTTTTTCTCTTTCAATCTGTCCCATATGAACAAAAATATAAGCACGACTAGAAATAAGATATAAAGAATCAATAACATCCAAGAAATAGATCGCTGCACAAAGGATAATAAAAGGAAAGAAATTTGTGCAACGATCGCACTTGCAATGAGTCCATACTTTATGAAATCGCTCACTGATCATTCCCCTCCGCTGTCAACATTCATTCCAAAACTTGTTTCCTCACAAAAAAATAATATACCAATATTGGCAAAGGGAGCTGCACAAGCCCGAGGACGCCCCACAACCACGGATGCCTGCCATGTTTTGATGCATCCATAAATAACCATACCCCTTGTGCAAGCAAAAGGAGTGGAATCACAACCCAGCCCCATAACGGCAATGTTGTATTCACCGTTTCACCACCTGCCTTTTACGATTAAAAATCACAACCCCAGTTATCACAAAAAGCGCCACGCCTTGCAGCACGATGAAAGATGCCGGCTCTAAATAAAGCATCGCCATTAGCACTGAAACGATACACAATGCAACGAGTAAAAAGAAGATCAGTTGGCGCACATATTTTTCATGAAGCGCCCGTTGTTGTGTGACGACTTTTTGTTTGAACCATACATCATGAGGGACGTGCACAGAATGAATTTCATCTACCTTGTATAGCCCTTGCTTCATTCTCATAATCACTTCCTCATCGTTGCACCCGTTTTTGTTGCTTGTCTTCATCACTACTCAACTCCTTTCGCAACTGGCTAAGCGCATAATGCACTTTCGATTTGACTGTCCCTGAAGGAAACGCTGTCATCTTTGCGACTTCATCATATGAGTAACCGTAATAATGCTTCAACACGACACATAACCGCGCTTCACGATTAAGGCGAGCAAGCGCATCTAGCACATCCAGCCAATCTTCTTGTGAGTCATCAGCACGCCCTCTCCATTGCACCAAATACTGTTCCTCTTGGATCCACTCGTTCTGATGTTTCACCTTCCGGCACTGGTCAATATACAAGCGGGTCGCAATTGTCATGAGCCAAGATGAGAATTTCGCTTTCTCATGGTAAAGATGAATCTTTTCAACACAGCGCGTCATCGTTTCTTGTGCCAACTCTTCTGCGACATCAGGCTGGAGCGTCATTTTCGTTAACGCTTTTACTAAAAACAAATAATACTTCTGAAACAACCGAGCGAGCGCCTCTGGATCTCCTCGTTTTGCCTGGCGAATCCATGTTTGTTCCTCCATCGAGATGGTTCCTTTCTGTGATTTGGGCTGTTATTTATAAGACGAATGAAGAGGCGGGTTCGTTCAATCATTTAATAAAAAATTTCATCATAGCGCAAAACGTCATTTTTCTAGATGAAAGGGGTATGAAAATGACTTCGGGCGTGACTGGAGATTTTCCCCTATATTTCTGGCAATCTACCTTCTCGCACATAAAAACCCCCACCCTCCACTTCAATCCAGCAGAGAGATGGGGACTCTCACCCATATCAGTTAGTGAACATACACCGTTTCAAAATAAACATCCCGTTCGTTAATCCCGATTTTTCGTAAAAACTTCTTTGCTTCTTTTAATGTATCTAGTGGGTATTGGGTTTCACATAAATGACTCACACGGCGCAAACCTTCTTGAAATGTGTCGTCTAATACAAGTTCTCGCTCAACGTGATACATTGCTTCTAAAATCGCTTCATCTCGTTCAAAGCTAATAAAGCCTTCCGTTTCATTGTAGTAGACGATGAGAGGCACATGCGTGTGAGGGTGGATAATATGCGTTTTATATAAGTTCATCGTCATGCTCCCTTCACGGCTCATCCTTTTGTATCATATGAAAAAGATGCCGGGCGGTCAACTATAAACACCTAATTTCCCCGCCTAAAAGCACGTGAATACGCATTATGCTATACTAAAGGCGAATCATCTTTGTAAGAAAAGGAGCGCTTTCATGACTTACTTGCAGCGATTGCTAGAGATTTTTTTCATTTCCACGCGACTAGGATTCACTTCTTTTGGTGGCCCAGTCGCTCACCTTGCTTATTTTCATACAGAGTATGTCCGGAGACGTAAGTGGCTTGATGAACAAAGCTATGCTGAGCTCGTTGCCCTTTGTCAGTTCCTCCCAGGCCCGGCGAGCAGTCAAGTTGGCATTGGGATTGGTGTGTTGCGCGGTGGTCTGCTTGGGGGAATCATCTCATTCCTCGGGTTTACATTTCCATCTGTACTTGTGTTGTTACTCTTTGCTTCTATGACACAAACATTCCATCTTGGTGAAGCTGGATTTATTCATGGATTAAAGGTGGTCGCAGTTGTGGTTGTTGCACATGCAGTAATTGGGATGGCAGAAAAATTGACACCTGATTTGCAGCGAAAAGCATTGGCACTCATTGCGCTTACGGTGACATTATTGTGGGCGGCACCAGCTACACAGATTGTGTTGATGGTCATTGCGGCCCTATACGGAGCACTCTTTTTTACATCAAAAATTACTACCGAAGCGTCACCACTCAAGTTCCCGGTCTCCCGCCGTTTTGGCGCGATTTGTTTGTCGATGTTTTTCGGCTTATTATTTGGATTGCCTTTACTACATCAACTGACTTCACTTGAAGTGGTTGCTTTCTTTGAACGCTTTTATCGTGCTGGCGCGCTTGTATTTGGTGGTGGTCATGTCGTCTTACCGCTGCTCGAACAATCATTTGTACCAACTGGTGCCATCGACGAAGCAACATTCCTCGCCGGGTATGGCGCAACCCAAGCGGTACCAGGTCCATTGTTCACATTTGCTGCTTACCTAGGCGCTGTGATGAACGGCTGGGCCGGCGGATTGCTTGCGACACTAGCGATTTTTTTACCCGCTTTCCTACTCGTTTTAGGTGTATTGCCTTTTTGGACAATGTTGCGGAAACACCCGAAAATACAAGGGGCATTGCTCGGTGTCAACGCCGCTGTTGTTGGGATCTTAATTGCTGCTTTGTACAATCCGATTTGGACGAGCACCATTTTGCAAACACGTGATTTTGTGTTTGCAGCCATACTATTTTGCTTGCTTGTTTATTGGAAATGGCCCGCGTGGGTGATTGTTGGGCTTGGCATTGTTGGAGGAATGGGGATGGCGTGGATGTAAGTGGGCACTATGCAAAGTAACTTGCAACACAAGATCTCCAGAACGAATGTTCTGGAGATCTTGTGTTATCATGCTTCAAGCAGTACTTGTTATGCGTCGTTCTGTCATTCAAACAAGAGAAGTAAACTCTCAGTAGCGCTCGCCGCTCGAATGGGATGATTTTAGCTTCCCCTTCACTACAGTTGAAATGGCTATTCAACATCAGTATGTCATTGTGTGCACTTATGATATACAAAGTACCCACTAAAAACTAGGCGCTACACCGCCTCACTTCTTCGTTTCCATAACCAACTCTGCAGTAAAGTCAGACAGTGGTTTACTATTTGACGCTTTCTCGCCGTATTTCCGAATATTCACCGCACCCGCTTCGACTTCGTTGTCACCAAGGACCAGCATGTACGGGATCTTTTGCATCTGCGCTTCACGAATTTTATAGCCAAGCTTCTCATCACGTGCATCAATTTCGACCCGCAGCCCTGCTGCTTGAAGTGTTTCTTGTACGTGTTTTGCATAAGACAAGTGCACTTCATTTGCAACCGGGATGATTTGTACTTGGACAGGAGATAACCAAGTTGGGAGCGCGCCTTTATATTCTTCTAGTAAGATTGCAACAAAGCGCTCCATCGTTGAAACGACGCCACGGTGGACAACAACAGGGCGATGTGACTTGCCGTCTTCCCCAACATAGGTTAAATCAAAGCGCTCCGGCAAAAGGAAGTCGAGTTGCACCGTTGCAAGTGTCTCTTCTTTTCCTAACGCGGTTTTTACTTGCACATCGAGCTTCGGACCGTAAAACGCTGCCTCCCCGATCGCTTCAACATAGGATGCATCTAAAGAATCCATCGCTTCTTTTAACATACGTTGCGCTTTTTCCCACATCGCATCGTCATCAAAGTACTTTTCCTTATCTTCTGGATCACGGTAAGATAAGCGGAATACATAGCTGTTCAGCCCAAAATCTTTGTATACTTCTTGAATGAGACGCACTGTCCGGGTAAACTCTTCCCTAATTTGGTCTGGCCGGCAAAATATATGCGCATCATTTAATGTCATGCCTCGCACGCGTTGTAAGCCTGAAAGTGCACCAGACATTTCGTAACGATGCTGTGTTCCTAACTCCGCAATTCGTAATGGTAACTCACGATAGCTGCGCATTGCTTGCTTATATACCATCATATGGTGAGGGCAGTTCATCGGGCGCAACACGAGCGTTTCATTATCCATCTCCATCGGTGGGAACATGTCATCTTGATAGTGATCCCAATGGCCCGATGTTTTGTACAGCTCAGATGAACCAAGAATTGGCGTATATACATGTTGGTAACCAAGCCGTTCTTCTTTGTCGACAATATAGCGCTCAATTGTCCGGCGAATTGTCGCGCCTTTTGGTAGCCAGAGTGGCAAGCCTTGTCCAACTTTTTGTGACAGCGCAAAGATACCAAGTTCCTTACCGAGTTTGCGGTGATCGCGCTCTTTTGCTTCTTCTAGTAAACGTAAATGTTCAGCTAACGCTTCTTTCGTAAAAAATGCGGTCCCATAAATACGTTGTAACATTTTATTTTTCGCATCTCCACGCCAATATGCGCCGGCCGTGGAAAGGAGTTTAAACACTTTAATTTTATTTGTTGACGGGACGTGAACGCCTCGGCAAAGATCGGTAAAGTCTCCTTGCTCATACAGTGTCACTGTTTCTCCTTCTGGAATTGCTTCAATGAGTTCTAGCTTATACGGATCGCCAATTTCTTGAAAATAAGCAATCGCCTCGGCCCGGCTGACCTCTTTACGGATAACCTCGACATTCTCACTAATAATTTTTTTCATTTCCTTTTCAATTCGTGGTAAATCCTCTGCTGTAATAGACTCACTTGTGTCAATGTCATAGTAAAAACCATTTTCAATAACCGGGCCCACACCAAACTTCGCGTCAGGGAAAAGCCGTTTTACTGCTTGCGCGAGCAAATGTGCGGCGCTATGACGGATGACTTCAAGCCCTTCTTCCGCGTCAGGTGTAATAATCTCAATCTCTCCGTCCCCCGGAATCGGTGTACGCAAGTCAAGCAACTCACCATTAAATTTTCCTGCCAATGCTTTTTTCTTTAAACCTGGACTGATTGAAGCAGCAACGGCTTCTGTTGTTGTGCCATCCGGAAATGCTTTCATTGTGCCATCTGGAAATTTCACTTGTATTTCTGCCATCATCATCTTCCTTTCCTTTTAAAAAAAAAAATAAAAAACACCCATTCCTCCGCATGCGAAGGGACGAGTGTGGTCTCGTGGTTCCACCCTAATGAAAACTCTACATACAAATAACGGTTGCGGGCCGGCACAACATACTATCGGTTCCGTTGTGCAGTTCAGAGGTGGTCACAATTCTCTGCTGTTTAGGAGCTCTCAGCCGGCGACTCCTTTCTCTTTAAAACAACGACCAAAAATTGCGGTGTCCTCATCATCACTTTTACTTTTCACAACCATTATACAAAACATACACACTTCATTGCAAGCTTATTTTTTTACTTTTTCCACACATGTTGTAAGTGGGGTAATCGTTAGTCGCTCTTGAAAGATGGCTTGAATCGTTAGTACTATGGCATGGTCCGGCTCGTCAGAAAAGATGTGCACATGGGCAGGCACCCTACTCACAAGTGGGCTAATCAGCCTTTTGTCCTTATCCACATCTTTTTCAAACATACATATTTTTTCCAACTCCTCAGGCACTGCGGCGTTCGTCAACCGCGCCCAATGTTCATTATAAAGCTTCGTTTGTTGATCTTGAACGACATAAATAAGCTTTCTTTTTGGTGCTGTTTGTTTTAAATATTGACGACATCCTTCTACCATTGTTTGATACTCTTGCTCAAGCAAATACTCATCAATCGCTTTCCCAACAACATCAACTAACACATCCCCGTACTTCTTCAATCGAAACGTTAGAAAAGCTTCGTAGTAAAAGGAAGTGTGTGGGTCTATATATGTTGAAAATGCTTCATACAAATAGTTCCTTCTCCTTGAATGAGCATGAATGATTGGAATATCTGGGCGTTCTCCATGCAAAATCGCATGCGCGATTGCGGCAATTTGTCTTTTTTCCTCAGCATCGGTAAAGCAAAACACCGTTTCAGCAATATCCATTAACCACTCGTCTTCTTTTGTTTCAATTACCTCTTCAATTAAAATAGACACGAGCAGTGGCTGAAATGATTCAAAAAAATAAAATTCATCACGTCCATATTCTACTTCAATGATATTACGATCTGCACACTTTGTTACCGTCGCTCCCAAACCATATGCTGCATAACGATTGATGTATGTCCTTAGTTTGTGTAACAGACGTGAACAAGTCGCGTGCTCCTCAAAATGAATAGCAATCAAACACGACTCCCCCTAACATTTGACACATCTTAATTGAACTGAGATTAAAATAAACCCCCATGTTCCGGAATAAGACAAGTTCACCCTACTTTCAATCTATGTCATGATGACTGAAACATGCCAAATGACAAGAAAAAACCTCAAGGAGATTTTGATCCTTGAGGTCGTCGTTAATTTTGCATGACAAAATCTTTTTCTGCTTTCGTATCACCGTCAAAAACACGTAATGTCTCATACTTTGTATTGCGCTGAGCTGGGACTTTGCCAGCTTCTCGAATGAGTTGCAATGTTAGATTCGTGTTCACTTTATGTGTTGTATTCGCTGCGGAAACAACATTCTCTTCCATCATCGTGCTGCCAAAGTCGTTGCAGCCAAAGTGAAGTGACTTTTTCCCGATTTCTGGACCCATTGTCACCCAGGACGATTGGAAGTTCGCAATATTATCGAGGAAAATCCGGGAAATCGCAACATTTTTCAAGTAATCTTCTGATGAAAGCTTCTTCAATCGCTTTAAGCCGGTATTCTCTGGCTGCAACAACCAAGAAATAAAAGCAGTGAAGCAGCCAGTCTCATCTTGTGCATCTCGAATTCGCTGCAAGTGTAGGGCGCGTTCTTCAAATGATTCACCAAAACCGATAACCATTGTCGCTGTCCCAAACATCCCAACTTTCTTCGTTGCTTTCATCGCCTCTAACCATTCATCTGCTGTGACTTTTAAGCGACTGACCCGCAAGCGCGTTTCCTCAGTTAAAATCTCTGCACCACCACCAGGCATGCTATCGAGACCCGCTTCATGTAGTGCACGTAAAACGTCTTCAACAGTCATATTCATGACCTCAGCAATTTTCCAAATTTCTGCCGGAGAGAAAGAGTGCATCCAAATGCTTGGGAATCGTTCTTTAATGCCAGTGAGTAAATTTGTATAGTAATCAAGCTTTAAGTTAGGGTTTGTTCCACCTTGCATCAAGATTTCCGTTCCGCCCACTGCGACTGTTTCAGCAATCTTTTTGTAAATGAGCTCGTTATCAAGCACGTAACCATCTTTATGACCCGGCGGGCGATAAAACGCACAAAACGAACAATACGTGTCACAGAAGTTTGTGTAGTTTACATTTCTTCCAATTACAAACGTTGTGATTGGATCTCGGTGCCACTTTTTCATAATCGCATCGGCTGCTTGTCCAAGCGCATCGATGTCGTTACTCTCATATAATTTTACAGCGTCAGCCATGGAGATACGATCTCCGTTTACAGCGCGCGCTAAAATGTGCGCTATTGTCATGATGAAACCTCCAAATACACTCCATTTTCCTTCAATCGTAACATAGCCATCAAAAAACATCCAGTGCTACAACGAAGTGCGTCGGTTCCTCCCTCGCACTTCAACAAACGTCGTGAAATGCTTGATCCGTTCCATTAAACGCTTCGCCTTTAAGCGTTCAATACCACCTTTGTCTGAGTAAGAAAGCGCTTCTTCAAGCTCATTGTAGTTGTAGTTTGATGTAAATAGTGTCGGCAAGTTTTCGGACATGCGATATTGCAAAATGGGTCCAAGCACTTCGTCACGTGTCCATGCTGTTGTCGTTTCAGCACCAATATCATCAAACATTAATACAGGCACCTTCCGAATGTTCTCTAGCTTTTCTTGCACACTCCCATCGCCGATTGCTTGCTTCATTTCCCGGAAAAAGTCAGGGGTATAAATCAAACATGTTTTGATGTGTTTATCCTTTAAATCATTCGCAATCGCGCCTAGTAAATACGTTTTTCCTACGCCAAAGGGACCACATAAATAAAGCCCACGTCCGTTTTTCCCTGGCTGTGCCTCAGTGACAAAACGTAACGCTGCTGTGAGCGCTTGCTGTCTTGCACCATCTTGGTCAATGTTATCAAATGTTGCTTTTAGCACATCTTTTGGAATGTACAACGACTGGATGAGTGCCTGCTGCGCTTGTGCCTCAACTTGGGCGCCTTTAAGTGGACATTGCGTATAAGAAAGCGCGATGTGACCACGTTCAACATAAAGATGTGGCGTGTAACCTGTCATCATATTCGGGCACGCTTCTAACCCAGGACATGCATCACAATGCGCTTGTTCTTTTTCATATTCATATAATTTGCTTAACCCACGTTCAATCATAGATCGCGTCACATCGGGGTGTTGTTTCAAAAACGATTGAATGCCTTTATGTTGCAATAAGCGCTGTTGTTGTTCTTCTAAACGCTTTGCCAGTGTCCCGTCACGATCCCAGCTTGAGAGCGCATGTTTAATTGACTCCATGACCTTGCCCTCCTTCTTGCTTTCGACGTTTCCTTGCAGCCATCAATACGGCTAATTCTTCGTTGCGCTCTGTCAACGTGTTGTCTTCTTCTAATGACGAAGACTTCTCTAAAGCCACTTGCTCTTTTTCTAGTAACCATTGTGGCAGTTTATCTTCACGTACATGTCGTCGCGTTTTTCCGCGTGGCTTCTGTTGCGCCTGCTTTTGCTTTTGTTTCTCTGCTTTCACAAGTGCCATCGCTTCGGGAACTGTTTTCAATTTATGACGTGCCCATTCGGCAGCAATTTTTAATAGCAGATTTCTTGACAACTTCATATCATATTGGTAGAGGACAAAATCAATAAGCACATTTGTCACCCCTGGATATAACTTGTAATCAACAAGTAGCTCTTCAATTAAACGCGCATCTGCTGGTGAAACCCTTGCCCCTTCTTGCCGTTCTTCTAGCAACGTCAGCGGCGGGGTCTGCTCATAAAATTGCATTACCTTCTCTTCCTCTGTTTCTGGTTCGCCATGTATCGTACGCTGATTGAGAGGTTGTGCTTTTTCCGCGAGCGCAGGCGGCTTGTCTCCATGTTCAAGGCGATACCAGTCTTGGACCGTTTTACGTAAATCACTCGCATGAAGGGTATCATGATGCATTGCCCGACCAACCAAATCAGCCATGACAAGCGGTGTGACTTGGTAAACAAAGGCAAGCTTCTTTATCAACGTTTCAATTTCCCCTGTTAGCACTTGATCGGGGACAACAAAACTAGAGAGCGATTGCTTCATGAGTGCCAAATCAAATCCCTGTAATTTCAAGTTCGTCCCTTCATCCCCTGCAAATGCCTCACCTTCTGGAAGTTGCAACACATTTTCCGCATCTGATTGTAGTTTCGGTTGCATTTCTGAATGCCTTAAAGAAGTGAATACATCAGAAAATGCCCTTGTAACTTCTTCGTACTCATCTTCTTGCAAAGTTGGCAATGTAAAACGATCTCGTAACGAGCGAAATTGCGTTTTGCCAAGCCGATTATATAAAAAGACACTTAGGACATCATCAGAAAAAAACTGATTCGGTCTTTGTGGTGGGTGCAGTACATAAATAAATGTATCTCCATCCGTTGATTTCTTGTGAAATGTCCGCAATAAATCGATCCCTTCTAGCTTTTTCCGTGCTTGAAGCAAGGCAGGTAAATCGAGCGCTAGTGACAAGGCTAGTTGATGATGTGTCATTCGTTCTGACATCCACGCGCCAACAGACAACTGAGCACGCAGCCCATGATATAGACCGACGGCGTCCGCTCCAATTAATGGTTGATACAATAGTGTCAACACTTGCTGGTCAATCGTTGTTTCATAGTTAGAAAGCCTTACGATAAAATGATCAACCGGCAACAGTTCTTTCCAATGATAGGACACAAGAGACTCACCTCCTTCGTGTAAAAAAGAGCTTCAAGCACCGTAAGCGCGCTTTTAGCTCCTCTCACTTTTGTTCATTAACTCAGTCAATTCTTTTATAAATACATTGATGTCTTTAAATTGCCGATACACTGATGCGAAACGTACATAAGCCACATCATCAATATGAGCGAGTCTCTCCATAACATGCTCGCCAATCACATCGCTTTGAATTTCGTTTTTTCCTTCGTTGCGAAGTGCTCTTTCAACATCTGTGACCACTTCTTCTAATGCTTCTAACGGTACAGGGCGTTTCTCACATGCACGGATTAACCCACGCAACATTTTCTCTTTGCTAAATGCTTCACGCATACCGTCTTTTTTTACAACAACAAGGGGCGGTTCTTCTACAATTTCAAAAGTTGTAAACCGTTCTGTACATTGCTCGCATTCACGACGACGGCGGATAGAACGCCCTTCATCACTTGGGCGGGAATCGAGCACACGTGTGCCGTTGTATTGACATTTCGGGCAGCGCATCTCATCATCTCCATGCTATAACATATCAATTTTCTCGTATTGAAAGACGAAAAACTTCTCTTTTCATCATAATAAAAAAACACCCTCTTGGCAAGGGTGGGTATGAAAGATTGTGAGGCATATGATTGTGTATCGTTGGTCAACATTATAAGCCCTCCAGCATTTGCAAGATAGAGGGAGGGCTTATGAAGTTTTCAAAGCTAGACACCTAGCCCTACACGTCCTACGTCTGCCTCTGAAAGACCTCTGCCGCGCGGAATCTCCAATACTTCTTGTGATGTCACCCCAAGCGATTCCGCAATATAGGCAACTGCGACATGTGGATCAATGACTGTCCCGCACGTATATACATCAATACTTGCATAGCCATGCTCTGGAAAACTATGAATCGTTAAATGCGATTCAGAAATGATAACGACACCACTGACACCTTGTGGTGCAAATGCATGAAACGCAACCTCCCGCACTTCCGCTCCCGCTTTCAACGCAGCAGAAACAAAGATCCGCTCCAAGCCTGGTCGATCGTTTAATTGCTCCGTGTTACAACCCCAAAGTTCAGCAATGACATGGCGACCCATTGTATCCACTGTTCTTCCCCTCACTTTCGCGGTTAATCGCCACGTGGTCACATGCAATTAAAGCGTTCTCAAACATGCGCACTTACTTAACGACAACCGCTTTAAAATAATAGGAAGCTTATTCCGATGATATGGATTCAAGAGAATCCACATGTTCCGAACAAACTCACCGGAATTCAGTATACTTGTTTTCTTTCGCTATGACAATAGTTAATTGAAGGATTTTATTTAATTTAAAAACGTATATGCTCACATAAACGATTACCGCTCTCATTCTCTTTATTAAGGAGAGACGAAAGCGGTCACGTTAATTTTTATGACTTAAGACGCAGAGTGAACTTCACTTGTCGGTTGCATCTGTGCTGCAACATAATGCATTAAATCAACGACACGACAAGAATAGCCCCATTCATTATCATACCAGGCAAGCACTTTTACTTGACGGTCATTAATTACAGCCGTTGAAGCCCCATCAATCACGGCTGATTGTGCTTCTCCATTGAAATCAATGGAAACGAGCGGTTCATCCGTATAACCAAGAATACCAGCAAGCTCACGTGATGACGCTTGCACGAATGCCCGATTCACGTCCGCTACTGTCACTGATTTCTTGAGCGTCACAACAAGATCGACAAGTGACACATTCGGCGTTGGTACACGCAATGCCATCCCTGTTAGTTTTCCTTCTAGTTGTGGTAACACTTTTGATATCGCTTTTGCGGCACCTGTAGAAGTTGGAATGATTGATTGTCCGCAGGCACGTGCGCGGCGTAAATCTTTATGTGGATTATCAATATTTTTTTGATCGTTTGTATAGGCATGAACGGTCGTCATCATACCACTCTCAATGCCAAACGTCTGCTCAAGTACTTTCGCAACTGGTGCCAAGCAATTGGTTGTACACGATGCATTCGACAAGATTGCGTCTGTTTGTGGGTTGTAATCGCTTTCGTTTACACCCATTACAATGGTCGCATCTTCGCCTTTTGCTGGTGCTGTTATAATCACTTTTTTCGCACCTGATTCTAAATGGTAACTAGCCGTTTCACGCGTTTTAAATTTTCCTGTCGCTTCAATGACAATGTCTACACCAAGCGCTCGCCACGGGAGCTTGCGTGGGTCACGTTCAGCAAGCAACTGTATCTTTTGTCCATTTACGTACAGCGCGCCTTCCTCCGCCTGCACATCGCCTACGAAAGGTCCGTGAATTGAATCATATTTGATCATATGCGCCAGTGTTTCAGCAGGATAAGATGCATTGATGGCGACGATTTTTGTCTTCCCCTCTAAAATCGCTCTGCGAAATACCATACGACCAATCCGACCGAACCCATTTATCGCCACTGTAGCTTTCATCAACAAAACTCCTTTACCGTGTAATCATTGTACCTTCATTTTATGTTGTTCTTCTTTAATAGTATAACACAAATAACCTATTTAGTGTGCATCATTTTAGAAGTGAACAAAAAAAGGGCGCTAATCCGTTTTTTTTCGGATCGTCGCCAATGCTTGCTCGACTTGCGCATAGGTTTTTTCTCTTGGTCCTTCATTGTCAATCACGACATTTGCTCGTTCACGCTTTTGCGCCAACGGACATTGCGCAGTCATACGCGCGCGTGCCGCCACTTCGGTGAGCCCATCTCGTTTCATTAAGCGTGCTAGCTGTGTTTGTTCAGATACAAACACAAGCCAGACTGTATCTACTAAGTAAAAAAGTTTATTCTCATATAGTAGCGGGATATCGAGCACAACAATTGAATGACCTTCTTGCTCATATTGCTGTGCCTCTTTTTGCATCGTCTCCCTCACAATTGGGTGAACAATTTTGTTTAATGTTTCCCGTTGCAATTTATTTGAAAAGATAATTTCGCCAAGCTTTTTGCGATCAATTTTCTCGTCTGCCTGTAAAATATCGGCACCAAATGCATCCACAATTTTTTTATACGCGGGTTCACCAGGAACAACGACTTGCCGCGCAACAACATCCGCATCAACAACTGGTATTCCTAGTTCCACAAACATGCGTGAAACCGACGATTTTCCACTAGCAATCCCACCAGTCAATCCAATTCTCATAAACCAAATTCCACTCCTCTTACTCAAGCTATAGCCGGGCAATTCCTAACAAAATGAGCATGATACCGGGTACGAAAGATAATCGTTGTAGCCAAACCACTTTGGAAGAGAGGTAGCCGCACTTCATACCTAAAAAGACAAATAACGCCCCCATCACTGCGACACTTCCTGCTAAACCGAGCGGAGAAAAACCGATAAGCGCCGCGCCCACGCCAGCAGCAAACGCATCAAGGGCAAGAGCAAACCCGAGTAAAAAAGCTTCCTTTCCAATGACCGTACCCGAACGATCCATATCAGCTCGCGCTGGGTCTTTTAAAATGGCATTTAAGTCTACAGATTCCGTCTCACACTTCGGACGATACGTTTGTACGAGCGCCCATACGCCAAGCCCAATCAAAATGAGTGCACCGAGCATTTCTGCGACATGAGGAGAGAGCCACACCGCAACCCCACTGCCCATGGCCATTGCCAATAATACAGACACAGCCGAACATAAACCGATGAAAAACAATGACACGAGAGGAATTTTAATCCGCCGTAGCCCGTACGTTAACCCAACCCCAAAACTATCCAAGCTCACTGCAACTGCGAGCATCATAAGTGGTATCAAGGGAAACCCTCCTACCTATTTGGTCGTTGCCCATAGTATACGGGGAGGGTGTTGTCAACGTTACTGTTGGCAATGCGTACAAAAGTGTGTGCCGCGTCCACCGACCACTGTCTTCGTAAGTGGGGTCGCACAAGTATGACAAGGTTCACCTTTGCGCCCATATACAGCAAGCTGCTGTTGAAAGAAGCCCATCTCTCCTTGACCATTTACGTATGACTTGATTGAACTCCCACCGGCTTCTACTGCTTCTGTGAGCGTTGCGACAATGTGTTTATGCAACACATTAAATTCTGTTGCTGTCAAAGACGACGCCTGCCTCTCAGGATGGATGCGCGCGCGATGCAATGCTTCATCCACATAAATATTGCCTAATCCAACGACCGTCTTTTGATCCAGCAACGCTGTTTTAATCGCTCTGTTCGTTTTTATATATGCGTTTTGTAATAGCACCGCAGTAAATGAAGGTGAAAATGGCTCCACCCCTAGGTCGGCTAATGGTGGCAAACTTTCTTCTGTTCCTTTCTTTCGTAAGTGCATCGTCCCAAATTTTCGTACATCCGCATAGTGAAGTGCACTACCATCCGTAAACGTCAATACGACGTGTGTATGCTTTGTCCGATCTTCACCATCAAGAGCGAGCCGGTAGCGCCCTTCCATCCGCAAGTGTGACAACAACACATCATCCGTTAAATCAAACAATAAAAACTTTCCTCGCCGCCGGATTGCTTCAATCGTCTGCCCGCTAAGCTGCACTGTAAATGCACGTACATCATCAGGCGCTTTAATCATTTTCGACCAATAAACATCGACCGTTGCAATACATTTGCCAACGACTAGGTCGGTCAATGTCCGACGAACCGTTTCTACTTCTGGTAACTCTGGCATCTTCTTTACTCCTTAATTCCCATTCATATTCATGACCTACTTCGCATCATACCACGAGTCACCACTAGATACATCTACCTTCAACGGGACATCAAGCGGCAAGGCATGCTCCATCACTTCTAGTACAAGTGCTTTTAACGACGCTACATCGTCTTTAGCTACTTCAAAAATCAGCTCATCGTGCACTTGTAAAAGCAAGGTTGCGGCTAGTGGGGAGGTTTGCAAGCGTTTATCCATCTGAACCATCGACATCTTAATAATATCGGCAGCTGTCCCTTGAATTGGCGTATTGAGTGCAGTTCTTTCCGCAAAACTCCGTTGATTAAAGTTGCGGCTATTTAACTCCGGCAAGTAACGTCTTCTTGCAAGCAATGTTTCAACGTAACCTTTTTTCCGTGCTTTGGTAACGACATCTTCCATGTATTCTTTTACTTTAGGGTAACTGACCAAGTAACGGTCAATAAAATCTTTGGCCTCTTTCCGAGAGATCCCCAAGTTTTGCGACAAACCATAGTCACTGATGCCATAAACAATTCCAAAGTTTACTGCCTTTGCTGTCCGGCGCATTGCTGAAGTGACATCTTGCTCTGACACACCAAATACATCCATTGCTGTTTTTGTATGGATATCCATATCTTCAAGAAAGGCGCGCTTCATGTTTTCATCCCCACATATGTGGGCAAGGACACGCAATTCAATTTGTGAATAGTCTGCAGCGACAATTTTCCATCCTGGTTTCGAAGCTATAAAAGCTTTACGGATCTTTCTTCCTTCTTCTAAACGAATCGGGATGTTTTGCAAATTTGGATCTGCCGATGACAACCGCCCTGTTTGCGTCAATGCTTGATTAAAGCGCGTATGCACTTTATGCGTCGTTGCATCGACTACTTTAAGTAAACCTTCAATGTATGTTGAATGTAATTTCACAAGTTGACGGTAATGCAAAATTAATTCAATGATCGGATGCGCATCACGTAACTTTTCTAATACATCCGCACTCGTTGAGTAGCCCGTTTTTGTTTTCTTCACTGGCGGTAAGGCGAGTGTTTCAAATAAAATTGTGCCCATTTGTTTTGGAGAGTTGATGTTAAATGAAACACCTGCTTCGGCGTGAATCTCCCTTTCAAGCACAGCAATCCGCGCTGATAAATCTTTACCCATTGCTTTTAACTGCGCAATGTCGACTTTAATTCCTGTACACTCCATTTTTGCAAGCACTAGTGAAAGCGGCATTTCCAACTCATAAAATAATTCGTCCTGCTTGTTTTCAGCCAGTTCGTTTGCAAGTAGTGGCTTCAACTCATACAGCGCACTTGCTTTGCGACACACATGTTCTGAAAGCTCGTCTTCATCAGGGATGTGGCGTTTTGCTCCTTTTCCATAAACAGCTTCATCTGAGCGAACGACCTTCATCTCTTTTCGGTGAGCGACATCGCCAACTTCCTCGGCGCTAACAGATGGATCGAGTAAGTAAGAAGCCATTTGTAAATCAAATGTCACCCCTTGCAGAGATAATCCTCTTTTTTCAAGGGCCACAATCGACTGCTTAGCCGAAAACAACCATTTTTCCACCGTTGCCGATGTAATGAAATCTTGAAACAACGGGGATGAGAGCGCAACATCTACCGGAAAGAAAAAGCGGCCATTTTCATTTGCCACGCCCATTCCAATGAGGTCGCCTTGCAGCTCATGTTCCGCAAACATTTCGACCACGAGCGCAGACGGACTTGCAAAGTGTTTCTCTTCCGGTTTCTTTACGACTTCATAAGGTAGCGGTGCAAAGTCGGAACTTTCTTCAGGCGCTTCACCTTGTCCAATTCGTTCTAATAGCGAGTGGAAAGAAAGTTCACGGAATACCGCTCTTACCTGCTCCTCGTCGTAACCCGTATACGTAAAAGCGTCCAATGTTTCTTCTAGCGGCATATCGGTGAAAATTGTTGCGAGTTTTTTACTTAAACGGGCTTGCTCCTGGTTTTCTGTCAATCTCTCTTTCAATTTCTTTCCTGATACTTGATCAATCGAGGCGAGCACCGTTTCGACATCTTCAAACTGCGCAAGTAATTTTAAAGCTGTCTTTTCACCCACACCAGGTACACCTGGAATATTATCGGATGAATCGCCCATTAGTCCTTTTAAATCAATAATTTGTGTTGGTGTGAGTCCGTATCGTTCATGAATCGCTGCCTCGTCATAACGATCGACTTCGCTCATTCCTTTTTTCGTTAAAACAACTTCTATGTTCTGATCAACGAGTTGTAATAAATCTTTATCGCCAGTAACGACAACAACTTTATAGTCCTCTTTAGCAGCACGACGGGCAACCGTCCCAATAATGTCATCCGCTTCGTAAGACTTGGCTTCGTAGCGGGGGATAGAGAATGCTTTTAATACATCATGAATAAGCGGGATTTGTCCTGACAATTCTGAAGGTGTCTTTTGTCGTGTTCCTTTATACGCCGCGTACGTTTGGTGACGAAACGTCTCTTTTCCTGCATCAAACGCCACAAGCATATGCGTTGGGTTTTCCATCTCTAACACTTTTAAAAGCATCGTTGTAAAGCCATATACAGCGTTTGTATACTCACCCTTTTGGTTATTTAATAATGGCAAAGCAAAAAAGGCGCGATAGGCAATACTGTTCCCATCGACTAATACGATTTTTTTCACGACTTCCACCTCTTTCTACTTTCCTATTGTACCATAGTTCGTTCAGAAAAAAGAATGGAAGAAGCTTGTGCCAAAGCAAAAAAAAGACCGCAATTGCGCGATCTTTATGTTATAATATAACAAGTTGCATACCCACATGAGGGCTGGCGCCATCTCCTTTGAAAGGAGGTGATGCGCATGTCAGCATACGAGACGCTGTCGCTAATGATTTTGTTTGCGATGCTAGTCATCCGGATGTTGTCGTTCGTCGATAAAGAAAAAGACGAATAAGCCCTCTACATGAGTTCACGGCTCTTGAGGCTTATTCATACAACCTTTGGCGCCAGCTCTACGGATATGCAACACATGCCAGTTGACGGTAAACGTCGACTGGTCTTTTTAGTATATGCCCTTACACACTCATTATACACTGACTGACAAGTGAAAACAAGCTGTGCTACCGGTGCTTTTTCAAAAATGTCACCGTAAATGTCGAACCTTTCCCTAACATACTTTCAACGGCAATCTTCGCCTGATGCGCTTCAGCCAAATGTTTCACAATCGCTAAGCCAAGACCCGTTCCACCAGAATGACGACTCCGATCGCGATCAACACGATAAAAGCGCTCGAATACGCGTGCGAGATTTTCTGCTGCAATGCCAATCCCGGTATCTGCTACTTGCAACAATACATGATCCTCTTTTTCTTGTATCGTCATGGTCACTTGTCCACCTGGTTGTGTATACGCAATCGCATTGCTTGTTAAGTTTAGCAAAATTTGTTTCACGCGTTGCGGGTCCGCTTCGATCGTCGTATCCCCGTCCGTTACGACGGATAGGTGAATGTCTTTTTCTTCTGCTTTTGCTAAAAGTAGCGTCTTCACCTCATCAACAATGTCTGCTAACACAACTGGCGTAAGTTTTAACGCAAAATGCGCATGCTCGATATGCGATAACTCAAGTAAATCTGCAATTAGTGTTTGTAAACGGTCACTTTCCTTCCAAATAATCTCGGTAAATTGTTCCGCCAACTGAGCCTCTTGTAGCGCACCATCTAGCAACGTCTCCGCAAATCCCTTAATAGACGTTACTGGTGTTTTTAATTCATGCGACACATTTGCCACAAAGTCTTTGCGCACTTGTTCTAATTTCTTTTGTTCTGTCACATCATGAAGGACAATTGTTACTCCTCGCAAACGCGCAGATTTCGTCAACACCGGTGCACCATATACGTCGTATGTGCGTGTGTAAAAATGTTTTGTCCATTCAATTTGTTCCCTGCTTTTTTCCTCATTTGAATAAATCGATTGAATAAATTGCACGAGCGACTCGCTATCTACCACTTTATGATAAGGTTGTCCGAGCCAGTCACTACTGCGCACATCAAAAACGTGTTCTGCCGTTTGATTTAGCATGACGATATCACCACGGACATCCATAAATAACAGGGCGCTCCCCATGTGATCAATGAGTGTCGCCATTTGTTCTTGTTGTGCTTGGTGCCGCCGTGATAGTTGTTGCAAATTGTAGGCAAGCACATTAATTGAACGACCAAGCAGTCCAAGCTCGTGATTACCGACTTCGTACGTACGAATTTTGTAATCACCTTCTGCTAAGCGAATGGCCGCCTTCGTTGCGTATTCAATCGGCTGAACCATCTGCCGGGTAATTTTAATAATTAACATCGTCATAATGACAATCGCAAAAAAGAAGCTCCCCCCAATGGCCCACCAGCCAGCCTGGTTCAGCGCTGACAACGATGATGACAATACCCCAACTTGCACATAACCTACGCGCTGCTCCCCTTCATAAATGGATGAGACCCCGTACCGCATTTCTGCTTCAAGTGGAGGTTGCTCTCCTTCCCATGAGTCTGCTATTACATCGTCATCAGCAGTGAACAATCGCACACGCGCACTTAACACCTCACCCAGTTCACGTGCCACTTCACCTGCATCCGCTGCGGTTGGGAATCCCACCTCCGTAATCATATGGGCTGCAAGCGTCGCTTCCTGTTCAATTCGCTCTGATAGCAACTCCGTATAGCGGTCATTCAGCCAATAACCGAGCAATAACCCAAGCGCGAGCAACACGACAACAATGACTGGCATCAATGCCCAAATTAAACGATTACGCAGTTTATTCATCCGTGCGTGGTTCCTCTAATTTATAACCTAACCCGCGGATCGTTTTAATGTACACCGGTTTTTTCGAATCACGCTCAATCTTTTCCCGCAAATGACTAATATGTACATCAACGATACGCGTATCGCCAACAAATTCATAATCCCACACCGCATTTAACAATTGATCGCGTGTGAGTACCCGTCCTTTATTTGAAGCTAAAAAGGTGAGCAATTCAAACTCTTTCGGTGTGAACGTGAGCCTTTTATCTCTTTGGTACACCTCATAATGGTCTGGGTAAATCATTAATTTACCGATTGCAAAGTGCTTCTTCTCATCTTCCTCTTCGCTACGTTCTCCTGCTTGCTCATGATCTACGCGCCGTAAAATCGCGCGCACCCTCGCAACGACCTCACGCGGGGAAAACGGCTTTGTCATATAATCATCTGCGCCGAGCTCTAATCCGAGGACTTTATCAAAATCCTCATCCTTCGCCGTCAACATTAAAATCGGTGTAAAAACTTTTTCCTGCCGCAATTGCTTGCAAACATCGATCCCATCCATATTCGGCAACATTAAGTCAAGCACCATCATATCAAACGTCTCACTTTTCGCTCGGTCAAACCCTGCGCGACCATCATTTTCTGAGACGACTTTATAACCGGCTTGTTCTAGGTTATATGTTAATAGTGTGACAATCGACGGTTCATCATCAACGACCAAAATGCGCTTTGCCATGCTTGTCTCACACTCCCGATCCGTTTTATGTCATGCGTATCTTTCTCTATTATACACGTTTGTTTATCGTTTTCACTATGATTATGATGTTCTTTTGAGAAAACAATTTTAATGATACTCATACGGATGAGCACATCAAAAAGACCCCGTATCCAAAAACGAGGTCAATCATCATTTCACGCATGCACCATTTATTAAGGTTAAATAGCCTCTGATCCGGGTCTTCCGGGGCCTGTAGGTTCAACCTCAGCGTTTGCCGGCGCACTTCCAATGACAACAATAATTCCAATCGTAGCTATAAGTAACAACCGTTTCATTGAACTTCCCCTCCTGAATTAGCGCTAAGACGGTCTAACTCTTGGCGGATCAGTGATACTAGAAATGCATAATGCTCTTCTTCAAAAGCTGCTAATGCAGACAATAGCAATTCTTTATTACCTGTAGCCTTCCCTTTATACCACGTTAAAATCGAGTCGCCTTTTCCTGCAATTTCTAGTTCATCAATTAAGTGCAAAGCCTTTTCATGTTCACCGCGAACAATATACTGATGTGCGCGCTCTTCTGGACAGACCCCCTCTGCACTAAAGGTTTCTCCAAGTATGTTACGGACAAAAGGATAATATTCGCGCTCTAAACACTCTTGATAAACATGTTTTCCTGTTTCTTTTGCTAATTGAATCGCTTCTCCGAAATAGTATGCGCACTGTGCACGATCTCCTTTACACATCATTACTAGTAGTAGGCCGTGATAAGCCCCTACTTTCACCGTGTCAGGTGTAGCGTCGGTGGTTACAACTGCCAAATAGTTGTTTTCAGCTTTTTCTGCGTCACCTTTTCCATATAAAAAGTAGTTTCCTACGAGTAGCAACGCACGACTCGCTAGCACACTCTTCATATATCCTGCTTCAACCGCATATAACTCTTCTATCACACCCTCAAGCAATGAAGCAGTTTCTTTCGTTTTACCTAGTTTGTCATAAGCATCTGCGGCTAACAATTTCAGGCGTATCATTAGAATTGGTTCTTTCACATAAGTGCTAAGCCTTCGAGCTTCTTCAATAACCTGATCGTATGACAACTCCCTTTCAGCTACACGCAGTAATAGTCGGTAAGTTGTCACCCATTCGATCAAGTTCTCATTATCTTGGTAATGTTTAAGTAACTGCCTTAAAACACCTTTCTGACCAAATAGCACCGCATACTCAAAAGAAACCTTAATATAAGGAATGTGCTGGAGCGACAACGTATATTCATTCATTAACTCAATCATGCGTGACTTCGCTACTTTCTTAACAGCGTATATCACTTGTTCAAAGTCAAACATATGAGTTTCGTTAGAAGCTAATTGACGCATAAGTGGCAATGTCCACTCCTTGTCATCTACTAAGTACATTCGCGCCAACCTTTTTTCTGTTTCTATGGTGATTCTACGAATAGTGTCCACGCTAAACAATAGGGGATATTTTATGGCCATAGTGCTCAACCTCCTTTATTTCTGTAGCTCCCATACAGCCATTTCGACTATTAAAGCTAATAATCCTTCTGCAATCCCCAATTATCGTGCGACAAATACCTACAGATTACCGGGTTGAACACGCGCACGCGATCGGTTAATGGTGTATAAGATAGTATAAAGTGTTATTTTGTCGTAATTAATGAGATAGAGATTTAATGCAAAAGAGACAGCAAAGCTCTCCGTATCGACACAACCATAAAAAGGAGGCACTGAGCCTCCCTTTTTCATGCGCACGCCACTACACAAGCGCAACCGCTCATCTCTTCCCCGAACGTTTGCTATACTTTGATAGTCGCTTCCACCGCTTCTTCTCTTCTAATTGCAAACGCTTATCTTGTTTTCGCTTCGCATAAGCGTACTCTCTTTGTAGTTTCAAAAAATTGTCCCATCGCTCTTGTGACAAATCACCAGTAGCAAGTGCTTCTTTAATCGCACAGCCTGATTCTGTTTCATGCTGACAATCATTGAAGAAACACGCTTGCATCCACTGTTTAATATCTGAGAAAGAGGTCTCTGACATCGGCTGTCTATCTTCTTCATACCATAGTTGCAATTCTCGCACCCCTGGCGTATCAATGACAATGCCCCCTGTTGGTAACACAACGAGTTCTCGATGTGTCGTCGTATGGCGTCCCCTATGATCATCGCTACGCACTGCACTCGTTTTTAATAGTTCCTGTCCTACGAGCGCATTCATTAACGTTGATTTACCCGCTCCTGACGTGCCGACAAATACAATCGTGTCGTCGCTCGCTATCCGTGCTTGTAAATCGGTGAACCCTTCATATGTCACTGCACTCCAAATATGAATGGGTACACCCATTGCCACAGACGCTACGGCCGCTTTTTGTCCTGCCGCATCTTCAGATAAATCTGCTTTGGACAAAATAATTTCCGGACTCGCACCACTATCCCAAGCTGTAAATAGGAACCGCTCTAACTTACGTACATTCACTTCCGCAAACAATGGAATGACAATAAACACTTTCGTCACGTTCGCTGCCACAATTTGCCCAGCTGTTTCTTCTCCAGCTGCCTGGCGAACGAAAGCAGAAGATCGTGGCAACACCGCTTCAACAAGTTGAATATCTTGTTCATTCTCCTGGCGCTCAGATAGAACGACCCAATCGCCTACTGCAGGATAATCAAGCCGTGACGTTGACGTATAATGGAATTTCCCTGGTACACGCGCTAACTGCGTCCCGTGTACACCTTCAATCACATATTGGTTTTTAAATTCCTTTGTAACACGGGCGATGCGTGTCTCTGCCACCCCGTGTGGCAATGCCTCGTTTTTCCAGCCAAATTGTTGTAAATGTTGTTGCATTTGTTTTATTCCCCCTTGTTTTATGCATAACAAAAAAGCCCGGACAAGTTCAGCCAACTTCCGTGCCTATCGCGCATATCCCAAGAAGAGAGATTTTTAGTGCACAAAAAACCGCGGATGATGGTTGAACATTTCAGTTACATTCTCAACACTTAATAAACGCATAGCCACCATCTCCTTCTTTATGTAATAAAAGCATTATACCATCGCTTGGGGATGGTTGTAAAGCACCATCCCCATTTTCCTTTCCTCTCTTTTACACTTCCGGCAAAAGCATTCGCTCACGCACTGGAGAATGAAGCACGGTTGACGTGTTAATCGTCCCAAAAGGAACAAGTCGATCAATGAGTTCTCTTAACTCATGCACATTCGCTACAGCTGCTTTCAAGAAATAGCTTACCTCTCCCGTTACCCGATGACATTCAATTACTGCTTCCTCAGTCTGAATCACCTCTTCGAACGCCTGTAGAGACACTTTCAAGCCGCCTACTTGAATGACCACAAGCATCGCTTTTCCGATCTTGTCTAATGACACTTGAGCAGAGAATTTTTCAATCACACCCCTCTCTCGTAACCGATGCAATCGCTCCGACATGCTCGGTCGGCTAAGTGACAAGGCTTTTGATAAATCACTCACTGTCATTCTTCCATCTTCTTGTAGCAAACGCAAAATCTCACGATCCATTTTATCCATCGTATCACTCCTTCAAAGTGAAGATATTTTATTATAAATACCTTCATTTATTAAATCATATATTCGATCATCCTGCTAGTTGATATATAAAAACCCGGATGATTCTTATATAATGAAAATATGATTAAAAGAATAGGTGAGACGATTACATTGAAAAAAAGTATCTTTATTTTTATTGGCTGTTTATTAGCGGCGAGTGGACTTTTGTTATTGCGCCATGCCGGACTAGTTACTGGTGGCATCGCTGGACTTTCTTTAAATTTAACCCATATTACACCGCTACCACTTGCTTTATTATTTTTCCTTATTAATATCCCTTTCTACATTTTTTCGTTTGTAAAAATGGGCGTTTCTTTTACCGTGGTCACCATGTTGTCTGTATCGGTATTGAGCGGCATCATCGCCATCGATCTATGGCTACCCGCTTTCTCTGTTCCGTTACTGACAGGAGCGATTGTTGGCGGTGCGCTCATCGGTTGCGGACTGTCGCTTTTATTTTCGCAACAAGCTTCTCTCGGTGGCGCAAACATTGTCGCATTGTTTTTTCAAAAACGATACGGGATTGATCCAGGCAAAACGAACTTTCTTTTTGATTTGGCCGTTGCTTTATTAAGCCTTTTTACCATTGGGTTGATCCCGGTGCTCGGCTCCATTTTGTCGATTGTCATTACATCGAAAGTCATTAGTTACTTCCGCAGCTACTTTATTAAAAAAGAGGTAACAACCGATAATCATCCTCATCCGTTACGGGTAAGAGAAAGCCATTCATAATGATGTGACAATCTCTCTTTCTTTAAGCAACAAAAAAGAAGTAACCCCCCTCTTTTCGAGGAGTTACTTCTTTTCCTTATGAGGCTGTCCTCTAGCTAGCACCGTGAGTGATTATGATCACTTGCGGTCTTTTCATCTACGTTTATCCCAGTTGTAAAAGCAACCATCAAAATAGCTAAAAAATAACAACACCGATTTGCACTCGGATCGACTCCTAACAAATCGATGTGCTCCCACTATGCTTTCGGCAATGCCGCCATTACATTCCGGACTGATTCTGCTGATTGCTTTAACTGTGCTTGCTCTTCTTCTGTTAAATCTAGTTCAATCACTTTTTCAATCCCGTCACCACCAACGATTGTAGGGACACCAAGATAAATATCATCAAATCCATATTCACCTTCTAAGTAAGCAATTGTTGGGATGATCCGCTTTTTATCTTTTAAGATCGCTTCGACCATTTGCGTTAATGACGCAGCCGGCGCGTAATATGCACTACCATTCCCAAGGTAAGCAACGATTTCACCGCCACCTTTACGTGTGCGGTCTACGATAGCATCTAAACGCTTTGGTGAGACAAGAGAAGTAAGCGGTACCCCACCTGCAGCAGAATAACGAATGAGTGGCACCATATCATCACCGTGACCACCAAGTACGAAGCCGGTAATATCTTCTACAGATACGTTTAATTCTTGAGCCACAAATGTGCGGAAACGGGCGGTATCAAGGACACCCGATTGACCGATGACACGGTTCTTCGGAAATCCTGATTCTTTATACACAGTATATGTCATTGCATCTGCTGGATTTGTTAACACGATAATGTACGCATTTGGCGAATACTTTACAACTTCTTTTGTAACGGCTTTCATAATCCCAGCATTTGTTGCCACTAAATCATCGCGGCTCATGCCTGGTTTACGGGCGATACCAGCTGTAATGACGACAACATCAGAGTCTTTCGTATCTGCATAATCAGATGTACCAATCACATTTGCATCCGCGCCATGTACAGGTGTTGCTTCAAGCATATCAAGTGCTTTCCCTTTTGTAGGGCCTTCCATCTGCGGGATATCTACAAGAACAACATCGCCTAATTCCTTTTGGGCAATCATTAGCGCCGTTGTTGCTCCAGTAAATCCGCCACCAATTACTGACACTTTTCTCCGTTTAATGGCCATTTCACACACTCCCATAACGTTTTCTATTTTTTATAAGAGAAGAGAGAGCCTGACTAGTCCAAGCCCACTCTCTATATCAAAATTTGACTACAAATTTTTAATGAGTTCGTCTGCAAACCCAGAACATGATACTTCGGTTGCACCATCCATTAAACGAGCGAAATCATATGTGACAACTTTGCTTTCAATCGTTTTATCCATTGCAGCCATGATCAGTTCTGCTGCTTCTGTCCAACCAAGATGGCGAAGGAGCAG
This sequence comes from Shouchella lonarensis, assembly GCF_900096965.1. Taxonomy (GTDB): domain Bacteria; phylum Bacillota; class Bacilli; order Bacillales; family Bacillaceae_D; genus Shouchella; species Shouchella lonarensis. Next base: position 277,742 of record NZ_FMYM01000001.1, on the reverse strand, counting down.
CTCTCCAGAAAGCAACACAGAAGAAGGATTCACTTTATCTAAGCCCGCATATTTCGGCGCTGTGCCGTGCGTCGCTTCAAAAATTGCGTGCCCTGTATCGTAGTTAATATTTGCTCCTGGTGCAATCCCGATACCGCCTACTTGCGCAGCAAGTGCATCAGAAATATAGTCGCCGTTTAAGTTCATCGTCACCACAACATCAAACTCTTTTGGACGCGTCAAAATTTGCTGGAGGAAGATGTCTGCAATTGCATCTTTGACGATGATCTTGCCCGCTGCTTCTGCCTCATTTTGTGCTTGGTCGGCAGCTTCTCTTCCTTGCTCCTCAGCAATCTTGTCGTATTGTGCCCACGTGAATACTTGTGCGCCAAATTCACGTTCAGCTAGTTCATAGCCCCAGTTTTTAAAGGCACCTTCTGTAAATTTCATGATGTTCCCTTTATGAACAAGCGTTACACTCTTACGGCCTTCATCTAGCGCATATTGGATCGCTGAACGGACAATACGTTCTGTCCCTTCTTTTGATACAGGTTTAATACCGATCCCAGATGTTTCTGGGAAACGGATTTTTTGAATACCCATCTCCGTTTTTAAGAAGTCAATCACTTTCTGAACTTCTGCGGATCCTTCTTGAAACTCAATCCCAGCGTAAATGTCCTCTGTATTTTCGCGGAAAATGACCATATTTGTATCTTCTGGACGTTTTACTGGCGATGGCACGCCCGTAAAATAACGCACTGGACGCAAGCATGTGTATAAATCGAGTTCTTGACGGAGCGCAACGTTTAGCGACCGAATTCCCCCACCAATTGGTGTTGTAAGAGGGCCTTTAATCGCGATCAAATATTCGCGTACTGCTTCAAGTGTCTCCGCTGGCAACCATTCACCTGTTTCGTTATACGCTTTTTCACCCGCTAAAATTTCTTTCCAGTGAATTTGACGCTCACCATTATACGCTTTTTCTACCGCTGCATCTAATACACGTGAAGCTGCTGCCCAAATGTCTGGTCCTGTCCCATCTCCCTCAATAAAGGGCACAATTGGCTCATTTGGCACTTGTAAAACACCATTTTTTGTCTGAATCTTTTCTCCTGCTGTCATGAAAAAAACCTCCTCCGTTACAAATACGATTTAACATTCGTTCATATCAATAATTACTTTTTCGGGAAAGACCGCTTGTCAGGACCGATATACTCTGCACGTGGACGAATCAAACGGTTGTTTTCATACTGCTCTAAAATATGTGCGAGCCAACCAGACGTTCGGCTAATTGCAAAAATTGGTGTGAACAAATCATGTTTGATCCCTAAACTATGGTAGACTGTTGCCGAGTAAAAATCAACATTTGGCAATAGTCCTTTTTCTTTCGTAACCATTTCCTCGATCTTTAATGACATCTCGTACCATTTTGATTCTTTTATGACATCTGTGAGTTCCTTTGACATTTGACGCAGATGCTTCGCACGTGGATCACCATTTTTATATACACGGTGTCCAAAGCCCATAATTTTTTCTTTACGATCGAGCGCTGCGCGAATATATGGTTCTACATTTTCTAGCTCATCAATTTCAACGAGCATTTTCATCACAGCTTCGTTGGCACCGCCATGTAATGGTCCTTTTAGTGCACCAATCGCTGCTGTGAGACCAGAATATACATCTGACAATGTCGCAACACATACGCGCGCCGTAAATGTCGATGCATTTAATTCATGGTCGGCATGTAAGACAAGTGCCTTATCAAATGCACGTACGGATAGCTCATCTGGCACTGTACCGTTTAACATGTATAAGAAATTGGCTGCAAATGATAAATTTGGATTAGGTTCAACAGGTTCTTTCCCCGAACGAATGCGCTCAAATCCAGCAACAATGGTTGGGATTTTGGCTTGGAGTTTGATCGCCTTGCGATAGTTCGCTTCCCCATTCATCTCCTCAGCTTCTTCATCATAAAGACCTAATGTAGAGATGGCTGTTCTTAGCGCTGCCATTGGGTGCACTGTTGTGATTGGATAGGCTTTCATTTGCTCAAAAATTTCTTTCGGAACAAATGCTGCTTTTTGTAACTCGTCTGAAAACGATTGCAATTGTTCTTTCGCTGGAAGTACGCCGTTCCAAAGCAGGTACACAACCTCTTCAAAACGAGCATGGTTAGCCAAATCATCAATGCCATAGCCTTGGTATGTTAATTCATCATCAATAATTGAGCTCACACTTGACTGTGTTGCTACAATCCCTTCTAAACCGCGCGTTGTCGTCATCTTCCTCGCTCCTTTATGCCTATATAAGATTGTCCACCCCTTGATTCACGCCTATCCTCACGATACATTTATCCACCCCATTGTGCAAAAAACTGGATCACTCTCATTGTTAAATAAGCAATGCCAGCTCCAATCAGCGGTCCAACGGCAACACCGTGGAAGACAGAAACAGCAATAATTGTACCAAGTACTAATGCCGTGGTAATATGAGGATCTTGTTTTAATAAGTCCAATCCGCTCGCCGCAATTAGGGCGACAGCAATCCCGCTCCCAAGCGCAATCCACGCATACAGCGATTTTGTTGCTTCAATGAGTTGCTTAAAACCGATCTCTCCAGTCGCAATTGGCGTGAGTACAGCAATCGTGATGATTAAGACGCCTAGATGGATGCCTTTTGTTTGCAAAAGAGGGAATAACTTATCACCAAGTTGTGTCCATTTGATGACCAGCAAAATGACAACCGCAATGAGTAACGATTGATTTTTTGCGACAATCGCTATTGCCATAAGCAACAACAGAAACCATGAACCTTGTGATAACACTGTTTTTCCTCCTAGCAATTCAAACATGTACTATCATATCATAGATACAAACATTCAGCTACATCTTCCATATTTTTTTCCTTATCTTCTCTTTACGACAATCCACTGACCACGCGCAACCATCCGTTGAAAAATTGTCACAACAAAAGCTTTCAGCCATCCTCGCACATAAGGTAATAAACAACATAATCCTATTAAATCGGTTAAGAAACCCGGAACAATAAGTAGCAGCGCACCCATAAATAAGAAAACGCCGTCTAAAAGTGCACCACTCGGAAGCTGTCCTTGTTGTATTTGTAACTGTGCTAATCGCAATGTTTGTAGCCCTTGGCGCTTTGCAAATATCACGCCTATTGTCCCCGTCAAAAACATGAGTGCAATCACTGAAAAAACGCCAAGCCAGTTACTCAATAAAACGATGAGCACTAACTCCAACAACGGGAAGCCGATGGCACAAGCAAATATGATTCTCCTCATCATCCATCCCTACTTTTCTGTTTACTCATTCGAAGAGTGCAAGGGAGGCGCTGTCTCCTCCCCATCCTCACCAGCATTTTGGCTTATCTCCTATAAAAACGCCATCCAAGGTTGCGCCCTCATCGATTTTTAATTATAGCACACTGGCATGTCCACTATAAATATTACCACTGACGGCATCCACGGTCACTTCATCCCCGTCTTTAAACAACGTTAATGCATGTTCCACACCAACAACCACAGGCGTACTCAAGTTAAGCCCAACAACGGCTGCATGAGAAGTCAGACCACCAGCAGCTGTAATGACGGCACCTGCCTTTTCAAACGCCGGAATCATCTCTTTGTCCGTTGCACCCATGACTAAAATATCACCATTGTTCACTTTTTCATTTGCTTCCTCGGCTGATCTTGCAACGACAATTTTACCCGCGGCAGAGCACTGACCAATCCCTTGACCCTTTGCAGCGACTTCACCCAACATATGAACTTTCATGAGGTTTGTCGTCCCTGATTCACCGACAGGTACGCCTGCAGTAATGACGACCAGTTCCCCTTGCTTCACATGACCGGACGCAACAGCCGTTTCAACCGTACACTCGAGCATCTCGTCCGTTGTCTTTGCTGCACGACCAAGAAGCGGCACAACACCCCATACAAGCGCCAATTTCCGCGAAACATGGTCATTTCCTGTCACAGCAATAATGGGTGATTTTGGACGAAATTTCGAAGTAATTCGCGCCGTATGACCACTTTCTGTCGCAGTTAAAATTGCTGCTGCTTGCAATGTTGAAGCAGTGTATGCAACAGCCTGTCCAATTGATGTTGTAATCGTCACTTTTTGTTCGCGCATTTTTTTGCGGAGCATGTTTTCATAGTTCAATGCTTGCTCTGTTCGACTTGCAATTGTATGCATTGTTTGTACAGCTTCAACAGGGTAATCACCTGCTGCTGTTTCACCTGAAAGCATAATTGCATCTGTCCCGTCAAAAATCGCGTTTGCAACATCACTCGCCTCAGCCCGTGTTGGACGCGGGTTTCGTTGCATCGAGTCAAGCATTTGTGTCGCTGTGATGACCGGTTTTGCTTGTTCGTTACATTTCTTGATTAATTGTTTTTGAACAAGCGGGACTTCCTCGGCTGGAATCTCTACCCCTAGATCACCGCGTGCAATCATTAAACCGTCTGATACAGCTAAAATTTCGTCAATATTGTTGACCCCTTCTTGATTCTCAATCTTCGGGATGATATTAATATGCGCAGCACCTTTACGCTCAAGCAATTCGCGGATTTCGAGCACATCTGATGCACGCCGAACAAAAGAGGCCGCGACAAAGTCAACACCCTGTTCAACACCAAAAGCGATGTCAGCCGCATCTTTTTCGGTCATCCCTGGTAATTTGACCCGTACACCTGGCACATTACACCCTTTCTTATTTTTTAACACACCACTATTACGAACGGTTGTTACAATCTCATTTGCGCGAATATCTGTCACTTCTAGACCAATGAGACCATCATCAAGTAAAATCGAGTCACCAATTTTTACGTCGTCTACTAGCCCTGGATACGTGATTGAAATCTTTTCACTTGTTCCTTCCACCTCTGTCATTGAAATGACAAGTTGAGACCCTTTTTCAAGTGGAACTGCACCACCTTTTACTGTTTGGGTACGAATTTCAGGACCTTTTGTGTCAAGTAAAATCGCAATCGTTTTCCCAGTTTCTGCTGCCGCTTGACGAATATTTTTAATGCGCTGTCCATGTTCAGTAAAATCACCGTGCGAGAAGTTTAACCTCGCCACATTCATTCCTGACTCAATTAGAGATGTTAATTTTTCAACACTTTCACTTGCTGGACCGATGGTACAAACAATTTTTGTTTTCCGCATGTTTTCCTCCTGTTTCTATGATCTTTCTCGTCTTATATAGAAAGTTCTTGTGACAATTGATACATTTGTAAATTGGGGCAATGTGGCTTGTTTAATACATCTGCAATTGGATGATGTACAAGTTCGTTACGCTCAATCCCTACCGCAACACCAGCAACACCGTCTAACAACAAATCAACCGCCTTGGCACCCAATCGGCTTGCAAGTACGCGATCTGCCCCCGTTGGCGAACCGCCTCGTTGAACATGACCTAGCACCGTCACACGTATTTCCGTATTTGTTTCTTTTTTCAAACGCTCAGCCATATCATATCCACTACCTACACCTTCAGCAACGACAATAATGCTATGTTTTTTACCCCGTTCTTCTCCTCGTTTCAAGCGCGTCACAATTTGTTCCATATCATAGTCAGCTTCAGGAATCATAATTGTCTCCGCCCCATCTGCCAAGCCTGACCAGAGCGCAAGGTCACCCGCATGACGTCCCATCACTTCAATGACACATGTCCGCTCATGAGAGGTTGCTGTATCACGAATTTTGTCAATCGCATCAATGACAGTATTTAACGCTGTATCAAACCCAATTGTGAAATCCGTGCCAGGGATATCGTTGTCAATCGTGCCAGGTACACCAATCGTAGGGAATCCATGTGATGTTAATTTCTCTGCACCACGATAAGACCCGTCCCCACCAATGACAACCAGTCCTTCAATGCCAAGACGTTTTAATTGTGCAATTGCTTTTTCTTGTCCTGCCAACGTTTTAAATTCTTCTGAGCGAGCTGTGTACAGAATTGTTCCACCGCGATGAATAATATCACCTACAGAGCCAATTTCTAATTTACGTATCTCTCCATTCATTAACCCATGGTAGCCATAGGAGATTCCAAATACTTCCATATTATGGTAAATTGCTTTTCGCACAACTGCTCGTATCGCGGCATTCATTCCAGGGGAGTCACCACCACTTGTCAATACGCCTATCCGTTTCAAATTTTTAACCTCCTCACACTTTCTTTATGTAACCACTGGTGAAACGTCTTATAACGATATACCTCTGCCATAAACATACCATTTTGCCTAAAGGAACACAAGGGCTGGATATTTTTTACTTACATTTTCTATGTGCAATAAAAAAGAGGTACTGACAAGTAAAGCATGCCAGCACCTGATAGCCATACTGAAGAGGATATGCCGCCACAGTGATCATCATAATTACGGCATAACTTCACATTGCTCTCCATTGCCCTTATGCACCACCGCCACATTTCAATACCGCCTTTAGACCTGGTGGTACACGTTGAATGACAATTGCGCCACCAATGACACCACACGCATATGCGCCTAAGATGGTTTCAACGTTGTTAGGATCAAGACACGTATAAATATACGTTGTTCCTGGTGTCAAGTTCCATGTTTGTGTCACATTGTCTGGACCGCAAGAGATTTCTTTACTCCCTCCTAATGGAATGATTTCCACCTCTATTGGAAGAGATAAAAAATTCTTGTCTATCATCTTAAAAACACCTCCTTTTTTCGAGAATAAGATACACTATGTCAAGACCCTCTCTCATGAGGCGGCGCTTGTCCTCTCATTTCTAAAAATCTATTAAATACCTACTTTGCGCACAAACATAAAAACAGCAACGAAAGTTTTTCCCTCCGTTGCTGTCTCACTCTAAGCTTACAATGTTCACTTTGTTGCTATTGTGCTCACTTTCTGAGCAATCTCACCCATTTTTTTGAATTTATCATAGCGCTCATTCAATAATGTCTCCACTTGCTTTTCTTGTAATTCTGCTAAAGAAGTGTCTAACACATCAGCAATGGCTTTTGCTTGCTTCACAATGTCTTTTTGTGCGCCACCGCGTGGCTCTGGAATAATGGCATCAATAATACCTAAATCAAACAAATCAGGGGCTGTAATGCGCATCGTTTCTGCCGCTCTCCTTGCCTGTGTCGCATCCTTCCATAACAACGCTGCCGCACCTTCTGGAGAAATAACCGAGTATGTTGCATTCTCTAGCATGTAAATGCGATCGGCAACACCTAAAGCAAGCGCACCACCGCTACCTCCTTCGCCAATTACAATACTAATTGTCGGCACATGCAATCCCGCCATTTCTAACAAATTCCTCGCAATCGCCTCACTTTGTCCACGTTCCTCTGCAGACTTACCCGGATATGCGCCTTTTGTATCAATTAAGCAAATGATGGGGCGACCAAATTTTTCAGCTTGCTTCATTAACCGGAGCGCTTTCCGATACCCTTCGGGATGAGGCGAGCCAAAAAAACGACGAATGTTTTCTTTTGTATCTTTTCCGCGCTGATGACCAATGACCGTGACAGGCTGACCTTTATACAGTGCAATCCCACCAACGATTGCTTGATCATCACCAAAAAGACGGTCACCATGCATTTCTAAAAATGAATCAAATAATTCTGCGACATAATCAAGTGTTGTTGGTCGGTGATGATGACGCGCAATTTGCACCCGATCCCACGGCTGCAAATTTCCATATACATCTTCCTCTAGCACAGCAAGTCGCTGCTCCATCTTTTCAATCTCACGGCTCAAATCTAGATCACGCTCCGTGGCAAATGCGCGCAAATCTGCAATTTTCTTTTGTAAATCGATTACTGGTTGTTCAAATGGTTGCTCTGAGGACACTCCACTTCCCCCTTATCATTTTGGCATATTTAACCGCTAACATGAGACGGTGAACCCCTCCTACCTGCTACACTATGTATGGCAAGTACATCTGTTAATAAAGATTTCATTTCCAATCGAGGAACAACGCGATCAAGCTGCCCATGTTCTAATAAAAATTCAGCTGTCTGAAAGTCATCAGGCAATTCTTGACGTATCGTCTGTTCAATAATACGTCTCCCGGCAAAGCCAATTAATGCTTTTGGTTCTGCGAAATTATAATCACCAAGTGAGGCAAAGCTTGCGGACACACCACCGGTTGTCGGATGGGTCATGACAGAAATAAACAGTCCTCCAGCACGATTTAAACGCTCTAATGCAACACTTGTTTTCGCCATCTGCATTAAGCTTAATATGCCTTCTTGCATACGTGCACCACCTGAGGCCGAGAAAATTAACAGTGGGAATTTCGTTTCAATCGCTTTTTCCACTGCACGGGTAAGCTTTTCGCCAACAGCAGCACCCATGCTTCCCATTCGAAAGTTCGCATCCATGACTGCAATGACAACTGGATAATCATTGATCTTACCTGTGCCATAGACAACTGCCTCATTTAGACCCGTTTTCTTTTGATCACTTGCCAACTTCTCTTCATATCCAGGAAAATCGAGTGGATTTTTCCCAATTAAGTCTTGGTCGTACTCTTTAAATGTTCCCGCATCGACTAAAGCAGCAATACGCTCCTTTGCTGTCATACGATGATGATGACCGCATGTCCGACACACCGCTAAGTTCTTTTTCAAATCTTTCGTATACATAATCGTACGGCATGATGGGCACTTTGTCATGAGCCCTTCTGGCACTTCTTGCTTCGCTCTTTCTGAGGGGATTGTCGCGTACCGGCGCTTTTTCTTTTTCTTTGTAAATATATCCTTCAACACATGTATCGCTCCTCACTTCAATCATCTTGATGCGTGCGCAATCAACCAAATTGCTCTTAAAAAGGGCTTTCTTCTAAATGTGTTGCCATGATACGCAATGCACGAGGCGCATCACGACCCGCTATTGCCTCAACAATTTTTTCATGCGTTTGTGTATCTTCTCTATTTGGCGTGGCATGCTTCAATGCCTCTCGGTGAAAAGCAACGAGCGATTTCCACAAGTGTTGTAACAATGTATTGCCACACGCTGCTACAATCGTTTCATGAAACAGGTAATCCTCTTCAAGAGAAACCTCTCCGCGTGAAGAGGTCAGTAATATTAATTTATCCAAATCAGCCGCTGTTATCCGCTTACATGCAAGTTGTAGTGCCTGTAACTCTATGATTCGCCTTGTCTCTGTTAAATCCTGCATTGCTTTTTCATCTTTTAACAGAAACGACAGTAGTAAGTCAACAAGACGGTAACTAGAAGGCGCCTTCATAAACGTACCTTCACCACGGCGGGTTTCAATAATGTCCAATAGTTCAAGCCCTCGCAGTGCTTCACGAATAGAAGAACGACCAACAGACAACCTGTCGCTAAGTTCTCTCTCTGAAGGCAAGCGATCACCTGTTTTTAAATCGTCTTGTTGAATCATTTCGCTAAGCGCTTGAATAATTTCAACATATCGTTTTGGTTGTTTTGTTGACATTCGCTTTTATCACCTGCGCTCACTCATCGATCATCGTTAACCTTCTTGTCTTTTCAGCAACTGCTTCTGGATCGACGCGCAACCGGGCCACCCCAGTTTCCATTGCAGCTGTTGCAACTGCACTTGCCACAGCTGGGGCAACGCGAGAATCAAACGGTGCGGGAATCACATAATCGACTGACAAATCCTGTTTAGACACAAGGTTAGCAATCGCATACACCGCCGCGATTTTCATTTCTTCATTGATATGTGTTGCCCGAACATCAAGCGCCCCACGAAAAATTCCAGGAAAGGCTAGCACGTTGTTCACTTGGTTAGGGAAGTCAGAGCGTCCCGTACCAATGACTAAAGCGCCTGCTGCCTTTGCATCCTCTGGCATAATTTCTGGCACAGGATTCGCCATTGCAAAGATAATTGGGTGCTCATTCATATTTGCAATCATTTCTGGGGTGACTGCTCCAGCAACTGACACGCCAATAAAAACATCTGCACCTTTCATGACATCTGTGAGTGTTCCTTCAACCTTATCACGATTTGTGCGCCGAGCAACGGCGTCTTTCACAGCGTTCATTCCATGCGTCCGTCCCTCAAAAATTGCACCTTTCGTGTCACACATAATCACATCACGTACACCCATACGCAACATGAGTTTAATAATCGCAATCCCAGCCGCTCCCGCACCGTTTGCAACCACTTTAATTTCGGACAATTTTTTCCCATTTAACTTTAAAGCATTAATAAGCCCTGCTAATGTCACAATTGCTGTACCATGCTGGTCATCATGAAACACAGGGATGTTTGTCTCTTTTTTCAACCGTTCCTCAATGACAAAGCAGTCTGGTGCTGCAATATCCTCTAAGTTAATTCCACCAAATGTCGGTTCAAGCATCTTGACGGTCTGAATTATTTCTTCGACGTCATTTGAACGTAAGCAAATCGGGAAAGCATCCACGCCTGCAAATGATTTAAACAAAACTGCTTTTCCTTCCATCACCGGCAAAGAAGCTTCAGGACCAATATTTCCTAGCCCAAGTACCGCTGTCCCATTACTAACAACAGCAACCATATTCCCTTTCATCGTGTACTCATATACCGATTCCACGTCTTCAAAAATTTCTTTGCATGGTTCAGCGACACCTGGTGAATATGCCAAGCTTAAATCATTGGCATCCTTCACTGGCACTTTTGCGACTGTTGCTAGTTTTCCTTGATTTGTGCGATGCATATGCAGTGCTTCTTCTCTTGTCGTTGGCACGTTGTTCTCTCCTTTATTTTCGACCACACTGGTCAGACCACTAAAAAATGTACGGTTTCTATTATAAACAAATTTACCACAAAAGCCAACCTCCATTCAGAGATCAACATGGCGTCTCCAGAAGTACACAAAGGCTTTCCACTCATACCTTCCTTCCTGAAATCTACCTTCACTCCGACTTCTGGAGTACCACATTTTTCTCCCCAAGCATTTGTTTTAAGAGGCGCAATGTCCCTTCTTTTGGTGCCACACGATAAATATCTTCCAATTGACGTGGTTTTCCCTCTTGTTCCCGGTATAAAATAACCGGTGTTGTCCCTTGATCTCGTTGCAAAATATACGTCATATCGCTAAAGCGTGTTGGCGTGTCCAGCGCTTGTGGGAGGCGAATATATAACGTATGTGTCGGTCGAACAGCTTCTATTAAGGTAATGTCAAGCGCCTTTTGGACAACAAATTGTTTTTTTCCTTTACGCTCCTCCAATACCCCCTCCATAAATAGCAAGGCATGAGGAACAAACAAATGTCGAAACTTTTCCCACTCGGTTGGAAAAATAACTGCTTCTCCCTCATCTGACTCATCACTCATTTGGACAAATGCCATTTTTGTATGAGACTTCGTCGTAATTTGACGCACCAAACGAATCCAGGCAGCAATTCGAACGGTTTCCCGTGATGGTCGGCAACTGCGGAGCATCACGCGATCAAAACGTTCCAGCTTTTCTTGCTCATTTTCTAGTGGATGTCCTGATAAATAAAATCCTAGTACTTCTCGCTCATCGCTTAAATAATCCCGATCATCCAATTCCACATCTGTTGTATAACCCGGTGACATCGGTCTTAATGTGAACAATCCTGCTGAAGACTTTTCAAATGATCGTAGTTGCTTAACAAAAGTCTCCGCTTTCTCCATATTCGCGAGCAACACTTCTCGTGGTTGCTCAAATTCATCGAACGCTCCTGATTTAATTAGCGCTTCAACCACTCGGGTTGTGGCAACTTTCGTGGGCATGCGTGCATAAAAATCAAACAGGTCTTCAAAACGCTTTTTTTTGCGACATGAAATGATCTCACTGACAACCGGCTTGCTCACGCCTGCAATCGGTAAAAGCCCAAAACGAATCGCACTCCCTTGGACAGTGAAGAACGCATCACTCTCATGTACTGACGGCGGTAAAATTTTCAACCCATCACGTTTTGCTTCATTTATATATGCATATAATTTAGCATGATTTTGCCATACAGACGACAACAACGCTGCGTAAAAAGCAGGTGTGTAATGAACCTTTAAATAAGCAAGCCAGTAACTAATAAAACTATAGGCAACCGCATGGCTTTTTACAAAACCATAGCGAGCAAAACGCTCAATAAAGGCAAAGACTTCACAACTGACGGCTTCGCTGTATCCATTTTCTTGCGCACGGCGAATAAATTCCCCACGTTGTTCTTCCATCACTTTTTGCTGCTTTTTACTGACTGCTCGCCTGAAAATATCTGCTTCCCCAAGCGTATAGCGTCCAATCACCTGCACAAGCTGCATAATTTGTTCTTGATAAACAATCACCCCATATGTAGACGATAAGATTGGGGCAATATCTTCATGTATATAAGTGACTGCAGCCGGATTTTTCTTCCCCGCAATATATGTTGGAATTACTTCCATCGGTCCAGGACGATAAAGCGCGCTTGTCGCCACAATGTCTGCAAATTCAGTTGGACCAAGTTGTTTTAATGTTTGACGCATCCCTGTAGATTCTAGTTGGAACACACCCGTTGAGCGACCCTCTCGCAACATTGCAAAAGTCTTTTGATCGTTCAGGGGGATCGTTGTGACACGCATCTTTTTCGCTGTCATTGCCTCAATATTTCTACATACTTGCTCAAGCAACGTTAAATTGCGCAAACCGAGCAAATCAAACTTCATTAACCCTAATTCATTTAAACTATACATGTCTGCTTGCGTAATAAGTTGTCCATCCTCCGTTTTCTGGAGTGCTACCGTCTGAACGAGGGGACGGTCATCAATAATCACCCCCGCAGCATGGACAGATACGTGCCGCGGTAAACCTTCAATTTGGCGCGCAAAGTACAGCAGCTCATCTAACGCACGACACTCATATTGACGAAAAATACCTTTCTCGACCGCTTCCTGTATGGTTAACGACGCTGGGACAATTGCTTTTGCTATTTTTCCAACCCACTCATCAGGAAGCTTCTGGGCTTTTCCTACAGCACGAATTGCCGCCCTCGCTGCAAACGTGCCAAAGGTGACAATTTGAGCCGTTTTTTCTTTCCCAAAACGACGACGCACATACGCAATAATTTCTTCTCGACGATAATCAGGAAAATCAATATCAATATCCGGCAATGTCGCCCGCGCTCGGTTTAAAAAGCGTTCAAACATTAAGCCATGTGCAAGCGGATCAACATCGGTAATCATTAACACATAAGCTACAAGCGAACCTGCCGCTGAACCACGTCCCGGTCCAACAAGCATCCCTTTTTGCCGTGCGTATCCGACAAAGTCCGCAACAATGAGAAAATAAGATGCATAACCCATCTCTTCAATGACACGTAACTCTTGCGCCAGGCGTTTGTGCACTATTTTTGTCAGTTGCCCATAGCGCACGTTGACACCACGTGCACACTGCTGTTTTAAGTACGTCATTGCTTCGGTCGTACTTAAGTTGTCATATGTCGGTAAATGTGGGACACCTAGCTTCAATGTGACGTTTGCATTGACGGCAATTTCTTTCATATGAGCTAGCACACCAAGCTCCTCTGGAAATAGCGCTGTTAATTGTGTCTGTGAAGGCATACAAGAAGATAGTTCGTCTTTATTTTCCCCTTTATCATGAGCCATTTCACGAATCAGTTGATACACAGGTTCATCTTGTTCACATAAAAACCGAACGGATGGCGCGGCAATGATTGGTAACCTCTTTTCTTTCGCAAAAGCAATCCCTTCCTGATCAATTTCGGCTCCGCGAGCTGCAAAAAAAGCATGACCGGTTTGAGCGAGACTACACCAACGCTGCCACCATTGTGATGGGTCTCGCCCTAATGCTCTCTCACCAATAAAAATAAAGCAAGCGTCACTTCCTTGCTGAAAATGATCCAATGATAATGCTTGTACCCCACTTGTACAGCCGAGCTCTGTGGCGAATTTTCGTAACTGCGCATAACCTATCTCATTTTTCGCAACTAATTGCACTGGGACAACCGCTTCTCCATAGGAAACGGATACTTCCAACCCGAGAAGCGGCTTGACACCAGCGCGCTGACATGCTTGAAAAAAAGGGACACATCCATACAGTACATGTTTATCTGTTAATGCAAGCGCCTCGTATCCTAAATGCGCTGCCCGTGACACAAGCTCGTCAATCCGATTAGTCGACTGCAATAAACTGTATTCACTATAAATATTGGTTACAAGCGCACGCATATCTTATCACTTCCTCACTTCTTCTCTCCTTAGTGTAGTATGAATTTCCTAAAGATGAAAGTCCTGATGATCAACAATCATATTTCAATCAAGTCGTCCATATAGTAGACCATAAGATAGAAACGTCCGATTTGTCACATGGGGGTGGCGTTTGTGCTATTAACAAAAGAGATGCTCGCGACACTTGTTATGAATTTCTTTATTGCTTTCGGTGTCATGATTGGGGGCGCATTGATTGGTGGAATTGGCGCATTTTTAATTGGCAAACCTATTTTAATGGAAATAGATAAAATTGCTGGCAGTTTAAAAATTTGGGCGATTGTTGCAGCAATTGGAGGATCATTCGATGCCATTACCCGAATTGAGAATGGTCTCTTTAGCGGCGTACATGAAGACATTTATAAAACGTTAGCAATGTTACTTGTCGCTTTTTGCGGTGCACAATCAGGAACCATTTTGCTACGTTGGATCATTGGAGATCCTGTATAATGCTTGTCCCCCGTTATAAAAAACATCGCGGTTGGCTCCGCTTCTTTGCGGGGATTGCACTTGGCATTTTTATAGGCTGGGGATTTTTTGTTACTGAATATGGTGCATCTTATGACCAGTTTTCTACTGATCTCTCCCGGCAAGAAAGTGAAATTTCTTTTCTTAAACAAGAAAATACAAGGCTGATTGAAGATATTCGCCTTCAAAATGAAGAAAATGCTAACAAGTTGGTCATACAAAAGGTGTCTGTCTCTATTATTAATAGTGACAAGCACCGACTGAGTCAACTTCATTTGTATGAGCTCAAGCAGCAAGTGCTGCAAGAGCTCGTTGAATTACAAGGTGTGAACATCGAAACCATTGAACATGTCAAGGATGTACTACGCGGCGCAATTGAAAACAAGACGTATGAAGTGAATGGAACAAAGTACACCCTTGTCATGCGTAGCGTTTACGTTTATACAACCTTGCAAATAGATATGGAAATTATTTCTGTAAAAGATACGTGACCATCTTAATTTGCATCAATTGCTGCCCGTACATCAATCACACCTTTGCCGTAATAAAAATGACTACCTAATGGAATTGCGGTATCACGTAACAACCCGCGAATATCCTCATTTGACAGGGATGGATCATCTGCTAGCAACAGCGCTGCTGCACCAGCAACATGTGGGGAAGCCATCGAAGTGCCGCTAAATGACTGGTATGCGTTATTTAAATGAGAACTGAGTACATCGACACCTGGTGCCATAACATCTAACTCATCACCAACGCTAGAAAAAGAAGCCCGCGCATTATTTTCATTGACCGCTCCTACCGCAATGACATTCTCATATTTGGCAGGATAGCCGATGGTATTAAACCATAAAAATGATCCTGAGTTTCCAGCAGCAGCTACTAGCGTCACGCCTTCACCGTGTGCATAATTGACTGCTTGTTCCAAAGTTTGCGAACCAGAACTTCCGCCTAAACTCATATTGACAATGTCCATATCATGATCCGCAGCCCATTCAATGCCTCTAGCAATCCCAGCTAATGTGCCACTTCCACTTGAGGACAAAACTTTTACTGCATATAATTCAACGTCTGGGCTCACTCCAAGCACACCTATTTGATTGTCTAATGCCGCAATTGTGCCAGCAACATGTGTCCCATGACCGTTACCGTCTTGGTAATTAGATTCTGATGGCACAAAACTCACACCACCAGCTACTGCCAAATCTTCATGATGTTGAATGCCGGTATCAAGTACAGCAACGCGGACACCTGCACCTTTGTTGCCATCGCTTTGTTGCACTTCTTGCGCCCGAATATTTGTAACGCCATATGGTACTTGTTGCGCATAAGCGACCATTTCCGCATTTTCCTCCACGAAAGCAATCGACTCATGTTCTTCAAGACTAAGCGCTACATTATTTGGTAAAGTAACATGGGCAATTTCAGCAAATTTAAACTGATGATGCACTTTCACACCTTCATCAGCAAGTAATTGCAATGTTTGAGCACGCTCACCATTCTTAAAGCCTATCAAATATTCACCTTTTGCTGAAGTTGTCGCTGCAAAGCTTTGACCACCACTCAGAATGAGTATACATGCAAGTGCAACACCGACAAATCTCTTCACATGTTTATTTAGTCCCAACATCAAAAACCCCTTTATTTATTATTTTTAAAAAATAAATAAATCAGATATTAATTTGCCGCTTTTCTTTTATTGCTCCCTCACATACACACGTTTTATGATGTATCCACCCTATGTGCACCTCCTTTTTTGGACTGCTCTACATCTTATACATAGATACAAAAATCGTGTGGGCGAGAACAAAAAATGAACAACAAATGATGCCTTTCTTCATGTCTTTTCTGCTACTTACACCTCTCTTTCCAAAAAAACGCCCATTTTTAAGTAAAAAGCGTGTCATAAGTACACGCTTTTTACTGGGCTCCCTTCTATATATGCATCTATAGCTAAAATAAGAATGCGAAATATTCAAACGTTTGTAAGGCATTTCCATAGTTGCGTATGATATTAAGAACATGCAGCAATAAGCGCTGCAACCATCTCTTCTGTTTCTTCCCATGAGTTTACACTTGCACCTGCTGCAACAGGATGTCCTCCCCCGCCATATGCTTGCGCAACATTATTAATAACGACACCTTGGGAGCGTAACCTACAACGAATTGTCCCATTTGCTTCTTCCACAAAAAACACCCACACTTGTAAACCCGACAAGTCAGCAAAACAGTTCACCAATAACGACGATTCATTAGCGGTTACTTCAAAGCGTTTTAATATCTCAGCGGATAAGCGCATGAAACCAACCTTCCCATCGATTACCTCAAAGTGTTGCAGCACATACCCTTCTAAGCGGATCATATGGATGCTCCGCTCGTACAACCGCCGATAAAATCGTTGACTATCAAAACCTGTTTCTAGCAATAACGCAGTGCGACGCATCGTTCCTGCTGTCGTATTCCGAAAACGAAAACGTCCCGTGTCACCAACAATCCCGCCATACAGTAACAAACTCGCTTCTTTCGTCATCGTGAGTTCTGGCATATGCTCGGCTAAAGCGACGACAAGTTCACTCGTCGAACTGACCGACGTGTCAACACACAGGACGTCTCCATATGGTTCTTCATTTGGATGATGGTCAAATTTGATCAGACGTGCGCCTAAACGGAATCGTTCATCGCTAATACGCGCTGTATTTGCTGTATCGCACACAATGACGAGCGCATCTTTATATACATCATCTGTAATAACATCCATACGTCCTAAAAAGTGTAATGACACTTCTTCCTCGCCAACCGCATACACATTCTTTTCAGGGTAAGCAGCCTGGATGAGCGCTTTTAATCCTAACTGCGACCCAAGTGCATCAGGGTCAGGACGAACATGGCGGTGAATCACAATGGTCGTATATTCTTTAATCGCTGAAATCATTTGTTCAAACATTTCATCGCCTCTTTCTTTTTTTACACACGAACGCTACAATACATAGAGATACAGTTTTTAAGGAGGTATATTCTTTTGGCTCGTTTACTTATCATTTTTGTCATTGGTTCATGCTTGTTTTATGTCATTGGACGTGTCCGCTCACTATGTATGACGGATTCCTTACAAAAACGGATCGTCGAAGTACGTGCGCGACTCGCACTAGGAGCGGCACTATTGTTTCTAGGTATCCATTTCCTGTTTTTTACGTCCTACGAAAAAACCGAACTTTTTGTCGGCGCTGTCTTTCTCCTAATTGGTAGCATTCATACGGTTTATCACTTTAAAGCGCATAAACATTACATGAAACAATTAGACTAGACGTCATGCGCGTTATTCAATCAGTTGCGCGGTTAACATCCCTTTCGCTACAAGCTCTTGCTCGCGATATAATGCAACCTCGAATTTCCCATGTTTACGCCCGATCTCTAACGTCTGTGGGATCACCAGCAATAAATTCTCAATTTGCACCGGCTTCAAAAAGTACAAAGTAATATTTTCTACAACAATATTTCCACGCCGGTGCTTTTGCATAAAACGACGCGCTGCTTCAACCATTATTGTTGTGACGACACCGTACGAAATGGTTCCAACATGATTTGTCATTTGGGGAATCACTTCACATATGTACCCGTTGTCCTTTTCCTCCAACCGCCTTGTCACAATTTCCTCAATCGTCTCGCCAACATGTGGTTGCCGCTGTGCTGTTTGCAATGCTTTTAGCACATCTTGCCGACTCACAACCCCGACTAATTTACGGTGGCTATCTACAACAGGTAATAGCTCAATACGTTGCCAAACCATAATATGAGCGACTGCCGCGACCGAAGTACGTTCGCATACAGTAATTGGATCTTTTGTCATGGCTTTTTCAATCAATATATGTTTTGGCACAGATAATACATCTTTTGCTACAACCATTCCTTGCACTTTCAACTGCTCATTAACAACTGGGTAACGTCCATGGCCTGTCCGTTCGTTTAGTTCATGCCATTTTTCAACCGTATTTGTTGTTGTCATATAATACGTGTCCTGCAAGGGAATTAAAATATCATCCACCAATACAATGTCTTTTTTTATCAATTGATCATAAATCGCCCGATTAATCATCGCCGCAACTGTAAATGTATCATAAGAAGTAGAAATAACGGGCAAACTCAGCTCATCCGCCAGTGCTACACAATCAGCGCTCGCCTCAAATCCACCTGTAATGAGCACGGCCGCTCCTGCTTCAAGCGCCATTTGATGGATTTGATCACGGTTACCAACAATAAGCAAATTGCCAGCTGTAACATAGCGCATCATCGCTTCCATCTTCATCGCACCAATGACGAAACGATTTAATGTTTTATGCAAGCCCGTTCGCCCACCTAATACTTGTCCATCAACAATGTTAACGACTTCCGCATACGTCAACTTTTCGATGTTATCTTTTTCTTTCTTCTCAATTCGCACTGTCCCAACACGTTCAATCGTTGACACGAGTCCTTGCATCTCCGCTTCTTTAATCGCCCGGTACGCAGTTCCTTCACTCACCGCTAACGCCTTCGCAATTTGACGTACGGAGATTTTCCCACCTACTTCGAGACGCTCGATATATGCCAAAATTTGTTCATGTTTCGTCGCCACGTTGGCACCACACTTTCATGATTTCAATGTTTCTTCTCTACAGTATACGACCGAAACACACCCAGAAGCAATACCTCAACCAAATTGACGTGCCCGTTTTACGGCGCGCGCGTTATCAACTTCCTGTTTTGCCTGCGTACTTTTTCTTCCTCGTCTCGCTATGGCGACAATGTTGCCACCAATGACTAGACCCGCAAAGGAGAGCCAAGACAGTGCAAAAACTTTTTCTAACCCTTGTCCATTAAGCGGTAAGCGATCCCATGCATACACAACCATGACGATCGCAAAAAACAAACACATCAATGCCCTTATTTTCATACGTTTCATCCCCTCCTCGTCCTATACATTATGCACAAAACGATAAAAAAGAACGCTGCCATTTTAAACAACGTTCTCCTCCCTTCGTTGTCACACGCGTAACCCTTCTCCTGAATGAAGCATGACTCCTTGACCTTTTGGTAAACTGTCAACGAAGGCAGCTGCATCTTGATGAATAACCGGAAAAGTATTGTAGTGAATAGGCACAACTTTTTTTGCTTGTAACCAGGAGGCGGCAATTTTGGCATCGCCTGGTCCCATTGTAAAGTTATCACCAATTGGAATAAACGCTACATCAATTTTCTCACGATCCCCAATGAGCTTTAAATCACTAAATAACGCCGTATCTCCTGCATGGTACACCGTTTTCTCTTCTGCTGTAAATAAAATACCACCTGGCATACCTGTATATACGATCTTCCCTGATTCTTCTTCAATAAAACTAGAACCGTGAAACGCTTGGGTAAACTTCACATGCCCAAAATCAAACTGATGTGCACCGCCAATAGACATTTCATGAACATTTTCCACTCCTTGAAAGCGTAAGTAAGTTGCTAGCTCAAAAACAGCAACAACAAGCGCACCAGTTCTCTTCGCAATGGCGACTGTATCACCAACATGGTCATTATGTCCATGCGTCAATAAAATGACATCAGGTGCAATCGTATCAGCATTTAACTGCGTCAAGCCATTTCCTGTAATAAATGGGTCTATCAAAATATGATACCCGTTTGTCTCAATCTGAACGACAGAATGTCCGTGGTAACTGACTTTCATTGTTGAAACATCTCCTCCGTAATAAAAATAACCTCTCTCTTGTTTCTTCGTGCTTAAACGACGTTTTTCCTGCTATTCACCGTCTTAATTGTCGCTTATAATGGACAAAAGGAGTGATTTTCTCATGCACAAAGTTAGAATTGAAACGCTCAAACAAGATCTCACTAATATGAATGCTGATTTTGCTATGATCCAAGGAAAAGAAAATTTATTTTATTTAACAGGTTTCCGCGCTGATCCGCATGAACGACTCATTGCCTTATTCATTTTGCCAGAAGAACTATTTTTAGTCGCACCAAAAATGGAAACCGATTTAATCCGCGCTGCCGGCTTTACAGGGGAATTACTCACATATAGCGATCATGAAGACGTTTGGGCACTCATTAAACAAAAAGTATCGCATCAACTCTCAAAAAATCCGAAAGCCTTTATTGAGTATCGATCTTTATGTTATGAACGAGTCCTCGCCTTACAAACATTAAGTGATGATACCTTTTTATTAGATGACTGCGAGCCCTTACTAATGAAGCAGCGTCTCATCAAAAATGAAGCTGAACAACAAATCCTGCGCCATGCGGCGGCCTTTGCTGATTTCGGTGTGGAAACAGCTGTTGCCTCGTTAAGAACGGGGATAACTGAAATCGAACTTGTTGGTCAAATTGAATATGCCCTCAAGCAACGTGGCATTCGTGAAATGTCTTTTCAACCAATTGTCTTATTTGGAGAAAATGCCGCTCAACCCCATGGTGTGCCAGGGGAACGCACTTTGAAAGAAGGTGATATTGTGCTTTTAGACCTCGGTGTCGTGTTTGACGGTTATTGCTCAGACATTACCCGCACAATTGCTTATGGGCACATCAGTGATGAGGTAAAAACGATCTACAACATCGTTTTACAAGCAAACATTGCCGCATGCAACGCTTCTAAACCTGGAGAAATTATTGGCACGCTAGACCGTGTAGCACGAGAAGTCATTGAAAATGCTGGCTACGGTGACTATTTCCCTCACCGGCTTGGGCATGGACTAGGTATTGATGTACACGAAGCCCCTTCAATGAGTAGTGACAACTGCGAAAAATTGCAAGTTGGTATGACGTATACAATTGAACCGGGTGTCTATGTGCCCGGCGTTGCTGGTGTTCGAATTGAAGATGATGTCCTTTTAACAGAGAACGGTGCGGAATGTTTGACAACCTACCCAAAAGAACTCGTGATTGTCCCTGCCCGGACATGACGGGTATGAAAGAAACTAAAAGCCGTCTACGAGTGAACTGTGCTTCACTCATAGATGGCTTTTTATCGATACTATGCACCCTTCTCCCACAACCATGTGTAACGTTCGCTTTTGGCATTCACCCATCGTATCTCTAACTTTTTCATTTCAGGAAATATTTTCTTCATCCGCTTTGCGTACACTTCTTTACTCGTATGCTCCGACAAACGTAAACGCTCCATAATGCGTTCTACCTCGGGTTTGGCGTCTGCACCTTTCATCACTTTTTTACCTATTTCATACTCAAAATGGTTTGGATTATCATATTCCCATTCATAGGTCGTCCCTTCTGAAAAGACCGTCACCCGCATAGAAAAAGCTTGCATTAAATCTGTCCCTGATACAGCGTGCATATGTCCATATACAAGCAGCCACATACACCCTACAAGCATGCATACCTTTGTCACTTGCTTCGTCATTCTTTTACACCTCCGTATATTACTTCAAACACAGTTAAGGAGACGACGGCATGTCATCTCCTGTAATATTTCCTCCAAAGTGTTATTTATGCTTAACGATAGCGATTGATCACATCTACACCACCGGTCACTTCGACTACCGTGCCCGTCACCATATCTGCATCATCTTCACAAAGAAACAAGACAGTCCGGGCAATGTCTTCTCCTGTTCCCGACCGACCGATCGGTGTCTCTTTATCTGGACGTGTCCGCGCCTCTTCAATGGATGCTTCTTTCATTTCGCCAATAATATTTCCCGGGCAAACCATATTCGCGGTAATTCCCGCGTTTGCTTCTTCGATCGACACTGTTTTCATTAACGAAACGAGCCCAACTTTTGCTGCTGCATAAGCAGCGCGATACGTCCACCCGGGGGCATGATTCGCCCCTTGGAAACCGTAAAACACGATCCGTCCAAACTGCCGCGCTCTCATGAATGGGACAACTTCTTTTAACAAATAAAAAGCAGAACTTAAATTTCCATCTATCATCTTCACCCATTCTTCATCACTATAATCAATCAACTTTTTCCGGTCAAAAATGTACGGTCCTGCATTATGTATGCAAATGTCAATTTTATCTACAAATGTCATCGCTGCTGCCACGGCCCGCTTTACATCCGCTTTCTTTGCCATATCCGCTTGAATGAGCTGGAGTTGAGTCGCTGGCCACCTTGCGACCAATTCTTCTGCGCGTGCATGATCTTGATAATATGTTGCTGTAACTTGATATCCTTTTTGTAAAAATGTTTCTGTTACTTTTAAGCCAAGCCCTTTCGTTCCTGCTGTAATGAATACATGCCTCATCGCAATCGCTCCTTTTCCACTATCCAGTAACTTGCATGTTTTTTTGCCGCATTAGCCACCGCTTTTGATAAAAAGCTTTCGCTAAAGCAATCACATTTCTCGCATACTGGTAGTTTATCACGCCACCTGCACTTACTGCGACCCACCGCGTTCGTTTGCCACGCATACATAAGCCAATCTTTAACAGTTGCAGGCAAAGGGCTGATGTAATTTCGCGGCGGGAAATCTCTTTTTCTGCGCGATACAATAATTGACCTTTCTCATGTTCACGCAACTCATCTAACAATACCGACCATTCACGCCACTGGTCCTGTTTCGGCAAATAGCCAATATACATCAAACGTATCGCGTAAAATGACTCCAACGGGGACTTAATAGAAAAACCATATGCATGCGCAAGGCAAGCAACCGCCTGGATATGGAGCCATGCTTGTGCTGGAATATCAAGCGCCGCCCCTAGCCGATTCGCATTTGCATATGCGCCTTGTGCAAGAGATAGCAACCGCCATGCTGCTTCATGTACGCGAACAGATGAGGCATGTGATTTCCACACGGATAACGTTGCTTCATCTGAGAGTGATACAACGGTACATTTTTCGCTTACTCTATGCCATTCCAAAAATATATTTTGCAATTGAATCATCAGCGCATCAACTTTCCCGTAAAAGTGTTTTTCAATCGGTAAAAGTGACTGTTGTGTTATTTTCTTGTTATCCTCGCGTGCTATCTTATAAAGGGCGTCTTCAAATTGCGCCACACTCATCATAACTTCTCGCTGAACATCCATTTTCCTTTTCCTCCTCACTTCCTGTACTGCTCTCTCTTTCATTCGCGCTTCTAATCGTCAAATCCTGCATACACAAAAAGGACCAGACCTTTTATCTGACCCTTTTAGGTAAACAACAACTTATTTCGACGTCAACCTCACCGTATCCCGCGCAATCATTACCTCTTCGTTTGTCGGGATGATCATAATTTTCACAGGTGACGTTTCCGTTTGAATGAATGCTTCTTTACCACGAACATTGTTCTTCGTTAAGTCCGCACATACACCCATAAATTCCAATCCTTTTAACACACGCTCACGAATGACGGAACTATTTTCACCGATGCCAGCCGTGAACACGATCGCATCAACACCACCCATACGTGCCGAATACGAGCCAATATATTTATGGATTCGAGACGTAAACACTTCAAGTGCAATTTGCGCCCGTTCGTCCCCTTTACTTGCAGCTGCTTCAATATCACGTAAATCACTCGATGTGCCTGTAATACCAAGCAAACCACTTTCTTTATTAAGCATCGCTAACACTTCATCGACAGATTGTCCCGTTTTTTCCATAATAAATGGAATGAGCGCTGGATCAATGTTGCCAGATCGCGTCCCCATCGTTACACCTGCAAGTGGCGTAAATCCCATCGACGTGTCAATCGATTTACCCCCTTTAATCGCCGCAATGCTTGCGCCATTGCCTAAGTGACATGATAAAATACGTAAGTCTTCTATTGGTCTTTCTAATAATTCTGCTGCTCGCTGTGACACATATTTATGTGACGTACCATGAAATCCATATTTACGAATGCCGTACTTCTCATAATACTCATAAGGCAAGCTGTATAAATACGCACTTTCTGGCATCGTTTGATGAAAAGCTGTATCAAATACCGCTACTGCTGGCACGTTCGGTAATACTTCTTTGAAAGCTTTAATCCCCGTTATATTTGCCGGATTATGAAGTGGTGCAAGTTCACTCACTTCCTCAATTCCTGCAAGTACCTCATCAGTAATGACGACGGAGTCATTAAACTTTTCGCCCCCGTGTACGACGCGATGTCCAATTGCTTCAATCTCATCTAACGAATCAATAATATTTTGTAATGTTAACTGTTCCAATAATTTCTTCACTGCAACCCCATGATTTAAAATTGGTTCAGTAACTGTATATGATTGATCATTGACTTCAATCGTAAATACACCTTCATTCGATCCAATCCGCTCGACAAGCCCTTTTGTTAAAATCATTTCTTCTGGCATCGACAGCAATTGAAACTTTAGCGATGAGCTGCCCGCGTTAATCGCGATAACTTTTCCCATTATTTATTCGCACTCCCTTTTTTATACTCCTTCTCTATTTAAGCATGCCCCTTCGCTCGTTTCAAGCATACAGCGACAATTTCTTTTTCCAAATTTCTTCAGACATAACGAAACCGCCCCCTACAACTTAGCCTTGATAGGTAGGGCGGTCAAATTTAGGTTGCCCCACTTAAAGGGAGCCCAGTTACTCGCGTCCGTGGATATTACAAAGAACAGACTACTCTATCCCCAACTGCTCCGCAAACCACACATTCATCCGTTGCGTCATTTGTTTTAATGCTTCTTCGTTTGTAAAAGAAGGCAGCTCTGCTAACAACGCTTGGCGCGGGATGCGCGTCCCCGTGGTTTTCTTTTGCAGTAATAAAATACTTTTGCCATGCTGTTCACTTTGAAACATGGACGTTGGCAATTGTAATAACGCTAAAACGAGTGCCTCTTCTTTTAAGAAACGATGCAACTTGGGTGCTTGCTCGCTTGTAAATAGATGATTTGGCACTAACAAAACAGCATAACCAGCTGGTTTCAGCATACGGATGCTTTGCTCAATGAACAAATGATGTACATAAGAACGCCCTTTGTCTGCTGCCAACCGATAGGTTTTTGCATGGTCATCGTCCGGATAATAACCCACCGGCAAATCGCTTACGACCATATCAACGGCAGGCATCGTCACTTTTAAACTATCTTGATGTAACAGTGATACTTCACGTTGTTGCAAATTTGCACTTGCGTAAGCGATATGGAGCAACGTTTCATCGACTTCGATGCCTGATGCGTGAACAGGGGATGCTGCATGATTGCAAATCGTAAATAATAAATTGCCCGCTCCAGCAGCGATGTCCAACAATTCACACGCTTCCTCCCGATTACTCATACATTTATTCACCAGGTAGCTCATATAAAAGCCGACGCTATCAGGTGTCATTTCATGATGTGCTTGCACCTGACCTTTCATCCCTTTTAAACAAGCAAGCCTGAACGCTTTGCGCACATCTTCTGGTAGCCATTGTTGCTGCTTGAATTGTTCATATACCTTACGAAATGCCGTTGCGTCAAGCTGACGAGGCGCCTCTCCTGTAAATAAGCCGTTACCTATTTTCGCAATGGCTTCTAAATAGGTGAATGACGTACCTTGTTCTAGTCTTTCTGCTTGTTCATCTAATATTTGGTACAAATACACCGATGGTTCCACCTAAATTCCCCCTCTACTAAATGTAAAAACAGCCCACGTGGATGTGCGCTGTCTGTTGCTCTCTACCCTCGCGAAATGTAAGAAGCATTTCGTGTGTCAATAATGAGCTTGTCCCCTTCGTTTACAAAGAATGGCACTTGAACAGTTAAACCCGTTTCAACTGTTGCTGGTTTCGTGCCACCAGATGCTGTGTCACCTTTAATGCCTGGCTCCGTTTCAGTAACAACGAGCGTCACCGTGTTTGGTACTTCTACACCAATCGTTTCGCCTTGATACGTCATAATGTGTACATCCATATTTTCTTTCAAAAACTTTAGCTCGTATTCGATTTGTCCACTTTGAAGTTCCAGTTGTTCGTATGTCTCACTATCCATAAATGTATGTGTATCACCACTTGCGTATAAATACTGCATACGGCGATTTTCAATATGTGCTTTCGCTACTTTTTCCCCGGCGCGGAACGTCTTTTCTTGGATTGCTCCCGTTCGCAAGTTACGTAGTTTAGAGCGGACAAAAGCAGCGCCTTTACCCGGTTTAACATGCTGAAAGTCTATGACTTGCCAAATGCCGTTATCTACTTCAATTGTTAAACCTGTTTTAAAATCATTTACTGAAATCATGTTTTCCCTCCGACTTTTGGACTATTGCTTTGCACTTTACCAACCACAACCATGTTTACTATACCATAGCTTGCCGCCAATGTCTTTATACATCTAGCTCAATCAACGTTTTCGGTGATTTTGTCAGTGATCGATTGCCTTCATCTGTAATCACGATGTCATCTTCGATTCGTACGCCACCTACATTCGGCACATAAATCCCTGGTTCAATTGTCACAACCATGCCTGGACGCAATACAACATCCGTTGACTTGGATGACAGCGCAGGCGCTTCATGCACTTCCATTCCTAATCCGTGACCCGTGGAATGCCCAAAATATGCACCATACCCTTTTTCCTCAATGTAATCGCGCGTCAAGCGATCTGCTTCTTGTCCAGTTATACCTGCTTTTGTACCATCCATGCCTAACTGTTGCGCCACACGTACCGTTTCATAAATATTACGTAATTGATCAGATACCGGTCCCACAGCCAACGTTCGCGTCATATCTGAACAATATCCTTGGTAGTACGCTCCGTAGTCAAGCGTCACCAATTCCCCAGCTTGAATTTCTTTTTCACTCGCCACGCCATGCGGTAAAGCGCCACGTACACCAGAGGCGACAATCATGTCAAATGAAGACGAAGTTGCTCCTTGCTTGCGCATAAAAAATTCTAACTCGTTGGCAACGGCGAGCTCCGTCACACCCGGCCGAATAAAACCTTGTATGTGTGCAAAAGCTGCATCTGCAATATCTGCTGCCTTCTGCATAATTACAAGTTCAGCGTCTGTTTTCACAAGGCGGTGTGTTTCCACTACATCTGCTACAGGTACAAGCGTGACCTCTGGTAATAATTGTTGATATGTTTCATATGTTTCATATGTAAGTCGCGCTTTTTCAAATCCAAGCCGTTTAATCGCTAACTTCTTCACAAGGTTTGCCACTTCACTTGCGAGTGCGCCCTTTTGCCAAACAAACTCACAGCCACTCACTTCTGCCTTTGCTTGTTCTGTATAACGAAAATCAGTTACAAAAAACGCAGCTGTTTTCGTAAGTAAGAGGGCACCAGATGTTCCTGTAAAACCACTTACATAGCGAAGATTAATCCCAGTTTCAATTAATAAACCATCAATATTGTGTGCAGCTAAATCACGTTGTATCTCGACAATGGCACCCATGTGCAACCCCTCTTTTCCTTGCGTGGATAAAAGAATTGTAGCACAATTTCAGGCGCGCTGAAAAGGGTTTAGCCGAAATCTTTTTGTCCTGCTTTTTGCTCAGCATACTCATAGGCAATAGAATAACCAATAAATAAGCCATACACTAAACATAAACAAAGTGACGTAATTAATGTCGTGAGTGTATATGACTGGACTGGTTTCCACTGTGGGACAAAAGGATTTAACAAATAGAAGATGAGTACCCAAATAAATGCCCCTAATAACAAACCAGGCCAGACACGACTAATTTTTTGTAACGTCCATTTGTACAAAAAAGCTACACCAATTGAGCCAATTGAAATGGTAAAAATCCCTACAACTTGACCTAGGTGCCCATTTTTCCATTCTCCTAGCGCCCATGGCTGCAAAATGAACGCAGGTCCAATCTGCATGAAATTGAAATAGTGAGAAAAATACCCTAGTGAGGACCATAAAAGCCCACCTATAAAACCAATCCAAACCGTCTTTGCGGCAAAACTCATTTGTTTTTGTTGCTTCATTTCGTGATCTGTATATTTCTTTTTACCCATTGGTCCACACCTCCTACACTGAAGTATGCCCATACATAAAAAAACCAACCACTTATCATTCTTCTTATTAGAGAAAGGATTTTTTATTATGTTTGTAGAAAAAGATATATCTGAACCTATTTTCCAATTACGGTGACACTTGTTGAAACAATGGCCAACTAAGCGTATACTTTGTATAAATAAATGCTGACAGCTCTATACGCTCGCATAAACAGACCATGCATACAGAAGGGAGGTGAATCTGCTACTAATGATCATTAGTAGCAGTGCCCTCATGACACGTACGATGCGCTTTATTCTCATGACCATCCTCATTCTTGCCGTGATTGGCATCGCCACGAATATTCTCGGGTTCGTTCAACACACCATCTTTATCGCTGGTATTTGTGCTGTCATGTACATCGTGTATCGCCTCATCGTCTCACAACAACAGAAAACATCTTTGTTTCCAAAAAGGCAGTCAGGTCCCACACGTGCACAAATTAAAAAAGCACAACGCACAAGTACCGTGAAACCGAATAAACAACAAAATAAACGTCAACTTGCACGTAAGTCTAAGCTTGCACGTCGTGACCAGCCTCACCTCACAGTTATAGAAGGAAAGAAAAGCAATAAGACACGAAAGTGGAAAGCTTAATCACCATTTTTATCGTCATCATTAAGAAGAAGGCCAATTTTCTAGAAATGCTGCTGTTTTTTCGTGCCCCACTGCAATCATGGCCTCTTTCTCCACATCTGTAACTGAAAAGTCAGTCACTTTTACCGTATCCACGGGAATGAATACAATATTTTTCGCGTGCTCCTTGCTAATGTAACGCTTATCATGCGCACTCATCATTGTGTCAAACACCGCCTTATACATATCAAATGCATTATAAATTTGATGAGGCGGTTCCTCTTCTAACTGTGGGGACAATTGGAAACCAACTACAGGACGACGAGGGGTTTTTTTTCTATCATGAAAGATCCACATTGGGAAATTGCTTAACAAGCCACCATCAACAATATATGACACACCGCGATCAACTGTTTTATGATGCAACTTCACGGGTTCGAAAAAATAAGGAATGCTGCAGCTCATTCGCACTGCACGGGCAACGCTATATTTTTCAGGGATAATGCCATAATCTTTTAGATCATCAGGTAAAACAACAATCCGTCCACGCGTCACGTCTGACACAACAATTTTAAGTGCGCCTTGAGGCAAATCTTCAAAAGACCGAACCCCTTTTTTCTCTAAACAATCTTGCAACCATTGCTCTAGACGATCCCCTTTATACAAACCGAGCCGAAAGTATAAATTAAGCCACTTTACAAATGGAAAAGGCAAGTATGGGAAACGCTCGTCTTGTAACGTCTTAACATCTAACGTTGATAATGTTTCCAGT
Organism: Shouchella lonarensis; assembly: GCF_900096965.1. Taxonomy (GTDB): domain Bacteria; phylum Bacillota; class Bacilli; order Bacillales; family Bacillaceae_D; genus Shouchella; species Shouchella lonarensis. Next base: position 247,812 of record NZ_FMYM01000001.1, on the reverse strand, counting down.
AGCTCGTCACTTCGATAGCCGGCCATGACAAGCGCTGCTACAATTGCGCCAGCGCTTGTCCCAGCAATACGATGAAACTTCAATCCCTTTTGTTCTGTCACTTCAAGCGCACCGATGAAAGCAAACGCTCTCACACCGCCTCCTGCAAAAACCGCATCCACATCCATGGCGTTCCACCTCCTACGCTCATCATATGCATACGAGAAAAAAAAATCACTTACTCCTCTTCATCAGCGACCGTCTCTTCATTTCTTTTTTGCACAGCGCCTAATGCCTGAATACGCTCCTCATCTTCTTGAAAATATTGAACCACATCACCAATCCGATCAATCGCATCCCAACTTAAATGATGCTCAATTCCTTCCACATCCCGGTAAATATGCGCTTCGTCAACGCCAATCATCGTAAGAAACGTCTCTAATAACTCATGACGATATACAAGCCTTTTCCCGATCTTGTTTCCTTTCGCAGTCAATACAAGTCCCCGGTAACGCTCGTATACAAGATACTTACTTTTATCAAGCTTTTGAACCATCTTCGTTACAGACGATGGATGCACCGCCAATGCCTCAGCAATATCAGAGACACGCGCATAGCCTTTTTCATCTATCAACACATAAATACGCTCTAAATAATCTTCCATACTTGGTGTTGGCATAATAACCTCCCATTACAAACACAAATCAATGTTACAACCTCATCTTACTATAAAATTTTATCCATGCCCACTCACAGGTGCAACAATCGTATAACAAAAAATGACACTGCCGAGTGATATACCTCAACAATGTTGCTTCTTTTTCCGTCCCGATCATCATAAAAATGAAAGGTCACATTAAGTATTGACAAATGCCTATTTCTTTCGTGAAAATAGAAGTTAGTGAACAGACCCTGTGCAAAATAAGGGCAAAGAGGAGTGAGATGAATATGGCTTACATTCTATGGCAGGGGCAAATCATGAAAGAAGCCACTGCCCAAGCATCCCTTTTTGACCGTGGCTATCAATTTGGCGATGGTATTTATGAGATGGTTCGGTTATATGATGGTCAGTTTTTCGCTTTACAGAAGCACCTTGAGCGCCTCAATAAAAGTGCGGAAAAGCTTGATATGACACTGCCTTATACATCGGCAGAACTTACCCATTTACTCTATCAACTCATCCAAAAAGATCACGCTGACAACGGCAATGTCTATGTGCAAGTAACCCGGGGAACTTCAACGAGAGACCATCTTTATTCACGTACTGAAACACCCATCTTAAGCGCATACCTCCTTCCACAAAAAGACCATCGTCAAGCACATACGAGCGGGATTGCCGCTTATGTCACCGAAGATATTCGCTGGTTACGCTGTGATATTAAAAGTCTCAACTTGCTTGGTAACGTAATGGCGAAACGACAAGCTGCTGATCATCAATGTACGGAGGCTATTTTTCACCGCGATGGTATGATCACAGAAGGTGCCTCAACAAATATTTTTCTTGTCAATAACGGGACATTATATACACATCCAGCAAACAATTTTATTCTAGATGGCATCACCAGACAGGAAGTCATTGACATCGCAGAAGAGCGCCATATCAATGTTGTTCAAGAGCCCTTCCCAAAAGAAGTTCTTGCGCATGCGGATGAAGCGTTCCTTACCGGTACAACCATTGAAATTATGCCGATTCACTCTTTTACTGGCGACGTCCAAGTCACACTGCCAATCGGTCCAATAACCAAGCGCATTCAAGAAGCCTTTACCGCACGTATCGGTATCACCACGACAAACACCTCCTCTTAATCGAGAGGAGGCGTTGTTGCTTCTTTTCGTCGGTATAAATGAGACGGTACTTTTGCTATCCAGTGGCACGGTGCAACAGTTGCAAATATAAACAATTGGTTCATTGCCCTCGTACACGCCGTGTATAAATGATAACGCTCATACTCACTGACATACATTTCTTTTGAAGCATCAAAGACGAGCACCGCATCAAACTCCAGCCCTTTTGCTAAGTAGACAGGTAAGACGACCGCCCCATTTTGATACGTTTGGTCATCTCTTGCAACAAGTTGAATGTCGTGCCACTCACTAAGCTGTGCGTGAGCTCGTACAGCCTCAGCCACTGTCTTTGTTACAACAGCAACCGTTTTTATCCCTTGTGTACTGAATGCTTCAATTTGTGTGCGCACTGCCTTCATATGTGCATCACTATTTGAGGCAACAATAAGCAATGGTGTTTCTCCCACTCGCTCAAATGGCTCAATTACTTCCGGATGTGGCAACAATTCTCGTGCAAAAGACATGAGCGGCTTTGTCGCTCGATAACTTTTATGGAACGACAACTGCTTGGAGCCTGCCCAAGACGAAAGTGCTTGAAAACCTTCTCCGACCTCTACATGCGGAAATAATGCTTGGCTACTATCCCCAACAATTGTAAAGTTCGCTTTCGGATACATCATCCGCAAATAAGCAAATTGAAAACTAGCGTAGTCTTGTGCCTCATCTATAAACACATGTTTCACTGTCCGGTCAACTCGGAATCCTTGCACCGCATCTTGCAAGTACAAAAACGGCGTCGTATCCTCAAACGGGATGCGTTTTTCTGCTAACTCACTTTCTGTCCAATCGGCAATCATCGCAAAATCCGTTATATCTCGATGCACATCAGAACGCAGAAAATGGCTATACAACAACGGCATATGAATAAATTGAAATGACTTTACCCAGTTTCTGAGTGGTTGAAAAGCTTTTTTCACTAAATGACGTGCTGCCACATGGTCAACAGCTTCATTCTCGTTAAACACATCTTCATTCGAATACTGTTTTTGCAACTCGCGATGCATATAAAATAACGTTTCTTCATCCAACAGTTCTCTTTCAGCTTCTACCCAATCATTAAGATGTTCCCGCTTCTCCTTTTGGATAATTAGCTTTAGTAACCACTCTGCCAGCAAATGCACACGGTTTGTCAATGGGATTTTCTTATTTAACTGGTCAAAGAAATGTTTCATCTCCTCTTTTGAAATGAGCACTTCCTTACGAAAAAGGAGATCACAAAACGGTAGGCCGCTCACATGTAATAAAGCAATATAGTCATCCATTCTTTGTTTATAGCGCGCACTTGCCTTATACCGCATGCTCATCATCCGCATCGCATATGCTTTGTCATGTTGGGCGCCAAGCGCATACTCTAACTGCGAGAAGCCATCCTCGACATCATATACCTTTCCGAGACGTTCATACACATACGAGCCAAATGTCTTTTGCGTCATATTTTCTTCACCAAGCTCTGGCAACACGGTTGACACATAACTTGAGAATAACCGATTCGGCGAAAACAAGATGAGCTGGCTCGCATCCAAGTGTTTCCGCTGCCGGTACAATAAATAAGCAGCACGTTGCATCGCCACTGACGTTTTGCCACTACCCGCAACACCTTGCACAATTAATGCAGCACTCTTCTCATCACGAATTGCCTCATTTTGCTCTTTTTGGATCGTGGAAATGATTGTTTTCATTTGTGTCGATGCGCCAGCAGCAAGCGCTGCCCGTAACCGATCATCACCAATAGCAATCGTCGTATCAAACATCGCTTCAAGTTCTCCGCGATGAAAAAGATACTGACGCTTTTGTAATAATTCTCCGTGAACCTCTCCTGCTGGTGCCGTATATGAAACTTGACCCGGTTCTGAATCATAGTAGAGGCTACAAATCGGCGCGCGCCAGTCATAAATTAAAAAATCGAATTCTTGCTCGTCCATAAGCGACGCAATACCGATGTAGACGGCCTCTATCTCTGACTGTCCATCTTCTTTTACATCAATCCGGCCAAAATAGGGCGACTCTGCCAACCGGCGCAACGTCTTCATCTGCTTTTTAATCAGCGCCGCGCTTCGCTCCCGTTCATTTAAAAGCTCGGCTTGCTGTTTAATGCTTGAAATGGTTTCTGCTGTATCATCCGCAGTGGAAAAGTTGACCGTCACATCGTTCCAAAACGTTTCTTTCAGTTCACGTTCATCCGCGTGGACACCTTCTACTTTACTTTTTAATAGCGCCTGCTTCGTGCGAATAAATGCGTGAATATAAGCGGCCCGCTGTCGCTCCCAATCCAATTGCTCTTGCAAGCCTCTCACCCCTTTTTAAAATTGTCTGTCACAATCGCGCGTTTATCGCCGTTCATTCCATTCTGCGGTTGCGTAGCGCGTTTTCGCTAACTGCGCAACATATGCATCTTCTTCTCTTGTTAATGTGTAAGGCGCAAGCTTGATGCCGAGCCCTTTTTCAAACCCATAGTGAAACGCCTTACTTGCTTCTTCCAATGTCACAGGCGTTTCGCGCAACGCGTTAATCGCAACCGCCTTCTTTGCAAATTGCTTTTGCAACCGTTCACGTACCCGCTCGCTTGGATAACGGAACAAATCAAATAATTTATCTTCCTCAATATCAAGTAAGATAGATCCGTGCTGCAAAATGACACCTTTTTGTCTTGTTTGCGCGCTCCCAGCCACTTTCCGTCCTTCAACAACCAGCTCATACCACGACGGTGCATCAAAGCATACAGACGAGCGTGGATTTTTTAACGCCGCTGTCTCATCTGCCGTTTTCGGTACAGCAAAATACGCGTCTAATCCAAGTTTTTTAAACCCTTCCAATAACCCTTCTGAAATGACCCGGTATGCTTCGGTCACCGTTTGCGGCATATCAGGGTGGGCCTCAGATACAATGACACTATACGTTAATTCATGCTCATGTAACACACCTCGTCCCCCGGTCGGACGACGAACAAAACCTAGCTGATGGCGCCTCACCGCCTCCATATCAATTTCCTTCTCCAATTGTTGGAAGTAACCAATTGATAACGTCGGGGGATTCCAGCCGTAAAAACGGATTGTCGGTGGGATTTTCCCTTCACTATGCCAGTTAAGTAACGCTTCATCCAGTGCCATATTGTAAGCTGGATCATGTTTTTCAAACGCAATAAAGCGCCATGTTTCAGTCATATTCATCGCTTCTTTCCTATTTTCATCCTCCTCAGTGTAGCAAACAATACACCAAAGATCTACATATACAGATTCAGACCTCCCCTTGACTTATGCGGACACCAACACGTATATTAAAATGTAATAAAACATGAAATTCAAAATACCGTCTGATGCGAACCACATCAGCATGACCGCCATTCTGTCATTCGCGACACCTCCCCTCTACAGGGAAGACCGACCCACCTTTGCAAACCACATTACCTGTATATTTTTATCTCCCTAGCAATAAATGAACGGTCATACTCATTGAAAAATCCTCATAACAACGCTATAATGAACGATAGCTGATATTGTAAAAGGAGCGTTAAAAGGTCTCATGGACATTCAAATCATTTTAATCATCGTACTTGCTGTTTTGCTTGCTGTATTTATTATACGCCGACTTTACACCCCAAAGTATTTAAAAGTATTGTCACAAGAGGAATTTATCCAAGGTTACCGTAAAGCACAACTAATTGATGTGCGCGAACCTCGGGAGTATGAGGGTGGACACATTTTAGGTGCGCGCAATATCCCGATGTCGCAATTACGGCAACGCGTAAACGAAGTTCGTGCAGATCAAACCGTGTATCTGTATTGCCAATCAGGCATGCGCAGTCGTCAAGCCGCTAAAATAATTAAAAAGAAGCGGGGCGCAACAGATCTCAACCATTTAAAAGGCGGATTCCGCACGTGGACCGGGAAAGTAAAGAAGAAGTAACGAGTAACCTAAAAAGAGGCACCTCCGGGCGCCTTTTTTATTTGTCCTCCTTTCTTCTACTTCTTCTCCGCCACAACATACATATAATCACCAAATCGACTGTGATAACGCTCCAAAACGTCTTTAATTTTATTTGTTTCTATGTCTAATTTCAATTTAGCACAACCCGCTCTCACTTCTTCAACCGATGCTAAATGAGCGAATGTCGACATTCCGGAGCGAATCCGCTCATCTAAGTACAGTTCTGGCGCAAACTTGCCACTATATAAAAATAAGTCTTGAATATGTGGATCAAGTAAGAATGACTCAACGCCAATCAATGTAAACCCCGCTTGTTTGAGCGCTTCATTTACCGTTTCAATGCTCGGCATTTGTGTGATTGACTTCTCTAGTGCATCCGGGAAGTATTCATTTAACCAATAATGCTTCATTTGCTCTGGAGAAGACGTGAAAATAACGAACCGCCCGCGATCTAACGTTCTGTAAACTTCACGAAACGCGCCTGCTAACTGTTCAAAATGGTGAATAGATAATGTACAGACAGCCCCTTGGAACACACCACTTTCATACGGTAGTTGATGAACATCCCCTTCGTGCCAGTCGACTTGCTTAAATTTTTCCCGTGCGTTCTCAATCATAACAGTTGAGATATCATAACCTGTCATTTATAAACCTGTACCTGCTAAGGCGACGGTATAGTTTCCTGTCCCACACGCAATATCAAGCACACGATTCCCATCTGCAACATTCAAATGATGTCGCAAACGTCTAACAATTTCAGGATCTGCTTTCCTTGTCACATCATACGTTGTGCCAATTTGATCATATAAAGGGGTCATCTAAAGCCCTCCTCATCATTTCGATCCTGCCAAAATGCTCGTTAGCAGGATCGATTGCATGTTACATACATTACACCGATAACGTATCTTTCTCTTTCTCGTACCGTAACACCGGTTTACGTGCCGCTCGTGCCTCGTCCAAACGACTGATCACTGTATGATGTGGTGCGTCTTGCACCACTTCCGGCGTCTCTTCTACTTCTTTGGCAATTTGAATCATCGCATCTATGAACGCATCTAACGTTTCTTTTGATTCTGTTTCTGTCGGTTCAATCATCATACACTCTTCAACATTTAGTGGAAAATAGATTGTCGGTGGATGATACCCGAAGTCAAGCAGACGTTTCGCCATATCAAGCGTACGCACCCCTAAATTCTTTTGCCGTTTTCCAGATAACACAAATTCATGCTTGCAATGCTGTGTATATGGTAAGTCAAAGTAAGGTGCTAGTTTGCGCATCATATAGTTTGCATTTAACACCGCAAATTCTGAAACATGCCTTAACCCAGCAGGTCCCATCGTTCGAATGTACGTATATGCCCGAACGTTGATCCCATAATTGCCATAGTAAGGTTTTACCCGGCCAATTGACTGTGGGCGGTGGTCATCAAAATAAAAACGATCATCTTTTTTACGCAGAACCGGCTTCGGTAAAAATGGGATGAGCTCCTTTTTGACACCAACAGGACCTGAACCAGGACCTCCCCCACCATGTGGGCCGGTAAATGTTTTATGCAAGTTTAAATGAACGACATCAAAACCCATATCACCTGGACGGGTGATCCCTAAAATTGCATTCGAATTGGCGCCATCATAATACAGTTTTCCGCCAGCTTCATGAATAATCGCCGCCATTTCAACAATGTCACTTTCAAACAACCCAAGTGTGTTAGGGTTTGTTAACATTAACGCTGCTGTATCTGCGCCAACAACTTCACGTAAATGATCTAAATCGACGAGTCCATGCGCATTCGTTCTGACTGTAATTGTGTCAAAACCAGCCACTGAAGCTGAAGCAGGGTTTGTTCCGTGAGCAGAGTCGGGTACGATGACTTTCGTTCTCTGATCATCACCATTTGCCTCATGGAAAGCCCGAATCATCATTAATCCCGTCCATTCCCCGTGTGCACCTGCCGCTGGTTGTAACGTTACTTCATCCATCCCCGTAATTGCTGCTAACGCTTCTTGTAATTCGTACATTAATTGGAGTGAGCCTTGTACTTGCGTTTCCGGCTGGTACGGGTGTACGTGCGCAAGTCCAGGTATCCGCGCCACATCTTCATTCACTTTCGGATTGTATTTCATCGTACAAGAACCAAGCGGATAAAAACCTGAGTCCACGCCATGATTACGTTTCGACAAAGCTGTGTAATGCCGCATCAAATCCAGTTCAGATACTTCTGGTAAGGCTGCTTTTTCCTTCCGCACATACTCAGATGGAATGAGCGTAGACAGCGCTTGTTCCTCCACGTCTAATTCTGGTAAACTGTGACCGATTCTCCCTGGCTGACTTTGCTCGAAAATGAATGCAGTATCCTTTACTTGCCGCATACGATCGCCTCCAAACTTTCCGCAAATGTATCTAGCTCTTCTTTTGTGCGCAACTCTGTCACTGCAATGAGCATTTGACCGTTACGTGCTGCGTCCACTTGGGTCAAATCAAAACCGCCAATGAAACCCGCCGTTAATAACTTTTCATTTACATCCGCTACAGCTTCACCGACATCGATGACAAACTCATTAAACGTCGGTGTCGAATGGACCACTTTTATCCCTGCTGCTTGGAGGCGCCTTTTAAGGTATGCCGCTTTCTGCACGTTTTGTGCGGCCATTTCCTGCACACCTTCTTTACCGAGTGCTGACATAGCGACGGATGCCGCCAGGGCATTTAATGCTTGGTTCGAACAAATGTTAGATGTTGCTTGTTCCCGACGAATATGTTGCTCACGTGCTTGCAGTGTCAACACAAAGCCACGCTGCCCACTTTCGTCGACCGTTTGTCCAACGAGACGACCAGGAATTTTGCGCATTAATTTTTTCGTTGTAGCAAAATAACCACAATGTGGTCCGCCAAACTGTGTCGCGATCCCAAATGGTTGTGCATCACCAACGACAATATCGGCACCAAAGGCGCCTGGTGGCTCTAAAATACCCAGCGCAAGTGGATTGCTTGATACGACAAAGTGTCCTTTTCCTTCGTGAGCAACTTTCTCAATCTCAGCAAGTGGCTCTAAGCTACCAAAGAAATTTGGATGCTGGACGATGACACAAGCGACGTCTTCATCATGGTGGGCACGTAATGCAGCGATATTTGTTACCCCATCTTCTGTATCAATTTCAATGACTTCTACACCTTGCCCGTACGCATTCGTTGCTAGCACAGCTCGTGCCTCTGGATGAACGGCTTTTGAGACGAGCACCTTTTTCTTTTTTGTATGTCCGCATGACATCATCGCCGCTTCTGCTAATGCCGTTGGCCCATCATACATAGATGAATTCGCTAAATCCATTCCGGTGAGCTCACAAATCATCGTTTGAAATTCGAAGATCGCCTGTAACTCCCCTTGCGAAATTTCCGGTTGGTACGGCGTATATGCGGTATAAAACTCAGACCGGGAAATGACGTGGTCGACAACAGATGGCACATAGTGCTCATACACACCCGCACCTAAAAATGATGGATAGTCTTTTAAAGATACATTTTTATTCGCCAACTGTTGAAAGAAACGTAGTAACTCTGGTTCTTTTAACGCACGGCCAACAGCAAGCTCTTTTTCATAACGAATCGACGCTGGAATATCCGTAAATAGTTCCTCAATGTTAGAAACACCAATTTCATCAAGCATGTGTTGTTTATCTTTTTCTGTCATTGGCAAATAACGATGGATTGCAGTCATAAGAGCCCCTCCTATTTTTTACGTTTATAAAAAGGTGTTGCGACAACGCGCGCTTTCACATGCTTGTTACGGACAGCGACCATCACTTCTGTGTCAACTGTAGTAAAGCGAATGTCTAGTAACGCCAAACCAATGTTTTTTCCTAACGTTGGTGAACGCGTGCCGGTTGTAACAAATCCGATCTCTTCTTCTCCAGCAAACACTGCATAACCCGTACGCGGAATCCCTCTCTCAATCATTTCAATCCCTACAAGCTGACGAGTGAGTGCACCGTCTTTCTGTCGTCGCAATACTTCTTGCCCCATAAACGGTGTATCTTTGTCTGTTTTCACCGCAAAGCCAATGCCAGCCTCAATGGGACTAATTTCCGTTGTCAGCTCCTGTCCATATAACGGGAGGGCTGCTTCGAATCGCAATGTGTCGCGTGCACCTAATCCACACGGCAACAACTTAAATGGTGCGCCTGCTTCCATGATCACTGTCCACAACCGACTTGCATCAGTCGCTGACACATATAATTCAAACCCATCTTCTCCGGTGTAACCGGTACGGGCAGCCAAAACAGAGACCCCACCGATATTTACATCTTCTTGAAAGCGGAACGGGCGAATTGTCGTTAAATCGGTCGATGTGAGCGTTTGCAATAACGCTTCTGCTTGTGGTCCTTGTACGGCAAGTAATGCTGTTTCTGCTGATACATTCGTCAAACACACATCGCCTTCTAAATGACGCGTCATCCATTCGAGATCGCTATCGATATTTGCCGCATTTAACACAAGTAAATAACGACCTTCTGCACGTCGATAAACAATTAAATCATCAACCGTCCCACCTGTTTCCGTGCACATCGCATGATATTGCGCACGTCCGTCTGTGAGCTTTGTTACATCATTTGTGAGTAATTTTTGTAAATAATTCGTTGCATCTTTCCCTTCGACACGTACCTCTCCCATATGAGAAACATCAAACAAACCTACATCATTTCGTACTGCTTCATGCTCAGCCGTAATACTTGAATAAGATACTGGCAATGCCCAGCCACCAAAATCAATCATTTTAGCGCCAGCTTTTAACGATTCCTCATACAAAGGTGTTTGTTTCAATGTCGCTGTCATCTTTTCATCCCCCTTTTATTTCCTGTCGCGCAAAAAAGAGCACAACAAATGAATCACTTGTGTGCTCTGTCCTTGAACCAGAAAGTTTCCTCTAGCACTAAGCTAGAGTGTCTTCGTAGGTGGTCTTTGTGTAAACAGACGCTCTCCAGAGGTGCGTCCGGTAAAAGTCTGCTTTGCCTGAGAGATTCGCGATTGTGCTTGCTCCTTCGGCGCTGCGCACAAAAATGCGCAGTCTCTCCCTTTACCATCATCCGCCAATATATGATTGTTGATCGAAAAACACATGTGGTCAGAAGTCTCAGGATAAACAAGCCTACTTTCGTCCATACTAACAAAAGTTATGGACTTCTGATACTTCTTATCCTATCAATGGTTCTCTCTTTGTGCAACATCTTTTTTATAAATCAATTAACCGTCCTCTACATAAGAAAGGAGCGAGACACTTTGCACGTAAATATTCATTTTGATGACAGTTGGCAAACCACCTTTTTAGAACGATTAACACACGATGGACCGTGGGCGCAGCTGGACGCATTTAAATTAGCTTATGAAGCCGTAAAGCACGAACAAATTCCTGATTTTCATGGGCTCGTCGCACCAAATCATTTGCCCGATCTTAAGCCATATGAACATCAATTGGAAGCAGCGCAAACCGTCATTGAAAGAATGAACGGAAAAGCCATTCTTGCAGATGAAGTTGGGCTTGGGAAAACAATTGAGGCAGGGCTCATTTTAAAAGAATACATGATTCGTGGTCTCGTGAAAAAAGCGCTTATTCTCGTACCCGCATCGCTTGTTTCTCAATGGACATACGAACTAAACAGCAAATTCCACATCCCAGCCATACCACAAAAAAAGTCGTATGTATGGGAGAAGTGTGACATCGTTGTCGCTTCTATTGATACAGCGAAGCGTGCCCCTCACCGTGAGATTGTGTTGCAGCAACCGTACGACATGGTCATTATTGATGAGGCACACAAGCTGAAAAACGCCAAAACAAAAAACTATGCGTTTATCCAGCTATTGAAAAAGAAATTTTGTATTTTACTCACTGCTACACCGGTGCAAAATAAATTGGAGGAGATTTTTAATCTCGTTTCACTCCTGAAGCCGGGTTATTTAGGCGATGCAACATCGTTTGCACACCAGTTCCGCTCCGCCAAGCGATCTGCCAAAAACGACGAACAACTAAGGATGCTCCTCCAAAAAGTAATGGTGCGCAACCGCAGAGAAGAAACAGGAATAGAATGGACAAAACGGGTCGTAAAAACCGTGCCGATTACTTTTAGTGACAATGAACAACGATACTACGAAAAACTAGACGCAGCGCAAGGTCGGATCAATCCTTTTACGTTACTCACGTTAAAGCGCGAACTCTGCTCAAGCCGTGAAGCTGTGCTCATGACGCTAAAAAACACATTTGAAAAAACAGAACAAGAAGGCGGCGACCCACGTTTCATTGCTGAATTGCTCAATGAAGTCATCACCGTTACTGGACATGCCAAAGCAGAAAAGGCGCTTGAAATTATTCAGCAAATCAATGATAAAGTCGTCATATTCACGGAATACCGTGCCACCCAAATGTATTTACAATGGTTTCTCAAACAACACGGGATTACGTCTGTTCCGTTCCGCGGCGGCTTTAAACGAGGCAAAAAAGATTGGATGCGACAGCTCTTTGAAAACCACGCCCAAGTGCTGATTGCCACCGAAGCTGGGGGAGAAGGCATTAATCTCCAATTTTGTCACCATGTCATTAACTATGACTTGCCTTGGAATCCGATGCGGATCGAACAACGCATTGGTCGGCTCCATCGTTTAGGACAAGAACAAGATGTCCACATTTACAACTTTGCCGTCCAAAACACTGTTGAACAACATATTTTGTCGCTTCTTTATGAAAAGATCAATCTATTTGAAGCAGTCATTGGACAACTAGACGATATTTTGGCGCGGATTGATTTACCAGACATCGAGGAACACGTACAATCTATTGTATCAAACGCCACATCTGAAGGAGAAATCCGTCTAAAGTTTGCCCACTTAGCGGCTGTCATGAATGACGCACAACGTGATGCCAACGACGAAAAAGGAGACGAGAACAATGAAACAGCCTGAAGTACACCAATATTTACGGCGCTACTTTACTGTCAATGACAGCCCTATCTTAACAGAAAGTGACGCCCATTTAGAGGTACAATTGTCGATTGAATTAGACAAGGCGCTCATGAATCGTCCTTTCTACTGGCACTACCTTGAAAAAACAGGTGGCGTACCTAATCCAATGACACTTACCGTCGTCACCGATCAGGCACGATGCGCGGACGATATGAAAGGAGAAGCGGTGCATTTCGGTTCTCCTCGCCTTAGACAAATCTTTGAATCGAGTAAGTCACTCGGCGCGTTCATCCGCTTATATGAACAAACACCACCACAAGGGCAACAGGCTCAGCCACTCCACCCTTGGCTCTGTCTCAATGCCCAAATTTCGTTTCAATGTGACCGAAAAAAAGACATTTTACTGTCACTCGGTCTCAACCTGGTTCATGGGCAGATTGTCCCTGATTTTTATGATAAAGCAATGTCAAAAACACTCACACCGAAAATCCCTGACTACTGTTTCACCCTTTCTCCGCTCATTCGCGTTGAGAGTGGCATTAACAGGATCAAACAAATGATCCGCACATTTGCAGAAAACGAGCCCAACGACTGGGCCGTGGCTGCGAAAAAGCGTTGGGATGACGACTTAGACTTACTCGAATCATTTTACCGGGACTACGATGAAAAACCAGAAAGTTACCTCGCTGAAAAAGAAGCGTTAAAAGAACAATATGAGCCAAATATTCGTGTATCCTTCATTAACGGCGGGCTACTCTACTTAAAGCAACAAGTGTTTTCCTAATATCAACACGAAAAAACCAACCATAGCATTTAAGCGCGATGGTTGGTTTTCACTTTATTTTTAGCTAGAAAATGTAACTCATAATTGTTGCAATCGAAAAGAAGCCAAATACAAGCACTGCTACACCACTGAAACCAAATGCAAAGAAATTTTTCTTTTTCAAACTAGAAATCCCACCAATTGCTGATAAGATCGCTACGACCAAAAACATTATTGCTAAAACCATTGCTTTCACCCTCCATTTATACAAAATCAATTTATGTAAAAAACGCTCTGTGGCTTTTTCATGTAACGCACTTTTATTTTTTGCGAGTCGGCTCATTTGCATCGTATATCACTGCACGATATGATAAGTTTGTCCTAGATAAACCTCTGTAAACTTTTTAAAGGAGCTGACAACAAATGTTTAAACAAATCCCTTTAGGGCCATTACAAACAAATGCTTATGTGCTTTATAACGATCAGAAGGAAGCCGTTATTTTTGACCCCGGTGGTGATGGTCCAGCACTGATTTCTTGGCTTAAACAACAGCAATTAAAGCCGCTAGCTATTTTACTTACCCATGCCCATTTTGATCACATTGGTGCGGTAGATGACGTGAGAGACGCTTTTGATTGTCCAGTATATATTCACCAAAAAGAAGCGAATTGGCTGGAAAATCCTACTCTTAACGGCTCTGCCTTTTTTCCTGGTGAAAATGTAACAGCGAAGCAGGCAAACATCTTATTGGGGAACGAGAAAAAACTTGATATTGGTCCATTTACTTTTACGTTACGCTACACACCAGGGCATTCACCCGGCAGCACTTCTTATTACTACAAACCAGAATCTGTTGTTTTCTCTGGTGATGCGTTATTCCAACAAGGCATCGGACGCACTGATTTACCCGGTGGTAACCACACACAACTGCTAGAAAGCATTCACAACCAGCTACTCACTTGTCCTGAAGAAACGGTTGTCGCCTCAGGGCATGGCGCGCTTACAACCATCGGCGCTGAAATGGCAAACAATCCCTTTTTACACGGATTCCCCTCTTAAAACCGTTCGCTTTTGAGCAAGTCGGCAGTTCAGCTAAGAAACATCACGCCGCTGAAACTGCCGACGATATGCCCTATGTATCGGTTTTAATGAAAGCCTGGCACGTATAAAAAGATTGAGTAGTACGTGAACCCAACAAAAAACAACGTACAATACCCTGCAAAAATATACATATATACGCGTTCGGACAATTTCAAGTAACTAAGCCCTAGCAAGATGACTGTCTGTGCAAAAAACAATAGCGACATCGTTTCCATATGCCCAATAAAAAAGAGCACTGAAAAGATTCCTGTCCAGAACGCTAACACACGAAACATGCGATCCATCTTCTTCCTCCCTTTCACAAAACATTCTCTCCACCATTATATACGATGAATGTGTGCCTTGTAAATGCTTTCTCCCACACATACAAAGCACTTTTATTTATTCGGACTGTCTCCGTCTTTTGAACATCGAAAACGCCATTGGCAGCACACCAAACGCCCATGTAGAAAGAGGCTCTCGTTGAGCCTTCTTTTCAGCACGTGCTTTCTTCCGCACTTCTTGCGGTTCTTCAATCTTTTTTACCATCTCTTCTGTCGCAAATTTAAGTAAATCTTGGAATTTCATCTCTTCCACCTCATCATTAGCCTACCCTCCTATTGGCATATTTAATCTTTACCTTCTCCTTGACGGTATCGCAGCAGTTTCCCGCCTTCATCAACGACAGCAGTTGCAACACGTTTTGCGCCGTTTTGTAATTGGGCACTAATAAGAATCTCGTCATCTGCAAATTCATAATAAACTTCACCATGTGAAACGATAAGCGGAGACATGTTCTCTTCTTCTAATGCAAACGAAAGCCCAAGTTGTAACAAATTATCCAACATAAGTTGATCGCTTTGGTGCGCAACAAAGGTGGACTTCCGCTCATACGTATACAGTTGATAACTAAAAAACACGCTTACAAGTAGTAGCACACATAATGTCAGCGGAAGTACCGCTCCTTGTTCATTTTTCCACAACGTTTTTTATCACTCCTTTCATTGTCCAAACACGCCGCTCAAACACGCTGCCATTATCTAATTGCACGCGGCACACCGCGGATACCTCTTCAACTCTACAATGAAAATCTTCTACACCTTCAACCATACTGACAAACCCACGTCCATTCCGAAAACGTTGCAACACCGTTTCTCTTTGTACACGATAACTCAATGTGAAATCTGGGAATTGCAATTGCAATTCTTCTTCATGCCACACAAGCGTATCTGCCTCTTTTGCTTCCGTTGCCAAATGATTGAAAAACAATTGTGTTTCTTGAAATTGGCTAAATGAGGATGACTGTGTCATAAATAACGAAAAGAAAGCAGCGCCTAGCAGTACAACAATAGAGACCACAAATAAAGCAATGAGCTGCTCTAACAACGTAAATCCTGCTTCACTGCTCTTTAACATAGACACAATGCACCCTTTTGTGTAATGGACTTTGCTTGCAATATTTCAACACACCTGTTACTTCAGAGGCGTGCCACCCGTCTTGGTCGCTTGCCATATCATAGGCATACCGCTTCTCCTCTAAGTGAAGTAAGAGGTCTTGTTCTTGCTGTAAAGCGCGTTTGTCTTCATAAATCGTCACCAGTAACGGAAGCACAATGGTTGCAACTAAACTTAATAAGAGTAGACCGATTAACGCCTCCATTAACGCAAATCCTTCATTGTTCACGATATGCCACACGTCCTTTCCCCAGTTGAAGCGTATAGACAAATGTCTGTCCGTGGATCACCACAGTCCATGTGCCTGATTGACGGGGGTGACCATTTTCTAAAAACGCAATTTCGTTGAAGTCCATTGTTACCGCTTCCATCACTATAGGAATAGGGTAAGAAAATTGCGCAATAACCTCACCTTCACTCGTTAATGTCAGTTGCTGATCAGAGAAGGATAAGTCGATACGCGCTCCATTTGACATGGCAATATGTTGTGCTAAACGCACATCATCTCTTAGTTTGTCTGCAGCTAAGAACGCTTCTTTTGTTTTTATTGTGTTTGGAAAAAAAGAGAGAGGGATGAGCAAAACGAGTGACAAAATGAGGAGGGAAATCAGCAACTCTACTAACGTAAAACCATCTTCATTACGGAGAAATAACAACATTACGACCGTCTAACAAAAGCGTTTTGCCATTCGGACAGGTGACAGTATCTACATATCCTTCATCGACAAGCGCTTGTAAGTTTGTTGGGAGCGTACCATGCTCGATTTCATAAGCAGCAACTTGTGTTTGCAATAATTTCTGTGTCGCTTGGCAACCTTGCTCACCGGCAACATCGGTATTTTTGGATAAGTTTGGCAGGGCAATGAGGAGTAATAAGGAAATGATCATCAACACAACGAGCATCTCTACTAACGTAAAGCCACGCTCGTCTTTACATATACGCTTCAAATTTTATCACCTCGAGGAATTTTTACGGGGATGAAACAGAGGAAAACACGCAACCCACCTTTCTAGAAAATACGGGATCATACGACCCGTTACTATACAATTAGACACCGCTCTTTATTTTCCTGCTTCTTTTTTTATTTTTTTGCGCATCCGTCGCTTCCCACTTAAGTCTCTGGTATACTAATCACACACTCATTTTTTCCGGATCGTTTGCCCAGAAAGGGGCTTTGCATGCGCACACTCATGATTAAACTCATTCGCTTATATCAACGATGCATCTCACCACTTAAACCACCTTCATGCCGTTTCTATCCCACATGCTCTCACTACGGGATCGAAGCAATTAAAATGCACGGCGCACTAAAAGGTGGTTATTTGACATGTAAGCGCATCTTAAAATGCCATCCTTTCCACCCCGGCGGGTTTGACCCGGTACCGCAAAAAAAAGCAAAGCATCGTCCATGATTGAACAACGCTTTGCTAAAATAATGGGCCTGAGTGGACTCGAACCACCGACCTCACGCTTATCAGGCGTGCGCTCTAACCAGCTGAGCTACAGGCCCTTATGTAGGCATAAAAAAAGACCTTGCTTTAATTGGAGCGGGTGATGGGAATCGAACCCACGACATCAGCTTGGAAGGCTGAGGTTTTACCACTAAACTACACCCGCGCTTTGGAGCACTTCTGTCATAAAATAAATAAGCGGAAGACGAGATTCGAACTCGCGACCCCCACCTTGGCAAGGTGGTGTTCTACCACTGAACTACTCCCGCAAATATGGCTGGGCCACCTGGATTCGAACCAGGGCGTGACGGAATCAAAATCCGTTGCCTTACCGCTTGGCTATGGCCCAATTATAAGTTTGGTTGCGGGGGGCGGATTTGAACCACCGACCTTCGGGTTATGAGCCCGACGAGCTACCAGACTGCTCCACCCCGCGTCGAAAAAATATCATTTTAAATGGCGGAGGAAGAGGGATTCGAACCCCCGCGCGGTTTAACCCGCCTGTCGGTTTTCAAGACCGATCCCTTCAGCCAGACTTGGGTATTCCTCCATTAAACATTTAAAAATAACATGGTGGAGCCTAGCGGGATCGAACCGCTGACCTCCTGCGTGCAAAGCAGGCGCTCTCCCAGCTGAGCTAAGGCCCCAAATGATTTTGTATGTATGCCGCATTCCGTTAAGTAACAGCGACAATTAATAATATATCACACGTTGTGAGCGTACGCAAGGGCTTTTTGAAAAAAATATTTGGCGCATTCAAAAAGCCCGCTTGCGTAAAGTGGAAAAGTCTTCCTCATTCAATCGCACCAATCATTTCAAACATCGGCAACATCACAACAAGAAACAATGTAAACACAAAACCACCAATGAATATGAGCAATAATGGTTGTAACCACGTTGCACCCTTTTGCATGCGATCATCCATTTCCTCATACAACCAGTCACTATAATGTTGCAAGTCACGCGCAACAGAACCTGTTCTCGTCCCATTCTCAACGACAAGTGCCAACTCATTCATAAAACAATCCCGTTCAAAAATAATTGCCTCGATGGCCTCGCCTTGCGCTAATCGCTCTCTGATGTACGTCGCTTCTTCTCGTAAAAACTGGAGTTGACGTTGTCCTTCAAACAATTGTAACGCATCTTTTATCGTCATGCCAGCTTGTAACAAGCGTCCCATTTGTAAAGCAAAGTAATACGTGATGACTCTTTGTAAAATTGGACGCAAGCTTTTTCTTTTTAACAGGAAAGACATCTGATCGTGAGGAGAACGCTTTTTAAAATGTAGAAAAAAACAAAGCACCACAACGCCAACAACAAGCACAAAACAAAGCAATGCAACTGGGAGATACCGCATAAATGCGAAGAATAATTGGGTCATCATAGGTGGGTCCGTATTCATTGTCGCAAACAAAGAGGAAAAGTGCGGCACAATTAACTGGTTTAAAACGAGGATGACGAGCACTGTGCCCCAAACAAGCAGTAGTGGGTAACGCAACAACTTTTGTAATTGTTTTGTTGTTTGTTGTCTTTTTAACGCCAACTGCGACGTTTTGAGCAGCCCTTCATCAAGGGTTCCTTGTTGTTCATAGAAGTAAATAAACGACCAAATTTCTTTTGGTAACGCCAGCACTTCAACACTATCATGAAAGGACTGCCCATCTTGAAGTCCCGCTCGAATTGTGGCAATACACGCTTTTAGGCGCGCGGAACTGTGCACAACAAGAAAGGCAAGCGCTGCATCCATCGCATATCCTTGTGATAGTAACCGTCCTAATCGCTCTAAAAATCGAATCGTCTCAAGCATATCTTTCTCTCGCCTTCTCCTCACCTACCTCCCTCCTTTTTTCCGCACAAACTTTGCAACGTCGCATCATCAATTGTACCAATACTCCAAGCCCGCCGCGCTGCATGAGGGATGGTTACCGTCGTATTTGTTGCCTGACTTATGTCCTCTTCTATACATGTCAACCATTCATATAATGCCATTCGTCT
Organism: Shouchella lonarensis; assembly: GCF_900096965.1. Taxonomy (GTDB): domain Bacteria; phylum Bacillota; class Bacilli; order Bacillales; family Bacillaceae_D; genus Shouchella; species Shouchella lonarensis. The sequence continues at coordinate 228,370 of NZ_FMYM01000001.1, read as the reverse complement.
GTCCCCATCTTTTAGGGGCACAAGTTTTTGATGGATAATTGCTCGTATTGCTTCCATCCAATCGCACTGGGCAATTTCAAATTGTTCGAGCCTGTGGCGCGCCATACGTGCGCTCCCGGTGTGCAACGTCGCCAACACTAAATGTCCTGTTAAGGCTGCTCGAAAAGCAAGCTGGGCCGTCGTTTGGTCACGTATCTCACCAATTACAATGATATCAGGGTCGTGACGCAATACTGCCTTTAATGCCGAAGAAAACGTAATCCCCGCCCGTTCATTCGTCTCTACTTGCACAATACCATCAATTTCATGCTCAACCGGATCTTCAATTGACACAATTGCCCGCTGTTTTTGGGCAAGCAATGCTTTGATGCACGCATACAACGTTGTCGTCTTACCAGAGCCGGTGGCGCCAGTAAAGAGTAATAAACCACTTTCATATGTTAGGAAACTTTTTAGTCGTTTGCTATGGGATTTTAATACTGGAAGTTGATCTAAAGTGTACGAAGCAAATCTGGGGGTGAGCCGAATCGCTAAACTTTCGGCTTTTTTCGCTGGTAAGGTGGAAAGGCGTAAATGGTATGTTTGCTGTTCGTGCGTAAATGTCATCGACGTGCTTTGTGGTTTTCGTCGTTCTCCAATGTCCATTCCGGCGGTATACTTGAAGTGGCTAAGCAATCGCACTGCTTCCATCCAAGGCAAAATGGTTTTATCGTTCATCTGCCCATGAATCCGGTAAGCAATCCGGTAGCCATCTTCTTGCGGGGTAAAGTGAATATCGCTCGCCTGTCTATTTATCGCTTCCTTTATTAACGCCTGACTGGCGCTAAAAACGTCATCCATCTCCATTCATCACTCCTCTCATTACAGTACTATTTCGCGCATGTCATCTATGTTTCCTGCTTTTTTGACACATTTTATTGTGCTTTCCCGGCACAGTTTGATACGATACTTATTACATAACCATTTGAGGAGGTCACATCGTGCAACATGATGCGATAAAAACAGCTCTCTATAAAAATCAACCGGTCTCCTTTTCTACATATCCGCGTGAAAAGTGGCACGCACTATATTTAGCGAGTAAAAAAGATGCGGTTTCCTGCTTGCATTGCGGGGCTCCACTCGACATGCGTTTTCCAATTCATGAAGCGCCAACGTTTGTCCATCCTGACTCAGATATGAGATGTGCTGAGGAAATAGCCGCTTATGAACGCATACAAGCGGCAAAAGAGGAAACTGCGGCGACAACAATCGGATCTTTTTCCCTGCCACAACGCCGAGCAATCTTAACTAACCCTACTCCTTCAAAATGGCGGGCGCCAACAGCCATGACAAAAATGTCAGACTTTAGGCCACCAATCACTGAACAATCTGTTGCTAGCCATCGTTACCGCAATATACTCGCTGAAAAAAATATTATTGTCGATAACAATCAATGGAGAGCGATTCAACATGTCCACGGCCCTTTGTGTCTACTAGCAGGTGCAGGTAGCGGGAAAACCCGCGTATTAACCAGTCGAGCAGCTTACATGATCGCATGTGCAGACATTTCGCCAAAAGAAATGGTGCTCATCACCTTTACTGCCAAAGCAGCGCAAGAAATGCGCGTCCGCATGCGCACATACCCAGGAGTTGATCCAAAAAGTGTGCAGACACTTGTCATTCGTACCTTTCATAGCTTATTTTATACGATGTTACAACATGCAGCGCCCAATCAGTGGCAGCCAGCAAAGTTGTTACAACCAGAATGGCAAAGGGTGCAACTTTTAAAAGAAGTTGGAAACGAACTCGGATTAACAGACGACTCGTTTGCTTTTGACCAAGCACTTACGCAAATTAGCTACTGGAAAAACCATCTGCTTGCCCCAAATGAAGTGGAACCGTCAGACATATTTGAAGAACGTTGCCGCCACCTTTACGAACGCTACGAACAGACACGCATCACTGCGCAACGATTTGACTTTGATGACATGTTAATTGGTTGTTTGCACTTACTCCAAGATAATGAGTCGCTTTTGCAACGTTACCAACAACGATTTGCTTATATTGCAATAGATGAATTCCAAGACATTAATAAAATCCAGTTTGACATCATTCAATTACTCGCTCAACCTACCCACAACTTATGTGTGGTCGGTGATGACGATCAATCCATCTATGCCTTTCGCGGAAGTGACCCAAATTATATCCAATCCTTCCAAGATATCTATCAAGAAGCAACAACCATTTATTTAACAGAAAACTACCGGTCCTCACACCCCATTATTTCTTGCGCAAATGAAGTCATTGCTAAAAATAGACGTCGAACTAAAAAAACGTTAACGGCCCAGTATACAACGGACATATCTCCACACTTGTTTTATCCTTACAATGAAGAAGAGGAAGCAACAATGATTACGGAAGACATCCAGCAAACACTAAATGACGGTGTGTCACCATTGGAGATTGCAATCATTTACCGGACCAATGTCGCTGCCCGCGCAATCATTGAACGGCTTATGAGTACCGGTATTCCTTTTACAATTGAACAAGACTTTTTCAGTTTTTATGAAAGAAACATGGTCCGTTGCGCCCTCGCCTTTTTACGTATCGGGCAAGATGAAGAAAACATCACTGTACTAAGTGATCTTTTACAAGCATTATTCTTGAAACGTACAACCATCTCAGACATCCATTTATTGCAAACAACACATCAGTGCAGTTCACTCGAAGCGCTCTCATTTTTAGAGAACTTGCCTACCTTCCAGCAAAAAAGGCTGCAAACACTGCCCGAACAATGTCGTTCTCTTCAAGCACTTACACCAACCGCAGCGCTCAACAAAGTTGAACATACACTTGGCTTTAAAGACACATTAAAAAAACAAGGGCATGAGGGACATAAAATGGATAAAGGAAGCGATGATTTTCGTCAACTCCAAGTGATCGCCGCCCAATTTGATACAGTACCCGAATTTTTAAGCTATATCGAGCAAATGACCTCGATGCACCGAGAGAAACAACAACTAAACACCCATATAGATGGTGTTCATTTACTCACCATCCATCGCGCAAAAGGGCTTGAGTTTGACCATGTCTATATCCTTGGGGCTGTAGAAAACAGCCTTCCGCACGAATATGCATTAGATGCTTTACGAGGCAGAGATGAAGCACCATTAGAAGAAGAACGCCGTCTCATGTACGTGGCAATGACGCGAGCGAAAACACACCTTACGATTTCTGTGCCAACATACTATCGCACAAAACGTGTATACCCTTCACGTTTTTTGCGCACTTTTACTGGACGTAGACAATGATCGTTTGTTCATATTTCATTTGTGGACCGTTATATATGCTTGCCCCCCTTCATAATATGAAACGAGGGGGGATAAGCATGCTTGGTGGATTTGAATGGTTACTACTTGCTTTAGCGGTTGGAAGATTTACACGTCTCATGGTGGAAGACGAAATCACCGCACCAATTCGGGAACAGTTTTTAACGTGGAAGGAAGAAGAAGAGGAAGGAGAAACTGTCCTCTATCCACACCCTAAAGGAACTGGGATACAATATTGGATTGGTGCTTTACTTGCTTGTTACTGGTGTTCAAGCATTTGGGCAGCAATTTTCTTATATTTTGGATTTGTGCTGTTCCCAACCATCTTCATTCCCATCATCATCATCTTAAGCGCCGCATGGGTTGCAGCAATCATTGAAACGGGGTTGCGTAAATGGTGACCAGTTATACGTTTGTCATCCATCATAATGGAGGTGGCGGCATTGCCCAATCTATGCGTGCAATGTCGTCTCCTATGATTTTTTGCTATAAACGTGGTGCACAATACATTTTCACCAACCCAACAGGAAAAAAAGAGTACTTGCCCACTATGAAGCGGGTTGCACAAAAGCTGCAGAGATTCCCAATTAAAGGTATTGTTATCCGACATTTGGCCAATATTCCACTCCAAGACTGCCTATGGCTTGTCCAGCAAATCAAATCGCCGCTAACAATTTACTTACATGACTTCTTTGCAATTTGTCCACGTCTCTTTTTCGTGCGAAAGAATGGTGACTATTGTCATATTCCCACGAGTAGCAGCACCTGCGATGCGTGTATACATCCTGATAAAATAAAACAGATGAAAATGATGTTACGTCCTCACACCCCTTCTATCACGAAATGGCGCAACACTTTTTATACTTTATTTAAAAAGGCTACACGAATCATTGCGCCAAGCCACACCGTCAAACAAATTTATGCTTCTTTTTTTCCGGACGTCTCTATAGACGTCGTTCCTAATGTGGTTGCGCTTAAAAGACATTCCCTACCAAAAAAAACGCCACACCTACCATTACGTGTAGCGTTACTCGGTCACTTATTTCGGCATAAAGGGGAGCAACCGGTGAAAGAATTACTTACGTACTTAAAGTCTAACCCTTTGCCTGTTCAATTGTATAGTTATGGACAAGTTGCCCGTGTTTTACGAGCATCGCCTTTGCTTATTAAACGCGGAACATACACAACGGCAAATATAGAAAAAAAATTGCTCGCTGATGAGATTGACATCGTGTGTATTCCCTCTATTTGCCCAGAAGCATTTTCACACACTACCCACGAAGCACTGACACTCGGATACCCTGTCTTGTGCTTCCACCTCGGCGCGCAAGCAGAAACCGTCCTCAAAAAACAGGGAGGATGGGTCGTCAAAACGCACAATGGCAAAGGGCTTTACAAGCAATTGGACTATTTGTGCCAACATCTTGATGAAGTGTCTCTTCTGAAACAACAACTCCAGTTCAATTAACTTTTTGTAATTGAGACACAATATGAGATGCACGGTGGAAAAAGGTATGTGCGCGTCGTACTTCTTCTGCCGCTTTTTTTCTTTTCTCGTCTCTTTTCTTTTTGTTTTCGAGATAAAACCGAACTGCTTGAATACAATTTTTTGTGTCTGTAAATGTCTCAATCTCTTGTTTCGAAAAAAAGCGGGCAATGCCTGGACGATGTTCACTCAATTGAAATCCAGCACAAGCGGCAATCTCAAACGACCTATTGTTGACACTTTTTGCAAAAATCTCTCTACCTCCTTTTTCATAAGGTCTAAATGTATTTAACACCACTTTTGCCCGATGATAACAATGCGCAACATCACGAGGGTGCAACCATCGCGATCGATGTATCACTTTTTTTGGAAGCTGATCAACTCTCCATGGACCAACAACTTCAATTTGAATGCGCAGTGCTGATGCGAGTGATTTTAACAACGTGACACGTTCAGGATAAGGATGGCCGACAAAACACACATCATAAACTTGCTTTTTCTCCTGTGGATAAAACGTATCTCCATCATACCCTAACGGTAAAAATGAGACATTCCCACCGAGTTTTTGATAAAACTTCACAGCACCCTCTTCAACAGTAAAGCCACGTTTTACAACCGGCAAAACGTTAATTGATCGTTCGATATGATAAGGATCTTCTGTAAACCAGACGGCGAGTGGGGGCAAGTCACGTGCTTGTAACGCTTGCCGAAAGTCCTCCGGCAAATGATTACCTAAAAACATAAACAACCAATCCACTTGGTGGGTAGCACACAATTTCTTTAACGCTGCAACCCTCTGAACTGGACACGGTTTCTCTCCAACCACCTTCACACCTACTTGTGCAAACGCACGACAAAGCGCCTGTTCAAAATATGGATATACACGTCGATAGCCCGAGGAAATGAACAACATCTTCATACGCGTGTAAGTGTAACGACGTTCGCTGCTTGTTGTCCTGATGGTAACTCTGAACTGTAAACAAATCCATATACTTGTACCGTGTGTGATATATTTGTTTTAGTAGGGACTGTAATCTCAAAGTCAGAAAAAACAAGTTCTTTACCTGGAGAGAGCGTGTTTACTGGGGGCCTTAACCAATACTCTCCGGTTTCTTTCGCAATCTTTTCGGCATTCTCTTCTACATAGTGCCAAGCATCCATGACCCCTTCACGAGAAATTTGATAGTCCTTCTTCTTATTTGAATGATGCCTTTTAATCTTTCCCGATAAGTTGGCATCTTCAGCGTGATTAAATGACAAACAAATAATTGGCTCTGTTAAAGGAACTGATCCTTCATTTTTAATAACAAAATGTCCTTTGATTAAAAGTGATTCCTCAGGAAGAGTCGGCATAATAACTGAATACGTAAAAAAAGGATGAATCAGCGGTGTTGTTTGAATAGAGGCATGCTCCTTATTCTCACCTTCATCTATGACTGTAGAATGTTCTGTCAACTCTGCTAGTCGTTCAGTCAATTCGGCTATGGCCCTTTCTCTTTCATGTAATTTTTTTTCCACTTGCTTAAGTAGACGGTCTTGACGGACCATTTCTGAACGAAAGTGTAATAACTGCTGTTTCATCTGAATTACGGATGGATCTAACATACATTGTTCGTGCTGACTCATTGTAACAACCTCCTCATTCATTCGTGTATACATATTCTTATGTAGGACATTTGAAAATAAGAAGAACCGAGCCGTCCCCTAGAAGACGGCTCGGATTATTTAACAGTCCGATGATTGTTTCACACTTGGTTGTGGGCATTGATCACTGCCTGGAAATACAACCGGGCATTGAGGTGGGAACTTGTTATCGCGGCAAACAATGTCTGTAACTGGGAATTCATTTCGTGGTTTGCAATACGCTGCCTCTACTTCAAGTCGAACATCTGCGTATACATGGATGTCTAAGCAGAAGGAGAAAGAAATATCTAATTGTGCAAACGTATCGTCACACACAATTTCAGCGTCACATTGACCAGCAGAGATAAATGCATCAACCAATGTATCTTTTGGTGCGCATAAATAGAACGTCTGGATCGTGGCGAATTCAATCGGATCAGATGTACAAATGACATCACCTGTGCTATCCAAAATGTCAACTTCTAGCAACCCTTTTGCCAACACCTTTACTTTCTCCAAGCAAACCTCTTTGCCATTTGGCAGGCACACATTTACTTGTACCCGACATGCAGGATCGGTGACTTCCCTCGTTAATAAGGATTCTTCTAATACTCTACACCGAGTGGTGTATCCTGGAAAATCCTCAAGAAAATCACACAATGATTCCCCAGGCGTTTCATCACAAGGGAATATATCCGTCAGCTCCGGCTCCCTAAAACTAATTGTAGGTAAGTCGACTTGACGTGTGACCCAGTCAAATACTTTAGGCACGCTGATACACACGCTGTGTTTTTCCTGATCGTGACTCATGGAGGGACCTCCTTTGAATTTTTTAGCGAAAAGCTATCTCTTTCTGAACCTTGTTTCTAGGTGTTCGGACTACTGTATAGTATGACTTTCGCGCCAATATGTGCGGCATTCGCATATTTATTTTTTAAAAACGGACGAAAATAAAGATCAATGCATACATTATGGCATCAAATGAACCATTAGGGGAGAACACAATGACACATAAAAAAGCGTCTACTGATCAATATACCTTTCAATCATTTAAAAAGAACAAAAAAAAGAAAGGGGCTAAACACCAACTCAAGTGTTGCTGTCAAAAAAATAAGCGTGCAAACAAGGCTAGTGACTAGCCTTGTTATTTTAAATCCTGCTAAAAACAATTTATTTGATTCACATTTAAGTCATTCATGAATACAGTAAATTAATGTATAGACACTCGCCTAGTTTTTGGTACACCTATTAGGAGTGCGTAAAGGAGTGAATAAACCTGTGAGAAAACGTATAGCCGTTGTCGGACTAGGTTATGTCGGTTTACCATTAGCCATTTCATTATCTGAACATCACGATCAAGTACTAGGTATCGACATTGACACAAATAAAATAAAGAAATTATCTGAAAGTATTTCTTACTTATCAGATGTCTCAAACGAGGCGATCACATCGTTAAAAGGAAGAGGTTTTACTGCCACTTCTTCCTTTAAACGCGTTAAAGAAGTCGACACCATTATTTTATGTGTGCCCACGCCACTCATTATGGACCAGTCTCCTGATTTAAGCTATGTCCAAACAGCAATGAAGTCATTACTTCCTTACATTAAAAAAGGCACACTCATTGTATTAGAAAGTTCAACCTTTCCAGGAACAACTGAGGAAGTCCTCATTCCTTTGTGTGAACAGGAAAATCTTATTGTTGGAGAAGATGTATATATTGCATATTCCCCTGAGCGAATCAATCCAGGTGATTCATCTTATCTCTTTAAAACAATTCCAAAAGTCATAAGCGGTGTGACCCCTCAATGTCTTGAAGAAATTACTCAATTATACACACCTGTTTTTGATCAACTCGTCCCTGTCTCATCTCCAAGAGTCGCAGAAATGACAAAACTATTAGAAAACACACAGCGTTTTATCAATATTTCCTTCATTAATGAAATGGCACGTATTTGTCATGACCTTGATATTGATGTATGGGAAGTTTTAGATGCCGCAAAAACAAAACCCTATGGTTATAGCCACTATGAGCCTGGCCCTGGTATTGGTGGACATTGCATCCCTGTCGATCCACTTTATTTAAAGTGGAAAGCCAATCAGTCTAATATCCAAACAGACTTCATCGACTTAGCCAAAAGAATTAATGATGCGCAACCATATTACATTGCTTCTCGTGTCCAGTCGTTGTTACACAACATCAATCAAAAGGATGCTTCCGTTCTACTTGTTGGCATTTCTTACAAAAAAGATGTCAATGATTTAAGACAATCTATTGTTCCCCTTATCGCTCGCCAATTACGTTTAAAAGGAATGAGCGTCTCTTTTCATGATCCTTACATCGAACATATGACGATTGATCAAGAAACGCTTACGTCTATCCCACTAACACCTGAAACACTTGCTCGTCACACACTTGTACTCATTACCGCTGATCATTCTTGTCTTGACTACAATATGATTACCGAACATAGCAACATGTTATTTGACACACGTAACTGTCCAATTGCTTCAGAGAAACCGATAGAGCGACTGTAAAACAGTTCCCACAAAAAACCGTTGCTGTAAAATCATGCAACGGTTTTTTCCTTATTCTCTTAACGTGAACGGCTTTTTACACTATGAGAAAACCAATCCTCTTCACCTGAATGTTTTAAGTTATGCTCCTTTTTTTCTTCTAAATCTGTTTCCCTCTCTTGGTGAGAAACGAAAAAATTACTTTCGGCACTTTCTTTACGATGTAAACTTTCCTCCGGCTGGTCCTGCACAAAATGCTGACCAACAATTACTGGTTCTTCATTGATTTGTTTTTCCTCCTCGATTAATGAAATGCGTTGTTTCAATTGCTCATTTTCCTTCTTTAATTGATCAATCATATCATAGTGGTATTCATTTTTATAACGTGCCAACTCTCGTTTCAAGCGATTATTTTCTGACTGTACGTGAATCAACCGTTGCTGTAACTGTATGCCTGTCAATCGTAATGGTCGTAAAGATTCTTCACTCATTCCTTCACACCCTTTCTAAAAAACGTTCCTATTGCATATGTATGAATACAATTAGTAAAAATGACGGAATGGCATGTTGATCTATTTTTTATTATCATACAAGCAAGATAAATGAAACCGTGCATATGATTGAATAACCGCCTATAGAAAGAAGGGAATCATATGTCTCAAGCAAATATGCCCAATTTTACACCGACGATTACCATTGATCGTGATGACGTCGTAAATTTGTTGTTAGCCTCTATTGCCATGGAAGAAATGGGTCTTGCGCATATCATTAATGCCGAAGGTGAGAAAATTCAATATGTACTCGGTACACTACCAGGTATTACCGGTCCCCCTGCCACTGTAGCGCAAATTATAGAGATTAATGAGAGTGTAGAATCCATGTTAGATGCCATCTTTAAAAAAGAAATGGTTTTAGAATCTAAACTAAAAAATGTGATTAAAATATTGGATCTACCGGTGCCAACTGGTCCACTTAATGGTGGATAATACTCATAATTGTAAACTTTCTAAGACTGATACAAAAAAGACGTGCTTCTATTGTCATTGCACGCCTTTTTCATTGTATCGGTCTTATTTCTTATGATAAGGACAAAATGTTATACCCACCGTCCACATGAATAACTTCGCCAGTGATCCCTCGAGCCAAATCACTCGCTAAAAACAGCGCTGTGTCTCCCACTTCTTCTTGTGTTGTCGTTTTCCGTAGAGGCGCTTTTTCTTCAATCTCTTTTAAGACATCGTTAAAGCCGCTAATTCCTTTAGCCGCAAGCGTCCGAATTGGACCTGCAGAAATGGCATTGACACGAATCCCATCCTTCCCTAAATCGTTGGCCAAATACTTCACACTCGCATCCAGTGCAGCCTTGGCGACACCCATCACATTATAATTACGCACAACACGCTCCCCACCAAGATAGGTTAATGTTGTCATGCTGCCGCCCTCTGTCATGAGTGGTCGCGCAGCTTTTGCTACAGCTGTAAAAGAATAGGCACTTACATTTTGGGCCAGTAAATAACCTTCACGGGTCACGTTTAAGTATTCGCCTTCTAATTCTTCTTTATTTGCAAATGCAATACAGTGAACAAGGCCATGTATTGTACCCACAGCCTCTTTCATATGTGCAAATGCCTGTTCAATTTGCTCATCGTTCGTAATATCGCACGGGAATACATGATGCGCTCCAGGCAACGTCTCTGAAAGGGTTCGAACATTTTCCCCTAACCGCTCTCCTGCATACGTAAAAATCAAGTTCGCCCCTGCTCCAGCTAGCGCTTGCGCAATGCCCCATGCAATACTACGCTTATTTGCTACGCCCATCACAACATATGTGCGGTCTGATAAATTTAATTGTCTCATTTTTTGTCCCTCCACATGAATATATTTAATTTTTTTAACCGTTCATCCAACACTACTCACAAGTGCAGGCCATCCCCTTCATATAAGGAAACCATGAAAAAGGCAACGCAAGTTGAAAAGATAACCACTCTCCAGAAAAAGGGTGTTTAAACGCAAGTTTGTGACAATGCAACGCTTGATGAGCAAAAGTAGCTGGCTGTCCCCCGTATAGTTCGTCCCCCACTAAAGGATACCCTACATATGCTAAGTGCACACGGATTTGATGTGTTCTCCCAGTCTCAAGTTGCAGCTCGATTAAGCTATAATCTGGAGAAGATGCCCCTGTCTTCACATGCGTTCGTGCGCACTTCCCATCTGCACGTACTTCACGCGTGATGATGCTCGTATCTTGCCGACCAATTGGTGCATCAATGACATCCAGTGTAGGGGGCAATTGGCCTTGAATCAGTGCTTGGTAACACCGCTTTAATTGCCCTTGCTTTTGTAACTGAGACATCCGTTCATGTGCATAACCATGTTTTGCGATAAGCAACAGACCACTTGTACCTTTATCTAAACGATTGACCGCATGAAACGTTGCCTGAATTTGATGTTCCTGATAATAATGTAACACTGCTTGCGCCAATGACCCATACGGGTGTTCCCTAGAGGGAATCGTTGACATGCCTGCCTTTTTTTCTGCCACAAGTATATGGTCATCTTCAAAATGAATCATAAACGGGGTAGGTTCTGGTTGAAGCGTTGGATACTCCGGGGGTAGCACCATCCGTACTGTGTCACCAGGCTGCAATAAATGACGCACTGTCACCTCTTGTCCGTTCACTTCCAGTTGACCACCTTTAAATTTCACTGCCGCCAACAGTCGCTTAGAGACTGACTTTTTCTCTCGTAAAAACGTTCGCAAAAGCATGGGCGCTTCTTCTTTTTGCACAACCCAGGACATCGCATTAGTCACTAATAAACGACTCCTTCACACGTTTCCAAAATGGGAATGGACGAAAACGAGCAAAACGGACTTTTTCCTCCGCAACACGACACTGGATCGTCTCAACTTTTTCCTGATGAACAGGCAATGTGAAGTGATCGATCGTTACTTGTGCCTTTTCTCCATTGATTAACTTAAGTAGACAAGTATGGTGCTGTGGCAATACAAGTGGAGAACCTAACGTCCGATACACGCGATTGTTAATGGAGGCCATCTCTGACAACTGAATAGATGCAAGCGACGGGTGAAGAATCGCTCCTCCTAATGCTTTATTATAAGCTGTACTCCCTGAAGGGGTCGACATACAGAGTCCGTCACCACGAAACGTTTCAAAGGTCTCTCCTTTAATTTCTACATGGCACACAAGAGAACCTTCCATACTCTTGACTGTACATTCATTGACGGCTAAATAACGCGCTGGTTCTCTATTATTAGCATAACGAATCACAACTTCAAGCAACGGATACGCGATGACTTGATACGGCGTTTTAATAATGTGTGTCAAAAGTGCATCCACTTCACTTGGTGACCAATCTGCATAAAAACCTAAGTGGCCTGTATGTATGCCTACAAAAGCCGTTTGATCTAATCGATCATTATAGTCATGAAACGCTTGTAAAAACGTGCCGTCCCCACCAACCGTAATGACCATATCAGGCGATCGCGTGTCTTTTATTAATTCAGCTTGACATAGCCGGTTTTCGATTACCTGCTGCAATTCATTTGATAATGTGTCTCCGCGAGAAGCAACAATAAATTTCAAACATACCCTCCTCTCTGCTAGTTACCAAGTCGGCTTTGTTCCTCTTTTGTCGTTAACGTACGTTGTGCCTCACGCACTTCATCACGAATAATAGACATCTCCTCATCCAATCGAAACGCCGCTTCTGATGCACGTTGCAATCGAATATTAATATCTTCAGGAATTTCCCCACTATACTTGTAGCGGAGTGAATGTTCAATCGTTGCCCAAAAGTTCATTGACAGCGTCCGGACTTGTAACTCAACAAGAATTCGTTCCTCTCCTTCAATTGTTTGCACTGGATAGCGCAATACTAAGTGATAGGAGCGATAACCACTAGGCTTTTTCTGTTGAATGTAATTACGCTCAGAAATAATCTCAAAGTCTTTTCTCGAACGAACGAGTTGTAGTACCGTATCAATGTCTTCCACGAATTGCGTGACAATCCGCACACCAGCAACATCTTGCATCTTCTCCGCCAACTCATTTAATGCAATTTTTTTTCGCATGGCTTTATTTAATATACTTGATACAGGCTTCACACGGCCAGTCACAAATTCAATCGGTGTATGCTTTGACGTTTGCTCATATTGTTCTCGTATTCCTTTAAATTTCACTTTTAGCTCGTCCACTGCTTGTTGGTACGGCGTTAAAAACGAGTGCCAATTCATCGAGTCACCTACTGTCGCTCTGGAAGCATCTATGTATTATGTTGTTTCTTGAAAAAATATGCGCCGGACTGCTTGCTCAAAATCCGCTCCATAGTTGCTATTACCAGAAATGTTTTCTAGAAGGAATGCCATCTCTTCATTTAATCCCGTTAATTGCAGTATTGTTTCCTTGCCTAATTGCACATACAGTGACATTTCTTTCTCATAAGCATCTTTTAATTGTGCCCATGTATCTTCTTCAAAACGAAGCACATGGTACATTTCCTCTGCCTCTAACATATATAGAAAAGCAAAACCATGAGAATCAACAAGCACATGATCTTTTGCTTGAAGTAAATGAACAGGTAGAGATCGCATTGGAGAAGCTAATATTGCGGTCGCCACACCATCCTCATAGTTCGTTTGAATCGATGCTACTTTCCATTGCTCTATCACTTCATCGTCCTCCCAAACATGATCCACTTAACTGCCTCTATTTTACCACAACTGTTATACAAATGCTGCACATCCTTTGCACAAACCACACTTTCGCCGTATAATAACGGACAGAGCATGAATAAAAGGAGCACAAAAATGAAAAAAGAAGTTGAATTTGAAGCGAAGTCCCTCGTAAAAAAGCAAACATTTATACGTCTGCAACAATTATTCCCCACTTACACCGCGATTTCACAAGAAAATACTTACTATGATACAGAGACACTTACGCTTAAACAGCATGGGGCTGCACTTCGTGTACGAACAAAAGAGACGGACACCGTACTTACATTCAAACAACCCTTTCAGGATGGGCTATTAGAAACACACCAACCGTTCACACCCGATATGTCTGCGCTCCTACAATCTGGTGAAATCCCAGAGGGACCTGTTAAGATTGCCATCACCTCGTTAGTAGGTTCTCCCATAAATGTGACACCCCTTGGTCGTATACGTACTGAGAGAAGAGTCATTTCTTATGAAAATGGGTTGCTCTGTCTTGATCATAGCTTTTATTTACAAACAGAGGATTACGAAGTGGAATTTGAAGGCTCTTCCATGACACATGCGCAAGAAGTTTTAAACAATCTTCTCGACAAAGTCGGTACACAACCAATTCCAACCGTGAGTAAGATTGGGCGTCTTTTTCACTCCTACCAGTCACGCCAATGACATACCTTAAGATCGATCAGCAAAGTTGCTGTCTTCGTAAGCGATTGATAAAATAGAATAAGTAGCACAAAACTATGCCATTCATATGCACCACGATAAGGAGAGACGGTTCATGACGTACAATCGAAATAAGCCCGTTCCTGAACAACAACAAAGCGCCTTTGACGCACTTGGAGGAGAAGAGGTTCTCTCTCGTCTTGTCGATACCTTTTATCAACATATATCATCTCATGAAGAAGTACGACATTTATTCCCGGCAGACTTAACAGAAACAGCAGCGAAACAAAAAAAATTTTTAACTCAATTTCTTGGGGGTCCCCCCCTTTACACAGAGACATTCGGACATCCTCGACTCCGAGCACGCCACATGCCTTTTATCATCACGCCTGTCCAAGCAGAAGCATGGCTTTCATGTATGGCACATGCCATGGATGACATCGGACTCTCGGGTCCTTTACGCGAGCACATGATGCATCGTTTCACTTTGACTGCACACCATATGATTAACCATCCAACACCACGATGATGAAAAGGAAGGAGTTGACCAATGAACATCAAGCATTACTCACACAATACGTGCGATGAACAACTTGGTGTCTGCGGCATTACATCCAACGATCGTATCCTGACAACAAAAAAACCAATTGAAATTTATACCTTTATTGATCCTCTCTGTTCACAATGTTGGTCAATGGAACCGATCTTAAAAAAATTGCGGGTAGAATATGGTCACTACTTGAAAATTCGTATTCTAGTAGCAGGGAAATTAACAACTTGGAATAGCCGTGGCTCGCGTAACGCTCATTTAAATTCCATTACAATTGAACGTCAGCATAGTATGTCTTCTGCTGGTAACATTCCTATACAAGATATGGACCTCGAACCATTTAAAGTGTCACTCGCAATTAAAGCAGCCGAGCTACAGGGACCTAGGGCAGGTCATGCTTTTTTACGTAAATTACGGGAAGCATTATTTTTAAAACAACGATGCATTACTGACCAAACAGTTTTAATTACCTGCGCAAAAGAGGCTTCGCTTGATGTTGATGCCTTCCTCACTGATTTAACCAGCACGAGCGCCGTAAAAGCATTACAGTGCGACTTGCAAACAACCCGTGAAATGGGCGTCGAAACTGTGCCTACGTTTGTTTTTTTTAATGGACATACAGAAGAGGCTGGTATTAAAATATCTGGTGAGTATCCTTTTTCGGTTTACGTACAAGTGTTAGCAGACATGCTTGGATTTACACCTCGGAAATCGAACTCGCTGTCATTAGAAATTTTCTTACAACAGTTTGATTTTGTTGCTACGCTTGAAGTAGCCGTTGTATTGGATCTTAGCCTGGATGAAGCCGAGCGGCAGCTCAAAATGCTTCTTTTACAACAAAAAATTGAAGCTGTTCCTTTTAGGTATGGCACCTTTTGGCGCTGGATTCGATAGCGCTACTCTCATCAAACACAAAGAGGCTGTCCCAAGTCATCAACCACTTGGAACAGCCTCTTTTTATCGAAGAAGAAAATGTGAATTGCAATTAACCATATTTTAACGGAAAACCACCGCCTTGGCAACTCCTTTTTTTCCATTTCCCGATTTCCCTATCCCTTTTCGCTCCTACCGCCATCGCCTCTCCCTTTTCTATACTCATCTTTTTTGCTACTTTTTCCTCCTTCCAACATAGCTATTGAAGTGCGATTTACAAATAGACTTTCCCAATATTTTATATGATGGCGTTCTGTTTCTTCTGTCCATTCACTATGTGGAGGGGAACAACAAACGAAGGTACTTGCAGAGCGCGGTAATAGTGAAGAAAATACACATAGTAACTGTAAATATTCACTCACAATTCGTTCTATCACATCGCGTCGACGGCAATAGGGTACAATCGCATGTGGGAAAGTAGCAAATAGGCGCTTCAAGAAAGAACATGCTTGATCAAATAAAATGACGCCATTTTGTTGCGTCGCTACAAAGGAGAACAAAAAATGAGTTTGCCAAATATCACAAGGGATTTGGATATAACATTGGGAAGGTAGTGGCCAACCGGCCTCAAGTGGGGGAGTATGACAATGATAAGAAGATAAATATGATAAAAAAGTTCGATGTTGATAACGATAAACCGGGCTCTTCCTTCTTTTCTGTCGATAGGATAGTATTGATGCTTCATAAGATGGCATCATTGGTGGTGGATGAGACAATTGGGAAAGCGTCACTTCTGATGATGGAAACAATGTATACGTAGCAAAACATGAGGAAACATCCAGGGGAATGACATGACGAAGAAAACAAAATGTGTCTGACTGCGGGTCAAAATAAACGAAATAGCGCTCGTAATGTCTGTTTTGTGACATATACCATTCAAATAATCGAAATCGAAACAATTGTGTCATTCGTCGGCGTACACGTGCACCCGATAAAATCCACAGATCATTCATACGCTGAGCACGATAAGCTTTTGTTCTTTTCATTGTCTGATCGACGGTCATCTCTGCACATTGATATTCAATCACAACTTGTCGTTCACCGCATATATATAAATCTGGCCTTTGTCGGCTTTCAGGAATCCAGTATTCCAATGAGACTTGTTCTCCTTGCGACTGCAACCAACGAAATAATTTTTCTTTTCCCAAACGATGGACATCTGTCTCTCCATGCCGAGCGGCAGGACAACGTGCTCGTGACTTATGAGAAAAATGCCACCTTTTCTTCTTCCCAAGTTTGATTAACACTTCTTCTTGACAAACAGGACAGAAAAAACGTTCATGTCGTTTACGCTCGCGCCACTCCATTTCTGTAAGCGCTTCCAAAAAATGACGTTTTACTCCATCTTGGTTTACTGCCTGCAGCATTTCTACACCTCTTCCATACAGAAATCTCGTGCGTTCAGCTCGCACACCTGCACATCATTTACATACAGATGTGCGACTTCACAACATCATGCGCTTATCTTTCCACTGTTACTCATTACTAAAAAAAGTGCGCCGTACTTTTGCCAAAGCTTCTGACGGAATAATTTTCTTTCCATACTCCTGTAAACGGTGAATGGTCAACACGGACTCATATCCATATTCAAGCATCCGGCTAAGAAGGTTATCTTGCTCCTCTTCATTCATGACCTCATTGCTGAAGTAAACGTATAAGTAATACCGATCGTCATAATGGTACAGCTCATTCATCACTTCATTTGCAGAAACTGTGTGGCTTAACGAAATAACGTCTTCAATATCGACAAAACCGATGACAATTTCCAACGTATCTACGTCTTCTAAAGGCAGGCTTTGGGCTTCTTCTATATCGTCTGACTGTCTTTTTTCTTCAAGTAAATCCTCATTTAGGGGGATTTCAAGCTTCACGTTCCCATTTGAGACTTGACCACGTGTAACAATAATTTCAAGCCCTTGATCCAACGCTTGAACTTGAATCCATAGGGGGCCATCAAGCTCAAACTCATCATGGTGTGTCGCCTCACGCATCATGTCATAAAAAAGTTCTTCTCCGCGTTCACGATTATACCAAATCTCGTCTCGCTCAAAACCACGTGCTTCTATATCCTTATACGTAATGAAGAACTTAATCGTTGAATCATTGACTCGCTCGATTTCCATACTCGTTTCCCCCCTATTCTTAATTACATGTACGCGTTTCAAGCTCAGTTTAATCTGTCTGTAATTCCTTATTTTCTCTCAGTTTATCTCCGTTGTCAAGATGTTTTACCTATGTCACAGAAAATAGTCAGAAGGTTCTGTCCCGAAGCACCTGCAAATGTTTTTTACTTGGAGCGAACAACCGAATGTAAAAAACCTCTACAGGTGCTTCGGCCACCTATAGAAGGGTCGATTAATTAATTTACAAGGCGTTGCGCCTCTTTTAGTTGGAACGTTCTCACTTTCCGAGGCAAAAACCGGCGAATTTCTGCATCGTTGTACCCTACTTGTAAACGCTTCTCATCAAAAATGATGGGGCGTCGCAATAAGCCTGGGTTTTCACTAATAATGGTAAATAACTTTTGTATTGGCAAAGACTCAAATTCAACCTCTAAATCTTGAAATACTTTTGAACGTGTAGAAATAATCTCATCAGTGCCGTCCTCTGTCATACGAACTACTTGTTTTACTTCTTCTACAGACAAAGGAGACATGAAAATATTTCGCTCTTCGAAAGGAATATCATGTTCTTCTAACCAAGCTTTTGCTTTTCGACACGATGTGCAGCTAGGGGATGTTAGCAATGTGACCATATACCGAAACCTCTCCTTCATCAATCTTAATTTCTCTACTTTTTCTACCGATTGTTTACGTTATCACACCTTCTATTATACAAGGTTGCAGAATCGCTGTATAGTGCAATGCGGTTAAAATTAGACAAATATCAGATAAAAAATGTGTGAGAGTATGTTTCTGTAGCGAACATTGCGACACCCCACATACTTGATACATCTCTATTTAAGCACTCACCTTATAAGACTGTGGACGCGGATATACGTGACCACGGCGCTTTTTCCAATGCTCCAATCGTTTTTTAAATACGTCCTTTAAATAACCCCGTCGTTTCTGCTTCAATTTATCTTTTTGCTTCAATAGCTCCACCACCCTTATAAGAAAATGTCTACGATTTTTGCGACTGATTATGATTTAATGTCAACACTTCATCTACCTCTTCGTAAGATTCACCATATAAATGCTCATCCTTATATGTGTGAATCATTTCGTACGTATGGCACATCTTTTCATAAATACTATGCTCATCTTCATCATCTGGTGTCCAATATAAAATCTCCAGCTCTGTTACTTTATTCGTGGCAAGAGAACGACGACGATACCCTATAGACTTCGCATGCTTAAACCCTTCTCGATTATAAAAACGCTGCCGTTTTTTTGTATCTGTATCTTTATAATCAATCGGTTCAACTTCGAGTATAATCGGCTTTCCCTTGCGCTTCAGCTTCATGAGCAAGTTTTTCCCCATGCCCTCTCCTCTTGCTTCGCGAGATACAAACAAATAGTCAACAAAAACAAAGTCCTCTGTTTCGACATACATCAATACATGTTTTGGACTTTCATCTTTGTGATAGATGTCACCTTTCTCCTTTAACAACAACTTCATATGTTCTTCTGACTTCATTTCTTCAATTGGAAAATATTCCGCTAGCTTTTCATACCATGTTGACACGCTTCATCCTCCATTCATTTTTTAAACACTTACCATTAACATTTGTAATAGGGAAAGAAAAATACGCTACTTTGGATTATCATAATGAACACCTGTTGTATAGTTATTGCCTGCATTCCACAGCAAGAACTCCTCGATGTCATTATCATACAGTGCTTTTATTTGCGCTTCAACTTCTTTGACACCGTAAGGAATATAATTACCTTCCCCTAAATAACTAGCAGTAAAGTCCTGAATCCATGGTCTTGATGTCGGTTTGTTTTCCTTCAGCTGATTTAATAATGCCGTTTCCACCTTAGCATATGCATCAGTCAACTCGTATGGGTATAAATCGGGCTTATCTAAGCCAAAATGAGCCGTCCAATGACTCGGATAAATCATTGCAGAAATGATATCTACATTTTCAGCAATCCGGAGAAAGTTTTGTCCGATCCCTGGGGTATCTACGACAGTTGCCGCGTAGCCGAAAATATCAACCGATACATCCACGTTGTAGGCAGATAACGCCTCTCGTGCATAAGCGACAAAGTCAGTGACAGCTGTTACACGTCGCTGAACATGACTGTCATCCCCCTCTCCATATTTGCCCGTATCATATTTCAGCTGTTCATCACGATGCTCAAAACCTTCGGGAAAACGAACGTAATCAAATTGGATTTCACGAAACCCCATTTTTGCTGCTTCTTCAGCAATCGCAATGTTGTAGCGCCAAACCTCCTCTAAAAATGGATTGACAAATGCTTCGCCGCGACTGTTTGCCCAAACATCCTTGCCGTCCTTAAAGGAAAGATCTGGACGTTTTTCTGCTAAAACAGTGTCTTTAAACACAACAATCCGCGCAATTGGATAAATCTCTTTTTCTTCCAGCACTTTCATCAATTTTTTTGGATCTTTAATATAAGGCTTAGCAATATCATAAAAAGGCGAATGCTCATCAGGTTGATACGTTACATGACCAAAATCATCTTTTACATCAATGACCATTGCGTTTAATCCTGTGTTTTCAACAAGTTCAACCATTGAGGAAAAACGCGTTCCACCTGCTGAAGGGCCACTTACGTAAATCCCACGTACCCCCTCTTTCGGGTAAGAAAATTGGACGTCCGTTTGATGAAGAAAGCGCGTTGTCCCAATTGGCACGTCAAATGACATTTCCCCTAACTGTTTTTGGGGGTGCATCAAGAGTGATTTCCCTGAATTTACTTGTATATTGCTTGCCAACAATATGAGACCCAATCCCACAACTGTGCACGCAGCGATCAAATACTTCCGGGTTACTTGCACTTTTTCCTCTCCTTTCGTCCATTTCGCCAATTGATGATAGCCTTTACAAAAATTATACCGCTCATACCACATTTTTTCCACTGATCTGATTCCGTTCACAGGATTTCCTTTGAGTTTTTTAGCGAATACACGTATGATAGAAGAGGAGTGACACGGGTTATTGGCGTATATACTGCCAACTCCCCAAACGGAGGTTTTTCAAATGCATATTCATTTACGTTCCTTTATGGATCAGTTAAGAGAAGAAAAAGAGATCGTTGAAGTAACAACTGAAGTCGACCCATACTTGGAAATCCCAGAAATTCATCGACGAATCATTGAGGAACAAGGCCCTGCACTTTTCTTTACCAATGTCAAAGGAAGCCCGTTCCCTGTTGTGACCAATTTGTTTGGTACAATTCGCCGTGTAAATATGGCGTTTGGTCCAAAACCTGAAACTTTTGTTCAGCAAGCAACAAGTGCACTTGATCGACTCATGCCACCTAGTATCTCTTCATTATGGCAAGAGCGACACTTATTTCGCAATGTCCTCAACCTCGGCACAAAAAACATTTCTGTAAACAAAGCGCCAGTAACCGCGGTACACACCACAGATGTTGACATGAACATCTTACCCGCTTTAACTGGTTGGAAAGATGATAGCGGTCCTTTTGTGACATTACCGCTCGTCTATACAGAGCACCCAGACAAAAATGAGCATAACCTCGGTATGTACCGTATTGAATTACGCGAAAAGAATCGTACCGGTATGCACTGGCAAATTCATAAAGGCGGCGGATTTCACCATTACGCCGCTGAACAACGGAATGAAGCTTTGCCAACAAGTTTATTTATTGGCGGACCTCCTGCATTAATGATATCAGCAATTGCCCCGCTTCCTGAAGCAATACCTGAACTAATGTTTACTTCTTTACTTATGGGAGAAAAGCTCACAACTGCCAAAGTGGATCACCATCCGCATCCACTTATTGCAGAGGCAGAATTTGCCTTTACTGGTGTCGTCCCCCCTCATGTACGCGAACCTGAGGGACCATTTGGTGATCATTATGGGTATTATTCTTTACAACACGATTTCCCAGTGTTTGATGTTCAGCACATGTGGCGACGTAAAGACGCTATTTACCCTGCGACTGTCGTTGGGAAACCATATCAGGAAGATTATTACATTGCCGAGTACTTGCAGCGTTTAATCAAGCCGCTATACCCACTCGTCATGAGCGGTGTCAAAGATTTACAAGCTTATGGTGAGACAGGTGTCCACTCTCTTACTGGCGCGATTGTACGTGACTCTTATTATAAAGAAGGTTTAACACACGCCATTCGTATTCTAGGAGAAGGACAACTTTCATTAACAAAATTCCTGATGGTCACAAACAAAACGGTTAATCTCAATCACTTTAGTGAATTGTTAGAAGCAGTCCTTGAGCGATTTAAACCAGAACGTGACCTGCTAATTTTAACGGATACATCCATGGACACACTTGACTACACTGGTCGCCGATTCAACGCCGGTAGTAAAGCCATTATGACTGGACTCGGAGAACCCATTCGGTCACTGACACATACGTATACAGGGGGTCATGTCGACGGTGCCATTGATATTAAACCCTACTGTGGCGGCTGTCTCGTCGTTGCAGGCCCAAGTTACACAAGCCATGAAGACTATGGGGCTTGGCTTAAAGACCATGCACAGGAAGCCTTTAAAGACTGGCAGCTCGTTTTTATTGTTGATGATGCCAACATCTCCTACACACAAAAATTATTTCTATGGACGACCTTTACAAGGTTCGATCCGGCACACGATGTTTATGCGAAAGCGGATATTGTCCACAATAATATTCGATATAAAGGTCCAATCATTATTGATGCTCGGATGAAACCTTTTTATCCTGATGAAGTTGTTGTCGATGACAAAACAGCACGTACTGTCGATGAAAAATGGTCCAGTTATTTCCCGAAAGGATATGTATAAAAACAACAAGGATGGCACTCGTGCCATCCTTGTTGTTTTATACTGATACAGGCAAAACATATCGAATAATTAGTAAGAAGTGACAAACAGAGCCGGCCACGACAAACATATGCCATATCGCATGATGATACAGAAACCAACGCCACATATAGAAAATCGTACCTAGTGAATAGACAATGCCACCACTCACTAATAACCATAATCCTACAGATGGCAGTGACTCACGAATAGGACCAAAAGCAAATATAGCAAGCCACCCCATAAGTAAATAAAACAATGTCGACAAAATGACAAAACGTTTGGCAAACCATACTTTAAATACAACTCCGACAACTGCCAGCCCCCACACAATGGTAAATAACGTCCATCCTAATGCGCCACCAACAACAACGAGTAAGATCGGTGTATACGTTCCTGCAATAAATAAGTAGATGGCAGCATGATCGAAAATCTCAAACACGTCTTTTGCTTTTCCAGGCCTTAAGCTATGCACCATTGTAGAGGAAATATACAGAAGAAGCATCGTTACCCCATAAATGGTAAAACTAACGACATGCCAGCCCGTTCCATACAAACTTGACTGAATGACGAGCAATGTCAGTGCTACAACACTAAACAATGCACCAATCCCGTGTGTAATCGCATTGGCCACTTCTTCACCTTTGGAAAAAACATGTGTTAAACCCAAAAGGTATCCCTCCTTTACAAATGTATGCCTTTATTATATCATAGATAGTTAAAAAATAAGCACACATCGCTGTAGAAAAGGAGAGACGTGTGATGCGAGACGTGAAACTACTTGACATCTATCACCATCATATTGCGCAAAAATATATTCAACGATCGGGTATGGCTCACGCAATTCGTTGTGCCTCTCTCGCCTTTGCATTCGCGAATAAAAAAAATGTCTGCCCAGATTTGGCTACAAAGGCCGCTTTTTTGCACGATATCGGACATTATACTTGGTACAGAAACGGTAAGTGGGACTTTTCCCTTTATCGTGCCTATGATATTCACGCCATTAAAGGTGCTGAACGTGCACACAAATTACTCATTCGCCTTGGCGAACATCCGAAGAAAGCAAAAGAAATTGCACTAGCTGTTTTACTTCATACTGACTCGTATTTACCTGGAAGTACATTACAACTGACCCCCTTACAGCAAGTTGTCGCAGAAGCCGATGCAGCTGATGAAGCACCTGGTGGAAAACATCATTATGACAAAGTCAATGATGCAACTGCCCGTCAATTGTTACAGGAATTAGATACAAAAATCGACACCTTATTAACATAACCCATGTTTAAAAAGAAACCCACTGATCGATCATTTGTGGTGATAATGCTCCAGTAATTCTATCTTCAATGATCCCATCTCTACCAATGACAATGGTCGTTGGTATGCCAACAATTTGATATAACTGCTGTATGTCTCCTCGCTCATCTAATACGGGGTCAAATGTTGCCTCAAAGTGATTTAAAAAGGCTGATAGGTCCGACTGCCTGTCCCCTTCATGTGTTAAATTTACAGCTAAAAACGTATCTCCCTGTGCGCGTAACTGTTCATGAAGTCGCACAATGAATGGCATTTCTTCTTGACACGGATAACACCACGTCGCAAAAAAATGAATGATTGTATTTCCTGGGCGAGGTAGGTAGCCATCTTGCGTACCTGATAATGTTTTAAGTGTAAAAGATGGCGCAATATTGCCAACATGCACCCCTTCCGCCCGTTCCTTCACAATCGCTTCAACATCATAAGGAGAAACCTGTTCCGCCTGAAAATACACCCAACCTACAACGCCAATCGCTACAAATGTGGCGACACCACCAAAGGTTTTCAACAGTTTCATCCATATTTCTCCTTTCCCAAGCTCTCCCTATTCCTTTATGCTCATTGAAGCTTTTTTATGAATGTACAACAAAAAAGCGCGCCCACAGCCTATCGACAGGCTATAGTGCGCAGCTTTTCGTGCAGTACACATGTTATTTAATAACCGTTTGTCTTCTTCCATACCTTACCTACAAAAAATGACAAACCGAGCGTGCCTACAAGTAAAACGACTGTGAGAACTTGCATGATTAAATATGCAAGAGAATCCATATTTCCCATTTCACACGTGCCTCCTTCGTCAACTACTCATGTTCATTATAGAGGCTACATCAATGATTGTAAACACTCCTTTACTTTACCCTCTCTGGGTGTTCAAGTTCCCATAATTTTTCAAAGAAAGGTTGTCCTTTTACCATGGCCTCACACAATTCATAATGAGACTCGCTCCATCCTTTACGTACACCAGAAATTAAGTAATCCCATAATTCTTCCCTTTCCTTATGTTGCAGCACTTTATAAGCAACAGGGCACCACTCCGTACACCAATACTTTAATTCTGCATCAGTGCCTGCCGATTGCAGTTGGTCAAGCACCATATATAACAACTGTTTCAACTGACGCTCTTTACGTGTCAACCCTTTCAGATCAGCTGGATTAGGGGAAAGGAGATGATATTCTTTTTCTGGTACTACCGAATCAAGTGTGTAAAAAACCACTTCTTGGTCTTTTAACGTCTCGTATACGAGCTGCTCTTGACGTGGCGTTAAACGACTTTTACGAATGGGCGTTTTATAACCCATTGTATCCACCGCTATAATCCGGTACCCATCAGAAATAATAAAGCAGTAATCAAGCTCAATGCGTGACATGTTTTTCCGTAAATAACTCTTTTGATACACATCCTCCAATAAAGCTTCCGGGAGTTCCAATAAATGGTTTTCAATATAATCGACAAGTGCTTCATCCCCACGTAATAATACAACTTGATCAAGCACTTCCACCCTGTCTTCACTACGCCATTCGTGAAAATGACATACGTTATATCCGTTCTCTTCTCCTTCAAACCAATTTACCCATACATCTCTCATCATCACCATTAACAAGTGCCTCCTTGCATGTTCACTCTTTGGACTCAGTATGACCATGGAGCACCTTTCTTAAACTACTTCTTAAGATGATTTCAACATACGCACCAATTGTGCCCATGTGCATAAAGTATAGCAACCCCTCAAAGTAGGTGATCACTCCGATGAATGTACCATCTGGCATATCCGTCGTCATTCTTATTGTCGTGACACTATTTGTCGTTTTTAGCTTTTTGTTTGACTTATTCCCTGATCCTGGGGCTGATACCATCCCGCCAAGCCCATTGGTTGTCTTCAATTCGTAGAGGGAGGGTTCGTATGTGGAACGATGCCTCAAACAAACAGGGACAATCATATACTGGTCAACAAAATCCATTTGGTTCAAAAAAGCAGTCAAAAATTACACCGACTGAAATTGCTATCGTCACAGCATTATTAACAAATGCCCTATCTGTGCAATCAATTTTAATTGATCGTGAGCAAACAGTTCAGGTGTTATTAGAAGGCTCATTAAAAAACCAGCAGGAGCTCGCAAGGTTGATGGAGCAAATGAAAGACATTCCTGTTGGTGATTTGTTTTCCTCCATGCTTTACCGAAAGTAACGTAATGGGTTTCCTTATCGTTACTATGGTAAAGCATTTCGTTTGCTCATTTTCTATATTGTCCTCATCAGTTCCCCACACATTACGCTTGAAATTTATCATCCTTCTTGATTCTCACTGTAAACCATGCTACGCTTCTTTTACAGAAAAACATTTTCACTGAACATTACGTCCTTACTTTGTATAGACTTAGAAGTTCGCGTAGATTTGTGGTCGTGCCGCTTTCCCTTGTCCACTTTGCTGACTTCTCAAAGGAGACTTCCTGATGACAACAGACGAATTAACAAGAACGACAGACACATTTACAACATTTCACCGTGATGAATGGGCCGCTTTATGTACACGCCCAGGCCTGTCATTGTCAAAGCAAGAGCGCCGACGATTAGAAGGCATTTATGAGTCCATCTCTGAAGCGGAAGTAAGAGACATTTATTTGCCCCTCTCAGAACTGCTCTATCGCCGTATGTGTCACAGTAAACGCTTACATGATGAAATGAATCAATTTCTAAATATCACTAAAAAGCGTGTCCCATTTGTTATTGGTATCGCTGGGAGTGTCTCTGTCGGAAAAAGCACGACAGCTAGACTCATTCAGGCACTTGCGTCTCGCTGGCCCGGAAATCCTAAAGTCGAGCTTGTCACAACAGATGGCTTTTTATATCCTAATGCGATCCTTGAAAAACGTGGGATCATGAAACGGAAAGGCTTTCCCGAGAGCTATGATATTCGTCGACTACTCTCCTTTTTAACGGATTTAAAAGCCGGTGCACCTGAAACTTCTGCACCCGTATACTCACATTTATTTTACGATATTGAACCAAATAAAGTACAAACATTAAAAGACCCAGATGTTGTCATTGTAGAAGGCATTAACGTCCTCCAAGTGAATAAAAAAGGGAAACGGTTGCCACATATGTTCGTCTCTGATTTCTTCGACTTCAGCATTTATGTTGATGCAGATGAAGAAATGATTTTATCTTGGTACATTGAGCGCTTTCATCTACTTCGAAATACCGCTTTTCAACAACCTTCTTCTTACTTTTATCGCTACCGTGATCTCAGCGACGAGGAAGCGACAAATATTGCTACATCGATTTGGAAAACGATCAATGGTGTCAACTTGGAGAAAAACATTTATCCAACACGGGAACGAGCAGACCTTATTTTAACAAAAGGTGCTGAGCATTATATTGAACAAGTTCATTTAAAAAGATGAATAAACGGTAAAAAGGCTGACATGGATACGATCCAGTCAGCCTTTTTAAGATTACTTTTTAAACATTTGTGTAAACATCTTTCCGTAAGGACCACCGTCGACAATGCCAATTCCAACCTCTGTGAAATCTCCCATAATATTCGCGTAGTGACCAGAAGAATTCATCAGTGCGCGATGCGCTGCTTCTACCGTTTGATTTCCTGCAATATTTTCAGCTGCAGAACGATATTGGATACCAAAGCTGCTCATCATATCAAACGGTGAACCGTATGTTGGGGAATTATGTGAAAAATAATTTCCTGTAATCATGTCTTGCGATTTCACACGTGCCACTTTTGTCAAATCGATATTGACTTTTAATGGCGCTAAGCCCGCTTGCGTCCGCGCTTCATTCACTAAATCTGCCATTTGTTGTTCTTCTTGCGTCAGTTCACTTGGCGTTTCCACTTCTTCTTTTTTGTCTTCTTTTACTTCTTCTGGTGCAGGTGTTTCAACTTCCTGCTCCGGTGTCTTTGTTTCTGTTGGTACTTCTTCTTTTTTCTCAGGTTCTTTGGTTTCTACTGGTACCTCTTCTTTTGGTGCTTTTTCTTCTTGTTTTGGTTCAGGTGTTGTGGATGGTTCCTTTTCTTCTTTCTTCTCAGGCGCCTTTTCTTCTGTTGGTGACTGTTCTTTTTGTTCAGGCTTATGTTGTGTTGGTGTGACAGTTAAGTATTTTGACCATTCACCAGCAGTCAATTCTTCTAACAAAGCTTGCAAGTTCATCGTGCCTCGATCCAAACGCTTATACGTCACTTTCATATCACGCAACATGCTTCCTAGTGAATAACAGTTGTTCCAGCTGTTGCCTTTCTTCACTTTGTAAACATAAGGACCATCGACAGATACATAAACACCTGCCTTAGCCTCTGCCATATTTGTAGACGAGAACCCCGCCAACGTTGCTGCTGCAATTCCAGCAATCAATAATTTTTTCATCTTAACGTCCTCCTATAAGTTCGCACGCATTTCTTTCTCACAGCGCCGTCATTGATTTGTTCTTGAGTGCATCGTAGCATAGGAAAATCACCTGTTTCTATGGTAAAAGATTCATGTAATACCAACTGAGTCTCATTTATGACAGTGGAATGAACCTTGGTATGAAAACTTCCATTACAAATGGGAATAAAAAATACAGCTGGAAATTTCTTTGAACTGTTACACAACTGTAATGACGCGCTTTTCTTGTTACATCGTTGTAACAAAAGGGTTTGCGCCCACATGCCTCTTTATTTACAACTGTGATTCATAAAAAAATGGACAACTTTACCTCTCTTTTTCTATACTCATTTCTGTTAAAATAGTGATTAACTATGTGCATTTTATCTGATCGTTTTAAATTAAGAGGTGACACTACGATGTTAAAAAAGATTTTATATGTATTGATCGGATTCATCAGCATTCACTGTTTATCCATCACTGAAGTAAAAGCAAAGACTTTAACACATCCCGTTCAGTCAGGGGATACGATCTACCTTTTAAGTAAGCGGTACGGAATTCCACAAGCTGCAATTATGCGGATTAACAACATGAAAGAACCAACACTTTACACTGGGAGAACGATCACGATCCCTGCTGCCGTTTCTCACGCAGATCGGGAATTGTTGGCTAAGCTTGTTCATGCTGAAGCGCAGGGCGAACCTTATGCAGGAAAAGTCGCTGTCGCTGCTGTCGTATTAAACCGCGTGGATCATCCATCCTATCCAAACAACGTCCATGATGTCATTTATCAAGTCATGCCATCTGGGCATTACGCATTCTCTCCTGTACTGGATGGTGCGATTTATCAAACCCCAAATGAAGAAGCACGACGGGCTGTCAATGAAGCACTTGCTTATCGTGGACAAGGGCAAGGTTCACTTTATTTTTATAATCCTGCTACAGCCACAAGCAGTTGGGTTGCTACACGAGAACGGACCATCGTCATTGGCAACCATGTTTTTGCGCGATAAAAGTAAAAAGCCATCATTCTAGTAGACTAGGATCATGGCTTTTTTGCTATACTTAATCATAACTGCTGTTTAGAGAGGAGTACATACACCGTTGACACATATCACACGCAACACATTTATCACTTATTTTGGCACATCACGTGTATCTTATTTAGAACAGATTGCTGAGCAAGCGGATGAAATGACACTCCCGGTCTTTCTTATCGGTGGGAGTGTGCGGGACTTACTACTTTCGCGTCCACATACAGACTTTGACATTGCGGTCGAAGGAGACGCACCGCAATTTGCCAACCATCTTGCACAAACATATGGTGGGCAAGTACATATACACGATCATTTCCAAACAGCGACATGGATAAACAACAAAAAAATCATTGATATTGCTTCTTGTAGAAAAGAATATTACGACCACCCTGGCGCACTCCCACGCGTCACTCGTTCCTCTCTTACGGAAGATTTGGCTCGGCGCGATTTTTCCATTAATGCACTCGCTGTTTGTTTAAATTGCGCGCGCTTTGGTGAACTCATAGATTTGTATCATGGACACAATGATTTACAAACAAAAACCATTCGCGTCCTCCATCCAAAAAGCTTTCAAGATGATCCAACACGCATTTTCCGTGCTGTGCGCTTCGCTTTACGAATTGATTTCCAACTTGATCCAGCGACCGTCTCATACGCTAAAAATGTTGGTGATGCGTTACATATGATTAGCGCTGATAGGCTTTACACCGAGCTTGAACGACTAACCGAAGAACGCGGTTTATATAACGGGAGCCGTATGCTTGACGCACTTCATGTATGGCATACGCTTTTTGGGAAAAAACCAACGTCAGACGCCTGGAACCATGTTTACAAGCTTAATGAGGCAGGGAAGCTACAACCGTTTGAATTACTGCTCGCACTATCATGCGGTGCGCCACTTGAAAAGTATGAACGTACAAAGATAGAAAAAAGGCGCCAACGAGAATGGCGCACAGTCTCGTGGGATAAGGTGAATAAGACAACAACCCAAGGAGAGCTTCATCAACTACTTGCATTTATTTCTGATGAAAGTATCATATTTGCAGCTTATGCACTTTCTCATCAAGATCAAACGCGCTTGCTTACTTACGTACAACAGCGAAAAGAAGTCACATGCACACCTCTTTTATCGGGAAAAGACTTACAAACATTAGGACACACACCCAGTCCTCACTTTTCCCACTGGTTGTTTGCGCTCACATGTGCACAACTCAATGGTGAAGTGACGACAAAAAAAGAGGCGACAACATGGCTCAGCGATTATATCGCAAACCAGTAGCTCACCCGTCTTCCTCTTTTTGTTGCTGTAAGGACGGTACTTGACATACACCATCCTCGCATCCGCCTGTCGGCAGAATTGTGCGCCTGGCGGCAATCTGGTCATACACAAATTGACCAAGCCCTATCACAGATGCCACCCATAAGAGTGGTACAAATGCACGTAAGCGAGGCACTTGGCGCGCAATGACACGGATGCTATGAATGCCTTCTCTCACCCGATCTTTGTCTAATTCATACGTATGCATGCGCTGCTCCAACCGCTCGACATTTAACCCATATCGCTCCGTGATTCCCTCCTCACGAAAAGAAAGAAACTGTAACCGCCCACGTCGATCCCACTTCCGCAAATGCGCAACACTTTTTTTGCAAAAAGAACACCAACCATCGTAAAACACAATAACTTTTTCTGTAGCCATCACGCTCATCTCCAACTTGTGACATAGCCAGGGACTAAGACTCCATCTTCATTATATCCTATGCTCACGATGAATTGAAAGTTTCAACACCCTTTTCTAAGACTGATCATTACCAATTTTCCAATCCAGTCTTTCATCGTCTCTTTCCTCCACCCTATCAATGTTTCATCCATTCCGCCATATCCACAATGACTTCTTCTGCAACATAAGCCGGTACTTGATAACCAGCAAATTTTTCTTTATTCGGCGCCTCTCGCACGAACAAATGGTTCAACTGCGGATAATTTTTTAATGTTGCTTTTTCCTGCCCCGCAAGCAGCTGTTGCCACACAACAAAGTCTGTTTCCGTCCGAACTTGTGCGTCTTTATCACCGTGTAATACAAGCAACGGCTTAGAAAGTGTATGCATATACTCTTCCATATCAAATGTCAACATGTCGCGAAGGTAAAATGCTGGCATTTCAAACACTGTTTCTGCTTCAGCTTCCTCTTCTGTCCAATCAAGTAGTTTCTCTGCTTTTTCCCGCTCCGACATGAGCCATGCTTCCCATTCTACTCGTTCTTCTTCATCTTTTTCCGCCCCAAACTCTAACAGTTGGTCATAATATATTTCCCAAAACGTCCGCGGACTCCCACCAAGAGAGACTAATCCCGCAAAATCTCCACCTTCGACATCCATTCTCGGCGCTAACATGCCCCCTAAACTATGGCCGACAAGATAGACAGCATCTGCATCTATACGCGCGTCTTCTTTTAAAAGCGCGGTCGCAAATAGCGCATCTTCAATCGTTTCTTCCCATACAGTAAAGCGCGCACCAAACTCAGCAACCAGCTCTGGCAAATGAACGAATGTGCGCTTATCATACCGAATGGAGGCGATCCCTTGTTCAGCCAGTCCGTAAGCAATGTCTCGGTACGTCTGTGATGGAAACATTGGTACGCCATCCATATCATTACCGCCCGAACCATGCACAATCACAACGGCCGGCACTGGTCCTTCCACATTCCCTGGAATCGTTAATTTCCCTGACAATGAATAATTTGTCCCCTCACCAATGGTAATGTCTTCTTCCACCGCATGACTAGGTAACGCTAAACTCGTTTCTGTTACCTGAATGTCACGTAATTTCCCTTGATTAGAAAAAGTAAGTTCGAACTTGACGACCACGTTTTCAAATGTAAGTACGACATGCACCACAATCGATTCCTCTTGCTCTTCCACTTCCACCTTCGTATCCACATGAGCACCTGCGTCTGCAATATAAGTCTCCCACAACTCTTCCAGGTCAGCAATCGAATATTCTCCTTGAGCCATTTCTCCAAAGAAATTGCTGTGAATGTGACTAAAATCCTGTTCCAGCATGGAATCAACCATCTTCTCTACTTCCTCTTCAATGTCTACCTGGGCACCTTGTTTACAAGCACCGAGCATCAATAAAGCAAGCAACACTACCGTCCATTTTGAAAGCGCTGACATAAAAGCCCTCCTTTTTTCACTTTTCTTTATTTACGAATCAAACTTTATAAAAGTTTCACCTAAATGGAAAAAGGTACATGGTTTTTTCCATGCACCTCCTCTTTTTGTTAATCCAAATATCCCATCTCCCGTGCTTCCTGCGTCAGCTTTTCACGGAAGTTTGGATGCGCAATCGCAATGAGCGCAGCTGCCCGTTCACGAATCGTTTTGCCGCGTAACTTTGCGACACCATACTCAGTAACGACAATGTCTACATCATTTTTTGATGTTGTCACGACTGCTCCTGGTGATAGACGGGAGACAATTTTGGAGATCGCACCTTGTTTTGCGCTCGCATGCAAACAAATGACACCTGTTGCTTCACGCGACATACGGGCACCGATACCAAAATCACCCTGTCCACCTGTCGAAGAGTAATACGAACCAGCAACGGTTTCCGCATTACATTGACCAAGCAAATCGACTTCGACTGCTGCATTAATCGTAAATAGGTGGCTCATTTCACGCATGAGACAACTATTATTCGTTTCGTCAACCGGCATCATTCGGATCGATTCATTGTGATCCATGAAGTCATATAGCCGCTGACTTCCATAAGCAAACGCAGCGGTCATTGTGCCTGGCGCAAGCAAATTATTCACATTTGTCACTGCACCACTTTCCATTAAATCGACGACTTTATCAGGAATCATCTCGGTGTGAATCGTTAAGTCTTTATGCTCACGTAAATCATTCATAATTGCATTAGGGATCGCCCCAAAACCAATTTGTAACGTCGCGCCATTATTAATGAGTGCTGCAATGCGCTTCCCAATTTGCTCATCCTCTTGTCGAAGTGGAATTTCAGGTGTCACCGGAAGTGACCGTGTACTTTCCACAAACGCCTCTACCGCTTCAATGTGAATATGGTTTTTCCCATACGTATAAGGCATATGCTCGTTCACTTCTAAAATCACTTTTGCCCCTGATTCAACTAAAGACATGACATAATCACAGTTTGTCCCGAGCGAAAAATAACCATCATCATCCATTTTTGAAACCGTTGCTAATACAACAGGTTGGTGCGCAATCTCTTGCAAAAGCGCTGGTAAATCAGAAAAGTGGTTTGGAAGCAGATCAATCTTCTTATTGTAAAATGCTTTTCGCTCATCTCCGGCAAGAAACATGGAAATAATTTTTAATCGCGCTGGATCGACGTCAATGACGGGACCAAGCGATAACATTTGGAATAAACGATTTCCTGCAAGCTTTTCATGCTGCGGAAGTGCTTCAACGAGCACGCGCGGCTCCCCAACAGCAAGTGGCAAAACAATGTCCACACCAGCCTCGATGCTTGACAATGCCTCTAATGCTGTACCCCTCTTTTTTTGTTCATATAACGCTTGCCATCTCATCTATATCCCTCCACCACGAGTCATCATTGTCTATTATACGACATTTTCCGCAAAAGAGATACATGTGATTGAGCGCTCGTTCATATTTTTTAGGAGGAGCTTTGGGGGAACGGTCGCAGGACGTAAAAAAGCAGGAAATTCCCTGCTTTTTGCTTACTCTACCCACTTTCTAAACACGAGCGTCGCGTTATGCCCACCAAACCCTAATGAATTGCTCATCGCAACCTGTAGATCCGCTTTCCGCGCTTCATTCGGCACATAATCTAAGTCACAATCCGAATCGGGGTTTTCTAAATTCATCGTCGGTGGCATGATGCCATCTTCTAACGCTTTTATAGTAAAGATCGCTTCAACCGCACCCGCTGCCCCGAGTAAATGACCAGTCACCGATTTCGTTGAACTCACTGCCAAATCATATGCATGCTTACCAAAAACGGTTTTAATTGCCTTCGTCTCAAAACGATCATTTAATTCCGTACTTGTTCCATGTGCATTTATATAATGAATCTCTTCAGGTGCAATGTTTGCATCATCTAATGCCATTTGCATACAGCGTGCGCCACCTTCTCCTTCTGGGGCTGGACTCGTCACATGATAAGCATCACCCGTTGAGCCATAACCAACAATTTCTGCATAAATGTGCGCGCCTCGTGCTTTGGCAGCATCTAAACTTTCTAAGAGGAGTACACCTGCACCTTCTCCCATTACAAAACCACTACGATCCCGATCAAATGGACGCGAAGCTGTTGTTGGGTCTTCACTTGTTGTGACTGCTTTCGCTGAGCAGAAACCGGCGACCGACATACTTGTGATAGGTGCTTCACTGCCACCAGCGAGCATCGCATCTGCATCACCACGCTCGATCACTTTAAATGCATCACCAAGAGAGTTTGTTCCTGATGCACATGCTGTCACAGAACATGAATTAGGTCCCTTTGCGCCCGTCGAAATGGACACTTGCCCACTCGCCATATCAGGAATCATCATCGGCACGAAAAACGGGCTGACGCGGCGATGCCCTTTCTCCAAAAAAGTCCGGAATTGGGACTCATACGTTTCCATCCCGCCAATTCCTGAACCAATCCATACACCAATACGATCCGCATTTTCATCTGTAATCTCAAACTTCGCGTCCTCTAATGCTTGTTTTGCTGCTACAACCGCATACTGGGTAAAGCGATCCATTCTACGTGCTTCCTTACGATCAATATATTCCGATGGGTCAAAGTCTTTTATTTCTGCTGCGATCTTCATCGGGAACGCATCTTTGTCAAGACGCGTCAGTGGCCCGATCCCAGATACACCTGCGACCGCTTGTTTCCAAGAAGTTTCTACATCTAGCCCGAGCGGTGTTACCGCGCCAAGTCCTGTTACAACTACACGTCTTTTGTTCACTTTGATTCGCCCTTTCTATGATCATTTCTACATCAATCAATTAGCGCCCCCAGCGCATAACAAGAGAACCCCATACAAGTCCTGCGCCAAAACCAACTAAAACAATGACATCTCCATCGTTAATTTTACCATTTTCTAGTTCTTCTACAAGTGCCATTGGAATAGATGCTGAGGAAGTGTTACCATATTTGTTTACTGTCACCGACATTTTCTCTAATGGTAAATCAAGCCGTTCTCGTGCCGCTTCCATAATCCGAATGTTAGCCTGATGTGGGATAAGAAAATCAACATCTTCCTTCGTTAATCCGGCTTTCTCGAGTACACGGATAGATGCATCCCCCATTTGTCTCACGGCAAACTTAAATACTTCGCGCCCATTCATCTCAATATGTTTCCCCTGCTGATGAATGTGCATCCCGCCACTGCCGTCTGCACCTAAATCAAAAGCAAGAATCCCCTTATCATCAGCAACAGGGCCGACAATACATGCACCCGCACCGTCGCCAAATAACACAGCGGTATTACGATTATCCATATCGGTAATTTTTGATAATTTTTCAACACCAATGACGAGGACATGGCGATACGCACCTGTCTCTACAAATTGTGCCGCTGTTGCAACACCATAAATAAAGCCAGCACACGCTGCACTAATATCCATCGCCGCCGCATTTTTCGCACCTAAGCGCTCTTGAATCATCGTTGCTACGGTTGGAAAAGGCATATCTGGTGTCACTGTCGCCACCAAAATGAGATCTAACGCTTCAGCTGCCATTTCTGCTGTCTGCAACGCATGACATGCTGCCTCATAAGCCATTTCCGATGTTTCGATCCCTTCAGCAATTCGGCGCTCTTCTATTCCAGTTCGTGTTCTAATCCATTCATCTGTTGTATCTAGCATTTGCTCTAACGCTTCATTTGTCACACGTTTTTCCGGCACATAACGCCCCATACTTAGAATCCCTGCTTTTGCCATCCGCCTCGCTCCCTCTCCTATATATGAGGAATGAATGAGCACACCTTTCCATTCCTTGATATATAAACAAGTACTTGGAATTAGTACCTCATCCTAATATTAGCAAACAATCTATGTCACTGTCTAGTCCAGTTTGTTGGATCCACGAAAGATTGTTATAATGAACTCATCTAATCAGTAGAAATGAGGTCCAACTTTTCATGGGGACAAATACACAACAAGAAATAGCCAACCGACGCACATTTGCGATTATTTCGCACCCCGATGCCGGGAAAACAACTTTAACAGAGAAACTCCTTCTTTTTGGCGGTGCGATTCGTGAGGCAGGAACGGTAAAAGGACGCAAACAATCCAAACATGCGATGAGTGATTGGATGGAAATTGAAAAACAACGGGGGATTTCTGTTACGAGCTCTGTATTAGAATTTCTCTATGACGGCTATCACGTCAATATCCTCGATACACCAGGGCATGAAGATTTCTCCGAAGATACATACCGGACGCTTACCGCTGCTGACTCGGCAACAATGCTCATTGACGCCGCCAAAGGGGTCGAGGCTCAGACGAAAAAGTTATTTAAAGTATGTAGAATGAGAGAGATCCCGATCTTTACGTTTATTAAT
Organism: Shouchella lonarensis; assembly: GCF_900096965.1. GTDB lineage: Bacteria > Bacillota > Bacilli > Bacillales > Bacillaceae_D > Shouchella > Shouchella lonarensis. The sequence goes on along the minus strand of NZ_FMYM01000001.1, from coordinate 191,307 downwards.
AAACTAGACCGCCAAGGGCGCGATCCATTTGACTTACTTGAAGAGCTTGAACAATTACTTGGCATTCGCGCGTATCCAATGGTTTGGCCAATCGGGATGGGACATTCTTTTAAAGGCGTCTACAATCGTCATGAAAAACAACTCGAATGCTTTAATCCGGAAAACCCAAAAGACATTGATATCATCTCTGTCGATGGACCTAATGATCCAACCATTGATAACGTCATTGGCGACGAAGCGCTTGTTGAACAATTTCGCGAAGAGCTTTCCTTATTAGATATAGCTGGGGATGCTTATGATGTCACGCAAATCGCTGCTGGTACATTGACACCCGTTTTTTTCGGAAGTGCCATCTCTAACTTTGGTGTACAAACATTTTTAAACCATTTCCTAAAACTAGCACCTGCACCGACCCCAAGAGAAAGTTCCATTGGACTAATTGATCCGATGACGCACAATCAATTTTCTGGCTTTGTCTTTAAAATTCAAGCAAACATGAACGCCAAACACCGTGATCGCGTTGCATTTTTACGCATTACATCCGGTACTTTTAAACGTGGCATGAGCGTCAAGCACGCGCGCACGAACAAAACGCTCAAGCTTGCACAACCAACGCAATTTTTAGCACACCAACGTAGCACAATCGATACCGCTTATGCTGGCGATATTATCGGATTATTTGATTCTGGCTCCTTTCGGATTGGGGACACGCTCGTCGAAGGCACATCGTTTACCTTTAATGAAATGCCACACTTTTCACCAGAGCATTTTTCTGAAATTCACGTGAAAGAAGCATTGAAACATAAATCGTATGAAAAAGGGTTACAACAATTAACAGAAGAAGGCGCGATTCAGCTGTTCCGTACGTACAACAGCCACCTCGAAAAGCAAATTGTCGGTGTTGTCGGCGTCTTGCAATTTGAAGTACTAGAGCATCGACTAAAGTCCGAATATCACGTTGACATTACGTTAACACGACAACCGTTCTCACTCGCTCGTTGGGTCACAGGGACGGAAACCGACATGGCAAACTTCGCAAACAAACAACGTAACCTCGTCACGGATCGTGAAGGGCGACTCGTTGCGTTATTTGAAAATGACTACCAAATGCGGACAGCGGTAGAGAAGTATCCGGATATGACATTCCATGAGAACTCTTTCTTTCAAGTAGAGTAGTACGAAATAGGTACAAAAACAACATTTGCGTATTCGAACTGGAATGACGTATAAGTCATATCACTAAGAAATCGCCTAGAGAAACGCCCCAGACGGTAAATGCTGAATTCCCCCTATCAAGTAACAAAATTGAGCTAAGCGGCTTGAGTCCTACATTCTACAGGACTGAGGCTGCTTAAACGTTTCTTCAAGCGCTCGACATTATTCGTCGCAACCGTGAATGACAGCGATTCATATACGGCATGGCGCCATCTCCTCTCGTAGGAGATGTACCAAAGCCCAATCATGAGTATTCACTTTATCATATATACATCGTGTAAACATGATCATCAATAAAGTCTCACTCCCTTACTGCTCATCTTCCAACGCTTGCTGCCGCGCCCATTCTTTTTTCTCCTCTTGCCACGCCACAAATCCTTCGTCAAATGTGTATGCAGGCTCAAACACCAATGGGCACAGTGATTCTTCCTCTTCATCCTCTCGTACTTGCTCACAATTACCGACTTTACAGACGTGACTCCCTGTCAACGTCAAGGCACACAACAACACACTTATTGCATCTTCAATATATAACCAGTCAGGTGTATCCGCTGCCTCACGCGCACCCAAAAGCATTTCCTCTGTCTTTTGCGATTGATGTAAGCCGTATATGAGTGGCAACTGTAAAAGCATATAGTCAAACCCTCGCGCTTCTGCATGTACCTCTACTTGCTTTGCACATACTTCGTTAACTGACATAGCAATGATTACGCGCCGTTCTTCATTACATTGAAGAAACGTTGCCTCAAGTGAAGACGTATGTTCATCTACAAAGTTTGCTACGTAAATAACCGCTGTCACACTTTCTGGCAATTGATAGTCTTCAATCGCCACTCGTTCAAATTGAAATTCCGCATGCCGCCCCAAATACATTTCTAATTCCAACTGCCCTTTTGCTCGATCTGTATGTAAAGGATCCACGGCAATCACCTTGTATCCTTCGTCTAACAACCGTCGACATAGATGAAAACCGAGGAACCCTAATCCACCGACCACTGCCACTGTTTCCATTATCGATTCCCCCTCGTTTGCTACTCTTTTTATTGAAACTGTTTAAAAAAAACGACAAGTTGCTTTGCGAGCGCTTCACTAGAAATAGCTGTCGGCAAGAAGTGAACATCAACTTGTTCAGATTCTGGTAAAGGTGCCAATGTTTGTGTTTTGTTTACAAGTCGACGAAAAATACGTACTGGCGCTAGCAACCCTTTTTGATGATAAAGATTGTCTTGTTTCTTCAACCATGCCATTGTAATTGGCAATGCAACACCATGTGCCACTGACAATGCGCGTTCATAACGTTTTCTATCTATATCATTCATTACTTCTTGTTCAAAGTAAGATTTTAAACTTAAGGTTGGATTGAGTAAAGCAACAGCCCGTAATTCAATCCCTGACTCATATAGTAATTGTTTTGCAACAAGCGCACCGGCTCCTTCTGCCAAAAGAAAAATGCGTCGATTCACCGTTTCTTGCTTTAAAAACATGTGTAACAGTCTCTTTGTATGCAGGACCGCTCTCTTGGACCCCCAATGAGCACCATACAAAGAAGACGTAAACACAGTGTAGCCCGCTTTCAATAAACACTTTAACAAGGGTTCGCATCGATTCAAGGGCAGCTCACGATCAATGCCATGATCCGCAAAGAAAAAAATTGCAAATCCATTTGGGCGCTCTGGTAAGAGGCAACGGTTCGTACAGCCATCAAGATCGACATACCGCACATACACAGACATGACTAATCGCTCCTACATGACAGGTTTTCACAAGGTTGATATGACCTCATGCTTACCTTATGCGCCCACCCCTAAAAAAGACAGGGCAAATATACACTTTTCAAAAAAACTTCTCAACTCATCTAGACAATCACTTACAACGTTCTTCTCTTACACGTTTCGCCTCCGCTTGCAGCGCAGAAATGAATGCCCGCCATTCTTTTGTTCCTGACTCCGTCATGTTCTTCTCTACTTCTACTGTTGGGATTGCTGTTGTTGCCGCTTTCTCCCAAAATGACACAAACACGCCTTTCACTCATGATCCTCCTCCCGCCTCGTTAGACAGCTGAATGAGTGCCAACAACGCCTCATCGCTCCATTCTGTTAAAGGAACAGACAATGGCGCTAGCATCCCTTCCACCAGTGTCTGTTTTCGTAAAATCAGTTGATCAATACGTTCTTCTAACGTCCCTGTCGTAACAAATTTATAAACAGACACGTTCTTCGTTTGACCAATGCGATGCACCCGATCGGTTGCTTGATTTTCTACTGCCGGGTTCCACCATCGATCATAGTGAATCACATTTGTCGCCGCTGTCAAATTCAAGCCCGTTCCCCCTGCTTTAAGTGACAAAACAAACGCACAAATGTCCTCTTCCTCTTGGAACTGCCGCACTTCCTCTTGCCGCCTTTTTCGAGATAACCCGCCATGTAAAAATGGCACAGGTTGATTTAATTGCTGCTGCAATGCCTTACAAAGCAATTTGCCCATTTCCTTATACTGTGTAAAAATGAGCACTTTTTCTTTTGTCGCCGCAATCGCAGCAACTTTTTCAAGGACAGCATCCCATTTCCGTGACTCATGCGCCTCTGTCTGCGAACGCTTGTAAAATTGCGCTGGATGATTACAAATTTGCTTTAATCGTGTCATTGCCCGTAACACAACAGCGCGTCGCTCTCCACGTGAGACATTTTTGATACGCGTTCGAATATCATCGACAACTGCCTGATATAGTGCCGCTTGCTCTTGTGATAGTGTTACGTATTCTGTTACCTCCCGCTTCTCAGGCAAATGAATATCGACTTCTTGATCTGCTTTTGTCCGTCGCAATAAAAATGGACGAATGAATGTTTTTAATGTTTCCTGTTGCACTGTACTGCCATCACGTTCAATCGGTCGAATGTATTTCTTCTGAAATGAAGCATACGAACCGAGCAAAGATGGATTTAGAAGATCCATTAATGACCATAGTTCTTGCAACCGATTTTCGATCGGTGTCCCCGTTAATGCGAGGCGATGGGTTGCTTCGATCCGACGTATCGCTCTCCGTTGTTTTGTATCTTTATTTTTCATATGCTGCGCCTCGTCTAATATGAGCCCATTCCAACAAACGGACGTAAAAAGGGACTGATCACGCCACGCAAGCATATACGATGTTAACACAACATCAACTCTCAAAGGTTGTTCATCATCCAAAGCCAGTCTTTCATTTCCGTGATGGATAAACACGCGTAGCTCTGGGGCAAAGCGCTGACATTCTTCTGCCCAGTGGTATAGTAACGATGTCGGCACGATGAGTAAAAATGGGGCTACTTCCTTTCCTTCTTTTCGTTGCGCCTTTAACACATATTGCATATACACAATCGTTTGTAATGATTTTCCTAACCCCATATCATCCGCTAGACAACCGCCAAATCCAATACGCCGTAAATGAACGAGCCACTCGACACCTCGTTTTTGATACGGACGTAATGAGTCAGCGACTGTTGGTGGCAACACGACAGCATCAGGTTGGCCACGATAGAGCATCATCAACTTTTCTTTCATTTCTCCTGACCATTCCAGACCAAAATGGACATCGTCCCATATTTGCACAGGATCTTCTTCATGAAACCATTTCCATCCATCCATATATGAAAACTTTTGCTGAATTTCAGTCATATATTGCTGTAACCGCGATGCCAATATCGGATCCCAAGCAATCCATTGCCCGTTGACATGAATAAATGGGCGTTTTTCATTTACATAAGCTTGAAATTGTTCCTGGTCCATCTTCTGATCTCCAAGCGCAATTTCATATTCAAAATGTGCGACAGTCTGCCAATTAAGTAAAGGATCGACAGAACGCTCATGAAGTTGCGTAGGTGTTTTTATCTTAACTTGAAGTGGTGATCGATTCTTCACCCATTTTGGAACAATGAGCTCAACGCCAAGTGCATTTAAGCGTTCACTATATACTGTAAACAATGTATATGCTTCGTCAGCCGATAAACATACTTGCGGGGATGAAACTGATAGCCCTTGTAATAGAGGCACTTCGACACAGATGGTCTGTACGTGTATGTGAATGTTCGGCATCGGATCCACTGGCCACGGATGGGCACCTTTTTTTACTTGTGCAAGTGGCACAATCATGTCCGGACGGTTGACATCAATGACAGACAATGAGACTGACCAACCCTCTTCAGGTTGCTTTGGCGCAACAAGCGTAAGCGCTGTTTGAAATGGCACTGCATCTGTGATTCCTAGCGATGAAAGCATCGATTGCCTTGCCTTCTTTTGTCCTTTCTTGCCCCTATGCCCGTGTCCTAATTGGTCGACAAACGGTTGCCAAACTTCGTCTACAGATGATTGCCACTTTACAAATGCGGGCTTTACACGAGGCTTGTCAATCAGCATACGGACAACCGCATCTGCTAATCTTTTTAAAACCGTTTCTTCTCGCTCCACTGAAAATTGAACTGGCTTTACCCCCGCTGACTGTTCTAAGCGTAATGCATAAGATACGAGTGGAAATTGTTGTTTCATTTGTTCGTACCATGCATCATCTACCGTAAGTACCCATGCCCCTTCATTTGTCGGGCAAACAGCCCCACGCTCAATCAAATCCAGTACTTGATCAATAAACACAAGCAAAGCTGTAAAATCGTCTCCTAAAATAAATTGTGTATCGTGCACACGTGTCTTCAAAAAAGCATATTGCTGTGCAAGATCGTCTACTGATAAGCGAATGCCCTCAACCGGAAATGTATACGTTTTCCAATCGTTATCTGCCTGATATACGGTCGATTCACCAACTAATGACTGAAATAAGCGCCCATGTAATGGCGTTTCTACTAGGGCGCGCGTAGTATGGATAAATGTACCATAGAACGATGATGGATCTTCTCGGTAAAGCCGCAAACGCAACTCAAAGGCCTCGAATAAAAAAGGATACACAAAGCCCGTTTGCACTGAACGCTTATTTGTCATTTGTTCACCCCAAATAAACACATCATTTGCTAACCATCCAGCATGCAATATGACTTTTTCCTCAGGCACGTCGCTTCAACTCCTCTATAAACACTCGCGATGTCCGGTACATCACTTTTAATTTTTCAAGAAAATGCTCATATCGCTCCATATCACTTGTTGCTTCATACAATTTACGCAATTGTACTGTATAATTCACGGCTTCAATATAGTGCTTACGAGATCTTTTCTCCACAAAACGAACAATAAATTGGTGATAGATAGGTTTTGCTTGCTCTGGGTAATTTTCAGCTGCTGCCTGTAACAGCGCACGTTTCACTGAGGAAAGCATGAAAGGCTGATCTTCATCCACAAGAAAATATGTCATTGCTTCCTCATAACGGCGATAGCGATACAACAATTGCACATATGATAACCTTACGCCATCAGAAAACAAGCGTGCGCGTAAACGTGGCAGCACATCTTGTAATATGATCTCCGTTTGTGTCTCATTTAACGGCGCTACCAACATCATAAATGTGCGCTCACTTGGATTTTGTACAAATCGGTTCCATACTTTTATGCACGTTTCCTCTGGATGTACTGCAAGTGCCACTTCCGCTTGATCAGCATATATTTGCAGCGCACCAAAATGTATCGATTGTCCAGGAAACAATGCCTGTAACCACCGCTTCACAGCAATATATTGTGCTCGCTTAGACAAGTGTTCAATATGAATCGCCACATCTTGTGTTTCGATCTCATACGAACGTGCTTGCAAACTTAATAGCGCGCGCTCTTCCTCTTGAAGACGCACAAAAAAATAGGCACAGACAAGTTGTGCGGATTTTGCTGCCTCCTTAAATGGATACAGCTCCTCTAGTTGTAATTTTATCTTTTGTAGCTCTTCCTCCGGTGCCATTTCTTGCCACATATGAAACAACATTGTCCACGGGGATCGTTCCTCTCGTGCATGTCGACTATATTTGGTTACAATCATTTGCGTCAAAAATTGTTCATTTGACTTAAAATCTTGTTTTTCTAGCAATTGCTTCACGTTTGCAGTGATACCGCGTGCAAAATCAGTAAACCGCCGTTCATATCGCACCAATTCTTCTAATGTCACAAAGGAAAAAACTTGTTCAAGACAGGCTATATAAACAAATAAAGGTGCTTCTTCAAAAAGTTGCGCCTCGTTTCTCTTCCATTCATTTACAAGTGATTCAATATGTACAGGTGCTGTATATAACGTAGAGACAAGTTTTCGGTAAATCTTTTGCGCTGCTCTTTCCACTTCCTTAATCATACGCGCATACACATCATTCTTGTCTGCTCTCATTCACTGCACCCCCTACTTACACCGTATCCTTTCATTGTAATGCTTTTCGCTCTAAAATAAAAGGTGCCATCATTGTTTATCATTGTTTATGCGGCACGAATTTATTAATATGTATCGTTTTATCCCTTTTGTTCCCCCGAAAAAAGCAAGCACGTCAGTTGTGTGCTTGCCAGCAACAGACTTTCAATTTCATCACAACAGTTGTTCCACCTCTTTTCTCTTTGATACCAGTTTTTTTAATCGCTGTTTCTGCAATGCAATTTTTTCTTTGTCTTTTAGCTCCAATGCCTCAAATAACTCCATTAATGCGTAATCAATCTCCATCATTGTTACATTATAAATCGTCTCTGGCCTCAGCGTTTCCCCACTGTCTTTGTAACGCGTCATGGACCCATGTTTATTCGTCATGCCTTTCTCACTCCTATCTATTTCAATCATTAGCTCAATATCTCCACTTTGATAAGACGTCATAGATATCGGGCCCCTACCCATACGCTTAACAATGCCATCTCCTTTTTCTGTTCGTAATAACTGCTCGACAGCTTCTGCCAAAATCTGATCATCCATACATAGTTTGTTTGCGCGTAATGTTAAAAAATCTTTATTTCGCTCAAACGGTAATTCGTTCATCTCATCATCCAACTGGAGCATCAAATATATGGTACTTGCGTCATAGCGCCAATGAAGATGATAATGATCTCGTATCATCTGTTTAATGAAACGATGAAGCGCTGGCTTCGATAGATTAATTGAAATTTCTTTAAATTCAATTAAGATATCAGCCTCCTGCATGCCCTAGCCTCCTTTAGATGAGATGAACCAACCTGTCTCGCGTTTTTGTTAGCTTGCTTTATCCTATGTACCAGCACCAAAAAAAAGAAGCCAAACGCCCAGTTTTAAAGAAATTGGGCATTCTTCAAACGAATGTCTAGATTTGTTATTAATACACAAAAAAGGAGGAAAGACGCTCATTATGGCCGTCTTTTTCTCCTTTTTTATGCAAAAACTTACTTTAAAAGCGGAAACTGTATCGCTTTGAGACAACCTCGTAAAAGCCAAGGGAGTTATACAATGCCTTTGTTGCCTCATTATTCAAACCCGTCTCCAGTTCAATCCCTTTCATTTTCCGATGTTCAGCCCAGTAAACAATTTTTAACAACAATTTTCTAGCGATGCCTCGGTTGCGGTATGCATCCTCTACATATAACTCATTTAGCCAAATATAAGATCCTCCTTTTTGGAAACTCACAAGGACGTTAAAAAAGGCAAATGCAATCGTTTCTCCCCCAAGCTGCGCTACAAACAAGTGTGCTTGAGACTGAGGTACAAGCACACTCTCCAGCATTTCCTCCACTTGCGCCAAAGCTTGCGGCGTTGTAATCTCATGGAGCTGCTTTTGAAATAGCGCGATGAGCTGTTGCCTCGTCTGTAATGGCGATGTGGATGTCAATTCAATTACTTCAATCATATCTGTTGCCGTCAAAATTTCCCCTCCCTCATCAGCCTGACATGGGCATGTTGTATCCAAGTAAAATACTAGTTATAATATCTTTTCTAAGTAATGCGCAATCCCATCTTCCTCATTTGTTTTCGTCACCGCTGTCGCGATTTCCTTCAATGAATCAATTGCATTCCCCATCGCTACGCCATGCCCCGCATAATCAATCATTTCCATATCATTTACTTGGTCACCGAAGGCAATGACACGCGCCTGCTCCACACCGTATGCTTCTGCGATTGTGCTTAAACCACTTGCTTTTGAAACGTGCTTTGGTGCGACTTCCAAAACATGCGTGTCGCCAGTCCACCACCGATGTAAAATATCCGATTCTCCCAACTCATTTAATGCTACTTGAATCCTTGGTACATGTGTTTTCTCTAACTGAATCATCATCGTCGTCGGGGGTGCTTGGACGAGCGAACGTAATGATCCAACGCCTGCGGGTTCTGTATAACCTGGTAAATGTTCTATGAAAAAACCATGGTTTCGTGCTACGTAAAATTCATTCGACATTTCTACCATCACATTTTCTACACCAATCGTATCGCATATTTCTAATAAATGATGCGTCGTTTCTAAACTGACAGAAGCAGTTGTTCTCGGATATTGCGGATTGCTCGGGTGATGCACCTCAGCCCCATTAAAGTTTACAATCGGTGTCGTTAACGCTAACTCATGATAATATTTGCTACTTGCACGATACGGGCGACCTGTTGCAATCACAATGACATGCCCTTCATCTCTTGCTTCTTGTAATACGCGCTTTGTTCGGGGAGATATTTGCTGATTGCGAGGCAACAACGTGCCATCCAAATCAAGCGCGATCAAATGTCTTACACTCATAAATTAACTTCCTCTCTAGAATAAAAGTAACAAAAATGCCGCAAACGTCATTTCTCTCTCTCCTTGTTTTATGCTATAGTAAAATGGTATAGTCTTGCAATAGCACGGTCCTACGTTTGTCGACCCATAAAGGAGGAGGATATCCGTGGAAATGTTGTTATCACAACTCAGTTTTCGCGCCCTCTGGACACCTGAACTCGCATTTGCTCTCCTGAGCATTGCGCTATTATATATATGGTTTGCACGAAAAAAAGGGCGACCGATCCTGTTCCTATTAGGATTATGTGCCCTTTATATTGGCTGGGGCAGTCCGTTTTTCGTCGCTGGGCATGTCATGATGACATTTCATATGTTGCAAATGGTCTTTACTTATTTTATTGCCGTTCCTTTGCTTTTGCTTGGGATACCCAAATCATGGTACATATTTCTCGATGCAAAATTACCTGCAAAAAAGATTCGTCATTTTTTTTGGCATCCCATTGTCGCGCTATTACTTTTTAATGGGCTGTTTTCATTTTACCATGTTCCCATGATATTTGATACGCTGATGCAAGCACCCTTTCTACATAGCGGCTATCAATGGCTATTACTTGGAGCAAGTGCCCTCATGTGGTGGTTTATGCTTGCACCGTTACCTAATGGGTATAAACTACCAGATTTGCGACGTATTTTCTATATTTTTGCAAATGGTCTCCTCATTACCCCAGCATGCGCACTCATTATTTTTGCACCAGAAGCGATGTATGCTACGTATACTGATCCACTTATTTGGTCAAAAGTAATGGCTTTTTGCTTGCCAGGAAACGTTGGACCTGACGCACTTTTATCACTGTTCGGAGGACCGAGATCCATGACTTTCTTTGATGCACGAACAGACCAACAATTGGCTGGTGTGTTAATGAAAGTATTTCAAGAAATTGTGTACGGGACAATGATTGGCTATGTGTTTAAACAATGGCTTAAAAAGGAAAAACTCCAAGACGGTGAAATGACGATTAGTGATATTCCTCGTCATTAAATTTACGATAAAGAGGGTATTTTCATGAAAGGACGCACACACATTTTCATCATAGCAAGTTGTGCTTTACTTATCATTTTCAGTGGCTGCAGTTGGATGTATGAGGTTGGGCATTCATCTGAATTCGATGCGACTGAGGCGGGGCTGACTGTTCCTGATTTTTCCTATACAAACCAAGAGAATGAATCATTCTCACGAGCAGACTTGGACGGACAATATTGGCTGGCAAGCTTTGCCTTCACTAGTTGTACAACGGTGTGTTTAACAATGATCCCTAACATGAGGTATTTGCAGACACAGTTACAAAAGGACAACGTTAACATCCATTTTGTCACTTTCTCAGTCGATCCGGAGAAAGACACACCCGCTCACCTGAAGCAATACACTGACAACATTAACGCTGCCACCGATCAATGGTCCTTTTTAACTGGCTATGACGTCGAAACCATTGTCGACTTTTCAGCGGAAGGATTTCGTTCTCCGGTCGCACATGGTGATACACCAGAAGAAGTCGTCCACTCGACAAGCTTTTTCCTTATCAATGGTGATCACGAAGTCGTGCGGCGCTACAATGGACTCGAGCTTGACCAAAGTGACATCATTGCGGACATTAAACAAACTGTACAATAAGTAAAGAAGTCGCGCTCCTCCATTTTGAGTAAAGGAATGCGACTTCTTGTTTTATTTCAGCGGCATGTCAGGACCAAAGCATTCATAATGAATATTTTCTCCATCCATCCCGCTTCGTTGCAGTAAGTCAATGACCATTTTCATGAACCCAATGGGACCACATACATAGGCATCACTGTCTTCTATAGACATTTGCGATAAAATTTCTTTGATTTGGCGCGCAATGATTCGTGGTTCACCTAAACAAAGGTGCCCTCTCCCCTCAGGCAACTCGTGCAAGCAAGCCTCTATCTCTGAACGGAACGCACACACTGTCATGTCTTGTGCTACTTGAATGAACGTGACAGGACGGGTTGGATTTTCTACTGCGACAGTCTGTAACATCGATAATAATGGCGTCACACCAACACCGCCACTGATGAATACAATTGGCTGATCATGTGAGGCATTGAGCGTAAATGAACCGGCAGGTGCACTGATTGATAAAACATCTCCGGCTTTCACTTGTTCATGTAGAAAAAGGGACACGGCCCCTTTTGGCTCGCACTCATCCTCCCGCTTCACTGAAATGCGCATGTATCCTTTTCCTGGCGCGGCAGATAAACTATATTGACGGTTGTGCATGTATGTCTCATCAGGAATTCGGACACGCACAGTGACATATTGTCCCGGTAAATAGCGTGGCAATTCCCCGCCATCCCGTGGCTTTAAATAAAAGGAGGTGATATTTGTACTCTCCTCTTCCTTACGCACAACCGTAAAATCCTTGAAGTCATGCCAGCCCCCTTTTTCTGTTGCTGCCTGTTCATACATATCTGCTTCAACATCAATAAATACTTGTGCAATGACACCATACGCCTCTTCCCATGCTGACAAAACATTAGGCGTTGCCGCCACGCCGAGCACTTCTTTCATCGCCCGTAGTAAATGGGCACCGACAATCGGGTAATCGGCTCGCTTCACACCGAGACTACGGTGCTTGTGCGCAATTTGTTTGACGACCGGCAACAACTCTTCCAATTGATCAATATGTAGCGCTGCTGCATAAACTGTTCGCGCCAGGGCTGCTTGCTGCCGTCCTTGCTTTTGATTCGCATGATTGAATATGTTTAATAGCTCTGGATGATCGGCAAACATATTTTGATAAAAGCATGCGGTAATTTCTTCTCCTTTTTCCGCTAACACTGGCGCTGTCGCTTTAACAATCTCCACAGTTTTCGCTGACACCATGTCTATCCACTCCTTTAAAATGTATTTTAAATACATCTTTATTGTAGTTTATTTATTGATTTAAATATATATGTATAATACATGTTTAAAAAATTAGACACATCTTTAGACAGATCTTTAAAAAATCAGTATAATAGATATCAATGATGATAGAGGAGGCTAACCAGTGAGGCTCACACTTTACTCTGACTACACGTTAAGAGTGTTAATCTACTTACACACGCACAATCAAGGAAAGCTTGCAAACATTCAAGAAATCGCTGAGGCGTATGGCATTTCTAAAAATCATTTAATGAAAGTCATTTTTGAACTCGGAAAAATGGGTTATATCCAAACTATACGAGGGCGCAACGGTGGCATCCGTCTCGCACAACAACCAGAGAAGATTAATATTGGCGCGGTTGTTCGGCAGACAGAAGAAGACTTCCATCTTGTGGAATGTTTTGACAAAGAGAATAATCAATGTATTATTTCTCCTGCGTGTGGCTTAAAGAACATCTTAGCAAATGCACTCCAAGCATATTTAAATGTGCTAGATCAATACACGCTAGCTGATCTCGTCCAAGACCGGACAACAATGCAAGCACTTTTTGCTCAAAAACAAAACCAACGAGCCTGAACAGTTCTTATCACTATCATCCACTCTATTTTCGGAAAGATCAGCGAACGGTGCTATTCACGTACTTCCACTTCATATGGAGACGACCAGGTGCACCCCTGCTCGTCTTATTCGTATTACACAAAGTGGATAACGATTACATCATCTTGAAACAAACGGGTTTCCCTCCACCCAGAAACGCCACGGATACGCGCGCGCTTCTTTCGCCCCATCAATCCCAATGCGCGGCCCGACCATCATTTGTTCATCATTGATTTGTATCCCTCCTTCTGTAATATAGAGTGGGGGCTGATCAAGCCGATGTCCGTAGTCTGCTTTTGTAATTCCGAGTGCCCGTGTTAACTTTCCTGGGCCACTTGTTAAAGCTGTACGCTTTTTGTTGTCTCCTCGCCGTTTGCGCATCAAATCTTCTCCTACACAAGGCTCAACGGCGCGAATCAATACCGCATGGGGCATATCAAGTGCGCCACAGACTACATTCACTAAACAATGCGTATGCATTTCATATGTATATACATGACCAGCTGGACCAAACATCACTTCTGTTCTTTTCGTCCGACGATTTCCATAACTATGAGCGGCGCGATCTTCAGGTCCGAGATAAGCTTCCGTTTCCACAATGGTCCCTGCCGCAATACCCTCGCTCGTCTCTTTTACTAAAACCTTACCTAGCAAACTTTTCGCTACTTCAAGTGTAGGTTGTTGGTAAAATGATTGTCTCAATGGTTGACCGTACATTCCGTTTCTCTCCCTACTACAAAGATTTTCTTTCATTTGCAAATGTCATGTACATGTATACCATTTTAGCAAGAAAGAATGCATAAAAAAAGCCGCAGCAACATCACCGCGACAACAACATTTATTTTGGGTAGATTAAATATTGTCTATGTCATTTCCCCCTTCATTTTAGCAATCTCTCGATTAACAAAAAAAATCATGTAGGAAAAACGTCCGTTTTCAAATTGGCGTTTTGCTTCTTGCAATAACGTGAGGCTCTTCAATGCTTTTGCACGATAGAAAACTAAGAATGAGCTGCCTTTCCCACTGTCTTCCATTTCCTGTGCCAATTGCAACGCCCTTTCTTTATCACCACGAACAACGTATTGATGAACTTGCTCTTCTGGTACGACACCTTCTACATCAAAGTACTCACCATACATATTTAGTATAAACGGATGAACCTCGTTCACAAGCATGTCATAGAAATCAAGCATATTCGCTTCTTTAGCGTAAGTCATTGCTTTTTTTAGTTGTCGCATACAAAACGTCCTTGATTTAAATAATGTTACTAAAGATAGACCATGTGAGGCACGAGCAAGCCATGCATAAGGGGTTGCATTGTTTGCGATCACTTGCATATACAATTTCTCGGCCGCATCAAATTCGCCTTTTACATAAAAGGATATGTATGCCGCTTCTAAGGCGATACGACTTACTAAAGAATTTTTCATAAAACTTTGTTCTAATCCTTCAACTTCTCTTTCCGCCATATTAAAAACCGCCACCAATTTCTCTTTATATCCTAGGTGTGCGCATGCAATTAATTGGGCAGTAAACAACCGTACTTGTAATTCTTTGTCATTTATACGATGAATTAAGTCACTAACAGTTTGAAAAACTTTATCCGCTTTCCAAGAGAATTCAACGATATTCGATAAAAACTGGTATACCTCAATCCATTCTTTTAATGATTCCTCATCTGCATAACGTGCCAATAACTCTTTTAATAATGGTATTTGCTCAAAGAGCGCTGCGTATTCAAACGAGTCTTTTACATGAACGCCATATTTCAAACCACGTATATAAACATTCATGAACGTGACAAGCTGCTTAGGTGCTCTTTTTTTGACGGTGTACATCATTTGATCGAAAAATAAACGACTTTGATTTGCTCCTGCGTTTGCCGCCAATCCGTGCATCACTTCTTCTGTCCACTGCTGATCTCGTCTCCAACATTCTAACTGTTGTAATTGTATGATCATCTCTGGTGTCAACATTTCTGCTGTCGTGGTGTCTGTGTTGGTTAGCGTGATCACTGGCTCATTTGTGTTTTGCATAATATCCCCCAATGTCACAAGTGTAATTGTTTATTTAAGTGTAACACCGCAGTGATGCATTTTTTGTCTTATTTTGTCAGCTGTAAGGATGATGGCATCGGTTAAAACGGTTTTTCTCACCCTAATTTTTTACGGACAAAAAACCTTCCGCGTTTGTACAAACAAGTTATGAACATATTGATACCAAAATAATAGAGTGGAAACAAGAACACAAAAACAATCGCTACAGTTGGAACTTTTTCTATTACAGGCACAGACGGTGCCAACCAACCGCGAATGGCTTCACTTAGCACAATCAAAGCAGCGGTGAACAAAAGTATAGGCCCGAGCAAAATAGCAGTCACACGTAGCTCATAAATACGCACTTTACAATTTCGACATTTAAATGAGAATGGTATTTTAGCATCTAATAAATCGTCGGTTGTAAAAACTCGTTGACAGTTTGGACAGTGTTGCTTCATAAATATTCCTTCTTTCATAGGTAGTTTGATCTATAAAAATAATGCACTTTCAAGTTCTATTAATTAAACTTTGCCTGCCTCCCACCCAATAATTCATCTTTTTCTTGCTTTGAAAGATGCCTAAAAAATACTTTGTGAACCTGCAGCATCCTTTCCTTCCTTAATCCCTTATTGAGCTTCTCTAGCCACGTCGTAGCCATCGGCGTATGCTCAGGATGCGCATTTACTTTAATCAAAAAGGAATCGTATTCTTCAAGCACCGCTCGTGTAATATGTTGATGGTCCATTTCCCTGCTATCGAAATCTTTTCTTGCCAGTTCCAAAGCCGTAATCGGTTTTTCCAAACATTTCACAACCCCAAATTCTGCTGGAAGTCTTTTTTCAGTTAACGTAACAAAATAATGATGGTCTCTAGATAATCGAAACAGTCCCTTCTTTGTATCAGTCTTACTCGCTACATACAACCAATCACCTCTAGATGCGTAGCAATTAAAATCTTCATCTTTAAAACCAACTAACATCTTTTGATAGCTTTTCATAGGCCATCTTCTCTTTTATCACGCATACTTACTCATCTCTTTCTCTATATCAATCAATAATTGAACCGGCTTCACACCTAAATAAGACGCCCGTGTTGGAAAAACTGCGATATGAATGTCTTTACGTAAAAGGTAGATTAAGAAGAACTGTCTCCACTCCTCAAAGTTGACACATTCAACCTCATATCCTTCCCAACTATCCACAGCACAATATTGCGCATACTCCCGCGTAGGCCAAAAAGGCACATATTCCTTTTCATCCATAGATAGCATTGCGTATTCGCCATCTTTCTTTAGCGCATATACTCCCTCATAATCACAAACCATTTTTACAAACGCTTCATAACGCTTTTTCTTCGGGGCACGGTACAGTTCAAAGAAATGATCTTCATCTATCGTTTCTATCCCTTCACTATAATCTATCTTCATGGATTTTTTTTGTTCCACAGTGCACGTCTCTTCATTCACGTATACTTTTTTATATTCATCAACCGTCTCAGGCTCATCAATATTTTCCATCTCAATCTCATATTGTTCATACAATAAGTCTGATTTTAACTCTTTTGGATCCATTAAAATAGAATGTTGCTCGTCAATATAAAGACTTATCTCTAGTTTATCTTGAACCAACTCATCTAACATTTCTCCCAACAGCTGATCAATGTGGATGCTTTCAGGACGGCATTCTTCCCACACGCCATCCCGTGCCTTCTCCGCCTTCTTGCAGGTCCCCCAGAAGACAAGGCTATATTCGGCATCTTGTCCCCGTAGCGTGACCCATCCATCTTGGCCACCTAATGTCCAAACTTCTTCATTTCTTGCCACTTCCTCAATGAATTCCTCGTAAGCTCTTGACATATCCATACATTCATCTCCTTGTAAAAACTCAGCTAATGTTCCCTTATATTCTCTTTCGCTATCTTTTCCAATTTCATAGTAATAACACGGAAAATCTTTAGCTGCTATATTTGCGATCACCCAGCCGTTATCCAATTGCTCTATAAACACCCAATGATACATGGCATCTTCTTTCAGTTGAGCAAATGCCTCTTTATTTATTGCTTTTCCAACAAACGCTTTTTGTGCTTCCGAAAGCAAATTGCGTAGCCGCTCCGAATCAATGCGTTCATCTCCTTTAAGACGATGAAAGGCATCAGACCGAGCCTCCATTGTGATCTCTGTATCAACTTCTTCGATCAAGACAAAAAAGTTCCCGTTAGAAATTGGGCTAAAATCCAGTTCCCCATCCGCCACCTTTACTTGTGATAACAGTAGATCTATCTCTTGAATATCTTTGTTACTGATCACTAACCGTAATGGGCGCTCATATGGTGCCCAATTGATGAGATCCAAGAGATGGGACATTTCCACCGCACATACCCCATAAAAGTAAACACCTTCATTCACTTGCAACACATGTTCTTTCCCTTTCAATCCGAGATCCCATCCATATTCATATTCTAGATTTTTCCATAACTTTTTATATAATTGAACACGGGACGGGCTTTGAAAATAATCTATGCAGAGCATATAAACATTACAGTCATCATTTCCTATCAACTCCCGTAAAAAAAGATCGGCCTTCTCAATATATTGACGATAACATGTATCACTAAACACCCTTGTTCCGTGTAATTCAACATCATATCTGTCACGATGATGCGTTAATGTAGACCATACGTACATTGCAGTTACTCCCTTACAAATAGCATTGGCGCTATCACCGAAAAATTTTTTTACCAAAAGACAAAAAATCCCGTACCATCATAATCAAACATCAAAAACGCATCAGCCGTTTCAATGTCAATGTTCACTTTCTCAGTTGCAATATCATAAAACGGGACATGCTTCGTTCGCGGGTTCATGACAAGGAACACAAAGTCATTCATCTCGGCTACTGAATAAATAAATGCTAGCAGCGCCTCTTGTTGTATCATAGATTCTTTGTCTATGATCGTTTGCACATAAGACAAGTTCTTCTTGATTGGATAAAATTCGAGCTGGTTATCGCTTGTCGACTCCAAAAACCATTCGTACAAATCATGATCAAGTGTTATCCCAACGCCAATCTCTACCGCATCACTTACCGATAGCGCTTGACGAAGCTGAGACACTGATTCTATGTCGACGTAACTTAACTTATGATACTTAACCATTCTCAGTAAGTCTCTTCCAGGCACATTGTTCAAAGACGCTCTCGGCTTATAATGATCACTTCTCCAAAACATTGAGAGCTCTCCTACTTTTGGCTGCTCACGCAACTTTCTTACTTGACCCCGCCAAGCCAATAACCATTCTTTGGGCATCTTCAACCAACCAGGTTTTAATGTATCATCGTCCACGGTGTTATCTATGAACATGGCCCATTGGTGTACAACATCTTCTAAAACGTCCCTCTCTTGCTCCGATATATGATCATTAATGGAAATTCGGTCTGGTCCAACAAACAACACTTCTTCACAGGCATCTGCAAGCTCTTCATGAGTCAGCTTTTCAGCCAACGCGTCTTCAAGCAATTGCTCTATTTGATTTAAAAAGCTACTCACCGTTGAGTTTCCTCCCCAGAAGATTTTTCCTCAATATTTCTCAATCTAAATGCTTTGGGATTCAACCTTCATTACACTGCACGTGATGCACAAAGAAAAATAAAGAATGAACTCGCCAAAAAACAGATCAACCTCGCGCTCTTCCATCTCTTCTATACCATTTTCTCCCGTCACTAAAGCAACGAACTTCATTTCCTTTTTACACTCACAACAACGATTATTTAATGCTTCTTGAGCCAACACTGGCTTTCCTAGAACGCGCCCAATATATGTTGTTCCTAATTCACTAAAAATGTTGTCATTTTTTTCTTCAGAGGTCGGGTATTCTTCTTTCTTCAACCCTACCAAGGATACAGGTATACAAGGTAACGGCGTAGTCATTCGATATTCTTCTTCCATTTGTTCTTTGTCTTGTTGACATTGACGAATGATTATCGCTCTCCTATTTTTGAAATCAATCTTAAAAAATTGGTCTGCCCAGCACATGGAGCAATTCAAACATGAAAATAGTGCGATCTCGTTTCCACCTACTTCTCTTAAATCAGTTAAACGATTATCACCTAAATCTAACGTGATTATTTGGTGCATACACGTGCGACAAATCGGACATTCCGGAAGATCCCAACTATCCCCACCGAAATAATGTTTCTCCTCACCTTCTCCAAACACTATTTTATATCCAGGCGGCTTGCGAAACGAACTTCCATATACGACATTTTTCAAATGTTTTTTCTCTCCATTCTGTGAACACTATAAAAGTTTTTTCTTTATAGCCCTTTTTACATTTCCGTTCTCTTGTTTAAACTGGGCCTCGGTATGTGAATAATGCTTCTTCTGGTCAAAAGCAACTTCATCTATCCCCAAACACGGTGTCAAATCACCGTCCTCAATGACCGTATTTAAAAACACTAAACGAGATAACTTGCGAAGGTTTCTCACAAATTGCATTGACTGCACCCTACCACAGTTACACAAAATGAGGTTTTCTAAATGAGGGAAGTGAGCGACATAATTGTGATCAGTGATGTTTTTACAGCCTTCTATTCTTATATAAGATAGTTTTTGACTCATATTTCCGCTCGACGATAACGATGTTAAGCCTCTTAAATTGATCAGCTCTAACCGTTCTAGATGGTCTGCACTTTGTAGTCCAGAAAGTGATTCAATACGACTTTCAGTAATCGTTATCTCTTTCAATTGACTTAAACTAGATAGCATCTCTAAATCACGTGATTTGGGATGATATTTATACAATGCTAAAGAAGTTAAATTCTTCATCCTCTCCAAGCCACTAATCTTATTAGACCAAGTAATTGAAAGGCTCTCTAGGATTAACCGGTCTAACGCTAGAGGAATTTTGACCATTCCATCAATCGTAAGGTGCTTTAAGGAGGGCAGCTCGTACAACGGGGTGTAATCGGTGATTTTATCCGATGAGACGAAAACTTCTTTTACACTGGGACATTCGGCTAAAAAACGGATAGAATCTCCTCCATAAAAAGCCTCACAAATGTTTACACTTCTAACTTGCTTCTCGTTAATCTCGGAGATACAGCGATCGATATCATTATAAAACCGAAATGAATGTTTGTTCACCTTGCACATCCTCATTAAAAAAATAAATTATTTACGTTTCCCTCTAAATTCTCTAATTGGGTCTCAAAAAAGTCAGCAATCTTCCCCCACTCTTCACTTAAGAGATCATTCTCATGATCCCATAAGTAAATCACCTCCGAGGGTAAATGAATAAAATACATATCCCCATACGATTCCATTGCAAACAAAAATAAGTCTTTTTGGAAAGTGGTTTCAGCCAGCTCTGTCAGTTCAAGCGGCTCAAGTAACAGTTTGAATCGTTTATCTGGATGGTTCTCACGATACAGTCCTGCTAATTCCAGTCCATCCATATCTCCCCCGTTAAATCGTTGCAAATAAACCCTTAAATCATCCGGAAACTCTGTACCATACTTCTGCTCAAAGAAACAAATCACACTTTCCTCTACGCCTTTATTCATCGTGCACTCTTTACAAAGTGACAATAGATCTAACTGCTCTTTTAATTCAATGTTCATTGTCCCTAGCTCCCTATACTAGAATTCAATAAAACTTCTTGTTCGATAATGTTCTACTCCGACTTCAAAAACGCGTTCTAACAACGACAACAAACTCTCAAATTCTCTTACTTTCTTCTTAACTCTCCCATTAATAAATTCAATCACTCGCTCATCCCGATCCAGTGCGAAAATTGTTCCATTAACGTATGATTCTGCAAAAAAGAAATGCGTTTGAAAGAGCTCTTTTTTCACATTATCAAGTGAAAGCTTGTACAATAGATCATCAACTAAATCACTTGGTGCAGTCGATGATTCTTCATAAGAGAGACCTTTCATTCTTATCCCTAGACCGCCGATTAAAATCATATCAAAAAGATAAGCTCCATTTGCTAATGAAAGCAAAGATCTGTAGGAAGACGGCAATGGTCCTTGGATATTTATTGTGCGCTTTTCGAGATCATCAATCTCATTTCTGCTCAAACCTTTCATCGTATGTGTATGCCAACCCAGATCCTCATCCTTTTCTCCCCAAAGAACCGTCCCGTTTCTTAGTACTCTCCTGTCACCTTGATAAATCTGAGGTAATTTCTCTAAAATGTTACTCATGTCTCTCGTCCTCGTTTTATTATAGAAATGTCGAAGTGGCCCCTCAGTCATTCCCACCGGCCCGCTTGTAGCAACAATGCTTCGGCGTTGTAAATGCCAACTAGTCTTTCACCTCAAACAATGCCCACGCAAACCAATCGACTTCTTCTTGTCCAAAATCTTCATTATTTAACATATCCGCACCTTTTTTGGCATGGACGAATTCCTTTATCAACCCCACCTCATTCGTCTCAAAAGGGACTCGATTGCGTATATCTCCCTCTAAATGATTTGTCCGAAACGAAAAGAACGTGGCACACTCGTAGCCCATAATATCGTAACCTAGTAAAGAATGATGGGGTCCAATGAGACGCTTCTCCGAAAGTAATCCTGAGATCCCTTGTTCTGACACATCCTGAGGATCTAACTGATGATTTAAAATCAGTTCTGCATCTTCCAATTGAATACCAAGTTTTACAATAACAACATTCTCTTTTTCTTTTAAGAATGTTTTTTTGAATGACTTTGCATCGCGAGAGCTAGAAAATGTTGAGTGATAGTACACCTCTCTCCCCACTAGCCAATTCAAATAGGGTGTGGAACCGAAGAAATCAGGATGAAGGACTGAAATCTCTTTATCAATAGAAACGAAAGATGGCTTCAGGTCTTCTGACATCCATTCTCTCGGTGGTGTTTTTTCTACAAGGTATGTCCCTGCGTCCATGAACATTTGATCACTTTCCTCAAATCATTTTCCTAGTTTGTTATTATCTCTTTTAACATAACCGTAGTTCTCGTACAATTCTTTTTTAAACGCTTTAGGTATCTCTTGGTCATAAAATGCGACTGAAGCACGGTCTAACACATCTTCATTCAAGACACTCCACGACGCCATTTCTCTCATATGACCAAAGATATTAGATATATTTTCTGCTGATAACACACTTAACTCTGTATCTCGCTCTGTATAAATCATCCATTTTAAACTCGGGGAAGTTATGACTACCCTAGAAGCTAGAGTCATAATACTATTAAAATCATTTTCAGAAGGCCCTTCTGCAAGTAAATCTAAAAACTCTTCGCTTGTAAGTTTTAACGAAGCCTTAGCCCAGTAAATATAACCATATTCTTTATAAAAGCTTTTTAACAGTCTATAACACTCCAATGATGCTACGAGAATATACTCATCATGGTGGCAGGCAGCTAGTTTCTGCAACATTGGCCAACTCTCATCAGACCACCACAACCAATCAAACTCCTCGAATAGATACATCTCACATGGATCTTTAAAAACTTGTTCGGGGAATTCTTTTCTTAGATGGATTTTTTGCTTAATCAGCTCTCGCCACCGTTTAAGCTCGACCAAATCTTGTATAAACATATCTTTAGACATCATAACCACCTTCATTTTAAATAAGAGAAAGATTTAGCCTGGCTAGTCCAATTAAGTGTAACTCATCCAAATCATGGTAACCAAGGCGGCGTTTTATCTACTTGATCGAATTCATACTCCAATTCTCCGACAAAACGTTCTAGTGCTGACCGGTCACATGTGATTTCATATACCGTTTTGTTGAACGCCCCATACTCATCATCTTCATCTTCCTCTTCTTTTCCATCATCATACTCTTCGTCATCATCGTATTCTTCTACAACATGTGTTACCTGAATTTTAAACACATTTGCTGCTGTAGACACATGCAAGACCAGAAAAGGTTCTATTGTTTCTAGTGTAAAATAATCGCGTGTTCCTTCAAGAATATCCTTCATATTATTTATAATACATTGATAGTCCGACGCCATCAGGCTAGCAGAATGATCATTCAACTTCGATCTTCCACTCACTGCTAGACAAATAGTGGAGAAAATAAACGGATTCTCCTCATCTTCTGAATATCTTCTTGGACTTACCGTCCATGCAGTCATTTCATCACGAATACTCGCCATTAAATCCCTCCTAACATCTTATTCGGCTTTACTCCTCATCCAAATCTAATGGCAGTGGATCTTCACCAAACCGCTTCCAAAGACGCGGGAATCGTTCTGGTAAATCTTCTTCTTCCCAATCAAGTTCAATCCTGTGTGATTCTACAAGCCCCAATTTTTGAAGCGCATCGTCCATTGCTGCCCACACATCATCATCCCAATCTATATCACCCGTTCTCATCACCGTAAGCGTGTCTAAACCAACAGTCAATAATTCTTCATTTTGCGGATATCCTTCTTCATCTAAATTCTCTTCGGAAATATACTCAGCCAAGTACTCATGATTTTGTAGCACCTTGTTGAATACTTCTTCCCCTTGTGCAATTAGCCAGCCACGAAAATAATCAAACGTATCATCTGAACAGCCGTCCATCAATACATAGGCTGCTCCCCACAAAGAGGACATATAGCTTTTTTGCATGAGCGATCGCACCATGTATTCAAATCCAACTGCAGCATCTTCCCCTTTGGAAGATAATACTTCTAACAACCACTCTTCTGGTTCTTCTTGTTGTCTAGATTGATTGATTAATTGCCAAAACGTCTGTTTGTCCATTTGTTTATCCTCCATCACTACAATTATTGTAGTTCATACTGATAAATCCCTGTATCCGTATGCGCGTAAATCGCTTTTTCGGTCAACTTTAATGCATGAATGTGTAATTCTTTGCCACTTATATCGCAACATTTTACCTGTTTCATCCCCTCATTAACATGGTGAGAAACGAAGTAAAGCGCATGTTCATCTGTCGCTAACCAGAATCCTTCTCTCGAAATAGAGAGTTGCCCATACCCAAAGTCAAACTGACTGTTTTCATTTAATACCCATACCCGCTTGATACTTGTCTCATCAAATGCTGCAATAACCAAATCAGGGTAATAAGCTACATACATCAGCCCATCTTTTCTTGCTATGGCATAACACTCACAAATATTAGGAGCACACATGTCTGAAAGGTCCTCATCAATCCCAGAAAATACGAGCTCCCCGTCTAACGAATAGCAATAGACACTGTCGCATTCACAACCTTCATCACCAAAGATAGATTCTTCCCCCATTCCTATCCACAGTAAATCACGCTCATCCAAGTACCAACAAATGATGTCTAATGGCAGAGGCAACGTGATCGAACGAATCATCTTACCTGTGCTCGTATGAATGCTCAAACACCATCCGTCTTCCCCGCGATAAACCATTGCATACTTATTTTCTTTACATTGCTGAAACAAAGCAATCTCATCATAAGTGATTTGGATAGGAATTTCAGTCTGGGTCCAGCCACTTTGGTTATCGTAAATGGAGAATAAAATACCTTTAGCATGATTTACACCAACATATATCCGTCCTTGCACGTCAACGTGGAAAAAACATTCTTTTGTTACTGGAGGGTGTACTTTAGTCATCTCAATATTCAACTGAATCAAATTCCTCCCAATGAGACCAATGTGTGTTGCTTTCTTCATCATTTTTTATCACAGAAGAATCTTTTTCTACAATTGCCTGGGCGATGCTCTGGAAAAAAGGAGATTCACTCGGAAATTCTCCATCAGGATGTCGCCATTCTTCTGTTTCATATAGTAGTCGATAATCATGATCGATTTCCGCATACTCAAATTGTTTCTCGGAAGAAAGCCATATCTTCTTTTGAAACAACGGCGTTTCAGCCAGTAAACGCAAAAAAGCAATCCACTCATGATCACTACTCCATTTTATTCCAGAGTTTTGGAAGTCCTTCTTAGTAAAATGGACTTGATATGGATTGTCATAAAATAACATCTTCACTGGCTTTAAAGAAAAGCCACTCTCAAGCTCGATATCATCGATTACTTCTCCTTCCTCATCTAAAAACTCTATTGGTTCTTCTGCAAACATCACACAAAAATCCGGAAGAAGATTTCCCATGTACGTTACTGATACTACTAGACCCACTTTAGACAAACCAAACTCTTGAATCGTTATCAACCATCCATCATTGTCATCGATAAAAACAGAAAGCTTAGCTTTCACGTAATCAAAATTTGCATTATCAAAGACTGGGAATGCATAGTCTTCACGTAGTTCATCCAAAATATCAAGAATATGGGTGTGATTCATTGTTGCCTCACTCCTAGCGTATTTTTACTCATCATCTCCATAGTCATAATCCATCCACTCTTTCCATTCATTGTTCGGGGTATCGAAGTTAATGAGCTTCGGATCATTTCTTTCTAAACTCTCAGCAATCGACTGAAAACAGCTTATTTCACTAGGGGAAGTCAGATAATCTGGAAACTGAAATGCCTCAGATTCCACCGCAAAAGCTTCTATACTCTGCTTGTCATATTTAAATCCTTCTAACAGTTCCTGCTGGTTCAACCACAATTTTTCTCTAAAAGAATCATATGAAAACAAATCTCTAAGAAATTCCTTCCACGCTGTTTCTTTAATTGTGGCATCCCCCTGATACATTTGCTCCTTAGTTAAAGGATACGCTTGAGAATATACTTGAAGAAGATCGATTTTCTTTACATCTGATGCATCACTTGCTTCATAATCGATCTCCTCCCCATCACTTGTTTTAAAGTAAAAAGGATCAAACACATCTACCTTATACTGACGCTTCAGCTGATTACTATAGAAATGACTCTCTATAAAAGCACTATCCTCACACCTCTGAAAAAATTGCAGGTTAATCATCCAATCACTTTCGTTTAATCTAAAAATCGATATCTTACTCCCGATGTAGTCCAACTCTCTATCCTCAAAATAAGGACGCTTTACATTGTCAAAATGTCCATCCAAAATCTCCAAAACGCTTTCTTTTGTCACCATGCTATTCACCCTTTATCTTTGAAATATTATAGATAGAATTCTCAACGACATATAATGACCATAGAGAATTATTTCAGAATAGGGAGTATCGAGCAAATCATGCTATGAGATAACATGATTTGCTCTCCCTTTGAACCCAAACGTGGATTATCTTCGCTTCCTTTTTTTCTGCTTACTTTTTTTCACCCTTGCCGATACATATCCACCCTGTTTTCTAGAACATGCCTTACAGTGTGGATATAACCGCTGCTTTTGTCCTTTTTTCAAGAACCTGTTCACAGGTTGATGGTCTGGAACCCAATTTTTATATCCAGGTTTCTTCGTACCACAGTGATGGCAACCATATTTATTACCAATCTTGTTCATGACCCTTCTCTCTTTTTTTGTGAAAGAACGACCTTTACTCCGCGCCGGGATAGAACGTTTTGCGTATTTTCCAGGTTTGAAATATTTTTTTCCTGCACTAAACGCCCTCTTCGCACCCTTAAACAACTTCCCTGGTCCGAAGTTTGACGCTGCAGCTAACGCTGCACCCTTCCATCCTTTACCGGACTTATACGCTTTATACGCATCATAAGCCGCAAATCCAGCGTTGACTGCGAGCCACACCCAATGCCCGTCCGGATCAACCAACATGACAGGGTTGTTATTCGCATAGCTGTAACCATT
This sequence comes from Shouchella lonarensis, assembly GCF_900096965.1. GTDB lineage: Bacteria > Bacillota > Bacilli > Bacillales > Bacillaceae_D > Shouchella > Shouchella lonarensis. The sequence goes on along the minus strand of NZ_FMYM01000001.1, from coordinate 164,259 downwards.
TTGCGTCAAGATATCATCATCATCGCCTGCATCTGGATCAAGCGACAGGAAGACACCGTGTGTTGGCTCGTAGTAACGCGCCATCAAGTAGTACATACCCGTTTCGCGGTCGTACTGGTAACCAGCGTAGCGGTAGGAGTTGTCTTTCACTTCATCCGCTTCTTCGACTTTGAGCGGATTGCCCCATGCATCGTACTCGTATGTCGCGAGGCGTTTACCGGCTTTGTTTGTGATGCCAATCACATCACCATGAGCGTTGTAATGATAGAAGTAACGCTCATTGCCTTTTTTCATTGAAACGAGTTGCCCGCTCTCAGAGTACGTGTATGATTTTGTGACGTTGCCGTCTTTGTTTGTTTCATACAAGACTGTGAGACCATCACCATCGTAATGATAGTTTGTGATGTTGCCACCAACGTCTTTTTGAATTCGGCGTCCGGCTTCATCGTAACGGTATTTCACGAATGGGGTTGATTCACCTTTTTTCGTGATCGCCGTAATTTGGTCAGATGCATCCCATGTGTACGTGTATTGACCATCGGTGAGGCGGTTACCGCTTTTGTCGTACGTTAATGCTTCATCACCGAAGTTTGTGAGTTGGTTATACACATTATACGTCAATTGCTTCTCGGTTGTCTTGCCATCTGTCGTCGTTTTAATCGACACACGGTTCCCGAAGCCGTCATACGCATATTCGTGTTTTGTGCCATCTTTCAGTGTTTCACTCATTAATTGATCGAGCGTACCGTACGTGTACGTGATCGTATTGCCGTCTCCGTCTTTAATTTCCGTCCGGTTTCCGCTCTCGTCGTATTTCATGAATTCTTCATGTAACGGTTCCCCAGTGCTTGTTCCTAGTGACAGTGATGTGACAAGACCACGTGGGTCGTAAAAGAATGTCGCGCCAGTACCGTTACCGGATACGAACGTTTTGACGTTGCCTTTCTCGTCGTAGTCAAAGCGATACGTCGCGTCCCCGTCGGTCATCGACGTGTTTTGTTCTTTCTTGTTGTACGTGTATTTGTTTTCTTGCTTAAATGAACCGTGTTCGAACAAGAAGCTGTTCAGTTTATCGGATGTTTCCGAGTAGGTCCACGTTTGTTTGCCGCCACGATCTGTGATGTTTGTGATGCGGTCTTTTTTATCAAACGTCCGTGTTTTCGTTTCTTTTGCTTGTACATCTTCAACGGTTAGTTCATTCCCGTTTTTGTCGTACGTGTAACGATAGGCGAGAGAGCCGTTAAAGCTTTTTGTCGCCATCCGATCAGTACCGTCGTACGTCATTTCGGTCGTGCTGCCGTTTGGTGCGATTGTTTTCGTTTCATTGCTATTGGCATCATATTGATGGGTCAAGACGCCGTTTAACGGATCGACTGTTTTTAACAACTTACCAGCAACATCGTATTCATACGTGAACGTTTGTGCCGTGCCAGACTGTGGAACAATCGACTTTGACAACATGTTGCCGTTTTTGTCATACGTGTAGTCGAGTTTTGTGCCGTTGTCTAGCAATAGTTGTTCCAGTTGGTTTGTCAAATCGTACGTTTGTTTCTTCACTTGACCGCGTGGGTCAATTGACTCTAGTTCATTTCCATACTGGTCGAACCGGCTAGTCGTTGTATATCCTAGTTCGTCTTCGACTTTTGTGACGTAGTTCCCTTGTTCGTCGTACGTATTTTTTGTGACGACGGACCCTTCCAGAAGGCGGAGATCATCAAACGAAGCGGTGCCGCTGCCTTCAAAGAAGAATGTGACATCAATTTTCATGACGGGCTTGTTTTTCGCGATTTTTACCGCCGCGCGGTTCCAGTCTTGCGTGCCTTCTGGGAACATGACTGGTTCAATGTCAGCCGTTGTTCCGTCGGCGTAGTGGGCTTTCGCTTTTAAGCCATACTTTGTCGATTTGACGTTATCCGCTTTAGATAAGCCAGTAAGCGTCATGTCAAATGGTTTGGCATCTTTTGCTTGGTTCAAGACAACCGTTTGTGTATATTCACCTTTTTTATCAATTTTGACAGACTTGTTGTCGTCAAAACCTTCATTGCCCACTGTCCCACCAGTACCATTCCAGTTTTTCAATCCGTGAAGGAAACTTGAATTGGCGATTGGGTTAAAGCTTGATGACACTTCGGCCCGTTCTAGTTGAACGCGGTCAAACCAAGCCGTTCCTTTCGCATTTGCGCCGTTTTTGATCGCTTCTACTTCAAGGTAAACACGAAGTTTTGCGGTGTTTGCTGGGGTTGTGAATGTGAGTTGTCGCTCAGCCCAGTCATTTTTGCCAACAAGTTGGCTATAGCGGTTATCAATCCAGCGCAGGCGTTTGCCGTCTTTGTCGAGTGCTTCGACATTTAAGAAAGCGCGTGCTTCTTTTAAGTCTGTCTTAATGAGCGAGCTAAACGTGTACGACACATTTGGATGGGCATCAACGACTTGCGTTGCCGCATGGTAGGCGTGTGCCTCGACATTTGTATTGATCGTTAATTTCGCGGATTGCGTCCCAGAGAAACCTCCCGCAGAATGTTTGTCGACCTCAAACGTCGCACCGTGCCATTCTCCACCTTGTGGTGTCCAGCTTGTTTTCCCGTCATTGAACTGGCCGTTGACAAGAATATTCGCAGCTGTACCAAGCTCGTGGCTTTCCTCGGTTAAGTTGCCGTTTTTGGCATATTTAGAGGCGGAGGCCGTTTTCCCGCTTTGGTCTGTTTCTGATACAGCGTCAAGCCCGTCATAAGCGATAGTCACTTTATCGCCTTCTGTATCGACCATTTCTGTAACATCGTGGTTCTCGTTGTATTTGTACGTTTCTGTCCCGTAATGATCGACCGCTTTTGTGACGTTGCCGTCTTTGTCGTATTCATACGACTCTGTCGCTTTACCCGTACCAACATCGTTTGGATCGGTTGCTTGGACGAGATTATTGCCTTCGTATTTCTCCGTGCTCGTAATTTTTAAGCCGTCAACATCTTCAATCGTTTGAATCGGGTTTCCGGCCGCATTATACGTGTACGAAAGTTTACGTCCGTTTGGTTGCGTGAAAAGAAGCGTCCGTTTGCTTGTATCGTATGCGAGCTTAAATGATTCATTGCGCGGGTTGATCGCTTCCACGAGGCGCCCGTTTTCATATACGTAACGATTGATGACTGGCTTGTCTTCCGTATGTGTCGGCTCCGTTACTGATGTCATCTTGCCATCTTCATCATAACCGTAGCGTGTCACTGCGCCATCAAAATCGGTGCTGCTTACTAAACGACCGTCTTCATATGCGTACGTAAGCTTACGGCCTTCCGGTGCGCCAATCTCTTTCACCGTGCCATCTCCGTTGTAACTCAACGTGAGCTTTCGTCCAGACGCGTCGGTGATCGTTGTGAGACGGTTGTCTTGATACGTGTAGGTTGTAGCATTGTTATGACCGTCGACGAGCTTTTCGAGTTTTCCAGTTTTCTTTGAGAAGTGGGCTGTCGTTTGGTCTTTTGTTTTCAGTTGCAGCGTCCCATCTTTGTCTTCAAGCGTTAAATACACACCAGTTGGTGGTTTATAAGTGCCGTCAGCTTGTTTCGTGAAGATGTGGAGCGTGCTGTCATCATCAACGAATAGTGCTTGGTTGCCGGATAATTTCAATGTCATCTCGGCATCACTATGCCAGCCGTAGCCAAACATCCCTGAGGTTGCTGCTAAACTGTTGTATGTCCGAGAAAGTCCCAGTCCTGGACCGCGTCCACTAATTTCCACATCATCTTCACTGACCATCATGTTTCCAGTTGCTGCATTGACTGTGCCATATGGTACGGTCAAGATCGTCCAGTAGTCTTCTTCACCGAAAAATTCGGTTGGCGTGCCGATAGATGGTTTAAATTCAGGTGATTGAATCGTTTCCCCATCGCGATCATAAGCACTCATTTTAATAAAGTAGTTTTTCGCATTGGCGTTCGCGCCCGCGTTTTTATAGACCGGTGACGGATCAACCGCAAGTTCGGCGCCTTTACCGTTTGTATATAGTGCCGATTTACCCGCTTTAATATCGGCTTCCGTTGGCCAAATGCCTTTTCCTTGCGTTGTCCATTGGGTCACATCACCGACATCAAAGGCCGTGAATGTTTTTCCATTTGAAAGCCAGACTTTATAGCCTTCCGCACCATCGACTTCTTCCCAGTCAAGCATGATGTAGCCAGTGTTCTCTACTTTCATGTTTGTATAGGCGACCCCATTTGGTGCTTTTGGTCGATCTAAGTCAGGAATATACGTGAGCGCTTGTGCTGACCGATACGCTTCTCCTTGTTTGTTGTAAGCAATGACCTTGATGTTATAGTCGTGCGCATCTGGGTAGTTCCCACCAGAATTTTTATACACTGATGACGGGCTAAGTGGCAACTCTGCCCCTTTATTATCACTTAAATGGAGCTTGTAACGCCCTTGTCTAATCTCTGCTGGCGTGGGCCAAATCTTCTTCCCTTTCGTGCTGTAAGAGGTAACATTGCCGATATCGATCTGTTCATTGTCTTTACCGTTGTACATGACAAGCTTATATCCAGTCGCCCCTGGAACAGCAGACCAACTAATGTCAATATATCCTGTGCCATCGCCATTACTATAGCTTTTCGTTGTCGGCTTGTCTACCTTTTTTAAGTTCGGAATCGTTGGTTCTATCGCCGCAGACTTCGCACTTTCGCCTTCAGGATAAATCGCACTGACGCGGAAACGATAGTTTTTCTTATTCTCGGATCCGCCTTTTGCATTTTTATATACTGGCGACGGGTCACGCGCAAGTTGGCTTCCTTTTCCGTTTGTATAAAGCGTATATTTGCCCGCTTTAATATCCGCGGCGGTTGGCCAAATGCCTTTATTGTAAGTAGACCAAGAATCTACATTTCCAACAGTAAAGGCTTGTTCGTCTTTTCCGTTGAAGATCCATACTTTGTAACCCGTAGCACCGGCAACCTTTTTCCAATTCAAGGTAACATGACCTTCATCGCCATCGACATACGCACGCGCTGTCGGTTTATCAGGCGCCGATAATGTATACGTCACACTCAAATGTGGCTTTTTCGTCGCATTTGTTGTCGACAATACTTTTTTCCAATACTCTTTGCCATTTCCATTTGTATGAAGCTTAAATCCATAGTTTGGCTTTGACCCAGACGCCCACGCTTTGACGGTGCTCGTCACATCAAATTGCGCTGGTTTGTCACGTCCAACATTAACGCGGTCAATATTGCTAGAACCCGGTTTGTTGTTCCAATTGAGCTTGCCTGGCTCCCAGCTGCTGTTGACCACATCAAGCCACAGTCCATTTGGATTGTTTCCGTAGTAATGGTGGATGACATGGAGATTTAATGTCGCTTTAGAGATATTCATATGTTTCTTTAGCGCGCTACTATTCGGACGCAGAAACCCGAAAGTTGTCCCTGTCGTTTTATCATAGTTCCCGACTTTTAATACATGTGACTTTGTAGCAGAATCCCATTTACTACTTGCAGTGCTGTAATTTGTTGTCGGGTAAGCACTCATGACAAACGCATCGGCACTCATATTCACCGATGTCGTCGGATCAATATAAACTGGGTACACCCGCTCTTCGTCAGTAAGCCATTCACGATCTGCGTTGACTGTAAGCTGATAGCCTCCGTCACGTTCCTCTAATTCATATGTGACCGCCTCGGAAGTAACAGATTCACCTTTACCATCATCATAATTGGAATCGCTCATATACGGCTTCGGTAAGTCAAACATTTTTTCGCTTGATGCGTCGACAAACGTAATCGCGCCATCTCCTTCAAGTACCGCTTCTAAATCCGTGTCAATATTGTAGACGAATTGGTGATAACCTGTGTATTCTTCTAAAATTAAATCTTCTTTCGTATGTTGATTAAATGTAATATGACGTAAATCAATTTGCGGGAACACACCTGCATGGATGATCTCATTTTCATCATATGTAGCAGTCGCATCCGTCACTTCCAGTACTTCACCGTCCTCATCAACGGCATGTAACAATGACATGGATAATGTATGTTTACCCTTTTGAAAGTCGACATACCGTCCTTGTTCCATGACAGGTTTAAACGTTGTGAGTAAGTCCGTGTTCTCGGTGACGATTGCTTCCTCACCGTCACTGACAAGATCACTAGAAATGTCTTCCCACGCTTCTGTCTCTTCATCGAACAGATGAATCGGTTCAAAGTATACGTTTTCAGTAATCGTCCCATCTTCATTCAAAAATTGTTTCGTTGTTTCTGTTCGTTCTTTGATCAGCTCATTGTCTTCTCCGAGTTCATATTCCTCACTGTCTGAGAAAAATCCCTCATCATCTTCCTCGAAGTCATCGTCTGTTTGTTCGACAGTTCCATCATCTTGTGATGCTGTCGTCTCAACAACCGTTTGATTTTGTTGCTCAGCAATTGCTTGTAGCGGCATGCCACTCATCACAATCATGAACACAAGCAACAAGACGACTGATTTTTTTATCACACGTCCCATTCTCTCTCCTCTTTCTGTTTTTTCTGTCTACTCAATAAGGATGTCGAATTACTCATTAAATTTTGCATTTTATACTCGATTGTAGCAACAATTTGCAAAAAATGATTGCGTAATATTAAATATCATTGTTGTTTTCTCGAAAACGCATCCATCCTTTCAGTCTTAAAAATGCATTCACCTCCCTGAAAAAAGGTTATCACATTCACATGATATCCGTCTATGTGTTTCGACAATTTTATTTCATTTTACTCTGTTTCACACAATTAAACACTACTTTTATACTAATTTCTGCAGTCTATATGAAACCTTTCTGACCTTAACCACGTAACATAACAAAGATATATTTTAATTCTAGAAAAGAGGAATATTACATGGTAAGTCGTACATTAAAGACACTATGTGGAAGTTTTGAGGCAATCCTTGCAATCCCTATTCTCGGTGGAAGCATCGTTATTTTCTCTGGTTACTCTGCGCTTCCGTTTATGCTTATTTTACACATCGTTGGTTTAATCTTCGCAGCGATTCACTATCGGCAAAAGGCAGGACACATTTGTGGCATTGTTACGGCATTGCTCGGGTGGATTCCGTTCCTTGGCTGGCTGTTACATGTCATTACAGCCATCGTCCTCGTATTCGAAGCGGCAACAGACCGCTAAAAAACGGAGTCCTAGGACTCCGTTTTTCTATGCAAAAGTCTATCCCAACGCTTGTGTAGAAATTGCATACATCCGACCACTTCTTCAGTCATACTGCCTCACTAACATTTATCCATCACATACAAAAACCCCACAATAAAACTGTTCATATAAAACGCTGGTCACTTACGAATTTGCATCAATGCTTGCGAGCCCTTGATGTACTTCACGTAAAAATCCGTCTTTACCGTATCCGCTAAATGTAATAAAAGGAACTTCTTCTTGCTTCGCGGCCTTTACTGTATCGATACTCGCTCTGTGGGAAATATGAGCAATGCCAATCACAATTAAGTCTTTCTTGCGCACTTTTTTTGCCATTTCTTGTACGCCTAATTTGCCGTTTGTAAATTCAAGTGAACCACCAAGTCGTTCCACTTCTAAACGTAAATCTGCATATTTAGGTTCTAATCCAACAAGTAAAATGGCCTTTCCATCCAATGTTTGTTCAACTTCTTGTCCATATTCAGCGCTTGTCCGGCTGCTCTTTTTATCGTTTTCTGCATATAATTTCATTTTCATCGATTGACTCGCTTCAACACTATCCATTTGGTGAACCCAACGGACTTTCACATTTGTCGGATTATTTTTGTACCAAGATATGTCAACCGCATCGCCTTCTTTGATGGACATATCCTGTACATCTTCGGCAGGTATGCGCAATGTCGCGGGTGTCCCGTCAACACGATACATTTCCCCTAGCGCATTCTCTTCCACAACAAACTCTTTCAAGTCTTCGCGATAGCGAACAATCCCAAATGTAAACTCTACCACATCAGACTCCGCGGCTAGGTCTCTTTTTTCAACAAGCTCAAAGTGGTATCTTGGCATACCTACCGACGTTGATCCATCCATTTTTAATGCTCTAATCAGGTCACCGTGTTCAGCACCGGTCGCACGAATAATATGTTCTGGCATGTACACAACACCCCCGAGCATTCCTCCGCGCAATTTACGTGACAATGGTAACACGGCGCCATCATCGCTTGCATATTGTTGTTGTTCAGATGGCAATGCTACACTTTCGCCACGCCTCTCTGGTTGCGTTGGTGTCGTATCTCGTTCTGGTATACATACCGTCTCTTCAATAATAGCTGAGCATAAACATTTTACTAGGTTTCCATATCCCTCTAAAAACTTTTGTAACTGTTCCCCACTGTAATCATCAATATTATTTGCCATCCGCTTAATATCTTCTCTTATCTCTGATAAAACCCGTTCTTTGTCCATTGCTTCTCCTCCCTATGAAAGTGCTTTCAATTAGTACAGCTTGTCCCACAGCAGACAGGAAAGTACACGAAAGCCCTCAGCTATCGAAAACGCACTCGAAATGACTGAGGCTCATTCATGTATACAGCAACTGCCCATCTTAACAGTCACTCATGTCAGTTGCTTCATTACAACCCCATCCATACTACGACTAATGAGATGATACGTTTACTATACGATAACAGTCTAGCATTGTCAACCGTTTTCACGAAAAAAGCCGATTATTCCTACGACAAAACTCGACTTTAAGTCAACCGATGCTATGATGCAGATGACATATCTTTAATTTCAATTTCAAACGTGTCTGTTAACACGTTTTCATCGCCTAGTTTCTTTAATTCCTGTTGTGAAGGCGTCAAATAAACCGACATTGTGTACGTACCTGCCGGAATGTTTTTTAATGGTACAGTCTCTGTAAATGCTTTTTTCTCATCTGCTTTATAGTGCACCTCAACAATTTGTTGTGTGTACATATAACCATCCGAGTGACGATAAATCATCTCCCCTTGCGCATTTGAGAGGGTGATATCATATACTTGTGACGTTGGAAACACTAACGTTTGCCCTTTGCCCGAAACATTCTCAAGGCTCATCTCAACATGTAACATGTCATCTTTTTGCTCTACATCTACCTCAAACGCCCAAATGTTATCCATATTCTCCGCTCCCCCCGTCGGAATTACATCATCATTTTTCTCTTGCCCGTTACACGCCACCATCAAAAATACAGCCAACACAGCAATACAGCCATGAACAAATTTCAAGTGAAAGCCACCTTTCTAATCTTTGCGAAACAACCCAAACACACTTGCTGTCTCCACAATATTCGTAAACGCATCAGGATCCACTTCGTCAATAATATTCTTCAAAGCATACAATTCATACCGCGTAATGACAATAATGAGCATTTCTTTTTCTGAAAACGTATAACCACCTTTTGCTGGAATACGCGTAATTCCCCTTGTCAATCGCTCATGAATCGCCGCGTTTAATAAGTCGGCTTTCTCAGTAACAACCATCGCAGTCAACTTTACATAACGTGTGTGAATCGTGTCAATAAAACGTGATGTCACATAAATTGAAATTAATGTGAACAATGCTTTTTCTGGGTCTAACAATAAACCCGCAGCAATGACAATGATGGAATTCAACAAGAAGAAAAAGCTCCCAATTGAACGATCCGTATATCTCGCTAAGACGAGTGCCACAATGTCTAGCCCTCCTGAAGAAGCACCCCATTTTAATAACAATCCAGCGCCTGCCGCACCGACTACCCCGCCAAATACTGCATTTAACATAATTTCATTAGACAGCGGATAAACCGGCAATATCTCTAAAAATAACGATGTAAGCATTACGCTCACAAAGCTATATATTGTAAAACTTTTTCCGACTTTAAACCAGCCTAAAATGGCAACAGGAATGTTTAGTAAAAAAAGCAACACGCCTGTTGACATCGGTAATACAAGCGACAGCAACTGGGCGACACCTGTAAAACCACTTGCAAAAACATCTGCTGGAATCAGGAAAAAGTTTAATGCGCATGCGAGTAAAAACGATCCGATGACCAGAATAATGATTTTCCCTAATTCCCTTTTCATCTTACACCTCAAATAATATGACCTCACTCATCAATCGTTTACGAGATCACTTCTTGTCTTCATAGGAACCAACTGGGTGTCCTAACGTGAAGCTTTGCTGTTTACTTGTACGTGCACATGGTGCACATAACTTTCCATTTTTTAAATACACGGCGATCGTCCCGGCTACCATACCAGCGACAGTTGCTGCTATGACTATACACTTCTTATTCAAGTGCATACACTCCTCCCATTATATCCGAATTTATTAAGAACAAACTACTGATACAACTCTTCTGTTTCCACAATAACACGTTCAGCGCCGATAGCTTGCTCTCCATCCCACGCAAGCATGCCCCCATCATAATTCCGCACATCAGCAAACCCTTTTTCTTTCATAAACTGTGCCGTTCGTTGGCTGCGACCACCACTCCGACAAATGAGCACATAACTCTTTTCTTGTTCCATATGAGCAACATGATGCTCGATGACACTCATGGGGATCAACGGTACGCCGGGAATGTGCCCTTCTTCATACTCGTCAACCTCACGTACATCGATCAATACAATGTCTCGATCCGGGTTTTGCATTAATTCCTTTAATCCATCAGTAGATACTTGCACAATCCCATCTTTAGACTTACTCATCTCCGTCTCCTCCTTCTACATCCATATTTTCAATAAATGTAAACGTGTGGTGTGGCAACGCCGTCTTTAATTCTGTCAATGTGAGCGACTCATCATCTAATTTTGCCAATTCAGGAACGATAACTGCATCCACATACGCTTGCATATCGATCGATTGGTCACTTCGAACAATATGTTCATATTTTTTCGCATATGTATACAGCGGTGTATAATCGTTTGTTTCAATACTCACTGACATTTCTTGAGCTGGTCTAATGATTGGTCCGCGCTCAATCACATACAACTTGAATACAGGTGAAAAACTCATGTACCTCATTGATTCACGCGTAATTAATTGTGTTTTTGACTCTGAAAGCAACAAATCAGCGTAAAAAGCACGCGGGAAAGAGAGGGAAATCGCAAAATATAGTGTGACAACCATGACACACGTGAGAAATGTCGCCGCTGCTTCTTTCTTCCCTGCAACTTGTTTTTTTGAACGTCGCAGTTTTCGCCTCACGATGATCAAACTTCCTGCAAGCAGCAAACACATGAGTAGAATAAGACCCGTTTGAAACCACCCTTCTGACACAACGATCATCGATACCAACCTGCTTTCATTCAATCTCCTCTTTATCGTATCACAGGTTTAAACAAGGATGAAAGTAGATTGCTTTTCAATGAGGAAAAAGTTATCTTTTCTTATTTTAAAGTGGCATGTTTCCGTGAGGATACGCAGCAATTTTTTTACATGCCAACACGGCATATGCATCAATGAGGCGCGCCCTCGTCGTTTCTGGCTCAATAATATCATCAATGATGCCCTTCTCTGCTGCTAAAAAAGCGGTTGGCACTGGCGTATCCTCTGTTTCTCGCGACTCAGTGTTAATGACTGACTTAGCCCCATCTGCACCCATTACAGCCATTTCTGCTGTCGGCCAAGAGAAAACAAAATCTGCACCTAGCGCCTTACTATTTAGTGCCACAAATGCGCCACCGTATGCTTTTCTCAAAATGACTGTAATCTTTGGCACAGTCGCTTCTGCAAACGCGTAAATAACCTTTGCCCCGTGGCGAATGAGTCCCCGCTGTTCCTGTTCCGTCCCTGGAATAAACCCACATACATCCTCTAAAACTAACAATGGAATTCGGTAACAGTCACAGAAGCGAACAAAACGGGCGCATTTGTCGCTTGCATCCACATCAATTCCCCCTGCCAAATGCTTTGGGTTATTCGCAACCACCCCAACCGTCTGTTCGTTAAGACGGATAAACCCTGTCACTAAATTTCTAGCAAAGCAAGACGATAATTCCATAAATGATTGCCGATCGGCTAACAATTGAATCACTTCTCTCACGTCATAAACGGACATTTCGTTGATAGGCAAAACATGTGCTAAAGAAGCTACTTTGTCCATATGCTTATGACAAGGTATTTCTTTTCCCGTTGGCATATAGGAAAGGAAGGCTCGGACTTCCTTAAACAATGCTGCTTCATTTTTCGCCGTTACGTGAACATTGCCGCTTTGTGTTGCATGCATACGCGCACCGCCAAGGGATTCCATGTCAACATCACTCCCTGTCACAGCTGCCAACACTTTTGGACCTGTCACAAACATGTGACTTATTTTTTCGACCATAAAAATGACGTCCGTTAACGCTGGTGAGTACACTGCACCACCTGCACATGGACCAAGTATGACCGACAATTGCGGAATCACACCGGAGTATTGAACTTGCTTTCGAAAAATTTGTCCGTAACCGTGAAGCGCTTCAACCCCTTCTTGAATACGGGCACCCCCTGAATCAATCAAACCAATGAGCGGCGCTTTTAACTTCACAGCCATCTCAAGAATGGTCACAATCTTTTCTGCATGTTTTTTTCCAACTGTCCCGCCACATACTGTGAAATCTTGTGCATATAAGCAAACAAGGCGCCCCATGATTGTCGCATACCCAATTATTACCCCATCACCTAATATCGCTGCCTCACCCGTTACAAACCGTAAACACTCGGTAAAACTATCTTTATCAACCAACGCATCAATACGCGCGCGAGCAAGCGCTTTTCCAGAAGCACGTTGTTTCTGTTGACGTGCCTGTCCTCCGCCTTGTAATAGTTCCTCATTTTTCTTATGTAGCAATTTATTTTTGAAATGGTTATCCATCTGTTCCTCCTACACACTTCATCAACTACTTAAATGTACAATGCCCTAAATTCATCGTCCTTAATATCATTGAATTTTTCATGTTTTTTTACATACAAATCGACAAAGTGTCATTTGTTGACAATAACCTTTCGTTTCGGTACGATAAACTCACAAATTATTTCACCTTAAGTGGAGGTTACCTTTTTATGTGTGGTTTTGTAGGAGAAATGCTGAAAACAGTCGGCACCCATGTCCCAGAAGAATTGTGGACGCAATCGCTTGAATCCATTCATCATCGTGGTCCAGACGATACAGGAGAATATATCGATGGGCGTGTGAGACTCGGCTTCAAGCGTTTAAGTATCATTGACTTGGAACAAGGAAAACAACCGTTGTCTTATGCGCAAGCGCGCTATCATATTATCTTTAATGGCGAAATTTATAACTACATCGAATTGAGAGAAGAATTAACTGCAGATGGCTATACATTTGCCACTGATTCAGATACTGAAGTTTTACTGGCGCTATATGCTGCATATGGAGAAGCAGCCGTTGAAAAATTACGCGGCATGTTTGCGTTTGCTATTTGGGATACAGAAACAGAAACATTGTTTTGTGCTCGGGACAGATTTGGCATTAAACCATTTTATTATCTTCACACAGATGAACGCTTTTACTTCGCCTCTGAACAAAAGTCGATTATGCCCATCGTTGCGCATAAAAAGTTGAATCAAACATCATTGCAACATTACGCAACATTTCAATTTGTGCCTGAACCAAACACATTGACTGAGCACATACATAAGCTCTTACCAGGACACACATTGACCATGAAACGCGATCTCTCTATGACCATCACCCCTTACAGCAAACATGCTTTTTCAGAGCAACAAGGGCAATCAATTGAATCGCTTGCAAAAAAAACCGTCGATGTTTTGCGTGACTCAGTGGAAAAGCATATGAGGGCCGATGTACCTGTCGGTGCATTTTTATCAAGTGGCATTGATTCCACAACAATTGTTGCGCTCGCCAAGGAGCTTCATCCTGACTTGAAAACCTTTACTGTCGGCTTTGAAACAGAAGGGTATAGTGAAATTGATATCGCCAAGCAAACAGCTGCATCGCTCGGTGTCAATCACTTCCATAAAGTCATTACTGCCGATGAGTTCGTTGCTGAATTACCAAACATCATTTGGCATATGGATGAACCCGTCGCCGACCCCGCTGCTGTGCCGTTGTATTTTGTGGCAAGAGAAGCAAAAAAACATGTCACTGTCGTTCTTTCAGGCGAAGGGGCAGATGAACTTTTTGGTGGTTACAACATTTACCGTGAGCCACTGGACTTAGCTTGGTTTAAAAAGATCCCGACTCGTCTACAGCCAATGATCAATCGGTTGGCACGCAAGCTACCTCCTTCGGTAAAGGGGCGTAACTATTTTATTCGTGGCACCACACCTATTGAAGAACGGTATATCGGTAATGCCTTCATCTTCTCAGAAGAAGAGAAAGAAGCGTTATTCAAGCATTATGATCCGTCTATCTCTTACACACATGCGACAGCACCATTGTATCACTTAGCGCGCAACTACAACGACTCAACAAAGATGCAGTTTGTTGATATGCATACGTGGCTATCTGGTGACATTCTCGTCAAAGCTGACCGTATGACAATGGCGCATTCACTCGAGCTCCGTGTGCCATTTCTTGATAAAGAAGTGTTTGCACTTGCAAGCACACTTGAACGCGATGTGAAACTAGCCAATAAAACGACGAAATACGTCCTTCGTGAAGCAGTAAAAGAGATCATCCCTGCATCCATCGTCCCTCGTAAAAAACTAGGCTTCCCTGTTCCAATTCGGGTCTGGTTGAAAAATGAACTATACGATTGGGCCAAGCAGCTAATCCAATCGAGTGAAGATGACGTATTCCATAAACCATTTTTACTACGCATGCTAGCAGACCACCGAGACGGCAAAGCCGATTATAGCCGAAAATTATGGACTGCCCTATGCTTTATCATGTGGTATGACATGTACATCGCAAATAAAATTTCTTCATCCACTTTAGAACAAAAAGAGCATCGTCCTGTCGCAAAAAGAAATTAAGTTGCCTACACCCCAAAATGAGCATCTCTCATTTCGGGGTGTTTTTAGCAATAAATGTATAATTTGGAACGAGGAAGGTCACGTTAATAGTGTAAATCATCACTACACTTTGGAGGGAATGTAAAATGAAACTTTCACGATATATCGGCGCGCTATTGGCGGTCATCCTTCTTACGTTAACTGGGTGCGGCAATAATCAAAATGCCACAGATGATACAGATGACACAACAACGCATGATTTAAGATTTGCAGATGCGATTGCCGACAAAGTCACTGACCTTGAAACCGTTGAGCGCGCTAGCGTTTTCGTTACTGAAAATAACGCTTACGTTGGCGTCATGCTAAAAGGTGAAAAAGATCAAGAAGTCACTGAAGAGATCGAACAAGCAGTCGCTGACCAAGTAAGAGAAGTAGACACGACAATTGAAAATGTCTATGTCTCTGCCAACCCAGATGTGTTAGATCATTTCGGCAGTTATGCTGAAATGATTGAACAAGGTGAACCGATTGAAGGCTTCTTTGATGAATTTGACAAGATGATTCAACGGATGTTTCCTAACCGGAAATAACAATATAAAAAAGGTGCTACTCCACATGAGTTGGAGTGGCACCTTTTAAATTAACGTACTGTCCGATAAAAATTTGTTCTCAACATCACAAGAAAAATGACCAAGCATAACACCAGCGTCACCACAAACAAAATGCGCACAGAAAAATATTCTGCCCAAAGTCCGGCCGCAAGCAATCCGGCTGGCAGCATCAGTTTCATTAACATAGAAGATGTACCAGACACCCGTCCAAGCAAATGATTAGGGGTGAATTCTTGTCTAATTGAGAAATAAACGACGTTGGAAATCGTAATAAAAAAAGTTCGGATTGCAAGTGAGATACCAATGACCCACCATGTACCTGCCACGAGAAGGACAACATATCCAATTACTTCTCCTAACATTACATACGTATACACTTTCCCCCGAGGAAACTTATCTGTCATCCGTTTCACGACAAGTGCGCCTAATAGGCCACCGATCGCACTAACACTAAACATGAGTCCAACCTCTGTCTCTGACGAACCCAGGACATCGACCGCAAAAAAGATGAGCACACCTAACACCATACTCGAAGCAAAGTTTTGAAAAATCACCGCCACTGTAGGAGTCAACAATGTACGATTCCCGAATAATTCGCGTACCCCTTCCTTCATATCTGCCCAAAAACTTTGCTTTTTTTGCACATGTTTTACTTCAGGAAAATGCATCAATAAAACCGCCACAAACGACAACGTCACGAACACAAATTGGATCGACAATGTGCCCAAAAACGACGTTGCTGCTAAAACGACGCCCGCGATACCAGGACCAATCATGCGAATAAGCGTATCTATAAAGCTCATTTTTGCATTTGCTTCTGTTAATTGCGTCCTGTCAATCATTTGTGGCAATGCAGAATGAGAGGCATTACCAATAAAGTAACCAGAACTTGAAAAGAGGAACCCGAGTATAAATAACATCCATAATCCAAGTGAATCTGTCCACAACAGTGACAATAACACACATAATACCAACCACTGAACACCGATCATCACGATCATGACCCGCTTCCGCCGCAACCGATCGACGATCACTCCTGCAACCATACCGAGTAATACATTTGGCAAAAACTCCATTACCCTCATACTACTCATTGCCAGTGCGCTTTGAGACATCTCATACACAAGTAAAGGAATGACAATCGTGTAAATTTGTAAACCAATCGCTGCACTTGCTCCGCTCCCCCATAGAAGCAAAAAAGAACGGTTTTTCCATAAAGATGGCACTTTCTCTTCTGTCTGTAAATATTGACGTTGTCCCATTTTTTGTCTCCTTTTGTCTCATAAACTCGCATTTCTTGTCATTTTATGATACAAAAGAAAAAAGGAGAGAAAAAGAACTTATTTTTTCATATTAAAATACACACCTTTTTTCCAAAGGAGCCGATCACGATGAAATTGCATGATCATTATCTCACCTTATTAAACAAGTGGGGCCCATCCTCTCACGACGTTTACATACGCGACATCGCAACAACGATGAAACGTTCGATCCGACACACCAAAATGATTTTGAAACAACTACAACAAGCACAGTGGATTACATGGCTTCCTGGATCAGGGAGAGGCAACCCCTCGAAACTTTCCTTAAACCTTTCTAAAGAAGCACTCTACGAAACGATCATTCGCCAATACATTGAACAAGGCAACATTAAACATGCGCTACAACTCATGGAGGAAGCCCCTTTACAACAATCATTTATTCAGTGGCTAGAAAAACAATTTCATTGGCGAACAGCAAATACAGAGAGCGATAGCATTGACAAACTCTGTTATCCTTATTACTTTCCGATCGACACATTGAATCCTATGTACACGATCACCCGACACGAAGGACATTTAGGGGAACACATTTTTAATCGCCTATTGCGTTATAATCATGATAGCCACACTTTCGATTACGAACTACTACACCATTTCACAGAGAAAGAAAACGGTCGGGTGTGGCACTTTTATTTACGTAAAGGTGTACTTTTCCATGACGGGAGCCGTCTTACCACGCATATTGTAAAGGAAAATATCACCCTTTGGCAAAAAACCTTTACCACTGGCTGGTTGAACGATATGCTGCAGATGATTTCAACCATTGAAATCCATTCTGACTACATAATGACGATTCACCTATGCCAAACAAATCGATTGTTCCCGCACGTATTTACCGGAAACCGGGCGCGAATCATTTCTACTACCTCTTATGGAAAAGACCCTGATCGATTTCAACATCATCCAATTGGTACAGGTCCTTACCAAGTTGATGCTCATCACGATGGCTATATACAACTATCTGCTTTTAATTATTATTTCGGTTTAAGGCCACAACTAGACCAAATTGAGTTGTATCATATCCCAAATCACAAGCGTGGTCATCGCCAAGTCGATTATCGGATTGTTCGAGAGGACACAAAGCACATGAAACATTATGATTGGCACGATACAGAAATTGGGGGTACATACCTTGTTGTCAATCGCCAAAAACAAGGCTGGCACACACATCCAGAATTTCCGAAAATGCTATCCTATGCCTTAGACCGTGAAGCACTATTTGCGGATCACCCGCATTACAATGTTTGGTTTCCCGATAGCTTCTTTGAGCGCTCTCCTGCCACCGGTCCATTACGGCAAAAAAGTCACATCGAGAAAGCGCGGAAATGGTTTTCAGATCAAGGCTTTGTTGGGAAGTCACTGAAGCTTATATCCACATGCTTGAGTCACAACGCCCACTTAGGATATGAATCAAGTGTATTGAAAAAAGCGTTAAAGCCTTTGGGTATCGACTTACATACCGACATTGTCGATATTAACGATCTCACACACCCTTCCTATATGTCTCAAGCAGATTTAATTATTGCTGGAATTGGACTAGGAGAAGATCGCCTCGCCTCGATGTTAAACTTTGTTACTGACAAAACGAGTTTCATTTACACGACATTACCAACCACCACACGCCTGCACGTTGATGCACTACTTAATGATATTTTCATGAGCGCCTCTACGAAAGAAGCGTACCAAAAAATGCGCCTACTCGAGCGCTTTTTACTCGATCACTACGACATTATCTTTTTGTATGATCGGAAAACCCATGTCCATATTGAAGCCGATCACCGCCTTCAAGGCGTTGAGATTAACAGATATAACCGCTTGCGCTACGATCAACTTTGGTATCAGATTTGAGTGGATGATGTGTCGTTTGAAAAACAGGAAAAGCTGTCCTGATCTTTTGAACAGCCTACTTCCTATATCATCGTATACTTGGCGCATGACGAATTGGATCACGCTTGCTGCGGAAGTCATAACAATACTCCCATGAAAAGTAAGCAACAGTAGTTTTTGTATCGCTTGCTGAAGCTCTGTAATATAAATGATCGTCATTGGCGATGATAAAAAAACCATGATCCCAGGGTCACTCCAAAAAAAATATATATTACTCTCTTTTTCTATCTAACCGCCAACGAAATACTAAAGCTAAGAAAAAGAATATAACAAAAGCTACTGAAGTAGTAATCACCATCTTCAACATGTTTTCTATTGGAGACTCAAATAACAGTGCGACCGAGATAATTAAAATGGCACCAATTAAGCCCATTCCTAAAATTAAGATCGCCAAAACTTTGTGCATCAAATCACCTCAAAAATACTCCATAAAAGATTGAAACAAGCTGCCGCTCCAGTGATACTACCAGCTCCAAGAACTGCATATTCTTTATAAAATAAATACTCAAGTCAAATGACACAGGAGGCTCCATATGCATTTGAAACCGCTCGCTCGTACCGTTTTCTTGATGTTTTTTATGTTTCTCTTTATGAAAGCGCACGCAGATGCCCAAGACCGACACACGTTAGAGCCACACACTGTAAGCCCGTTCACAGAAGTGGTGTTAGAGCCTCATCCTGAAGGTGACCGACTGATCGTACGCGGATCAAAAAAAGCAAACGACGTGACAGCCTCTTATCAAGTTCATATTGATCGGACAGCTGGCACCTACACTGTTGAACCACAAGAAGCAAGTCACACGGAACCACCACATATTCATGCTCCTTACCACACCGGTTGGGTGAGTGCGACCACGAGAGACCTTATCGGCATCAATTTAGCGCGTTCTACCTTAAATTTTTCATGGTACGATCACGGTACAACGATCAGTCATAAAGACTCTTCTCTTCATACATGGGCAGCCCATCCTACGCCTCTTGGCACACACTGGTATGTACGTGAGCATCAAAAGAGAGCGCCTTACGCTTATGAAGAGAACACAAAATTACGTGTAAATGCCTATGCATCTTACTACAACTATGATTTCCTCAATAAATACAAAATTACAGAGTCTGATCACTTTATCCAGGTGGATATAAAAAACGATGGCACATATGACTATGTCGTAAACTGGACACGAAGAGGAGAAAGCTGGTTTACACTAATTTTAACGATTACCGTTCATTAGTAAAGGGGCTCCGAGAGCCCCTTTTGTTTATTTCTCCACTATTTGCTCCTCCATCGCTCCTTTTCTGAAAAAATGACGCATCGCATGGTACACATCGCCTTTTTCTTTCAAAATATAGTGCATGAAGCGAGAATCGCTAATGTTTTTATAAGCACCCATTAAGGTGGAATGACGCGAATACCGGTTAACTTCCCCGTAGCCAAACAAGTTTGATCGGTCCATCAGCTTTCCTACAAGATCTAGGCAACGACCGTTATCTGACGTCAAGTTGTCACCGTCTGAAAAATGGAATGGATAAATATTATAAGCATTAGGATGATATTTTTCATCAATTAATTCCAGCGCCCGCCGATAGGCAGAGGAACAAATCGTCCCGCCACTTTCTCCTTTTGAAAAGAAGTCTTCCTCACTAACTACTTTTGCCTCTGTATGATGTGCGATAAATTCGATGTCAACTGTCTCATATTTCGTACGTAAAAAACGGGTCATCCAAAAAAAGAAGCTGCGTGCCATATATTTCTCAAATCGCCCCATTGAGCCGCTTGTGTCCATCATTGCAATGACCACTGCTTTAGACTCCGGTCGAATCGTTTCTGTCCACGTCTTAAAACGTAAGTCATCATTATAAATAGGCATAATTCCTGCATTTCCTGCTAATGCATTTCGTTTGATTGCTGCTAAAATTGTTCTCCGTTTGTCGACATTGCCCATTAATCCTTTTTTACGAATATCATTAAAGGAAATATCTTCTACAATGAATGCATCTTCTTCCTTTTTTTGTAGATTCGGTAATTCTAACTCTGAGAACAACATCTCTTCTAACTCCACAATCGATACAACGGCTTCATAATACTCCTCACCCGCTTGATCTCCTGCGCCACTTCCTTTTCCAGCGCCAGGTTGCTTGGCACCATTTGGATCACGCGCAACAACGTCTCCAACCTTGCTGTCACCTTGTCCTTGTCCAGCATGTTTATTTTTATCATAATTGTACCGAATTTTGTATTCATCTAAAGAACGAATGGGGATACGAACCACATCACGTCCATTTGACATCACAATATTTTCTTCACTCACTAAGTCAGGCAAATTTTTCTTAATCGCTTCTTGAACTTTATCTTGATGACGGCGCTGATCTTGATACCCCTTACGATGGAGGGACCAGTTTTCCTGTGACACGACATATTGCCGACTGTTCGTTTCTTCCACGCTTTTCCCTCCCAAAGACTTGGATTTGAGAAATTTAAGTCACCCTTTTTGCGCACCTTTCATACACTACATTGGCTATAAAAAAACATGTAGTCCTGTTTTCCTTATCCTATGTAAGACAAGAGTAATAGTTGCCAAAAAGTTTCTCGAGGACAAGCCTATTGACATGAAAAAAGCCTGTCTACATAGGCGACAGACTTTCGATCAACATCTTTATTCCATAAATCCCATTTTGTCTAGTGGCCAAAAGCGCAAGCCAGCTTTACCAATAATATCGTTCATATCAATAAATCCAAGCTGTCGACTGTCAGAGCTTTTCCGACGATTGTCTCCGAGGACAAATACATACCCTTCTGGTACGACTGTATGTGATACATAATCAGTTGTATACAAACGCCCATGCACCATCGATGCACGTGCCTCCGCTAAAAAAGGTTCCGGTATCGCTTCATCATTTACATACAATACGTCATCTTCATAACGAATGATGTCACCAGGGAGGCCAATGACTCTCTTAATATAATCTGCGTCTTCACTTGCTTTAAAGACGATCACATCAAAACGTTCAGGTTCACCGAAATAATACGTCGCTTGATTGACAAAGATGCGGTCTCCGGTTGACGCAGTCGGCTCCATTGATACTCCTTTTACCGTTGTGCTCGTCATAATAAATGTGCGAATGACAAACGTCAAGAGGAGCGCAACCATAATAACCTTTAGCCAACTCCATAATTCTGCCTTCACTGTTGCCACAGCAACCCCTACTTTCTCTTATCTATTCCATGAACCCCATTTTATTCAACGGCCAAAAACGTAAACCAACTTTGCCAATAATGTCGTCCATTTTTACCGGACCAATCCTCCGGCTATCTAAACTATTATTTCGATTATCACCAAGGACAAATACATATCCTTCTGGAACTTCTCCGCTTAGTTCATAGTCTTCGGTGTACGCCCAATCTGATCCATTCGCCGCAACAACTTCTTCTAAAAAAGGCTCCGGTACTGCTTCGTCATTTACATACAGCACATCATCTTCATAGCGAATCGTATCACCTGGCAGTCCAATCACGCGTTTAATATAATCTGCGTTTTCGTCTGCTTTAAAAACAATTAAGTCAAACCGCTCAGGCTCGCCAAGTCGATAGCTTAATTTATTCACAATAAATCGCTCACCATTGTAAGTCGTCGGTTCCATTGACTCACCACTTACCACAAAACTTGTGATCACAAATGTTTGAATGACAAGTGTGACAATGACTGCAACAATAATTGCTCTTATCCAGCCCCAAAACTCTGATTTTTTCTCTGCCACAAGTGTTCCTCGCTTTCCTATATATCTCTTATTTTTATAACAACAATGTCCTATATAACGTATCACTTTTTCTAGAAAAGAACAAGAAGAAGCGATCCCAAACAATGAGACCGCGTACTTCATTAGCGATTTAGTAACGAGCCCACATACCGTAATAATTCATTTGCTGACACAGAGTTGTAACCATGCTCATCTATTAAGCGAGCAATCACATCGTTCATTTTCTTTAATTGTGATTCATCTGGGGTTTGGACTGATGTGGTAATTTTGACAACATCTTTTAAATCGGCAAACAATTTCTTTTGAATCGCTTCTCGTAATCGTTCATGAGAATGATAGTCAAATTTCTTCCCTTTCCGTGCATAAGCAGAAATTCGAATCAAGATTTCTTCTCTGAAAGCTTTCTTCGCATTTTCTGAGATGCCAATTTGTTCCTCAATCGACCGCATTAATTTCTCATCTGGTAGCATCTCTTCCCCTGTCAATGGGTCACGTAATTTATTTTTGTTACAATAAGCCTCCACATTATCCAAATAATTTTCCATCAACGTCTTCGCTGACTCGTCGTAAGAATACACAAATGCTTTTTGAACTTCTTCTTTCGCAATTAAATCATACTCTTTACGGGCAATTGTAATATAATCCATATAACGCTCTTTATCTTCTTTTGAGATAGATGCATGCGCATCCAGCCCCTCCTTTATTGAACGCAACACATCTAGCGCATTAATGGACGTCATTTGCTTGCGAATAATTGCTGATGAAATGCGGTTAATGACATAACGTGGGTCTATTCCGCTCATTCCTTCATCATTAAATTCTTCTTTCAATTCTTTTACATCTTGGCTATTAAACCCTTCTACTTCTTCACCGTCGTACAACTTCATCTTTTTCACTAAGTCCATTCCAGACCGATGGGACTCCTTCAGACGCGTTAACACCGTAAAAATTGCCGCAATTCGTAACGCGTGAGGTGCAATATGGACATGAGCCAAATCGCTATCGGCAATCATTTTCTGATAAATGCGCTCTTCTTCACACACACGTAAGTTGTACGGCACCTTCATTACAATAATGCGCGAATGAAGTGCCTCGTTCTTTTTATTCGCAATGAATGACTGATACTCCGATTCGTTTGTGTGGGCAAGAATCATTTCATCCGCCGAAATTAGCGCGAATCTTCCGGCTTTAAAGTTTCCTTCCTGCGTCAAGGATAGTAGATGCCACAAAAACTTCTCATCGCATTTTAACATCTCTTGAAACTCCATCATCCCACGGTTCGCTTTATTTAGTTCCCCATCAAAACGATATGCGCGTGGATCTGATTCTGATCCGAACTCAGCAATTGTTGAAAAATCAATACTCCCAGTCAGATCGGCAATGTCTTGTGATTTTGGATCAGATGGTGAAAACGTACCAATCCCAGTTCTTTTATCTTCAGAGAAAAATATTCGCTTCACCATTACATCTTCAATACGCCCCCCATACTCTGTTTCCAAGCGCATCATGTTCAGTGGCGACAAATTTCCTTCGATGCGAATCCCGTACTCTTCCTGAAAATCTTTACGCAAATGAAGAGGGATCAAATGAAGCGGGTCTTCGTTCATTGGGCAATCTTTAATTGCATATACCGCACCTTCATCAGTACGAGAGTAACGCTCTAACCCCCGCTTTAACATCGTCACAAGCGTTGACTTCCCACCACTTACTGGACCCATCAACAATAAAATACGTTTACGCACATCTAACCGTTTGGCAGCAGAATGAAAGTACTCCTCAACCAATTTTTCAAGTGCGTCCTCTAAACCATAAATCGCATCCTTAAAAAAATGATATGTCTTGTGCCCATTTTCTTCTGTCACGCCAGCGTCTTTAATCATGTTGTACACGCGTGAATGCGCCGTCTGCGCAACCCATGGCTTTTCCTTCACTAATTGTAAGTAGTCAGAAAATGTTCCTTCCCATTGCAAGCTCTCTTCCTCAGCACGATAGTCCTCAATTTTTTTTAAAATATCCATTGCGCGTACCTCCGTCCTCGTATAAGCGAGATTACTTAACGATATGCACGAAAAGCAACGAGCATGCGTGTGATCTGATACAGCCGATGTTCCTCATTTTACTCACACAAAAAAAGACGTCGCCCCAAGAAAATGTGAATTCCAATAGATAAACATTTGTTCACTTGAAACGACGTCATGTTCATATTCAGTTAAACATCTTCACCCTTTTCTACTGCTCGAAACACTTGTTTCAACTGCTTTTTCCGCTTCTTCGGTACAAGCACATATAAAATATCCTTTTCTTGAATGGTTGTCTGTCCGTAAGGTGCAATTAACTGTTCGGACCGAATAATTGCATTGACAAGTGCTCCTTTTGGTAACGTAATCTCCTCTAATGTTTTACCAATGACTGGTGTATCTTCTTTCATCTCTAATTCCACAATCTCAACATTGGTTTTTCCAATTGAAACAAGCTCTAACGAATGTAGCGGTGTGGGCTTTTGCGGCTCCGTTAACTGCAGCTTTTTTGCAACATATGAAATCGTTGAACCTTGAATGAGCGTTGATGTCAGTACGACGAAAAAAACGACATTAAAAAACAATTGACTATGTTCAAGCTCTGCAATGACCGGAAACGTCGCCAACACAATTGGCACAGCGCCTCTCAGTCCAGCCCACGACAAGAATAACTTTTCTTTCCAGCGAAATTTCATCCCAAACATGGACAAAAATACAGCGATTGGACGTGCAACGACCATCAAAATAAGTGACAAGACCATTCCTTTAATAAAGATATTCAGCTCAAATAATTGTGTTGGGAATACAAGTAATCCTAAGATGATAAACATCAGCATTTGCATCATCCAGGCAAATCCTTCATTAAAACGGAAAATAGAGTGCCGATACGTCAAATCTTGATTACCGATAATAAGCGCTGCCACGTATACAGCAAGTAAGCCACTTGCACCGACTAACGCTGTGACACCATATGTAAGTAACGCAAACGCCAAAGCAAATACTGGATACAATCCACTTGAATCCAAATTGATCTGATTAATTGCGTAAGAAGCCAGCTTACCGAACAGAAAACCGAGTAACAATCCTAGACCCATTTGCCACACGAATGAACCGAGCAGTAAAAATATATTTGTATGGCTAATTGTAATCAGCTGAATTAATGATAGTGTCAAAAAAACCGCCATTGGATCGTTCGTTCCAGATTCGGCTTCTAACGTCGCACCTAAACGTGTTTTTATATTTTGCTCTTTTAACACAGCAAATACTGCTGCTGCGTCCGTTGATCCAACAATTGCACCAAATAAAAGCGCTTCCAGCCAACCAACACCTAACACATATTTTGCTGCCACAGCTACAATTGTTGATGTGAATAAAACGCCTACTGTCGCTAATGACAAAGACGGGAGCGCAACTGACTTTACAGTTGCCCACTTTGTTTGTAAACCACCTTCAAATAAAATAACGACCAATGCAAACATTCCAACAAACTGGGCATATTTTGCTTGTTCAAAATCAACATTTACAATATTAAACCCATCACTACCTATCACCATACCAACGAGGATAAACAGGACAAGTGCAGGTACACCGAGCCGTGTTGAAAACTTTGCTGTCAATACACCGGCAATAAACAAAATTGCAATGAGAAGAATGATTGTGTCTGTCTGGAATGCCACCTGTCTTTCCTCCTCTCACCCCTTGTTGCATACATACACGAAGAAGAAACCGGGCGCACCCGGCTTTCACCTCTATTATGATTTATGTGGGTTCCCTTCATAGCCGCCTGCAAACATTGAAATTAGAAATACAACAATGACGCTCATCATTAAAAAGGTTCTCATTGAGCCTATTCCTCCTCACATCCATCTTTGTATCGAGTACATACCTCTTCCTCTATTATAGCCAATATCACCCTACTTGAAAAGAGGACATCACCATTTGAAGGGAACAAACGCAAATGGTTACGTCAAATGCGGAAATCCTTGTTGACGAAGCGCTTCATACAAGACGATTGCTGCTGTATTTGATAAATTTAATGAGCGAATCGCATCTGTTTGTGGGATACGTAAACAATGCTCGGCATCGTCACTCACGAGTTCAGCTGGTAACCCTGTCGTTTCTTTCCCAAACACAAAAAATATATCTCTAGTCGTATCCACATATGAAAATTCCGTATAGTTTTTTGTACCGCTTGTCTCAATGTAATAAAATTGCCCTTCCGGAAATGTCTCCCACAATTCTTTCATCGCATCATAATAATGAATTTTTACTTGCGGCCAATAATCACAACCAGCGCGCTTTAACATTTTATCATCTGTAGAAAAACCCAGTGGACGAATTAAATGAAGCATCGCCCCTGTTCCAGCACACGTACGCGCAATATTTCCGGTATTGGCTGGGATTTCTGGCTGATATAACACAATATGTAAACCCATGCATACACCCCATTATTCATTGAACATCACTTCATTATATCATTCATTCGTGATCGTTCCTAGCGTTGAAACAACGATTAGTTGACCACAATATGAAAAAACACATATTTTGTGTCATTTGTATACACAGCTGCGTCTTCATAGGTCCAGTAGCGCATGCGACTATTCATGTGATGCGCATTGACAAGTGGTTCCCCGTAAACATCTTTTGCGACAACAAGCGCAACATGATCCCATACACCATCTCCGTTAAAATCATAACATATTACATCACCCGGCAGTAGATCTTTTGCTTGGGTGCGCATTTCGCCACAGAGCCCTTTTGTTGCACCACTCAAATACCAACGTAATAAATGAGGGTTAGACCAAGTTTCACCATATGAAACACCTGTGGACCACCACCCATGTCGTTCAGTTGTATCCGTCATAGGCGCACCACCTGCGTATAAACATTGTGAAACAAAATGTGCACAGCTTGATGATGTATCTCCCTGCCACCATCGTTCCGCATATCGCACCGCTTCCCGCCGATCGTATGATTTATCTACCGTTTTAAAAGCATCTATCACGATTTGCGGTGTTTTTTCTGCTTGGCAATACTTACTCGTTCTCTCTACGTTCATTAAATCATCTGATTGCCATTCACCATCTACAAACAACGCTCTCCTCTGACATAGACGCTCTTCTATGTAATTTCCCTTTTGTTGTATGATAAAACGCTCCAATAAAAGCACATAATCGACTTGTACACACGCCTCGTACGTACAAACTGACGTGATCTCACCAGACACTTTTGCATGAACGACAGATGCTTGTCGACGAGAGAGTACTTCTTTTTCCGTTGGTATTAGCCTTTCCTCTTTCCCAATCAACATTCGTTCATCGCCGTACATCCACGCCTTCATAAACATTTGTGCACGTGCATGAATTTGTTGAACCACTTGTTTCTCCATTCTCATCACCTCCTCATATATATGAGTATGCATAACCATAAAAAAAAGCACTCAACCGTGCACGTGTATCACACTGTTAAATGCTCTTATGAAATGGTAAGTGCTCCCTCGAGATGAAGTAGCAGCTCTTTTTTGTTTAATCCACCACCGTAGCCAACCATCGCACCATTACTGCCTATCACACGATGACAAGGCACGATAATTGGTAAAGGGTTACGGTTGTTCGCACCCCCAATCGCTCGAACAGCTTTAGGCGCTCCTATTTGCTTAGCAATTTCTTTATAAGATCTTGTTTCCCCATAGTTAATATCCATGAGTGCTCGCCAAACTTTTTTTTGGAAAGGTGTGCCAACTAAATCAATATCTACATCAAATGACTTCCTTGTTCCGTTGAAGTAAGCTTGTAATTGTTCACATACAGCTGATGTGCGTGATTCACACCGCTCCCACTCCTCTCTCACACCTGTTTTTAGCAGTTTTGATTGACCATTCAGTTCATGGAGCGCAGCAAAATGAATTTGACAAACGCCACGTTCGGTTGCAATAATTGTTAGTGTCCCTAAAGGGCTTGCCATTTCATTCACAAAAAAATGTTCAGGCGTGATCATGTCAATCGCCTCCTTTTTCTATTTCATCTGCACAATTGCAATGAAATTTATTTAGCTCGTAGCATGTTCAGTCCTTTATCAATCTCGGCAATCACCTCAATATCTTTTTCTCTCTTTTTCGCCTCGAGCAATGCGTTTTCCTCTGTTACTAATTGACCAATTTTTCCGATCGCCCAAGCAGCTGTGCCTCGAATGACAGGTCGTGTGTCTTCGTGAAGCAACGTTTTTAATGTCGGTAAAGCACTTTTTTCTCGAAAATGCGCCAACGCTAAAATGGCATTCCGTTGAATCGGTTTTTTTCCGCGCCACGCACCTGCTAAATAACCAAACTTCTCCTTAAATTCCTTATTTGACATCGTTAAGATAGGCAATAGCAAAGGCTTGACTGTTTCTGGGTCGGGCAACATATCAACATGGTGATCGTAATTGATCCCTTTATTATATGGGCATACAACTTGACAGGTGTCCCACCCGTATAAAAAATGACCGGTTTTTTCTCGGTATTCATCTGGCATAAAGTCTTTTGTTTGTGTCTGATATGATAAACAAGCTTGCGTATTTAACACACCTGGCTCAACAAGTGCGCCTGTCGGACATGCATCCAAACATTTTGTACATTCTCCACATAAATCTTCCAATGGTTCATCCGGTTCGAAGGGAATCGATGTTAACACATTGCCTAAAAATACAAAGCTTCCAAACTCCTCCGTAATAATGAATGTATTTTTTGCGCTCCATCCCACTCCAGCTCGCTCCGCCACCGCTCGGTCAGCGAGCGCCCCTGTATCAACCATCGTTAATGACGCTGCTTCCGGCACACGCTCATGTAGGAAGGATACGAGCTTCTGAGCACGCGCCTTTAACGCAACATGGTAATCGTTCCCCCATGAAGAACGAGAAAACATGCCCCTTCGTGCTCCCGGAACATTTTTCGGTGCATCCCGAAGCTTTGTCGGATAAGCAACGGCAATAGAGATAATTGATTGCACATTGTCCATACTCAATTCAGGAAACACCCGTTCGTCAATATCAGCATGTTCAAAACCTGAAGCATACCCCTTCTCTTGCTGCGCAATTAAGCGCTCTTTTAACAATAAAAAAGGGTCTCCCGTCGTAAAACCAATCTTATCGATTCCAATTTTGTTGCTATATTCAATTAAGTCTTGTTTCAACTCGTCATAACGCATAAAAAACTCCTTTTTGCCACAATCAATCTACATTCACGCACAAAATCTATGGTACGGTTAAGTTGTTAACATCAGGGTATAGTAAAGAATAAAGGAGGAAAACAACCATGGCACAAGAAAAGATTCAACTCGCTTTAAACACACAAATCGCAAACTGGCACACCCTCTATGTGAAGCTACACAACTACCATTGGTATGTAAAAGGTCCACACTTCTTTACCCTGCATGAGAAATTTGAAGAACTGTACAACGAAGCTGCCGCGACCATTGACGAACTAGCAGAACGATTATTAACCATTCAAGGTTTCCCAGTTGCCACGATAAAAGAATACATGCAGCTGACGACACTGAAAGAAGGAGACAAAACGATGTGCGCACACGACATGGTGCGTGATCTCATTTCTGACTACGACCAAATTGCTAGCGAGTTACAAGATGGCATTACCATTTGTGATTCCCTTGACGATCCTGGTACAGAAGACTTGTTCATCTCTTTAAAAGGAACGATAGAAAAACATACATGGATGCTACGCGCTTTTGTAAAAGATACGCATGCATCACAATGATTTGAAAGGACTCTTTTTCAAGAGTCCTTTTTTTCATGTACCATCTCTGACTGTATATACGCATCGAGTAACCGATATGTTTCACATAAAGATTGCTCATGTGTGCGTTCCATAGAATGTGACCCTTCAATTCCAGGACCAATTAACGCGTGCACAAGATCGTGCCCCGCCTTCATTGCTGCTGACGCATCTGAGCCATAGTATGGATAAATGTCGACTTTATAATCAATTCCTTGTTGCTGGCAAAGATGGACGAGATGCTTCCGTAACCCGTAATGATATGGTCCACTGCTGTCTTTTGCGCAAATGGAAACACTATATTCGTCTGTTGTTTGCCCATCACCAATCGCACCCATGTCCACAGCAACATATTCGACCACTTTAGGAGGGATGCTTGCATTTCCACCATAACCAATCTCTTCGTTATTAGAAATCAGTACATGTGTGGTATAAGGCAATGAAACACCAGTCATAGCGACCTCTTTTAAAAGTTGTAAAACAATCGCAACACTCGCCTTATCATCGAGATGACGCGATTTAATAAAGCCGCTGTTCGTCCGTTCAAACCGTGGGGCAAAACTAATAAAATCACCGACTTCAATTCCTAAACTTTGCGTCTCTGCTCGTGAGCTTGTTCGTGCATCTAGACGTACCTCAATATTTTCTTCATTTCTTTCCGCAGTACGCGCATCTTTGTACACATGAACAGACGATTGATGCATCACAATTGTTCCAGAAATCGTCGTCCCGTCGGCTTTATGAATGAGGCAATACTCTCCTTCAATTGCGTGGTGACTAAAACCACCGACGAGCGCAATTTTCAATCGTCCTTTTTTCTTTATTTCCTTCACCATGGCGCCAAGCGTATCGACATGAGCCGTTAACAAACGCTGTTTCGTCTCATCTTTCCCGCGTAATGTTGCCAGTAATGCGCCTTTATGCGTGCGTGTTGTTAAAATGCCTGCACGTTGCAAATGTTGCTCTGCATAGCGAATCGCGCCTTCAGTAAAACCGGATGGACTCGGGGTATTGACCAAGTCCTCTAATATATCAATGAGTTCATATAGCACACGCCTTTCCATCACATCACATCCACTCTCATCATCTTTTTTCCTATCATAGCGCGATCGTACAGGAAAGACAAATCCATTATAAAGAAATTCTTCTTGCTAGGAAGTAATAGAGGGCGATGTAGGAAAAAATAAGGTAAATGATATCAAGAACCATTAACGAGCCATTCACCGCAATTTCGGCCGGAAATTCTTGCTCATTTTTTGGGCTGACATACGACAACATCATTAAATACCCGATCGATCCAATGATAAAAGTCACTGGTGCAAATATAAACCGCAACCACCCTTTTATTCCCAAGAAAATAAAAACGATTAACATCGTTACTAATATGAAATGAGCATAAAAAATTGTCCCCGTCCACAACATACTCCATATGTCAGCATAGAACCACATCGGAAACACTTCTGCATATACTTCAGGAACAGTTACATACTTTAACAACACCCTAAATACTGTGTCTAATACGGACCAGACAATCGAAGACACGATGCCCACTGCCAGCACTTTACTAATGATCTTCACATGAAGAGCTTGAGGGAACGCATACCAATACGCCTGCGTCCGTTGACGCCACTCCCTCCAAACAACTTCCACACAAACAGCAATCATGTAGATAAACATAAACCACCAATACAGACCAATCACCACAACAACGTGCTCTTCCTCTGAAAAAGGCATTATCCCTAATCGAAACCATATGATAAATACATAAAAAGTCAACACCAACGCAAAAAACACCACCGACACCGGCACGAGCAGACGCAAGTCTCGTTTTAACAACTGCCAAAAAGCCATTACGACCGCCCCACTTTCGAAAATAATGCCTTTAGCGACGCACCATGTTGTTGACGCCATGTTTCAATATCCTCAATAATTTCTATCCCATCTTCATGAAGAAAAACAGCACCATCAGCTAGTAACTCCACTTCTTCATATGCATGTGATGCCATCACAACAAGGCGAGATTGATCTGTGACAACATCTGTAAGCAGCGCAATCATCGCTTCCTTCTTTGCCGAGTCAAGATTAGCAAGTAACTCATCAATAAATATGATCGGGCGTGAACTTGCTGCGGCTAACACAAGTGAAAATAAATGTCTTTGCCCAGTGGAAAGCGTGGTTACTTTCTCTGCAAGTGGCAATGCAAGCTGATTGCACCATTCGATTGCTTGATCTTGATCAAAGCTTGGCTCCATCCGCTTATGGACTTCGATCGCTTTTTTCAATGTTAAAAAAGGATCCATATTTACTTCATCAGAGACATATACACTTGTTTGCGCGCGCGCTTGTCGCGTACGCGCTCCATTTAACAACACCTCTCCTGAATCATACGGAATCAACCCTGCGCACAATTTTAGAAGTGTCGTCTTCCCAATCCCATTCTCACCAAGTAAAACGACAAACCGATGCTTCTTTAATACAACCGATATATCAGCCAACACTGCTTTCTTTCCATATCTTTTTTTCACACCATTCAAGATCATCGTATTCATGTGCCCTTTTCCTCCTGCAACAACTGTTTTAGCGCATGAACCATGTCTTCATTGTTGTAACCAAGCTTGCGTAAATAGGCCACACAATCCTCCATTTGTTTTTTTGCAAGTGTTTTTTTCAAATTCGCAATGACAGTTAAATCGGTTGTCACAAACGTGCCTTGTCCTCGTTTTGAAAACGTCACCCCATCGCGATCCATTTCCAAATAAGAACGCGATACCGTATTCGGATTCACTTGCAACTTTTGTGCAGTCTCACGCACAGAAGGTAGTTTCTCCCCTGGGGCAAGCGCGCAACTACAAATTTGTTGATAATAGTAATCTGCAATTTGCGCATAGATCGCTTTCGTCGGATCAAATTGGACACTCATGACAAACAACTTCCCCCTTTACTATGTAGAAACAAATAACGTACCCGACATGATTAAAAGCCTGGTACGTCCTAAAAAATCATGATCTAGACATGTACATTCGCTCTGTCTCTTATTAAACCACATCTCTCCGTTTAAAGACAACATGAGCGATGAATAAAAACAGCAATGCATGGAGCGTAAGAAACGTAATAGAGGCCCACATGCTGTCAAAAGGAGCTAACTGCATCCCATCTGGATGATAGTTATTCCAAACATGAATATGTGTAAAGAAAAGCCACTTTGACCAATCAACCGTTGCGGCTAAAATTGACACGATGGTGCTAAAAAAGAATGGTAACAATGTCACTACTAGTGTCACGGCTGTATTCTTCGTTAAAATCGCCATCATTGTCGCGAGTCCAATGTAAAAAAATAAAGTTGGCACATAATAAAGCAATTGTTTTCCCATATCATAAAAGACATGACCCATCGATTCTCCTTCCAGCGGAAAGAAGATGACACCTGCAATAATCGTTATCATATAGACAAAAACAATGATTGCCAAACTAAAAACCATATTCCCCGTCCATTTCGCTATTAAAACTTGAAATCGTGACATTGGGCGAATGCATAGTTGCTTCACTGTCCCTGTTGAAAACTCGCTTGCAATCGCTCCTGTCATCAAAATCACACCATATAAAATGCCTAAAGTCGTAAACAAAGAGGTACTTTGAAAAGAAAATTCCATTGCTGTCATTTTATCTTCACTTGTATCAACCAAAAGCGAAAGACCGATTCCAAGTACAATCAACCCCGCCATCACCATTAGAAATATACTAATTTTCCGTCCATACCAAGCCTTTATCCATTCATTTTTCCAAAGACCCATCATGAGACTCGCTCCTTTTTCTCTTCTGTTAAATCGAAATACGCGTCTTCTAAGCGCTGTTGGTAATTCGTTGCAAACACATCTACCCCAGCCTCTATTAGTGCTTGAATCATTGATGGGATGTTTGTGTGGCGTTGCTTCTCTATCACTAACTCTCCATCACGCGATTTCACATGACCAAATGCTTCAAGAACCTTTTTTGCAACCGCATGAGGCGCTACTTCCAATCGTATTGTATACAA
The DNA here is from genome assembly GCF_900096965.1 of Shouchella lonarensis. Taxonomy (GTDB): domain Bacteria; phylum Bacillota; class Bacilli; order Bacillales; family Bacillaceae_D; genus Shouchella; species Shouchella lonarensis. The sequence continues at coordinate 129,992 of NZ_FMYM01000001.1, read as the reverse complement.
TTCCTCCTCCGACCGGGAACGAGACATGTCTACTTCATCCACGACGTGACCGTCTTTTATAATGATTGCGCGGTCACATAACATTTCTACCTCACTTAATTGATGACTTGAGATAAAAAGTGTCACCCCATTCTCTCTTGCCAAACGTCGTAAATAATCCCGCAAATCTCGCATGCCTTTTGGATCCAAACCATTCGTTGGTTCATCTAGTATGAGCACAGATGGTTCGTGTAATAGTGACACAGCTATGCCAAGCCGTTGTTTCATCCCAAGAGAATACGTTTTCACTTTTTTATTGATTGCATCGTCAAGCTCTACAAGTTTTGCAACGTCATTGATCCTTTCCCTAGAAATTGGTTTTACACTCATATTCGCATAGTGGATTAAATTTTGTTTTCCTGTTAAATATAAATATAGATCTGGATCTTCCACAATTGCACCAATATGAGGAAGTGCCTCTTCACGCTCCGTACGGATTGACTTCCCTTCAATCTTTACTTCTCCTGAATCTGCCGCAATTAAAGATACAATCATTCTAATCGTTGTCGTCTTCCCTGAGCCATTTGGACCTAAAAAACCATAAATTTGTCCGCGTTCTAGTGCAAATGACATATCTTTAATGATATGCGTATTCCCCATTGTTTTGTTTAATCTTTCAACTATGAGCGGATGCTTCATTACTTTTTTCCCTCCTGCGTTTCTGTGTTATAGATTAATAGTACACTATTGTTTATAAATATGCAAGCTAATTAACCTATCAATTTGCGCAATGATAGGTTAATTAATTATAAAGGCACTTCACGATAACATAAAAGCCATCACAACCGCACTCGTAAGGACAATCAGGACAGGCGCACGGAAATATGCACAAATGACCGCCACACCACCTGCCACAATCCCAACAAGCGGGTTCTCATGCACACTCAAGATCCCCGGGAAAATGAGTGCCGCTAATGCTGCATAGGGTACACACAGTAACCATTTTTCCGCCCAAGTAGGAAGCGTGATATACCCTAAAGCAATCACAGGTAAAAATCTAGGTAGATACGTAACGATTGCCATTGCAACAATAATCAAAAATATATACATGCTATCCCTCTTTTTCTATATCGATAAAGATTCCTAATGAGCTTCCTAACACTGTCGCCAAAACAATTGCCCAGCCGATTGGGAGAATCAAATGGAACATATAGCATATCGCAGCAGTTGGAATAACAATGATCAACACTTTTTTATGCTGACGGATCGCTGGAATAAGCAAACCAATAAATAGTGCATATAAGGTAATTGCCATTACTTCACTAACAGATGGTGGGATGTAATGAGCTAACAATCCACCTATCATTGTTCCACCAACCCAAGCTGCATAGGAAGAAAAAAATAAACCAATAAAAAAAGCACCTGATTGCCTATTTTCCATCGACGCTACTGCAAACGTCTCATCCGTCAGCCCAAATGACAACAGCGCTTTTACTCCAGTAGATAAAGCTGTTTGTTTGTGCATAAAAGACATACTCATTATAAAGTGTCTCAAATTTAAAATAAATGTCGTTAAAATAATTGTAATACTCCCAGTCCCTGCCGCAATTAAATTTAAACCTACAAATTGGCTAGCACCAGCAAAAACAAGCACAGACATCATGACAACGTGCCAAAATGAAATGCCCGCTTGTACACCAAGCATACCAAATGTCATCGCGATTGGAATGTAACCAATTATAATTGGGATCGCAGTACGCGTCCCCTGCAAGAACAAATTGTGCGGGACATTTTTATCCATATTTATACCCCCCTAAACTAGAAAAATGCACTCACTCACACAATATAAGATTGCGCCCCTCTCCATCTTCATTTATACTAAATAATCATGTAAGCGTTATCATAGAGGAGGCTCTCACCATGATTTCATTACAAAAATTGCACCATGCACTTGCTCATTCCTACAATATTAAAACAAATCTCTCACTTGGTTCTTTGACAATCCCGCTATCTGCTCACCATCACCGGCGTGATATGCGCTATCTTGCCACGAAAAACCTCCCTATCTGGCATGCAGAAAGTGCGCAACACCTCTTTATTTGCACAGAAAATCGCCTCTGTGAAGATACCATTATACATCTGAAAGCGGCACTCGATCAACATATAAACACGACACATTTATCCTCTGATGCGCATATGTCATCTATTTATATCGGGCTAATGATCACCGATTGCGACATTCCTCATGCTATAAAAAAACAAGTTCAAAAGTTACGGAAGTTCACTTGGTTAAAGTGGGGCTTCCATGGTTGGTGTGAACGATATATCGCCATCTTCTCTATGACGGAACAAAAACTTTACGTTCATCGCAAAGGGAAAGACTTTGTTCTCCCACTTACTACCTACATCTACAATGAGAAAGGATGATGACCATTGAATTTTGTCACACTCATGTTACTTGCTGCAATCATTTTACTTATCGCTTACTTTTCGTATGGAAGATTTTTGGAGCGTCGATTGCGGATTGATCCCGAGAGACCGACTCCCGCACATACGATGGGGGATGGGAAAGAATTTGTTGCCACAAAAACACCTGTACTATTCGGGCACCATTTTACAACCATTGCCGGTGGAGGACCGATCACCGGACCAATTGCTGCGATTGTGTTCGGGTGGGTACCTGCTGTCGTATGGATTATCATTGGTAGTATATTTATCGGCGGTGTGCATGACTATGCGTCTTTACAAGCTTCTGTTCGTCATAAAGCGAGGTCTATTGGCGGATTGATTCATCAATATATGGGCGCGCGCGGACAGTTGTTGTTTTTATCATTTGCCATTGCCACGCTTATTTTGATCGTTGGTGTCTTCATTATTTTAGTCGCCAACACATTTGTCTCGTTCCCGGGTGCAGCAACTGCATCATTGTTATTCATTACCGCGGCGATCATTTTTGGGATTCTTATTAACCAACTACGCCTAAATTTAGTGATTGCAACAATGATCGGTGTCACAATGATGGCTTGTTCTATTTGGATCGGCTTGCGTTTCCCTCTCGAATTGAGTGCAACAACATGGTCGTTTTTGCTAATTGCCTACGCGTATGCTGCTTCAGTATTACCTGTTTGGTTTTTATTACAACCTCGAGACTATTTAAACTCTTTCCTTCTGTATGCTCTTATTGGTGGCGCTTTTATCGGCATACTCGTTGCAAGACCGACAATTCAAATGCCCGCCTTTACAGGGTTTTATAATGAAACATTAGGGTTCTTATTCCCAATTTTATTTATCACCATTGCTTGCGGCGCAATATCAGGCTTTCATTCTCTTGTCTCTTCTGGAACAACATCAAAACAATTACAAAATGAGAAAAGTGGTCGCCTCATCACTTATGGATCCATGTTATTAGAAGCGTTCATTGCGATTATCGCGATTGGCTCAGTCGCTTATTTGACGATGGACGAGTTTTCTGCACGTTTAGCCGAACTTGGCGATCCTATTAGTGTCTTCTCTGCTGGTATGGGTGCATTTATGGGGGCTTGGGGTTTACCGATTGCAGCTGGAACAACATTTGCGGCGCTTACTGCCTCAGCCTTTCTCATGACAACACTTGACTCAGCGACACGCTTAATGCGCTATACCATTTCCGAACTTGGAGAAGGACAGCACATTCGTTTCCTCACAGGAAAACATACGGCGACAGTCATTGGTCTCAGTGGTGCCACATTGCTTGCACTAACAGGTACATGGCAAACCGTGTGGCCGCTGTTCGGTGCAGCCAACCAAATGCTTGGTGCACTAGCATTACTTGCTATTACACTATGGCTTGTTCAGATGAAAGTGAAATCAACATTTGTGGTCATCCCAATGATCTTTATGTTTCTTGTGACAACCTCGGCACTACTTGTAATGATTTATATGAATGTTTTGATCCATAGCAATTACTTTCTAGCGATCATTGCGTTTATTTTATTTTCAATGTGCATCTTTTTAGCAATTGAAGCCTTTCGCAGCGTGAAAAAACACACCTAAAACACTTCTCAAGGCATAGAATCATTTACTTTGTTAGACGGGCTTAAGCCGGTCTTTTCTCTTTCTATGTATATTTGTTTACAGATCTTTTACATAGATTTCAGAAAACCGTCTGTTTCCGTTCTAAATTTCATGAAATCTTTACATGATTTCACATAATACCTCACACACAGATCTATTTTTCTGCTATTCTATACAAGGGTCCTGGCATAGACCTACAAACCAATCACCTAAAGGGGGAACATAACAACGATGTTAGCTATGATTCTTAAGAAAATTTTTGTGGTGTTTCTTGGCTGGATTATTATTACTGTACCTAAGCCAACACCACCCGTTGATCCAACACCAGAACAACCACCATCTCTAGAAGGAGACGTTACCCTCGATATTATCCATACGAATGACATTCATTCCGCGTTAACTGATTTCGGAAAAGTATCCGCTTACATCAAGTCTGAACGTGCTGCCTCAGATCACTTTTTATACTTAGATGCAGGGGACTTCGTGAGCGGCGATCCAGTTGTTGATTTAAATCATGGAAAGCCGATGATTGATATCTTCAATCTTGTTGGGCTTGACGCTGTTGCAATTGGTAATCATGAGTTTGACTATGGTCCAACCTATTTGCAAGAAAATATGGAAGCCTCTTCATTCCCATGGCTCGGCGCCAATATTGATACAGGAGATACAGGCGTTCCTAATCCCGATCCTTATGTGATCTTAGATGTAAACGGTCTCTCCGTTGGCGTCCTCGGTCTAACAGAAGCCCCACCATCAACAGCTCCTGATAATGTTGAGGGAATGACATTAGAAGAAGACTATGTCGCTACGGCACTCGCTTATCAAGAAGAGCTTGAAGCCAATGCTGATGTCATTGTTGCTTTAACTCATATTGGTCATCCTAATGATCGTAAACTTGCTGAAGAAGTCGATTATTTTGACGTAATTATCGGTGGGCATTCACATACACCATTGCAAAAGCCTGTTGTCATTAACGGCACACCCATCACGCAAGCTGGTTCTAGCTTACAACAACTTGGTAAGCTTTCTCTCACCTACAATGCGGACACAGATAAAGTGACCGCGGTCGATGGACAATTGGTACCTGTTTCATCATTTATAGAAGTTGATACAGAAGTACAAGCTGTCATTGACCATTACACTGATGAGATGGAAGACATCCTTGGTGAAGTCGTTGGCCACTCCCATACAGGATTACCACGCGATGGACGCACACATCGTGACGCCCCACTCGGAAACTTCTGGACAGACGCCATGAAAGATTTGGCAGGCGCAGACATCGCGTTAACAAATAATGGGGGACTTCGTGATGGCATCGCAAGCGGTCCTGTAACGATGCGTGACATTTACAAAGTTGAGCCATTTGCTAATCAAATCATGTCCATCGAAATGACGGGGCAAGCGTTAAAAGACGTGCTTGAATTTTCTTATACGCGCAATGGTCGCAACCAAATTGACTTACAAACGTCAGGGTTACATTATGAAATCGTCACTGGCATGACTGGAAACTTCCTTGATGTCAACATGACGCTCAATGGTGAACCTGTTGACCTTGAGCAAACATACAACGTCGCAGTGGCAGATTATATCGGTACTGGCGGCTCTGGCTACAATTTTGTAGGAACCGTTTTAGAAAGAAATGTCGGTCTAATGACAACAGCCATGAAAGAATATGGATTAAAGTTAACAGCCGAAGGAAAAGCCCTTGATTATACGAGCGAAGGACGGATTAAGATTAGTGTTGATCCATCAGGTCCATTGCCAGGTGAAATCATTGGGTCCACTGAAACCGGACTGTATTCGGCTAACAAAAATAAGCACGACGTCGGCATCGGCAACTTATATACAGATGCAATGCGCGCCAAAGTCAATAGTGATATTGCACTTCTAAATGGTTCTTCAATCACTGGAGAAATTCCGCCAGGACCGATCACTGACCAACAAATTGAAGCACTTGATCGCTTTGGTAATAAGGTTGTTGTTGTAGAAGCGACGGGATCCGAACTAAAAGAAATGATCTTGTCACAGTCTCGCCACCACAACGGTGTTGACTTGCAAGTATCGGGTCTCACGTACACACTTGTGCCAGGTGATAACAAGTTTAGCGATGTTAAGATTTTTCTTGCAGATGGCACACCGCTAGACATGGACACAACTTACACTGTTGCTTACAACGACTACATGCATGGTGCTTCTTTCTACCAAGTTGGCACACTTGTAAACGATAACCTTGGACCTGTTTGGCAGGCAGTCGTGGATTTTGTCACCGAATCTGAAGGTCCAATGAATACAACAGAAGGCAGCCGCATCACCATTGAAGGAGAAGATGGTTCTCCTTCTGATCCAAGCGGTACATTGACAGTTGCTGAGGCGATTCAACAACAGTCAGGTGTAAAGCCAGTGAAAGGCTATATTGTGGGTTCCATTGTGAATAGCCAACCTGTCATTGGCGAAGGCACACATGCACCTTCAAACTTACTACTCGCTGACGATCCAGCTGAGACGGATCGGGCAAAAATGTTACCAGTACAACTCGTGAATGGTACACCTGTACGGACGGGGTTAAACCTTGCTAGCCATCCTGAACACTTTGGAAAATATGTGCGGATTACTGGTTCACTAGAGACGTATTTTTCAACTCCAGGCATGCGCAATTCGAGTGACTATGCTTTCCTTGACGCACCAGAAACACCAGCTCCAGCAAAGCACTAAATATTGCTGGTGTTCCAGCCGTCTAAAACGGGGTGCACCTAGGTAGCCGCTCAGGTACAACGTTTGCCTATTTCCCATATGAAAACGGAGATACGGTTCGAGTAATGGGTGTGCTTGGACAATTCCAGGACATGTTAAAGCAGATTACCATCGTCTCTGAGTAATCAGACAAAAAAAAGCCGGCGATGAGCAACTTTCGCTCATCGCCGGCTCTTGTTATTCTTTTTCCCATTTAATCACAGTCGGTGTCAAGCATGCACGGCATTCAAAGTCAGCTGTGAATGTATGTACTGTTGCTGTAGACTGACATTTGGGACACGTGACTTGCGCAAGACGAACAAACGCTAAACCGATACAAACAATCGACACACCTAGTACTAAAACCGCCATGAATACATTATTTTGAAGCGCTGCAAGAGAAATACCGCCAAAAATTCCTGTTATCCCGATAAGCACAAACAAAAGGCGCGCAATCCGCAACAACGGAGAGCCTTTCTTCCGTGTCACCACACATACGTTTTCTTCCATTTCATTGATCCTACCCTTCCTAATTTAAAAACATCCTACACTTGTTTCTGTTATCGTACCATATTATAGAGAAAAATGAATGTGCTGTATGACAAATTCATCATGCAGTTTCTAAGCGTCTCGCCATTAAAATATAATTTCTCGACACTCATCACCCCCTAATGGTTATACTTGCAATCACCAAAAAGAGCGCGTAACGCGCTCTTTTTCATCCATATCCAATTATTGTCCGCGTTGTAATGCTTGGTTCGTCGCTTCAGCTGCTTGATCCAAGGCTTCTTGTGGATCAGTTCCTTGATACAAGCTCTGCATCGCCCGAACTACGTGCTCACGTGTTTCTGGGAAAACAGGCATAATCGCTCCCTGTGTCGCTGGAGATGGTTTCGTTTCACTCAATTGATCAACCGTCACTTTGAGACCAGGATATTTTTCCCACTCTTCTTTTACAATTTCTTCGTCGTATGCACGAGGATCAATTGCAAAATAACCTGTATCCACATGCCACTGCGCTTGTGCTTCAGGAGAGGAGACATATTTCATAAACTCCCATGCACCTGTTTGGACATCCTCTTCTAACCCTTCTGACATCCAAAGTGATGCCCCACCAATGATGACACCTTGGCGTTCAACATCATCTGGCACTGGTAAATATGCGACACCAACATCAAACGTTGCCTGGTCTGTTAATCCACGTACGCCGGCAGAAGAGTCTAGAATCATTGCCGTTTTCCCCGCTTGGAAAACTGCACGCATACTATCCCAATCATCACCGACATTCACCATGGTTTCATCTTGAATCATTTCCGACATCAATTGAAACACACGTAAACCTTCGTCCCCATTAAAAACAGCTTCTGTTGCTGCACCTGCGCGTCCATTGTCTTCATTGATAAAGAGCCCACCTTGCACAGCAATCATTTGCTCAATAAACCAACCGTAATTTACTATCGAAAAACCACCATACTCTTTATCCGCTAAAGCGGCAGCAGCTTCTTTTAGCTCGCTATACGTCTCAGGCGCTTTCTCTGGATCAAGCCCCGCCTCTTTAAACGCATCTTTATTATAAATCAACACAGGCGTCGATGAGTTAAACGGCATCGAATATTGAACCCCATCTAAGCTGTAATACTTGGTAATGGCTTCTTCCCAATTTGACGTATCATATTCTTCTTTGTCAATCAAATCTTGAATTGGTTGGAAGTGACCAGAATCAATCATGTACTTTGTGCCAATTTCATACGTCTGCATTAATGCAGGGGCTTCTGCCGTCCCTGCCGCTGTGTTCAGCTTTGTTAACGCATCCTCATATTCCCCTTGGTACATTAACTTCACATGAACATCGTCTTGACTTTCATTAAATTGCTCCGTCAACTTCACAAGTGCTTTTTCAAGTTCACCGTTCATTGAGTGCCAAAAATCAACTTCCACTTTTCCATCTGGTGCACTTTCCCCACCTTTTTTCTGTTCTGTCTTCACTTCTTTGCTCGACTCTGATGCACAAGCGCCAAGCACTGTCGCCGCTAATAAAATACTCAGTGCTGCTTTTTTCATCGCTACATTCTCCCCCTTATTTAATCGCTCCACGTGTTAAGCCTTCTTGTAATCGTTTCTGTCCAAAGAACAATAACAACAAGGTTGGCAAGATAATCATGATAGCGCCTGCCATAATGACACCCCATTCTGTCCCCGTTTCTTGCGACTGCATTTGCTTCAAACCAATTTGAACCGTACGAAAACGTTCACTATTTGTCACTAACAACGGCCATAAATACATGTTCCATGCCGTTAAAAACGTGTAAATACCCAGCGTGATCATGCTCGTCTTTGAGATCGGCAACACCACCTTTATGAAAAAAGAGAATCGACTAATCCCAGCCACTTGCGCCGCCTCATGTAGCTCTGTTGGAATCGTTTTAAATTGTTGACGCAATAAAAACGTGCCAAAAGCTAACGCAAAAAACGGAACGGTCAAACCTGCATAATTGTCAATCCAACCAAAGAACTGAACGGTTTGAAAGTTCGCAACCATCGTCGCTTCCCACGGAATTAACATTGTTGAAATAAATAAGTAAAACAGGAAGTCACGTCCCTTAAACTTCAGGAACACAAACGCATACGCGGCTAAACTAGACAATGTTAATTGCCCTATCATAATGATGAAAGACACAAGAAAACTATTTAACAAATACCCAAATAAATCAACCCGCTCAAATGCGGCGATGTAATTGGCAAAAGAAAATGATTCTGGCCATAGATTGCCACGCATCACTTCCCCAGCTTCCATAAAACTGATCAATAGCGCGTACACAATTGGAAACATGATGATCACTGCGCCTAGTAGAAGAGCACTATATCCAAGCACTTTTTTTCCTATACTCGTATTCATTGATAATGCACCTTCTTCTCCAAAAGTTTAAACTGGAGCATCGTCACAATAAACACGGCTAAGAAGAGTAGTACCGCTTGTGCACTTGCTGAGCCCACATTAAAGTTTCTAAACGCATCTTTATAAATGGAATACACAATAACATTCGTCGAATCCATCGGACCGCCACTTGTTAAAATGTCAATTTGCCCAAACGTTTGAAATGCGTTAATGAGCGTCACCGTTGTTATAAAAAACAACGTCGGTGACAAAAGCGGCAGCGTAATTTTCCGCAGCTGATAAAAATCACTTACCCCAGCAATTCGTGCACTCTCATACAACGAGCGATCAATATTTTGCAAACCGCCAAGCAAGATCAAAAATGCAAACCCTGTATTCATCCATATCGTCGTCAAAGCGACCGACAAAAGCGCATAATCGGGATCGAGTAACCACTGTACACCTGACAAGCCAACTGTGGATAGCATCTTGTTAAACACACCGATGGCCGGATTAAACATAAACAACCAAATGACCGATGCAGCCGCCACACTCACGCCCATCGTTGACGCAAACATTGTTCGAAACATATTAATTCCTTTTAACTTTTGATTTGCAAGCAAAGCAAGTGTGAGCGCAAGCAACACACCAGGCGGCACCGTATACAACACAAATAAAAATGTCGCCTTTGCACTCTCATGAAAGATGGACGATTGCAACAAATGACTAAAGTTTTCCCAACCAACAAATTCAATGGGATTCCCTTGTGTATCACTACGGAAAAAACTTAAATAAATCGTTCGGATCATCGGATAAAATAAAAACAATCCAAACAATAGTAGCGATGGCAACACATACAACATTCCGTACCCAAAAGAAGCAAGTCCTTTTGCACGCAGCCGCTTTTTTCGCGGCGGAAGCGGCTTTGTTGCTAGCTCTGTCATGAGCGCACCTCTGTTGCTGCGACTTCCTGGTGTGGCATAGACAAGCGTTCTCCGGTCTCATTTGAAAACAAACACACCTTGTTCGTATCCATCGCAACCTTCATCGGCTTGTCCATATCTATCGACCATTGTCCAATGAAACGAGCAATCCACTGTGTATCTTCTGTCACATTTAATGTGACCAATGTTTCTGTTCCAAGAATTTCTACATTCGCGACATCACACAAAAGACCCTCTTCTGATTCCCCTGCAATGCGAATATGCTCCGGCCGTATACCTAACGTCACCATTTCCTCACCGATCTTCGCACGTGTCGTAGTATCAAGATTCATAACGGTATGCCCCGCAATTGTAAGTTGTGCTCCTGTACAATCGACCGTAATCAAATTCATTGGCGGTGCACCAATAAACGAGGCGACAAAGCGATTTGCTGGCTCATTGTACACATCAAGTGGCCGTCCAATTTGCTGCACGTCACCATTATGCAAAATCATCATTCGATCAGCCATTGTCATTGCTTCCGTTTGGTCATGCGTCACATAGATCATCGTTAACCCAAGTTTTCTCTGTAACTGTCGGATTTCTGAACGCATTTTTGCGCGTAGTTTCGCATCTAAATTCGATAAAGGTTCATCCATTAAACATAACGGTGCTTGCGTCACAATTGCCCGAGCCAATGCCACACGTTGACGCTGTCCACCAGAAAGCTCGCGCGGCTTCTTATGACGGTACGCACTCAAACCTAACATTTCACATACTTCAAGGCACTGTTTTTCTTGTTCTCTTTTTGAGCGTTTTTTTGTATGCAACCCGAATGTAATGTTCTTTTCAACGGTTAAATGAGGCAACAGTGCATAATTTTGAAACACCATCGATAGATCACGTGCACTTGGACTCCAATCATTTGCTAGTTCCCCGTCTAACCGAAGTTCCCCAGATGTAATCGGCTCCAAACCAGCAATCATACGTAACATCGTACTTTTTCCACACCCTGACGGACCAACTAATACGAAAAACTCCCCCGGCTCAATCGTTACGGAAATATCATTGAGTACCGTTGTTTTTTGGTCATATGATTTTTTAATATGACATAATGCTACCTTTTTCATCGAACCCCCCCAATGACCTCTTGTTCTCGCTGCTTCCACACTATCACGCAATTGTTAAGGTTAATTAAACGAGCAATACGCAAATATAAAGAGTTTGTAAATGTATGATTTTGTCGGTTTTTAGCTACCTACATGACAGCGCTTCCATAAATCTCATTTAAATGCACTCTTTCCCATATTCACTTCCATACCCTTCACCATAAATCGTGATAGCAAGCGATGTGTTTAAGCAACGTATAGTTAAAACAGGAAAAATTCCAACAAAGTACACTATACTACGACCATTGATAACTGTCAACGTGCAGTGTTACGTTTTCTCACGAGACGCCATCATACATGTTTCGCCTAAAAATGCAATCGCCCGCACATTTACGTGCCTATCTAAATATAATATTCTGAAAATTACACAGGAGGAGAAAACATGAAGAATCGTCGTATGCAACTCATCTTTATTGGACTCATCTCGCTATTCGTCGTCATCCTTTTTACTTGTATTTCTCACTTTTTTTTGCAAGATGACGAGCAAATGCCCGCTCCAAATCCAGAGCTTGAACAAGCGATTGTACAAAGCTTAATCGCGCGGACTGGGGGTGACAAAGAGAAATCCGCTCCTATTCTGGAGAGAAAGCAAATTCATCTTAAGCGTGTGACAAAGGATGAAATATGGGCTTTCGGTGCTGCAGTCATTGAGGCGCCTAAAGTAGAACACACCTTTCCTGAAGGGTGGCTTTTTATTGCAAGGGACACAGATGAAGGCTGGCAAGTTGCTTTAGAAGGAGATCACACTTTCAGTGAACTAACACAAAAAGCCCCCGACGAGGTAATCAGTCGTGATGAGAAGAAGGTCTTTTCTTCCAATGCAACGACTCAGTCAATCAACACACGAACAGGTCTACGCTTGCCTTATGCTGTTGGTCAATCTTGGATTATGTCTGGTGGCCCTCACGGATGGTCGGGGTATGATAGGCCGTACAGCTCTCTTGATTTACACGGCGGAGACCAACGTGTGCTTGCAGCAAGAGAGGGATATGCGTACACAATGTGCAACAACAATAGAGGATGGATTCGGATCTATCACGATAACGGCTACGCAACCGATTACTATCATTTATGGAACAACATTGTTCCTTCAGGAAATTTTGTGTCAGAAGGTACTTTTTTAGGCTACACGGGGACAGACGTGTCTTGTGGCGGGTATGCAAGCGGTCGTCATGTGCATTTTGGCATTTTGAAAGATGGGAACCGTGCCGCATTACAAAATAAAGAAATTGGTGGTTGGATCTTTTTTGAAGGTTCCGCATACGGTGGTTATGCGATGCATGGCAGTGCTGTCAGATATAGAGGACATTCACTTTATAATTACGGACGACTCACTACAAACCAAGGCATTGTTGATTCATACGGATGGAGCAGCATCAACCTTCGTTCTGGACCTGGGAGTAACTATCCTATTGTTGGATCGAGAAATGATGGTGCCATTATTAGCATTGATTGTACCGCTACGGGTTCCTCCTTCACTGGAAGATGGGGTACAACAAACATTTGGAACCGACTAACAAACGGTCAATGGATCAGTGATGCCTTCGTCTACACAGGTGTAGATGGACCAGCTGCTCCGTCTTGTAGTGCATCAATTTTATCAGGGGAATAGGTCGTTGAAAGGGGTAACTTGGGCTGCGCGGAGTAGCCCAAGTTATTTTTTGGACAGATTTGCCCCCCACTTTCACCCCACTAAGCCACAAAAAAATCAGTCGCTTGATCGCACAAAGTCCTGACTTTACTGGGTTTCTGCCCATTTGGTTATACCGGTGGTCGGGGTTGATATACTAGGTAAAACCCGCGCTACATAGCGGTTTTTCATCTCCCATGTGTAAAAAATGTGTAAAACATAAAAGGTGCATATAATAGGAGGCATTCAAAGCTTACTGCATGTTCCTCATTTGTAGGAGAAAAGTTATTCCAGGGATCTGGGAGTCGAGATAGAAAGTAAAGTTTTAACAGGGCGAGTATGTCCATTTCTCCCCGCCTTGGACACACAAATAAACGACTTCATAAAGAACCGAAGCCGTTTAATCTTAATTATTTATCTCTAAGCTGCATGTGCAAAACAGAAATGAGGTGTAACAACGAGACGTTCCAGACTTCATTTGAACTCCGCATTGTGAGATCGGTCGCAAATAAAAAAAGTCATCAAATTCTCTCACCCTTCATTTCTAATCAAAGGGGGTTATATACTTTCCTTTTTTACATCGGTCTGAAATATACATGTTGAATGCATTGTTCATATTGCGTTTGATTCACTTTCGTAATGAAACCTTCATCCTTATCACTAAGAAAAGTGAGTTTACTGTCCATATCTTTCAAATGTCTAAACATGAAGTGTTTCCTATCATAAATAGCTAACATCAGCTGTGAGTTTAAAGGGAAATGTATAATCGTTTGAGGATTTGCAATGCCATTGTCTCTCAACGATGTAGAAGTAGCAACCATGTTATATTGCACTACTGGATGATCGCTTGTCGCAAAGGGATTTTTCTTATAATTATTGTTTCGATAAACAATCCAATATCGGTCATAAATCATTTGAGCAAGCCTGCTAATTCGATATGGATCAGTAAATGTCTGCATTTCTATTTCCTTGAAAACCTTGTCTAATGTGAAATTGTGAAGATAATTCCTTTGATCTGCGTTAATATACGGCTCTAAATCATTCAATATATCCCTCATAACTTCTGGAAACATCTTAGAACTGATTTCATAATTATATGAACGAGCTTTTGGTGTTCTTGAAAGCTGCGTAATAATAATTACCGATAATGCAGAACGTATTTCTTCATCTATTACCACATCTTGATCTCTCACGAATACATTGGTGCACTTTTGTATAAGCTTGGGAAAAATTCTTCTAATCAATGGTTCAACTTGTTCTGCATAATATTTCTCCCATTCATATTTGTGAGAGAAGAATTTTAAGTAAACTTGTGGAACATAATGTTGTTTTATTGGTTTATTCATGTAAATATCGCTCCCCATACTTTTCTTTAGAATATTTGAGCACTATAACACATTAATGCAGAGCTAAAATACGAAAAAGGAAGGCCTTTTTCAATCACGGCATTCTACGAAAGATTAAATGCGAACACATGACGTTTAATTAAACAGTGACCTGGGGAATTGAATCAAATGTAGATGTACAGAAAGAATATAGCACTATTAAGTTAACTTGCTGTCTTCAACCTCCCTCAACGTCTTGCCTTCAGCAGTTTTCCAATCGACCCATCCATTTGAGTTTTTCCCGCATACGAACGAGGATGCGGATGAAGGACTCGAAAAGAGAGCATCCTCTTGTAAAATGCTGTTTTCATCGATAATCGCGGCGTGTTTCTTCCTTGCTTCTTTAGTGCCTTTGGGAACATAATCAGCCACCGTAGGACTTATATAACTACCTTTCATTACAACGAAGCCTTCATTAGTCATTTGCCCTTCCGCTTTCCCACCTTTTCCCTGACTTCGGATGAAATGAAAAGTGCTATTAGAAGTCGATCCCTCTTTTTCACGAAGCGGATCAAACGCACGATGACCGAGAGTACTAACCAGTAGCTTGACATTGGACATAAACTCTTCAAGTTCGGCCTGTTCTATCTCGGATACGACAGACTTTCTAGGAACGCTCCCATTTCTAACAGTGTATCT
The DNA here is from genome assembly GCF_900096965.1 of Shouchella lonarensis. Lineage (GTDB taxonomy): Bacteria > Bacillota > Bacilli > Bacillales > Bacillaceae_D > Shouchella > Shouchella lonarensis. Next base: position 114,609 of record NZ_FMYM01000001.1, on the reverse strand, counting down.
CTGTGCTTCTTTCATGATGGAGTACAATTGATGTTCAAGATATTTTATATGCGCTTTATTCAGGTGATCGTCTTTCGATACGAAGGCAATGGTTTCTGTCCAGTAGCCTTCATCTTTATCTTTGAAGTGATGTGTGAGCCGTGTATAAACATCTTCGCTCTCCCCAACGTAAACAGACTGTCTATTAGTCTCTTCATCAATTCCGAACAAAAAGTAGATGCCAGGCGTTCGGAGGTCGTCACGCTCGTCGCATTTTTTGAGACAGGTGCGTGGTATCTTATATGCCTTGCCCGTCCAATTCGAAAGGTCACACATCCAGCGCCCGTCAACCGAACCGTCCATATGATATAGCCGAATGATTTTCCTGAAGTTTGTCATTCATGTCACCTGCTAAGTATAATTTTTTTCTTATCGTAATACGTTTTCGTTTTCATATGTAACACTGAGAGATCTACGTAGATTCGCAACCATGCTTTTTTTGGTACAAAATCTACCTCCTGGAAGCTTTATTTTCGAAGGCAATCAACGCTTTTGTAACTGCTAAACTCAAATAGACCAATTTCGCCACATAAAAACGGACACTTTTCTACCAGAAATTAGGGGACTTGATGGATCATCAGAAACAATTAAAAAAACTCTCGCACATCACTCCTCAAAATAAAAAGCACCTACCACGCATGCCATGATGAGTACATCATACGCAATGAGGGTGCCGAAAGTCGGAAAAGTAAGTCACCATGCTCTCATGATGGGAGAAGCGGTTCCTTGAAAAATGTTCCCATTTCTCTCTCGGTCTCCGTCCACGAAGCGACATTTCCCGATTAGTTCTACAAAATATTACCTGACAAATCTAGACTCTTGATAAACCTTTCCATGTAATCCCAATCAGGAATACCTTTCCCATCTACAGGAAGTTTAATTTTTGTGGGCTTCATACGTTGTAAATGCCATTTACGTCCGTAATTATAACGGTATTTCTCTTGCCTAATTACTGTGTTAAGAAATAACGCTATATATGGATTCAACTCAAATTTAGGATATAAAGCATTAACATCATCGGAACACCAGTATGGCTCTGGTTGATAAAATGCTTCTCCAACTGACCCATTATAATTTACGGTTATAGTATTTGCTTTATGTATAGGTTCTTGTCCTACCTTTGCAGTTACACCATTGTTCTTGTCAACAGCCCCGATAAAGAGCGTGTCCCCTTCAGTCATATTTGCTTTAGTAAGACGTTTCCCCTTTTTCACATCAAATAATTCACTTAACTCAAACCAAGACCACTCACTTGTGTCTAATCTAGGCCTCTTTGATATCATTGGTTTCCTTAACTCGAATAGATCACGATGCGGAGTAATAGTTACCCATTCAGGGATTTCATTCATTGATGGGACCACCAAATCTTTGAGTGTACGGTTAGCTTCTCTTCCAAATGCACTGTATCGAAATCTATTATGCCGTATACAAATACAGTAAAAAACCTTTTCTTCAAAAATCATGTCTTGTAACGGTTTTAAAACAGCCACATTTTGTGCAGTATAGAAAGGCTTTTCTTGAACAAACGATGAAAGCGTACCGCCTAATGCAACGGTTATAAGCCCCGCCTCAAAAGGTTCAATTTCTTCTAACCTCTTAACATTGGCAGTAACACCATGATTTTGGCTTGAACGACCGACAAAGTTTACCCCTTCCTTTTCATTTTCTAGCACTTTCATCTTATTGAAATCAAATTGGTTTCCATATGTTATCTCAAACAATTCACTCAGTATCTTCATCTTCCATACCCTCTTCATCTACTGTCGTCACGTCTATTTCGTTTATCATTCGATATACAACATATTTTTTAACCTCATCTTCAAAATCTTTAGCGGATAATGTAGAATAATCCGTCTCAAGATAAGCCTCTGCACACCATTCATCATTTTGATCAACTTGTCTTTTCACCGCTAGACCGGGGATTTCATCCCTATTTCGAAATGCCTCTACCCAACTGTCCCTAATTGAAGGCCACGTTTCCTTAAGATCTATTCTTCCCCTATGCTTAGTCTTAACGAAACCATCATTTCTCCAATATCCGAACCATGTTTTTTTGTTTGAATCTTCATGAGGTACATGAGCGGTAAAGACCATAATACATGTTACAGTGCCCACTGGATAAAACAGTTCACCTGGCATTGACATTACAGCTTCTAAAGTATGGTGTTTAAGAATTTCCTCCCTGATAATATGGGGTGAAGTTGCACAGGTTATCGGTACAATAGCAACACCGGTTCCACCCTTAACAAGGCAATTTAGCATATCTCGCACGAACACAAGCTCATGTAAGTCCTCATCTGACTGAGAGTAAGGTGGATTAATCATCCCCACATCACAGTTATGTACTTTTAATGCTTTAACAATTGCAGGTTCAAAACAACTACCTTGATATAAATTTGCTTTACCATCCCCACGTAATATCATATTTGAAGCAGCCAAGGCATACATACTTGGTTGTTGCTCAACACCTACTAGACATCCCGATTTTATTTTTTCTTTTTCAGCTTCGGTAATGGCAAGTTTCATCATGGCATTCATAGAAGAAACTAGGAATCCACCTGTTCCACAGCAAAAATCTAATACTCTGCTGTCCTTTTTAAGATTTGCTATCAATGTAAATAGCTCAGAAATATGCCTTGGAGTCAAGACTATTCCCAGTGCCTTTTTGTCACCACCAGTATATTTAAGGAATTCCCCGTAAAACTGTCCAACTACATCAAAATCATGATAGACACTTATAAAGGGCCATACCTTTTCATTTAGCATCTTAATCAATTCATGTAAGACGCCTTTTGGATAAGCTTTAGTAGCCTTTCCTAGTTCAGGGTGAACAGCTATTGATGAATAGGGCTGTGTCATATTATTCCTTTTTGAGTTCGGAATGTTAGCTTTATTAATTTCTTCTGTAATAAAGTGTAACCACTGTCTTTGTAATTGTTCTGGGTCATATTCATCAAAACTCTTAGCAAATGCACTATTATATAATGCTATTAGCGTCCCACTAACCAATAACGGCTTTTCATTTTCGGTAAGTTTAGCATGGTCACGCATAAACTCATGAAGAGTACGAGAAAACGCCATTAACTCATTAAATCTCATTCTTTGCACATCGGGATCAAATGTCCCATGCTCAATATAATCATTCCAAGGAATAATTTGTTTTATTGGTCTATTAGCCTTTGTAATTAATTCCTTAGGGCTATCTCCACCCTTTGTATGTATAAATGTAGACACTTTTAAACTAGCGTCAGTTTGACCGCTTACTGCTACCGCAATTACGTTATATTCTTTTGAAAGTTTTTCTGCGTAGTGAAGCGTTCCATCGACAGCGTATTTTACTGGTTCATCTCTATTAGGACTTTCATGATCTTGAACCTTAGCTTTACATTCGATTACAACTAGAAAGTCAGGCGCTTTTACAGAGGAAATAATAAACTCTGGCGATCCTATTCCGCCTTTTCCAGATTTACTGGCGCCCTTAAGTAGTTTTTTTACAGATTGAATTTCACTTTTTTGTTCCTCTACACGGATATCATTATCTGGACTATAATAATCAAATTTTCGAAGATAATCCCGTACTAAATTCTCTGTTATTCGCTCGTTAGACATAATGTCCTCCTTAATCCTTAAATACATAGTTTAATAAAGCTTCATCATCCGCAAATTGACCTATAGTGATTATTTTATCAGAAAATCAACCTATACGTCAATAAACTACCAACCTAAAAGTATGTGTCAAGAATTTCTCGAGCCCCTTAAAAGGCCAATAGTTTCACCACTCTACAATTTTGCTTGACCGGGTCACATTCACCTCAACTGTGAAATCAAAATCACTGTCATCATTCACATAACCTGAAACCACGAAGTGCCCTTTTATTCTAGCATAAACGACCTCTGTTACTTCAACACTTTCTACCCCAACAAATTCATTGTTAACCGTGTTCATCGCTATTTCTGCGCTTTTATTTGAAGCCCATTCTTTGGTAAATATAACTCGCGCCACATCCCACGATAGACAGCAAGGCCACTGCCAACAACCACCTGCTCTTATTTCTCACAAATGGCAATACGCCACCGAGCACAAGAGAGCCTATAATGAGCGGGAGGTATATGCCTGTGAATTCCCACAATAAAATCAGCGCCACTGGCAAGGCCCCTGTTGCTAACCCGATCACAAGTAAAATGATCAAAATTATCAATGCGCATTTCTTTCCTTTGCTCACCATCATCACCTCTAAGAAAATAACCTCGCCCAAAAGGGCGAGGCTTGTGTACGAATCAAAAAGTTATGAGTCCTCTAAGTTGTCTAACACTGGAACGACAAAAAATCGCTTTTTGGGAAACAATTCAATTGTGTCTTCATGCTCCCCTTGCCCGTTGTCCCAGCGAACCTTTAATTTCACACTCATCTCATTTTTGAAAATTAGCCCTGCACTGGTCAAATACGTAAGTTTGTTATTACTCTCCTTCATCCGGCTTTCTTCGGGGGATCTGCCTTCCTCAAGATAATCAATCTCATGCGTGATTTCGCCATCTTCAATAAGCTCAATTCCAAGTAGACGAACCTCCTCCTTTTTCATCCAATATAACGTTCCAGCCCACTCTCCCTTTGGAGAGCCCATATCCCTGTTGTAATCCACTTTCCACATGTCATCATCGGAAAATCCAACCCATTTTGGAGATTGATTAATAGAATAAACCATCCAAATAACAACAAAAGCAACAACTACCCCCAGAAAATAAACAATCCCTTTATTACGTGTCATCGCAGGCTCCTTAAGGTTGATTTCAAATCACAATCATCGAATTTTAATAACCCTATAGCTTTTAAAAGACCCTTTTTTTACGCGGTCTTTAAATTTATGGTTGGAGTAATTAGCCGTATTCGAAAAAACATATACTTCACCTTTGTATTTTCGGTTTACAATAACAGAATGAAACCATCCATTATTATTTTGAAATTGAATCACATCTCCCACACTTGCGTGTTTTCAATTGTTTTTACACTGGAACTTGTCGTTGACTTCATCTTCCTTGTCTTCGTCCAGTAAGTGTAGAAATCAACAACTCTTATCCAGGACGTAGAAACCTTGTCGCGCATATAACAGCTATTTGCGCTAACACCACAATCAGTGTAGTTATCATTATACCAATAATTAGTAGTTTTTGTGACGCCTCTTTTCACACTTTTTGGCTTTATTTCCCCTTTTCCACCTGCATTTACAGCTTGAGAGACAAAATTAGTACAATTTTTATTGTACACTTGAAAGGAAGAGTTAGGCTTTTTCCCATGTTTCACCGCATAATCTGCCGCTTTCCAAGGGCTATAAGGTTAAAACACAAAAATTGCCAGTATCGGATTTCCTGCACAGTAGATGGAACACGATCACAGATAATTAAAAGCGGCTTTAAGACAAAGACGGATGCCGAAAGGGCCGCTTTTGAGGTCGAAAAGCAACTTAAAAGAAATTCAACATTAGAAATTTGATCAAGACGATAATCCTGAAAGAAGGATAAGGTGAGAAAAAATGGCCACATTTTATAAAAGAGGGAAAACATGGCAGTATCATATCAGTCGGATGGTAAACGGGAAACAGGATCCAATTAGACAGGGTGGGTTTAGAACAAAAGCAGAGGCAGAAGCCGCAGCGCTCGAAGTAGAGTCCAAACTGAAATTAAAAGGCATTACCCCACATTTAAAACTTGAGCCTTTTGACTCTTATTTCCAAGACTGGTTTGATATATATAAAGCTCCAGCAATAACTAAAAGCACAAAAGAACATTACCATTACACTCTCAAAGCAATCAAAGATCATTTTGGAAGCCACCCTATTCAACACATCCGGAAACGCGACTATCAGAAATTTCTAAATAAATATGGCTCTACTCGGTCGAAAGAAACCGTCGAAAAAGTCCACATCCATATTCGAGCCTGTGTTCAATAGGCTATTGATGAAGGCATCATACAAACCGATTTCACGCGCAAAGTTGTATTAGCAGCAGCTGTTCCTGCAAAAAAACCGAGCGAAAAACACTTAAATTACTCTGAAAGTCAAACTTTACTGTGCGAATTATATAAGCGCTTAGATCAAGGACTTGGATATTACTTAATACTACTTGCATTAACTTCAGGGTTGCGTTTCGGTGAGTTAGTCGGCTTGACTAGAAAGGACTTCGACTTTACCAAAAACAAAATCACCATCAACAACGTGGGGATACCTGGAGAAAATGCACAAGGGCTTCGGACCAACTAAGAATATTCAATCGGAGCGAGTCATCCTTATAGATAGCAAAACGATGCAGACGTTTAAAAAGCTATTCCAAACAACTCCAACTAATATTCATCAGCTAGTCTTCTACAGCCCTAAATCAAAGTATAAAGTAATTAGCAACGGAAATGCCAACAAACTGCTCAGAAAAATCCTGAGTGATTTTGGTATAAACCCCATTAGTTTTCACGGGCTACGACACACACACGCCAGCATTTTGCTCTACAAAAAAATATCCATTTATTATGTGAGCGAACGTTTAGGACACAAAGATATAGAGACCACCCTCAAATATTACGCCCACATCATTCGAGAATTGAGAGAAGCTGATGAGCAAGGAACCGCTCAAACTTTTGAAGAGATGCGCCGATACAGCTAAGTCCATGTGTAAAATTGGTGTAAAAAGTTTTTAAATCCAGGGTTAATCTGTCTCAACCTGCCCAGTAATTTGCGCCAACAAAAAATGCCCGCAAACGCCTATATATCTAGGGTTTGGGGCATTTCTTATTGGCTCTTTAATTCAACCTAAAGTGAACTAAAATAGCCTAAATATACCGGTGGTCGGGGTCGAACCGACACTCCAAAGGAACACGATTTTGAGTCGTGCGCGTCTGCCAATTCCGCCACACCGGCACTGTACGCCTTGCTGTACTCGCAAAGAGCACTTTCGACATGAATAAATATATCATGCCTTAAGGCGCACGTCAACCATTTTTTCTAATTGCTTTCTTTCCTCATACGATTAAATTGGGGGCTGTCCACTTTCTTGTTTTGTTTCACATGCATCATGATCACACTTTAGCATGCGTTGGATTTTCTCACATGCTTGTGGCGCTAAGTCCAGTAACTTTTCATACAAATGGGTGGATCCATCTAAATGTACCATCTTCACCCCGTGACTGTTTACGACCAAAAAAGCAATAGGCGTAATTGACACCCCGCCGCCACTTCCACCACCAAACGGGTGATGTTGACCTTCTTCTCCCTCTTTTCCTTCTATATAAAATTCACTTCCTCCTGCTGCAAAACCGAATCCTACTTTTGAGACTGGCATAATTACACTGCCATCTGGTGTCTCCACTGGGTCGCCAACAATCGTATTGACGTCGACCATTGCTTTAATATTTTCCATCGCCGTTCTCATTAGTCCTTCAATTGGATGATTAGACATCATGATCTCTCCTTCTGATTTTCACATCAATACAGGAAGTAGAGATAACCCCCTACTTCTGCCGACGATCTATCCGGTTTGATATGAATCATTTGATGACTGTGCATGCGCCTTTCGTGCACGTATCAATTTGATTCCTGTACGTATAGCGTGTCCGAGGCGAAAGGAGACTATGCATGAAAATGATACAGCCCACCCTGCCGCCTGATAATGGGGAACGACGATCAAATTCGGTGGTTTTTGCCATTTTAATTTTGTCCCGAGATAACCACATAAACTTCCCTTCACTCCCCAAAGTAAACCAGCAATCTTCGCCGCGCTTGCTGCATCACCTGTGCCTAATTCTGTACGCCATGAAAATGATTGGACTGTCACATGAGCTAAAAAAGCATATACTTTTCCTTTTAAATCAACTACTTGCTTAAGCATCCTACGGCTATCGCGCCAAAAATGAATCATTGTATGCCATGTCCACTTTTTCTTCTCTGTCTTATCTGCACCAGCAGACTCGGATTCTTCTGTAAACGTGACTGACTGCTGTACCTCGTTAAAATGAATCATTGGTGTCTCGAATTTATATATTGTGAAGCGCCATAACTGCACTTTTAACTGTAATAAATCATCTTTGGCCACATGCCGATATGTACAAGTAATCACGATGCGAGACAAACAAAGCATCACGATGAATATGGTCACGATCCCCACAATAAGTACAGTCCAATACCATGCATTCACGCCGTATCACCCTTCCTACTCCACATGTAGCGTATGCATTTATAAAAAAAATAAACGAACCATGAACAATTGGTTCGTTTATCTCTCTAAACACTTCTTAATCAACATCTTAGAGAATCGCAAAAAACAACACATGTATCTGCAAAGAAGTCGTGAATCCCTTGCTTTTTCGGTGTAAAAGCGACAACCAAATACATGATATAGAGCAACGCAAACGATTGTTGAATGAGACGCCCCATTCCTTCACGAAAAAATACGTCTCCCCATGTTAGTGCGTGTCCATTTGTACGAATGACGCGTAAACCGAACAACATCTTTCCTAACGTCTGACCGCACCACTTTGTCATCAGCGCAAAATAAGCAAAAGTGACCAGTCCATAGACGATCGCTGCTATAAATGAGTACATCCCCCAGCCATTAGAAACAAAAGCAGCTGGCGTCAACCACGTTCCTATTATCGCACCACTCAATGCGGATAAAATCATTGTATCAAATAAGAACGCCCATAGACGCATCCAAAAACCAGCGTAACGCACTGTTTGCATAACCTCTACAGTACCTTGCTCCTGATCATACGATGCAGGTACCGTATGCCCCCGCAAACGTCGATGCGTCGCTAAACGTCGATGAGAGAGTTTTTGTACACTATGGTCCATACCTATTTCCCCCTTCATGCTAACGTGTTACCTCTGGATGATGCAAAAGATAAAAAGCACGCGGATAACGATCATCAAAAACGCCTTCTAACACTTGTTGGTCTAAATTGTTATTAAAAATACGCGGTGCTTTGACGCCAAATAAGCTACCAAATCCATAGGTTTGGTTATAAGCAAATACTTGATATGCACCGATATCTTCTCGCATTTGCTCGATGGTATCATCAAGTGAACCCAATTCGTCTACAAGCCCTACTTCCACTGCTTGCTTGCCAGTATATATTCGACCGTCACTAAGCGATCGCGCCTGCTCCACAGAGAAGTCGCGTCCTTCTGCAACAACACGAACAAATTCCTCATAGTACTCGTCCACAATTGTCTGTAAAATGTCATCATCTGCTTCTGTAGCAGGGCGTGTTGGTGACATGATATCTTTATGCTCGCCACTCTTATAAACTTTTTCCTCAATGCCAAGTTCATCTAGCAAGCCACTTACATTCATCGTGCTCATAATGACACCGATTGACCCAGTAATTGTTTGTGGATAGGCAAAAATTTTATCCGCTGATGCAGCTAAGTAATATCCGCCAGAAGCAGTCGTATTCCCCATAGATATGTAAACTGGCTTATCATATTGTTCCTGTGCCTTTGTGATCGCGGTATGGATCTCAGCACTTTCTAACACACCACCACCTGGTGTATCAACAGAGACTAAAATACCCTTCACGTCATTGTCTTCCATCGCATCGTCTAACATGTTTAAAAACATCTTATGATCATACGTTGTTCCACCAAAAAAAGTCTCTTCTGTATCGAGAATAGTTCCCTTTACTTCAAGTAAAGCAATATGCCCCGTCATCTTCCCGTCACGTACAACCTCTTTTTCATACTCATCAAGCAGACCCCCTCCTGCCTCATCTGTAGATGAGAAAGCAAATTTTGTTATGAGCGAAATGAGTAAAATAAATACGCCCAAACCAAGAGCGACCCAACGTCTTGCTTGCATGACAACACAACCTTTCTCCATTAATCACTTCATCCATTATCGTACCACAAACATCTCTATGTATGAAACCGTTCCCCCAAATGAACATACAAAAGGACAAGGGAGACCTTGTCCTTCAGTCATGCTTTATATCATTATTTGTGATACCCACCAAGTTGCTGCTCTGCTGCTGCAACAAGGCGCTTCGTGATTTCTCCACCTACAGACCCGTTCGCACGAGAAGTTGAATCAGGACCAAGTGTTACACCGAATTCAGAAGCGATTTCATACTTCATTTGATCAATAGCTTGTTGCGCACCAGGTGTTACTAAGCTGTTTGCCATGTGTCTCACCTCCTTCGGTACTACTAGAATGCGCGAAAGTGAGAAGAACATACACAAAAAAACTTGGTAAATTTTTATAAAAAACGAAACATGCCGGACGTATTTATAGAGGCTTAAAATAGCTGTTCAATTTCATTTTTAGCTGTACGAGTCGCAATCGTTAGTCGCTCAGTTTCTGCCACTGCTGCGTTACACTTTTCTTCAACCTCGACATGTTGTTCATATCTTGCAGCGTTCGTACGCTTTGGCTTTGTTTTTGAATCAGAAGGGAGAAAGATTGTGCAACAATCTTCAAACGGCAAGATAGATGTTTCATACGTACCTATTTGTTTTGCTTTCCCGATGACAACTTCTTTATCCATTGCTAAAAGTGGGCGAAGAACAGGTACATTTGTCACTTCATTAATCGTGTGCATGCTTGCCAATGTTTGAGAAGCAACTTGTCCTAAACTTTCTCCATTTGAGATCGCTAAAATCCCACGCTCAATGGCAATTTTCTCGGCAATACGTAGCATCATTCGTCGCATGATCGTCATTTCATAACTACTAGGGACTTTTTGGTGAATATGCGTTTGGATATCGGTAAAAGGGACAAGATGGACGGTCATTTCACCCCCGTATTTCGTTAAAATCCGGACGAGGTCAAGTACCTTTTGCTTGGCTCGTTCATTCGTATATGGCGGGCTGTGAAAATGAATCATCTCCAGCTCCGCACCGCGCTGCATCAGTAAATGTGCGGCAACTGGCGAATCAATCCCACCTGAGAGCATATGCAAAACCTTCCCACTTGAACCAAGAGGTAACCCTTTCGCTCCTGCAAATGCACCTGACGTAATGTATGTGCCCGATTCCCGTACTTCAACGTTAATATTTGCATCCGGGGTATGAACATTGACCGCAATCGCCCCATCTTTTGCTTTTAGCACATAGCCACCAACAAGATGATTGAGCGTTTGCGAATCAGTCGGAAAAGGCTTGTACGCTCGGCGCGCACTAATTTTAAATGTCTTTGCTTCGGGATGCTGATTTAACATAAAGAGCGCACCACGTTGCATCGCTTCTACGTCATTTTCTACGCGAAGCGCCAAACTGTAGGAATGAATCCCGAATACAGGTGCTAACGCTTCAACTACAGGCTCGTGCGCAACACCGTTCAGTTCGACGACAATACGTCCAAACGTTCGGCGCGCTTTGACGCCTTCGCAGTGAGCCAACGCTCGGCGAATGTTGGCTAATAACAATTTTTCAAATGAACCGCGATTTTTTCCTTTTAACGCAAGCTCACCGTAACGAATTAAAATATGATCTATATTCATGAAATCACCTCTATTAATTGCGGAATGACTCTTTTACAGACCGCTATACACGTCTGGATGTCTTCTGTCGTCGTTTCATATGAGAAACTGAATCGGATCGCACTATTCGCACGGTCAAGTGGAAAGCCAGCCCCTAACAAAACGCGACTCGGTTTCCCTGTCTTCGTGGAGCACGCCGATTGTGTCGACACATAAATACCTTCCTGACCTAGCGCTTGAACGAGCACTTCCGCTTTGATTCCCGGTACAGAAACATTCAAAATGTGCGGTGCAGCCCCAGTCATCGGGGTATTACGCACAATACCAGAAATGGGTTCTAACCCTTCCCATAACATTTGCTGAAGCATTTGCAAATGCCCTTCTTCGACGCGACGACGTGCTTCTGTTTGCCAAATTGCTTTGGCAAATGCTGCTGCACCGGCGACATTTTCTGTACCTGGACGCAAGCGCTGTTCTTGCGATCCCCCATAATATAGGGCACGCAACCATTTGCGATTACGGACAAATAATGCGCCTGTCCCTTTTAATCCGTGCACTTTATGAGCGGAAATCGTAAGGAAATCAATATTTACTAACGAGAACGCAACTTTGGTCAAACTTTGTACGGCATCAACATGGTACCGAATCGTTGGATAACGCGCCAACATTGCCCCGATCTTAGCAATTGGTTGCACGGAACCAAGCTCACCTTGCACATGACCGATCGTCACAAGTACGGTTTCCGGTCGAATTGCTTGTTCAATCGCCTCAACTGTCATGTGCCCATCGGCATTTGGTGCAATGTACGTGACGTGCACACCTGTCGCTTCTAATTGCTTTAATGACTCATAAACAGACGCATGTTCCATCGTTGTCGCAATGATATGAGCCTGTTCTTGCTGCTTCGCCTGAACGACACCATGAATAACGAGACCGTTTGCCTCGGTCCCTCCTGATGTAAATAATAATTCATCCGGCTGACAGAGCAAATACGCGGCTACTCGCTCACGCGCATGTGTCAGTACACGCTCCGCCTCCATCCCTAACGTATGCAATGAAGAGGGATTGCCAAAGTATTCCCTCGCAATTTTCGTATATAAAGAGAGCACTTCCTCGTAAGGACGTGTCGTCGCGCTATTATCTAAATAAATCATCTGTTCCATTGCGATCCTTCTTTCCTACAAACTCATCTTGCCTATCATAGCATATTTGCTTACTTAGTGAAAATACAGTTTCATGTCAAAAAGATCCAACTGGACACGAAAAAACGCCCTACAAAAGGACGTTTAGAGAATTATGCTGCGCTTTCTTTTATACCTACCAACCATTCATCAACACGCGCTTGATTGTCGTTCACCCATTTCTTTGCTGCTTCTTCCGGCGTGAGTCCGTCTTCTTCCATGAGCAACATCACTTCATTCATTTCTTCCGGTGTCCAATAAAATTGATCAAGCACTTTGTAGCTAATCGGGGCATCTTCTTTCAACCCGTGACGCACCATCGTGCGAATTTCCCCATTTGCTTCATAAATACCTTTTGGGTCCTCTAAAAATTTCAAGTCATACGACTGGAATTTCCAGTGCGGCTGCCAAGCCGTAATAACAATTGGTTCTTCTTTTTGATAATCGCTATCAAGTTGTGCTGTCATCATCGCATCTGTACTGGCAATGAGCGTTATTCCTTCTAACCCATATGCCTCCACCACTTCTTCTGTTGTCGTCATAATTCCCGCGCCGGCGTCAATGCCGGTAATTTCAGTAACAACATCCGAATGTAAATCTGCGATGCTTTCGATATCCATATATGCTGGGACAGCTAATCCTGTCTTTGCTCCTTCAAGATTTGCACCTAAATCCTCCACTTTATCCCCATACGTCTCATAATCACTCTTCATATCATTGGGCAACCAAGCTGCCACAAACCCATCTGCTTTCCCTTCAGCTACACTCGACCACATGATGCCTTGTTCCACGGTTGTTAAAGTGACATCCACACCTGCTTGTTCAAGTGCTTCTTTTATAACATGATTTGAGGCAACCTCTGACTCCCATGCTACATACACAAGCTCAATCGCTTCTTTTTCCTCTCCGTCCGTTTTTTCTGCCGCATTGCAACCAGTAACAAATAGCACACTGCTTGCAGCAATGATCGCTGTCCACTTTTTATTCATTGTTTCCCCTCCGTATATGCAAATAATTTTAAACAAGTTAAATCTATGCAGCACCCATCCTAACATACTGATCCACAATGTCAACTATTGCGCTTCCTTGATAGACACGCTATACTAACGCTAATATGACGGGCAGGAGGAATATTGGTGAATAACAAGGAAATAGCACAACAATCACTAGCAAAAGCACATGCACATATTAAAGACGGGATTGCTGATACGATGGATATTTACGGTGTAAACCGCTCCATCGGTCAGTTGTATGCTACCCTTTATTTACATGATGGACCAATGACACTTGATCAATTACGAGACGAATTAGGCATGAGCAAAGGCAGCATGAGCCTTGGTGTCCGCAAACTGCTGGAAGAAAAGTTGATTCATCGTGTTTATCGAAAAGGCGAACGAAAAGACTTATACGAAGCAGAAAAAGATTTTTTCCACTTTTTTACGACATTCTTTACCCGGCGGTGGGAACGCGAACGCGCTGTCAATGTTGAAGCAATTCATGCAGCAATTCCTGAGTACGAAGCCTTAATGACTGATTCAAACACCCCGCTTGACGTACAACAAGAAGCTGAACGCACATTAAAAACGATCACTGCTTCTCTTGCTTATTATGAATTCCTCGACCTACTTGTTGAGCAATTTCGTCACGGTCAATTAGCTGAGGAATTGCTTTCACGCTTCCCAAAAAAGGGGATTTGACACATCCCCCTTGCCGTGTTAAGATGATTTACATACTATTTGTTTAATATGTATTAAACGTATCGAAAGGGTGGAGTTTATGCAACTTTCTATGTACATTAATGGCGCATGGGTTGAAGCAAGCAACCATGCCACACGCACAATCATCAACCCATTTGACCAGTCACAGGTCGCAACTGCTGCCGAAGGATCAAAAATGGATAGTGACAAAGCGATTGCCGCAGCAAGAAAAGCATTCGACGATGGTGAGTGGGCAAATACGCCTGCGAACGAACGGGGCGAAAAAGTCCGTCTCATCGGCGAAAAAGTGAAAGAACATGCCGAGGAACTTGCGCGCCTTGAAACGTTAGACACAGGAAAAACAATTGAAGAAAGTCGTGCCGACATGGCTGATATTGCGAATGTCTTCTTTTATTTTGCTGGACTTGCCGATAAAGATGGTGGCGAACTTATTCCAAGCCCGATACCGAATTCGATCAGCAAAGTTGTTCGCGAACCGATCGGCGTATGCTCGTTAATTACACCGTGGAATTATCCACTCTTACAAGCCGCTTGGAAACTCGCACCGGCCCTTGCAGCAGGAAACACACTCGTCATTAAACCAAGTGAAATCACACCCCTGACGACAGTAAAGATCTTCGAATTTTTTGATGAGATCGGATTTCCAAAAGGGGTCGTCAATCTCGTTCTTGGAAACGGAAAAGACGTCGGTGCCCCACTTGCAGAAAGCACTGATGTCGACCTTGTCTCCTTCACAGGTGGGATTGAGACTGGAAAAACGATCATGCAAGCGGCAAGCAGTAATGTGAAGAAAATCGCACTCGAACTCGGTGGTAAAAATCCGAACATTATATTTGCTGACAGTGACTTTGACACCGCTGTTGATCAGGCATTAAACGCTGTCTTCTTCCATGCTGGACAAGTGTGTTCTGCTGGCTCTCGTTTGCTTGTGGAAGCGTCATTGCACGACAAATTTGTGACCGCACTCGTGGAACGCGCGAAAAACATTAAACTTGGCAATGGCTTTGACGAAGGCACGCAATCAGGTCCACTTATTTCTGCTGAACACCGCGCAAAAGTTGAATCTTACATTGCGATCGGCAAACAAGAAGGCGCAACCGTTGTACTCGGTGGTAAACGCCCAGACGATCCGGCTTTACAAGATGGTTTCTTCTTAGAACCAACCATTTTCACTGGCTGTACAAATGACATGCGCATTGTTCAAGAAGAAATCTTTGGCCCTGTGTTAACGATCGAGACATTCGAAACAACAGAAGAAGCGATTGTAAAAGCAAATGACACGATTTACGGCCTCGCTGGAGCGGTCTTCTCAACAAATATTGAGAAAGCGGAGTTTGTCGCAAGCCGTCTGCGTATGGGCACAGTGTGGATTAACGATTTCCATCCTTATTTCGCGCAAGCGCCATGGGGTGGCTACAAACAATCTGGATTCGGTCGCGAGCTTGGCAAGATTGGCCTTGAAGAGTATACCGAAGTAAAACACATTTTCCGTAATACGAACCCACAACCAGTTGGCTGGTTCGGCTAATATACACATAAATAAGGGAGAGATACAAATGGCAATGCATATGAAAGTAGAATCAATGTTAGGTTATCATACATTTGAAGTACCAACGGCAATTAAACACGGAATTGATTCCATCCGTCATTTAGGTGCGGAAGTGAAGGCATTACAATCTACAAAAGTGTTACTCGTGACCGATCCTGGCATTTACAACGCCGGTGTTACTGCACCCGTTGAAGCAAGCTTAAAAGAAGCAGGTATCGAGATCGTTCTATTCAACAAAGTCGAGCCAAACCCACCGACACGCCTTGTCGCAAAAGGTTCTGCGCTCTATAAAGAAACAGGTTGTGATGGTCTTGTTGCCGTTGGTGGTGGTTCATCAATGGATACAGCGAAGGCGATTGGCGTTGAAGTCACACATGAAGGCACTGTCTTAGATTACGAAGCAGCTGAAGGAAAGAAGCCGCTTGAAAACCGGATTCCAACACTTGTGACGATCCCAACAACAGCCGGGACAGGTTCTGAAGTGACACAGTGGGCGGTCATCACGGATGAAGCGCGTGAATACAAGTTCAACACAGGTGGACCGCTAATTGCAGCACACTTGACAATCATTGATCCAAAATTACACACGTCCATGCCTCCTCACGTGACGGCAATGACAGGGATTGATGCAATTGCGCACGCAGTCGAGTGTTATACAATGAAATATGCTCAACCAGTGACAGATGCCGTTGCGTTACTTGCGATTGAATATGCAGCTACTTACATTCGCCGCGCATTCGCTGATGGGGCTGACCTTGAAGCACGTTACGGCATGGCACAATCGGCAATGCTTGCTGGTCTTTCTTACGGCAGTGAGTCTGCTGGCGCTGCACATGCGATGAGTCAATCACTCGGTGGCATGGTACCTGTTGCCCACGGGCAATGTGTTGCTGCGATGATGGGACCAGTCATGGAATTTAACTGGAAAGGTGCACCAGAGCGCTTCGCCCGTATTGCGCAAGCATTTGGCATTCGCACCGATCACATGACAACGGAAGAAGCGGCAAAAGCAGCGGTCCGTTATATGTATGACTTAGTTGAGGAACTCGAAATCCCGTCCCTCGAAGCACAAGGTGTTGATCCTAATCAAGTTGATCGCTGGGCGACAGAAGCGTATAAAGATCCACAAACGATCGGGAACCCGCGCGACTTATCATTAGAAGACTATAAATGGCTTTATAAGCGTTGCTTTAATTTAGTGCCGCGCACAGTATAATTACGTAATCAAAACATGCTGATGAGACGTTTGAACGTTTCGTCAGCATGTTTATTTTTTCTGCTCCATGGTATAAAATCCCATTTTATTTTAGATTAATATTTTTTGTTGCAACTGTATCATGGGCATGATACAATGGTTTTCATCGCAACTGTATTATGTGTGTGATACATCTAGCTTGGCAATTACTTTTGAAGAGAAGTATTTGTAAGAAAAAATGTGCGGGTGGTTATATCATACTATATAAAACATTATGAAATATGTTGTGATTTGATGAAAATTTTTAACCATAGGGGGAATATGAATGAATCAACATACACAACCGCTGGGAAGAATTGATGTTTTGGACGGCCTAAGGGGCATCACGCTCTTGTTCATCTTCATCGTCCATCTCAGCCAATTTTTTACACCATCGACAATGGGCAATCTCACAACAAATGCCTATGTTTTATTTTCCAATAGTTCTTATCCGTTATTTGCGTTTATGTTCGGGATCAGTGTGGTACTGCTCTATGATCGGTTACAAAAGCGAGAATTAAATCCAACACCCATTTTATTTAGACGCATGTTGATCTTGGCACCATTTGGCTTGATTCATCTACTGTTTATCTTTAGTGGCGATGCTTTATTTTCGTATGCAATCGCAGGCTTGATGCTGCTCTTGCTTGTAAAGATCCCGCAAAAGTGGCTTTTGACACTAAGTATCTTTTTCTTTGTTCGTGGGATTGCAGGGAACGATATCGCACAGCTCATCGGGATCCCTTTAGACATCTCTTCAATGTTACCTGAATCCTTCTCTGTTGTGACAAGCTACTTTGACCGTGCTTTAGGAGATTTAACCTATATGCTACCTGGTATGTATGCGTATCGAGCTGGGTTGTTTACACATTTACCGAAAAACAGACGCCTCCTTTGGATTGGTGCTCCTATTTTTCTTATCATCGGGATTACCGTAAAAGCCTTGTTTTTCTACGATATGGTTGACAACGTATCAATTACAATTCTTCAGTTAGCATGTTTGCTCGTTACGACAGGTTATATCTTTTTATTTTTGGCCATCGGGACAAGCAACAAAAAGGTCCGTTCGTTGCTCATTCCTTTTCAAGCTGTTGGAAGAATGGCCTTTACGAATTACTTACTGCAGTCACTCATATGTGTGATGCTCGCAATCGACACAGAACACGCGTATTTTTCAGGCTGGGGATTGATCGGAGAAATCTCAGAGATTTCCTTATACGGTCTAGGATTATTCATCTTCCTTTTACAAATACTCTTTAGCCATTTCTGGTTGAAACGTTTTTCATATGGACCACTAGAATGGATTTGGCGCATGGGGACATACTGGAAAATCGTTCCGATGAAAAGAAAGATTGTCGTTACAGACAACAAACAAAAAGCTTCTGGGATGTAGAACCAAAACATGCTGATGAGACGCTTAAACGTTTCGTCAGCATGTTTTTGCGCTCTTTTTAAAGATTGTCGCTAACAATTAAATAGTATGGAAAATTATGTGGCTATTCTTACACGATTGTAAGGTTCCCTCTCCTTTTTGCAAGATGTTTCTATGGGAGGAAGTTCAGCCTTTATCTATACTAAAGGCAATGAAAAACTTTTGAATATGGGGGAACACGAATGAATCAGAATGGACAAAGTTTAGGGAGAATCAATGTTTTAGACAGCATGCGGGGTATCACGCTATTATTCATTTTTCTTTGTAATATCCCTGCTTTGATTTTTATGATAGGGAATGAGGATATTAAAGAGTTCGACGATAATCCCATTGTCGAGGATGTCGTGGTCGTTAACGACATCGAGAAGGTTGTATACGCTGATGGTAGCAAAGAAATTCTTGATGATATGAAATCTGACGAGGATGGCAAGAAGGTTGACTATATCCCTGAAATCACAGCAGGCTCCATTATCGGTATTTTATTTTCCGATAGTTCTCGTCCTTTGTTTGCATTTATGTTTGGGATTAGCGCCGTACTCATGTATGATTTATTACGCAAGCGGCAAGCGAAGCCAATCTCTGTTTTATTGAGGCGTATGCTAACGCTTGCACTATTTGGTGCGCTCCATCTATTTTTTATTTGGAGTGGCGACATTTTATTTACGTATGCCATCGGAGGATTCCTCCTGCTCTTGTTTATAAAACTTCCACAAAAATGGCTTTTGACAGTAGGGCTATTATTCTTCACCTATGCAGTGGCAGGATTCTGGATAGAAGATCTTACTGGGGTCCCGGTCAGTATTGGAACAGGGATGTATGACCTATTGCCAGAATCTACACCTGACTTTCTCTATTCAATGATCGCCTCTTTAGATGGTGCATTATCCCATCTTGGCTTCATGTTGCTTGGCATGTACGCCTACCGAGCTGGGATGTTTACACAGTTACCGCACAAAAGGCTGTTTCTTTGGATCACATCGAGTATTCTTCTTGTCATTGGCATTGCAGGAAAAGCGATAGATTTCATGGTACTCTTTGATTTCTCGATGCCATGGGTAATTAGCGGAATTGCAAATGCTACCGTTACAGCCGGTTATATCTTCTTATTTTTAGCGATTGGTACGAGTGAGAAAGTCGTTCGGTTGTTGCTCGTCCCTTTTCAATCGGTTGGACGAATGGCGTTTACGAATTATTTAACGCAGTCGCTCATATTTTGGACGGCCGCAATTGCCATCAATAAAATCCCATTTTTTTCCAACTTAACATTTATTAGCGACATCTCAGAATTACAATTATACGGTCTCGCACTCGCCATCTTCCTGTTACAAATGATATGTAGCCATTTTTGGTTGAAACGGTTTGTGTATGGGCCATTGGAATGGATTTGGCGTCTCGGGACATATTGGAAGTTTGTGCCGATCAGAAGAAGAGTCGCTGTTGGAGAAATTGGAGAAAAAGCTTCTGGGATGTAATGAGATTAAGTAGATTAGGATATACCTCGAATGATCGACATTCGAGGTATTTTTCTCCAGAGTAATACAAAAAAACAGCCTCCCACTTATACAGGAGACTGCTTTTTCATTACTATTTACGCCGGATACACACTTACTTGCTTCCGGTCACGTCCAACACGCTCATATTTCACGACGCCATCTGTTTTTGCAAACAATGTATCGTCGCCACCTTTACCTACGTTGTTCCCTGGGTAAATTCGTGTGCCACGTTGACGAACCAAGATTGATCCACCAGTGACCGTTTGACCGTCCGCACGTTTTGCGCCAAGGCGCTTAGAACGAGAGTCACGTCCGTTCTTCGTGCTCCCTACTCCCTTTTTCGATGCGAAAAATTGAAGATCCATTCTCAACATGAAAAGTCACCTCCTATCTATTTCCACTGTCATATATGCTTGATGCACGTCAGCAATCGCTTGTAAAGACAGGACCATGCTTTTTAACAACAGCTGCACATCTTCATATGTTCGTGGCGTTAATCCTTCAGGCACACGACACATTAAATGTCCACCCGCATCTGTCATATCAGTGACAATATCAACATCACACAAAGTGTGAATCGCATTGACCGTTCCGATTGTGACAGCTGAAACACCCGCACAAACGATGTCTTGTCCATGGGGGCCAGCCTCGGCATGACCTCGCATGTCAAAACTGGCGATTGCATCATACTCATTATATTGCACGCACACGCGTATCATTTTAATTACCCGTTAATTTTGCCGATGACAACTTTTGTATACGGCTGACGATGACCTTGTTTACGACGGTAGTTTTTCTTTGGCTTCATTTTATAAACGATGATCTTTTTATCACGACCATGTTTTTCAACTGTTCCAGTTACTGTTGCACCTTCTACGTATGGCGCACCTACTTTCACAGCATCTCCACCAACGAAAAGTACTTTGTCAAAGCTCACCTCAGCGCCAGCTTCTGCGTCTAACTTCTCAACGTAAATTTCTTGACCTTCTTGAACCTTGACTTGTTTTCCACCTGTTTCAATGATTGCGTACATCACTTGCACCTCCTCATAACATCAGACTCGCCATCTATGTAGGTAGAGCATATACTCATTTGTAAACCTACGATGCGCGGTTGTAAGTTCATTGGGTGCTGATCCAATTCACTAACATTCCCCATCATAGCATAAATATTTGCTAGCGTCAATCAGTTATTTGCCTACTCGCCCACTGCTTCTCCGCCTCGATGAAAGACCCTGCATAAACGAGCGTATAACACGCCGCAACTGGCAACGCATCGTCGTATACAACAAAAATATGCGCGCCGATCCGCTGTTCAAGCACCGTCTTATCCGACTCACTCGCTCCGAGTAGAACCATCGCTGCTTCAGAAGTGGCCGCAATGACGAGTGCTTCCACTTCTTGATTCATGTACATCAACAGCATACGCTCAAATTGTGACGCTTGCGCTTCCACTGTTAAAACAACACCTGTCCCAGCACATGATGGACAGTCCATAGATACACTCACTCGCATAGGAAGACGTGTTTTTTTTCGTGTCATGAACAACACACCGACCGGCGTAAAGCCTTTAACACTTGTCTGCACCCGATCTTTTTTCAAGTACGAAAGTAATGTCTGTTGTACCTTTTCTCGTTCCTCATCTGTTTTCATATCAATAAAATCAATCGCAATCATGCCACTTAAATTGCGTAACCTAATTTGCTTTGCCACTTCTTTGGCGGCAAGGCAATTGACTGCTAATACAGTTTGTTCCAACCCGTTACTTCCTGTAAATTTTCCAGTGTTAACATCAATGACCACCATCGCTTCTGTCTCATCAATGACGATGAATGCCCCATTTTTTAGCCAAATGCGACGACGGCGAGCTTTTTCTAACTGCCGATCAATATCGTTCAATGCAAACGTTGAGCCTTGCGTACGATACAGACGCACCTTTTGAATAAGCGGTGCGGTGCCGAGCAGCTTTTGCACAAGCCGGTAATCGGACAAATCATCGAGCACCACTTCATCAATTGTTTCCTCAACGTAATTGGTAACAAGCGTTTCTATGATAGAAGCTGCCTGGTACACAAGCGCTGGCTTTCCTTTTCCATTCACAGGCTTCACCGTTTGAGACCATAGTGTACGCAATACATGCAGCTCTTGCGCTAACATATCCGGTTCACATGCTGCCGCTGCAGTCCGTACAATGAGCCCTTCTGGCTGTTGCAACTCATTGGTCATCTTCTCCGATAAATGTTCCCGTACGGACTCATCTTTAATTCGACGAGATACAGCGACGTAGTTTGCTTCTGGCATATAGACAAGGTAACGCCCCGGAATCGCAATGACGCCACTTAAACGAGGCCCTTTTTCACCGTTGCTTGCTTTCGTCACTTGTACAAGCACCATCTCATGTTGTTGCACATAGTGCGTAATCTTTCGTTGTTGTTTCACTTCTACTGGATCAGGATCTAAATGAAAACGAAGCAGCTCATCTCGATACAAAAAGCCATTCTTCCCGATTCCTATATCGACAAATGCCGCTTGCATTCCCGGCAACACACGTTGCACTTTTCCTATAAAGACACTGCCAACGAGTTCAGGTGCATGGGCTTGTTCGATAAACCATTCAACCACTTCACCCTCTTCTAGTACGACCGCCTCTCGTCCATTTCTCCCTTTTGTAACAACAATCTTTTTTTCCATACACATAAACGCTCCTTTTTTCTCGCATCTCTATTGTACGTGAAAAAAAGAGCGCAACGCAATGCGTTCATGTAAATAAGCCCCCAAATGTTGCGGAACGTTTACCGGGTTCAAAATAAGCAGCCAACACCATTTGCTCATCCACCTCCGAACATCCATGCCGTCCAACGATTCGAAAGCGGTTTGTTCGCCCCCGTTTCAATAAAGCCACTGCTTCTCGCACATGAACATGGTGATTCACGCAAATCCAATGAACGTTTCGTTGTTTTCCGTCTTGCTTTTTGGCCATCAAAAATCGGACAAAGCGGTAATGGCGTTGTTTAAACTCCAAGTAATGTGTGACGAGCAGGAATAGCACGACGACATATAAGTTCAAATGGAATGGCACAAATAGTAACCCAACAACCATAACAATTAACAACAAAAATGACACATGCAACGAAACAATTAATGCCCTCTTATACGGCCAAATAACTAGGCAGGCAAGCTGCACAAGACGCCCTCCGTCTAACGGATATATTGGCAACAAATTAAAGCCAACAATCATCATGTTATACATTAAAAATAACTGATGATCATATTGACTCCAAAAAAGCTGTCCTACAAACATATAAGAAAGCCCGCACAACCATATGTGTTGCAACGGACCGGCAAGGACAATGTACATTTCTTCGCGAATTGGCTTTACACCACTGTCTTCTGTCTCAGCCACGCCTCCAAACGGTAATAATTCAATTTTATTCACTTTCCACCCTAAATAAACAGCTGTCAACGCATGCCCCATCTCGTGAATAAAAACAATGATAAATAACATGAGCACTTCTTTGAAATGACCTGTAAAGACACCCGCTCCAAGCACAAGCCAGAACAACGGATGAAGCCGGATATTTTTTAACATATTACTCAAAAGACATCACATCACTTGGGTCTACATACGCTTCCCCACGCCGCAATGCGAAGTAAAACTTTCCTGTCTGCTCACCTTCTATTGGCATCACCTTGCCTAATGTCGTGCCAGCAGGAATCATATCATATAAACTTACAGACACTTCATCAAGCATACCGTAAATAGATGTCGTTTTATCTGGATGCTGTACTTCAATCATTTTACCGAGCGCTTTTTTATCATTAGATAAAAGGACCACTTGTCCCCCTTTTACCGCCTTCACAATTGCTTCTGCATCCGTCTCTAATAAAATTCCTTTCCCGTCTTCTGCAGAGGATTCACCAATAATGCCTGAAGCAGGAATCGCATAATCGTATATCTCTTCCTCGCTAGCACGTTGGTCTGGTAGCAAATGAAGTGGACCACCAAATTGCTTCTCATACCAATCGGCAACTGCAGCAAACTGGAATTGGTGCTCAAATGATTGATCCACAAACGCTTGAACCGTTTGAAATGGTTCCTCCTCACGCTCATACACAATTCCAAGCGCAAAAAATAAACAACCGGCAATCAGTGCTTGCATGAACCAACGATGTCTATACGTCTTTCTCTCCTTCTGATGCACCTCTAGCGGGGAGGATATTTGTTCTTTTCCCGTCTCAGGTGCTTCGGTTTTCATCTCATTCTTTCGCCGTTCTGCTGCTTTCCGCACAAATTTTTTTCGATTATGATCCATCTTTGCCGCTCCCCTCGTCCATTTAATACATGCTATGACTTGTCCTCGCATCATATTCGAGTTAATAATAGAGGAAAGAACATTGTGAGGAGAGATATGTATGAAAAAAAGACGCTTAGGAAAATCCGATTTATATGTTAGTGAGCTAGGTCTCGGAGCGATGTCGTTTGGCACGAACAAAAAAAATGTCACACGCATCATCGACGAGGCATTACATTTAGGAATAAATTATATTGACACAGCTGACTTGTATGACTACGGAGAAAATGAACGCCTCATTGGAGAAGCGTTAAAAAAGAGACGCTCAGACGTTATTCTTGCAACAAAAGGAGGGAATCGTTTTCAACAAGGGGAAAATGGCTGGACATGGGATCCATCTCGTAAACATTTGCTGGCAGCCGTAAAGGAAAGTTTGTCGCGTCTGCAAACTGATTATATCGACTTGTATCAACTGCACGGTGGGACAATTGACGATAACATGGATGAAGTCATTGACACTTTTGAATCTCTAAAAAAAGAAGGGCTCATCCGTGCTTACGGTCTATCCTCCATTCGCCCAAACACCATCTCTCACTACGTCGAGCATGCAAACATGGCGACAGTCATGATGCAATATAGTTTACTTGACCGTCGTCCAGAAGAATGGTTTTCGTTTTTAGCTGAGCATGATGTGAGTGTTGTCGCTCGTGGTTCATTAGCAAAAGGGATTTTAAGTCCACGCCCGTTAGAAACTGTTACCGCCGCTAAAAAGGGTTATTTACATTATTCACCTGAAGAACTAGCACAAATTCGGCGGGGCTTAGACACCCTTTCCACAAATGGTCTCACTCGTTCTGTACTTGCACTACAGTATTGCTTAGCGCATCCTCCGGTCTCTTCTGTTGTTGTCGGTGCAAGTACGGTTGACCAGCTGCGCCAGAATGTCGCAGCTGTGTCTCACACTTCTATTAATAAAGTTGTCTATGAAGAACTTGCTAAATTAACGACACCTACTTTGTATGATAAACATCGACCGTAATGAACATGAATGATACGTTCACTATCACCATTTATGCAGATTAAGTCATATAAACAAAGAATTTGTCGTAAGAAAAATCTGTTTTCCAGTAGGAATTTCGGTTCGTTACGTCGAAAACTCCTCTTTAGAGGTATTATGAACTTTGAGAGGTGGCGAAAGTTTTGCAAAAATATCGCGAGCGGTGGCGAGAAAATTTCCTTCTGTATCGTAAAGGGTTTGTTCCTCAGCACATTAAAGAACATACGAAAAACCAATTACAGCGAATGGACCTATGGGAGAATGAACGTGCGTGGACACATAAAGCGATGCATAATCTTGCTTTAGAGCGGCATGAACACGGTCACCCTTTGTTGCCATTTGAACAAGTACTCTACTCAGTAAGGACGTTTGCTTCTGATCGATTTGTCCAATTGATGAATGAATATGTACTCGCACTACAAACACCTAGTCATATTCGAGATGCCTTTGAATATGCTGTCCAATATAGGCAAACCGATTTACTAGAACTCCTTATTCATCAAAGCAAAGATCGTGAATCATTAAAAGAATGGGCACTCGTGTATGAGCTACTGCTGGATGTGGATGTGATGAGAGGCCGTTTCTCACATGAAGAAACGATTAGTCAAGCACGTGATTTGCTCGGGCATGTTAAGGCGCCTTTTTTAAAAGCACGCTTAGAACTACTTGAAGTCGCCACGTATTTGAAGTTGGAATACCATGCTAGAGCAGCGTACGCTAGTGAAAAGATCTTTCGGCTTTTAGAAAATGTTGATGACAGCTATGCCAAGAGAATTGTCGAAAGTCACACAGAGTTCCAAATCGCCTATGATCTACTATACAACCAAGGAAAACTGAGTGAGGCCGAAAAACGTTTGGGGCAATCTATCGTTAACGGTGCCACACCAGAGACGATGCTTGCGTATCATTGTCATTTACTTGCATATGCTACTTTTCTGATGCCGATAAGTCATGAAACTAATCTTGTAGAGCCAAGTATCGAGTATATTCAACAGGCTCTTTTTTACGCTGAACAGACAGGATCAAGAGCTTACAGTCAGCGTTTACGAGCGCAGGATTTACCTTTTATCTGGAATTCAGCTGGAAAGATTTTTGAATTAGAGGATGTAAATCAAATAGATCCCTCGGAAAAAGTTCATCAGTATATTGTACGCGGGGAGCGAGAAAAAGCATTATTATTGGCAGATGAACTGGAGCGTTCTGGTCAAAATAGTGTTTTTCTAACATTGTATAAAGCAAAGGCAGAACGGAATATTATTCGTTTGTATGATATATTATTAGAAACTCCACAGGACCATGTATATCTCCTACCTCTTGTAAAGCAAGAAATACTACGTGTGCATAGAATAAAAGATGATGAACTGAAACGTACTCAAATGCAGTTTCGCACATTCAAGTGGCAGGTTACACTTTCTCCTAGGGAATTAGAAGTATTGGCGCTCATTTATCATGGGTATACACAACTTGAAATTGCTAAAAAATTATATTTGTCTACAAGCACAGTGAAGAAACATGTTAACCATATTTTAAAGAAAACGGGATTACATAGCAGCAAAGAAGCCGCTTCTGTCGCTAAGCAGTTATTATTATTTTGAATTAATGAGGTGGGTATCCGTCAGTCCAAATCCCGGCTGACAGATACCCTTTTTTCATTACCCAAACGTCTTTCTTTCTCATGACGTCGCCCCCTAAGAGACATTCCTTAAAACATCCTCTCTTCGTGCCCCATATCCATACAACGCATGCCGAACGCGCACAATGACCATACTTGCTACAATTGCCTTCAGCACATCTCCTGGCATAAATATGACATTCATTTGAAGCGCTGCCGTATATGACATGTCACTCGTGAAAGAAATAGATACTGCACCAAAAAGATATTGTATCACCATACTTAAAACGGCACTGACAAGGACAAGTGACCATACTTTTAACTTTGGAACATAAGAAACAAATAAACCAACAAAAAAAGCAACGAGAATCCAACTAAATATATAACCACCTGTCGGACCAAGTAAGTGACCAAGCCCTCCGCGCATCCCTGCAAGCATTGGGACAGAACATGCCACAAGCACAACAAAAACAACCATCGATAATGCACCGCGTCGTGCGCCGAGAATGCCTCCAGCTAATATCGGTGCAATAGACTGCAATGTAATCGGTGGGATAATACCAGGTATTGGAATAGCCGGAATGAAGCCAATTGCCCCGGCAACCGCCGTCATCATCCCTATCATCATCATATCTTTTACGCTCATTATCATTTATTCAACCTTTCATCTATGCTGCTGTTACCTAAAAGAATGTTGTCATTCATCTCTTAGCGTTCTTTTACACTATAAAAGACCGCACAACCATTGTCAATATTTATCTATACATAGTTTACAAATTATCCTGAGGCTAGTAAAAAAACCTGCTTAAGCAGGTTTTTAACGCACCCCAAACAGACGCTTTAATTTTGAGAACATCGTCCGTCGTTCTTCAAGCACCATCAATGGGACAGTCTCTCCTAATATGCGCCTCGCGATATTCCGATAAGCGATAGAAGCTCTGCTTGTTGTATGTAGTGCAATCGGTTCTCCTTTATTCGCATGCTTAATGACATCATCATCATCAACAACTATACCCAGTAAGTCTATTGCTAAAATAGAGGTAATCTCCTCGACATCAAGCATGTCACCATTTTTCATCATATGGTTTCTAATTCGATTCACGACGAGTCGTGGTCTGTCGATATTCTCGTGCTCTAGCAAACCAATAATGCGGTCAGCATCACGAACAGCCGACAACTCAGGTGTCGTCACGACAATCGCCTTGTCTGCACCAGCAACAGCATTTCGAAATCCATGCTCAATTCCAGCTGGGCAATCAATTAACACATAGTCATAATCTGACTTTAGTTCATCAATTAGTTGTTTCATCTGTGTTGGCAAAATATCCGTTTTATCTTTTGTTTGTGCTGCGGGTAATAAATACAAACAATCAAAACGCTTATCTTTTATCAGTGCTTGCTTTAGCTTACATCGCTCTTCAACAACATCGACTAAATCATAAATGATGCGATTCTCTAGACCCATCATTACATCGAGGTTCCGCAATCCAATATCTGCATCAACGAGACAAACTTTTTTCCCGGATAGTGCTAGGGCTGTTCCAATGTTGGCTGATGTCGTTGTCTTACCAACACCACCCTTTCCACTTGTAATTACAATTGCTTCGCCCACGTCCATGTCTCCTTTCTCGTTCCAAGATCCAAGGTACCTACACGCCGCCTAAAATCATACAGGCGCAACATATTCACTTTCTCGATCGATTGGCACCAGATCGAGCAACCGCTGAATACGTGTTATACGTAAAAGGCTGGTTTTTTCCTCTAAAAAAGCAGCACCCATCCATATCTCATCATCCGGACAATCCGCAAACGTCATCCATGTCTCTGCAATTTGCAAGAAAGAAGGTGCTAAAAAAGATGCTACAATAAGTGCATTTTTTTGTCCTGTCGATCCAGCGTGTGCTTTTCCTTTTAAAGCGCCCATCACATAAATATTTCCTGTCGCAACGAGCGCGCCACCAGGATTAACATCTCCGATTAACAGTGCGTTTCCTTCAACATGGACCACTTGCCCAGAGCGAATCATTCGCGTCAGCGTTGTCGTTTGTTGTTGCTCCCACATTTTTTTCGCTTCTGTTAAAGAAATCACACCTGTATGAAATCGCTCTACTTGTAAATGACGATCTTCAGTAATCACTTTTTCGAGAAGCGCCTTGTCCTCTTTTGAAAGGTACCGATTGCCAAGGTCAACGCTAACAGAGACGCCTCGCTCATCTCCATCACTCTGATAGTAGTTCACTGATAGCTTTTCCTTTAATTCACAGATTAACTGTTCAAAGGAACACCGGTCATCAAGTAAAAATATTAAACCTTCTTTTGTCCCTTTAATTGTGACACTCGTTTTCGTTTGGCTCATAGGAGCGTTCACCTCTGTTCACTGCCGTTGTCATCGTGCTGTAAAAAACGGGGAAATACAATTCAATCTTCTTCCCTACTACTTCTTTCGACTTCAGCATAGCAAACTCCTCCCTAACGTTCACGAATACTTGCTTGTGTCAAGACATGCAGCGCCAATTTTCGGAAAGGCAATACAACAAGCATAGCAAATGCACCATTAAAAACCACTGTTGGGAACAAACGCGATGTTAAAAAGGTACTTCCAGATAGATCAGCCTTTCCAAGCATTGAAAAAATACCGTATTGATAATATTCAAAGAGCACAACACCAGCGATAGATAACAACACCACCCAAAAGGACGATGCTCGAAATGCATATTGGTATAAACCAAACACATATCCTAAACAAGCGAAACCAAATGCATATACCCCAAGCAAATTTGTATACACAATGTCATACATCAAACCAAAAGCAAGCCCATATAGTAAGCCAGTGCGTCCATTTGTAAATAGTCCAATCATCACTACAATGATTAATACAAAACGCGGAACAACGATTTGATCTGGTGTCGTATGTGCTTGCAATACATGCGACACCAACGCCCCCTCAAGGACAAACAAGCCTACAATGACGAATGAAAAATACGTTCGGCTCATTCGTCCTCACCTTCTTCTTCTAACAAAGACGGGTCAAGAGATTCATCCATTCGCTTCACAATGTACACATAATCTAAGACGGAGAAATCTGCTTTCGGACGAATATAAACGTCTTGTGTTAATCCATACTCATCTACTTCGGTACGTACCACTTCACCAATTGTCAGTCCAGGAGGGTATATGCCTCCTAATCCAGAAGTCGTTACGGTTGTATCTTTCGGAATGTCTTTTTCCATGTCAACTTTACGCATAATTAAAAGAGATTCTTTTGCGTCATATCCTTCGACAAAACCGACTGCTTCCCCGTCATCCCACTTGACTGTTGCAGATACACGGTTTGCTCGGTCATTGTCACTTAATAGCTGTACATAAGAGGTTGATTTGCTTGTTTTGCTTACCTTGCCAACAAGTCCACCTTTCACATCAATGACAGCCATATTGTCAGTCACACCGTCTCGCTCTCCCCTATTTAAGCCGATGTATTGCTCCCAAGCATCGGGAGCACGATGAATCACTGCTGCTGCCGAAACATCATACTGGTGCAATGTTTTTTCTAACTCAAGCATCTCTAGTAATCTTTCCTGCTTATCCAACAACAAATCACGTTCAACTGACACTTGGTCATACTCTTCTAGACGTGCTTTTAACCGTTGATTCTCTTCATATACATCGAACATCTCCTGAACATTATTCACGACGCCAGTAAAAAAGTGAGCTGGGTGAGCAACCACATTTTGTACCCAACCAAAAGCATCACGGATTGCCTTTTCAGGCATTGAAAGCGAGCGCTCACTTCTGACTGAAAAACCAATGAGCGCAACAAGAATAATGATACTCACAAGCAAAACGATGAGTTTCTTATTAGAGAAAAAGGAATGCATTAGCTAGCCACCCTTACTTTTGACTTGAGCGGTGGGCATTTCCTGCTTTTGCACGGAATAAATGAATGTTCTCTAGCGAACGCCCCGTCCCAATTGCAACACAGTCCAGTGGATCTTCTGCAACAATAACCGGCATGTTTGTCTCTTCACTCAATACCTTGTCCAAATTATGCAGCAATGCCCCGCCACCTGTAAGCACGATGCCCCGGTCCATAATATCCGCTGCCAATTCTGGTGGAGACTGCTCTAATGTATTTTTAACTGCCTCAATAATTGTATCAACTGTGTCTTTAAGTGCCTCCACAATTTCCTTTGCAGTAACCGTAATGGTTTTTGGTAATCCAGTAAGCAAATCACGTCCACGAATATCCATTTCCTCAGGTTGCTCTTCATCAGTACTTGCTGAACCAATTTCTAACTTCAGCATTTCTGCTGTTCTTTCGCCAATCATGAGGTTGTACGTCTTCTTCACATATTGAATGATTGCATCATCCATTTCATCACCAGCAACACGAATAGATTGCTTCGTCACAATCCCACCAAGAGAAATGATTGCTACCTCTGTTGTTCCACCACCGATGTCAACGACCATGCTCCCGGTCGGCTCCCATACTGGCAAATTAGCACCAATTGCTGCAGCAAATGGCTCTTCAATTGTAAAAGCTTCCTTTGCACCTGCTTGTTTTGTTGCATCTTCAACCGCACGCTGTTCAACAGCCGTAATTCCTGACGGCACACAAACCATGACCGATGGCTTGCGACTAAAAATAGAACCGTTCTTCATCGATTGCTTGATAAAATGTTTAATCATTGTTGCAGTCGTATCAAAGTCAGCGATCACACCGTCTTTCATCGGACGTACCGCGAC
Organism: Shouchella lonarensis; assembly: GCF_900096965.1. Lineage (GTDB taxonomy): Bacteria > Bacillota > Bacilli > Bacillales > Bacillaceae_D > Shouchella > Shouchella lonarensis. The sequence continues at coordinate 82,805 of NZ_FMYM01000001.1, read as the reverse complement.
AATATTTCCTGGCGTACGGCCAATCATATTCTTTGCGTCATTTCCAACTGCTTGAATTGCTTTCGTATCTGTACGTAAAGCCACGACTGACGGCTCTCTCAGTATAATCCCTTTTCCTTTTGCATAAACAAGTGTATTTGCTGTTCCTAAATCAATCCCAATATCTCTACTTCCAAACATTTATAACACCACTGAATGAACGACGATGATTTGAAAACACCAAAAAAACGTCAACCTAATCATTTCAGTGGTTCTTCCTCCTTTTTAGAAACACGTAGGTTCGTGCGTAATTGAAGTGATCGTAAATTCACAAACTCACTCAAGTGAAATTCATACCCTTTATTATAACGAATAACAGCCAAAAAGAATAGCCTAAAGGAAAGGTTTTATTAAATGAAACGCCCCTTATTTTCACATAATTATTCTCTCATTCACATAGAGTCCCGCATACCCAATAATTGTCCACTTTCTCTCCCCTCCGCTAACAATCCTCTCTCTTTCAAACTAACAAAACAACCATCTCCAATAATAATATGGTCAAGTAAAGGAATGCCAAGTAACCTTCCTGCATCACTTAAACGTTCTGTTGCATACACGTCTTCACGACTTGGCTCAGGGTCACCGCTTGGGTGATTATGTAAACATATCACTGCTGCAGACGAGTAACGCAGTGCTTCTTTAAATACTTCTCGAGGATGAACGATGCTTGCATTTAAACTCCCAACAAACAAGGTTTGTTTTTTCATGACATGGTTTTTGCTATTCAAATATAGCGCAACAAAGTGCTCCTGCTTTAGTTCACGTAGCTCTTCCATCATAATATGAGCAGCATCATCTGGTGTAGAAATAATATGGCGATCTCCTTTCTCTTCCATATGAATACGTCTTCCCAGTTCAATGGCTGCCGTTAACTCAACTGCCTTTGCTGCGCCAATCCCATTTACGGTACAAAGCTCCTCAATTGCAGCCTCCTTTAACGCAGTTAATGTTGGAAACCGACTCAACAGTTGACTAGCAAGATGAACAACAGACTGCGCTTTCGTTCCAGAACGGAGTAATATAGCAATAATCTCTTGATTGGACAGCGCACGCGCCCCTTCACGAAGTAGTCGCTCACGTGGTCGTTCTTTCTCTGGGACATCACGGATCAATATGGCCAAACGAATCCTCTCCTTTGGATGATGTGGTTATAATTCTTTTATTGTTTTTTTAAGGGATCTCTGCTACGGAAGGAAGAGCATATCATGGTGTGTCATGGGTATGATAAGGGGTTTTCACAGAAGAAAAAGAGGTGTTAAGCATAGTATATATAATTGTTACACAGTGCGCAAGTAATAGCTGGCGTGCTTATGAAAGACAGTTACACCTAAAAGAAGCAACCATCCGCATGGTTGCTTCTCAAGTTGCTTACAAATATTTCTCAAACCAGTCAACAATCGCTTGTAAACGAGCAAAACGTAAATTCGGTTTCCCACTTCGCGATAGTTCGTGGTTCGCTTCTGGGAAACGCATGAATGTCGCCTCTTTCCCTAAACGTTTTAGCGCAATAAATAATTGCTCTGCTTGCTCAATTGGACAACGCAAATCATTTTCGCTATGCAAAATGAGCAAAGGCGTCTCCACTTTTTCAACATATTTTAATGGCGAGTGATGCCACAACGTCGCAATATCACTTAAATCCGCCCCAATTTGCCATTCCGTGAAATAATAACCGATGTCACTTACACCATAGAAGCTGATCCAATTGGAGATCGATCGCTGCGTTACCGCTGCTTTAAAACGATTCGTATGACCAATCACCCAATTTGTCATAAAGCCACCATAGCTACCACCAGTGAGTCCAAGGCGACTTCTATCAATCCAATCATGCTGTGCTAACGTAAAATCAAGCACATCCATTAAGTCGCGAAAATCTCCACCACCATAGTCACTCCGCACAGCGTCCACAAACGTTTGACCATAACCGTGGCCGCCTCGTGGGTTTGTGAATAATACACCATATCCTTGTGCGCATAGAACTTGAAACTCATGAAAATATGTCACACCATACATTGCGTGTGGACCACCGTGAACTTCTAAAATAAGCGGATATTTCTTCCCTTCTTCAAAATGGGTCGGTTTCATGAGCCAACCCGCAACAAAAGTACCATCGTCTCGTTCATAGTAAACCGGTTCTGGGTAACTCTTTTCTAAAGATAACTGTTCGTTCCCATCATGGATTAACACCAAATCGTCTGTGCGTAAATTAACTGAGTACACAGCACTCGGACGTTCTACTGTACTCATTGTCGCAACCACACAATCACTTTGTATATCGTAGCCATGAATATGTTGCGCACCCTCTATGAGCGTTGTAACATCTCCATTCAAATGAAAACGCCATAGATGAACGGCACCTTTCTGAGAGACAAGTGCGTCAATCGCTTGACTATCATCCGTCCATTTTATCCCTTGGTCAACCACTTGTTGCAAAAAGTCGCCAATCATCACATCACCGATATAGACATCTTTGTCTTCCGCAAGCATTTGAACGGTTTTCGTTGCACGTTTATATAAAAACAATTTGGGCTGCGTCGCATTTTCAAACTCACGTTGGTGACCAAGAATCGCCACATATGCACCATCCGGTGAAAAACAAGCATCTAGAATCACAAGCGACGCTGAAGTGAGCTTTTCCCTTTTCCCGTCTTCAAGAGACAACAACCAAAGATCTGCCAAAAACGAAAAATCGTGATGATCGCGTTCATCCCCTGACATCAATAGCGCCGATCCGTCTGGAGAAAACCCATGTAGCTGTATGTCATAATGATCGTTTGTTAGCCACGTCACCTCTGCCTTATCCGTAGAGACCAGGGCCATTTGCTGCACTGAATCGTCAAACATCCCACGGCTATCTGATTTATACTTCATCTTCTCCACGACATGCGGCTGCGGAAGATGATCCTGCGCTGCTTCTTCTATCGAGCCTCTTGCCTTTACGCGCGTTGAAAACACAATATGTCTCCCGTCTGGAGCCCAAGAAAACTTTGTCACTGCACCATCCACATCCGTTAATTGACGAGCATCCGCTAAACCGACTTTTACAAATAACTGCATCCGCCCTGAACGGTCTGACAAGAAAGCAAATGCATGACCAGTTGGTGACCACTTTGGTGAGATGTGTTTGTTTGTCCCAAATGTAAGCTGCAAAGGCACGTTCTTTTCTTGCACTTTAAAGGAATAAACATTGGAAATATAGTCATTTTTGACATGATCGATCGATGTTACTACCGCAAGAACCGTTTTTCCATCAGGTGATAGACTTGGACTCGTCACTGTTTCCAAGTCACATAATGTATCAATGCAAATCTGTTTTTCCCCCAATTAAAATCCCTCCCCCATGAATGTTCCTATTATATACAAAACGCATCACTAAAAAAAGGAAAACGCCCATTATGAGCGCTTTCATGCTTCAGCTAACACTTCAACCATTGACGCATATGCATAGAGTGCATCGAGCAACGATTGCTGGGCTTGCCACATAGCTTGTTTCTCTTGTCCACTTTCAAAAGAAGCAAAAGCATGTAACCCTTTGACCAAAGCGTTATGCATATTTAACGCTTGCTCGCTTGCCTTTTCCGGGAGTTTACTCAAAGAACGGTCACGTGCTGCAGTCAAATCCTTCAGCGTCCCTTCCATCTTCTTAATTACATCATCAGCTTGTACAGACGCACCTTCTTCATCCACAAGCCGTCGCGATGTCTCTTGTAAAAGCTCTTTATAAAGCCCGTGCGCTTGTAAAAACCACGTGATTGCTTCGGTGTCAAGTGTATTTGACCGTCCACCTTCAATTGTATACGTTTTTACATACGTATCTTGTCCCTTTTCCTCAATCATTGCGCTTAAAGAACGTGCCCCTGCCTTATCTGGTGCCACACCAACGAATAAAAAGGACGACTCACCTGACTTTGAAAACAATGTAGCGGGCAAACCACCTTGCTTTACTTTATCAACCACAGGTTGTCCTTGTTCTACTGTGTCAAACGCCGCACCTTGAACAACATCTACATGCCATGTTGGCAAACCAGCTTCGACCGCTGCTGCCAATGCCGCATCCAAATTTTCACCACCCTCACTTGCGGTACCGACAGATTCTGTTACAACCATTTTATATACAACAAAACCGAGTCCAAGACCGACCACAATGGCTGAGACGATGGCTGTCACCAAGTTCCAAGGCACCACCCCGATCACATCTTTTATTACCCGTTTCCGTCCTTTAGGTGGTAATTTTGGCGGATTGACGCGATTGCCATCATCCCAGAAAGGCGCTTCACCTTCTCGTTTCTCTTCCTGTTTTTGAGTAAAGTCGATCACTTTATCATCATGAGTTGTCATACTTGGCTCAGGAATAAAATCATCATCTTCACTTGCTTGTTCACCTGATGATCCCTCGTTTGCAAAAGGGGCGGCATCCCACGTCAATATTTTTGGTACAGCTGGTGCTGTTTCTTTGTGATCTTCTTTATCTCCTCGTGCTTCTACACTTACCTGTGACTGCTCTTTTTCCGCTTGTCCAAAATGAAATGACATTGTACGTTTACCACGCTGCATCAAAGCCCCTCCTTTCTCTGTACTTAATATATCTGTATGACACGGATGGGATGAGTAGAACGGGCTTCTTTACATGTCAAATAAGAAATAAACGAGCACAGCAGCCATACTAATAAAAGGCGCGAAAGGAATCCGCTCTCTTCCAGATATTCTCTTACTTAACACCGCGCCTCCGATATAAACCAATCCTAAAAAGGAAGCAACTGCAATGACATATAAAATAGCTGGGACACCCATCACAAAACCAAGTAAGATAAGTAATTTCACATCTCCACCCCCCAGTTGGTCACGTCGGTATATGAATACGACAAACAACAACGACACCACCACACATAAGCCCAGAAGTGCATCTATCCATGTAAATGTAGGAATAAAAAATAAGCGAATACCAATGAGTGGCACCGCAAATACAAGTAATATTACATTTGGAATAATCATTCGTGAAAGATCGGTTACCGTCACAATGGCAAGGAGCGATATGAAAAGTAGCACCCACAATAACGCCAGTTGGACGCCGTGCTTCCAGAACGCTAACAGAAATAACCCTGCTGTAACAGCTTCAATAGTTGGAGATAAGCGCGGGATCTTAGCGTAACATGTACGACATCGCCCTAATTGAATCGCATACGATATCAGTGGCATTAATTCAAATGGACGTAATGTGCGCAAACAAGCATCACAACGGGATCGTGTCCACAACGCAGACGAAAGCGGTACCCGCGTCCCGACTACGTGGAAAAACGACCCACATACCGCACCTAATACGGCTGCAAACAAGAACATCATGACACATCCCCCTTTCTTTTTTCGTTATACGACATATTCGATGGAAATTGTGTCGTTCCTGCTTTTTTAGGGGGAAAATGACACTTGAATTATTTTTCGAGTTTATGGATCATATAAATTAACATTCGAATGCTATAAACGATGAAAATACACTATCACAGAGAGGAGACACAATGATGGATGCCAAAAACAAAGCAAAACCCGTGACAGCTCTTGTCGTTGGCGCGAGTGGAAACACTGGTCGATTGCTTGTAAAAGAGCTGCTAAATCGCGGTGTCCACGTTAAAATGATTATTCGATCACTCGAGAAAATGCAAGAGGATGTGAAAAATCACCCCCACTTATCTATTATCCACGCAAATATATTAGAACTTTGCGAGACTGAGATGGCTCATCATGTTCATGGATGTAATGCTGTCGCTTCATGCTTAGGCCACAATATGACTCTAAAAGGAATTTTTGGGCATCCACGTATGCTCGTCACTGATGCTACTCGCAAGTTGTGTGACGCTATTAAAGAAAACAACCCTGAACACCGTGTGAAATTTGTACTCATGAACACAGCTGGTAATAGCAATCGTGACATCCCTGAACGAGTTTCTTTTGCCCAAAGATGTATAACGAGCGTTATCCGTCTGTTGTTACCCCCGCACTTAGATAATGAGCGCGCCGCTGACTATTTGCGAACAGAGATCAGACAAGACCACAACACAATCGAATGGGCAGTCGTTCGTCCCGATAGCTTGAAAGATGAAGATCAGACCACTGCATACAATGTGTACGATTCGCCAACTCGAAGCGCCATCTTTAATCCCGGTGTAACAACTAGAATCAATGTCGCCCATTTCATGGCTGATCTAATTGTTAATGCTGAGCAGTGGCACAATTGGAAAGGGAAAATGCCTGTTATTTACAATAAGGTGTCACCATAAAGGACGCTATTTTTTTCGTTCTAAATGAAAAGCGCTAGGAGGCAACTTTTTTCATTGCAAATAGTCACCTCTATGACGTATAATATAGTTGTATAGGCAATACTAATAAAACACCGTCTAAAGCGAAAGCTTTAGACGGTGTTCGCTGAACCCCTTTTCGGGCTTGGCCAAATACTACAAGGATAGTCCTCTCGCGTCTGGCACGACACTCATGAGAGGGCTATTTTTCGTTGCGCTTTGTCAGCACAAGCACCACAGTAAACAGTGACAACAACAATACGTTCGTTGCAACTGTCAGAGACAATGCTTCGTAAACCGACATCCGGCATCACCTCCTCTCTTAGAAGGTGTGCCAAGCCCGCACATGAGTGATTCAGCTTCCTTTTATTCTAGCATATGTTGATAGTAACTGTAAGTTAAATACTCACGAATCTATTCGAAACACTCCTCCTCAAAACGGACGTATCTTTCGGAAAATAACCCATCCTAGAATCATAACTGCCATCACAATGCCTACCATGTTCCCAGCCCATTCACCAACATATTCATCAGCAAAAGGCAGCATCAAAACTAATAATCCAGTAATGGTTGCAACAAGTCCTGTTTCTCTGGCAAGTTTATTTTTGTCCCCTTTAAAAGTGTCCTCATCATATCCGGCCACCAAAGACAGCATCTTCTTTTTCCAAATGAGCCAACTTACTATAAACAACTGCATACTTGCAAACACTGCTATTGTAACAACACCAGCAAAAGGCACTTACACCACTCCTTTTTTACTCAAACCACCCCTTAGGAGGATGAGGGGCTATGTAATATTTTGGAGAGGACTGTACTTCATTCCTCTTGTGTACGCCTACAATCATACATGGTTTCCACCTTCACGCCAATAAGAAACGACAAATTTTCGCAATTCCATGTTCCATCGCTCGTTTTATCAAGTCCATTGGAATCTTCAATTCCCTTTAATTGGTAAAATTATCAATGTATCCTAAAAGAAAAAGAAGTGAATGATGCTTCACACAGTCGCATCATTCACTTCTTTTATTCTGAACGTAAGATGTCCGACACTTTTGGATCGCTAATTTGGACAAAGTATCTTTCAGGTTGGTTGAAATCTATCACGTGATCAGCCGATTCTTCCTGTAAAAAACAAAAATACGTTTGAATATTAACCACCTTATAATCCATGTTTCAAAACCCTCTTTCTTTCCAATGTGCGATACATCTATGATCTGAGAGACTGCCAAATCCTATCATTTAATAAATTAACTGATACATAACCCAAGTTGTGTCTTTTCGTTATTTTCCATTCAAAAAGGTAAAAAACAGCGATGGCGCCAGTTGACGACTGACGCAATCGCTGTTACCTATTTCACCCCACAAACCCCCGCCGCACATCCGACACAAAATACAACGACCCTGCCACCACAAGCACATCTTCTTCTGCCATCTGCTCGCGGACCTCCGTAAGTGCCGCCCGCCAATCAGATATGCATCGTTTGCTGGCAACCTCCGCACGTTCATATAACACTTCTGCTGATTGCGCGCGCGGGAAGTCAAACGTCGTAAACATGAAATCGATGTCCAGCTCATGAAATGGGGCGAGTAAATCACAAATGTCTTTTTCTCTCGTTGCCGCAAGCAACATGATCATTTTCTTCCCTGGATAACGCGCTTCGAGCACCGCCGCCAACGCTTCGTAGCCTTCTTTGTTATGGGCACCATCAAGAATAATGTCGGGTTTTTGTTGCATATATTCAAACCGTCCTGGCCACGACGCCTGCTTTAAACCTTCGCGCCGTGTCTCCTCACGAATCATACAGGCTGTTTGTTTCTCTAAAACAGAAAGCGTCGCCAATGCCACCGCCGCGTTTTCTCGTTGGTGCGGTCCAATCATGGCCAACTTATATGTAGCAGCAGGCTTTCTCTGCCATTTCCACTCGAATGCTTCTACACCAGGTTCAGGCTGCACAACATCCGTTTCCACCCCGAAATCTGCACCAAACAACGTCAGTGATGCTTGTTTATCAACCGCCACCTCACCAATAACCGCCAGCGCTTCCTCAGGAACATTGCCAACAACGACGGGTGTGCCCGGCTTAATGATTCCTGCTTTTTCATACGCAATTTCAGACAGTGTATCACCTAAAATATGCATATGGTCGTAGCCGATCGTCGTAATGACCGAAACAAGTGGGGAAATGACATTCGTTGAATCCATACGCCCGCCGAGCCCGACTTCAACTAAGCAAATATCAGGGCGCACCACCTCACCAAAATGCCACAACATCATTGCCGTAAGCACCTCAAATTCGGTCGGTGACCCAAGAGGTGTTTTCGCGATCTCTTCTACAAGTGGACGGATTTTTTGTGCTGCCGCTAGTAAGTCAGCGTCACCAATTGGCACGCCGTTCATAGAAATGCGTTCAGCAAATTGTTCAACGTACGGCGAGGTGAACGTGCCGACTGACCAGCCGTCCGCTTGGAGCATATGACGCAAAAAGCTAACCGTCGACCCTTTTCCGTTCGTGCCCGCCACATGAATGGCTTGCAGCTTTTCTTCTGGATGATCGAGTGCGGCAAGCATCGCTTCCATTCGTGCTAGTCCTGGTTTGATACCAAACGGCAGCAGCGAATGAATCCATGCGATTGCTTCTTCTGCTGTCTTCATCTCGCTGCCCCCTTTCTGTTTATCACGCTTCAAATTCGGCGATCCGCGCTTCCACTGCTTCTTTCTTCGCAACGTAATCGGCGCGCTTCGCTTTTTCTTCTTCTACGACATGGGCTGGTGCTTTCTCGACAAAGCCTTTGTTTGCCAGTTTGCCGTCGATCCGCTTCACTTCTTTATCAAGCTTTTCAACTTCTTTTTTCAACCGCGCCACTTCTTCTTCCAAGTTTAACAACCCTGCCAGCGGGAGGAACAGCTCCATTCCCGTTAATGCGTGCGACATTGCTTTTGCTGGTGTTGGCAAGTCCACCGCAATCTGCAGTTCACTTGGGTTCGCAAATTTTTCAATGTATGCCTTTCCGCGTGCCAAGCATGCTGCTGTCTCGTCATCCGTTGGGCGAATGTGGAGTGCAATTTGTTTGCTCATTGGCACATTGCTTTCGGCACGCGTGTTACGCACTTGACGAATCACTTCTTTTAATGACGTCATATCTTTGACAGCCTCATCGTCAATAAGTGTTTCATCATACGTCGGCCATGCAGCAACCGTAATTGAATCCCCTTTATGCGGCAAGTGCTGCCAAATCTCTTCTGTAATAAATGGCATGACCGGGTGAAGCAAACGCATCGTATGATCGAGTACATGGGCGAGCACCGAACGCGTCATGTTCTTCGCTTGTTCATCTTCTCCGTATAGTGGCAACTTCGCCATCTCGATGTACCAATCACATACGTCATCCCAAATGAAGTTGTACAATGAGCGCCCGACTTCACCGAATTCATATGTGTCAATTAAGCGGGTCACGTCAGCTGTCACTTCTTGCAAACGTGTTAAAATCCAACGATCGGCAATCGTTTTTTCACCGGAAAGATCAATCTCGTCATGCTTTAGTCCTTCCATGTTCATGAGCGCAAATCGAGCCGCATTCCAAATTTTATTACCGAAATTCCAAGCGGCCTCAACTTTTTCCCAGTGGAAACGTAAATCATGGCCTGGAGAGCTCCCTGTTGATAAGAAGAATCGAAGAGCGTCGCTCCCGTACTTCTCAATCACATCTTGCGGGTCAACCCCGTTGCCAAGCGATTTACTCATTTTGCGCCCTTCTGAATCACGAATTAACCCGTGTATGAGCACATCTTTGAATGGCCGTGTATTTGTAAATTCTTTGCCTTGGAAAATCATCCGGGACACCCAAAACTGGAGAATGTCATAGCCCGTGACAAGCACATTGGTTGGATAATAACGCTGATAGTCACTTGCTGATTCGTCGGGCCAGCCCATCGTTGAAAATGGCCAGAGCGCCGAGCTAAACCATGTATCAAGCACATCTTCATCTTGTGTCCATTCCGATTCATTTTCTGGTGCGGTGTGACCGACATACACTTCGCCTGTTTCATTATGGTACCAAGCCGGAATGCGGTGTCCCCACCAAAGTTGGCGCGAAATACACCAGTCACGAATGTTTTCCATCCAGCGGACGTACGTTTTTTCGAATCGATCTGGGACAAACGTCACTTTTGTTGCTTCATCTTGTTGTAATTCAAGCGCTGCATCCGCTAGTGGTGACATCTTCACAAACCACTGTGTCGACAAATACGGTTCAACAACCGCACCACTACGTTCTGAGTGACCGACAGAATGTATGTGGTCCTCAATCTTGAACAGCACATCCATCTCTTGTAAGTCTTTTATAATTTGTTTCCGGCACACGAACCGGTCTAGCCCTTCGTATTTTCCGGCGTTCTCATTCATCGTCCCGTCTTCATTCATAACGAGAATGCGGGGCAAGTCATGGCGGTTGCCAATTTCAAAATCGTTCGGGTCATGTGCCGGTGTAATTTTAACCGCACCAGAACCAAATTCTTGATCAACATACTCATCGGCCACGATTGGAATTTCTCGCCCGACAATCGGTAAGCGCACCATTTTTCCAATCAAATGTTTATAACGATCATCTTTTGGATGTACCGCGACCGCCGTATCTCCAAGCATCGTTTCGGGGCGCGTTGTTGCAATTTCAATCGTGCCATTTCCGTCCACAAGTGGGTATTTCATATGATAAAACGCACCTTGAACATCTTGGTGAATGACTTCAATGTCTGATAATGCCGTTTTCGTTTGTGGGTCCCAGTTAATAATGTATTCGCCGCGATAGATCAAGCCTTTTTTGTATAACGCAACAAACACATCACGGACCGCGTTTGACAACCCTTCATCCAACGTGAACCGCTCGCGTGAATAGTCAACGGAAATCCCCACTTTTGCCCATTGTTGGCGGATAAATGATGCATAGTCCTCTTTCCACTCCCAAGACTTCTCTAAAAACGCTTCGCGGCCAAGATCATGGCGTGACTTCCCTTCTTCTCTCAGCTTCCCTTCAACTTTCGCTTGCGTCGCAATCCCAGCATGGTCCATTCCCGGAAGCCATAGCGTATCAAAGCCTTGCATCCGCTTCGTGCGTGCTAAAATGTCTTGCAACGTCGCATCCCAAGCATGCCCCAGATGTAGCTTTCCTGTCACGTTTGGGGGCGGAATCACAATTGAGTAAGGCGTTTTCTCCGGATCGCCCGTTGCTTCAAAAAACTTCCCCTTCACCCAAAAATCATACCACTTTGCTTCTGTTTCTTTCGGATCGTACTTTCCGCTCATTGTCACTTCTTCTGCCATCTCATTCGCCTCCTTCAAAAAATAAAAAAGCCCTCCATCTCAAAGGACGAAGGGACTCGCGGTACCACCTTTGTTTGCAGCAAGCCACTTGGGGCTTGTTACACAACTTAAGTAAAATAACGGCTCTCACCGGCTATGCTTACTCAACGTTTCAGCATAACAGCTCCTAGGCGACCTTCACATGGGGCAAACGAAGGAACCTCTCAGCCAATGGGCTCCTCTTTCTGTACGTGCGCGTGCATGCTACTCCTCCTGCTCAACACATATCGATATCGACTTGTTAGTAGACTTATTATAACATAACTCTCTATTGGTGCAATCATTTTAGCCAAAAATAGGCGCTTTTATCCCTTGTTCGATGACGCCCCAAAAAATACTCACATATAACGGTCTATACACATATACTATATATTATTTCCACAAAGGGGGGCTTACCGTGACGAATTGTCAGAAGATGCCTCGCCATCCTTACACACATCTCCTCCTGCAACGTGTTACTTTCTCGTTTAACCAGCTGTCTCTTTTACCAAATACATTAGACTTATGTGCACTGCTTGGTGTCACAATTGTCGAGATGAGCTTCTAATTTCGTTACGACTTTTGTGCCATTGTGACTTCAAGTGGTTGCTTTTCTTGCGTTTCGTGCTCGAACTTTTGCTGCCAACGAGAAAGGATCATATAACACATTGTAGCCAAAACCAAAAATACTGCACTCGATACAAATGTTAATTTAAACGTCAAAATATTGTCCCACCACTTCATCCCCGCAAAGAATAATATGATCGCACATGCTTGACTGATGTACCCAGCCACTTTCCACATCCGTATATGTTTTTGTAATGCCGATCGTTGGACAAGGTAAATTCCTAGAAACCCAAATAAACTAAGCAGTAAAAATGGAAACAAAGAGAAGCGCGTTGCTTCAATGGACGACACAAAAAAACCGAAAGAATGGATAAACATTTGTAGTGCAAACGCAACACTCAGCACCAACGCACCGATGCGCGCCACCTGTACGACTTTAAAAAGAGACATCTTTTTTCTTAAGTCAGAAATAAATGTTGTGCAATAACGTTGCAAGGACGCTGAATTCTCATGAACGATGCACTGTCCTTTTTTTGCAACAAGCCAGTCATTAATCATGTATCGCAAAATCATATCTACTTTCTTTTGTGATGACACTTGTGCATATACTTCTTTTTCCACCTTCCAAAAAATTTGTCTTTGTTCATCATTTAACTCATTCACTCGTGTATCAACATACACACGATCCTCATTTTTACTCACCAAATACACCTCCAATACTTATCTTCTCCGTATATAAAAAAATACTTCCCTTTAATTAATACTTAATTTACTGCAAACATGCAAGGAAAAAATAAATAACTGCGTCAAAAATTTTTGTCTTACATAGTGGATATCACTTCTCTACAAACGAAAAACAGCCCTAGATGGATACCTAAAGCTGTTTCTGTGACAAGGTTATTTGACAAGTGGGTAAGCACCACTTTCATCATGAACTTCTTGCCCTGTAATCGGTGGGTTAAACACACATACCATCCGCATCTCCGTATGCGCACGCAGTAAATGTTCATCATTTTCATCAAGCGCATACAATTCGTTTTTTTTAATGGGCCACACTTTCCCGTCTTTTAACGTTTCTACCTCTCCTTCGCCTTCAATACAATACACGGCTTCTAAATGATGCTGATACCATAAGTGTGTCTCTGTCCCTGCTTTAATGATCGTATCGTGAACCGAATAGCCCATGCCGTCACCTTTTACAAGCAACCGTCGACTCGTCCAGTTTTCTCCACTCACATCGCGCGCTGTTCCGATGACATCTTGTAATTTGACTACTTTCATCTCGCTGTTCCTCCTAATTTACAATCATTTCTTTTTCTTTTGTTACTTCTTGCACACTTTCTTCAAGAAGCGCTAAACCTTTTTCTAAACCTTCTTCATCTATCGTTAAAGGTGGAAACAATTTGAAGACTTCATCTTCTGCACCCGATGTCTCCATAATTAGACCTCGTTTAAATGCTGCAGCAGCCACACGGCTAGATAAACCAGCTACATTAGAGCGAATCCCAACCATAAATCCTCGCCCGCGCACTTCTCCTTCGATTGTCGGATAATGAACAACCAACTTTTTCAAGAAGTTTTCAATGTGAGTTGCCTTCTCTTTCACTGTCGACATAAATTCCTCATTCTCCCAATACGTTAATGCTGCTGTTGCTGTCACAAACGCATGGTTATTACCACGAAACGTCCCGTTATGTTCGCCTGGGGACCAAACATCTAGATCAGGACGAATTAATGTCAATGCGAGGGGTAGACCGTAACCGCCGATGGACTTTGATAAGCAAACGATGTCAGGAACGATTTTTGCTTCTTCAAAACTAAAAAATGTGCCAGTTCGTCCAACACCAGCTTGCACATCATCAATAATAAGTAAGATCTCGTGCTCTTTGCATATGCTTGCTAAACGCTGTAACCATTCTGTACGGGCAACGTTTATGCCACCCTCTCCTTGCACCGTTTCAACAATTGCTGCTGCAGGTAACTCCATGCCAGATCCACGATCACATAAAAACCGCTCTACATAGTCTAACGTGTCTACCTCACTCACATAATCGTCATACGGCATTGTCACTACATTTGTGAGCGGAATCCCTGCTCCTTTGCGTTTCGCCAAGTTTCCTGTCACAGACAGCGAACCAATCGTCATCCCATGAAACCCGTTTGTGAAACTCATAATGTCTGTCCGTCCAGTCACTTTTCGCGCCAATTTTAACGCACTTTCAACAGTATTTGTTCCTGTCGGTCCAGGAAACATCACTTTATAATTGAGCGCACGCGGTTGTAAGATGACCTCATGAAATTTTCTCAAAAATGTCCCTTTTGCGTCAGTCGCCATGTCTAATGAATGGGTAATACCGTCATTTAAAATATAATCAACAAGTGCTTGTTTCATCTCTTCATCATTGTGACCGTAATTAAGAGCACCCGCACCGGAAAAAAAATCAATGTACTCATTTCCCTCTATATCCCATACTTTATACCCTTTCGCTTTTGTAAATACAGCAGGAAAGCTGCGACAATAACTGCGAACCTCCGACTCTAACTCTTGAAAGACTTCCATGTCTGTTTGACTCATGTTAAAAAAATCCTCCTTGTCGTAATCACTTTTTATTTGAGCGGACCAATCCGGAAACAGCGTTCTTCTTCATGACCATCCTCTGGAAATAAGGATGACTTAAACCCTGTTCCAATAAAGCAGTTCGTCATATAATCTCGAGCAAGTCTTCGAAACAACGCTTGCGACGCTTTATTTGATGGCGTCACCGTTGCCTCCACATAGTTCACATCTTTGCAAGCCTCGTGCTCGATGAGTGCGTGCAACATTTTTGAACCAACACCTTTTCCACGTTGTGATGAAGCGACGCCTATTTGCCAAACAAACACAACATCTCTTTTTTCAGGTGGAATAAAACCTGTGATAAATCCAACAACATGATCGTTCTCTTTTGCTACAACGCAGGTCTCTGCAAAGTACGTACACATCATGACATACTTATATGCAGAGTTTTTGTCGAGTGTTGATTGTTGCACAAGCTCCCACATAGATGCAGCTTCTTCAACTGTCGGGCGAGTAATTGTCAAAACTGGTGTTAAAGACGGATTCATTGACTCACTCCTCTTTTTATTAACAATATTCCGTTTTTACTTCTTGAAATGATTGTGCTCGAACTTATATGCCTCTAGAAAACTCATTACAATTGCAAACGTTAACAATGGCTATGTTACAACGTTTTTCTTGCCTGTTGACTCCTTTTTATCATAACGGTCTTGAAAAAAATACGCAACCTAGCTTAAGCGCGATAAACTCTGCTGAATGCGACCCTCACGCCATCAGGACAATTAAGCCCTTTGATTGTATGAAATACTGTTAATTTGAGCCCTTTTCACACCGATTTAATTTTTTCGTTTTGACAACAAGGTCATTTTACTTTAGCACAGTAACGTCCTTACACGATCAAAAAAGCACCGGTATAACCGGTGCTTTTAGCAGCTTCTCCTAAGAAAGATCCGCAGCTTTTTTCGCTTCCATATTTACTTGTGCTTGGTTCACTTGCTCATCTGCATGGTAAGAGGAACGTACAAGGGGACCAGCTTCACAATGACTAAAACCTTTGCTTAGTGCGATCTCTTTTAACTCAGCAAACTCATCTGGATGATAATATTTTATCACTTTTAAATGCTTTTTCGTTGGTTGCAAATATTGACCAATCGTAACGATATCAACATCATGCGCCCGCAAATCATCCATCGTCTCAATGATCTCTTCTTTTGTTTCTCCAAGACCAATCATTAAACTTGATTTTGTTGGAATATCCTCATGCATTTCTTTCGCCCGACGTAAAAATTCAAGCGTACGCTCATATTTAGCTCGAGCGCGGACTTTCGGTGTTAAGCGGCGTACCGTCTCAATGTTATGGTTCATAATGTTCGGTCGCGCGTCCATTAAAATGCGCAAACTCTCTTCATCACCACGCATGTCAGACGGTAGGACTTCGATCGTACAAAACGGGTTTTTGCGCCGAACCGCGCGAACCGTTTCCGCAAAAACGGATGCACCCCCATCTTTTAAATCATCCCGTGCAACAGCTGTAATAACGACATGCTTTAACCCCATCTGTTCTACTGACTCAGCCACACGTTCTGGCTCTTGTAAATCCAGTTCTGTTGGCAAGCCTGTTTTGACTGCACAGAAGCGGCAACCGCGTGTACAAATATCACCAAGAATCATAAACGTTGCTGTTTTTCGCACGGCCCAACACTCATGGATGTTTGGACAACGGGCTTCTTCACATACAGTATGTAATTTTTTTTCACGCATCATCTTTTTTAAACCTGTATAAGATGAATTCGTATTTAGTTTAATTTTAAGCCAATCTGGCTTTCGAACATGCGCTTCTTTTGGTTTTGATACATCTTTTGGTGCCATCGTTGCTCCACCCTTCTTCCAATTACTACTTTCTATTCCCATCGTACCATGAACGCGCTTCTTCTTCCACCTAAGAAGCTCAAATGGGAAAAATGGAAACGTTTTTCAGTGATCCTTCTTCGTCTCTAACACATAATAAACTGGAATTGCCTAGAAGAAAGGAGATTTTTTATGACACTACGACGGATAATACTTGGCTTACTCATTTGTCTTTTCATTTGTTCACCATGTATGCAAGCAAAGGCACAATCAGAAAAAGATGTCTATGCTGAACGACTCGCTTTGTATAAAAAAATGGAAACCATTACCCACGTGCCTTGGTTTTACTTAGCTGCTGTCGATACATATGAACGCGGCTTACGGAAGGCATTGCGAGATCGTGAAGAAGCTGAAGGTATGATTTCCATTTACTATGCTAAAGAAGACTGGGTCGGCGTATTAAACCCTAACAAAGAAGATCAAAACCCCCACACGATTCAATTGTTTGAAGGAATTGGCTTGGACGGAAACGACGACGGGTATGCGCGCTTAGATGATGACGAGGATGTGCTCTATACATTGGCACGTTATTTAGAGTCTTACGGTTATAGTGAAGATGATTTTCGAATTGCCCTATGGCATTTTTATCAACGTGAACAAAGTGTAAACATTGTTTATGGCCATGCACAAGTCTACGCACATTTTGACCAACTACATTTACATGAGCATGCCTTTGTCATGCCTCTTCATCATAATTACAGCTACCGCAGTACTTGGGGAGATCGACGGGGCTGGGGGGGAAGACGTATTCATGAAGGAACCGATATTTTCGCAAGCTATGGTGTGCCTATTCAATCTGCATCTTACGGCATCGTAGAAACGATTGGATGGAATCCTTATGGTGGTTGGCGTATTGGTATCCGTGATTTGGATAACATTTATCACTACTACGCCCATTTAAGTGGTTATGAAAAAGGTCTTGAGAAAGGCAGCATTCTAAAAGCTGGTCAAGTTATTGGTTATTGCGGTAGCTCTGGTTATGGCAAACCAGGTACGCAAGGAAAATTTCCACCCCATCTTCATTACGGCATGTACCGAGATAACGGGATAACAGAGTGGTCATTTGACCCTTATCCATCTTTAAAAGTATGGGAGCGCGCTGCCAAAAAAGCACGCTACAATTCATAATGACAACGAGACCTACCTAGATCAATGGGAGGTCTCATTGTCATTATTTTATTTTGACAGCGCTTACACAAAAATGTACAATATTTATTAAATATGCTGATAAGGGGTTGCTATGTGTGAATAGGATTTTTCCCGCCGCCATTATTTTCATGAGTTTATTTTATATTTCATTCATCCCCACGCTTGAAAACATCGTAGCACTACTCGTTTTATTTAAAGTTGTACCCATTCTATTGATTATCCTTTATGCTCGATGGCAACGTGGCAAGAAAAAAGGAATGACCATGCTTATCGGCTTATCCATTTGTCTCATTGCAGATGCCGTGATTATTTTTTCATTTCTTGGTGGGCTCATTGTTTTCCTACTCGGACATATTTGTTACATCATCGGTTTTTATCAAGCGCTTCCGAAAACAACCCAAATCACCCACTCGTCACCACCAAGTGCATTTGGTTTTTACCGTGCAGCCTCCCCTGTACCTTACCGACTTTTTTCAACACTACTTATTGCAGGATATGCACTCGTCTTTGGCATATCGCTCATTAGTTATATGTTGGATGACCAGTCACATATGATCTTTCCCGTCGTTCTATATATGATTGTCATTGGCACAATGGCAGCAATGGCTTTGTTTACAAAAAACAAATACGCCATTATTGGAGCAATATTATTTGTCCTCTCCGATAGCATTCTTGCTTGGCATCATTTTGCGACGCCGATCCCATATTCATCTATCTTCATCATGTCTACTTACTACAGCGCCCAATTTTTCATTGCAAAAAGTTGGATATGGTCATCCAAGTAAGTTGAAAAAACGAGACTGTGCTAGCCTCGTTTTTCCGCAAGTTTTCGGTTTTCCGTCATTCTTCGTTTCAGTACAGTATGATAACTTACAAACAAACCAAGCATGACGATGAGCACAGTCCAAGAAGCAGCGACACCAACGAAACCAAGCACAAGAAAGGATAATGCGGCAATCCCTGCACTTATCAGTGCGTATGGTAATTGTGTCATCACATGATCAATATGATGACTTCCTGCACCCGCCGATGATAAAATGGTCGAATCAGAAATTGGCGAGATATGATCTCCAAAAAGTGAGCCTGACAATACTGCCGCAAACATTGGGATAACCATCGCTGGATCTAACACTAAAGCCATTTCTCCGGCAATTGGCAATAACATACCAAATGTGCCCCATGATGTACCTGTCGCTAAACTAAGCCCACATGCCAGCAAAAATATGCATAGTGGCAATAAGCGAACATCGATTGCCCCATCAATTAAAGAAGCCAAGTACGTACCTGTGCCTAATCGCGTAATCATCTCAATTGTAATCCACGCTAACAGCAAGATGACGATAACGGGCACCATCGTCGCAAGCCCTTTTTTCAATGCCTCAATAAATGCCCCCCATGCCGGTCTTGTCTGCATAGTGATAACAACCGCAACACTAAATCCAATCACACCACCGAGAAATAACGACAAACCTATATCGGTATGTTCGAGCATGCCGAGCCATGTGAGCGGCATCCCTGCCTCATGCAACGCAATCGCTCCAGCTCCGAAGAGACATGCACTTGTGCCCATGACAAGCGCAATAATTGGATACAGTAATTGCGTCACACGCCCACTCTCAACGACTTCGGTAGACCCATCGTCTCCCGCCGGTAAACCTTTCTTTGGATCAAATAACTCCCCGGTTTGTTGCGCACGTTTTTCATGCTGCTTCATGGAACCAATATCAATTTGAAACCAAATCACCAAAAATAACATCGACAGTGTCACAATTGCATAAAAGTTGATCGGGATTGTGTATAAAAATGCTTCAAATCCACTATGCACAGAGAAGGCTGTTGGTGCTAAAATGGTTGCCATCGTTCCCATAATAAATGCTCCCCAGCTTGATAAAGGCATCATCACACAAACAGGTGCAGCAGTTGAATCAATCGCATAGGCCAGCTTCGCCCGCGATACACGATAACGGTCCGTGAGTGGGCGGCTGACATTTCCAACGGTGAGTGTATTAAAATAATCATCAATAAAAATTAATAAACCAAGACAAAAAGGTAACAACAACGCGCCTCTTTTTGTTTCAATTCGCTTGGCTGCAAAACGGCTAAATGCCTGATCACCACCAGAGAAACGAATTAAACTTGCCATCATACCAAGCAGTAGCAAAAATAAAATGATGTAAAGCTCCCATGTGTTTAAGTGAAAACCACCGGCAGAAATTGCCTGGAACACACCAGAGAATGTAGGAGATTCCATAGAATCAAAAGAAAAGATAAACCCAATCGCTGTTTGAAAAATTCCTGCCAATACCATGAAAACATCAAACTGAAATACAATGAACGCCCCGACAACAATTGCAGCGCCTAATGATAACAATACTCGCCGCGTAAGAATAACCAATACAAGTGCAACAAGTGGGGGAATGAGTGAATACCACAAGAAAAACCTCTCCTTTTTTAGGTCCTGTCTATCAACATAAAAAGACAATCACGGGTAGCCCATCATTGTCTCAAATGCAAACAAAACAGTCCCATCCAATAGTAGTTCTCCACAGTTTCCTGTGACAGTCCGACACTTATTCAATGTCGACCCAGCTTAAAAAGGACGGACACCCTTTTTAGCTTCGGCAAAAATACCTTTCCACATTCATCATCGCTGTCCTCGCTCCGAAACATGTACTCATCATTTTTGCGCCTCTACCCCATCTGGCAGATGAGGTGTTCTTTATATAATTGCTTTTCATAATATCACATGATTGTTCTACAATCAATCATCTTTTTTCATTTATTTTCTTCCAATTATCTCCTTATATCCTCACGTCCGCGCGTTGTTTACGCATATACGTGCGAAACTCATAGGGATAACGGTTTTTTTCGTCTGTCACTCCATGAACAACGTCAGTGACATGCCATTCATTCTCATCCAACATCGGCACAAACGTATCCCCAACAAATTCATGATCAATGACTGTAACAATGTGCTGGTCACAATCGTCCCATAACAGCGCAAAAACTTCTGCGCCACCAATGACATATAACGTTTCTTCTTTGGCCAATGCCCGTATCTCTGCCACGGTATGCACCACATCTACGCCGTCTGCTGAAAATGAGCGATCTCGTGTTAATACGACATTACGCCGCTGTGGTAACGGCTTTGCACCAATAGAAGTAAACGTCTTACGCCCCATTAAAATGGTCTTTCCAACTGTGGTCAGTTTAAAATGGCGCAAATCAGCCGGTAAATGCCATGGTAATTGATTGCCATTTCCAATTATACCCTTTTTATCACGCGCATAGATGAAACTAATCATATTGCAATCTCTGCTTTAATCGTCGGATAAGATTCATACCCTTCTAGTGTAAAGTCGTCATATGTAAACGAAAAAATATCTCGTACATCTGGATTCAACTTCATCACGGGTAACTGCTTTGGTGTTCGTGAGAGCTGCAATTTTACTTGGTCGAGATGGTTTTGATACAAATGTGCATCACCGATTGTATGAATAAACTCCCCAGGTTCTAAATCACATACTTGAGCCATCATCATCGTCAGAAGTGCATAAGAAGCAATATTAAACGGGACCCCTAGGAAAACATCAGCACTTCGCTGATAC
The DNA here is from genome assembly GCF_900096965.1 of Shouchella lonarensis. GTDB lineage: Bacteria > Bacillota > Bacilli > Bacillales > Bacillaceae_D > Shouchella > Shouchella lonarensis. Next base: position 61,351 of record NZ_FMYM01000001.1, on the reverse strand, counting down.
AATTGGCAAGACAACCGACCATGATTCACATAAAACTGGAACAGTGTGTGACAAGGCGCTAGTGCCATGTCCTCAATCTCAGCAACATTCCATGCACTCACGACTAAACGACGTGAGTCAGGATTCGCTTGGATCTCCTTTATCACTTGCGAGATCTGGTCAATCGTTTCACCACCAGCACCTTGCCAAGAACGCCATTGTTTCCCATAAACAGGACCTAAATCACCATTTTCATCAGCCCATTCATTCCATATACGGACGTTGTTTTCTTGCAAATAACGTACATTGGTGTCTCCTTTTAAAAACCAGATGAGCTCGTGGATAATTGAGCGTAAGTGCATTTTTTTCGTTGTCACTAAAGGAAATCCCTTTTGTAAGTCGAATCGCATTTGATAACCAAATGTACTGATTGTTCCTGTACCTGTCCGATCCGACTTCTGTGCGCCATCTTTTAATACGTGCTCGCATAGCTGTAAATATTGCTGCATAGTAGTGTTCCTCCATTTCCTGACCGTTTATCCTTTTATACAGATGTTTGTTTCATCTTGAGTAAAGCCTCTCGCCCACTCATACCAGCGTGGATGCCCATTTGTTCACAAGCGCACGTCACTGACTCCAAAGGTGCTGCTAATAATTGCTCAATTGTTCGAACACCAACGGCACGACCTGCGACAATTCCACGCTCTTTTAACTTCTCGTTTAATAGCCCAACATCAAGCGCGCCACACATAATGTAACCTTGATCACATGTCACTGCCATAAAGTTTGTCTTCGGCAACTTGAGTGTAACGGCAATAAATGTTTCTCCTTGAATTGTCACCGGATGCATATCAATCATTTGTCTTTCCCCCATTCAAACGATTATAAAGCACCTTATGTATGAAACATTGGTTTAATGTTGCTTTTTTAACATCTGACATAATACATCTCGCAACATCTCCGGCATAAAATATGTTTTTGTTTGTGCATGCGCAAGTTTAGGGAATAAAAAACCAAAAGTGTACATGTCTAGTGTCGCCAGTTTGTATATTTCCTCATCTATCACCGGCGATCCGAGCAGAAACAATCCGTTTTCTGACACGGTTATACCTGTGTAAACCATTTTCCCCAACACTTTTCCGCGGAAACCAAAACCTTTTAACTCTAAATTCACCAAATCAGCCGTTTCAGCGCGCGCGACCGTCTCCCGTAAATCTGCCCCAGACACTTCGACGACGCACGGATTAATTGGGTGTGGACAAATACGGTGAATATCGCCATACGTCACTACCCCTTTTGGAATGTCTTCTAGCAGTACACCTGCATTCATCATACCAAGTTGCGTGCCACACCACAATACTAGTTCATCACATAATTGTTGGCAAGCGACGGAAGGACGATACCACGCCACAGGCAATGCACGAGGAAGGTTTGTGATCGGCTTTTCGAGTACCTCTATAGATTGTCTCGCTAATTCTTGCAGTTGCCTCACGATTTTTTCATCCTCCGGAAATGGCGCCGGATCAATTAAACGCGCATGCTTCTCGATCACTTGATGGGTTTTACCGTCAAATTGTAGCGTGACTTCTCCAATGTATTGTCCACACTTGCCCGCCTGTGCAATTAATGTGTTTTTGACTCGTTTCCCTTCTTGTAATGCGTGATGTGTATGTGCACCTAGGATTACATCAATCCCCTCGACTTGGGCAGCAATTTTTTCGTCCATTGGCAAACCTAGATGCGACAGCAACACAATTGCGTCAACTTCTCCCCTCAACTTTTCCACCGCTGTTGGCAGTGTAGACAAAGGGCACGCCACAGAAAAACCAATCTCGTGATAAAAGTCTGTCATTGCCGCTGTATAACCAACATATGCCACAGATACACCATGATCCATTGTATCAATGTAATAAGGAATCGCCCAATCAGGACGATGCCCTATCTCGTTATCTTGTATATTCGCTACAATTACGGGAAACTTCGCGTGAAAATACATATCATGAAGTGCGTCTCTTGAAAAAGTAATCCCCTCGTTATTGCCAATCGTAACAAAATCAACCTTTGCCTCATTTAACAACTGAATATTTCCTAGCCCCAAAGTGGCTTCTGTTAACGGATGGGCCCTGTCTGCATGGTCACCGATATCAACATAGCGTGTCTGTGCATCGCGATAGGTTTGAATATAATGAACAATGCGCGCCCAGTTTGTAAAATGACTATGTAAATCATTGGTGTGCAACAACATCAAACTTTTTTGCATCCATTGGGCTCCTTTCCAAGAAATTGACTAAAAAAGTCCTTGGTAAATTAACATTAGCGCGAGTAAAACAAAGACTATCTTCATAATGACAAGTAAAAAACGACTTTTGACACGATGGTTTAACCACGCACCACATTTGCCCCCAAACCACGCACCAGGAATGAGCGCAAGCGCGTACCACCAGTGAATATGTCCCGCCACAAAATGAGCTGAGGCCCCGACAAGAGACGAGAACAATACGATGAACATCGCCATTGGCACAACAACTTTGACTGGAAAACGAAACCAGACAAGCAAAATTGGAATCATTAATGAGCCTCCACCGATGCCAAACAAACCCGATAAAAAACCGACCACCATCCCGACTAAAACAGCCGTACTGATCATCAAAACACGTTTGTTTTTTTTCTCTGTCTCCATTGGCTTGGTGTTCTGGCGCAACCATAAACAACCTGTAATCACAAGCATGAGGAAACCAAAATAAAGCATAAAGTCATTTGTTTGAACGATGCTACTTGTTGATGTGCCGATAAGCGTACCTGGTATGATACCTGTTAAAAACAGCAATGCACGACGAATATCAAGCTGTTTTTGCTTCCAATATGCGCGCACTGCAGACAAACCAGTAAAAATCATAACAAATAACGAAGTGCCCGCCGCTTCTTGCGGCGAAATGACCGGCACAGATGGGATAGCAGTAGTCAAAAAAAGTAACACAGGAACTAGCAGTACACCACCACCTAAACCGAGCAAACTCCCAAAGGTAGCACTCACAAAACCGAGTAAAACAAGTAAAAAGAAAATCACAGACACCCCTGCTCTCTTCATTAAACGAACGTGTATTGTGTTCATCCATTATAACCGAAAACCCCTTACGCATGAAATGGAAAGGGGCTGAATCGAAAAAAACATGGCTGTTCATCCAAAAAGATCATTTTGTATTCAATAACTGAGTGACTTTCTGTACAACATCTCCATCGTAAGAAGCAACCGCTTCTTGTGCAACCTCAATCGCTTGCTGGTATTCATAGGCAAGAAAAGCCTGTTCCGCATGCAAAAGCCGTTCCCGTACTTCTGTGCTTTTACCACGATAGCGGTTGCTATATTGAATGACTTGTTCCGCTAATCTTGCGTCATTAATCAGCGTCTCAGCCTGCGTTGCATTGTCCTCGACTAGCGCAATGGCTTCATTTAACCATTGCTCAATCTTATCCATTTCTAGTGGTGTATGCGTCAACGCTTCCTTTGCTGTATTCACCTTCTGTTCAGCTTCATCGAGTGCTTCAATTAATATGACTGGCACACCAGGAATATTACTTTTATGCAACTTTCGCTTCGTCTCCAGCATGACTGTCCGTAAACGCGTCACGACCTCTTTTGCTTGCAACTCCTCTTTCCGCAAACACCGTAGCCGCTCAAGTCCTTGGGCAACTTTATCAGAAAGAGATTGCATTTGCTGCCGCCACAATACGGCTTTTTCATTTGTCGCGGTGAACGTCTCGTCTTCTGCTTCAGTCATATCTACAATCACTTGTAACTGCTGTTGATGTTGCATCAATTCTTTTCGGAGTAATTCGTGCAAATTTGCTTCAGCTTCAGACAACAAATAACTTTTCTTTACATGGATTGTCTCATTTAAAAGTGCGTCTAGTTGTCCTTTCACATTCGCTACAATTTCTTTGAAAGAAGGTAACATTGCTTGTAGCTGTTTTTGCGATTGCACTTCTTTTTCTAAAACCTCATACAAGTCTTCAATCTCTCGCTCAACTGCTGTCAAACGTGCTGAAGCCTCATCCACTTGCAACGCACCAATCTCGTTATACGCCACTTCAACGACAGACTGTAATGCGGCTACTTTTTCATCTAACCCAAACGAAGCTAAGTGGTAACCACTATCTTCCATCTGGCGGATCCCAACGATTAATTGACTCAGTTCATGCGGAAATGTCGTTTTTGCTTTCACAAGTAACGTTGGAATGACCGCCGCCTGTCCTTCTAGTTGAGAGAGGCGTTCAATCAACGCAATTAAAAGCGTTCTTGCTTGCAAATAATCCCCGTTTTCGGTCAATTGCTCAAACAATGCGAGTTGTTGCTTCATATCAGCCATTTCGGCATCAAGTGCTGACAAACTCTCACCAAAAGCCACCCGCTTTTGAATAAGCAAAGCCGATAATTTCCTATAGGAGGCGCGCACCCCTTCAATATCGGCACGATTTTCCTTCTCGGCTTCAACGAACTGACCAATTTCAGCAACCATCTTATCCAGTTGCACGTTTATTTCAGTCAGTTCTTGCTCCACTTCCGCAAGAGCGACTTTTGCTGCCTTCATTTTATACCTTGCAGTTAATGACTCTACTTCAACAAGCGCTTCTTCCAGGTTGGGCAAACGTACGTCAACAAGCTGATCCCACAAAGCACGCCAACTTTCAAATTGTTTTTCTGTTTGCCCAGACATTGTCAACTTCTTTACTTTAGCGATTTCTTCAGGAATATTCCGGTGGTATATTTCTAATCTTCGTTGATCAACGCGGTCAACCATTTTATGTACGCGCCTTTTCAATAAAACACCAACAACTGTCCCTACACATACGACAATTAATAAACCGATGATCATGACCGTGATATCTTTCACTCGAAACGCCCCTCTATGCTCTCTTTTATCTAAAGATTTCGCTTATATCCAAAAGTGTTTCTTAATATCTTAACATATGTGTACTCTATCATACCATGAACGCATGATTTTGTGGGCATATTCGCTTAACTGACGTTCGACAAATCTTTTTCATCCTCATGTAGATTTCCTGCTTATATCATAGAGAGAAGCTAAAAACACCCCTAGAGAATAGGGATGTTAAGCTGATCTCACCTTTTTTCATTTCTCATCCTAAAACAAAGATAACCCGACAGGTTCCTTTTGATTTGCGGACATTCCTAACAACGTTTTTAACCAAACAGTTACATGCTTCATATACCGTAACATAAAATTTGCGTCAGACGGCAATAGCTGAAATAATTCTCGTAAATATTGTGGAGATGTAAACGGCAAAATCATCATATTCCGCACTTGCACAATGAGTAAATCGAGTGGTTGCCTTTTGAAATTCCCTTCTGCCATCCCTTTTTTTAATAAACTCTCTAAGAAATACTTTTCTTTTTGTAAATATGTGCTCATGACTTCTCGTACAAGAACCGAATCAAGTGTCATTTCCCGATGAACCATACGTGCAAGTAAATGGCATGACTGTTGATACTGGAGCACATTCCAAAAAACAGATTCAATGGCTGCCGCAGCATCGTTATTGTCTAGATGAATACTTTGCTCAATGGTTACAATATACCCCTCAAAGAAATCTGTGACCAGTAACTCAAATAATGCACGCTTCCCGCCAAAATAATAGGAAATGAGTGAAATATTCACACGTGCTTCTTTGGCAATATCACGTACTGATGTACCATGAAATCCATTTTTGTGAAACAACCTGACCGCAGCTTCTTTAATCGATGCACGTGTATCTTCTCTCATACACTTCGCCTCCCGACTTACATGCTCGTCCCTTAACGTATATATTCGCGCCAGGCAGCTTCCTTCCTCTGTTTACATACATGCATGCCGAGAAAACTTTTAGACAAAATATGCTCGCTCACGCCCTTTCTGACGAAGGATGCCACTGTGGAGAGGTGTATGTCGACAATGAAAACGAGTTGAAAACCTCTTGACAATATCTACGAAGTTAGCTATAATTGCTCGGTGTGAGTGACAGCCGGGACAAACGATTGCTTGTTCGATTCCATTCCTCAGCGGCTGTGTAAAATTTGAGGTGTATCGCGTAACTTCTAGCTGTCGAAGCGAAGATACATGAAGATGGAATCGCAGTATATTGGGATTGTCAACGAGGTTGTTATTTTGCAACATCAAAATAACAAGGAGGAGTCTACTATGGCTCGTTATACAGGTCCATCATGGAAGCTGTCTCGTCGTCTTGGTGTTTCACTAAGCGGCACTGGAAAAGAGTTGGCAAAGCGCCCTTATGCGCCAGGTCAACATGGTCCAAATCAACGTAAAAAACTATCTGAATACGCATTGCAACTACAAGAGAAGCAAAAGCTTCGTCACATGTATGGTGTCAATGAGCGTCAATTCGTTCGCATTTTCAACGATGCTGGCAAAATGGCTGGTATCCACGGGGAAAACTTCATGGTTCTACTCGAATCACGTCTTGACAACCTCGTTTACCGTATGGGTCTTGCCCGCACACGTCGTGGTGCACGTCAACTTGTCAACCACGGTCACGTACTTGTCGATGGCAAACGTGTTGACATTCCATCTTACCGCATGAAGCCAGGTCAAAAGATCAGCTTGCGTGAACGCTCTCGCAACTTAACAGCTGTAAAAGAGTCTCTTGACGTAAACAACTTCACGCCAGCATTTGTTACATTCGATGCTGACAAGCTTGAAGGCACATTCGATCGTTACCCTGATCGTACTGAGCTTCCTGCTGAAATTACAGAAGCACTCATCGTTGAGTGGTATTCTCGTTAATGACCGAGAACAAGCCTTTCCTATTCGGAAGGGCTTGTTCTTTTATCTCTTATACCATTGTTCAACGTAGGAATGTAAATAAACCTTATCAAAATGAATATTTTTAGCAGGAATTGAATGGTTCTTTGTCAAAGTATGAGACAGGTGTCATCGATACGCAAATCTTATACCTACCTGAAAGGAGCCCCTCTTATGCCCCCGCAACACCCGCCACACGACCAACTTTTCCGTCAACTACTCGAATACTTTTTTGCTGATTTTATGCAGGCATTTTTTCCAGACATCACTGAGAATATTGATTTGCACGCTCTCGAGCCTATATCAACCGACGCTTGGTTTTCCGGAGAACAAAAAGCACCACAGCGACCTGATTTTGTTGTGAAAACACGGTTGAAATCTGAAGATGTCGTCATCCTGGTTCACGTCGAGTCACAATCGAGCTATGACCCAAAATTTCATCAGCGCATGAGCGGCTATTATGCACGCCTACTCGATCGCTACCAATGTCCTATTTTACCGATTGCCATTTTTAGCTACAGAACACCAGATAAGGAACCTGAAACCGAAGTCATTCATACAATTAATGGGAAAACTTATTTCGCTTTTACGTATGAAACCTTGTTTTTAAAAAAGCTTTCTTGGCGAAATTTCATTGAGACAAAAAATCCTGCCGCTGCTGCATTATTGGCACTCATGGGGTATACTGAAGAAGAGAAAGTCGCATGTAAAAAGGCATTTTTGCGACTTCTATTGAAGTTAAAGTTGAAAGAAGAACACCGCGATCATGTCGTGAAGTTTTTCGATTCTTATCTCACATTAAACGAGAAGGAGGAGTCAACATTGCGAAAGGAAATCAATCAATTACATCCAGAAGAAAGCGTTATGATTGATGATTTTATGAATTCATATGAGCAATGGGGCTGGAAAAAGGGACGGGAAGAGGGTATCATCGAAACAGCAAAACGCATGATTGGTGAAGGAGTTGAAATTACTTTTATTGCGAAAGTAACGCAATTACCACTGGAAAAAGTGCGCGAATTGAAAAAAGAGGTGGAAACGGAGGATTAAATGTAGGATTAACAAGCCTTTCCCATTCGGAAGGCTTGTTTTTGTTTTGCTTGACATCACTTATCACGACATATATAATTTACATATGTCATATATAAATTGCACGAAAGGGAGACTCATGAACAAAGTTAAACTCGCCCGCCTCGAACAAGGCATGACACAAATGGATTTAGCAAAAGCCGTCGGCGTCACCCGACAAACGATTGGACTTATTGAAAAAGGACAGTACAACCCCACACTACAACTTTGCACAGCGATCGCGCGCGCATTACAAAAAACTTTAAATGACTTATTTTGGGAGGATGATTTACAGTGATACGTTCTTGGATTGGATGGCTATTACCTGAAGACGAATATAAGCGGCAGAAAGTGCTTTATTTTATCGCGGAAGGGGCAGGATTGTCGTTTGTTGTTTCTTTTCTCTCCTATTCTTACTCTCTCTTTTTGATGAACTCGACTAACTATGACCTATTATTTTTTATTTTCTTTGCTTCCATCATGATTTTTCCTTTTTATGTAACCATCCGTTATGTTTTATCCGGCCTCGAACATGCCAACATTGATGGTGAAAACGACCAAAACGCAAAGAAAAAATCGCTGTTAAAGTCTACAGGAATTGTCTCACTGATCTTCCTGCTCAGCAATATTTTATATAAGCCGTTTGCAAGTTACGGTTGGTTTGATATCGTTGGGAAAGCGACATTCTTTGCGCTGTTCTGGTATGTTGCCGGTTACGTTTCCCTCTCACGTGCTATACGCAAGAGTCGACAGTTGGATGAGTGATTTTGATAGGGGGCTGTGCCAAAAGCCTCATTAAAAACGTTGACATGTTGACATATAGTAAAAATATGTTAAAGGGACTTAGAAGCGTCAGCATACGGATACGCAACATATAGCGACAAACAAGACAGCATTGATGTAAGCGCCATCAAAGAAACAAGCCCCCGCAAACGTGAACGGGGGTGGATGTTATATGCATTTGATGGACCATTAAACGTGTGTTCTCCAACTATGAATCTGCGTGAGATTTAACACTGGGCATTCCAGGGTCGTTAATTTCAACTTCTGCGTTCACTTGTTCACTTACAGAAGCAAAACTTAGCACAACAACAGCAACAAGCAAGAAACGCTTCATCACATTCATCAAACATCTCCTCCTACATCAGCACTCAGGCCTTCAAATTTTTCAAGCTCTTGTTGGATCAGAGACGTTAGGAACATATATCGTCCTTGTTTAAATTGTTCTAATGCAGTCCGAAAATACTCACTCTTCCCCGTGGCTTTTCCTTTATACCACGTTAAAAAATGGCTACTCTTTCCTGCCGCTTCTAATTCTTCAATCAAACGAAGTGATTTCTCATATTCACCGCGCACAATGTATTGGTGTACTTGCTCTTTTTGCATGACTCCTTCAAGACCAAACTTTTCTCCAAGTATATTGCGAGCAAACGGGTAGTATTCACGTTCTAAACATTCTCTGTAAGCATGCTGTCCAGTTTCTTTCGCTTTCCTTATCGCTTCCTCGAAGTAAAATGCGCATTGAGAACGATCATTTTTACACATCATGACCAAACCCATCCCGTGATTAGCCGCTAGCTTAACTGTATCCGGTGTCGCATTGGTTGCAATCACAGCAAGATAATTGAGATTGGCGTTTTCCACGCTGCCTTTACCGTATAAGAAACAGTTGCCTACTAGCAAGAAAGTGCGACTCGCTAACGCGCTTTTTGTGTAGCCTACTTCAAGTGCATATATCCCTTCTACCACATCTTCGAGCAACAATAAAGCCTCTTGAAACTGCCCTAAGTGACAATGCGCATCTGCCGCGAACAACTTCAGTCGCACTCTCATCACTGGATCTTTCACAAACGAAGTAAAATGACGTGCTTCATCAATGAGTTCATTGTTCGTCAGTTCGTCATCAAAAAATCGCAGCACTAGTCGAAAGACGGTCGCATATTCAGTCAAATGCTCATCGTTTTCGTAACGATCAACAAGATACTTAAGAACTTCCTTTTGTTGGAAAACTGTCGCAAACTCAAAGGCATCTTTAATATGCGGCAGTGAACGAAGTGACAGAATGTACTCATTCATTAGCTCAACCATAAGAGGTTTCGCCATCTTCTTCACGGCATACGCCACTTGGTCAAAGTCAAACGTAAGAAAGTCCTCTCGCGCTAGTTTTTTCATGAGCGTATCTGTCCATTCCTTGTCATTCTTCCATAAATCCATTTCCGCTAACCTTACTTCTGTCTCTTTCGTCATTCTGCGGATCGTTTCAGCACCAAACAACATGGCATAATTAATCGTCAATGATTCAACCTCCCCTGTTTTTAACATCCTTAATTGATCTTTCGAGTGAAAAAGCGGATTTTCCTTCTTAAGTTCCAAGGTTTCGTACGACAAATAATTACATGTTGCTTAAGGATACTATCGAAAGTGGTCGGTTCGCGACAAAAAATGCTCATTCGCGGCGTATGTGGGGGTTATTTCTCCACAAAGACAAAATAAGACAGAAAAATGGGTCCATAGTGAGTGTGATAGTCTGTTATTATATATTGGACATCTAGTAATTACACCTTGGGAATAATTTAAAAGGAGTAGGTAGATGGTTATTAGTTAAATAGTTTTTTTATCTGTCGTAATGTTGATGTTGTTTTCGGACGATGTTTTTCTGTAAAAATATCTAGGAGGTTATGCGGACATGAATCTCAAAAAAATGGTTGCTGGCGTATTGGTGTTGATGCTGGTTTTGAGCGGCTTTTTATCTACTCCGACTTTTGCGATGGAGGGTTCTCAGCGACATGTAGAGCAAGAGGAGCCGCCGAACATTGAACTTTCTCAACAAGACCTGATCTTGGCAGTAGAACCGTATGTAGAAGTGACAAACGATGGTTACTTACAGTTAAAGGATGTGCCACAGCATATTTATGAGGCATACCAACTCGATGCATTACAACAGCACTTTGACGAAGTTAATAGCGAGGTAGCCGAGGGTAATCTTGCTATTTCTTCGGACTTGGATGTGGTGGTGAAAGACCCCGAAGTCGGAGTAAATACTGTTTATGGCCGTTGGACATATCATTGGTGGGGTTATGACCGAAAGTTTGACCGTGCTCAAACGCGCAGGTATATAAGCTACCTTCATTCAGTGGCGGCTGGGGCTACAATTGTAGCAGGGGCTTCTTACTTTTTCCCGCCTGGCATAGCTTTTGGTACGATAAATGCAGGATATTTCGCCTTATTAGCCACTCGGGTTGATGCTAATAATAAAGGTAGAGGTGTTTACGTCGGTGTTACATGGGTTGCTATTTTCCGAGTAACTCCTTTGTAATTGGTATATAGCACACAAATTAAATCACAATGAAATTTTCTGTTTATTTTTTCGGGATATACACGTATACTATAGTATGTGTGTAGGTTCTGACAATTCCCAGAAAAGGTGATGCATATGGAAGACATCTTTAAGTACTTCTTGATCGCAATGTGGTTTGTCGTAGGCATAACTTGTTTTATTATTTATCTAGCAAAATTGAAAAAAGGTAAGGAAAAGGAAGTCCGCTATAGGGTGATTTTCTTTACTTTAGTGCTTATACTCACATTGGTCTCTGTTCCTGTTTTGTGGCTTGGCAATTGATGAAAAACGCTCCCTCGGTCAAATCCAAGGGGGCGTTTTCATATGCGACCAGTACTCCTGCTTTAAAGTTTTTCAACTTCGATCTACCCTTCTAAAACCCTCATAAACTTACGCTTTCCAACTTGAACGATCATCCCATCCGTAATCGGCACAGTCATATGAATGTCGGTCACTTTTTCCTCGTTAATCTTCACACCGCCACCTTGAATCATGCGGCGGGCTTCTCCTTTAGATGACTGCATCTTTAATTGAACAAGCAAGTCGATGACAGGAACTTCTTTCTCTCCTGTCCACTGTACCTCGGGCATATCATCTGGGAGTGCCCGTTTTTGAAATACGGTCGTGAAATAATCTTTTGCCTCTTTTGCAGCTGCTTCGCTGTGATACATCTCAACCAACTTTGCCCCAAGCGCCATTTTTGCATCGCGCGGGTGCACCGTGCCATCTGCCAAGCCTCGTTCAAGTGCTTCCACATCTGCCATTGGTACGTCAGTCACTAACTGATAATATTTCACCATCAATTCATCGGGAATCGACATCGCTTTACCGAACATTTCATTTGGTGCTTCATCAATACCAATGTAATTTCCAAGTGACTTAGACATTTTCCGAACACCATCTAAACCTTCAATTAACGGTAGTGTCATGATGACTTGTTTTTCTTTGCCATATGTCTCTTGTAGTTGTCGGCCCATCAACAAATTAAATGTCTGATCGGTTCCGCCAAGTTCAATGTCTGTTCCCATCGCTACGGAATCATAGCCTTGCATCAATGGATAGAAGAACTCATGCACAGAAATCGGCTGCTCGTTTTTGTAACGCTGGCTGAAGTCTTCCCGCTCCAACATGCGCGCAACGGTGATTTGACCAGCTAATTTCAAGACATCATCAAACTTTAATTCACTCAGCCAAGAGGAATTATACAAAACCTCCGTTTTATCTATATCAAGCACTTTGCCATACTGCTCTACATATGTACGAGCATTTTCCATCACTTGCTCATCTGTCAATGGTTTACGTGTTTCTGATTTTCCTGTAGGATCACCGATCTTTCCTGTAAAGTCACCAATCACTAATTGAATATGATGCCCATATGATTGGAACTGACGTAACTTTTGCATCACGACCGTATGACCGAGGTGGACATCAGGTGCAGTTGGGTCCATACCCAACTTGATTTTTAACGGTCTACCTGTTCGCACACTTTCCTCAATTTTTTTACGAAAATCTTCTTTGGGTACAACCTCGACCACACCACGCATGAGTGCAGCAATTTGTTCATCTACAGCCTCTTGTTGTGCTGTTGTCAATGCTCGTTCTTCTGTCACCTTGATCTCTCCCTTTATCTTTACCAACACCATCTTTTATCGCGTGATTGATCAACAAAGTTTTCTTTTATTGTTAACATATTCATTTTGTGGTGTCAATCTTTCAAATCATATGCCATACACCGTCTTTCCCATTATGTTATACTAAAAGCGATGCAAAATGTCTAGAACTGAGTCGATTCTTGCTTCGTCATATGGTTCATAGGTATAATAAAAAGATCATTTATCCTCACGTTGCTTTTATACTAAAAATAAGTGTTACATTAAAACATCCTTTAGGGGGAAAACAATGAAAGAAATGCTCGCAAAATGTCGACATTACTGGCACACATTTATGCGCAAATTAGCGCGCATTCAATTCTTCCGCAAAGTCGAAATCACTTATCAAGTACTATGGAATTTATGTCTCATTGCCATTATTACTGGTTTTCTTTCACTCGTCTTTGCCGGTGCAGTTGCTGCGGGGTATTTTGCTTCACTTGTAAAAGATGAAATTGATTACAACGAAAATGATATGGTTGCCCTAGTAGAAAACTTAACCGAGACAAGTAAAATATATTGGGCGGGAGAACAATTTTTAGGAAACTTACGTAGCGACTTACAACGTGAACGCGTCTCACTTGATAACATTGCCGAAGAAGTGAAATGGGCCATTATCGCTACAGAAGACGAACATTTTTATGAACATGACGGCATTGTGCCTAAAGCGTTATTACGGGCAACATTACAAGAATTAAGCAATTCATCTGTGCAAACAGGCGGAAGTACGCTCACACAACAACTAGTAAAGCAACAAATTTTATCTAGTGAAGTTTCTTTTGATCGCAAAGCAAGTGAAGTCTTCCTATCTTTACGGTTAGAACATTTTATGTCAAAGGATGAAATTTTAGAGGCGTATTTAAACGTTGTGCCGTTCGGACGTAACGCCAATGGGACAAATATTGCCGGGATCGAGACCGCTGCACAAGGGGTGTTTGGGGTTTCTGCAAAAGAACTAAACTTACCGCAAGCTGCTTACTTAGCCGGCATGCCACAAAGCCCCTTTGGTTATACTCCATTCACAAAAGATGGTCAACTAAAAGACGAGAACGGCATGAAGCCAGGTTTTAAACGTCTGGAAACAGTGTTAGAGCGACTGCATGAAAAAGGATACATTACAGACGAGCAGTATGCAGAGGCAAGCAATTATGACTTGACAGCAGACTTTGCAAAGAAAGCACCGGACTCGATGCAAGAGTATCCACGTTTAACAACAGAAATTACAGAGCGAGCAACCGATGTTCTTGTAAAACAAAAAATTGCAGCGCGAAAAGGTTGGGACGATTTAAGTGACTCACTTAAAAAGATTGAACGAGACAAGTTTGCTGAAGAAGCCAAAAATGAGCTTGTCAATCAAGGTTATAAAGTGTACACCACAATTGACCACGATTTATACAAAGCCATGAATGAAGCTGCGGCAAGTGCAGATCATTTGTTTGAGCCTGATCGTGGCGGTATTAGAGAAGAGCTTGGTGCGGTGTTGTTGCACAACCAAACTGGGGCGATTCTTTCGTTTGTTGGTGGGCGGAGAGAAGAGCTAGAAAAATGGGAAGTTAACCACGCAACAAGTCCAAGACAAGCAGGTTCGACGATGAAACCGATACTCGCTTATGGACCGGCGATTGAAGCCGGAGTAACGCAACCGGGATTGGTCATTCCGGATACAGAGATGAGCTATCGTAACGGAAAAACAATAGGAAATGCCGGCAGGGCACACGCTGGGAACGTCTCTGTCCGCGAATCACTTGTACAATCTTATAACGTGCCGGCAGTCAGAGCTTCTGATGCAACTCCCGTTAGTGTAAAAGAAAAAGTCATCGCTAATGCTGGCTTAACGAGTGCAAACTTCAGCGTTGAAAAAATACTCGGCATTCAATCTGCACCACTCGGATCTGTTGAAATTACTGTCGAACAAAATGCCAGCGCCTTTAGCACGTTTGCTAATAATGGTGTTCGCCACGAACCATACATGATTGAACGAATTGAAACGAGTACAGGAGAAGTCGTTTATGAACATGAAGACAAGCAATATACTGTCTTTAGTCCGCAAACGAGCTACCTTGTTACCGATATGTTACGTGGTGTGATGAAAAGTGGCGCAACAGGTGCAACTGCAGGAGGGAATATCTTTTATGCAGATTGGGCCAGTAAAACAGGAACAACGAATGACAACAAGGACTCTCTCTTTGTCGCGACCAATCCGAATATTACTTTGGCGCTTTGGAATGGTTTTTCGGGAAAACAACTCCCTTTAAACCCCACTTACGGCGGTGGCACCGGACCACGTACACAAAAAATATGGGCACGACTCGCCCATGCCGCCTACAACGTCAATCCATCCTTAATGTCTGCGAATGGCAAGCGTTTCACTCAACCTGGTGGTTTGACACGCAGAAGCGTCTGTGCCATTACTGGGGGACCACCAAGTAAAGCATGCGAAGCATTAGAACTTGTCACCTCCGACTTGTATGCTAGTCATATGGTTGGAAAAATTGATGGACTTAGTCCGTTCCAAGCACAGTTAAAGCAACAGAATGAATTAGAAAAGATCGAGAAAAAGCAAAAGGAAGAAGAAGAAAACGATGGAGATACATCGGATAATGCGGCAACTGAGGAAAATGAAGATAACCAAGAGGATGGAGAAGTCGACAGTGATGTAAACGATTCTGCGTCTGACAATGACTAGGATAGACGTATAGACCATCCTCTTATAAGAAAAACCATGGAAAAGATGAATTTCTTTCCATGGTTTTTGTGTGGGGACTTCATTCGTACCATTATTCTGCCTAGCATTTCACATACGATCATCTTACTGTTATATACATCTCGTGTTTCACTATGGTCACAATTAATAATTAATCGCTAAATTATATTACCATCTAAAAAAGAGGGGGAACTAAGTAAATCCACTCCTCTTTTCACATTTAGCAATTGCTTGCCCTACCCATATGTATCATCAACCCATTCCTTCATCCTTGCTATCAGGCTGCATGACCTTCAGTTTTTTAGCTAGTTTTGTTGGTATAGCTACCCCCATCTCAGCTAGATTTTCTAAAATCGAAAGTCCTTCTGTACAAATGTAAAACACGACTGTTGCATATGTAATCGCTCCGCCCATATCTAAAACTTGATCAATCACATTTGCAAGTACGATCACGACTAGTACGAGCAACTTACGTGAATATCCAAGTAGGCTCTGCTTACTTTGCAGTTCGCCCTTTTTAATTGCTTTAATAACACCGGTCACAATATCCAATGCCATCACAAGTAACAGTAAATCTAAAAACTTTACCCCTCCAAAAAGGTACAGTTGTGCCACCTCAAAATTTTCCGCGGCAAAGAATGATAATAATTTCTCCAAACCTCATACATCCTTTCTCTTCTACATCTTTTAATTCCAAGCCTTAAAAATGGAGGGGCTCTCCGCCCCCCATCTTCAATCATCCATCGTCGACAAATCCCCAGTTGGCAAGTTTAACTCCCATGCTTTTAACACGCGTCGCATAATCTTGCCACTCCGCGTTTTCGGCAAAGACGCGCGACATTCAATTTCACGTGGCGCGGCATGTGCAGCTAAATTGTTTCTCACAAACACCCGGATCTCTTCGTCTAGTTCATCTGTCATTGTGTAACCAGCGCGTAAAGCAATAAACGCTTTGATGATCTCACCACGCACGGGATCCGGTTTTCCAATCACACCTGCTTCTGCAACGGCAGGATGCTCAATCAATTTACTTTCTACTTCAAACGGACCGACTCTCTCACCAGCCGTCATAATGACGTCATCCACTCTCCCTTGAAACCAAAAATATCCATCTTCATCCATGTAAGCAGAGTCACCGGATACATACCAATCACCCGGTATAAAATAACTCTCATATTTCTCCTTGTTATTCCAAATTGCCCGCATCATCGATGGCCATCCGGCTTTGAGTGCTAAATTCCCCATGCGGTTCGGTGGTAATTTTTTTCCTGCATCATCGACAATCGCCGCTTCCACCCCAGGTATCGGTTTCCCCATTGAGCCGAGGCGAATATCCATCGTAGGATAATTACAAATCATTTGTGCCCCGGTCTCGGTCATCCACCACGTATCGTGAATACGCTTACCAAATACATCCATACCCCAGCGAATGACTTCTGGGTTTAATGGCTCCCCTACACTTAACACATGACGCAAAGATGACAAGTTATGCTGTGCTACAAGCGCATCCCCTGATCCCATCAGCATGCGAAATGCCGTTGGCGCGCTATACCATACTGTCACCCCATAGCGCTCAACCACTTCATACCAATCTCGTGGTGAAAAGCGCCCGCCCCGGACAACCGTTGTCGCTCCAGCTAACCACGGCGCAAAAATCCCATATGACGTACCTGTTACCCAACCGGGGTCAGCGGTACACCAATAAACATCGCCTTCTTGCAAGTCTAGCACTGTTTCCGCCGTATGAAGGTGCTGAACCATCGCACCATGAGCATGTAAGACACCTTTTGGTTTGCCTGTTGATCCCGATGTATAATGTAAAATCAAGCCATCTTCTTTATCGACCCACGTAATCTCTAATTCATTACTCGCTGCGGATAGACGTGTCTTATAATCCAAAAAAGAACCGTTGTCTTCGTATGAATCGGCAACGACAAGTACCGTTTCTAACGCCGGTAAGTCGTCAAATGGGACGCGCTCCAATAAATCG
Source organism: Shouchella lonarensis (assembly GCF_900096965.1). GTDB lineage: Bacteria > Bacillota > Bacilli > Bacillales > Bacillaceae_D > Shouchella > Shouchella lonarensis. The sequence continues at coordinate 43,806 of NZ_FMYM01000001.1, read as the reverse complement.
GGGGTCGTTAATAACACTTTTGCGCCACTATCTTGCAAACGATCGTATACAGCACTCTCCATAAACGCTTCAAATAGCGGACCAACAATGGCGCCTAATTTCAGCGCACCAAGTATCCCTGTATATAACTCTGGTGTGCGCGGCATAAATACAAACACACGATCTCCTTTTGTCACACCAACCTCTTTTAACACATTTGCCGCTCTATTTGATTCGCAACGTAGATCACGAAACGTATAAAACACTTTTCTCGTCTCATCACTGTAATGAAGTGCCACTTGATCTGCTTTCGGTCCTGCTACATGCCGGTCAACTGCCTCGTAAGCCATATTTACCTTTCCAGTCTTATACCATGAAAACTGCTTTTCTACTTGTTTCCAATCAAACGTTTTCACAAAATGATCATAATCCACCATGTTATGGTTAAGGACACTCTTAGGAAGCGCTTTCATATTTTTCTATCCCTACCCTTCTTTTCGATTTAAACTGGCTACATTCCCGTGCATTCATTATAGTACACGTCCAACTTTGTTTCAAATAGAATGTATACACTTCTTATTTCGTCTGAATACGTGTATACTAAATATAGAAGAACGCTTTCATCTTTGCTTAATAAGAAAAGCATGCTTTGACAATGAGGTGAGCGCTTGAACCATCCGAAGAAAACATTTCAAGAGTCTTATGTTTATCCAAATGGTACACTCATCATTGAAGGACCACTTACAGAACAAACATTGGCTAGCTATCGTTTTCATGCTCGTTTAACTTCTTTTCGTCCAGCACCTGCACAAAAAGATGCGTTACTCAAAATCACTACTTTACCTGAAGGACGGGTCATTGTCGTACGTGATCAAGACACAATTGTTGGCTATGTAACGTTTGTTTATCCTGATCCACTAGAACACTGGTCAAGCGGAAATATGGTGGACTTGTTAGAACTGGGTGGCATCGAAATTGCCCCTGATTATCGAGGTTATGGGTTAGGCAAAGCACTGTTACGCCTTTCAATGGCAGATGAAGCGATGGAGAATTATATTGTCATCACGACAGAATACTATTGGCATTGGGATTTAAAAGGAAGCGGTTTGGATGTTTGGCAGTACCGGACAATGATGGAAAAAATGATGAATGCTGGCGGACTCGTTTGTTTTACAACCGACGATCCAGAAATTAACTCACACCAAGCCAATTGCTTGATGGCAAGGATTGGGGAAAATGTACCTTCAGACTCGATTGAATCTTTTCATCGTCTTCGGTTTTCAAACCGCTTCATGAACGAATAAATGAATCTTTGCAGGACGAAGGAGGTGGGCGGTCTGCTCATCCTTGCAGCAGATCAACATCATGCATCCATTATACAAGTTCTGTCTATCTGCAGGTGATCAACGATGAAAAAAGAAGCAGCCCTCATTTATAGTGGGCACGGTCCCCGTTATGCGTTTCATGACCAACACCCCTTTCACCCTATTCGACTAGAAGTGACGTATGCACTGTTATGCGCACTAGGTGCTGTTCACCCATATACACCAATATTTAGTCCTTATCATGCCAGTGAAGACACCCTTTCCCTTGTTCATGACCGCGATTATATCGCTGCTGTTCAAAAAGGAGGAAAAGGAATTTTATCAGAAAAAGATGCAGCAATATACGGACTCAACACAGAGGATACCCAAATATTCCCACATATGCACGAGGCGGCAAGTTATCTTGTTGGCGGCACATTACGCGCTTGTGATGCGGTACTACGTGACGAATATGAGCATGCCTTTCACCTCGGTGGTGGTTTACACCACGGCTTGCGTGGACGGGCTTCTGGCTTTTGCATCTACAACGACGCTGCAATTGCTATTGCTCATATGCGACAACAATATGACGTCCGTATCCTCTATGTCGATACGGATGCTCATCATGGAGACGGTGTGCAATGGGCTTTTTATAATGATCCAAACGTATGTACCATTAGTATTCACGAAACAGGTCGCTATTTGTTTCCAGGAACAGGTCACGTCATTGAAAAAGGCGTCGGACAAGGCTATGGCACAACCATTAACATCCCACTTGATGCCTATACAGACGATGACTCTTTTCTGGCAGTATATGAAACCGCTTTCCGAGAAGTGGTGTCCGTTTTTAAACCTGACATCATCTTGACCCAAAATGGCGTTGATGCCCACTACTATGATCCTTTATCGCATTTACGTGTATCAATGAAAACGTATAAAGCAATACCTAAACTAGCGCACGAATTGGCTCACCAATATTGTGACGGACGCTGGGTTGCGCTCTGTGGTGGTGGTTATGATCATTGGCGCGTCGTTCCTCGCGCATGGTCGCTCATTTGGCTTGAAATGACAAATCAAACAGCGCTTACGAAAGGTCCGTTACCAGAAAAATGGCTCCAACGTTTTCGAACTATGGCAATAACAGCACTTCCGACTTGTTGGGATGATGAACCTTTCCCGACCATTGCACGTCAAAAAGAGGTCACCGCGATAAATGAAGCCACTTTAGAAAAAGCGTTGTCATTGATTCGGAGAAAAATGAGTCATATAGAAAATCAAACACAAAGATAACCTGTCGAACTACAACACAAATCCTACCCTGAAAAATTTCGGGGTAGGATTTGTATGTACAGATCACTTTAAGATAAAGATTTTGTAGAACCTCGGCTTTCTAGCCGATGCGGCAAGCAAACCGTGTGCTCACTTACCTCTTCTTTGTTCATATACTTTGTTAGCAATCGCATGGACACTGCGCCAATATCGTATAACGGCTGGACAACGGTTGATAATGTCGGACGCACCATTGTCGCTAAACGCGTATCATCAAATCCGACCACTTCCAAGTCTTCTGGCACGCTGCGACCGCTATCTTGTGCACCGTGAATGACACCAAGTGCCATTTCATCGTTTGAAGTAAAGATCGCCGTTGGCGGTTGTGCAAGCGACATAAATGTCCCCACTGCTTCTACCCCTGAATCATGCGTATAATCACCAATGATTACAAGATCCTCAGAAAAGGCAATACCTGCCTGTTCAAGCGCTTCCCGATAACCTGCAAATTTTTGATAACCATTAATTGGATCTTCTAACGGTCCACTTAACATCCCGATACGCTTATGCCCCTGTTCAGTTAAAAAGGAAATGGCGTCATTGACAGCTTGCTTATAATCAATATTCACGGAAGGAAATTCTTCTTTCGGATCAATTGTCGCCGCCAATACAACAGGGACAGGAGAGCGACGCAACTGTTCTGCGTGCTCATCTGTAATTTCTCCACCCATAAAAACAATGCCATCCACTTGTTTTTCAAGCAATGTATTGATCAAATGGATCTCTTTTTCCTTATTTTGATCAGAGTTACATAAAATAATATTGTACTTATACATCGTGGCAATATCTTCAATTCCTCGCGCCAATTCGGCGAAAAAAATGCTGGAAATGTCAGGGATAATGACACCTACAGTCGTTGATTTTTTACTTGCCAAACCACGTGCAACTGCATTTGGCCGGTATCCTAACCGCTCAATTGCTGCTAATACCTTTTTTCGTGTTGTCGGTTTCACATTCGGGTTACCGTTTACCACACGGGAAACAGTGGCCATTGAAACGCCAGCTTCTCTTGCTACATCATAAATGGTTGGGTTCATATCATTATGCTGCCATGCAGCGCTATCCTCACTTTCTCTTAAAAAATCAGTCCACTCTTCTTATATCCATAAAAAATGATTCATTCTATCATAAGGCAACAAATGTTTGTAGCAATCAAAATATGAATGCCTTTTATTTACGCATTATTTTATCCACTTCTATTATTTTTAAACATAGCGATCACATGCATCAGCATTCGTATCTCTCTCACGATAAAGACCTGATGCAATTAATGCATCTAAGAACTGATGGAACTGTGCAATATCTAGCTGCTGTGCAGCATCAGAAAGTGCCACCGCTGGATCTGGGTGAACTTCTACCATCACCGCATCAGCCCCAATTGCAAGCGCCGCTTTCGCAAGTGGCAACACGAGATCACGTCGCCCACCTGAATGGGTCACATCTACCATCACAGGTAAGTGCGTCTCTTGTTTCAAAATCGATACAGCTGAAATATCTAACGTATTTCTCGTTGCCTTTTCATACGTGCGAATGCCACGTTCACATAAAACCAACTGTTCATTTCCTTGCGTAACAATATACTCTGCTGCGTGGATAAATTCTTCGATTGTCGCTGCTAAACCCCGTTTCAATAGCACTGGCTTCTTCATCGCACCAGCTTCTTTCAATAAAGCAAAGTTTTGCATATTGCGGGCACCAATTTGAATCATGTCCACATACTCACACGCAATCTCCATATGTGCAGGTGTGACAATCTCACTAATCACCGCCATATCCAATTCATCAGCTACACGTTTTAAAATCTTTAAACCGTCTACACCCAGCCCTTGAAAATCATATGGTGACGTTCGCGGTTTGAACGCGCCTCCACGCAGCAGACGTTCGCCACGTGCACGCATTGCCTTCGCAACTTCAAATACTTGCTCATAACTTTCTACTGCACACGGACCGAAAACAAATCTTTGTTCCCCGTCACCAATTTTTTCTCCTTTAATTTCAACCATTGTATCTTCTGGCTGCCGTTTTCGAGAGACAAGTAATGCCTTACTATGGTCATCCTCTTGCAGATCGAGGCTCGCTTTAAAAATTTGTTTAAATAAATGTTGCATGGTCGTTGTCGGAAATGGACCACGATTGTGCGTCGCAATAAGATCAAGCATGACCCGCTCACGAATAGGATCATATCGTGTCATGCCTTGTGCACGTTTTATTTCCCCAATTTGCTGGACGATCTCAGCACGCATATTAATTTGTTCCAAAATCGCTAAATTGACACGATCCAGCGATTCCCTTAATTCTTCTAGCTGCTCATGATTCATCCATTCGTCACCTACATCTTGTTTTTACGTTATCATATCACAAAATGGATAGAAAAGGGACGCCACGATACCAAAATACGGTATTTAAATGACAAAATCGTGAATAACCACACAAAAAAGGCATGTCATCTCGTAATAAGACGACACACCCTCCTCATTTTTATGAAATTATTTTGCTCTCCCACCGACTTCTTGCGCAACCTTCTCGCCGGTCTCTCTCATGACATCACCCATCTCTTCCCCTGCATCGTCAACTGTTTCTTTCATATCACTCACAAGACTGACTGTTTCCTCACGTTGCTTATGCGCAGATTCCTTCGCTGCAGCACTGACGTTTTTCACAATCTCTGCCACTTGTTGCGATTGATCTGATACTGTTTTAGCAAGCGCTGATGACTTCTCCTTTGCAACATCAATCCAGGCACCGCTCTTATCTCGTACATCAGAAGACAATTTTATCGTTTTATCCTTAACAAATTGCGCTTGTTCCGTCAGGTCCCCACGCAACTCTTTTCCAGACTTCGGTGCAAGGAAAAGTGCCGTCGTTGCTCCAACAATCCCCCCAATTAATGTCCCGATCAAAAAATCTTTCGTATTCATCTCACCCATGCTGACCTTCTCCTTTCTCTTTTGCCTCTTTTTGTGCTTTTCGTGCTTTCAACTTTGTATAAAAATCTAAAACAGCTTGTCCCCACTGTACAGCTTGTGAAACTGTTTTAGCATTTTTACTCGTTTGCTCACTAATTGTCACTGATGCTTGCCGAACAGACTGATTGACTGTCTTCACCGCATCACCGAGCTCTTGCGCTGACTCAAATAAATGATGTATTGCATCAGATTTGCGCTTCACATCGTCAGCAAGCACATTTGTTTTCTTTAATAACTGCTCCGTTTCAGATGAGACACCTTCCAGCTGCTGTTTTAATGCTTCCACAGTTGCTGATGTGTGCTCCAGCGTTTTTGTCGCTTTACGCGTTGCTTGAATTAAATATATGCATAGCAACGCAAAACTCAATGCAACAACCGCTGTGCTTCCATATAAGATCCATTCCACCTAACTTCTCCCCTTTTGCTACACGCTTCTCGGTCAACAATCGCTTTCCTAAAAAAATAAAAAGGAGCAAATCTCCTTAATTATAATACTTCGCGATCGTGCGTATCGTTTCCTCCCTGTTTAAAAAAACAAGGAGAAATCATTTGCACGATGCGCTACTGTTATTCTCATGATGAAAGTTTTTCATATGCCTGCTGGTATCTTTGTATATCTCCTGCTCCCATGAAAAGAAGGACATCATTTTCGTGTCTCTTTAATAATTGTATGTTATCTTCGCCCAACAACTCTGCGCCTCTAATTAATTCTTGTAATTGTTCAATCGAAAGAGAACCGGTACACTCCCTCGCTGACCCGAAAATATCACATAAATATACGCGGTCTGCTTGACCTAACACTGCGGCAAATTCATGCAAAAACGTTTTGGTTCGTGTATACGTATGCGGTTGAAAAATAGCTGTCACTCCACGGTTCGCATATTTCTTCTTTACAGCATCAATTGTTACTGCGATTTCCGTTGGGTGATGTGCATAATCATCAATCAAAATCTGTGATCCGTGATTTTTTTCGCTAAAGCGACGCTTGACGCCAGAGAATGTCATTAAATGTGCCACAATTTCGTCGTATGATATTTGTTCATAATGACACAACGCAATGACTGCCATCGCATTTCTTACATTATGCTCACCATAACCCGGGATCGTAAACACACCATATAAGTCACCACGTACATAGACATCAAATGTTGTTCCTGTTGATGTGCTTTGTACATTTCTTGCTTGATAATCGTTTCCGTCACCGATGCCATAATAGAGCGTTGGGACATTTGCTTGTAGTTGCAGCAAATGTGGATCATCGCCACAAGCAACAATCGCTTTTTTTATTTGCATCGCCATTGTTTGAAATGCACATACGACATCATCAATGCTCTTAAAATAATCGGGATGATCAAAGTCAATGTTTGTCATGATGCAATAGTCAGGTGAATAGTGTAGAAAGTGACGTCGATATTCACAAGCTTCAAATACAAAATAAGTGGATTGCTTTGTTCCTTTTCCAGTACCGTCTCCAATTAAAAATGATGTTGGCTTCACTGCGCCAAGCACATGAGACAATAGTCCGGTCGTAGATGTTTTCCCGTGCGATCCAGTAACAGCAATACTTGTAAACTGCTGTATAAATTCCCCTAAAAAGTGAGGATAAACTTGTGCCTTTACATTTAACTCACGCGCTCGTACGAGTTCATCATGATCTTCACCATAAGCAGCGGAGAAAATAACTTGCTGTCCTGTTTTAATATTATCCTTAGAAAAGGGTAACAAAGGAATCCCTTTTTTCTCAAGTGGTTTTTGCGTAAAAAACGTCTTTTCAATATCTGATCCTTGGACATTCTCGTTTAAGTCATCCAATATTTGCGCCAATGCACTCATACCTGCGCCTTTTATCCCTGTGAAATGGTAGGTTTTCAAAGGTGAAGCCTCCAATCTTAACAACTAGTCAAAGTATTCATCTAAAAATAAGCTTTGTGATGCTGCTAGGATGGCTGGACACTACACGGACATATACCGCGCGTACCTTTTTACAGTAGTATATGTAGCAATCAAAAAAAGGTCCAACACTTTCCTCTTAACAAGCATACATCGCTTACCCTTTCATATCATATAGAACTTTGCGGTTTTTCTCAAGTCGCAACCAATAACATGGAAGTTACACCTTGTTATTCTTATGAAAGTCCTCTCCTAACTCTTCGTGTAATTGCTCCTCTGTGATCAGCACTGTGCGTGGTTTACTGCCCATCGCTTCTGACACAATCCCTCGCATTTCCAGCATCTCAACCAAGCGCGCAGCCCGATTATAACCGACACGAAAGCGACGTTGAATACTAGAAGCAGACGTGTTCCCATGCGACACAACAAAATGAGCCACTTCAGAAAATAAAGGGTCTGTTTGTTCTTCTTCACTACTTGCTTGAGCTTTTGCGATCGATGATGTATCTAGCATATATTGTGGCTTTCCGTGGCGCTTTACATGCGACACCACCGCGGCAATTTCTTCATCAGAAACAAATGTTCCTTGCACACGGACTGGCTTTGCTTGACCATTTTCATGGAAAAGCATATCCCCTTTCCCAAGTAAACGTTCCGCACCGCCCATATCAAGGATTGTGCGTGAATCAGTTTGGGAGGCCACTGCAAAGGCAATCCGAGTGGGGATGTTCGCTTTAATTAACCCTGTAATCACATCAACGGATGGACGTTGCGTCGCAAGTAAAAGGTGAATTCCACACGCCCGTGCCTTTTGCGCGATACGACAAATCGCCTCTTCAACTTCTTGAGGTGCGACCATCATTAAATCAGCCAGCTCATCAATGACAACTAGAATGTACGGCAACACAGCAGACGGATGTTTTTGATTGTAGCCAGCAATATGGCGTACACCTTCCGCACGAAATTGCTCGTACCGCCTTTCCATCTCCTGTACAACCCATTTCAATGCCGTCGTGGCATGTTTTGGATCGGTCAATACAGGGGCAAGTAAATGAGGAATATCTTGATAAGGAGAAAGCTCAACCATTTTTGGATCGATGAGTAACAACTTCACATCTTTTGGTGATGCCTTGTAAAGTAAACTAATTAGTACAGAATTAATGCATACACTTTTTCCAGATCCAGTTGCTCCCGCTACCAAACCATGTGGCATGTTGCATAAGTCTGTGACTACAGGTTGACCAGCAATGTCTAAACCAAGCGCTACCGAAAGTGGTGAGGTTGCTTGTCTAAACACACCCTGCCGTAAAATTTCCCGCAACATGACCGGGGCAGAAACACGATTCGGCACTTCGATACCAATGGCATTTTTACCGGGAATTGGCGCTTCAATACGAATATCTTGTGCCGCTAGCGCCAGTTTCATGTCATCAATTAAATTCGTAACTTTATTGACTTTCACACCTTTTGCGGGTTGGACATCAAAACGCGTCACAGCCGGTCCTTTTGTACTCGCAACCACTTTTGCATCAACATGAAAACTCGTTAAAGTCTCCTCTAACAACACGGCTTGTTCGTTGATCTCATCTGGATTCTCTTCTACACGTTGAGACGGGACATGCAATAAATGCATAGGCGGCGCATCATATGTGTCCGCTTGTTGACGGCGGTCTTCTGGAAGCATCAACACATTATAAGGGATCTTCAACGATTTTTCTTTTGAAGACTCTTTTTTCACACGCTCGCTTGCATGTATCATCTTCTGTCGGTCATGCCGTTCAGTGTCTCGTTTCCTTTCAGTCTTATTCGACACATTTTTTTCTGTACATACTTCTTTTTCTTGATTCCGCTTTTGACCACGCAATTCATGCTCATTAGGTGAAGAAAGCGTTTGATGAGGGGGGTGTACAGGGGAAGGCGCCTCTACAGATGTTGCACTCTCACTTAGCGTAACATCAACTGCGTTCCTCTCATAAAACGTATCTTTCACCTGTTGTTCGAGATTAGCCGTATGCACACTTTCATGCTGTCGTTTATCCACATGCTTTTCTCGTTCTTTCAAAAGAGATGTTGTTTCGTGTGTCGTTGTTTTAATTTTTTTTTGCAATCCGTGAATTGGCGAGGGGCTGTCTGATGGCACAAAATGACCTTGAAACCAATCTTTATTCTTTTCTAAAGAAACGGCTGATCGTTTAGGCATTTCATCGTTCCCTACTTCACTTCTAACCGTTGCCGATGTCCGTTTTACATCCGAACGCGCATAATGATATGTCATTCGTGCTTCTTCCAGTTCCACTCTTTGCGTACGTTTAATCGAAACTTCTTCAACCTTTTTTTCGTCTTCTTTTAAGCTCTTTAGCCAATGCAACCACTTGTCCCAAATCGCCATTCATCTTCCTCCTCATCCGAAACAAAAAAAGACCCCTTGTTGTTACCAGGTTCATTTTTTACTGCTTCTTTCGCGCCATAATAAAAACTGGTTCGAGTTCGCCAGCAGTGACCATGAATGGCAATGCAGTTACCGGTACACGGCCCTGCATGAAAAATTGTAACGTCATTTGCGCTAACACGTCATACCCGGTGTCATTTTTTATATCGGCGAAAATGAGCGCATCTTGATGTGGTATAGCTACTGCCAATTCCCCTTCTACTTGCTCGGTCATCTTTTGCACGAATGACTGGTCTAAAATCCGGCTCGCATCATAACCGTCATTTGCTGATAAGAAGTAAAATGTATTGCCAGCTACACGGTCTTCTCGCACTGGTTGCGGCAATGTACGCACATTGAATAAAGCCATCTCCTTCAATGCAGCGGCGCTCAATTCGCTTTCCTTCAACTGGTCTTCATCTATAAGGGTATACGTTTGACCGCAATCAAGCGCATAAAAGATTTGTGTTTCTGCTGTATGAGGCGCAGTCACTAATTTCTTTCCATCCTTTGTCTCTGTTGGAAAAGATGCAGCACGAATGACAGGAAAAATATGCTTCTCATTTTCAATCAGTGTCACCTTCTCCACCATTGCCTGAAGTCCAACACGAACGTAACGAATTGCTTCATCAAGTGCTGCGTATTCTTTTCTTTCCCACTTCGCTAAAAGTGGTTTTAAAGACAGCGTGACACCTTTTTTCGACGTCGTGTCTTCTATCCGTAACGTCGCTTCTTTATGATCATAAGAGAAAGTCCAGTCATCTCTCTCTAATGTACTAATAATTTTATGTCTGAGTGCTTGCAAATCCATATCGTCATCCCTTTTCCATCTCTATCCTGTTAGTGTATCACGAATGCGCCTGAAACCAAAGTGAGAAGCACAAAAAGTCCCATGGGCCTGATGATCCATGGAACTTTGCATTCATCTTATTAAACGGATATTTTCATATCTCCCAGTTGAACATGACCACGATGTTTGAGCCACATCGTCGTCAACCCACTTACAACCGCCGGAATCAACACATAGCACAACATCACTGGCATAAATGTCGCCCACGAGAAACCCATTTCTGCAAATGTCATTAACGGACCAACAAAACCGCTTGTCCCCATGCCAGCGCCAGCTGCATTGTTCACTAATCCGAATCCCAATGTGCCAATGGGTGCGCTGATCATACCAGCAACGACTGGCGCAATTAAAATGCGCGGATTTCGAATAATATTTGGCATTTGTAACATCGACGTCCCTAATCCAAGTGAAACAAGCCCCGACCAACGATTATCGCGAAAGCTCGCAATGGCAAAACCAATCATTTGTCCAGCGCAACCAATTGCCGCTGCCGCTGCGACACTGCCTTCTAGATCCAGCATTAGCGCAATCGCCGCACTGGAAATCGGCGCAGTTAACGCCAACCCCATTAATGCCGCAACAATGATACTCATAAAAAGTGGCTGCTGCTCTGCCGCCCACATGATCGCTGTTCCAAGTGATGTCATCATATATGAGACAAGTCGTCCGACAGTTGCGGCGACGAGAAAGCCGCTAAAAATCGTGACAATTGGTGTCACTAAAATATCGAGTTTTGTCTCACCACTTACAAGTTTGCCTACTTCTACACCTGCAATTGCAGCAAATAAACTGCCCGCAGGTCCTCCGTACATCGCACCAGCAGCGCCACACACAATTGCCGACAACAATACAAACGTCGGAGCCCGCAATGCCAACGCCACTGCCGCGCCGATTGCCGCACCATACAAATCCATCGAAAACTGGCCAATTTCAATCAGCACATCAAAACCGCTTTGTTCACCAAATGTCCGGATCATTAAACCAATAATGAGTGTCGCAAACAAACCGAAAGTCATTTTCCCCATTGCCTCAATGAAATACAAGTGTAAAGAAGGCTTGACCTCTTTTCGCCTTAGAAAATCTTTCACAACAAATCAACACCTTAACCCATGAGACTTTTTTCACTTAGGAAAACGATGAAATGGCTTCAAACATTGCACGATCGGATGTTTGCACAAGTTTAATCAACAATTCCTTTGCAGCAGCATAATCATCAACATGTAAAATTGAAGAAGATGTATGAATGTAACGCGCACAAACCCCAACGACCACCGATGGTACCCCTGCCCCTGACGTATGAATCCGCCCAGCATCTGTCCCACCTGGAGACAAGAAAAATTGATAAGGGATATTATGCGTTTCTGCTGTATCTAAGACGAAATCGCGCATCCCTTTATGCGTAATCATCGTCCGGTCGAAAATACGGACGAGAGCCCCTTTTCCTAAATGACCAAATGCATCTTTTCCACCGGTCGCATCATTTGCCGGGCTTGCATCTAATACGTAGCAAAGATCTGGTTCAATCAGATTGCTCGCTGTCGCCGCCCCACGTAAACCAACTTCCTCTTGTACAGTCGCACCAGCGAAGACAGTATTTGGTAACTGCGTGTCTTTTAAATGCGCCAATAATTCAAGCGCTAGACCTACACCATAGCGGTTATCCCATGCCTTGGCAAGAATTTTCTTTTCATTCGCCATTGGTGTAAATGGGCACTCTGGCACAATCGCTTGTCCCTGTTTAATGCCTAGCGCGATACAATTACCTTTATCATCGGCCCCGACATCTATGTACATTTCTTCTATCGGCATCGGCTTTGAACGCTGTGACTCTTGTAACAAATGTGGCGGGGTCGAGCCAATGACACCGATGACAGGTCCGTTATCCGTCATAATTTGCACACGCTGCGCAAGGAGCACTTGCGACCACCAACCGCCAAGTGTTTGGAATTTGACCAACCCTTGTTCATTGATCTTTGTGACCATGAAGCCAACCTCATCCATGTGGCCAGCGACCATTACCTTTGGACCCGAAGGATCGCCACGAAGTACGCCAAAGATCCCGCCTAGTTTGTCCTGCATCACTTCATTCGTATGTTTTAAGATTTCTTTTCGTACAAATGCCCGGACGTCATGCTCAAACCCCGAAGGTCCTGGCAATTCTGTAAGCGTTTTAAATAACGCTTTTGTTTGTTCATTCATCTTTACACCCCATTAACTATTATATATATGACATTGATTGATTTGGCACTGCTAGCAACACATCCCCTTTCATTTTAACGAAAAAACAAGAAGCGCGCCACCTAAAAGTTTTTCACATAGCGTCTCCAATCATTTTACGTTATACTAGTCATATCACATTGTTATTAACGAAAGGATGAGGGGATGAAACATTTTTCTCTTGGATTAAGTGTTGGTATTCTTCTTGGTTACATCACTGCCAAAGCGTGTAAGAAAACGTCCTTATCACCTGAACAAATTCTAAAAAAAGTGAAAGCACGCGCAAAAAAAGATTGCATCGTGAGTGATTCTTGGATTCAAATGGAACCCGAAACAGTCGAGCGGTCCGGACTTACATATGATGTTTACCGCGGCGGCATCACAAAAGCAACTGTTGACGGGCCAATACATTACGAGTTCTTAGCAGACAGAGAAAATGGTGCTTTGCTAGAATTTGAGCAAGTTTCATAAGACCGATACTTAATAAACCAGGTTGCTCCCAAAAACCGCTGAAACACAAAATAACTGATCCATGCCTTGACACCAGATCAGTTATTTTGTAATTTTTACTTGAAACAGGAAAAAGCTACCCTAAAGGTCAATTTTTATAATCTTTATAGAGAGCCCCAACTTTACCGCGTGTAAAACGAGCTTCTAACCGATAAATGGGTAACCCCTTCTGCACAAACCGCTCTTCATATTCAGTCATGACATTCCCTTCCAATCCGCTTTTATGCAAGTCAAGACTTACATCGTGGAAAGCCATCCCGTATGTTGACATGCTTTGTAATGAATACTCAAACAATCCCCGGTTGTCGGTTTTAAAATGTACCTCTCCATCAGGATTTAGTACATATTGATATTGCATCAAAAAGGATTGATATGTCAAACGCCGACGCTCATGACGATTTTTTGGCCATGGATCAGTGAAATTAATAAACAGACGATCCAGCTCATCCTCAGCAAAAAAATGATCGAGCTTCGCCACATCTTGTGCAAGCAATCTCACATTAGAAATACCCGCTTTTTTTACACGCTCCAACGCTGTCAGCAATACACTTTCATATTTTTCAATCCCAATAAAATGAATGTCCGGGTACTTTTGCGCCATTTCCGTTAAAAATTTTCCTTTTCCGGTACCAACTTCAACGTAAAGTGGTTGTGATTTATCAAAAGCCATGTGCCACTTTCCTCTATATCGTTCTGGCTGCGCGACCACGATATCCGGATGAGCAGCTAAGGTCTCTCGCGCCCATGGTTTATGTCTTAATCGCATCGTTACACACTCCTTCTCTTTTGAACTACTCACCACTTAACACCCCTACGGGTGTTTGAAGTGGGAGATTCTTGGGAACAGAGCATACTTGTTTGCGTATGTCTTTACTAACAGCGGTTTCTCTTATTTACCAAGCTATCCCCGTAGTCCCTACGGTTCTCATATTTTAGTGATTAGGATAAGGTCTGTAAGCGTAGTCCTTCATTTAAAATATTTATGCTCGCATTGATATCGCTATCATGGTGCGCGTGACATACCTGGCAAGTCCACATTCGAACGTCAAGTGACTTCTTGCCGCCTTTATAACCGCATGTAGAACAGGTCTGACTAGACGGAAACCATTGGTCTACATACGGGTGGGTATAAAAATGCTTAAATGACAAAACACTATTGTAAAACAGGAGGTGCTACATGCCTATATCAGTCGAACAAAAACTCGGTTTACTACGTGACCTGTTACAAAACCGGCAAAGTGAACAGTATTTTACCGCAAATGAGCAAATACAATTACAACAACTTGCAACCATACTTATGCACGAGCCAACACTCAATTCCTCTTTATCACAAACATTGCAAACAATTGCAAGCACAACCGGAAGCGAAAACGTCGAAGATACTGCTGTGCAACAATGGCTCTCAACATTAGACAACACAGAATACAGTTGACTGCACGACTTCACACTAACAATGTTGTGAGTTTTTCCCGTAACTTACTTGCATCTATATGTTGTGCACGACATGTATGCCATAACACTTCAGACACTGTATGTGCCACAACATACCAATGCATACGTACATGTAACGATGCATCCAATGTCACCCCATAATCCGCAAGCCATGCTCTCCACTTGGACTGAGGAATGTACGTATAGAGCATTAAACCCAAATCGAGCGCTGGATCTGCGACCGTTGTTCCGTCCCAGTCAATTAAATATAAATTGTCTTCTTCATCGCATAACCAATTATTATGATTAATATCACCATGACAAACAGCATACGATTTTGATGTGACCTCCGTAACCGTTCTCGTTAAGAAAGTAAGGGCACGTGAAAGAACCACGTCTCGTCTAGGCTGAGACTGCAGTTGTTCACGTAAATTTCTTATCATTATTTCTGGAGTAAGCGGCTGGTTGCCCATACGTTGGCATAAATCCAACAATTCTTTTGACCTATGAATATGACCAAGCAGACGCGCCGTTCGACTACCCATCATTTCTTGCGCCTTTAACTTTCTCCCTTGAATCCACCGTTGTGCAGTGATGACATCGCCACTTTCCAGTCGTTTCGTCCAGAGTAGCTTTGGCACTATCCCCTCCGCTGATAGGACCGCAAGAAAAGGGGATGAATTTCGCTTTATGAATAACTGGTAATCTCCGCACTTCGCCACATATGCTTCACCCGTCGCGCCACCCGCAGGAAAAACATCCCAGCCTTCTCCTAAAAACAGTTCCACCCAATTCACCCTCAATTTCCTTTACATCTTCTTTGTGCTTGTTCGCTGCTTCCTATGTATAAAAATATAAAATCCTCATGAAAAATGGCGCACCAAAGCTTCGGCATCTACCATGGCGCCCTCGTTCTTACGTGTATATAAAAAACATGATCGTAATTTGTTTTGTATCTTTCGACACGCTTTTTTCATAGAAAATGGTCGCTTACATTTCCTTAAATTGCAGCAAATTCTCGTTCACATTTGACATTTCTTCAAGCGTCATTGATGGTTCGAGCACAATAATTTGCGCCTGTTTCGCTACCTCTGGCAAGGATGCTGTCCCATTGCGTAACTCATATAGACCCATCGCTTCTTCTAAGTCACGTCGGGCTTCTCGCATCGTGTTGCCAAAACCGATACATTCTTCTCTGCCTAGCAACTCAATCATATACTCTATGCCACCACACCAGTTGAACACTTTTCGCACACGCCAATGATAGTCAGTTGCAACCATGTGATCCCGTGCCCGGAATTCGCATTGATTCATACCTGATCCCCCCTTCTATAGTCCGTGCCTCAATCTATCTCCAAAAATGACTACCATTCATTCAGTATCCTTAATTATAACGGCAAGTGAGAAAGTCTGCAACACGATAAGCTAAATCCGTTCCGTCTTTGTACACAATTTTACACAAATTTGTCCTTACGTTTCACCTTACAATGTGATATACTCTCCATAGGTGCCTTCATAAGCTTTGGCACATAGCGAAGACAAAGACGAAGAAGGAGTGGTTTTTTGAAAACTTCAACTGATCGTATGTTGACTCGCATTAAGTCCATCTACTTGTACATGAAACAGGAGGGAACCGTGACGACGAGTGATTTGGTTGAAGAATTCGGTATCACCCAGCGCACCATCCAACGAGACTTAAATGTGCTCGAATACAATGGTCTTGTCACAAGTGCCGCCCGTGGTAAATGGCAAGTTACGAACAAAAAAACAAACGCATCTTAATATCACATAACATTGCAACGGTGACGACATCTTACGATAACCGTTGCTTTTTTATGTCTTCGCACTTGAAACAGCAAGATGTTTCTCTTCCTCAGTCAACTCACGATATGCGCCACTGGCAAGTGCTAGATCAAGCGCAAGTTCACCGATATGTGTCCGCTCAAGCGCGATGACTTGTTTTCCACAGGCCGCAAACATTCGCTTTACTTGATGAAACTTCCCTTCTGTCAACACCAATTCTATGACCGATTTCGGACCCGACTCGATGATAGATAAAGATGACGGACGTGTCATATACCCATCTCCAAGCAATATTCCTTCTGCAAACTGTTTCCGCTCGTTCTCACCAACTTCTCCCGCTATCACCGCCCGATAACGTTTTGCTACATGCCTTTTAGGTGCCATGAGTGCATGTGCATACGTCCCGTCTGTTGTGAGTAGCAATAAACCCGTTGTATCTTTATCTAATCGTCCAATTGGGAACATTTTCTTATGTCCCCACTCGGCTGCAATTAGGTCAATAACTGTTTGCTGTTTAGGATCTTCGGTCGCTGAGATGACACCAGACGGTTTATTTAACATTAAATATACATGTTGCTGGTATTTCACACACGTATTTCCATTGAAAATGGTCTGCCTAGATGGGTCAACCTTCACCTTCCCATCTTTTACCACATGACCATCTACAGTGATCCTCCCTTTCTTAAGCACCTTTTTCACATCTTTCCTTGAGCCATATCCGCTCTCAGACAATAGTTTATCCAGTCTCATTGCCTGTCTCCCTCTCTCTTCTCCTATTTAGACGCCGTCCCCTTCCTCACTTCTAAACATATAGTCTTTCGTACGATAACGAACGTTCATGACAATCCCAATTGCAACCATATTTGTTAGAAGGGCGCTTCCACCGTAACTAATAAAAGGAAGAGCAAGACCGGTAATTGGCATTAAGCCAATTGTCATCGCCACATTTTGAAACACTTGAAACACAAGCAGTCCGACGATTCCTGCAACCAAATATGTTCCATACAAATTATTACAATTCATCGCAATCGTGATCATCCGATAGAACAACAAGAAATATACAAACAAAAGTATCATGGCTCCAAGAAAACCAGACTCTTCACCAATAACTGTAAAAATAAAATCGGTATGAATTTCAGGGACCGCATGTCCTTGCGTCTGCACACCTTCAAAAAGGCCCATCCCAGATAATTGTCCTGAACCAATCCCAAGCATCGCCTGATACAGCTGATAACCAAAACCACCTGTGTTCCCCATTGGATCGAGCCAACCATAAATACGCTGTAGTTGATGATCTTTAACGATCAGTTTAAATATTTCAAAGTGAGCCTCATGTAGGTACACTAACAACGCAAGCCCTGCTACCGCTGCACCTGCAAGTGCAAACAATAAGCGCCAACGCACACCTGACACCAGCACCATCGTCCCTACTATAGCAACAATAACAAGGGAAGTGCCTAAATCCGGCTGCGTCAAAATAAGTAAAAATGGAGGTACACTAAGGGCCGCTATTTTTATTAACAGCCATATATCCTCCCTAACAGAACGATAACGCTCCTTCGTCACGATTTTATAGAGTAAGTGTGCCAACGCAAGCACAAGAAATATTTTCATAAACTCAGATGGCTGGACTCCAAACAGCCATCTTTTCGCACCATTCTCTTCCTTTCCCAAAATCGGTACTAAAATAAGCAACAACATCCCAAATCCGTAGGCTGGAATTGAAAGATACTTGAAGTAATCAAAATCAATGACCATAACAGCAACCATCACCATGATCCCAACGACATACCAAACAACTTGTCGCTTCAAGAAAAATGTTGGATCATCCGGATAGTATTGACCTGAGCCACTATAAATGGCAATAAAACTAATACACATAAGTAAGAACAACAAAAATAACAATGTATAATCAATTTGAGATTGTCTCTTTTCCATCAAATCCCACTTTCTCCGGTCACTTTTGTTTCGAGGTCCCCTAGTTTGCCTATCACAAACAAGTGTGTAGTCATCCGGGGTTGTTAAATCTTCATTTCAAACCTATATTTTCCGAGATTATACTTGTTGTACTGATCTTTATAGCACTTGTCGTCCATTATGACGGTGAATGCTTGCCAAAATTCCAATTGAAATGAATGTCACTAATAATGACGTTCCCCCATAAGAAATAAGCGGTAGTGTCATCCCTGTAATCGGTAGCAATCCTGTTACTGCCCCCACATTAAAAACGACTTGCGCTGCCATTTGAAACACAATCGCAAATGCAAGCAAACTTCCAAATGGATTTTTGCATTTTGTCCCAATTGCAACACCGCGAAATAAAATGATGCCATAACCAATTAACACAATTAGGACACCAAGAAAACCAAGCTCTTCGGAAATCACAGCTAAAATGAAATCAGTATGTGCTTCAGGCAAATGCCGCATCTTTTGTAAGCTTTGTCCAATTCCCATACCTGTCACGCCGCCATTAGCAATCGCTAAATAACCGTTAATTAATTGAAAACCGCTGTTTGTTGCATCCGCAAAAGGGTCTAAAAATGATGTCAAGCGCGCGATCCGATATGGCCTGAGCAACGCTAAGACGAGAAACCCAACAATACCCACTGCCGCTAATCCAAACAAATGGCGCCATTTCGCCCCAGAAAAAAAGACAAGCATAATCGCTGTTAACATAATTAATGTGCCTGTCCCTAAATCTGGCTGCAACATAATTAATGAGAAAATGACACCTACGACAACGAGTGGTGGCAAGACCCCTGTTTTAAAATGTGCAATGTATGCTTGTTTGCGCGAATAAACATGTGCTAAATAAATGGCCATTGCCACTTTAACAAACTCCGATGGCTGCATGTTTAAGGAGCCCATTCGAATCCAGCGGTCGGCGCCTGTCGTCTCTCGACCCGTTCCAATAAGTACAACAAGCAGCAATAACACAATTGAAACACCGAGCAAGACGGGGGTCATTTTCTGATAATGCTCGTACCGAAAGTACATCATAAACACGAGAATAGGAATAGCGAGCGCAAACCAAATCAGTTGCCGTGTTAAGTAATATGTTGGGTTCTCTGGTTCCAGCAAAAACCCTTCAACATAACTAGAACTATACACCATGAGCAAACCAAATATTGTCAAACCAAGCGTTGTACCAATTAACACCCAATCATTCCGTCCACGTGTCGCTTTTGTCACCTGATCTGCCAATCGGTTCCCTCCCTTATTTACCGGACGTTCACTCATCCACCGTCATTTTATCACTACATTTTTAAACTGGCTCTATTATACCAAAAGCAAAGCCCATACATAAAGAGATTTTCTCTTAAACAAATGTCTAAGATTGTCTAATTTCCCAGGAAATTAATGAACGAGCTCTTCTCAATACCCTCTCCGATTGAGAAAGCGGAACCGTTCCCCTAACACTTCCCCAGCCAAATGCACGCGCACGGTCAAGAAAAAGTAACAAACAATCGCACTTGAAATAGAGATTGCTGTCACAATGACACCACTTAAACGAGAATCAATTGGTAGCCATACCATCAACCCACGACTAATGATCCACGTCGCCGCTGTCATAATTAATGATATCATGAATA
Source organism: Shouchella lonarensis (assembly GCF_900096965.1). Taxonomy (GTDB): domain Bacteria; phylum Bacillota; class Bacilli; order Bacillales; family Bacillaceae_D; genus Shouchella; species Shouchella lonarensis. The sequence goes on along the minus strand of NZ_FMYM01000001.1, from coordinate 23,506 downwards.
TGAGTAGCGCTCTTTTCAATAAGACATTATAACGAAACTGAGCAAATTTCCCTATTGCCCACACGTTCATCGCCAACGCAAGACCAAAGCCAATATAACTTGTCCAAATTGCACCCGTACGTCCAAGTAACCATAAGAGTGGAAACGCGAGAATGACTTTTGCCAGAAGACCAATAGCAAGTGAAATCATCGCATACTTTTGCCGATTCAACCCTTGTAAAATCGCGCCTGTCACTGCATAAAGAGAAAAAATTAATGTGATCGGTCCGTACAACATGAGTGTCTCAACGCCGATGTGGAATTGTTCTTTTACGCCATAAATAGCACCATAAATAGGCTCTGCTAAAACAACCAAACCAAATGCGGCTGGAATACAAATGAACAAGATCATTTGATAAGATTGGAACACATTTCGCTGCAGCAGTGTCTTTTCCCCAGAGGTATACGCCTGCGTAATGGTAGGCACAAGGGTAATAGACAACGCGGTTGCGAGCGCCATTGGAATGAGGACAAGCTTATGTACCATCATAACCAAAATTCCTTTGTACTCTTTACCTGCACCACTGCCGAGTGCATTTTCAATCGTCGCAACATCAATCAACTGGAACAATGGGATAGATAGCCCCACAAAAGAAATTGGCAACGCATAGCGAATAATTTCCTTATACATGCCAACGAGTGGCAATCGATGACGAACTGCACTGGTTGAAACTTTATGCGCTATTGTCGGTCTTTCTTTCATGTAATACCAAATTAACACGAACCCTCCGCCAATTGCGCCAATAAATGCGCCAAACGTTGCAAACCCGACGGCAAGTACGACATCACCACTTGTTTTCATAATATAGAAAACGATCGCTAAAATAAATGACACACGTACAAGCTGCTCAATCACTTGAGAAATAGCCGTCGGCACCATTTGACCGAACCCTTGGAAATACCCTCGAATAATGGCCATTGCCGGAACAATGATGAGAGCGACACTAACCATTCGAATGACGAGCGTTGTATCGCCTACAGTATAAACACTTTTCTTATCACCTAGGGATAAAAATATTTCTGCTAAAATCGGCGCAGCCGAAAATAATAATAAAAAGCCAATAATGCCTGTAACAAGCATAAAAATAATACCCGATCGAAACAAACGGTGCGCTGTCTCGTAATCACCTAACGTATGGTACTTAGATACGAACTTCGACATCGCGAGCGGCACACCTAGTGTTGCTAAGCTCAATAACACTTGATACGGTTGATATCCTTCCGAATACAAACCCATTCCATCTGTTGATACCATTGCCGTTAACGGTACCACATAAAGGAAACCAATGATTTTTGAAATGAGTGTCGCTGCGGTTAATATTTTTGTTTTTTGTATTAAGTTGGAATCCGTCATTATGTTCTCCATCCTTTTCCAGAATACAGAAGTAGTCGCTAGACATCATATACCAAGAGAATTCAAACGTGCGTTGCGATCCTCTGGAACACTATCTTAGCACAGTTCGACAGTAATTACTGCTTTCAATCTCTTTTTACATCCAATTTTTCAAGTCACTGCAGGCCATTCCCTATTTATAATCCCTTTTACTCCCAAAAATATAGGCTAAATGTACCATTGCTCATTTTAAAACTTACAAATAAAATTAAAATAGCCTATGTATACCCAAAAACAAATCTACACGAAAAGGAGGAGAGGAATATGCTCGAATTATGGGAAACGTTACAAAGTTTTACCATGGAAATGGCAAACAAATTGAATCATCTCTTATGGGAAGGTCCCATCGTTTACATTCTACTTGCCGTTGGACTCATCTTTACGCTACTCACTCGCTTTGTACAAATAAGACATATTAAAGAAATGTTCAAATTAATGTTTAGTGGGAAAAGTTCTGATGCAGGAATTTCCTCTTTCCAAGCATTATCGATGTCACTGTCCATTCGCGTTGGAACCGGGAATATTGCCGGGGTCGCCACCGCGATCTTTTATGGTGGTCCTGGCGCCGTCTTTTGGATGTGGACAATTGCCCTGTTAGGGGCCTCCAGTGCTTTTATTGAATCCACATTGGGACAAATTTATAAAACAAAGTTAGGTGGAGAATACCGGGGTGGACCTGCCTACTACATTGAAAAAGGACTTGGCATCAAATGGTTTGCCGTCTTGTTTGCAATTGCCGCGCTACTCGCAATGGCGCTGTTCATGCCTGGTGCACAATCGAACGCCATTGGTGCTGCAATGAAACATGCATTCTCAATTCCAGCGTGGGCAACGGGACTCTTTATTATTGCATGTCTCGCCCTCATTATTTTCGGCGGGGTCAAACGTATTGCTGCTTTTTCTTCTTATGTTGTCCCGTTTATGGCACTTGGCTACATGATTATGGCAGGCATTATTATCGCTTTAAATATCACTGCGGTACCAGAGACGTTCATGCTTATTATACGCAGTGCTTTTGGCGTTGACTCTGTTTTCGGTGGCATGTTCGGTAGCGCCATCGCATGGGGGGTCAAACGTGGTGTTTATTCGAACGAAGCTGGGCAAGGGTCAGGTCCACACACCGCTGCGGCAGCTGAAGTGTCACACCCAGTAAAACAAGGCCTCGTGCAATCTGCTTCTGTGTACATTGATACATTGCTCGTTTGCTCAGCCACGGCATTTATGATTTTATTTACGGGGATGTTCAATACACAAGCGCCCAATGAAGAGATGCTCGTGCACAACCTCCCTGAAGTAGCTAAGCCAGGCGTAGAGTATACACAAGCTGCAATTAACAGTTCATTCTCCGGTTTTGGTACATCTTTTGTCGCGATTGCTTTGCTTTTCTTTGCCTTTACGACCATTATGGCCTACTATTACATCGCAGAGACAAACGTTGCGTACTTATTCCGTAATAAAAAAGTGACTTGGGTCATGTTTATTACGAAACTCATTCTTCTAGCTGCTGTCTATTTCGGTACAACGAATGAGTCAAAAAATGCGTGGCTCTTTGGTGACATCGGGCTCGGTATTATGGTTTGGTTGAACATCATTGCCATTGTGTTCCTCGCCCGTCCTGCACTGAAAGCATTGCGCGATTATGATGCACAGAGGAAGCAAGGGCTTGATCCAACTTTTGACCCAAAGAAACTTGGCATTAAAAACGCCGACTTCTGGGAAGAAAAAAACAAGGAAAACTACCATGCGACTGGAACTACAGATAAGAAATAATAAAAAGTACGCCCGCGGGCGTACTTTTTATTATTTCAACTCTAACCCCACCACACACTCCACCTGCGCCGTTCTTGATTGCTTTTTTAGCAGAAGGAAGGCGATACACGCCCCAAGGTATCCCTGAATCAAGCACTTCAAATCGCCCATTCTATTTTAACTTAAGAATCTCCATCCTTCTTAAAATACAGGACCAGCAAGAAGACCCCAACGATAATCAAGGATATAGAAATGATGTTTCCAATTAAACTGTCCTCATAGAGAGGAAGAAAAATCTTTAAAAGCCAGTGCGAAGCAAACATTAAAAACAATATTAATGGGATAGTTTTTTTGTTCATTTTCTTTTACACCTTTCTACTGTCATGGAGAATACAGACGTTATATCTAACTATATCGTGCAAAATAAGCGCTGCCAACCCATAATACAAAAAATAGCCAGCATCGATTAAGGCACTGGCTGTGGCAGTCGCAATCGCCTTTACTTTTTTTGCCGTGATGTCTACAGAACCAAAATGACAAACATAGGCAGGGTGATCCATTGTCATACGAAAAACCAAGTATATCCCCTTAAAGATTCTTCCTTTTTTCTTTTCTTTTTACCCACATTAAAATCAATGTTATCCAAAAGATAGCGCTAGACAATCTTACTAAATGTCTATTCCCGACATCAAAGAAAATATATGTTAGCATCACAATCGAAACGACTACGATCACTAAATAGGCTACAATGCGCATAATAATTCACCCATTCTATTAAATTTAGAGAAGTAAAGTCACAATTGTTCCCGAAATAATGTCTGCAGTCCAACCAGTAATTCCTACTTTCTTTAGACGATTCTAACCCAAGGCAAATTGGAAGTTGTAGAGAGATTATTTATATTTCCTACGCAGTAGCGATGCTAAAATCAACTCAGAATAGCCACCATTCTATTTTGCTATGAAAGTATTCATGTTTTAGTTTTTGTATAAGACAGCTATATCATGTATTTTACGTTTCATTTCTGCACGAATGTGTAACGGCTCTAAACACTCGCATTTATTTCCAAAGCTAAGAAGAATATCAAAATAGTAATCGTTCTCTATAAAGGGGAAATCAACAATGTAATGCTCATCGCCATCTGGAGCAAATTGTTCATAAGCACAATAATCAAGTACTCTATCCATCACAGATTTATGAACACGGATTTTAATTTTTGTTTGTATTGTTTCTAAAAAATCCGTAAATTCTAAAATGGGTTTCTCATAATCTCGTGGTATAAAAGTTTCTACTTGCATTTGTAAATTTGATATACGAGATAGTTTAAATAAGCGATAATCACTTCTCATATAGCAGTAACCTTGTAAGTACCAATGACTATTTTTCAATACAAGCTGATACGGCTCGACTATTCGTGCAGTTTTATTTCCATGGTGAGCAGAATATTGAAACGAAAGTAGCCTACTTTCCTGTAAGGCTGTTTTGATAATTTCCAAGTACGGTTGTATGTTACTGTTACCCATCCACGGTCTTAAATCTATATAGATTTGATTGGCTTTTATTTCAATATCTTTTGTTTTTTCGGCGGGGATAAAGCTCTTGACTTTTGCAAGGGCATTTACCAGTTCATCACCTCGTACCGTGTTTGAAAGGCTGGAAAGCCCCATCAAGATAGCAGAAAGATCAGCAGTCGAAAAAACCTTTTTATCAAGCTTATAATTTCGCATAATTTCAAAGCCGCCACCTACTCCCGATGTGGAGTGGACAGGAATTCCCGACATATTTATTGTATCTATGTCACGATAGATTGTGCGAGGTGAAACTTCAAACATATCCGCTAACTCCTGTGCGCCAATCCGATCTTTGTCAAGGAGTATCATAATCATGCTAACAAGCCTGTCTATTTTCATCTGACATCCTCCTGTTTATAATTGTTGCCATACTGTTGTCAATAATTATATGATACAATAAAAAAGCGAACAAATCAATAAAACAATAAAAATGGAGGTAATTTATGTTTACAATCTATGTTTATATTCTTGACACTTTAGCCGACTGGGAAACGGGATATGTTACTGCTGAGCTGCATTCGAGCAGATTTTTTAAGAAGGATGCGGAGAAAGTATCGCTCAAAACGGTAAGCAACTCTAACGATCCGATTAAGACAATGGGCGGAATGACAATCGTGCCGGATTGTCAAATTGAGGATATTATTGTGAGTGAAACAAGCGTGTTAATTTTACCGGGTGCAAATACGTGGAGCGACCCAAAGCATGGCGCGATTATCGAAAAGGCAAAAGAATTGCTTTCTTCCGGCGGTACGGTGTGTGCAATCTGTGGTGCTACTGTTGCACTTGCCAATATTGGGGTGTTAGATAATCGTCCGCACACCAGTAATGGAGCGGGATTCCTTGAAATGGTTTCTCCCAATTATAAAGGACAAAGTTTTTATATAGACAAGCCATCTGTGACGGATCACAACCTTATTACTGCAAGTTCTACCGGAGGCTTATTATGGGCAAAGCAAATCATTGAACATTTAGGCGTGTTTCAATCAGACACATTGGAAGCTTGGTATAACTATTTTAGTACCGGTAAGCCTGAACATTTCTTTGCCCTAATGCAGACTTTACCGTCTGTCGACCAAAACTGATACACCTTTGTCTTAATTTAGACCCGATGTCGTTTATTGAAGTAATTAATAAACGGCATGGGTCTTGTTATTCATATACAGGATATGAGCATAATCAAAAGTATAACAAATTCAACCTTATTGTTCATTTTACAACTTGATAATACCGCCCTTTAGAGTTAATATGTGATACTACCTAAGGAGGTATTATCATGAATAACAGAAGACCTATATTGCATATATCAATTTATTATCAAGGCAATTCACAAATCCAAAATGCACTTCTCGAAAAATTATCAGCATATTCTAAGCGACTAGTTGAGGACCCTTGCAACCCTCTTGTGGATATAAGAATTGATACCTTAGACACGCAAGAAGAAAAGCAAGTTCTTCTGGAATTATCATACCACAGTGTACTGACTAACATCTTTGTAAAACCATTAAAAAGTACAGATCAATTTCACCATGTCATCATCACACTAGCCGAATTAACTATACAACGCTTGTATGAAAAAAATCCAAATACCGGAACAGAGAATTGGTTGCTGATATCACTTACCCCATTAAAGGAAAGTGATAGCTCCTATAACATTCAATGGTGCACAGGCTATAATTGTTGTCAGGCTAATCATCATTGGGATTCATTTCAGCAATGTTGATTAGCCTATTTCTACAACATTTCTATCAACCCAACCTACCTGTTTTAATCCTGTCAACTCAACCCTGTGGCATTTTGACCGTGGATATGTTTGGTTTTAGGCAATTCTACGGGATTTATGAATTTCTTATTTTTATTTGGAATCTCGGAAATCCCTTTATATCAAGCACTTTTACACTCTTATTTTTCTACCCTTGACATCAATACAACCGTCTCAACATGCGCCGTCCACGGAAACATATCGACAGGCTGAATCGACGTCACTTCATAATGCCCCCGCGCAGTAAGTTTCGCCACATCTTTTGCTAATGTCGATGGGTTACACGATACATATACAAATCGCTCCGGTTTCACTTGCAACACCGCTTTTAACAATTTCTCATCACAACCTGTCCGCGGCGGGTCAACAACAATGACATCCGGTCGATAGCCTTCTTTCATCCATCGTGGTAGCCATTCTTCTGCTGTCCCAACCTCGTAGCGGGCATTCATGTTCATCTGCGCCGCTTTTTTCCGTGCATCTACAATCGCCGCTTTTGTCACATCCATCCCGCGTACTTCAGCTGCGTCACTTGCCAACCACTGCCCAATCGTGCCGACACCACAATACGCGTCAACGATTTTTTCTTCACCTGTTAAGCGCGCGCACTTTTTCGCCGCATTATATAAATGGACTGTCTGCACTGGATTCAGTTGGAAAAAAGCTTGTGCCGATAGAGAAAAAGCATGCTCACCGAGTCTCTCCTCAATCGTTTTTTCTCCTTCTAAGTGAATCATCTCCTCACCAAAAATAAGTGACGTTCGTTTATGATTCACATTTTGTACGAGTGAAGTCACTTCCGGTAATCGTCGCCTTACTTCTTCGATGAACGCTGTTTTTTTCGAAAATGCCTCCCGTGTCGTCACGAGCACAAGTTGCACTTGTCCCGTTTCAAATCCAATCCGCGTCACAATCGTGCGCACATCCCCGCGATGCTTTTTTTCATCGTACGTGGGAATCTTTAATGTCGTTAAAATGTCTTTTACAACTTGAGTGACGTCATTTAGTGTGCGGTGTTGCACCATACAAGCAGACAAATCAACCAACTGGTGACTATTTTCCTTGTACAATCCTGCAACAATCTTCCCTTTTTCTGTTCGTGCTTGCAATTGACTTTTATTTCGATAATACCACGGATCTTCCATCCCAATTATGTCGTGAAGGGGTAACGTACGGGCATCCATCTTGGTGTACCGTGCAAACGCTTGTCTGACAATCTCCTTCTTCGCTCTTAGCGAAGCAGTATATGTCATATGCTGCAGTTGACAGCCCCCGCACTTTTCATAAATCGGGCACGGCGGCTTGATGCGCTCTCGCGAAGGTTTGCGGATCTTTTCTACCTTTGCCTCGAAAAACTTCTCGTGTGCTTTCGTTATTTCACAAATAATGTCTTCTCCCGGTAACGCGCCTTTGACAAAAACAACATGGCGCTTATAATAGCCAATCCCTTCGCCATTAATACCCAATCGTTTTACTTTCAGCGGGATCGTCTGGCCTTTTTCTGGTCTTATGTTCTTTCCATTCATCTCATAAACCCCCGTACATCCAATTCATCCCTCTATTATAACAAACCAGACGTATTTCCTAAACTTGCTAATCCGGAACAAGAAAGAGTTCTGTTAAAATGGAAAGGGAAACAACACATTGGGAGGGAACAATCTTGTCAATCGCTACTGATATCGCATCATTAAAAATTATGGCTGATGTTTTTCAAACAGCGGACACGAAAGCAATTTTCACAAAAACCGCACACAGTTTAGTTCAAACCGTTCCGTATATTGATTGGATAGGCATATACATATGCGAAGGGACCGAAACAAAACTTGTGGCGGCGTCTTGCTTCCAAGATGATTTGCGAAAGTCACATATGAATGAATTGACATGTCCTATTTATAATTGTGACGATCAAAAGATTGGCCTCATGATCGTTCGCACAAAACAAGTAGACGCGTTTGATCCAACCGATAGGACGACATTAGAAACCATTGCAGCAGCCATCGGTCATGATGTCACACTCTCTTCTTTATAACTGCTCCCACTATGAGCATGCGCAAAAGCAGCGCGGTTTCATCCGCGCTGCTTTTGCTCTTTTATGGCAATACGTGCGAAAATGACAAATCATCTAAGCTCCTGAACGTGTAGCCAAGCTTGTGACATTCATCAATGATGCGCGGCAGTGCCTCGGCATTGTCAGAAGAAACGGCGTGCACAAGCATAATGGCCCCTGGGTGAATACGTTTCATTACTTGTTCATAAGCATAATCTCCACCCTTTTGCCGATCTGGATCCCAATCTTTATACGCGAGTGACCAAAAGACATTTGTATAACCAAGTTCTTTTGTTTTCATCAATGTTCGCTCACTAAATTCTCCTCGTGGCGGGCGTAAATAACGCATCTCCTGCTCACCTGTCAGTTTTGTAAACAACTCTTTCACACCTTCTAACTCAGCGACAAGCCGTTCATCGCTCACTGCTGGTAAACTTGGATGATGAAAAGAGTGATTTCCAACAATATGACCTTCTGTCACCATCCGTTTGACTAAATCAGACGCTGACTTTAAATAGTGACCGGTCACGAAAAATGCTCCTGGCACTTCTTTCTCCTTTAATGTATCGAGGATGCTTTCTGTATAGCCATTCTCATAGCCATTATCAAATGTTAAGTACAAAACTTTTTCATTTGTATCGCCAATATAGTATCCATCTGCTTGTGCCAGCATTTGCTCATACATTTCCTCAGTCGTTGCTGGTGTATGTTGTGGCGCCGGCTTATAACTCCAGTTATATGTCTGATTATGATACGCGTTCACTGTTTGTACATGTAGAAACATCATGATAATACATAAAAAAGCAACAACATTCCTGTATCGCCTCATCTTTCTTCCTCCCATCAAATGATATATCGATCTTTCAAGCATTGGACTTGCATGTTTCACCCGACTATGGTTTGATTAGCATGACACTTTTCACACGTTATTATACTGGAGGCTACATCATGGTTATTTGGTCGAATATTATTCGCGGTGCTGCGATGGGGATCACTGAGATTATGCCTGGCATTAGCGGAAGTACCATTGCAATGTTAATGGGCATATACGAACGTTTACTACAATCTTTAAGCGACTTAACAAAAGGAAATTGGCAGCGTGCGTTTGGATTTCTAGTCCCGCTTGGAATTGGAATGGTTTGTGCTTTGCTATTGTTTAGTCACTTGATTAAGTACTTATTGAAACATCACGAAGCACCGCTATTTTATCTCTTTGTCGGGCTGATTATCGGCATTTTGCCGTTTTTATGGCGGTCTGGTCGCACGCATTCAAAAAAATCATTCCGACTCACTCACCTCATACTTATGGTCGTCTCTTTCGCACTCGTGGCACTGATGCGCTTCGTTAGTGAACCGACGACAACTGTCATCACCAACCTAGATACCGGCACCTACTTATTTTTATTTGCTTCTGGCTGGATTGCAAGTACTGCGCTTGTCCTTCCAGGCGTGAGTGGCTCATTAATGCTCATGGTGCTCGGTGTATACCATACAGCCATTTCCTCGCTGACCACATTCAATGTGCCTGTCATTACTGCCATTGGTCTTGGCGTTTGTGCTGGCATTCTTATTACAAGCCGGGTGATCCGCTTCTTTTTTGACACATACACACAAGCAACATATGCTGTCATGTTTGGTCTCGTAGCTGGTTCAATTATCGTGATTTTCCCTATTGGTATGCCGCATTCATTTTTATATGGCCTCATTTGTGCCTTGGCGCTCTTTGCTGGGTTTATGACTGCCATCACATTTGGGAAAGCAGAACGTGCAATGTAAATAGCAAAGAAAGGTCTGGCACATAAGGCCGACCTTTCAAATAACAATTCTAATTTAATAAAATAAATTGTTAATTATTCCAGAAAATGATTGACTTTCTCTGTCTTTTTGCATATGATAGGAAGGAATAAATGTGAAAGGGGTGGTTCGATGGTGGAGAGTACAATGTAATGAAAATGGTACGAGATGCATTGAACCACCCCTTTACTGACTAAAAGTCACTCACTCTTAGTTGTATGTGTGGGTGTGTTCTGTCTCGATTTGTACGTTTAACTGCAAAAATTTTGAGACACTCGCAAGTCAAACTGACAATTGTCATTTGGCTTAAACACACAGGAGGTGACTCCCTCATTCTTCGAGGGGACTATTTGGAAATTCAACAAATGCTTAGTTTAATGGCCGTAGCCGTTTTAATTTTGCTCACTGCTTTTTTTGTCGCATCTGAATTTGCGATTGTAAAAATCAGGAGTACCCAACTTGAACCGCATATTGACACTGGGAAAAAATCAGCTATTTACGCAAAAAGGGTTGTCAGCCATCTAGATGAATATTTATCCGCATGCCAACTCGGAATTACAATTACAGCACTTGGGATCGGCCGTCTAGCCGAGCCGACATTTGAACATATGCTTCATCCACTTTTTGCTGGATTTGTTCCACCGACGCTTGTGACGACACTCGCTATCCTAGTGTCATTCACCTTCGCTACATTTCTGCACGTGGTCATTGGTGAGCTTGCACCTAAAACGATTGCAATTCAACGAGCAGAACAAGTAACTTTACTCATTGCACGTCCTCTTATTTGGTTTTATCGGCTTCTCTATCCCTTTATATGGGTTTTAAACGGCTCAGCTCGCATATTAATTCGCATCCTCGGCTTTAAGCCGATGTCAGAGCATGAGCAAGCTCATTCAGAAGAAGAGCTTCGTTTAATTATTTCTGATAGCTACAAAGGTGGCGAAATTAACCAAGCAGAGTTCAAATACGTCAGCAAAATTTTTGAGTTTGACAATCGCATTGCAAAAGAAATCATGGTACCACGTACTGAAATTTGTGCGCTTTCCATTGAAGATCCTTTTGATGTCAATTTAGATATTATCAGGATGGAGAAATATACGCGATATCCGATTGTCAATGGAGACAAAGACCATATTCTTGGGATTGTTAACGTTCGCGAAGTATTGATGGATATGGTCTCTCCCCATTCTGAAGGAAAACCGGAAATTAAGCTCGATGACTACATTCGCCCTGTCATTTCTGTCATCGAATCCATTCCGATTAATGATCTACTCATTGAAATGCAAAAACAACAAACACACATGGCCATTTTATTTGATGAATATGGTGGCACTGCAGGCCTCATTACTGTTGAAGACATTATTGAAGAAATTGTTGGCGACATTCGTGACGAGTTTGACGTTGAAGAGGATCCATTAATTAAAAAATTGGCAGACCATCATTATATCATTGACGGGAAAACATTGATTACAGACGTGAACGACTTGCTTCACATTTCCATTGACGAAGATGATGCCGATACCATTGGCGGTTGGATGCTTACTGAGAAATACGACATTGTCGTTGACGAGTGTATTTCCTTTGATGGCTTTGATTTCATCGTTAAAATGTTTGACGGGAATCAGATCAAGCAAATTGAAGTATTGCCTACAAAGAAAAACATTCCTTCACACAAAAACAAACCATAACGAAAGCAACTTGAGGTGAACGGTGGAAGAGCCCATCCGTTCACCTCATTTTTTTACTTTCCTTCATACGCTTTTATTTTTTGTTTGAATACGCTAAGATAAAGTTTGAATGTAAAGGAGAGAAAAACATGATTGATATGTATACGACACAGACAAATGATGATCCATGGGAAGCTTATCGAGATATAGAGTCTTTTGGAAAACTGACACTATCAAACATTGAAATCACCACGACAACATTATGTAATATGCGTTGTGAGCATTGTGCTGTTGGTTATACATTATCACCAAAAGATCCCGACCCTTTGCCGCTTAGCTTGCTCATTCGCCGCCTTGACGAAATTCCCCATTTACGCGCATTTAGTATTACAGGTGGAGAACCGATGATGTCGCTCAAATCAGTAAAGAACTACGTTGAACCGTTATTGCGATACGCACACGAACGTGGGGCAAAGACACAAATCAATTCTAATTTGACCATGCCACTTGAACGGTATACACGCATTCTTCCTTATTTGGATGTCCTCCATATTTCTCATAATTACGGAAGCAGCGATGACTTTGTTGAAATAGGTTTTGCAAACGCAAAACATCAACCATCTACCGCGCAGCGCAAGGCTTTATTTCACCGTATGGTTGAAAATGCACAAGCACTTTCTGCGGAAGGTGTATTCATTTCTGCTGAAACAATGTTAAATAAACGAACCCTCCCATATCTTGAACGTATTCATGAACAAATCATTCACATGGGCTGTAAACGTCATGAAATTCATCCAATGTATCCAAGTGACTTTGCAAGCAGTTTGGAAGTCGCAAGCTTACATGACATTCGTGCCGGTATCCATCGTTTACTTGATTGTCGCAACAAAAACATATGGATGTTATTTGGTACACTGCCTTTTTATCCATGCAGCGAAAACCCTGATGATTTGGCGCTTCAAGAAAGGTTGTACAGTGAAACACTTGTGACCGTACGCAATGACCCAGATGGACGCTCACGTTTAAATGTCAACCTATTTAGTGGTGACATCATCGTTACAGACTTTGGTGACGTTCCTGAACTCGGGAATATTCAACATACAAGCTTTTTAAATGCTTTTCAGCGCTGGCAATCATCTAAGTTGCAGCAATCCATTTCTTGTCACTGTCCGACAGTGAAGTGTCTTGGACCAAACTTATTAGTGAAAGATGCCTACTATAAAGATGTTGATTTTCTCAAACGAACATCTCAGTTAAACATAAAATGATGCCAAAATAAGGCATCATTTTATGTTTAACGTAAGTTGGTTGAAGCAATAAATGTAAAAGATAAATGATCTTGAACAGGTATCCACGCACCAATTCCTTGATCGGTAATGTTTTTTACTTCTAAAATCGGTTTGCCACCACGTAATGTAAAATATACTTCTCCGTAAGTGACATTGCCCTTCTCATGAACAGCTGGCACATATCCATACAAATAGCCCGCTTGTTGAGGAGGTACATTGTACGTTTGACTTTTACGCGTTCCTTGACCAATGACTGTATCAAATGCAAGAGGCAAATTTGTTTTTTCCGCTGCATAAATCATCATCATCTTTTCAACAGCTCCAGCGTTGGGGATTTTCGCTGTCAATCCACCTGAAATTTTCTTCTGCTGTTCTTGATAATACGACATCTTCCGCGGTGCGTTTCCACCACGATTATCAATAAAATTGGTGTTTACTTTTTGGTATTCCCAATTTACTTCTGTTCCCTCTGACTCATAAGATAACGGCCAAGCTCCCAAATAAATGGATAATTTTGTTGCAAAACCAAGGCGAGCAAACTGTACAGTCGATTCATTCATAAGTCGGATTAAATCAGGATTTTCTATCTCTTCTTCTGTAGAATCGAGTAACTTCTGAGCTAATTCACTCGGTTGTAAATAAGGCAAGTCTTGCGTAGCATTTTTATATGTGTTTTCTTTTGAAATAGATAACACAGATTGGGGCACAGCAAATGAGCTTTCTTTTGTTTTATCGTCTACGCCTTCTGCAAACGACTGTGGCAACCAAAAAGATTGGAGCAGTATACAAATTAAGATCATCCACGTCATTCGTTTCATCATGCTTCCTCCTCATGTTCTTCATTGAAATAGTGTAACCGTAGTGTTTGACTTTTTTTTCATTTTATCCGTGAAATCATACTCCCACAAAATGCCAAAAAGAAGAGGCAGCAACGAAAACGTTGCTACCTCTCTACCTAATGACATATACTTCTGCTTCTGGGGTAAAATCGATTGTTGTCTTTTGGAAACACCTCATTTCAATCATGTTCATCGGACACGGTTGAATGATTCGTTCCTTTGCTCAACGCAACCACCTCATTCTTTAAAAGAAAAAAGTGTAAGACAAACAACATCTTGCCCACACGCCTTGCAATGTCAATTAGGAAGGACTGCAGCGTATGCCGCCGTCCTTATATCGTAATATTTCCGACTTTCTTCTTTCTATACATCTGTCGGCTCTTTTATCTCTCCTAGCGCTTCTTTCGCCACGTGTAACGCTTCTTTCGAGGACGTGCGTAAATGGCTGACTGCTTCCACAACGGTTGTCACATCAGTGACGATCTCTTGTCCCAAACCCCGCATCTCTTGAAGCGCTTCTTTTGTTTCTTCCATAATATGTGCACGATTGTCCTTCATAAAAGTCACTGCTTCACTCACTTTTTGTTTCGCTTGCCGCATGCCTTTACATGCATTTGTACGCCATTCTTTTTTTGTTAAAATTGACCCAATAACGACAGCTGTTGCTACCACAAACACAACACGTTTTTTCGTCATATCTTCTCCCTCCTTACCACGCTCCTTTATTGTAAAACATTTTACTCGTTTGTGCAGCTTTCACAATTGTATACACCTAATAAATATTCGTCTGTTGTTGACTGAGAAAACTGCATCCCTTGATTTCTCTTTATTTGTGTGATCTCTTCTGCTAATTGAGCAATTTGTTGTTCAAGTATACTTAAACGATGTTCACTCATTTGACTTTCCTCCTCTCAACCTTTCGTGCTCCTATATTTCGACAAAACTTCTGCTTTCATTCACTAAGAAATCAATTTATAAAATGTTTGTAACAAAATTGCTGTTGTAATCTAAGTAGGCCATGGTATAATTTATGTTAAGAAATATTCTAAATAAAGGTGGAAATTATGCGAAAAAGACATTTGATTCGTTTCGAAGAGTTGGTTGATCAAAATCGTCGTGATTTATTGAACGACGAAGAGGCGCTCACACAAATTGACGACAAATTATACGAGCGTGCGCAGAAGAAAGATCGTTTAGAGAAAAAACGAAAACGGTTCCAGTAAGTTCAAACCGTTTCTTTCATACATCATGGCACATAACCTTATTATGATCATTTTGGAACGTTTTGTTCGAAAAGACTAAATAGGCATGATCCTTATGCTCTTCGGATCATGCCGTTTTTATATTTATAGCGACAAAAACTTCTCCACATCAGCCAACACAACATCGAGGGCCTCTTGCCAAAATTGAGGCGTTGTTAAATTAACACCTAGATGCTTTATTGCCAAATCTTCCACCGTCATACTGCCGCTATCTTTGAGCAGTGCAATATATTGATCTTCAAATGATGTCCCCGACTTTAACGCCTGCGCGTAAACGCCAAGACTAAATAAATATCCAAATGTGTATGGGAAGTTGTAAAATGGCGCTGACGTAATATGAAAATGCTCGACAGAAGCCCATAAATTCGGATCGTATGTCGCGAGTCGATCGCCATACGCCTCTTGCTGTGCTGCAACCATCAATTCATTTAAGCGCTCCTGTGACACCATCCCGTTTTTACGCTCCTCATAAAAACGTGTCTCAAACAAGAAGGTCGCATGGACGTGCTTGAGATAAACGAGCGCACGAGCAAGCTTATTCTCGATCATCATTTTCTTCGCATGATTATCTTCTGCTTCTTCGACAAGCGCATCCGCAACCATCATCTCGGCTAACGTCGATGCCGTTTCCGCAATGCTTAATGGGTATTCTCGCGTCAAAGCATATGGTTCATTTTTTAAACACCAGCTATGGTACGCATGGCCAAGTTCATGCGCCAGAAAGGCCACACCTGTCATTGAGCCATCGTACGTCATAAAGATACGTGATTGTCCTAATAAAGGAAAGTCCGTACAAAACCCACCCGGACGTTTGCCCGTACGATTTTCGGCCTCTACCCAACCGTCACGGAGTGCCATCTCAGCGAAATCGGCCATCTTCGGACTGAACTTACGGAAATGCCGAATGATCAAGTCACATGCCTCGTTATAGGAAACTTCATTGTCTCCTTTATTTTTTGATGGTAAAGGCGCGTGAACGTCATGAAAATGAAGCTTCTCAACGCCAAGTAATGTCGCTTTTGCATCCATATAACGGTAAAATCGCGACTGATTTTTTGTAATTGTCTCCCACATCGTCTGTAATGTTTTTCCTTGCATCCGATTTAGCGCAAGTGGCTCCTGCAACACATCGGACCAACCTCGTGCCTCATATAAATTTAAACGAAAGCCTGCTAAACGATTTAATGTTTGCGCAAATAACGGCGCTTCTTGTCCCCATGCCTTTTCATACGCTTTAAACGCGCGCAATCGCACTGTCCGGTCTGGCCCGTCAAGCTTTCTTAATAATTGCTCTGCTGATAACATGTTTGTCTTGCCGTCTTCTTCAAAGGGGATCTCCATTCGGCCAATGGCTTCATCATACACCGATTGCCACGCATGATAACCATCTTTTGCTAAACGTTTGACTAAGCTCTCTCTCTCTAAATCCATCTCATCCTTCGCTTGCTGCCGCATCTCAGAAAGGACAAAAGCAAGTGGTTTTAATGCCTCTTCTTCTAACAAAGCCGCAAACTCATCGTCCTTTAGCTCTCTTAAACGGGTCGACAATCGCAGACGTAAGATATCATACTTCACACTTTGTGCTTGTAAACGTTCCTCTAACAACAATGCTTGCTCATCGTTGACATCTTGTGAAACCAAGCATTCTACAAATGAGTCCGCATGATCTAAACGATCACTCAACATATTAAGCGCAAGCGTCCATTCAGCAATCGTTACATTACATATCGAACGGTCCAACCATGTTTGCAACAATTCTTCTGTCTCCTGCAAAAAGACTGAAAATGTTTTTGAATGACTTCCTCCTTCAAAAAATGAATCTAAGTCCCACTTCATTCGATAACTTGTCATGTTCGTATCCGTCATGCGCTCCCCTTCTTTCTCTCTTTGAAAATAAATTGATTCTTATCGTAGCACGCCATTTTTTACTTGTCCATTTATATTCTAAAAAAATTGTTAAAAAGAACAACAGCATGACCCTCGCGCAGGATCATGCCATTTTTGTTTGTATTAAAGCGCTAAAAACTTGTCCACATCAGCCAACACAACATCGAGGGCCTCTTGCCAAAACTGAGGCGTTGTTAAATCCACACCTAGATGCTTCATTGCCAAATCTTCCATCGTCATACTACCGCTATCTTCAAGCAGTGCAATATATTGATCTTCAAATGACGCCCCCGACTTTAACGCCTGCGCGTAAACACCGAGACTAAATAAATATCCGAATGTGTACGGAAAGTTGTAAAATGGCCGCATCGTAATATGAAAGTGTAGTTTCGACGCCCAGAAATACGGATCATATTCCGACAATTGGTCGCCATATGCTTCTTTCTGTGCTGCAACCATCATTTCATTTAAGCGTTCCTGTGACACCATGCCGTTTTTACGTTCTTCATAAAAGCGCATTTCAAACAGAAAGCGCGCATGGATATTCATAAAAAATGATAACGAACGAGAAAGGTGATTTTCAACTAACATTTTCTTCGTCGCTTCGTCCTCTGTCTCTGCCAATAGCGCATCCGCAACAATGATCTCTGCAAAAGTTGACGCCATCTCGGCAATACTCATTGGGTACTCTTTCGCTAATTGAACGGGCTTGTTTTTTAAACACCAGCTATGATATGCATGACCAAGCTCATGCGCCAATGTCGCTACATTTGCCATCGACCCATCGTACGTCATAAATATACGCGATTCTCCGGACAACAAAAAGGTCGTACAAAAACCACCAGGACGTTTTCCGGCCCGATTTTCAGCCTCTATCCACCCATCGCGGAGCGCCATCTCAGCAAAATCAGCCATCTTCGGACTGAACTTACGGAAATGCCGAATGATGAGATCACACGCGTCATCATATGGTATATCGCTTTGTTCTTTATTTTCCACTGGTAAAGGAGCATGAACATCACGAAAGCTCAGCTTCTCAACACCAAGTAACTTCGCTTTTTCATCCATGTATCTGTAAAAACGCGACTTATTTTTTGTGATTGTCTCCCACATCGTCTGTAATGTTTTTTCTTGCATACGATTAAGGGCGTGTGGTTCTTTCAACACATCATCCCAACCGCGCGCCTCATACAAACTTAAGCGGAAACCAGCTAAACGATTTAATGTTTGGGCAAATAGTGGTGCTTCTTTGCTCCATGCTTTTTGATATGCTAAAGAAGCACGCTCGCGCACTGCCGTGTTTGGACTATCCAGACGATTAGACAGCTGTCCTGCCGACAATATTTTTGTCTCGCCATCTTCTTCAAACGGGATTTCCATCCGACCGACTGCTTCATTATATACAGACTGCCAAGCATGATAGCCATCTTTCGCGAGGCTTGCTGCCAAGTGCTCGCGTGCTGGATCCATTTCATCTTTCGCATGTTGTCGCAACTCAGAAAGCGAAAAAGCAAATGGTTTTAATGCTTCTTCCGTGAGTAATGTCGCAAACGCATCATCTTCTAGTTCTCTTAAACGTGCTGCCAAACGCAAGCGCAATGACTCAAATTTCACACGTTGTACTTGCAACTTTTCTTCTAACAACAAGGCCTGATTGTCGTTCACGTCCTGTGCAATTAAACACGACACAAACGAAAACATCTCATTGATCCGTCCAAACAGCATGTCAACGGCGTGTGTTAACTCGGAAATGATTACATCAGTTTCAGGACGATCTAACCATGTTTGAAACAACGTATCTGTCTCCTGTAAAAATGCAGCCAATTCCTCTGACTGACTTCCTCCTTTAAATAAAGAGTCTAAATCCCATTTCATTGGATAACTCATCTCTCTCGCCCACTTTCTCTCTCTATTTCGTTATACGAATGACTTCTATCCTACCATAAAATTTCTATTGTAAGCCATAATGAGCACTACTGATCATCACAACCAATGTCACAATCCCAGCGATAACCCAATACTTTTCTTCGCTTGTCCACTTTTTTAACAATGCGTTCGCCCCCTCTTCGTCACATCCTATGAGGGGGCGAACAACATTATGACGTTTATTTCATCAATTTCCGAATGACTTTTTCTCCAAGCTTACCTGTTTGATAACGAAACGGAATATCGACTGTTGTTGACTGTTTCAGTAAACTCTTTTGGTGCGAGAACGTGCGGAAGCTCTCATCACCATGATAGGCACCAATGCCACTAGGCCCTTTCCCTCCAAACGGTAAATGTACATTTGCTACATGCATCAACGTGTCATTTATACAACCACCGCCAAATGAAACTTGCGCGGTAAACAGCTCTTGTATCGCTACATCTTCTGCAAATACATAGAGTGCGAGTGGATTAGGGAGCGCATGCAAGCGCGCAAGCACATGATCCTCATTGTCATAAGGGATGACTGGCAAAATCGGACCAAAAATCTCTTCTTGCATCACCGCAGATTCCCATGACACATCCGTTAAAATGGTCGGGGCAATCATACGCGTTGACATATCGTGTTGTCCGCCAAGCGCGATCGTTCCATCATCAAAATACGCACACAACCGCTTAAAATGTCGTTCATTTACAATTTGTGTGTACGTCCCGTCGGCGGTTCGTTCAGAGAACAGCTTTAATGTTTGTTTTTTTAATTGCTCAAGAAACGACTCATACACATGTTGATGAACGAGTACATAGTCTGGGGCAATACATGTTTGCCCTGCGTTCGAAAACTTTCCCCACGCAATCCTTTTCGCTGCCATTGTAAGTTTCGCTGTTTTATCTACAATTGCCGGGCTTTTTCCACCAAGCTCCAACGTGTGCGGCGTTAAATGGCGGGCAGCTTTTTCCATGACAATCTTTCCAACCGCAACGCTGCCCGTAAAGAAAATATAGTCAAATGGTTGGTCTAAAAGTGCTGAAGCTACCTTGGCGTCTCCCTCAATTACAGAAACCACCTCGGGTGAAAACGTCGCTGTGATCGCTTCTGCCAGGGCACGAGAAGTATGTGGTGTTAACTCCGACGGCTTCAATACAACGCTATTACCAGCCGCAAGCGCGCCAACTAACGGCGTGAGCGTTAATTGAATTGGATAGTTCCACGGCGCAATGACGAGCACACTACCATATGGTTCAGGCTGCACCCAACTGCGAGAACCGACATGTGAGGGAGGCGTCTTTATTTTGACTGGTTTCATCCACGCGGTTAAAGATTCAAGCGCGTGGGTAATCTCTTGATAAACAAAGCCAAATTCAGTCATATACGCTTCCGAGGACTGTTTATTTAAATCACGCTGTACCGCGGTGAGTAATGTTGACTCATAACGTTCCAACATCTCCTTTAACTTACGCAATTGCTGCTCTCGAAATGTCGCCGGTTTGGTTATACCGGAGCGTACGTATGCTTGTTGGCGCTCTCTCATATCCATGTTCATACAAATCCACCCTTCCTCCACGCAAATGTACTGCTACCCTTTTCGCCCGTAGTCCGCCTTAATTTCACCCCATTGCTTCGTATGCCATTTTAACACAGGGGCATGGTCGCGGTTTTCCTTTAACCATTTTTCTGCTCGATCGACAAGCGCCCAAATTTCAGCGGTATCTGCTGTCCGCTTTAACGTTGCATTCGCTTTTTTCTTTTGAACCCACCCGATTGCTGTTGTTGAATCAGAATAGACTGGCTTTTGTACCCCTAACTTTTTCACGTAGGCCAGCCCGTGCACGATCGCTAAAAATTCACCCATGTTGTTTGTGCCCATCTTCATCGGCTTTTTTTCAAATAAAATCGCACCCGTTTTTGTGTCAACCCCTTTATATTCAACAGGACCAGGGTTTCCGCGGCTACCTACATCAACACTAATGCTATCCCAAATGATCCCGGATTGATCCTTTACTTCTTTAGGTGATTGTTTTGCTACTGAAGCTGTATTTTGTGGGCCAGCCTTAAATGCCTCATCTGCTTCTTTCTTCGTATTGTATGATTTAAATTTTGCACCAGTAAATCCTTTTACTTGTTCTTCGCACGCTGACCAATGATCAAAAACGCCTTGTTTTCTCCCATGCCAAACGACGTAATACTTCTTCTTTGCCACACACATTCCTCCTCACTTAGTACTTTAACGGAAATGCGTATGATTTACCAGCCTCAATCACTTGCCTGTATACACTTTGCCTCGGTTGACAATGATAATGAAAAAGGAGGTTTCGTATATGGATATTCACGTCAATGAACCCCTTGCTACCCGAAAGCCGGGTGATATGATTTATACGAAAGATAGCCATATGTATATCATCATTGAAGACAAAGGGGAGTCTTATCCATTTTTGCTTGTTTGTTTACAGACGTTTACAGTCATACAAAACTATGATTCGTTACCGACGTGGCAAGAGTTAGAAGAAGACATCGCGGAAGAAATTGAAGCAATTTATAAACAAGAGGATGCACGGCTAAGCGTATCTTAATATGTACTCGTGCAAACGAGTTTGTTTGCACGAGTGTTTTAGACACTTGCTTTTATGATAATGCGACAACCTCTTTTTCTTCTTGTTCAGGCGCGCCCATTTGTTTCTGGAGTTCCTCTAACAACTGCGTTGCAGCTCGTTTACTTATTACAATATTCCCATCCGCTAACAACAAATGCTCATGTGACGATTCGCCTGTTACCATACATGCTTTAATAGATGGTTCATATTTTTGCACAATAATCCGCTCTTCTTCAACATAAATCTCCATCGGTGTACCAATTTCAAGCCCCATGACATTCCGGAGTTCCTTTGGTATCACAATCCGGCCTAGTTGATCAATTTTTCTAACAATACCAGTAGCCTTCAATTTATTTACCCCCTTATATCTATATATCCAGAAATCAAATGTCACCAGAAAAGTGACAACTCACTTCTATTTCAAGTACTACCCATATTTATTAAAACATGAGAACGCTTACTTTTCCAGTATAATGACTTATTAACATTTGATTTCTTTATTTTAAAAATTTATCATTTATATTTACCGCTATATTATTGGTTTCTGCGTTAAAAAACTGCCCCCTTATCGGAAGCAGTCTTCTCTTACATACGCTCTAAACGAGCAATTCTTTCATCTAATTCTGGGTGAGATGAGAACAATCGCGCAATCCCACCTGGACCACTAATTTTCATTGTTTGTACGGCTGCATCATTTGTACCATGATCAACATGTGCTCTATCAATGTACGCCTTCAAAGAGCGGAGTGCATGTGCCATTTTGTCTCTGCCTGCCAAGTCGGCGCCACCGCGGTCTGCATGAAACTCACGGTACCGCGAGAATGCCATGACGACGAGGCTACCAAGAATCGAAAACAAAATTTGAAACACAATCACTGCGATAAACTGAACAATAAATTGCATTTCCTCACGCACAAATCGTGAAACAATGATTGCCGCTATGCGGGATAAGAACACAACAAACGTGTTGACAATTCCTTGTAATAACGTCATTGTCACCATATCGCCGTTGGCAACGTGCGCGACTTCATGGGCGATAACCCCTTCAATCGCATCATCATCCATCACATCAAGCAAGCCGGACGAAACAGCTACAAGTGACTTTTTCTTTGATGGACCGGTCGCAAATGCATTGACTTCAGGTGAGTTGTAAATCCCCACTTCTGGCATATGCATTAAACCTGCCGCGCGTGATAGACGATGTACTTTTTCAACAACCATACGCTCGCGTGACGTAAGCGGGCCATCCGGGTCGATGACTTTTACGCCCATCATTTTCTTCGCAACCCAGCGGGAAATGGCTAAAGAAACAAACGCACCTGAGAAACCAATTACGGCACTTAATACGAGCAATGTCCCAAAGTCAATTCCTAGACCAGGACCGCCTGTATAATACGAGCTATTCATACCAGTAAATCGGGTAATGAGCGACCAAACGATGCCAATTGTTGTTAACACCAAGATATTGGTCAATATAAACAGTAAAATTCTTTTTGGCATGCCTATCTTCCTCCTGTTCTTGCTTCAATATACCTGTCTTTATTTTACCACATTTGTATGTGTTTAAAAAGAGATTGATGCTGTGGATGTACCTATTTTTAAGTATGTGTAAAATAGTTCTCGAGGACTGAAACACGTAATATTCCACATTGTGGAATATTGGGTGCAAAAGACTGGGCAAAAAAGAAAAGACCCTC
>NZ_FMYM01000013.1 GCF_900096965.1 Shouchella lonarensis | reverse complement strand
CTTCTGTGCGCTCGACTTGCATGTATTAGGCACGCCGCCAGCGTTCGTCCTGAGCCAGGATCAAACTCTCCATTAAAGTGTTTGATTTGCTCATTTTGCACAAATTTCTTTGTGGCTTACATGTTGAGATCTATTGATCTCTTTTTACGCTTGGCTATTGTTTAGTTTTCAATGAGCTTATGTCGCTTGTTAGCAACTTTTATATAATACCAGTTGCTCCTTCTACTGTCAATATCTTTTTAATAAAATTATGTATCAACATCACCGAAGGCTTAGCGACAAGAAATAATATATCATCTATCAAATATGTTTGCAAGGGCTTTTTATTATTTCTTCCAAAAAAAAAAATTGAACAGGTGCTGGATTACACCTGTTCACACCATTATAGCTGATATCTCCGCTCACTTAAATGCTACATTTACATTTTGTCAGTCGCTCTTCTCCCGACCACGCATTTGCGGGAAAAGCAGCACATCACGAATGGACGATGCATTTGTCAAAAGCATGACAAGTCGGTCAATCCCAATCCCCAATCCACCAGTCGGCGGCATACCATATTCAAGTGCCTCTACAAAATCTTCATCCATCATATGGGCTTCGTCATCACCCTGTTCTCGCTCTAAAAGCTGTGACTCAAAGCGCTGTTTCTGGTCAATTGGATCATTTAACTCTGAAAAAGCATTTCCGTGCTCACGCCGAACCATAAACAACTCAAACCGGTCGGTGAATCTCGGATCACGGTCATTTTTCTTCGCAAGTGGGGAAATTTCTAGCGGGTGCCCGTATATAAATGTTGGTTGAATAAGCGTTTCTTCAACGAAATGCTCGAAAAATTCGTTGACGACGTGCCCAAATTTCATTGTTCCCTTCACAGGCACCCCGTGCTCTCTCGCTAAACTCCGTGCCTCTTCATCGCTCATTTGTTGCCAAAAGTCAACGCCTGTTTTTTCTTTCACTGCATCAACCATGTGGATGCGCGCCCACCCAGGAGCAAGGTTGACCTCATGCTCGTCATACATGAGCGTTGTCGTGCCACATACTTCTTCTGCAACGTGAGAAATGAGCTTTTCTGTCAATGTCATCATATCTTCGAAATCGGCATATGCCTCGTACAATTCCATCATTGTGAACTCAGGGTTATGCCGTGTCGAAACACCTTCATTACGGAAGTTCCGCCCGATTTCATAAACTTTCTCCAAGCCACCAATAATCAATCGCTTTAAATGTAATTCGGGCGCGACACGCATATACAATGTCATATCAAGCGTGTTATGGTGCGTCACAAATGGACGTGCTGACGCACCGCCCGGGATGCTATGCATCATCGGTGTTTCCACTTCCAAAAATCCTTTATGATCTAAGAAACGTCGGATCGCTTGAATGATTTTACTACGCATGATAAACACATCTCGAGATTGTTCACTCGTAATCAAATCTAAGTAACGCTGACGATAGCGCTGTTCCACATCTTTTAAGCCGTGATATTTATCCGGTAGTGGGCGCAGCGATTTACTAAGCAGTGTTAACTCCGTTACTTTGACTGACATTTCCCCAACCTTCGTTTTAAAAGGAACACCAGTAAAGCCAACCATATCACCAATATCTAGCGCTTTAAATAAATCATACGCTTCATCGCCAATCGCATCTTGACGAACATAAATTTGAATTTGTCCGCTCAAGTCTTGAACATGAGCAAAGCCCGCTTTCCCTTTTCCCCTTTTTGTCATTAATCGCCCTGCTAGTACAACACGATCATTTTTCGCTGCTAAATCTTCCTTTGAGAAAGAAGAAAATTGTTCGATCACTTGCTCTGCCGTATGCGTACGTACAAACTTCCCACCAAAAGGCACCACACCTTGGTCGTATAACTGCTGCAACTTGTCTTGACGCACCGCCAACAAGTCATGCAATGCTACTTCATCTGTCATCCCTTTTTTCAACCCCTTATGTTCATGGATGAAAAAGGGAGAGACCGAGCGAATCGGTCCAACCCTATCCCATTTATATTATCGTTACAGTGTATAACACTACTTACACTTGCGCTAGTTCGTGCGCCTCCAAGTAGTCAATATACTCATGTAGCGTGCTTGCAACATCTTCGCGTGTTTCAAATTGGTTCACTTTGTCGCGGATCTTCGCTTTGCCGCGCATGCCTTTGATGTACCACGCTGTATGCTTCCGCATTTCTCTTACAGCCACACGCTCGCCTTTTAACGCAATCAAACGATCTAAGTGCAATAAACATACGTTGATTTTCTCGCGTGCTGTCGGCTCAGGCGGCAACTCGCCATTTTCTAGATAACGAATCGTCCGATAAAGCATCCACGGATTCCCAAGTGCCGCTCGTCCAATCATCACACCATCCACGCCGTATTCATCAAGCATCCGCTTTGCTTCTTGCGGCGTTGTCACATCACCATTCCCAATAACAGGAATCTTGACCGCTTGCTTCACATCACGAATGATCTCCCAATTGGCAACGCCTTCGTACATTTGGACCCGCGTCCGACCGTGTACCGCGACTGCACTACCGCCAGCACGCTCAACTGCTTGGGCATTTTCGATCGCAAAAATGTGGTCTTCATCCCAACCAATTCGCATTTTCACTGTTACCGGTTTTTTCACTGCATCAACCGTCGCCGCAACCATCTCGTAAATTTTAGTTGGATCAAGAAGCCAGCGAGCACCAGCATCACATTTCGTAATCTTTGGGACTGGGCACCCCATATTAATATCAATAATATCTGCGTTCGTATTTTGGTCAACAAAACGCGCCGCTTCAACAAGCGTTTCTTTTTCGCCACCAAAAATCTGCAAGCTGAGTGGCTTTTCTCTTTCATCTACATACAACATTTGAAGTGACTTCTCGTTTTGATGTAAAATTGCCTTGTCACTCACCATCTCTGCACAAACAAGTCCAGCACCAAACTCTTTTGCAATTAAGCGAAATGCTGGGTTACATACCCCCGCCATTGGTGCAAGCACGACTTGGTTTTTCATCTTAATGTCTCCGATTTTCAGCATCCCTGCACCTCCTTTTCGTTTAAATTTATGCTGCATTTTATCAGATCTATTGATCAGCATTTACGCTGTTCATTTTTTTAAACACATAGCCACTTCTATCTCTATAGCTGGACGCCATAAGCTAATTCCTTCCCGCTCGCTAAATGCCTCACATAACGCCCGTACTGTCTGGCCACGCGACTCAACGTAAAGATCAGGCACCAGCTCCGCCAAAGGCATAAGCACAAAAAGGCGTTCCCACATGCGAGGATGAGGAATTTGTAATTGTTCCTTCTCAATATTTTCACGATTAAACAGTAAAATGTCAAGGTCTATTGTTCTTGGACCGAAACGAATCATCCGCTTACGTCCTAAACTACACTCTATCGTCTGGGTCGCTTGTAACAATGAATCCGGTGATAGCGTCGTCTGCACTTCCACTACTTGGTTTAAGAAAGGTTCTTGATCCGTATAGCCAACAGGTGCTGTTTCATAAATGCTAGACATACGAACAACCGCGATCGCTGCATGCCCGTGCAGCGCATGGATCGCCTCGTTCAAATAGGCTTCCCGGTCACCAATATTTGATCCAAGCGCCAAAAAGACGTTATGTGTCATCGCGCTGCCTCGTCATTTCTACTGCAACAGATTGGTAATGCCCGGGAATTGGCGGATCCGGCTTCGTTACAACAACGGTACATGCTTGCAGCCGTTCATATGCAGCAAACAATTCTTCCATAATCGTGTTTGTCAATGCCTCAACGAGCTGATGCGGTTTTCCTTCAACAATGTCGCGAATACGTGCATACACATCACCATAATCAATCGACGCGGTCAACTCATCGTTTAGCGCCGCTGCAGATAAATCAAGCATTAACGTCACATCGACCATAAAGCGTTGGCCAAGCTTTCTTTCTTCCGGGAAGACACCGTGGTAACCATAAAAAGATAACTGCTTCATATGAATTTTATCCATTTATGACACCCTCCCCATCATCGCATCCATCATTTGTACCATTCGCTTCATCGCTCGCACATCGTGTACGCGCACAATTGAACAACCTTTAGCTATACCTAAACAAACCGTGGCACCCGTTCCTTCCACCCGTTCATCTACTGGTAAACCGAGTGTCTGACCGATAAAAGACTTTCGCGATGTTCCTAATACAACCGGATAGCCTAGCGCAACAATTTCCTCCAGATGCCGCATCACTTGGATATTGTCGGCATAAGTTTTCGCAAAACCGATTCCCGGATCAAGTAAAATCGCATCGTCACGCACACCCGCTGCACGACAAATATGAATGCTCTCTTGCAAATCGGCTTTCATGTCTGACAAGAGCACTTTATACCCAGCTGTTTCTCTGTTGTGCATTAAAACAATTGGCACATCATATTGCGCCGCTACTTCCGCCATTCGAGGATCTGCTTTCGCACCCCAGACATCATTAATCATTGCTGCCCCTACCTGCACAGCGGCCTCTGCAACTGCTGCTTTATACGTATCAATCGAAATTGGCACGTCAAAGCGAGCCGACAACGCCTCGACAACCGGTAAAACACGTTCGCGCTCTTCTTCTATCGACACAGCCACTGCGCCCGGACGTGTTGACTCTCCACCTACATCGAGGATATCTGCTCCTTCTTGAATTAATCTCGCCGCACGATCAATCGCCTCGCTCACTTGCGTGTAACAACCTCCATCTGAAAAAGAATCCGGCGTTATATTTAAAATACCCATTATTCTCGTCCGCTCTAATTGCTGCAAAACCTCACCCCATTTCTCTTGCTCGTGCTTCTATATACAGGTGTTGAATCTGTTGCACCTCGTCACACGCGCGTGATTGCTGCTCCTCCAACAGTGTAATCGGCACGACCCCTTGAATCGCATTTGTCATGAACCAACCATCTGCGGTCACTAACGACGATCGCGGAAATAAACCTTCAACTACTTTATATCCCGCTTGCCGCAACAGCTCAATCATACATGCTCGTGTGACACCATTTAAAATACCTGCTTCCAGAGATGGCGTGTAAACATCTCCGTCATATAACCAAAAAATATTCGAGGTAATGCCTTCAGCAACATCGCCATTCGCGGTTAAAAAAATCCCTTCTATCGTTGGATCATCTCCAAGTGTTTGTTTTGCTAGCACATTGTTCATGAAATGGTGTGATTTCAACCGCCATTGTCCTTCCGGTGTATTCCTCGGTAACGACAACACACGCGCCGTTTTATGTGCAACGACCGGCGGCATCGGCTTCATGTACACGATAACATTTGGATGCTCGTACACTTTCGCTGTCAGACCAAGCGGCGACGTCCCCGCGGTGATATTCCAGCGTACATACGCTTCAGAGAGCCCATTTGCCTCACCAAGTGTTGCTAACACTTCTTTCATTTCGGCGATGCTTAAAGAAGCATGAATACCAACTTGCTGCAAACTTTTTTGCAGACGCGACATATGTGCATCTAAACGGAACACCCCTTCTCTACTCCAGCGAAACGTCTCAAACAAACCAAGTCCATACAGCAGACCGTGATCGAATACAGAAACCATTGCTTCTTCCTCCGACACCACCATCCCGTTCACATACACATACATCCAGCACCGCTCCTTGCATCATTGTCACAGCGATTCACATTCGTCGCTCTTTATTCTACTAAACATAGCAGCATAAGAAAAGCAGCCCCGTGCAAAAAAGGGCTGCTTTTTGTTGGAAAACATATTTTTACGAGCGCGCTTCCTCTTCCTCAAACTGATAAAGCGGTGTACTTAAATAACGCTCACCATTCGACGGGAGTACAGCGACAACTTTTTTCCCGCTACCAAGCTCTTTTGCGAGCTCTAGCGCTGCATAAAGAGCTGCACCTGAAGAAATACCACCTAAGATCCCTTCTTCTCGTGCCGCACGCCGCGCATATTCAAATGCTTGTTCTGTGGATACAGTCACAATCCGATCATAAATGTCTGTATTTAAAATTTCCGGTACAAATCCTGCGCCAATACCTTGAATTTTGTGCGGACCTGGCTTGCCTCCAGACAACACTGGAGAATCTTGCGGCTCGACTGCTACAATTTGTAAATGCGGGAAGTGCTCTTTTAAAAGTCCTCCAGCACCAGTAATGGTCCCACCTGTACCAATACCAGAAACAAATCCGTCTAACTGTCCCTCGACTTGTTTCAATAGCTCTTTTCCTGTTGTTTCACGATGAATGACTGGATTGGCTTCATTCTCAAATTGTTGTGGCATGAAAAAACCATCTTGCGCCGCAAGCTCAACCGCTTGACGAATGGCCCCACCCATTCCTTCAGGCCCTGGCGTCAATACTAACTCAGCTCCATACGCACGTAATAAGTTCCGTCGCTCCATACTCATTGTTTCTGGCATAACGAGCATTGTTTTATACCCTTTTGCCGCGGCAACCATTGCCAAACCAATTCCAGTATTACCGCTCGTTGGTTCAATAATCGTCATTCCCGGCTTCAATGTCCCCGCTTCTTCCGCTGCATTAATCATCGCCAGCGCAATTCGATCTTTCACACTGCTGCCGGGATTTTGGTACTCTAATTTGACATACACATCTGCATGCGCCGGTGTCGTCAATCTGTTTAACTTCACAAGCGGGGTATTGCCGATCAATTCCGTAATATTATTTGCTACCATCATCCGTATCCGCCCCTTCCTCACCTAATTCATAGTATATTGATTGGTTTTATATACGAATCGTATCAGATCGTGCAATCTTAGTCAAATAATATCATGGTTGTACATCACATTTGCTGCTTCTTGCGAAGAATATGTGCGATAGCGGCATAACTAAGCCCGACAACCGTTGTAAAAATATCGCCACCCGCATGTTTCACTTGATCGGGGTGTCTAAAACCTTCCTTTAGCCAACGTTTAAAGCGCTTCATGTGTCTTTTCATCCCCCTTCACTTACTCATCCCGAAAAAATGTCCTCGATCTTTTCTGCATACTTACGAACAAATTCTTCTGGGTACTGCCGGATCTTTCCCTTGAACTGATCGACCAGTTCCTTGTTTAACACGTTTTTATCCGTGAAAGTCATTCTTTTATATGTGTAGGCGACGATACCATCCACAAAAAAAGGATCGTCATGATGATGACATGCAACAATTGCTTGCGAGATTAACCAATTAATATCACATATCGTTTCTTTGCTTGAAAAATAGAAAAAAGTGTCTGTAATCATTGCAGGATCTGACCAACTTTTCACAGCCTCCTCAAGTTGTTTTTCATTATAAATCTCATCTTCCACAGGGAGGAAGTCATCTTCATCGACATCACTCAAGAATTCACGATTGTATTCCAATTGTTTAACAAAATCTTTAAAGCTCTTGGCAACTTGTTGGTCAATCTCCATTTCTACATCAATGTAAGCAACAGTTGGATCGGTTTTACTTTTTCGATAATCCAACACAAACCATTCATGACCATCACCATTAATTAAAACAATGTCTTTAGGTAACTCCCACTCTTCAATCATGTACGGCGTCGCAAGGATGCCTTGGTCTTCTGTTTTACCGATACCAAATATATACTCAACAGGGAAACAGTTATCCTCGTAGTCTCCAATACGTTGAGGAAAGCTGCTTCTATACAGTTTACCGCCATTTTGTTCCCGCATTAAAGACACATAATCAGCCGGCAGTTTCACCCCTAAAACTTTTTCTGCATTCACAATTGTTTCTTCTGTCAATCTTTCTAACTCATATTCATCCAAAAGCTCCGCTAACCAAAACCGCCCGTAATCCATTCAATCGCTCCCTCTACTTTATCTATAACTACAGGACAAACTTCATCGTTAAGTAGCCAATCATGATACCGATCCCCACATACACGATACTCTTCCATATGGGTGTTTGATGTTTATTTTTTTCCATGCACAGTGCTCCAATCACTTAGCAAAATCAAACGAAAAATACCAACTAATTGTACACGCTTCCAGAAGAAGTAGCAAACTTCCTCACTTACGCCATACTGCAAACGCCATCCCAAAAAAGATTAATACAACACCTATCAGCTGCATCGTCGTCGGCCGAAACCCGATTAAAGCAACATCAAGTAACATCGCCACCGCGGGGTTTAGAAATACAAGAATAGAGATCACGCGAGACGACAAATTTCGCAAGCTATTGAAAAATAAATAGTACACAATGCCAGTATGAATGACACCTGTCCCAATGACATAAAGCCAATTGTAAGTGGTTAACCCTAGAAAAGCATCGAAGTCCACAAAGGGCAATAATAAAAATAACCCGAGGAACGTTTGCAAAAATGTCATTGCATAAGCACTCATCTGTTTCATGCCTTTTCCAAGCAATGTCGTTGCCGCATAAAAAGTCGCTGCCAGTAACCCCCAAATCATCCCGGACGAAAAAAGTGCTTGAACAGAAAATCCTGCCGTCATCCCCGCCACAAACATCGTTCCAACAAAACAAGCAACAATTGCGATGATCGCACGTACAGTCAACCGTTCACGAAAAATGATACTCCCCGCAAGCAGCACAAAGACCGGCGCTAAGTGATACACAGAGACGGTGATCGTCATCGACATTGCTTCCAGTGCTTTGAAAAAGAACACCCAATTAAACACAAGAAAGACACCACATATGAGCGTTAAAAATAGCCCTTTTTTCGTCCATGTTTCTCGCTTATACTCTCCTGTCACAAGCCAGCAACCAACTAAGAAGATTGTCCCAAACAGACAACGCATGAAGACTAGTTCGAATGACGGCAAATTGGTCTGAATCGCAAAATAGCCGACTGAACCAAAGATCATCATTGTTATAATCATTTGTACCGCTGCATGCCACTGTTTTTTTGTTGTGAAATCTTGGTGTGCCATGGTCATGTGCCTCCTCTACGCTGTACGTGTATCTTATCAGACGACGGTACAAGATGAAATGACAAAATGACAGATTGTCTATGTAAAAGTCATCCATCCAGAGTCACATAACTGTTTTCCTCGTGATCATGAACCTTTACGTGTATTTTGAATCAAGAACTTTGTTAAAAGATACAGCAAAAAGATGCTAAATCCCAGCGCTGCAAAACCTAACAGTTGCCAAATAATTGTTAACAACTCCTCCACCTCCCTACTAGCTATATTCACTTAAGTCCCCCCTGCTCCCGCAACGCCTCAAGCTCCTCCCGGGAAAAAGTATATACTTCCTGACAAAAATGGCACGTCGTCTCCGCGCCGCCGTCTTCTTCAATCATACTTGATAATTCGTCACGTCCAAGACTAACGAGCGCGCTACTCATCCGTTCAAAAGAACATGTACACGCAAACCGCACCGGCTTCGTCTCTAAAAATTTTACATTCTCGGCACCAAGCAATGTCTGAAGCATCTCCTCGGGTGACATTCCCTCCGCCGCCATCTTAGAAACAGGCATCGTCCGCGCAAGCCGTTGTTCAATCTCAGTAATTGTCGCTTCTGTTGCTCCCGGCATGAGCTGGATCACAAACCCGCCAGCAGCAAGAATCGTTTCATCCGGGTTTACGAGCACACCAACACCGACTGAAGAAGGGGTCTGTTCAGAGTGAGCGAAGTAATATGTGAAGTCTTCACCGAGCTCTCCCGAGACAATTGGCACGCTACCGATGAAGGGCTCTTTCATACCTAAGTCCTTCACAATATGAATCATCCCGTTCTTCCCGACAACACGGGCAACATCTAACTTCCCTACATTGTTCAGTTCCGGACTAACATGTGGATTTGTCACCGTGCCCCGCGTCGTACCGTCAGCATGACTATCAACAATGATTTGGCCAATCGGACCGTCACCACAAACACGCACGGTGAGTTTTTCGTCGCCTTTTAACATCGCCGCCATGAGTGTTCCGCCCATCATCGCTCGCCCAAGTGCAGCCGAAGCAGTCGCCCACGTATCTTGGCGTTTGCATGCTTCAGCAACCATTTCTGTTGCGACAACTGCAAGGGCACGCACTTCTCCTCTGAATGCTGTCGCCTTCACTAAGTAATCACTCATTCATTCCGCCTCACTTTACCTTATTTTTCTCATAAATGACTTTCAATCCTTTTAATACTAAATGCTCATCTAAAAACGTCAACTGAGCCACATCTTCATAAAATAAGTGTGCTAAGCCACCCGTAGCAATGACATGTACATCAGTTAAACGCGCCTCATCAATCATTCGCGACAAGACACCATCAATGAGCGCCACATGGCCGATGTAAATCCCACTCTGCATTGATGCACTCGTTGTATGACCAATCACTGAAAGTGGACGAGATAATTCGAGCTTTGGCAATTTTGCTGCTTGCGTATATAATGCTTCGGCACATATTGCTGCACCTGGAGCAATGACACCACCTTTGTAACAGCGCGCCTGGTCGATATATGTAAAGGTGGTTGCCGTCCCAATATCCACAACAATCGCTGGGGTGCCGTAGTGCGCAATCGCTGCCACGGCACTTGCGATCCGATCAGCGCCAACTTCTTTAGGATTGTCCGTTTGAATATTTAAGCCTGTTTTCACACCCGGACCGATGACAAGTGGCCCTATGCCTATGTAGTCTTGACACATTTGCGTAAGACGATGTGTCATCGTCGGCACAACCGAAGACATCATCACCGCATCGACGTCGGCAAAGCTTTTTTCCTTATAATGAAAAAAGCGCTGCAATAACATCGCATATTCATCGCTCGTTTTCTCCGCTTTGGTCGCCATCCGAAACGTGGCAATGAACGTGTCCGTTTCATACAAACCAACCGTAACAGATGAGTTACCAACATCAAGTACAAGTAGCACAAGTAGCCCTCCTTAAGAAAAAGAGGGTGCCCGCGCTAGGCACCCTCCCCATATTTACGAGCGGTTCTCACCGTTATGATCAACAGAACCCGACTGGTCGTCTGGTAAGTTCGTTGTTTCTTCATACGGCTCACCAGTGGCCTCATCGTCTTTCGATTGAATGTTCACCTTCACATCTGTCAACTTCTTCGTTGCGTGATGGTTTTCTGGCAACTTTCCTTCGTTAATTAACGATTGGATTTGCTCGGCATCAAGCGTTTCTAGCTCCAGTAATTTCTGCGCAATCAAATCAAGACTATCTTTGTTCTCAAGAATAATCTCCTTACAGCGTGTGTAGCTTTCTTTCAAGATCCGCTGCACCTCTAGGTCAATGTCATGGGCAATCGCATCACTGTAATTTTGCTCGTTTTGGATGTCACGACCTAAAAAGACTTGCCCGCCGCCGTTCGAACCAAACTGCACTGGACCAATTTTGTCACTCATCCCATACTCAGCGACCATTTTCCGGGCAATAGCGGTCGCTCGTTGGAAGTCATTGTGCGCACCCGTCGACACTTCGCCAAATTGAATTTCTTCTGCGACACGCCCACCGAGCAAGCCGACAATTTTATCAAGCAACTCTGGCTTTGTCATGAAATAACGATCTTCTTTCGGGAGCATCATCGCATAGCCACCGGCCATTCCCCGTGGGATGATCGTCACTTTATGCACCATATCAGCACTTTCAAGCTTCACCCCAACAACTGTATGACCTGCTTCATGCCATGCAACAATATTTTTCTCTTTTGGAGAAATGACACGGCTCTTCTTCGCCGGTCCAGCAATGACCCGGTCAATTGCTTCTTCAACATGCTCCATGCCAACCTCTGTTTTGTTGCCACGTGCAGCGACAAGTGCTGCTTCATTCAATAAGTTCTCCAGATCAGCACCAGAAAAACCAGGCGTCCGTGCTGCGATTAGGTCTAGCTTGACATCTTCACGCAGCGGCTTATTACGCGCATGTACACGGAGCACTTCTTCGCGCCCTTTGACATCAGGCGCATTCACTTGAATTTGTCGGTCAAAACGACCTGGACGCAACAGTGCCGGATCTAAAATATCGGCTCGGTTTGTCGCCGCAATGATGATAATTCCTTCATTGGAACTAAATCCGTCCATCTCCACAAGCAACTGGTTAAGTGTCTGTTCACGTTCGTCATGACCACCGCCAAGACCCGCACCACGTTGGCGACCAACCGCATCAATTTCGTCAATGAAAATGATACACGGTGAGTTTTTCTTCGCGTTTTCAAACAAATCACGCACACGAGATGCACCGACACCAACAAACATTTCGACAAAGTCCGAACCACTAATCGAGAAGAACGGCACACCTGCTTCACCAGCAACTGCACGAGCGAGAAGGGTTTTCCCTGTTCCCGGAGGACCAACGAGCAAGACCCCTTTTGGAATACGTGCCCCAATCGCAACAAACTTGCGCGGGTCCTTTAAGAAATCTACAACCTCGACAAGCTCCTGTTTCTCCTCATCCGCACCAGCAACATCTTTAAATTTCGCTTTCTTTTTATCATCACTCACCATTTTTGCTTTGCTTTTCCCAAAATTCATGACGCGGTTTCCACCGCCGCCACCGCCGCCTTGGGCAGAGCTCATTAAAAAGAAGATGATTAAAATGACTAACAATAATGGCGCAAACCAAAGCACTGTTGACAACCAATTACTTTGTTGGTCTTCCGGTTTTACAGTAAGATCAACATTTTCTAATTGCAGCAACATATCCTTTGTTACTTCTGAATTAAGAAGATGTGTTTCAAAACGTTCATCTTTCTTGCTATCGGTAAAACGACCGGTCACAATGAACACAGATCGTTCAGGTTTCACTTCAACACTTTTGACTTCACCTTTATCAAGGCGTTGTAAAAACTCGTCGGTCCGCACTTCTTTTGTTTCCGTGCGGTCTCCTGATAAACTTTGCACAGCCGCCATGACAATTAATAGCAGCAATGTGAAAATAATAATAGTACGTACTGTACGATTCATCCTTGACCTCCTCCCACATCCAACAAAACTGCACCTATCTTACCACAACTGCGACGTAAGTACCAACTATTCGCCTTCATAAATCTCCGGTTTGAGCACACCAACGTATGGTAAATTCCGATAACGCTCCGCAAAATCAAGTCCATAACCGACAACAAACTCATCTGGGACAATGAAACCGGCTCGATCTGGGACAAGGTCAACTTTTCTTCCTTCTGGTTTATCAAGCAACGTGACCACTTTTACAGACTTTGCTTTACGATATTTAAATAGCTCGATTAAATAGCTAAGTGTCAATCCACTATCAATAATATCTTCCACGATGACGACATCTCGTCCTTCTACTTTCGTATTCAAATCTTTGACAATTTTAACCTCTCCTGATGAGACTGTCCCTTTGCCGTAGCTCGATACATCCATAAAATCAATTTCTACATGGATATCAACTTGTTTAATTAAATCGGCCATAAATGGTAGCGCCCCTTTTAATACACCAACGAAAAGCGGAAACTTCCCATCATATTCATTCGAAATTTCACGACCGAGCAGCTTTACCTTCTCTTGAATTTCTTCTTCTGTAATTAGAATTTCTCTCATGTCGTTTTTCATATACCTTTTTCCTCCTCTAGTCAATCAAACCATCACGCCTATACTAGGCATTCACTGTACTGAACTTCCCATTCCAAGAGGCGTAGCAAATGACACATACCTTAACCATCGCAATCATACTTATAAAAAGAAAGGGTTACAATTGATTCGGTAGATTCACCCTTTTTTACCGACAACGAACGATGCAACCCAGGAATCCACAAAATCTCATCATCTGCATCTACAACCAATGGCCACTTCTGACGCAACAACGGCGCAATTTTACAATCAATAAACAAACGACTAATTTTTTTTGTCCCTGTCATGCCTAATGGTGAAAATACATCGCCCTCTTTACGGTTGCGAATATAGAGCGGTTTTTTGAGCGCCCGCATTGGAAACATCACGCGATATGGTTGTTCACACGTCAATAATACTTCTTCTGCTACAGAGGCCTGGATGACACCAAGCGGGGTCTCGCACTGACCAGGAATAGATAACGGATATTTGTACAAGTCACCATTCGTATCCTGCTCACACGTGAATGTACATGTATCATACGACAAAATTACGCGTAGACCCCCTCTTAAATGAAGGCGTTTCTCTGAGGAAGATTTTCTCATTAAAAAAGATTGAACTTGTTCAATATGTAGCGCAGAAACAACTGCTTCTCCACTATATAGATAACTTAATATTAGATGAATCATTCTCCTTTGTAAAGCAGGAGCTATCCTTCTAAACAATGGCTTTGAAATCTTCACATAACCACTTTTTTTTACTTTTGTCATCTGCACTAACACTTTTTCCGCTTCAGCAAATAAATAGTCATTATCGTCCACATGCCAACGTGAAAATCGGTGTGTATGCACATGAATATGTGGATTTTCCTTTTTTAGCACAGGCACAATTTGCGCACGAAATCGATTGCGAGTGTACATAGACGAAGCATTGCTTTCGTCCTCATGAAACGGCACTTCATGTGCATGGCAATATGCTAAAATTTGCTGTTTTGTTTCTTGTAATAACGGTCGAATGAGGCGACCATTCACATATGGCTGATCAGGTGCAATACCTATATTGGTCAGCGGCGTTGTGCCACGCACCATTTTCATCAGGACAGTTTCAACCTCATCATCACCATGGTGTGCTGTCATCAACACATCACCATCGAGCTGCATCATCGCTTCTTGAAAAAATTGGTACCGCAACGTACGTGCGCCTTGCTGCACTCCGATACGGTGCTGTTCACAATATGCCCTTACCGATAGCTGCTTTTGCACATACGGTATCCCCCAGTCGGCACAAACTGTACGGACGAGTGCGGCATCTGCATCCGCTTCTTCACGGAGCCCATGATGTGCGTGCAGCGCGACGAGTGTAAACTTTTTTTGCGCGTTTATGTTACACATTATATGAAGTAATGCCATTGAATCCGCACCGCCAGAAACCGCGACAAGAATCGTATTCAAATTAACCTCGCGCTGCATGTATTGCTGCACACGTTCTCTCATAAACTGTTCGCTCCTAAATCCCCACTTAAAAAATCTCTCCCAACAAGTATAGGACAGATAGTAGAATAACAAAAGAGGCGACTAAAAAAAGATCTACACGATCTGTCAATTGCCTTTTTCTGTTCACAACTTTTCTCGTAGGTAATTTGCCCTTTTTTCGTTTTACTAGTGCGCTACGCATATCATCAGCACATACATACTTGCCGTGTAACGCCCGCAACAACATTTGTTGATACGGTTGTAACAACGGTGATTTCTGTACCATTTTTTTTAATTGTGCTGCTGTTTTACCCGACACTTTATTTACTCGTGCGGGATATGCACAAACAATCATCATCATCGCCACAGAGAATAAATCATATTGCGGATCCGCCCGGCGCGAGCCAAGCTCCCAATAACCACGATCATAGTATTCCGTATACTCTTTCACCGCTCGCCCCATCTCTGTCACACCACCGACATCCAGTAGCCGAATATGATACGACTTGTCAGTAACAAGCACATTCGCTGGTTTCAAATCACCAAAAACCAAGCCTTGTTTATGTAATTGTGCTAACTTGGTTAGTATTTGCGACAACAATACTTCTACCCACTCCCCACTGCGACCTTTCATGAAATCAAGTACATTCTCACCTTGTATATACTCCATTGCATAAAAAGGAGCTGAACCTCGTAAACACACATAATCATCGACATCATATAGACAAGGCCCAAGCATCTCTTGAACCTTGTTTAATTGTTTTAAAACATTTACTTCGGTTGTAATCGCCCGCGCATCCAAACCAATTTTCAAGGCGACATAGCCGTCTTGTCCTTGCGCCAAATACACGTGCCCCGTCACGCCAACGCCAAGCTTCCGAACAAGTGTATAACATTGCCCATGCCATTTACCGCGCACAACTAACCCAGGATAAAATTCAGTTGCCCAATCGGCGTGCACGTCGCTGTTGTTCACCATACAACCGTCTCCTTTTTTCTCGCCGTGAAGAAAACACACCTATTCCGGCCTGCAACGCTGGTCCTGTCGGCGTCAATCCTTTCGGTGTTAATTGCGCAAATGCTTGTGTGAGAGA
Organism: Shouchella lonarensis; assembly: GCF_900096965.1. Lineage (GTDB taxonomy): Bacteria > Bacillota > Bacilli > Bacillales > Bacillaceae_D > Shouchella > Shouchella lonarensis. The sequence goes on along the minus strand of NZ_FMYM01000013.1, from coordinate 59,004 downwards.
AGTGAGTCTCGGTGTCCAATCCACAAGTCGGTCAATCGGATCCCTTTTCCCAGGAAATGAGTATAGGCAAAAAAGACTATCACCCAGGCGGGCATTTAAACTTAGTGACAGATCCATTAACGCTTCTTGCACCATCGGTAGCTTGTCTGTCATGCTTGCGCTCGTATCAATTAAAACGAGTACTTCTAAAGAAACCGCTTCTCCTAAACGTTCCGTCACTTCCACAATTTGTCCTCTATCATCCGGGGAAACATCATGTAATCCTTCTTTTTCTGGGAAAATATGTTTTAGTTCTTGCTGAACGACATGTTGCAATGTTTGCGTCATTGCCCGGCGCGTCACCGTCTGCACTGTCCTTACAAGCTGTTTTTTCGTCACAATTTCACTTACGCCGCCACCGGCAAGTGCAATGGCTTCAATTTCCTCTAACCCTCTGTATTGATCGGGCCCCTCTTCGGTAATCCCAATTACATTAATACAAATCCCATGCTCTTGCGCAAGACGCGCAATGGCCACTGGGTCTTCTCCTTCATTAGAGTGACCATCTGTCATTAACAAAATTTGCTTTAAAACTGCCGTCATACACGTCACCTCCAGACTTTCGTTGTGTTCCCATTTTCGTCCACCTGGGGCAATTTTATACGCGCATATCGTTACGTACCAACAGCTCGTTTCACTTGCACATTGATCCGCTTATCACGACGCGCTTTCGCATGAAGCGGGATGGACGACCACTTTGGTGTGTGCCGTTGTACTTGTGTCACAATGACTGTCATGTCATCTTCAATGGTTAAACCACGTTCTGAACGAATCACTTGTTCTAATATGATATCAGCAACTTCCTGAGGATCGTCCGTTTCAATATCGGCAATGAGTCGACGTAACCACACATCTTTATTCTCAATATGTCGCTTTGCGTCAAGAATGCCATCGCTGACCATAATAAGCAAATCACCCGGCTTTAACTGTTCCCGCACGACATCTACCTCAAATTCTTGAATAATGCCGATCGGTAAATTCCCTGCTTCCACTTTGGATACATGTGAACCCCGTTTAATAAAGCTTGGTGTCGATGCAATTTTTAAAAATGTCGCTTGTGCATCTTGTAAATCAATCATTGCCAAATCTAGCGTAGCAAACATATCTTCCGTATTCCGTAACGCAAGAATCGAATTGACCGATTGTATAGCGACTGTCTCTTCTATGCCGGACTGCAACACCTCTTGTAACAATTGAAGTGTCTCACGGCTTTGTAAATACGCCTTTTCGCCATTGCCCATCCCATCGCTAATAGCGACAGCAAACTTTTCACTATTCAACTCAATCATCGCATAATTATCACCAGAGAGCCATTCTCCACCTTTCGCCACTTTTGCCACACCTGTTTGCGCAACATAAGGATTGGTCGATCCGAGCGACATATGACTGTAGCCATTTGAATAAAAACCCGGTTCCTCTCTCTTCAACACAATCGTTTCATTCAGTAAGTCTGATAACATCGGCGCAATGATCTTTTCTGCTTGACCTGCCCCAGGCTCACAATACACGCTCATCTCAATCTCAATTCTCCCGCTTGCAACACTACAAACATCGATATGCCCAACCTCTAAACCAGCATCTCGAAGCGCATCGATCATAAACTCTTCTTCTATCACATGTGGCTCTCGTTCTTTCTGGATTTCGCTTGCAAAGTTACCCATGACTTTTGCCACGCCCAGTAACTGATCTGACACTAACCGTCTACTTTCTATTACTTGCCGTTTCAACGTTTGATTTGCTTGGTACTGACCTACCTCTATATTCATTGCGGTAATCACTTGATCCGGTTTCCGACAATAGCTCCGCCACTGTCGCTTCAAACGCATATCGACAACTGCGCCATTGCTCTCAATATCACAAACCATCTTTTGCATCATGTCATAGGTGCGTTCTATATGAGCTACCCAACACTTTTCTTTCATCGGACACGTCTGGCACGTTTTCTCAGTTACATGGCTTAACATCAAATCTATTTCACGTACCTTCTTCTCTTCCTCATCGTCTTGTTCTACTTTAAAACTATGTGCAAGCGTCTGAAATAACGAAGAAAAGCGCTCTACACGCCCAGCCGTCGCATCACGTACTTTTCGCAAATATTGTTGCTGCTCTTGGGCATGGTGGGTCGTTCCAGGAATGTAGCTAGCAACACGAACGAGCCAAGATTTCGGTGTCAACAAAAATATACCAATGGCTAGCACAGATTCGATTACCGTCCCTGCTAATCCCGTTCCTCCCTCTGCATACATTCCAATCAACAACGTACCTACAAGCAACCCTGTTGCAACACCAATTCGCTTTCCTTCCTTCATTAAACCGCCTAGTAAACCAGCAAAAGCTAATAAACTCATTTGATACAAACTAGCCACACTTGCTAAACTTAAGATCAGTCCTGTAACAACACCAACAGTAGCGCCAATTGTAGCTCCACCAACAAAAGCAAAGATCAGTACCAAATACCGCGCAACACTATGTTGTGCGACAACATCGTACATAACCCATCCGACTGTGCCAGTCATGACAGACGCAAGCAAGATAATGAGGCAAATAATCTCTTCATTCTTTAATGCTTGTCCACTACGCTTCCCAGTCACAAGCGGAATGCTTTGCAAAAAAATCATTGTTAATAAGAAACTTAGCCCCGCTTCGACGGTAGCCATCATCCACGCATACTGTCCAAGCTCACCTTCCACTGCAAAAACAATCCCTAAACGCGTCAACATTGTTGCGACAAACACAACATAAGGAAGGGTTGTCATCGACTGCGTCCAAAACCGCTTGGCGACTTTATAGAGTAATAAAAAACAAACCATTCCAATTACAGCAAACATCCATTGCCCATGATAACTAAATAAACTTCCGCCCAACAGTGACAACGCCGCAATGGCTGCATGTGTATGACGCAAAACAAGTACCGCTGCTAAAAAAGGAAGTATAAATGGGGTTAACTCTCCTAAAATCATTGCGCGTCCAAGCAACAAACCAATCACAGCAATGAATACTCCCCAATCATACACGACGGTTTTTATCCCTTTAGAAACTTTAAACGTCCTATGAACGAGTTGCTGCCGTAACCGATGTGGCAACCACCCAACTACTGTGCCATCTGCCGTCTTCGCCATTTTCTTCAACATCATCGTCACCACCCTATTGGTATCGTGACCCCACTATACCAATAGATCAATCTAGCAATTTGTCATAATGTCACATAGGGAGAAAAAAAGATTTCGACCACGTTCGTTGTAAAAAGTAAAAACCACCTACAAAGAGAGTTGAATTTCCACATTGTGGCTGCACATACACAAGTCTTTTCTCTACAATTGACTAATACTGGCTAACGATTTTGTACATAAAAAAAGCACCCTGCTCAAAAAAATTGAACAAAATGCTTGAATGATAGCGGCGGAGGGGATCGAACCCCCGACCTCACGGGTATGAACCGTACGCTCTAGCCAGCTGAGCTACACCGCCCCATGTCCTATTAACACGACCTTCACTAGTATAAACGGCAACAGGCAAGCTGTCAACATATTTTTCCTCGACACGCCGAATCCACTCTATCGGACTACTTTATAGTTGTAATCTACAGAATGCGAAAGAAGGCAGACTGTCTCCTGCCTTCATGATAAACGAACAGAATATACGTTTAGCAAGCAACAAGCTAACCTCGCTTGGCGCCGCGACCACCTCGCTTGGACTCTGTTTGTCTTTTAATCGTCGTCAAGCGTTCTTCACTATCTTTTAAAAACCGATTCATTTTATCTTCAAAAGAGATGGTTGCACGAGGTTTATTACCACCACGATGGCTACCGTTTCCTGAGCGCTGAAACGAACGTGCTCGCTGTGGACGCGCTGTTTCTTCTCGTTCAGGGCGGTCAACCGCCTTTCGGATAGACAAGCCTACTTTTCCATCTTTCTCTACATTGACAACTTTTACTGTGACTTCATCGCCAACTTTTAGTAGCTCGTTAATATCTTTGACATAATGATCGGCAACCTCACTAATATGGACAAGACCAGTTGATCCGCCTGGGAGCTCTACAAATGCTCCGAAATGCGTAATACCAGTTACCTTGCCTTGGAGCTTGCTGCCTGCTTCTATGGACATGAAAACGTACATCCTCCTTAAGTTTGTATAAACAAGTATAGACTCCTATACATTATAACTGATGAGAAATTTCGCTGTCAATCATCAGATTCTTTCGGGACATTTATTCTCGTTTCACCTGGGAAAGTTAAAAAGTAGTCGCGCCTAGCAATCTCTGCAATAAACGCATCGTCCTGATAATTTTCAATTTCTTTTAGTAGATGTTTTTCTTCCTCCAATACAACGCGCTTGTCTTTTTCTAATAAACGTATCGTATCTTCACGCGCACTCATGCTTGTATGTTGCGAAAATAGCGTAATAAGCGCGGAGGATACCAACAACAAAAACACCACTGACAAGAGCGTGAGGCGCCGGTATAAACCTTTTTTATGCTGTTGTTTTTGTATCAATTGCTCAGTGTGCTCCTCAATACGCTTCGGATTTAGTTTTGTGACATTTTGATATTTAGATACCATTCTACTCACCGACATCACTCCTCTCTGTCTTTTTTCAACAGTCGCCTGCAAAAGTCCTTTATAAGATTGTAAAAAGGCAACAATTTTCGCAATTGGGTTGTTAAACCCGTCCGATTCGCAAGCCATAGAAAAGGTGCGCCCGCGATCCGCAAAATAAACACGAGTGTTGTGCGAACGATCGTTATCACTATCATACTCAAGCGGTATAGAATGTGCAACACCCATTTTAGTGGTGTCCCAAGAAATACCTTAATAAAAGACGTACAGAAACGATACAAAGCAGTCATCACTTTGATGGTCCATTCCAATAAAGTTCGGTACAACCGTTTAAATAACGCCTGATAAGCAGCGTAACCGCAAAGGAGCGCAAGAAAAATATATATTCTTATTTCACCATGATTCAATTTCAGCAATACATAAAAAACAATAAGTGCCTGCAAAATCCAGAAAAAGAGGTCACGCACAGCTATCAGCAAGCGGAAGCGATTCTGTTTCACAGTAAACCGCTCATACGTGTCTAGTGATGCACCAAGCCACACCCCCATCCCTATCATTGCTGTCAGCGTATAAAATTGGAGCGTCGCTGTCACTTAAATAACTTCCCTAAAAAACCTTTAGATTTGCCTGCTTGGTTTTGATCGACGTAGACAAGATCATAAATCTTCCCTTCAATTGATACGTCGCCCCGCTCGACATCTAAATTTTTCATATGGAGATTTTGACCACGTACTGCTAAAAAGCCCATATCTGTTTCAAGTAGAAACTCTTCAATGTCAAAGCTCTCCACTTGTTTCACACCGGTAATATCTAGTTGTTTACGACCACGTAACGTAATATTATGATCTTTACCTTTGTCATCTCGTCCCATTGATGCGCCAAATTCATACGGCGTTTGGTCCATATCCAACCCCTCCTCCTCACATCTTCATTCCATCTTATGTCCTTCAGACAAAAGGTAGAACAAGCCATCGTTCCGGAGTAAAGAAATCAAATACCAGAGGTCAGAATGATAGTATTTTCGCCATTGTCCATTCGTCGACACAATTACCGTCAATGCGGAGAGAACATGTCTTTTCTCCTTCAATTTGATACCCAACACTTTTATACAACGCGAGCGCGCGCTTGTTATGCTTCATCACGGTTAATTCCAAACGTAGCAACCCTGCTTGCTTTGCAAATATTTCAGCCTCCTGTAACAGTCGTCTGCCAATCCCTTGTCCATGATAAGCGGCTACTACTCCAATTACAATTTGACCCACATGACGCTTACGTTTTAAAGGAGAACCAAGCACACCGATATACGCTACGAGCTTTCTCATACTTTCAGCACCGAGCATCGCTGAGTTCGACGCTTTATGAATGGTTTGTAACATCTTCTGTTGCTCACTTACAGTCATTGTTCGTTCTCCTGGCTCGTACAACATATAGGATGTTTCTTTGTCTATCTGCTTTTGTAATACTAAGAAAGCAGCTGCATCGACCTCTTTTATCTCACGTATATTCATTTTTCTCCCCCAAATTTAACTTTTTAAATAAGCCGCGCCTCACAACGTGACAAGCATTCCTTTCCTTGATACCATATACATATGCTTGATCTATAGGAGGCTTACCGATGTCAAAACCGTATGTTTTTATTGATGAAGCACTTCCTTTGTCAGTGGAAAAATATCTTACCAAATACTGCACGTACACAATGTGGTCAAAATCGCAGCCCGTTCCCACACATACACTGCAAAACGAACTGAAAAAAGCCGCTGGGGCCATGCTGACCCAATCTCGTCCACGTGCCGCAGACATTGCTCATGCACCCCATTTAAAAGTAATCAGTACCGCTACAGTTGGCTACGATCATTTAGATGTATCTATGCTTGCAGCGCACGGCATTACAGTGACAAATACGCCTTACGTCCTTGATGAAACTGTCGCCGATCTCATTTTCGGTCTCATCCTATCTGGCTGCCGCCGCATCGCCGAACTACATACATGGGTACGTGCCGGCAGTTGGAATCAAGCGGTGCCGCTTGAGCTTTACGGGCAAGACGTTTACAACAAGACGCTTGGTATTATCGGAATGGGGCGCATCGGTGAAAAAATTGCCCACCGCGCCAAACACGGTTTTAACATGTCGATTCTTTACCACAACCGCTCCCGACGCCCCGAGGCAGAAAAATTATACGATGCAAAAAAAGTTGATTTAACCACACTGCTAGAAACAGCTGATGTTGTCGTCATCATGGTTCCACTTACAAAAGAAACGACACACCTCATTGGTGCAAAAGAGCTAGCAAAAATGAAACCGACGGCGGTCCTTGTTAACGGCGCCCGCGGTGCAGTCATTGATGAGGATGCGTTAATTGCGGCGCTCAAACAACAACAAATTTGGGGTGCAGCCCTCGACGTGTTTGAGCAAGAGCCACTGCCGTCAGGGCATCCGTTCCTCACACTAGAAAATGTCACATTGACTCCCCATATTGGCTCTGCTACGGCAGCGACACGTGAGGCAATGGCACAACGCGCGGCGGAAAACCTCGTTGCTGGTCTCAACGGCCAACAGCCGCAAGATATTGTAGAAAACGAATGACGGTGACTCGTGGATGATCACATCAAATCCAGTCATTGCTCTCCGGAGGCCGCTGCACTTGCTTATTCGTATCTCGACTCTGCAAGTACTGAACATGTTTCTCACCCCATTCATGCATCGCAGCTAACACCGGTTGTAAACTTTCACCGTATGCCGTCATCATGTATTCTACCTTTGGCGGCACTTGTGCGTAGACTTTACGATCAACAATCCCGTTTGCTTCTAACTCTCGCAACTGTGAGGTTAACATTTTCTGGGTGATCCCGGGAATCGCGCGTTTTAGCTCACTAAAGCGCATCACGTCATGTTTCATCAGTTGAAATAAAATATGATGCTTCCATTTCCCGACAAGAATTTCAAGTGCTGTATCTACACGACAATCATGGCTCACGGCATTCCGCCTCCTATAGTTTCAAACGTGATACTAACAAACGAAAAAGTGCGTACTATCCAATACGCTTTCTACCGATTATACTAAAAAAGAACAATGAATCATACGAAAAAAGGAGAGATATACATGCGCACCGATTTTTACACTGCAATCGAAAAACGCCGTTCTTATTACGCTTTAGGCAAGGAGGCTGTCACTTCTGACACACGCATTCAAGAAGTGGTAGAGCATGCGGTAAAACACGTCCCTTCGGCTTTTAATTCCCAGTCTACACGCGTATGCATCTTGCTCGGCAGTCAACACGACACGCTGTGGGAAATGACAACCAACATTTTAAAAGAAACCGTTGGACCTGATGCTGACTTTACAGCAACACAACAAAGAATGGATGGATTTAAAGCAGCGTATGGTACGATTCTTTTCTTTGAAGACGAAGAAGTTGTCAAGCAATTGCAAGAAAGATTCCCACTCTATGCCGACAACTTTCCACTCTGGTCTGAACAAACATCTGGTATGCATCAATTCGCCATTTGGACGGGGTTAGAAGCGGAAGGTTACGGGGCATCCTTGCAACACTACAACCCCCTAATTGACGTGGCGGTCGCACAAAAATGGGCGATCCCGAACACATGGAAACTTCGTGCACAAATGCCGTTTGGCAACCCTCTTGCCGAACCAAACGAAAAAACGTTTCAACCACTTGATACACGAGTAAAGATCTATAAATAATTAAAGAAGCGAGACGCCCGCACACCCGCGACGTCTCGCTTCATTTGTTCTCCTCATAAAACTGCTAGTTACTAACTTTTTCTAACTCGTGAATAGCCGCAAGATCAATCGACAACTGTTCTGCTAACCGTTGTCCAAGAGATTGATCTGCCTGATAGAAGTGACATATTGCTCGGAGCACCGTTTCTTTTTCCACTTGCTTTAAATCAGCAACTAAGTTTTTCACAAGCGCATCCTGAACTTCTTTCTCATAGCTACGATAGATCTTTCCTGCCTGACCAAAATGGTTTGTCTTCTCAATTACTTGACGACCCGTTTTACCGGCTAGTGGAGCACGGTAATCGGTATATCCTTCCGCTTCCTTCGGCGTTTGTTGATAACGGTTCGGCTCATAGTTTATTTGATTTGTTTGCTGTCCAACAGGCATCGCACCGTCACGCTGATTGTTGGCTTTTTTTGCAAATGGGCAGTTGACGGGTAAGTCTAAGTAATTGGCACCGACACGATAGCGCTGCGTGTCAGCATAAGAGAAAATTCGCCCTTGCAACAATTTGTCCTCTGAAAGCTCGAATCCAGGAACGAGATTACCAGGATTAAAACTAGCTTGTTCTGTTTCAGCAAAAACATTTTCAGGGTTCCGATTTAATGTCATCGTTCCAACCAATTGGTACGGAACATCTTCTTCTAGCCAGTCTTTTGTTGCATCCAAAGGATGGAAATCAAATTGGTCAAACTCATTCGGGTGGAGGACTTGCACATATAGATCCCACTCTGGGAAATCTCCTCGTTCAATCGCCTCGTACAGATCGCGCGTCGCATGGTTAAAATCTTGCCCTTGTATCTTTGCAGCTTCTTTGGCGGACAAATTTCGAATACCTTGCTTAGGTACCCAGCGTAATTTCACATAAACCATGTCGTTCTCTTCATTAATCCACTTAAAGGCATGTACACTCGATCCTCGCATTTCTCGATAAGAACCAGGAATGCCTTCATCTGTGAACAAATGCATGAGCATATTCGTGGTTTCCGGAGACAGCGACATGAAATCCCAATAACGATCAGGATGTTGAATGTTTGTCCGCGGGTCTGGTTTCAAGGAATGAACCACATCGGGGAACTTAATGGCATCACGAATAAAGAAAACAGGAAGGTTGTTGCCAACAAAATCATAGTTTCCTTCTTCGGTATAAAATTTCACTGCAAAACCACGCGGATCGCGTAGTGTCTCTGGTGAGGTACCACCATGAATCACAGTCGAAAAACGTACAAACACAGGTGTTTCTTTTCCATCTTCGGCCAAAAACGCCGCTCTTGTATATTGTTTCATATTATGTTTTACCTTAAAAACACCGTGTGCCCCTGCACCTCGTGCATGAACGACACGTTCTGGAATACGTTCCCGATCAAAATGAGCCAATTTTTCAATGAGATGGTAATCGTCAAGCAGCGTTGGTCCATCCGCCCCGGCAGTTCGCGAGTTTTGATTATCATAAACTGGATGTCCTTGATTGTCAGTTAATCTTTTCATCATCCGCCCCTCCTTCACTCAATAATAATTACTTATTTATAATTATTATTGATTACTTCAAGTGTAACGAAACCACTTGTTTATGTCAAGCAGAGAGACGCTATGTCTCAATCGTAATCGCAACACATTTATTCTTTATCCACACGTTTTTTTTGGACATCCCCCCACGAATAGCGAATTCGTTCGCCGTTTTTAAGATCTACAGCCACACTATAGTTAAATGGAGGAACACCCGCGTAAGACTTCAACACTTTGATTGTCTCGATCTTCTCTTTATCTAGCGATGGATCGTGACTAATTTGCCACATTGCTTCAGTCAATAACTCTTCTCTAGTCTCGACATCTCCTACACGGTAACTTTCATAATACTGCATGATAGCGATAACGCTGACTATAACGAGCAACACGCTCAAAATAATAATGACGTATTTGCTAGACAAGACTTCCACCTCCAAAAAGTAGACATAGCAACTTACGTAAACAACAGAAATACAACCTTTAATAAAAACAAAAATCGCCCCATTATGTAACCAAGCATTACAACACTTGACTAAAAAGGCGATTTTTTGTGTTACGTTTAATGCATGGCAATGGCAATCGAACCCTTTGCTGAACAGCCATTGCGATAACCTGTGTCACATTTAAGCACAAGCAAATATTCTCCAGGTCCCCATGTTTCTAACCCGCTTGCCTTTGCACCCTTTGCAACCATTTCACTCTTCACTACTCGACCATCTTTAACAATTTCATAAAAAACCGGATAGCGGCTATTTTGGAGGGTTTCAACGTCCCAACCAAAATAAGAGTATTGATCTAAATGATAGGATTGAGAAAAAATTGTCCGGTCTGTTGGTGTTAAACTAAGCTCCGAAAACCCGTATACATCATTTGAGGCAGATAATACAAAGAAAGAAATAAAAATGACTGCGGCAACCTTTTTCAGTGTTTTCATGCTCCAATCGCTCCGTTCTATGTTAATTTTGATGATACATGTTTATATTACCACCAAAATAAACACAAAGGAACTATTTTATTGTTTTTTTATTTATTTATGTTAATAAATTCGTCCAAATTAATCTTTATATGGATCAAATTCTTCTGCTCCAGCCATACATACACCGACAGGGCGCAATACGTGTTCGATGCTCAATGTATTTTTATGCGCGTCTAATACATTTGCTAACTTTTTATAAACAAAAGGACTTTCATCCGTTCCGCCGCCACGTAATTCAACCCCATATGAATCAATGGCCTGTTGCATCTGATCCACCGTCACTTTGCCACCGCTTCTCGTCCGCGTTTTCCAGTTCATTTTCCCCGCAGCTTCTGTTCGACTCATGATTCGGCCAGCACCATGAACCGTACTATAAAATGCCTCTCGGTTTTCCTCGCTCTCAACACCACGTACCACCACGGAAATATCACCCATACTACCACCGATGAATCCCCATTGGCCCGGCGCTGATGGCGTTGCCCCTTTTCTTACAACCACATATTCTTCATCTCCATGCGTTTCTTTCCACGCATAGTTATGATGGTTATGAACCGAAAAAACAGCGTCAGCTTGCAAAACTTGCAACACTTTTCCGATGACATAATCTCGGCCAGCGTAAGCGTATTTCCCTGCTAACTGCATTGCACGGTAGTACATATCACCAATGTCAGAGTCTAAATCTAGCAATGTTGGCGCGTCCTCCATTCGCTCACCCTTTACCTTGTCAGAGAATTTATGCCCCTTTGCTAAATTTAGAAAACCACTTGCCGTTTTATGACCAAAACCACGGCTACCAAAATGATTCGCTACCCAAACATCATCTGTCTCCTCTTCAACAAATATATCAACAAAGTGATTCCCACTGCCAACTGTACCTAACTGTTTTTTAGCTAAGGATTTTAATTTGTCATGCTCTTGCTTACCTATTTCTTTATATACAGCCCAGTCAGGATCATCAAAGAGTTCGTGATCAACTTTTTCTTGGTTGCTCCTCCCAACCCCAAAAGAGACCGTTTTTGCAATGTCATCCATGATCCTAGGCAGGTGAGCCTTCATGTCGGTATACTTTACATTCGTTTTCACTGCCTTATTTCCACAAGCAATATCATATCCAACCCCTGAAGGTGAGATTTGGTTGCGATATACAACCACACCACCGACAGGTTGACTGTATCCTTTATGATGGTCTGCCATTAACAATACTTGCTCCACGTCACCGTGATTCGCACATGTGACCGCTTGGTCCACCGCACTCTCTAGGGGGCTGCCCCATACTTTGACACCTTTTATTTCTTTGTACATTTTTTCTCTCTCCTTCTATCTCTTCTGCAACCTATTATACAGGCCTTTCTTTGTTTAATGCTACCTTCTGCCGCGGTCTCGCACCAATTAAACTGTTTGCAATTTTAATAACAAAGTGTTAGTGTGTAAAGTGTTTAAAACTAATCATTAAAGGAGCTGTTTTTATGTTTAAAAAGGGGCTTGTCTCGTTACTAGCCGTCATCGCTATCTTTATGTCAGGAACTGCCTTAGCAGCAAATCATGCAACAGAAACACTGCCGATTATCACTGGACCAGACATTATCTGTGTAGCAATTGGTGGCGATGCAATCAAAGTCTTAGAAGATAACTTCTCGGCAGTCGACAAAGACGGCAATGACATTACTGATGAAATGTACGTATTTATTGATGAATTTGAAACAAATAAACCCGCTATGTACAAAGCAATTCTTGCAATAGAGCATGAATACGGTGAGTTCATTCAACGTACAATTGATATTGTGGTCGGTTGTACAGAAAAGGCAAAGCCGCTGACATTTAAAAGGTACGTAGCGTTCACGTCTCATGCAGCAGATCCAGAAAGAGATACTGTTGACCACCATCATACCAACCTGTTAGAAGAAGTTAGCGCAGTAAAAGAAATCATTCAAAGAGGGGGCGACCAACATATTGATTTGGACGAACTTGAAGAAAAATTAGGAGACGTTTTATGGCATTTGTCACACGTATATCGCATACTTGGTGCAGATGCGCATAGTAACCCACCTAACTTTGATCCAATCTCTTACATGTTTCACGAAGATGCAGAGAAAGTAAGTATTTTATTAGAAAACGATAGCTCCGATGATCCTAATCAAATTCCTGATACTTATACAAACCGTGTCATGTACGCCTTAAAATGGTTAGCACAAATCTATGATCTAAACATGGTAGATATCGCTAAAAAGAATATTGAAAGACTTAACTAAACTGTTAAAACTCGGATGTAGCAATGCGTGTAAACGACCTTGCTACATCCTATTAATTAATGCTGAAGAAACGCATTTCCTTGCATCTGCTCTTATCTTATGCTAAGATACTAAAAAACGCGTGCGCGATGAAAAAAGAAGAGTATGTATCTTTCCGTCTCATAGAGAGCTTGTGGGTGGTGTAAACAAGTGGCGGCAGATAACAGAATGGACTTTTGAGCGCTTCAGCTTAACGCTGACGGCAATGTGACCCGATATGTCACAGAAAGTGGCCTTGTAAAAGGCAACAAGGGTGGCACCACGGTCGATTCGTCCCTTATGGCGAATGGGCTTTTTTTGTGTTTTACGGCGCGGCCACCCCCCACGATTAACATGCAGATAGAGGAGGATTTATCCATGTCAACAATTTTTTCAGGTGTACAACCTTCAGGTGAAATGACGATTGGCAACTACATCGGTGCCATGCGACGTTTTGTTACTTATCAAGACACACACAATTGCTTGTTTTGCGTTGTGAATCAGCACGCGATTACTGTCCCCCAAAAGCCAGATGAACTAAAACAAAGTGCACGTAAACTTGCTGCACTCTACATGGCAATTGGCATTGATCCAAAGAAAGCAACGATTTTCATTCAATCGGAAGTACGAGCTCATGCTGCACTTGCTTGGATTATGACATGTTTATCTTCAATGGGCGAGCTCGAGCGGATGACCCAGTATAAAGATAAATCACAGCAACACGGTAAAAATGAGACGATTCCAGCCGGACTGTTTGTCTATCCACCGCTTATGGCAGCGGATATTTTGCTCTACCAGACGACACATGTTCCTGTTGGTGACGACCAGAAACAACATCTCGAATTAACACGAGACTTAGCTGCGCGCTTTAACGCCCGCTACGGTGAAACTTTTTCCATTCCTGAACCACTTATCGCAAAAAGTGGCGCCCGAATTATGTCTTTACAAACACCAACGAAAAAAATGAGTAAGTCGGATCCAAACAATGCAGCCACGATCTTTTTACTTGAAGACCTCGCAAAAACAAAGAAAAAAATCATGCGCGCACAAACTGATTCGGATGGGATTGTACGTTTCGATATAGAAAATAAGCCAGGGATTTCAAACTTAATGACGTTGCGCGCAGCACTAACAAACGAAACAATGGATACCATGACCGCTGCTTATGATGGTAAAGGCTACGGTGACTTCAAAAAAGATTTGGCAGAAATCATCACAGAAACACTTGCCCCCCTCCAAGAGGAACATAAGAAATTAATGGATGACCCAATTGTCGATACCGTTTTAAACGAAGGTGCGGAAAAAGCACATGCTCTAGCAGAACAGACGCTCAAAAAGGTAGAGGGAAAAATGGGGTTATCGAGATAGACTGGCACAGCATAAAAAAATCCCAATCTCGTCCTCACTCGGACGAGATTGTTTCTTCTTTTACAATTGTATACATTTCACCCGCTTCCTCTTTTCTTGTATGTTCACGGACGTCATCAATTCGCACGGTCACAAATTTTTGGCCAAAACGAATGACTAGTTCATCCCCTGCCTTTATGACCGTACTTGCTTTTGCAACTTGTCCATTTACAGAAATTCTTCCTTGTTCACTCACTTCTTTTGCTAACGTACGACGTTTAATTAACCGCGATACTTTTAAAAATTTATCTAGTCTCATTTACGTTCTCTCCCTTATTTCAATCTATCAATGCATCTAATGCGTTTTGCAATGCCATTTCCGGGGAAATATTTTCATGTCGGGCAACTTGCACTACAGCAATGAACATTTCTCCAAGAGATTTCTCTAACATACGACTGTCGCTCGTACCTTTTATATCGTGCAGTACTGCAAGCTGCTCTGTTAACTGCGCCCACACACCGGTCTGCACGGCGGTGCGCTTGACGATTTCCTCTGCACGCATGAGCGCTGGCAAACTTTTTGGCACCGTCTTCGCCGCTTTTGTACCTTGTTCTGTCTTCTTAATTTCTTCCCACTGCGCAGCGACCTCGTCTGCTGTCTCAAGTGTATTTTCTGCAAATACATGCGGATGGCGGCGAATCATCTTTTCCGTCAATGTGCCAATCACATCATCAACAGAGAAATAACCCTCGTCCTCACCAATTTGGGCATGGAGCAACACTTGAAGTAATACATCTCCTAATTCTTCAACAAGGTGTTCATCGTCCTCCTCGTCAATCGCCGCAAACACCTCATACGCTTCCTCTAACAAATATTTTTTAAGCGACATATGCGTTTGTTTTCGATCCCAAGGGCAACCATTCGGACCGCGTAACGTGGCAATCACTCGGCGGAGATAAGCAAAGTCTTGATATAAAAGCACCTCTTCTTTCACCGGAGGTACATACACAGCGGTTAAATTGTTCAATGTTGCGTGACGGTCAAGCGCATACAATGGTACACGGGTAAGTGACTCATCGGTGGTGCCGACTGCAGTGGTAATTACAACTTCATAATCATCCGGTAAACGCGCCATTAACGTAAGCTTGACATCAGAAGCAATCAACGTATCATACACTTGTACAATGATGATATGTTGCGTCAATTGCAGCTCATCTTGTTTTAACGCAGTGCCATCAACGATTTGACAACCGTCAATGGGATCTACTGCAAGGGCACTGTACATTGCATCTAAAAATGAGGCACCACCAAGTACCTTTAATGTCACTTGTGCATGAGCCGCTTGTTCATGTAATAACTGAACCGTTCGTTCTGCGACAAACGGGTGCCCTGGTACCGCGTATAAAATATCGCGTTGCTGCGCCTCTTGTAACAATTGACTTGCAATCTCTTTATACACATCTTCAAATTGCTCATGCCTTTCATATATCTCGTCAAAAGATACATACTGCACCCCTTCTGCAGCAAGTTCGATTAATACTGGGTGATCCGCTGTACGCACAAACAATATATCTGCCTGCTTGAGTGTCCGGTACAACCCTAACGGTAATTGTGATAACTCTCCTGCGCCTAAACCGAGAATGGATAACGTCGGCAACTTGATCTCCCCTTTTCATCCTGCTAGCCATTTCAAAATCATCTATCCTTATCATACGCATTATGAGCGATTTTTTCCAGCACTGACAGCAACCAAATAAAGATGGCATTGAGCTCTTTTAGTATAACATGGTATGATAAACAAAATAGCGGAAGAAAAGAAGGTGATCGATTGCACACACCAAACCCGTGGACATACATTTGGCTACGCCCCAGAGCGGTCATTCGTGATGCACTTACGCACGACTTACATAAAAGAGCCGTCGTTATTTTATCATTGATATTTGGGTTTTTAACCACGCTATCCTATCAACGACTTCAAACCTTTACACTCCTCGGGGAAGTTTCGTTGTTCCAGCTTTTCCTTATCGGTATCATAGGTTCATTCTTTGGCCCTATTCTATATTATGGAGCAGGTGCACTTGTTGGCCGCATCGGTTCATTATATGGCGGTAACGGTGATGTGACGGCCACACGGAAATCGTTGTTATTCGCTTTATTTATGCCGGGGATTCTACTTGGTTTTTTTAAAGTCGGTTACTTTACCATCATTGCACTCAATCTCCACTTTTTTAAATCGGCTACACTGACACCAATCTTGCAAGCGTACTCGTTCCTTATCGGCATTGCCGATGTGTGGATAATGGTTGTCTTCCTCATTGCTTTGGCAGAGGCACAACAAGTCAAATTGTGGCGCGCATTTTTAGTGCTCACCGTTTTTATTGGCATAGGTTTTATCTGTGTCATTGCATTAGATTTACTCGTACAACTCTTTGTTTAAATCAACTACTTTTTTTGAAAAGGAAAGGGTCTCTATGAAAAAAGTTATTTTTACCGGTGGTGGTTCTGCGGGGCATGTCACACCGAATCTCGCCATTATGCAGGCACTTGATGAGTCTTGGGACATCGCCTACATCGGCTCACACGAAGGCATCGAAAAAGAACTCATCGAAAAGAACGCCGTTCGTTACTACGGAATTGCGAGCGGTAAATTGCGTCGTTACATGGACAGAAAAAACTTCACTGACCTTTTTCGTGTTGCAAAAGGTTTTTTTCAAGCACGAAAGATTTTAAAACGCGAAAAACCACATGTCGTCTTTTCGAAAGGGGGCTTTGTCACTGTCCCTGTCGTCGCCGCAGCCTCCTCGCTCGGCATTCCTGTCCACTTACATGAGAGTGACTTTACACCAGGGCTAGCTAATCGTCTCGCAAAACATTTTGCCAAAACGTTTTACACATCATTTGCCGAGACTGCCGCATATTTCCCTGAAAGTTCAACAACCGTCGTCGGCTCGCCGATTCGCCCCGACCTATTCACTGGCACTCGTCAACAAGGGTTACATTTGACCCATTTTAGTCGCGAACGTCCTACGCTACTTGTCATGGGTGGCAGCCTTGGCGCTAGTAAAATTAATGAGGCCATCCGCGAAGCGCTCGACTCGCTCACGCAGACGTATCAAGTCATTCATATTTGCGGCAAAGGCAATGTTGATCCTACACTGCAAGGGAAACGTGGATATCAACAGTACGAATATGTACATGAAGACTTGTCACACCTTTTGCAGATGACCGACCTCGTCGTCACGCGTGGTGGCTCTAATGCCATTTTTGAATTTCTTGCTTTACACATCCCAATGTTAATTATCCCATTACCTAAGTCACAAAGTCGTGGCGACCAAATTTTAAACGCACAATCATTTGTAAAAAATGGTTATGCTTCCATGCTTGAAGAAGAGTACTTAACAACGGACTCACTAATGAAAGAAATTCATTCATTATACGACAACCGCCAACTGTTTATTGAAACAATGAACGCGAGCGGAGCTTCTGATGCTGTCAGCCGGATTGTGGAAGACTTGCAAGCACGTGTCCAAACATAAAAAAGTGCCATTTGTCTCGAAGCAGAGAACAAATGGCGCTTTTTTTATGTTTCATGGCCTTTCTCTCGCCAAAACAATTGATCCAATGTTTTATCAAGCACATGACAAATTGATAAACACAACTCTAAACTTGGATTATATTTTCCAGATTCAATTAAACCAATCGTTTGCCTCGTTACGCCAATTTCCCGTGCTAATGCTTCTTGGGTTAAATCTTTCATCCCTAATTGGCCTTTTTCCATTACTTACTCCTCAATATACGTCTCATGCAAAAGGATCTTCCCATCAGCTGAACGATAAAAATCTTTTACTTCCTTCCGCACAGCATTCAAATACTGGGAATACGTCGTATACACAAGCGGCAATTCTTCGATGGCAATTTCCTGCGCCTTTTTATAGAGAGCCAAGCGCTTATTCTCATCTAACTCACGAGCTGCTTCCTCTAGAATTTGATCAAGCTCCTTGTTTGAATAAAACGATCGGTTTCCTGGTGCACCAGCCTTATCTGTATGGTAAAGCGGAGCCATCGCATAATCAGCATCACCAGTGAGTGACGTCCAACCGAGGATAAACATTTCATGCTCGCCATTACCAGTACTTTCAAGATAAGTCGCCCACTCTTGCGACACGACTTCAACATTAACACCAATTTCTCCTAAAGCACTTTGCATATACTCCGCCATTTGCAGTCGGGTCTCATTGTTATCATTTGTCATGATCTTCACCGATAAGTTTTCAACCCCAGCGTCAGCCAATAACTGTTTAGCTGCTTCTGGATCGTATGGAATTGGTTCAATTGATTCATCATAACCGAAGACACCTGGAGGAATCGGACCGCTTGCCATTCGTCCATAACCATCCATAATGTTCTCCAAAATTGCTTCATTGTCAATCGCCATCGCAATCGCTCGCCGAACATCAGGATTATCAAATGGTTCCTTTTCCACGTGAAATCCGTAGTTTGAAGCTGAAATGCCATCTGTGATAAGTAAATCAGCATCACTATTCGCTTCTAATTGTGACACATTTGAAATGTCAACTGGTTCGGCTACATGTGAATCCCCAGTAAAAACCTCAGCGATCCGGGTACCACCTTCTGAAACCGTTTTAAATGTGACTGAATCAAGCTTAGCTTTTTCT
Source organism: Shouchella lonarensis (assembly GCF_900096965.1). Taxonomy (GTDB): domain Bacteria; phylum Bacillota; class Bacilli; order Bacillales; family Bacillaceae_D; genus Shouchella; species Shouchella lonarensis. The sequence continues at coordinate 39,891 of NZ_FMYM01000013.1, read as the reverse complement.
CCCCAATAATTTTCATTCCTTTTCAACACAATGGCCGATGTTCCCGGCACGCCAGATTCATATTTAAAATAACCTGTTCCACTCGGATTCTTATTAACGGTTACGAATGGTTGCTCACCATTTTTCATCGCTTCGTAATCTGCATCAATCATCGCTGGGCTAATCATGCTACCACCACTATGAGCAAAACTATAAATGAGTGGCGCAAACGGTTTTTCTGTCACAAATTCAATTTCGTAATTATCAATTATATTTATTTCTTCTATTTCTTCAAACAAGAAGGCGCGCAAGGAAGAAATTTGCTCATCCATAATACGTTCAATATTTTTCTTCACTGCTTCGGCATTAAATGGTTCTCCGTCGTGAAACTTTACTCCTTCACGCAATTGAAACGTTAGTTTATTTTCGTTGACTTCCCATGACTTTGCCAGCACTGGCTCTAGTTCCATCTCGCGGTTAAGCGTCACAAGTGTTTCATAAATCTGGTCTTGTACTTGCGTTGATGGAATGTCATTAATTTGATGCGGATCAAGCCCTGGGATTTCTGATGACATCGCAATAACGAGGCTACCACCCTCAGAACTGTTAGCGTTTTTATCTGTAGAACTACCGCTGCAAGATGCTAAAACGACCGCAAATACAAGCGCCGAGAATGCATACAACCATTTTTTGTTCGTTCCCATTTGTATTTTCCTCCCAAAAATATTTCCAATATTTAAAAATAAATTCCGGTGGTACAAACAGTTACGCGCACTACCTGATTTATATGTGACATATATGAAATACATGACATGAAAACCCCATAAAATAGTACACTAACCACATCAAGTCCAAAAGAAAAACCGCCTCTCAGCGGTTTTTATCTTTCTTATTTCTCAATGTAAGTTTCGTACAAGTTATACTTATCATCAGCATCGACGCGTACATTCTTCACTTCATCACGAATACCTTTCAAGTACTTCGTGTAATTCGTGTAAACAACCGGTGCGTCTTCAATGACGATTTCTTGCGCTTTCTTATACAAGTCTAACCGTACCTTCTCGTCTTCTTCACGAGCTGCTTGATCTAGAATCTCATCAAGTTCTGTATTTGAGTAGAACGAGCGATTTCCTGGTGCACCTTGGCGATCGGTGTGGAACAACGGTTCTAACGCATAGTCGCCATCGCCTGTTGCAGCGCCCCATCCAAGAATGAACATATCGTGCTCACCATTTGCAGTTGCTTCAAGGAAGGTTGCCCATTCTTGCTCCTTCACTTCTACATTGATACCAAGTTTGCCTAACTCACTTTGCATATACTCTGCAGTCGCTTTCCGTTGTGGATTGTCATTTGTTGTGATAGAAAACGATAAGTCCTTAACACCCGCCTTATCTAACAACTCTTTTGCTTTTTCTGGGTCATATGGTAATGGTTGGATACTCTCGTCATATCCAAATACCCCTGGAGGAATTGGCCCAGTCGGTAATATCGCTTGGCCATTCCAAATGTTATCGACAATCACTTTGTTGTCAATCGCCATTGCAATCGCACGTCGCACATCCGGGTTATCAAAAGGCTTTTTCTTCGCATTAAAACCATAATAAGATCCAGCAATACCATCCGTCACACTCAAATGTGCACCTTGCATGTTATCTAGCTGGTTCAATAAAGATACTTCGACACTATCAGCAATATGAGAATTACCAGACTCTACTTCCGCAAGTCGTGTACTCGCTTCTTTCACGTGTTTAAATGTGACTGAATCCAATTTCGGTGGCCCATCACGGTAGTCTTCATTTTTCTTTAACACAATCTCACTGGAACCTGCCACTCCAGAATCATACTTGAAGTAACCTGTCCCCGCTGGTTTTTCACTCACTTTTGTATATGGTTTTGCCCCAGCTTCGATTGCTTCATAGTCCGCATCAATTGAAGCTGGACTAATCATCGATCCACCACTATGCGCAAAACTATAAACTAACGGCACAAACGGCTCTTCTGTCACGAATTCAATTTCATAGTCACCGAGCACATTGATTTCTGAAACTTTTTCGAATAAGAACGCACGCTGAGAAGCCAAATCTTCGTCCTTAATCCGCTCAATATTCTTTTTCACGACTTCGGCATTGAAGTCTTCACCATCATGGAATTTGATTCCTTCTTGCAATTCAAATGTCAATTTGTTTCCTTCTTCTTTCCAATCTTTTGCAAGAACTGGTTCAAGTTCCCGGTTTTCATCAAACTGGATCAAGCGCTCATAGATGAGGTCCTGTATTTGTGAAGACGCTACATCCCCTACACCATGTGGGTCTAGATTTACCGGAGCCGACATCATCGCAATCACAAGATCGCCGCCTTCACCACTGCCAGCAGCACCGTTGCCTTCTCCTTCTTTTTTCTTACCATCATCAGTAGGTTCACTACTACAAGCTGCTAAACCAACAGCAAGCGCCAGTGCACATACACCATAAACCGACTTCTTCAAAGGTTTCATTTCTCTTCTCCCCCTTGTGATTACCTTCTATCATGGATAATGATGCGAGATGATTGAAGCAGTAGGGGCAACTACGCCCCTTATACAATCAATACAAACGATACACATCCATTCTCTTTCACTATAGCCGATTTCAAATACAAGTACAAGCCTTTTATTCGAACATTCACGCCTTACGCGTTATTCTCGCGTGAATGCACGACTTGTACGAAGGTTATTCATTAATCACAACATCACCAAGCATCATACGACGCGTAGGATGTTGCCAAAAACCTTCTACCTCATCACGAATGCCTACTAAATAATTTTGATGCACGAGCGGTTGAATGTATGCTTCTTCAGCAATGATGTTTTGAATGTCTTTATAGAGCGCCAGTCGCTCGTCGCTATCCGTGCTTTTACGTGCTTGATCAAGCTTTTCATCCAACCGCTCGTCCGTCGTAAACGTACGATTGCCCGTTGTCCCGTGGTTATCTGAATGGAACAACGCATACAGACCATAGTCTGCATCTCCTGTCACCGTTGCCCAGCTCAATACAAACATTTCCTGCTCCCCTTCAGCAGTAAATTCAAGAAACGATGCCCATTCTTGTACTTCGATCTTAACGTTAATATTAAGCGGTTCAAGCGCACTTTGGACATACGTTGCAATATCTTGTCGTTCTTTTTCATTGCTCGTGTGAAAGACGATGTCAAAACCATCCGCTAATCCTTCTTGGGCAAGTAACTGCTTTGCTTCCTCAATATTTTGCTCATTTGATGCTACAGACGGATCATAACCAAACACTTTTGGCGCTAGCGGACTGCGCGCTTCAATTCCAACCTCATCATAAATACCTTTGAGCACCTCATTTCGATCAAGTGCAAGTGAAATGGCTTTACGCACATTTTTGTTGCTTAAATACTCATGTTGTGTGTTGAAGCCAACGTACATAATCATGACGCTTTCCTGTGAGTCGGAATGGACACCGTCTGTCGCTTCTATTTGGACGAGTTCATTTGGACTAAGTGGGTCAATAATATGTGCATCACCCGTCTGCAACTCAGCCATCCTCGTTCCACCCTCAGACACAACCCGAACAAACACACTGTCAACCTTTGCTGGCTCGCCCCAATAATCATTATTTTTTACTAAGCGAACCGACTCACCACGTTTCCACTCATCAAACTTGAACATACCGGTTCCAATTGCTTGCTTATTAATAACGAACCCAGGGTCTTTCCCTTTGGCCATCTCCTCATAATCTTCGGCAATCATTTTTGGACTCATGATGGCTGCGCCTGTGTGCGCTAAATGGGACGGGAGTGGCGCAAACGGGTATTCTGTGTGGAAACGCACCGTATGATCATCGATGACCTCTACTTCATCAATCATCGTAAATAAAAACGCACGTTGAGATGCGACAGCAGGGTCTAATACACGATCAAAGTTTGCTTTTACGGCCTCTGCAGTAAACGGGGTGCCGTCATGAAATTTAACGTCTTTCTCTAGTTGAAATTCCCACGTTGTTTCATCGATTTGTTCGTATGACTTTGCAAGTCCTGGTGTAAGCGCAAGATCTTCATCATGGTTTAGTAACGTTTCATAGATTTGCGACGTCATGTTAGAAGAATACGTATCATTGGCACCATGCACGTCCAGCGAAACAATTTCTGATAGCATTGAAATACGAAGTTCTTTTTCGGTCGTGCTTTCTCCTTGCTCTGGCTGCCCGACTTGGCCTGAGTCTGTTGGCTCACTAGAACACGCAGCGAAAACGAATGAAAACAAAGCGACACACATTAAATGAATTAATCGAACATTTTTTAGTTTCATAGCGCCTCTTCCCTTCTCCGTCCAAAATGATTTCTTGTGACCAAACTTTAACACAGACGTGGACAAGTACGCAACACCTTTTTCAGATATTTCTCTAATATGACAAAACTAGTTGTAAATAGACGCATTCACAACATTGCCTCTAACAAGAAACAGGAATAGACAGTTGGTTGCAATGAATCTCACTATTTCGTGTGAAAACTTCTTCACAAGACTATGTTTCACAGACAAGGTAGTGTATAATGAGACAAAATTATGTACAAATCTATACCTTATCACTGTTGTTTGCCTCCGTTATGGATGCGCAAACAATCATGAATTCATTGAGAAAGGGAGTTGAATATGGCTCGGCAAACAGAAATTCAGCCAGCACCGATGGCATCAGAACGACCCTTTGTGAAAAGCTGGAAAGCATTTTTCGGTCGACTGATCACAAATAAGTCAGCGATTGTTGGCGGCTCACTCATTATTTTACTGGGCATTTTAGCAATTATCGGACCATACATTGCGCCTCAAAGTTTAAACGAACAAAATTTTGCCGTGAAATTACAAGGTCCCTCAGCAGAGTTTTGGTTTGGCACAGATGCTTTTGGTCGAGACGTCCTCTCACGTATTTTACACGGGATGAGTATTACTTTCATCATCGGATTCGGTTCTGTTGCACTGGCGGGTATTGTTGGCACAACATTTGGGATCATTTCCGGATATTATGGTGGGAAAACAGATACGATTATCATGCGAATTGTTGATGTATTCCTTGCCTTTCCAGGTATTATTTTGGCTCTTGCCATTGTTGCAACACTTGGACCAGGGTTAGAAAATGTCATTTATGCGATTGCCATTGGCTCCTTCCCTGTCTTTGCTCGTATTGCCCGAGGCTCAACTTTAGCAGTGAAAAAACTTGAATACATTGACGCCGTAAAAGCACTCGGTGCAAGTGATACCCGCATTATTATTAAGCACATTTTACCAAACGTTTTATCACCACTTATTGTACAAACAACGTTATCGATTGCTACCGGCGTACTTGCAGCAGCGGGGCTCTCTTTTCTCGGACTCGGCGCACAACCACCTTCACCTGAATGGGGTGCGATGTTAAATGCTGGTCGTTCTTACATGTACGATGCCCCACATTTAACGTACGCACCAGGTATTGCGATTGCGCTTTTTGTGCTCGCCTTTAATATTTTCGGTGACGGCTTACGTGACGCGTTAGATCCTAAATTGAAAAACTAGAAAAGAGGTGTACCTATGCTAAAATTTCTCGTTCGCCGCTTACTGCAGCTTATTCCTGTTGTTATTGGTGTTACGATTCTCGTATTTGCCCTGATGCATTTTATCCCTGGTGATCCTGCACAAGTTCTGGCTGGAGAATCAGCAACACCTGAACAAATCGAAGCTTTAAATAAGCGGCTTGGTCTTGATCAGCCCTATCCTGTGCAATATTTTCGTTATATGGCAAACCTCATTCAACTTGACTTCGGTACGTCGATTCGGAGCGGACAACCTGTTTCAGATTTAATTTTTCCAAGGCTTGGTATCACCTTCGAACTGGCCTTATATAGTACCATTCTCAGTGTCTTCCTCGGCTTGATTGCTGGTGTCATTTCAGCAACAAAACGTGGGACGTTCACAGACTCAGCCATTATGGTTGCAGCACTGTTTGGAATGTCCATGCCAAATTTCTGGCTCGGACTCATCCTCATTCAATGGTTTGCACTTGGAAATATCCCGATTATCGGTGATCTTCCCTTTATTGATACGACATGGTTCAAACCGTCCGGCTGGGGGTCGATCGATCAGCTTGTCTTACCTGTTGTCATGCTTGGCGTCTCAGGTGCAGCCATTATCGCCCGAATGACGCGATCCAGCATGCTAGAAGTCATTCATCAAGACTATATTCGTACCGCCCGTGCCAAAGGCGTAAAAGAACGTTATGTCATCTATCGACACGCGCTAAAAAATGCCCTTATCCCTGTCATTACCGTTGTTGGTATCAGTTTTGGGGGATTACTTGGTGGCGCCGTTCTTTCAGAAAGTGTCTTTGCGATTAATGGCATGGGGCGCCTCATCCTTGATGCAATTACGACGCGTGACTTCCCGGTTATGCAAGCAGGTATTTTAATTGCTGCCCTCTGCTTCGTGCTTGTCAATTTGCTTGTTGATATTGCTTATCGATTTGTCAATAAACGTGTTGACATAGATTAATATACGTCTCTTTAGCACAAATAGAAAGGTGTGGAACCATTGGCAAACGATGCGATTTTACAAGTTCGGGATTTGCGAACATCGTTTTTCACAAAAGAGTTAGAAGTAAAAGCAGTAGATGGGGTCACATTTGATGTACCAAAAGGAAAAACACTTGGTATCGTTGGTGAATCTGGCTCTGGAAAAAGCATTACTTCTTTATCCATCTTAAATTTACTCTCTCATCCAGGAAAAATTGTCGGTGGAGAAATTCTTTTTCACGGTGAAGACTTAACAAACAAAAAACCAGCTGAAATGCGCCGTATACGTGGAAACCAAATTTCCATGATTTTTCAAGAACCGATGACGTCATTAAATCCTACATTTACTGTCGGGCAACAAATTATTGAGTCATATCTCATCCATGAAAACATTTCTAAAAAAGAAGCACGTCAACGCGCGATTGAAATGTTGGAACTTGTTGGCATCCCATCACCAAAAAAGCGTATTGATCAGTATCCGTTTGAGCTGTCAGGGGGGATGCGTCAACGTGTCATGATTGCGATCGCACTTGCCTGCAATCCTGAGTTACTCATTGCTGATGAACCAACGACAGCACTTGATGTCACCATTCAAGCACAAATTTTAGAGCTTATTAAAGACTTACAAACACGACTCGGCATGTCAGTCATTATGATTACTCATGATCTCGGTGTTGTCGCCGAAACATGTGACCATGTCGCTGTCATGTACGGTGGACAAGTCGTTGAATTTGCAACCGTAGAAGACTTATTTGCGAAACCGAAACACCCTTACACAGTAGGACTGATGAAATCTCTTCCGCGACATGATACAGACATTGAAGGCGATCTGGCCATTATTAAAGGCGCTGTCCCTGCACCAGCAGATATGCCAAACGGTTGTCGTTTTGCACCACGCTGTCCATTTGCGCGCGAAGTTTGTAAGGAACTTCCGTATTTAGAAGTAGAAGACGACCACCGACAAGTCCGTTGTTGGATCTATACAGATAAATGGGACGGCCCGGAGGTGAATGTACGTGACGAATACGCTACTCAAAGTTAAACATTTAAAACAATACTTCCCAATTAAAGGCGGTTTTCTCGGACGCACTGTCAATCACGTCAAAGCAGTTGACGATATTACTTTCTCTATTGATGAAGGGGAAACGGTTTCTATTGTCGGAGAATCTGGCTGTGGGAAATCCACAACTGGTCGCGCAATTTTGCGTCTTGATGAACCAACTAGCGGAGAGATTACCTTTCAAGGCGAAGACTTGCTTTCTCTTAACCGCAGGCAAATGCGGGCAAAAAGAAAAGATTTGCAAATCATTTTCCAAGACCCTTATGCATCAATTAATCCAAGACAAACAGTCCGACAAGTTTTGTCTGAAGCGATGACGATCCAAAATATTGCACCATCAAAAGAGCACGACCGCCGCATTCGAGAACTCATGAAAACCGTTGGGCTTGGTGAACACCAAATTGACCGCTTTCCACATGAGTTTAGTGGTGGACAAAGACAACGGGTCGGCATTGCCCGCGCCCTTGCTGTAGACCCGAAACTCATCATTTGTGATGAAGCGGTGTCAGCACTAGACGTATCCATCCAAGCGCAAGTCATTAACTTGCTTAAAAAGCTCCAGCGCGAGTTAAAATTAACGTACTTGTTTATTTCTCATGATTTAGGGGTCGTACGTCATATTTCTGACCGCGTCATAGTCATGTATCTTGGGCGTATCGTTGAAATGGGCGACAAAAAGTCTGTCTTTGACAACCCACAACACCCATATACAAAAGCATTATTGTCAGCCATTCCAAAGCCAGAACCAGGCGGTGACCGCGGACGTATCATTTTAAAAGGCGACGTCCCTTCGCCAATCGATCCACCAACTGGTTGTCGCTTCCATACACGTTGTCCATTTGCTGGAGAAAAGTGTAAAACTGATACGCCTGTGCTACGCACGACAGAAAGCATGAAAGACGGACATACAGGCGCTTGCCATTACATGGAGGAAATTACTTCTGGTGAGCGAAAGCCTGCATATTGATTTCTTAGGTTAGAATCAGGAGCCTGAAGCGTAAAAAAACCTGGAGAGCATCAGCTTTCCAGGTTTTTTTTACGCAAATATTTACTTTAGCCCTGCATTTGAATGACATCTACATTCCCCATATAAGGACGCAATGCTTCCGGAATAACAACGGATCCATCGGCTTGCTGATAATTCTCCAGAATCGCCACAACCGTTCGTCCCACCGCTAAACCTGAGCCATTTAATGTATGCGCAAACTCTAGTTTACCACCTTGTTCCCGGCGAAATTTAATATTCGCACGCCGAGCTTGGAAGTCTCCCATGTTCGAGCAAGAAGAAATTTCGCGATATTCCCCAGCACTTGGTACCCACACTTCTAGGTCATACGTTTTTGTAGAGCCGAATCCTAAATCGCCGGTACACAATGTCACAATGCGGTACGGCAGTTCCAACCGTTTCAACACGTTTTCGGCATGACTGGTCATCAATTCTAGTTGTTCGTTTGAATCCTCTGGTAAAGAAAAACGCACGAGTTCAACTTTATTGAATTGGTGTTGACGAATGATCCCACGCGTGTCCCGACCAGCTGAACCCGCTTCAGAACGGAAATTTGTGCTATATGCATTATAAGCAATTGGCAGTTGTGCTGCTGTTAAAATTTCATCTCGATGAAAATTGGTGACCGGTACTTCCGCCGTTGGGATTAAAAAATAATCCTCTTCACGAATCATAAAAGAATCCTCGGCGAATTTTGGTAGTTGCCCCGTACCAACCATGCAAGCACGATTCACCATATAAGGAGGAAGCACTTCCTCATAACCATGCTCTGTAGCATGCATGTCCATCATGAGATTGATCAATGCCCGCTCCAGTCGTGCGCCAAGCCCGCGATAAACGATGAAGCGACTACCTGTAATTTTTGCGGCCCGTTCGAAATCTAAAATACCAAGTTCAGTACCAATTTCCCAGTGCGGCTTTGGAGTGAAGTCAAAAGTCGGCACCTCACCCCACTTACGCTCTTCTCGATTTTCTTCTTCAGTGGCACCAACTGGCACAGTGTCTTGAGGGATATTCGGTAACGACAGTAGTAACAATTGTAATGCTTCATCCAATGAACGCAAGCGTGTATCATGCCCTTTAATATCTTCTGATACGTGTTTCATCTCTTGGATCAACGCTGTTGCATCTTGCTTTTCTTTTTTTAACACCGCAATTTGATCTGAAACATCGTTACGTTTTTGTTTTAGTGACTCAACTGTTTGAATAAGTGCGCGCCGCTCTTCATCAAGGGAGCTGAACCGATCCAATCCTTCAATCGTTCCACCGCGCTTTTCTAATGCTACTTTTACTTGCGCAAATTCCGTGCGCAATTTCTTTACGTCTAACATTTACGTACGCCCCCTCATCCTTTTTCACATTGTACCAAAATAGTCACCGTTATGCACCTGATGGCATGCCTTGCTCCTCATGCCGTCGCTCCAAGTTGACAAATTTATTGTATTCCTTAATAAAAGCGAGTTCTACAGTTCCAACTGGACCATTTCGCTGCTTAGCAATAATAATTTCAATGATGTTTTGATTCTCAGTCTCTTTATCATAATAATCATCACGGTACAGGAACGCAACAATATCAGCATCTTGCTCAATACTCCCCGACTCACGAATGTCAGACATCATTGGGCGCTTATCTTGACGAGACTCTACCCCACGTGAAAGCTGAGAAAGCGCAATGACCGGAACGTCTAATTCACGGGCAATCGCCTTTAATGTACGTGAAATCTCAGAGACTTCTTGCTGGCGATTTTCACCGCTTCGCCCGTGCCCTTGTATTAACTGTAAATAATCAATTAAAATGAGCCCTAAACCTTTTTCTTGCTGCAAACGCCGGCATTTTGCCCGAATGTCACTCACTTTCACACCGGGTGAATCATCAATATAAATACCTGCACGCGAAAGCGCCCCCATCGCCATCGTTAGCTTTTGCCAATCCTCTTCTTCGAGGGCGCCTGTACGCATCCGTTGTGCGTCGATATTTCCTTCTGCACAAAGCATCCGCGTCACAAGTTGACTTGCCCCCATCTCCAGTGAAAAAATCGCGATATTTACATCTGATTTTGTCGCAACATTTTGGGCGATGTTTAAAGCAAACGCCGTTTTTCCGACTGATGGACGAGCAGCGACAATAATCAAGTCACTCCGCTGGAACCCGGCGGTCATTGTATCTAATTCGGAAAACCCAGTCGCTAAACCAGTAATGTCGCCACGCGTTTTTTGTAACATTTCAATCCGATCATACGTCTCAACAAGTACATCTTTGATCGAAACAAAACTGCCACTATTTTTACGATGAGACACATCTAAAATGGCTTTTTCAGCTTCGTCTAAAATGGCATCAACTTCTTCTTCACTCGCGTAACCGTTTTTCGCAATATTTGTTGCTGCACGAATGAGGCGACGTAGCAATGACTTTTCTTCTAAAATTTTACTATAGTACTCAACATTTGCTGCCGTCGGAACCGCATTAGCGAGATCTGTTAAATACGTGACACCACCAATTTCATCTAACCACCCTCGATCTTGCAACGTCGATGTAACAGTCACAAGATCAACCGGTTCTCCTCTTTCCGCTAAATCAAGCATTACCTCATAAATCCGTTGATGACTGACCCGGTAAAAATCTTCTGGTAACAGTCGTTCACTTGCTGTTGTCACTGCTTGTCCAGCTAAAAAACATGCACCTAACACCGCTTGCTCTGCTTCTATATTTTGCGGCGGAATACGATCCGAGAGCAAATCACTCATCTAGACACCCCCTTTGCCATTAATAACCGGAAGCTGATCTGTATCTAGACCAGCTTCCGCTTGTGTGCTACATTTCCTTCACGTGTACGTTGACCGTCGCAACCACGTTTGCATGTATTTTGATCGGTACTTTTGTCACACCGAGCACACGAATCGGTTCTGATAGTTGGATTTTACGTTTATCTATTTTTGTGTTTTGCTTTGCTAATTCCTCTGCAATTTGTTTTGTAGAGATTGCACCAAATAAACGACCACCATTGCCCGCTTTCGCTGGAATTTCCAGTGTCATTGCTTCAAGTGTCTCTTTCAATGCTTTTGCTTCAGCCAGCTCTGCATCTGCCTGTTTTTGCTTACTTTTCTCTTTCGCTTGCAAATCTTTTAGGTTACTTGCCGTCGCTGCCATCGCTAACTTTTTTGGTAGTAAATAATTACGGGCATACCCTTCCGATACGTCCTTCACTTCTCCTTTTTTACCTTTTCCTTTTACATCGGCTGTAAAAATCACTTTCATCCCAAAGATCCTCCCCCATATTCATGATCAATCGCTTCTTCAAGTTGTGCTTGTGCCTCATTCAATGTCACACCCTGTAACTGTGTAGCTGCATTGGACAAATGCCCACCACCACCAAGCCGCTCCATTACCGTCTGCACATTAACATCGCCAAACGAACGTGCACTAATACCTACTTGACCATCTGCAAGTCCGCAAATGACGAACGATGCACGTACATCACTAATCGATAGCAATGTGTCCGCAGCCTTCGCGATGACTGGTTGGTCATAGGCATCGCCGTTTGGTGCAACCGCAACTGCATAACCAGCCCGGAAAATATAGGCGTTTTCTACAAGCTTAGCACGTCTTGTGTATGTCGCCAAGTCTTCTTTTAATAATCGTTGTACAAGTGAAGTGTCCGCACCATTTGCCCGCAAAAACGAAGCAGCTGCAAACGTTCTAGCACCTGTTCTTACAGCAAAACGATTGGTGTCTACCATCATTCCCGCTAGCAATGCCGTTGCTTCCAGTCGATCCATCTTCACAGGTGATGGTTGATATTCTAATAACTCCGTAACAAGCTCTGCTGTCGATGACGCATACGGTTCTACATAAACAAGCACCGGATCTTTCACAAACTCTTCACTTCGACGATGATGATCAAGTACAACGACCCGATCAATCATAGACAGTAATTTTGGTTCAATGACAAGTGCCGGTTTATGTGTATCAACAATGACAAGCAATGTGTCTTTGTCAGCCATTTGCACCGCTTCTTGTGGCGTAATGAGTTGCGAACCAATTTGAGGATGTTCATATACTTCTTCTAGCAAACGCCCGACATCCACATTAATGTCTGTCTGATCGAGCACAATCCATCCTTCTCGATCATTTAAATCAGCCATTTTCAACATACCAATTGCTGCACCGACTGCGTCCATATCGGGCCGCTTATGCCCCATAATGATGACACGCTTGCTTTCTTTTACAAAGTCAGTCAGCGCATGAGAAATGACACGCGCACGCACACGCGTCCGTTTTTCCACCGCATTTGTTTTCCCACCATAAAAACGGACACGACCATTTTTCTTTTTTATCGCCACTTGGTCACCACCACGTCCAAGTGCCAAATCAAGGCTCGACTGCGCTAACGCACCTAATTCACGTAACGACGCGTCTTCTGACCCAATGCCAATACTTAACGTAATCGGCACTTTTTCCTTTGCTGTCAACTCACGTATATCATCCAACAATCCAAATCGGTTTTCTTCTAACAAACGTAACGTCTTTTGATTCATGATTGCTAAAAAACGGTCTGATGCCGTTCGACGTAAAAATAGATCATAATCGCACGCCCACCGATTTAACGCCTCTGTTACTTGGGCAAGCAATCGACTTCGAATTTGGTCTTCCATCGCTTGTGTGACTTCATCATAGTTATCTAAATAAATATGGGCAACAACCGGCCGCATATTTGAATAACGTGCGGCTGTTTTTTCTTTTTCTGTCACATCTCTTATATAAATTAAACGCGCATCACGTTCAAACACAAATTCATAATAAACAGCACCGAGTTGCACAACCGCCTCGCTCATCCCATCTTGTAACCATTCAGGAATCTTTTCTTCAATCACCGATAGAGGCTGACCGACAAGGTCTGGCGCAACATATTTATGAATGAAAGGATTGACCCATTCAATGTCGCCATGCTCATTATACAAAACCATCCCTATAGGTAGCTTCGCTAAAGCTAACTCCCCCGCTCGATGGACGCGATAAGACAACGTCTGAATATATGCCTGCGTATGCGCTTCCTGACGTTTATAAGACCGTCTATAAGAAATGATCCAAATCACAAAAATAAGTGCGGTTAATACACCGAGTTCCCAATAAGTAAGGGAAAAGATGGTGACAATAGCAACCATCATGATTGTCAGCCCGATCATATGAATCATTTGTCCACGCTTCTTTTCATCACGCATGCCTCGTCACCTGCCCTTATTTCGCTATACTTACGACTGTAAACGCTCGCGCAGTTTGAAAATCATGTCTAGCATACCGATAATCTTTAGCACGTAAAATGCAATGGGTAACAATAATATACCGAGTACAATACCAACAATGCACACGATTTTTCGTTGCGGTGATGAACGTCGGGACTGCACGTATTTTACTAAAAAGGATGTCCCTTGTAATGCTAGAAAAACACTTACAATCGCTATACCACTATGATAAACAATAAACAGCAATGTCCCAGAATCTGGTTCAAAGAGCCCAATAAGTAACAATATCATATAATAAATTAACAACAAACGAGGAAATGTCCAATTAATGAAAGCAGGCAAACGCTTGTAGGATATGCCTTTCCATCTAAACATCATTGCAGAAAAAACATACACAATCCATGCATAAATACAGGAAAAAAGCAGTAACAGAAATGTCGTCAATCCTTCTAAGGTGGATAAATACGTTTCAATCATGTTTTCGTCAAAAGAATTTACACCAGCTGCCTCTAGCATACGTACTGATTGATCGAACGATTCACGAAATAACGTTCCTAATGAAAAATCCGTTGCTGCCAACAAAAACAAATATGCCCCCATGAGAAAGAAGAACACAGTCATCCCTGTATAAACAAAACGATCCGTTCCCGAAACTTGTTTGTATGTAAGTGCGCCAAGTACATAACCAATAACAACAAAAAATGTTGCAATGAACACGTGCCATATGAGCAATAACCCTATAGCTACACATATGATGACGAATAGGAAGCCATTCCTTAGTCCATATTTTGCCGTATAATATACAAATGGTAATGGTAAAACACACATCGCCAATATGTCTACAATCGGTAGTCCAGTCAAAAACATGAAAAGCAAAGCAATGTAAATAAGAACAATCAAAAACCCATCAACCCATTGTTTCTGCGTTGACACACCCTTCACCTCTTTTGCCAAACAATTGTTATCTACACATTTTAAAGCCACATCACCAACATTTATTCATCTCATCCCAAATTTATTTGCTTCATTTATACATTTTAGCGCAATTACATCTGAATGAAAAGCGCACGAAGGAACTAGCAAATAAAAGAGGATCGCCTCCCACAAACTCATTTAAAGCTTGGGTAGCCATCCTCTCTCAACTTTCAATTAAGAAAGTTCATTTACATAAGGTAGTAACGCAACTTGACGTGCGCGTTTAATCGCAACTGTCAATCGACGCTGATACTTTGCTGATGTTCCCGTCACACGGCGTGGAAGGATTTTCCCACGCTCTGAAACGAAACGTTTTAGTAAATCAACATCTTTGTAATCGATATGTTTAATTTTATTGGCAGTAAAGAAACAAACCTTTCTGCGCTTCGGACGACCTCGACGTGCCATTACACATGCACTCCTTTCTGTTTATCTTTAAAACGGTAGATCATCATCAGAAATATCGATGGAACCTTCTTGTGAGAATGGATCGTTGGCATATCCAGCTGAGCGCGTACCATTTGCATTTGGCGTGCCCCCTTGGTTACTATGACCATATCCATCTGCAGGCGCTCCACCATAAGTTTCATTGCTCGCACCTACACCTTGGTTCACTCTCTGACTGTTTTTCGGTTCTAAAAACTGTACATTTTCAGCAACAATTTCTGTAACAAACACACGCTTACCTTCATTGTTATCATAACTACGCGTCTGCACACGACCATCGACGCCAGCTAAACTACCCTTTTTTAAGTAATTCGCCACGTTTTCTGCCTGCTTACGCCAAACGATACAATTAATAAAGTCAGCCTCTCGCTCACCTTGCTGATTCGTAAACGTTCGATTCACTGCAAGGGTAAAGTTTGCTACAGCGACGCCACTCGGTGTAAATCTCAATTCAGGGTCTCGCGTCAAACGTCCAACAAGAACAACACGGTTTAACAAAACGATCCCTCCAGACTATGGAAATGGTTTACTGTTCGTCTTTGACCACAAGTACACGCATCACATTTTCATTGATTTTGATCAAACGATTAAATTCGTTAATCGCTGCTGTCTCAGCTTGTACATTTAAAAGAACATAGAAACCATCTTTAAAATCATTGATCTCATATGCCAAACGCTTTTTACCGACTCCTTTTGCCTGTAAGATCTCAGCACCATTATCAGTGAGCACTTTATTGTAACGCTCAATGATCTCTTTCGTTGCTGATTCTTCTAGGTTCGGTGCGATAATGTACATGATTTCATACTTACGCATTCGAATCACCTCCTCTTGGTCTAAGCGGCTCCATAAATAGGGAGCAAGGAGCAAAAATAAATTTACTCACATTCAATTAGTATACCAGACTTAGAAATTTGGTTCAAGTAATTTTTATCACCTACTTTTCTGTCGCCATATTTCATTTACTAAAACAAATGAATGGGATTTTCTGTGAGAGGGAGAAACGGGGCATGTTACTAAATTACGACACAACCAGCCATCTCTCCTTCTTTTTTTATCATTTTTTCCGAAACTTACTTACTCTTTCTCGCCCGCACAAACATCCAAGGTAATACACTCGCAACAAGAGACAACAATGTATAGATCACAACCCATATTAAAAACGTGGTGTTGAACACCGTAAACATATAGAAAGTGAACATCATGCATGTGACAACAGGCATCACGTACCAATAATTCAGTAATAACGTCACGACAATTGATATGATGACGATAAGCATTGGGAAAAGCAACAACACCATTGTCATTTCTCCACCAGCAAATGGATAATGAACCATAACAGACATCAACATAATAAAAGAAACCAGTAAGAGCATGCCGCCTACACGTCTCATAAACCACTCCTCCCCCTCTCACTCCTATCTACAGTAATGAAAGTGAGGGATGTCAACTCCTATGACATCCCTCACTTTATTACACATTAAAACGGAAATGAATCACATCACCATCTTGAACGATATATTCTTTTCCTTCTAGCCGGACTTGTCCACGCTCTTTGGCAATTGTCATACTACCTGCAGCAAGCAAGTGATCATATGACACTGTTTCTGCGCGAATAAAGCCACGTTCGAAATCGGTATGGATAATACCGGCAGCTTGCGGTGCTTTCGTGCCACATTGGTACGTCCACGCACGCACTTCTTGTTCTCCGGCTGTAAAATACGTTTCTAAACCAAGAAGCATATATGCCGCACGTATTAATTGATCAAGCCCTGATTCAGCAATCCCTAACTCATCTAAAAATAACGCTTTTTCTTCTCCCTCAAGTTCTGCAATTTCTGCCTCGACTTTCGCACAAATAACAACCACATTGCTATGTTCAGACTTTGCAAACTGACGCACTTGTGTAACATATGGATTATCATCTTTTTTCAACAAGTCTTCTTCAGATACATTCGCCACGTATAAAACCGGTTTACTTGTCAACAAATGAAGTTGTTTGACAATTTTTTGTTCCTCTTCAGTAAACTCAACACTACGGGCTGAATGTTCTCCTTCAAATGCTGCTTGCAAACGTTTTAATACAGCCAATTCGGCTACCGCTTCTTTATCCTTCGTTTTTGCCAGTTTTGCGACGCGTGTCAAACGTTTTTCCACTGAGTCTAAATCGGACAAAATCAATTCCAAATTAATAACTTCAATATCACGTAACGGCGCAACACCACCTGATACATGAGTAATATTTTCATCATCAAAACAACGAACAACATGCACAATCGCATCCACTTGGCGAATGTGTGATAGAAATTTGTTTCCTAATCCTTCGCCTTTACTTGCACCTTCAACAATACCTGCAATGTCTGTAAATTCAAATGTCGTTGGCACCGTTTTTTTCGGTTTGACCAACGCTGTTAAATTCGCTAAACGTTCGTCAGGTACTTCAACAACGCCGACATTCGGATCGATTGTACAAAATGGATAATTTGCCGATTCCGCTCCGGCTTGCGTAATTGCATTAAACAATGTTGATTTTCCAACATTTGGCAAACCAACAATTCCTGTCGTTAACGCCAAAACCGCTCACTTCCTTTATCATAGACGTTTACTAATACTTAACTAGAAACGATGATTTTTTTTAGTTTCTTTGAAAATTGCCGACGCGGGAGCAGGACACTATGATCACAGCCTAGGCACTTAATTCGCACGTCCATGCCCATGCGAATAATTTTCCAACGGTTTTCGCCACATGGATGCGGTTTTTTCATTTCTACCACATCATTTAACGCAAACGTCTTCTCCACTTTTGTCGACCTCCTCAACTGTACTGCTTGTATTATACACGATTTACACAGTAGTTTGAAGCCTGAGCTTACTCCTTTCGCCTCGTTGCTGGATGCTTTAAAATTGGATACAGCACTAAAGAGACCAAAACATACAAATTGAGCACACCATATAGCGGATACAACACCGAAATTAGCGTTGAAAAACCAAACATCGTAAGCGGTGCCATACATGCAACCAAAAAAAGTGCCAAAAGCCATCCAGGACCATCTATAAAAGCACGTAACCGTGTAATTAATCCAAACACACCCGCTGTTGCTGTCGTATAAATGGCTAACCACAGTAATAACGAAATTGCAAAAACCATATACGAAGGGAAAGTTTGTAATATAGCGAATAAAGGAATCTCATAAAAACGAATTTCATGTGCGATCGACAACAATGACTCATTATATAAATATGAGATTACGCCCAATATGAACGCACTCCCGATGCTCGCAATGTGTATTTCTCCTTTATGCTTAATTTGACCACCGATTGCCCCTAATACAGCAATGATCGGCAAAATATTTAACGAGGTGAATGTTAACGCTGACGACCAATTTTGTTGGCGAGACCAATCGAACGTGATTGGAAATCCTATTGACGTTTGATATACATATAAAACGGCTATCAAACACAGAATTAAAACCGGAATTAAATAGGCATTCATTTTCGCCATACCACTTGTATCTCTTAAGAACATAACAACAACAAGCCCGCTATTCATCACAATCCCCAACCAATATGGGATGTGATACACTTCTAGTGTCACACCACTCCCTGCCAACATAATGATTGTCACGGAAAATAAATATAACATCACCATAAAATCATACAATGTTGCAAGCCGCTTTCCAAGGAGGGTTTTTAGTACTGGGAGATAATGGCTTGTCTTTTCTTTTTTCGCGATGTGCAAAATGACATAGCTACTAACCATAAACAAAACTGCAAATAAAATGATCGCAACACCACTTTGATCACCAAAAAAAGCCCATATTTCTCGACCTGATGCATATCCAGCACCAATAATCGTGCCAACGATCAAAAACATCCATTTTAAACCACGACCCCACACTTCGCTCCACCCTCAACTTTGCTTTGACATGTATAGATCGACGAAAAATCTACTATACTAATACTACTATGGCAAAGGAGCTGCGCTTATGAGTCCAAACCTATGGCCTTTTAGAAAAAGAACAAATGGAAAAATCCGTCTACATTCAGAAGATCACGCAGGTACACCAACATTTACAGAAGCGCTATTCTCTTGTTGTAGTACGCAAAAAACAAAAGAACATGTACTTATTTGTATTGGTACGGACCGTTCTACAGGAGATGCTTTTGGTCCAATCGTTGGAAATATGCTAGAACAAAAAACACTGCAAACATTTCACTTATATGGCACACTCGCTCAGCCAATTCATGCGACAAACATGGAGGAAAAATTGCAACTCATTTACGAAGCACATCCAAACGCCCACGTCATTGCCATTGATGCTTGTCTTGGTCACACAGAAAATATAGGTTTCCTTACGCTACATCATGGTCCTTTAAAGCCTGGCGCAGCAATGGGAAAAAATTTACCTGATGTTGGAGACATCTGTCTTACAGGGATTGTTAATGTAGGTGGCATCATGGATTTCTATATGCTTCAAAGCACGAGGCTCCATACAGTCATGACAATGGCAACGAAATTAAGCGACATTATTTATGCTGTTGACACAACACTTACACATCATTTTTCAAAAAAACGAGAGAAAAATTCCATTCATCTTGCAACGAATTTTTCTCCGCCACCTTCCCACATTTAAAAAGCAGCTGAAATTTCTTGCAATGCATTTAACAAAACAAGCACATCGTTTTCAGTCGTATAAAGCCCAAAACTGACCCTTACAAGCCCTGTTTGAGTTGTACCAAATCGTTGGTGCAACTCAGGCGCACAATGTAAGCCTGCGCGCACAGCAATTTGATAGTGTTGGTCTAATATAAGCGCCACTTCTTGACTCATTACATTTTCAATAAAAAAAGACACAACTGCGACCCGCTGCTCACGCGGAGCCAGTCCCACAACTTTGATTTTAGGTATATCTTTGAGACCATTAAGAAACTGCTCCATCATCGCACTTTCATGCGTAAAAATATGTTTGATGCCAATGTTTTTTATTTCCTTTAATGCGGCACCTAATCCAGCAATACCTGGTGTATTTAATGTCCCTGCTTCATATCTGTCTGGCCATTCAAGTGGTTGGTATAACCCTTCTGAGTCATGACCTGTCCCCCCATAAACAAACGGCTCCAATCCCACATCACGCCCGGAAACGAGCATCCCGACACCTTGTGGACCTAATAACCCCTTGTGGCCTGGGCAAGCTAACAGATCAATTTCTTCTTGCTCTATGTTAATATCTATCACACCAGCTGTTTGCGCAGCGTCAACAAGCAATACAGCGCCAACCTGTTTTACTTTCTGGCTCACATCATGTAATGGAAAAAGTGCACCTGTTACATTTGAGGCATGACTGACAATCACCATTTTCGTTTTTTCATTTATCGCTTTCACCACAGTCTCTTGACAAATGCTTCCTTCATTCAATGTAGACACGATATGCACCTTAATTCCTTTATTTTTAATGAGCATTTGCAAAGGACGGCGCACAGCATTATGTTGAAATGACATTGTCACCACTTCATCGCCAGGTACAAATGGAAACCCTCCAATCGCTTGATTGAGGGCGTAAGTTGCATTAGGATAAAACCATACGTGACAAGGAGATGGCGCCCGAAACAACGCTGCCACCTCGTTTCTAGTATCACTAACAATTTGAGCCGCTTGCCGCGCTAGCTGATGTTGTCCTCTTCCTGGATTGGCGCCATAGTGGCGCAATGATTGTTCGACAGCGCGGACAACAGCAGCAGGTTTTGGAAAGGAGGAAGCAGCTTGATCAAAATAGTACACATAATCCTCCCCTTCTATTTATACGTCACTCGGTTGCACGAGTAATGTTAAAATCCTTTCCAAATCACTCTCCGAAAAGTAATCAATTTCGATTTTCCCTTTCTTCTTTCCTGGCTTAATTGTGACAGCTGTACCTAACGCATCACGTAATTGTGCTTGTTGTTCTTGAATTGCAAGCGATAGATTGACAGTTACCTTTTTTGTTTCACGTGAAACATGTTCATTTACTCGCTGAACCAATTGCTCTACTTCACGTACACTTAGTGACTGCTGCAAAATTTGTTCTAGCACCATTGATAATTTTTCTTTATCAGACAAACCAAGTAAAGCACGACCATGTCCCATAGAAAGTTTCCCTACAGAAATAAACTCCTGTACAACCTGAGGCAATTGTAACAATCTCAAATGGTTGGCAATATGGGGTCTGCTTTTTCCTAGCCGTTTCGCTAACTGTTCTTGTGTCACTGTAGTATTCGCTAACAGCTTTTCATACGCAATCGCTTCCTCAATAGGGTTTAAATCTTCACGCTGCAAATTTTCAATCAGTGCAATTTCCATCATTTCTGTTTCTGCCAACGTTTGAATAATGACTGGTACTTCGGTGAGTCCAGCTTGCTTTGCAGCCCGAACACGACGTTCTCCCATCACAATTTCATAACCTTTAATACTTTCCCTTACTGTAACAGGTTGTAAAACTCCATGCACACGAATGGAATCGCGCAGCTCTGCTAAAGCAGCTTCTGAAAATGTCTTTCGTGGCTGATACGGGTTAGGACGCAGCTCATTAATTGGCACATATTTTACTTGTTCAGATATTACCTCTTCCTGTTCAGGAAAAAAAGCTTCCAACCCTTTCCCTAAACCTTTTTTTCCTAATGCTTTACCCATTTGCCACCACTTCCTTTGCTAAGTCTACATATACTTCTGCACCGCGTGACCTCGCATCATAGGCAATAATTGGTTTCCCGTGACTTGGCGCCTCTCCCAGACGAATTGTTCGTGGAATAATCGTGTCAAACACCTTATCACGAAAATATTTTTTCACTTCATCAATGACTTGAATACCCAAATTTGTACGCGCATCTAACATCGTTAATAAGACACCTTCAATTGCAAGTGACGTATTCAAGTGCTTTTGCACAAGCCGAATTGTATTCAATAATTGACTCAAACCTTCCAGTGCATAATATTCACATTGAACAGGCACAACAACAGAGTCTGCTGCTGTTAACGCATTTAATGTTAACAGCCCAAGCGACGGAGGGCAATCAATGAAAATATAGTCATATTTATCTTTTACAGGCGTAAGTGCTTTTTTCAACCGTACCTCTCTTGAAATTGTCGGGACTAACTCAATTTCAGCACCTGATAGTTGAATGGTTGCTGGGATCACATCTAGATTCTCAACAGATGATGTCCGAATCACTTTTTTTACATCCATATCATCTACAAGCAAATCATACACACACTCATCCACATCACCTTTTTCAACCCCAACGCCACTCGTTGCATTTCCTTGGGGATCAATGTCAACGAGCAAAACCCTTTTTCCTAAGAAAGCTAAACATGCACTTAAATTCACAGACGTTGTGGTCTTTCCTACGCCGCCCTTTTGATTTGCGACAGCGATAATTTTCGACACATTGACACCTACTTTCTTACAATTACTGGTCGTATATATTTTGAGCAAAGGGACACGCGTACCACAACCTATCACTCATATACTTGGCGATAAAAAGACCTATCTTTTGAAGAGATAGATCATTTCTTCGGGATGCGAATCGTAAATTGATAAAACTCCTCGTTATCTTCTTCATCTGTGTCCACATTCAAACCACTTTTTAACACCATATCAACTGATTGTCGAATTGTGTTCATAGCAATTCTCATGTCTTTTGGATAAGATTTACGAAGCGCTTTTTTCTTCTTTACTGGGGCTTCTTCTTCCTCTTTCAATAAAAAAGAATCTTGAATCCATGCTTCCGTTTCTTTGACATTTAAATGTTCAGATACAATTTTATTCAAAAGTTCTTTCTGAGCAGATAGATCTTTTAACCTCAATAATGCACGTGCATGCCTTTCCGAAATATCTCGCTTCAAAATCGCCTCTTGTACTTCTTCTGGTAATTGTAACAACCGCAATTTGTTGGCAATCGTTGATTGGGCCTTTCCAAGTCGTTGTGCCAAGCTTTCTTGGGTTAAATCATGCATTTTAATCAATTTTGCATACGCCACCGCTTCCTCAATTGCTGTCAAACCTTCACGCTGCAAGTTCTCAATTAAAGCAATCGAGGCCGTTTGTCTGTCATTAAACGTCTTTACAATCGCTGGAATCGTTTCCCATTCAAGTGAAGTGACCGCTCGCCAACGCCGTTCTCCCGCAATAATTTCATATTTGTCCTCGTGTTTTCGCACAACGATTGGTTGAATAACACCGTGCGTTCGGATCGTTTGCGCAAGTTCCTCAATCCGATCTGGATCAAACATTGTCCGTGGTTGAAAGCGGTTTGGAATCAAGTCTTTTACTGCAAGTTGTTGCACCTCTTCGTTTTCAGTTAGCTGCGCATCATCGTTCTTATCTTGGAAGCCAAATAGGCGTGAAAACGATTGCTTCATCGCTTCGAACACCACCTTTTCGTTTGTTTCGACATGAACGTAGAAAAATCCTCTTTTTGTCGATCATTCTTCACAATGTTTCACGTGAAACATTATTATTGGATTGGTTGTTTATTTGGGATCCCAGCTTTTCTTGGATATTTCTTCGGTGTCAACTTGACTTTTTTTATTTGAACAATGTGGCGTTCACTTCCCTCCACAGGTAATCGTAACTGGTGATCCTGTACAAGCTTGCCACCTACCATCGCAATCGCTTTTTCTGCCTCTTTTAATTCTAAAACTGTCTCTGCTCCTTTTAAAGCAATAAAATTTCCACCTTGACGCACAAACGGCAAACATAGCTCGCTCAATACAGACATGCGTGCCACTGCTCGCGCCATAACGACATCATACTTCTCTCGATGAGTCGCCGATTGACCAGCATTTTCTGCGCGATCGTGACAAAAAGATACCCCTACTAATTGTAATTCCTCTGCTAACTCCGTTAAAAATTTAATTCGTTTGTTAAGAGAGTCAATGATGGTTACTTGTAAGTCCGGATACATGATTTTGAGTGGGATACTTGGAAATCCCGCGCCAGCCCCTATATCAACGATGTTTTGCGTTGAAAAATCATAATAAAAACCCGCTGTCAAACAATCATAAAAGTGCTTCACATAGACATCATCTTCCGCAGTAATTGCGGTGAGATTTATTTTTTCATTCCAAGAGACGAGTAGCTTAAAATAACGGGCAAACTGCGCCTCTTGTTTTCCTGATAACATCATCCCTGCGCTTTCTAACCATGAAGGGAACTCGACTTTACTCAAACGTTTCCACTCCTTAAAACGATACAACCCTTACGTACAAGGTTCATTCGCGTCACTTGATGTTTTTGCAAATCTACCTTGCTCCAAATAAACAAGCAAAATCGACACATCAGCTGGGTTTACTCCTGCTACACGTGAGGCTTGACCAACAGAAAGTGGTCGAACTTGTTGCAACTTCTGCCTTGCTTCTGTTGCTAATCCTTGGATTGCTTCGTAATCAAGGTCTTCCGGAATATACTTTTGCTCCATCTTCTGCAACCGTTCCACTTGTTGTTGTTGTTTGTCAATATAGCCCTCGTACTTCACTTGAATCTCAACTTGTTCACATACATCCTCACTTACCGGCACTGGTGGTGGCGGAATCATTTGTGACAACAACGCATATGACATTTCTGGCCGTTTTAGCACTGCAGTTGCCAGGGCAGCTTCTGTCATTGGACTTGAACCGTGTGCTTGTAATAGTTCATTTCCAGCTACAGTTGGTTTCACCACTAACCGAGAAAGACGCGCTTTTTCTTCAGCAATAGCGTGCTTTTTAGCTATAAACTGATCGTAGCGTGATTGAGAGATCAAACCAATTTCATGTCCTGTTTCTGTTAAACGTAAGTCTGCATTATCATGACGCAATAGTAAACGAAATTCCGCTCGCGAAGTTAGGAGCCGATAAGGTTCATTGGTTCCTTTTGTGACGAGGTCATCAATCAGCACACCGATGTATGCCTCCGACCGATCGAGAATAAGGCCTTCTTTTCCAAATACTTTTTGTGCGGCATTAATACCTGCCATCAATCCTTGACCAGCAGCTTCTTCATAACCAGATGTCCCGTTAATTTGTCCTGCAGTAAACAGCCCACTAATTTTTTTCGTTTCTAGTGTTGGCCATAGTTGCGTCGGCACAATTGCATCATATTCAATTGCATAACCAGGACGCATCATCCGTACTTGTTCTAAACCAGGGATTGTTTTTAACATCTCTAATTGCACATCTTCTGGTAAACTTGTTGACAATCCTTGGACATACACTTCTGTCGTATCTCTTCCTTCTGGTTCAAGAAAAATTTGATGACGGGGTTTATCATGGAAACGAACAATTTTATCTTCAATCGAAGGACAATATCTTGGACCTGTCCCTTCTATCATACCAGAATACATTGGTGAACGTTTTAAATTTGTTGAAATAATATTATGCGTATTCGCTCCTGTGTACGTGAGCCAACAAGGCAACTGTTTAAGCATCGGCGCGACAGTTTCAAAAGAAAATGCGCGCGGAACATCGTCGCCTGGTTGGATTTCTGTCTTTGTATAATCAATTGTTTCCCCATTTACACGGGGTGGCGTGCCCGTTTTAAAACGAACCATCTCAAATCCTAGTTCCTTTAGATGGTCAGACAATTTAATGGACGGTTGCATATTATTTGGCCCTGACTCATACGCGAGTTCACCTAAAATAATTTTCCCTCGTAAATAAGTGCCGGTCGTCACAACAACAGCCTTTGCACGATAGTGGGCGCCCGTGTTTGTAATCACACCACGACACTCATTGTCTTCAATGATCAATCGGTCAACCATTCCTTGACGAAGCAACAAGTTTTCCTGCATTTCAATCGTCTTTTTCATCTCATGTTGGTAACGAAACTTATCTGCTTGTGCCCGCAACGCTCGCACCGCTGGGCCTTTCCCTGTATTCAACATTCTCATTTGAATGTATGTCTTATCTATATTGCGTCCCATTTCTCCACCAAGCGCATCAATCTCACGGACAACAATACCTTTTGCCGGTCCACCAACAGAGGGATTGCAAGGCATATAAGCTACCGCATCTAAATTAAGTGTAAGCATCAACGTCTTTGCGCCCATACGCGCTGCTGCTAACCCTGCCTCTACACCTGCATGACCGGCACCAATGACGATGACATCAAATGTACCGCCTTCATAACTCATGTTCTTCGACTACTTGCGTTCATTGCTCGTCACAAGCAGTGCACCCTTCCTTTCGCACACGCGAGCCTCGCGTTGTTATTTTCCTAAGCAAAATTGCGCAAATAACTGATCAATCAAATGTTCGTGTACGTCTTGTCCAATAATTTCTCCAAGTAGTTCCCACGTTCGCGTGACATCAATTTGAATCAAATCTACTGGTACACCTTCCGTACTGGCATTAATTGCTTCGGTTGTATGGTGATACGCCTGTTCAAGCAACGCAATGTGACGAGTATTCGACACATATGTCAGGTCGCCCCCTTCAATACCTCCAGCAAAAAATAATGACTGAATTGCTTCTTCCAGTACTGTAGTTCCTTCATCATGTAACAAAGACATGCTCACAATTGGGCGGTCGTTTGCCAATTGTTGTACACGGTTCATGTCGATTTCTCTATATTGATCCGTTTTATTGACAATGACAATGACGTCCATATCACGTGTTGCTTCAAATAAAGCTTCATCCTCAACAGTGAGTTTCTCTGCATAGTTTAAAACAAGTAAGACAAGGTCAGCTTCCTGCAACACTTGCCTCGATCGTGCCACTCCAATTCGCTCAACTTGGTCGTCCGTCTCACGAATACCGGCTGTATCAATTAACCGTAATGGAACACCCCGCACATTCACATATTCTTCAAGCACATCTCTTGTTGTCCCAGGAATATTCGTGACAATGGCTTTTGCCTCTTGCACAAGGCTATTCATTAACGATGATTTACCCACATTCGGTCGACCAATAATCGCCGTAGCTAAACCTTCTCGCAACACTTTTCCTTGCTTTGCTGTTTGTAGTAAATCCTCTATCTCTGAATGTACCACCGTCATTTTTTCATAAATGACCTGTGCCGTGATTGTTTCTGCATCGTATTCAGGATAATCAATATTTACTTCAACAGCAGCAACTGTTTCTAATACCTTTTGTCTTAACTGCTGAATCTTTTTTGATAGTCGTCCTTCGACCTGTCTGAGCGCAGTACGCATCGCTCGATCTGTTTTGGAACGAATTAAATCCATTACACCCTCTGCTTGTGACAAGTCAATTCGTCCATTCAAAAAAGCACGCTTTGTAAATTCTCCCGGCTCAGCCAATCGAGCGCCTTGCTTTAACACTGCCTGTAATACACGGTTCACTGACACGAGCCCACCGTGACAATTCAGTTCAATGACATCTTCGCGCGTGTATGTGCGTGGTGCGCGCATCACCGTCACCATGACTTCTTCCATCATTTCCTCTTCATCAACATCCCTTAAATGTCCGTAAACAATTGTATGGCTAGCAACACTTTCCAATGGTTGACGTCCACGAAAAAGTTTATCCGCAATCGCAATCGCTTGATCTCCGCTCAGCCGGACAATTCCAATCGCACCTTCTCCTAGTGCTGTGGATATCGCCGCAATCGTATCTGTTTTCATTTGTTCACCCCCTACCTTCACATTATCCACAAGGGTATTCTCAACATATAAGAATAACACATGCGAAATGAAAAATCCAATTATTTATCCACATGTTTATCATCGCTTTCGATGACAATTAAAAAAAGACCAGCTATGCTGATCTTTAAAAAGAACCTTTACTTTGGTTCCACAACGACATGGCGCCGACTACCTTCTCCTTCAGACCGGGTTTTTACATACGCTTCATTCGCTAAAGTCATATGAATTACTTTTCTCTCACGAGCTGGCATCGGCTCCAGTACAACCGGTTGTTGAACCGTTTGTACTTTTTTACTTACACGGAAAGCCAAATATTTTAATGCCTCTTCTCGCTTTAAGCGATACTCTCCAGCATCTAAATCAACACGCACTGGGTTCACACCATCTGCGTGCCCAGTTGCCAAATTCGTTAACAACTCCAATCCATCAAGTGTCTGACCTTTTTTACCAATGAGCCGACCTTGATCTGCTTCATTGCTTGCATCCAATATCATCTGTAAGCGGCGTCCTGATTGATTTACGTTAATTTTTGCTTCAATATTCATCTGTTTTAGCGTTTTTACTAGGAAAGAATGGGCAACATCAGCTGACTGCGGTCTCACTTCAACCTCAATGACCGCTTGTTTTGGACGAAACAAACGAAGCAAACCTTTTTGCGGTTGTGAAATCACCTTGTACATCAGTTGTTCCTTAGGGACAGACAGTTCTTCTAATGCTTTGGAGACAGCCTCTTCAATGGTCCGACCTGTAACCGTATGCTTCACCATGCCACTTTCCCCTTTCATTATTTACGTTTTTTCGGTCGTTTCTTTTTCTTTTTGGATTTTGATTGCTGGTTGCTACGTTTCACCGGTTGTTCAATCATTTGTCCAGAAATCGCTACGTTTGCTGATCGGTTCATAAAGTATGTTTGCAAAATCATAAATACATTTCCAGCGATCCAATATAAAACGACAGCTGCTGGTAACACGACCCCTATGACAAGAATCATGATTGGCATCGCATAAAGCAAGATTTTCATTTGCGGGCTATTTTGCACCATCATCATTTTTTGTTGCAAAAATGTCAGCACGCACGCTAAGACAGGTAAGATAAAATAAGGATCTGCATTCGTTAATGCAAACCAAGCAAACGTTTCGCCTTCAAAATGATCTGTTCGCATAATTGCATGATAAATCGCCAAAAAAATTGGCATTTGAATGACTAATGGTAAACAACCAGAAAAAGGATTCACCTTATGTTTGGAAAATAAAGCTTGCATTTCCTGATTCAATTTCATCGTCGTATTACGGTCTTTCGCACTATATGTCTCTTTTAATGCCTGCATTTTCGGTTGCAACTGCTGCATGGCCCGCATACTTTTTGTTTGCTTTATCGTTAGTGGTAACAACAATATACGAAAAAGTACTGTTACTATAATAATAGCAAACCCATAACTCTTTATCCAGTTCGCAATCCATATCATTAGCTGTGAAAGCGGATAAACAAAAAAGTTGTTCCAAATCCCCTCACTTTCAGCAGTAATGGGCTCATTTATACTGAAACATCCTGATAAAAATAGCAACATCGACATGACAAAGATGAGCCAGCCAGTCTTCCTTTTCAATGACGTACATCCTCTCTCATCCTCATTTTATGTCACTACTGAATCACATTGGCTTTCTTCATGACGTGACATAAACTTGATTTCGTTTCTAAAAAATTTAAATTACTTGAAGGCTTGCGTGCAATCACAACATAGTCATAATTGAATCGTAATCGTAACCCTAACTCCTGAAAAGCCGCGCGAATCAAACGTTTAATCCGATTTCTGCATACTGCATGACCAACACGCTTTGAGACAGATAATCCGACCCGAAACTGTGTTTGTCCTTCTTTCGGCAATACATATAAAACAAATTGACGATTGGCAAAAGACTTTCCATGTGTGAATACAGCCGAAAACTCACTATTTTTCTTTATTCGTTGTTCTTTTTTCATCCATCACACAACCTTTCACATCGTCGTGTCTTTTTTATCCGCAATAACAAATGAAGTGATGACACTCCTAACGCGTAAAAAGACCACTGGTGTCAGTGGTCTACGCAGTCAATACTTTTCTTCCTTTTTTCCGACGATTTGCAATGACTTTACGACCATTTTTTGTCGCCATACGTGCACGGAAGCCATGATTCTTTTTCCGCTTTCGGTTGTTTGGTTGGAACGTTGGTTTACCCAATGTATGCCACCTCCCTCGAGGATTGTATCATAATAGACACTCCAAAAAATTATATAAAAAGACTGCTATTTTGTCAACCCTTCCGCCTATTGTGGATAATCTTTTCTTGTCCACAACATTTATCGACAGGCCTTTCGACAAGTTATACACATATCTAGTGTCGTGTATATGTTCATCCTACTATATACAGAAGTTTGTGGATAAATCTTTTCAAACGTTGCGGTTTCTTCTATTTTTTGCTATGATTATATTGTTTTCACTTGAGGATACCGATGAGCGTTGAAAAAGTTATTCACACCTTGTGGGTAATTCTGTGGACATTTTTCCAAGCATGTTCAAAACGCTATCCACAACCATATTAATTGTGTGATTATCCCTTTTACAATTTTCATTCCAAGACAGCGCAACTTTGACATACATTCCACGACAAGCAACGCAATATTTTTTAACGAATACATATAAAAAGGAGGAGCATTTTTGGAAAACATCCATGATTTATGGGATCAAGTGTTAAATGAAATGAAAAAAAAAGTAAGCAAACCTAGTTATGAAACGTGGTTGAAAACGACCATTGCACAATCAATTCAAGAAGATACCATCATTGTTGTGGCTCCGAACGCATTTGCACGTGATTGGCTGGAAAAACATTATACAGTGCTCGCTTCTACGATGGTTGAACAACTTACAGGGACAAAACTCATACCGAAGTTTGTTATTCCGCAACATGAACAAAATACCATGACAGAAACTGCTGCAGAACAAGCTGCACCAACCGCTCCTCCAAAAGATTCCCCTGTTGAAACAACAGGCTCACACACCATGTTGAATGACAAATATACGTTCAACACTTTTGTCATTGGTTCAGGAAATCGTTTTGCACACGCTGCCTCTTTAGCTGTAGCTGAAGCGCCAGCTAAAGCATATAACCCTTTATTTATATATGGTGGGGTTGGGTTAGGCAAAACACATTTAATGCATGCCATTGGTCACTACGTCATGGAACATAACCCGCAAGCAAAAGTCGTTTATTTGTCGTCTGAAAAATTCACGAATGAATTTATTAATGCCATTCGTGATAACAAAGCTGTTCATTTTCGCAACAAATACCGCAATGTTGATGTGTTACTAATTGACGATATCCAGTTTATTGCTGGGAAAATCCAGACACAAGAAGAGTTTTTTCATACCTTTAACGCATTACATGAAGAATGCAAACAAATTGTCATTTCAAGTGATCGACCACCCAAAGAAATTCCTACTTTAGAAGATCGACTTCGCTCTCGATTTGAATGGGGATTAATTACTGACATTACACCCCCTGATTTAGAAACAAGGATTGCCATTTTACGCAAAAAGGCAAAAGCAGAGAAGCTTGATATTCCAAACGAAGTAATGCTTTATATTGCCAACCAAATTGATACAAACATTCGTGAACTAGAAGGTGCACTTATTCGTGTTGTTGCATATTCATCGCTTGTGAATCAAGACATGAATGCTGATTTAGCCGCTGAAGCACTAAAAGACATTATTCCAAATGCACTGCCAAAAACACTTTCAATCGTTGACATCCAAAAACTTGTTGGTGACCACTATCAAGTGAAATTAGAAGATTTTAAAGCAAAAAAACGCACAAAGTCAGTTGCATTCCCAAGACAAATTGCGATGTATTTGTCACGAGAGTTAACCGATGCTTCTTTACCGAAGATCGGGAGTGAATTTGGGGGCCGTGATCATACAACGGTCATACATGCACATGAAAAAATCACAAAATTGCTCTCGACAGATCCTGAACTACAGCAAAAAATACAACTGATCAGTGAACAATTACGACAATAGCAAGTGTGTATGTGTATAAAGAAGTCGTAGCTATGCACAACTTGTCCACATGTGCATAGCTACGACTTATAAAGGGCGTACTCGGTTATCCACAAATACACAGCCCCTATTACTATTACTACGGTTTTAAAAGATTAAGATATATACCTCAGTCTCTTTATGAGACGTGTAAATATCTTATTTCTATACATATGAAAAGGAGTTTGCATTCATGCATATTTTAGTGAATAGTCATCGAATGATTCAAGAAGTTCAGCACGTTGTCAAAGCTGTTTCTTCACGAACGACGATCCCCATCTTGTCAGGAATTAAATTGGATGTATCTGCTGCAGGTTTAACATTAATTGGGAGTGATGCAAATATTTCCATTGAATCGTTTATCCCGACAGTTGAAAACGAGCAAGAGATTGTGACCATTCATCAAACAGGTGCAATCGTGTTGCCCGCTAAATATTTAGCAGAAATTGTCAAGAAGTTACCTGGAGAAGAAATGGACATACATGTGCAACAACCATTTTCTGTTACAATTCAGTCTGGCGCGTCTATCTTTACTTTAAATGGATTTGATCCAGAAGAGTACCCGCGCTTACCTGTTGTACAAAATGATGCACAATTTTCACTCCCGCAACAAGTATTTAAAAATGTGATTCGCCAAACGGCTTTTGCTGTGTCTACACAAGAAACCCGTCCTGTTTTAACAGGTGTGCACCTATGTATCGTAGGAAAAAAACTGACATGTACTGCAACGGATAGTCACCGACTTGCTTTACGAACAGTTGAAGTCGACCTGAATGAAAATGATGGGAACGTAAACAATGTCGTTATACCAGGTAGAAGTCTTCAAGAACTAAACAAAATTTTAGAAGATGTGTCTGATGATGTAGAAATTGTTGTCACAGACAATCAAATTTTGTTTAAGGTAGGGAATCTTTTATTCTTTTCACGTCTACTAGAAGGGAAATATCCTGTCACGACAGAGATGATTCCCGCAAAAGCACAAGCGA
Organism: Shouchella lonarensis; assembly: GCF_900096965.1. Classification (GTDB taxonomy): domain Bacteria; phylum Bacillota; class Bacilli; order Bacillales; family Bacillaceae_D; genus Shouchella; species Shouchella lonarensis. The sequence continues at coordinate 6,971 of NZ_FMYM01000013.1, read as the reverse complement.
AAACAACTTTCGAATTAAAGACAAAGTCATTATTGCAAACATTGGAGCGTGCATTACTGTTATCACGTGAAGGAAAAAACAATGTTGTTCACCTAAAAGTGATTGATCAAACGCAAATTGAACTGACGTCTACTTCACAAGAAATTGGGAAAGTGACAGAACAATTGCACGTTGAAAAACTTCAGGGAGAGCACATGCACATTTCTTTCAATGGCAAAAATGTCATTGATGCGTTACGTGTTGTTGATAGTGAAAATATTTATATGATGTTTACAGGCACAATGAATGCATTTCTTGTTCGTCCAAGTGAGAGTGATCATACGATACACTTATTTTCCCCTGTACGAACGTACTAAAAGTTGTTGAATCTCTTGAAAAAAGCTTGGCTAGATGCATTTCATTTAGTACAATAGAGAATGAACAAATGAGCGATCTATGTAAAAAAATAGATAAGCTAGAGAAGTAAGGCAGCAATCGTGATCGATGTGCTGTCTTGCTACTTCATAGCTGATTGTGGGGTATACGTTGAAACAAATAATGATCAAAGATGATACGATCACCCTAGGACAATTATTAAAAGAAATAGGTGTTATACAAACCGGTGGGATGGCGAAATGGTATTTGGCGGAGTATGTATTGCTTGTGAATGGTGAAAAAGAGACACGGCGCGGTAAGAAATTGTGCAATGCTGATGTCGTCACACTTGAAGACGGTCAGCAATTTCAAGTTGTACAAAGGGGATAAAAATGTACATTCGTTCACTTGCATTAGCGTCTTATCGAAACTATTCCCAGCTCTCTGTTTCTTTTGATCCAGGAATAAACATTTTACAAGGGGAAAATGCGCAAGGGAAAACGAATATATTAGAAGCCATCTTTGTTGCTGCATTAGCGAAGTCACACCGTGTTGTAAAGGATAAGCAACTTATTCAAATAGACAAAACGTTTGCCCGTGTCAATGTCAAAGTTTCAAAACGAACCCAGGATGTTGAACTTGATTTTATTCTTTCTCATAAAGGAAAACACGGGAAAATAAATGGGCTGCAGCAAAGACGATTGAGTGAGTATGTTGGGAATTTAAATGTGGTCATGTTTGCCCCCGAAGATTTAGCTTTAGTAAAGGGGAGTCCACAAGTGAGGCGGCGTTTTATTGATATGGAACTCGGTCAAATGAGCCCGATATATTTACAACATTTGACTCAATACAGCCAAGTATTAAAACAGCGTAATGTGCTATTAAAAAAGTTACAAGTTCAAACAACAAGTTCATCTCTTATGATGATGCTAGACGTATTGACAGAACAATTGATCATAGAAGCAGCGGTCATTATGCACAAGAGAGCCCAATTTTTACAACAACTTCAGCAATGGGCGCAGGTGATTCATGAAAAAATGAGCCGTAAGCAAGAAATGTTGAAGTTACGCTATCTCCCTTCAGTAGAGGTATCAGATAAAGAAAACTTGTCGAAAATAAAAGAAGAACTTTACAGTGCATACAAACAAAAAAAAATGATAGAAGTAAAGCGTGGCATCACACTTTTTGGGCCACATCGAGATGATATGGCTATTTCTGTCAATGAAATGGATGTGCATACGTATGGTTCACAAGGACAGCAGCGAACAGCGGCACTATCTATCAAGTTAGCTGAAATTGATTTAATTTACGCTGAAACAGGAGAATTTCCTGTGTTATTGTTAGACGATGTTTTATCAGAACTAGATCGCCATAGACAATCGCAGTTGTTAGAGACGATTGACAATCGGGTACAAACGTTTGTAACGACAACGACCACAAATGAATTACATCAAACGGTGTTAGAGCAGGCGCAAACATTTTATATAAATCAAGGAACACTTGAAGTAACGGGGTGAATAAACGATGTACCTTCATATTGGCGGAGAGGTCATTCTCAACACAAACAGTATTATTGGTTTTTTTCCATATGAAGATTCACCTCTTCCACAACAGACAGTGCCTGTGAAATATACTGCTTATACCGAAGATGAATCCATTAAAACAGTTGTGGTAACAGATACATGTATTTATTACTCTCCTATCTCAACACAAACGCTTGCACGTAGATCTTACGTGGGAAGTTTAGAAAATGTGTTGGAAGATAGAGAGATGTAGTTTTCGTATAGATGAGCGTGTCACTAAATGCATGTAGATAGTAACGGGGAAGGTGAAATCGATTGAAAAATGATCAAAAACAAACATATGATGAAAGTCAAATTCAAGTATTAGAAGGCCTTGAAGCAGTCCGGAAACGTCCAGGAATGTATATTGGGTCTACTAGTAGCCGTGGTCTTCATCATTTAGTTTGGGAAATCGTTGATAATAGTATTGATGAAGCGATGGCTGGATTTTGTGATGAAATTATCGTGACAATTGAAGAAGGCAATGCAATTACTGTACAAGATAATGGACGCGGGATTCCTGTTGGCATTCATGAGAAGATGGGTCGCCCTGCAGTAGAAGTCATTATGACAGTGCTCCATGCTGGTGGGAAGTTTGGCGGTGGTGGTTATAAAGTGTCTGGTGGCTTGCATGGTGTGGGCGCATCTGTTGTGAACGCATTATCAACATTACTAGTCGTTAATGTTCATCTCGATGGCAAAATTCATCAGCAGCAATTCGAACGAGGTGTACCAAAAAACGATTTGATAGTGGTCGGTACAACAGAGAAGACGGGCACAGCGATTACATTTCAGCCGGACCCTGAGATTTTTCAAGAAACGACTGAATTTGAGTATGACATTTTAACAAGTCGTTTGCGCGAGCTTGCCTTTTTAAATAAAGGATTAACGATTAAGATACAAGATTTACGTACGGATGAAAATAAAAGCGCGACTTACTTTTATGAAGGTGGCATTGCCTCTTTTGTTGCTCATTTGAATCGAACAAAAGAAGTGTTGTATGATTCTCCGATCTATATTGAAGGAGAAAAAGAAGGCGTCGCTGTTGAGATTTCAGTACAACATAATAACGGTTATGCAAGCAACATTTACTCGTTTGCTAATAACATTCATACACACGAGGGGGGTACACATGAAGCTGGTTTTAAAACTGGTTTGACTCGTGTAATTAATGATTATGCAAGACGCCATCAGTTTTTCAAAGAGAGTGATCCAAATTTAACTGGAGAAGATGTGCGTGAAGGTTTAACAGCAATTATCTCTGTGAAAATTCCTGATCCTCAATTTGAAGGACAGACAAAAACGAAACTCGGCAATAGTGAAGCACGAACGATTACAGATTCACTTTTCTCAGAGCATTTTGCTCGTTTTTTAGCAGAAAATCCAGCGATTGCCCGAAAAATCGTTGATAAAGGATTAATGGCGTCCCGTGCACGAGAAGCGGCGAAGAAAGCGCGTGAATTGACGCGGCGAAAATCAGCGTTAGAAGTAAGCTCCTTGCCTGGTAAATTGACAGACTGTTCATCAAAAGATGCATCGCAAAGTGAATTGTTTATTGTCGAGGGAGACTCTGCCGGTGGCTCAGCTAAAGGGGGACGAGATCCACAATTCCAAGCGATTTTACCATTGCGAGGCAAAATTTTAAACGTTGAAAAAGCCCGTCTTGATAAGATTTTGGCAAATAACGAGATTCGTATGATGATCACGGCTATTGGTGCAGGAATTAGTGATGAATTTGATATTGAGAAAGCGAGATATCATAAAATTATTATCATGACGGATGCTGATGTTGATGGTGCGCACATCCGGACGTTAATTTTAACGTTTTTTTATCGCTATATGCGAGAGTTGATTGAGAAGGGCTATGTGTATATCGCGCAACCTCCTTTGTATAAGATTCATCAAGGAAAACAACATCTCCAATATGTATACTCTGACAAAGAGCTTGAAAAGTATTTGGAAACAGTACCAGATCGTCAAAAAGTCGAGTTACAGCGGTATAAAGGGCTCGGTGAGATGAATGCGACACAGCTCTGGGAAACAACAATGGATCCTTCTGTTAGAACGATGCTGCAAGTGACATTATCCGATGCAATGAAAGCAGATGAAATATTTGAGATTTTAATGGGCGACCGTGTGGAACCGCGACGAGACTTTATTCAAGAGAACGCGCAATATGTGACAAATTTGGATATTTGAATGCATACGCCTACCTGGAGGTGAACATGAATGGCAGAAGAAGTATCAAAGCTAAAGGAAATACAGATTGATCATGAAATGAAAAATTCATTTATGGATTATGCGATGAGTGTCATTGTGAGTCGGGCGTTGCCAGATGTTCGCGATGGCATGAAACCTGTTCATCGTCGGATCCTGTACGCCATGTTTGAACTGGGAATGACCCCAGATAAACAGTATAAAAAATCGGCTCGGATTGTCGGTGAAGTACTAGGCAAATATCATCCTCACAGTGATGCAGCGGTATACGATACAATGGTTCGTATGGCTCAAGACTTTAGCTATCGCTACATGCTTGTGGACGGTCACGGTAATTTCGGTTCGATTGATGGGGATTCAGCGGCGGCGATGCGTTATACTGAATCGAAAATGTCGAAAATTTCTATGGAGCTCGTCCGGGATTTAAATAAGAATACAGTTGATTTCCAAGAAAACTATGATGGAAATGAGAAAGAGCCAGTCGTTTTACCGGCGCGATTCCCTCACTTGCTTGTAAATGGTACATCAGGGATTGCTGTTGGGATGGCAACAAACATTCCACCACATCAGCTTGGCGAAGTCATTGATGGTGTACTAGCTTTATCTAAAAATGAGGATATGACAGTCGAAGAGCTGATGAATTATATTCCAGGTCCGGATTTTCCGACTGGAGGGGAGATTTTAGGACGTTCAGGTATTCGAAAAGCGTATTTAACAGGACGCGGTTCTATTATTTTACGGGCAAAAACAGAAATTGTTGAAACAAACGGTAAGTCTACAATTTATGTTACGGAATTGCCTTATCAAGTGAACAAAGCGCGTCTGATCGAGAAAATTGCAGAACTCGTTCGTGATAAGAAAATCGACGGTATTACCGAATTAAGAGACTCATCTGACCGTAATGGTATGAAGATTGTCATTGAATTACGGCGTGACGCCAATCCAAATGTCATTTTAAATAATTTGTACAAACAAACAGCCTTACAAACAAGTTTTGGTATTAATATGTTAGCGCTTGTGAATGGAAGACCGGAAGTGCTCAATTTAAAAGAAGCGTTGAGGCATTATTTAACGCATCAAGTGTCTGTGATTCGTCGTCGTACGCAATTTGATTTAAATAAGGCCGAGGCGCGCGCGCATATTTTAGAAGGATTGCGGATTGCACTTGACCATATTGATGAAATTATCGCGTTGATTCGTGGTTCACAAACAACCGATACTGCGCGCGCTAGTTTAATTGAACGTTTTTCATTGAGCTATGAACAAGCGCAAGCCATTTTAGATATGCGCCTGCAACGTTTGACAGGTTTGGAGCGCGGAAAGATTGAAGAAGAATACACGACACTTGTTGCACGGATCGCGGAGTTACGTGCAATTTTAGCTGACGACGAAAAAGTCCTTGCTGTCATCAGGGAAGAGCTACTGGTCATTAAAGAAAAGTACAATGATGAGCGGCGCACAATTTTATCAACAAGTGAAGATCAGCTTGAAGATGAGGATTTAATTCCTCAGCAAAATATCGTTGTCACGATTACTCATAATGGCTATATTAAGAGGCTACCTGTTTCCACATACCGTGCGCAAAGACGCGGTGGAAAAGGCATTCAAGGAATGGGAACAAATGAAGATGACTTTGTCCAACATTTGTTTACGACAAACACGCACCACACAATTTTGTTCTTTACAAACAAAGGCAAAGTTTATCGCTTAAAGGGGTATGAAATTCCTGAATTAGGAAGAACTGCTAAAGGCATTCCAGCGATTAATTTGTTACAAATTGATCCGGGTGAATCGATTAGTACGGTGATTCCAATCGAAACTTTTGATGAGGAAAGGTATTTATTTTTCTTAACTGAAATGGGTATTGCAAAACGAACGCCACTTTCGGCTTTTGTTCATTTACACAAAGGTGGCTTGTTTGCAATTCGTCTTCAAGAGGGTGATTCGCTCCATGCAGTTCGATTAACGGATGGAAACCAAGAAATGATTATCGGAACGAAGCAAGGGATGGCAATTCGTTTTCGTGAGTCTGATGTACGTCTCATGGGGCGGCCCGCACGTGGTGTTAGAGGGATTCGTCTTTCCGAAAATGATGGTGTCGTTGGTGTAGATGTTATTTCCGCGGACCAAGAAGTATTGGTTGTTACAGAGAATGGCTATGGCAAACGCACAAAAATTGATGAGTATCGGGTGCAAAGTCGTGGTGGTAAAGGGATTAAAACATGTCACATTACACAACGTAATGGACCGCTCGTATCGCTATCGATGGTAGGGACAACAGATGACATCATGATTGTCACAGTGGATGGGATTATTATTCGTACGCATGTCGATGGAATTTCAACGACTGGGAGAACGACGCAAGGCGTTAAGCTAATCCGGGTAGATGAAGGAGAAGGTGTTGCAACAGTTGCACGTGTGAACATTAATGATGAGCTTGATGAGGAAGACGAGGAAAATATTGTTGAGTAATCATCCATGAAGTTGTACTGGGTAACCGGTGCAACTTTTTTAGTGCTTTAAAAATAGTTATATAAAAGATGAATGCATGATAAGTTTATTTTTGTCGCTATAAAGATGTACAAAAAAGAACGAAAAAACACTTGACGGTACTACAGGGAAATGGTATATTAATTAAGTCGCCAACAAACAGCGACACAAGCTCATTGAAAACTAAACAATAGCCAAGCGTAAAAAGAGATCAATAGATCTCAACATGTAAGCCACAAAGAAATTTGTGCAAAATGAGCAAATCAAACACTTTAATGGAGAGTTTGATCCTGGCTCAGGACGAACGCTGGCGGCGTGCCTAATACATGCAAGTCGAGCGCACAGAAG
>NZ_FMYM01000008.1 GCF_900096965.1 Shouchella lonarensis | reverse complement strand
GGACCTACTGGACCTACTGGACCTACTGGACCTACTGGACCTACTGGACCTACTGGACCTACTGGACCTACTGGACCTACTGGACCTACTGGACCTACCGGACCTACTGGACCTACTGGACCTACTGGGCCTACTGGACCTACTGGACCTACCGGACCTACTGGGCCTACTGGACCTACTGGGACCACTGGACCTACTGGACCTACCGGACCTACTGGGGGCGTAACCGGACCTACTGGACCTACTGGACCTACTGGACCTACTGGACCTACTGGACCTACTGGGACCACTGGACCTACCGGACCTACTGGACCTACTGGACCTACTGGAGGCGTGACTGGACCTACTGGACCTACTGGACCTACTGGACCTACCGGACCTACTGGACCTACCGGACCTACTGGAGGCGTGACTGGACCTACCGGACCTACTGGACCTACTGGACCTACTGGACCTACTGGACCTACTGGACCTACCGGACCTACTGGGGGCGTGACTGGTCCTACTGGACCTACCGGACCTACCGGACCTACTGGACCTACCGGACCTACCGGACCTACCGGACCTACTGGGGCTACTGGACCTACTGGACCTACTGGACCACCATTCGTCACAAGTTTTATGACCATTGGTCAAAGCAACACGCTCACGAACCATCCTGACGATACAGATATTCCCTTTAATGTCGTACTTGTTGATAATGGTGGATCCAACATCACATTTAGTATAGCTGTTAGCAACACAAACATTAACTTGGCTGAGGGAACCTATTTAACCTATTATACTGCGAACGCAGCTTCTTCTACTGGCACAGATAATTTAGCACTCGAATTCAACATGGGTGGCGTCATTAATGGCAGCCGTATTGGAGACTATAATATCCCTGCAGGCGTTGCAAATGCGCATATTTTATCGGCCGGACTAATTATCACTGTGGGCGCAGCGTCACCTCCTTTAACGTTGCGACCAACATCTGGCGCAGATCACGATTTTTTTGCTAACGGACCTCAATATGCAGCACAAGTTACCATTGTAAAAATTTCTCAAGACTAAAGAATAACTATGGTGATACCTTAAGTATTGACGAACGAGAAAAGACACCTTTGCCATCTTTCGGCAAAGGTGTCTTTGGCCATATAACAAAAAAGCTTGCCCGCAAGCAAGCTCATTCTCCTATCTCTTATGTTGCATAAAATGTGGATCAATTTGTTCAAAATCTTCTTCTTCTGTCACTTGGTCCACTGGGTATTCTTGAATCAGTCCGTCTGGATTGACTGCAACCGCAACCTTCGTCTCTCCGACACACTCAACAATAAAATCGCGTTCCACTTGCACTTCAACCGTCTTTCCGTCTTCAGAAATTGTTGCTTCTAACGTATTTGGTTGCTGCACAGCTTTCGCGACAACCTCAAGCTCTTCTGAAATCACATTTTCGTCTTTCATCGTGAGAGGGACAATCTCAGTATAAGATACCGTTTGTGTGGCCACATCTGTTTTTGTATTATTCACAAACGAATACCATACATTAATGTCATATGTCCCACTGACTTCAACTGTGTCTCCACGCTTATTTGCTTTATAAGTGTGGTTAATAATCCAACACCCTAAAATACTTGTGGGCATTTCTCCTGGTTGAATATGATGTGTCGCTTCTGAGAATTTTCGCCCTTTACCACAGACAGCTCGTGTAATGATTTCGCGATAACTTGTTTCACTTCTCGGCTTCGCCATTCCATTCCCTCCATTTTTACAAATTAGCATTGACCATGTGTACAAATGATTTCCTTACGTCTCCGATATTTTCTACGCAAGAAAAATAGAGAAGAAAAACACTCATTCATACTGCGAGAACACCCTATACCTCAAGATGGTCTCTGACGGGGATGCAAAATCTTTCGCAAAACCCATACTACTCCGGGGTGTTCTCCTACGGGGATTCAAAGCCTTTCGCTGATGTTTACGGAGAAAACCCCTACGTTACCAAGCTATGACGGACATGGAGAGTTTAGACGTGGAATTAGGGACTTTTCTTTATAAGAAAAAGCACAGTGCTCATAATAGGGCAACTGTGCTTTTTCTCTTAACACGGGTGGAACGGGGATTTTGTAGTTGTTCCTCGCATCAAGTCTCCATCCGACGAACGAATAATTTCATCTGTGACCGTCCTTGAAATGATGTGGGTAATCATTTGAAGCAACTCATTGACATCTGTCTGACTTTGTTTGAACTCTTGGACAAGTGGTATTTGATCGATCTCGTCGTGTAATGAATCAATCTTTTCTTCTACTTGCTTCAAAGCTTCTGTTTTCCCATAGTGCTTCAGATTAACCGCTTCTTTTTGATAACGTTTAATTTCAGCAATCATCTCCTGCACACGCAAATGTTCATTAATTTGCTTTTCTGCACGTTTAAAAAAGTCCACTTCCTCCGTTGCTGCAAGCATCTTTGCTAGTTCTCTTGCCTTTTCTTTCACTTCATCTCGCGTATATTGCTCGCTCATCTCGCACGCTCCTCTACTTGTACCGACACCATTTCTCCATCAAGTGACCATGTTTTTGCTTCTGTTACGCGTACATAAACAATCTCACCAATGACCGATTTTGGACCAATGAAATTCACAAGCCGGTTTGTTCGTGTGCGTCCCGCAAGGACGTCTGGATTCTTTTTACTTTCACCTTCTACGAGCACTTCAACCACCTTATCTTGATAAGCAAGATTATGTTTGCCTGAAATCTCATTTACCAGTGCATTTAAGCGCGCCAATCGTTCTTTCTTCACATCCATTGGGACGTTGTCTTCCATCCGTGCAGCGGGTGTGCCTTCACGTGGTGAATAAATGTACGTGTAAGCCGCATCAAACTCAATTTCTTCCACCAATGACAACATATCTTGAAATTGTTCCTCTGTCTCATTCGGAAAACCAACAATTAAATCCGTCGTAAATGATGCATTTGGAATCGCCGCTTTAATTTTGTTAGCGAGTGTAATATACGCTTCTCTCGTATACTTCCGTCCCATTAACTTTAAAATATCAGAGTTACCATGTTGTACTGGCAAATGGATGTGCTCGACTAAATTGCCTCCTTGTGCGAGCACATCGATAAGATGATCATCAAAATCACGCGGATGACTTGTTGTAAAACGGACACGAGGAATATCAATTTTATGAATGGCATCCATGAGGTCACCGAGCCCACCGTGATCACCAGGTAAGTCTTTTCCGTACGCATTGACGTTTTGTCCAAGTAACGTCACTTCTTTATATCCTTGACGTGCTAAGTCCCGCACTTCAGCGATAATGTCCTCCGGCAAGCGACTCCGTTCTTTCCCACGGGTGTAAGGAACGATACAGTACGTGCAAAACTTATCGCAGCCATACATAATGTTCACCCAAGCTTGCGTTTTATTTTGACGGACACGTGGCATATTTTCAATAATGTCACCTTCTTTTGACCACACTTCTACAACCATCTCTTTACTAAAAATAGCATCTTGCAACAAATGCGGTAAGCGGTGAATGTTATGCGTCCCGAAGATTAAATCAATATGTTGATGCTTTTGGAGAATGCGGTTCACAACCGATTCTTCTTGTGACATGCAGCCACACACACCAATCACGAGCTCCGGTTTTTCACGTTTCAATGGTTTTAAATGGCCAATCTCTCCAAACACTTTATTTTCGGCGTTTTCCCGAATTGCACATGTGTTTAACAAAATAACATCTGCCTCTGTTGTTTCCGTCGTTTCTTCAAAACCCATATCATGCAACAATCCCGACATGTTCTCTGAGTCATGCACATTCATTTGACAACCGTACGTACGAATAAGAAATTTTTTACCGACACCGAATTTTTGTAGTGGTTCAGGCACAACACTTTCTGGACGCAATACTTGTACATCCTCACGCTTCCGCTTTCGACCTGCCCGATAATTTGGCTGATCGTAAATGGCGATTTCTCTACCTTTAATTTTAATGACTTTTTTCTCGTCATCTTCAGAGACAATTTTCGCATCGCTAAAGTCAAAATACTGACTGTAATCTTTTGTCACAAGTGCTCAACTCCTTCTTCCTGTCCAACATGCAAATATCACGCGCCAACTGTTAGCCAGTGCTAACGTCTGGCCCCTAACATCTGAACCATCATTTTAAAAAACGACTCTTGTTATTATACGATAAACCTAGGAGTGAAATCAAATCAAGCTTTCTAATAGCCGGTCACCTTTCATTTCCTCCATTCATATAATAATACGGAATAGACTGGACTTTATTTCTTTATGTCAGCTTGAAAGGAGTCGCGCATCATGATTGAGATTGCTGGTAAACCGGTAAAAACAACACCACCACAACTTAGTTTGTCTTCACATGAAAAAGCAATCTTACAAAGCCTCATGTCAACACATGTCACATACCAATATGATTCACTTGCACAACTAAGTTTCGAGATTGCTTTACGCAGAAATATTGTCGCCGCATCCTATTTAATGATGAATAGCGGTGCTGGATTCACAGCATTCGCATACTCCCGCTGCAACCCTTACTTTTTTCGGCGGTTAGCCAATGGTGGTTTTTTACTTCATCCACATGTGAATGCTGCCGATGCCATTGATGACATTTTCCGAAACGGTCATGCGTACGATTTTGAATGTGCAACAGCCATTATTATTCTTTTTTATAAAGCGGTACTGGATTCCATTGATCGTGCCTCATTTAACCGTTTGTTTCGTAACTTATATCTTTACTCGTGGGAGCATGATGCAGCCCTTAACCTTGTAACAACCAAAGGCACAGATTTTGTCATCGGTGATTGTGTCTATTTTAACAACCCCGACTTTGATCCCAATAATGATGTATGGCGGGGAGAAAATACAATCAAATTAGAATGGGATTTGTACTTCGGACACGGTATTGCAACAAAAACAGCAGCACAAGTCATTGCGCACTTAAATTCCCAGCGCCGACCTGGGGCAACGCGCTCTGCTTATTTATTAGCGCAAGTAACAAGATTGAACTTTACCTTTGTTCGTACTTTCTCAGAAACAGGATATACACCACGTACAGGTTTAGATCAGCTTGTTGTCAGAACAGATAAACAGCATGTCCATTTATATTAAAAAACGAAGGAACGCCTTCCTTTTTAGGGCATTCCTTCGTTTATCATTACCTCGGCTCGATGATGAGCTTAATCGCCGTGCGCTCCTCCCCATCTATTTGGATATCGGTAAACGCCGGCACACACACAAGGTCGATACCGCTGGGCGCTACAAATCCTCGGGCAATGGCAATGGCTTTAATCGATTGGTTTAACGCGCCTGCGCCAATGGCTTGAATCTCCGCTGAACCACGTTCACGAATGACACCTGCCAAAGCACCTGCAACTGAATTTGGTGTAGACTTTGCTGAAACCTTTAAAACATCCATTCCTATTCCTCCTCGTATCAACTTGAGACAGCGCACAAAATCATTGTAGCCAGCTACGCATGAATGACGAAAACTCCCCTCATACGAGCGCCTTATCTCATGTTTACGATTTGAAAGGAATAAATATGCCGGTCATTTTTAAAGAAGGGGATGATCATCGTCTACTTGAATTCGCATGACTTTTTTTGCTTTCCCTGTCTTGTCATCAAAGTCTATCACAACGCCATTCAGTTGAGCGCGACCTTCAGCCACTTCAAAACGTGCGGGTAAGGTCGTTAAAAACTTATGTAGGACCGCTTTTTTGTCCATCCCTAAAATCCCATCTCTTGGACCCGTCATGCCAACATCGGTTAAATAAGCAGTCCCTTCCGGTAAGATTCGCTCATCAGCCGTTTGTACATGCGTATGTGTTCCAACAACCGCGGTCACTCGACCATCTAGGTACCAACCCATTGCCTGCTTTTCGCTTGTTGTCTCAGCATGCATATCAACAAAAATAATTGGTGTCTCTTTTTGAATGTGCACAAGAAGTTGGTCCACTGCATGAAATGGACAATCAGCTGGATTCATAAATGTTCGACCTAACAAATTGATGACCGCAATTTTATATTCATTGACCTTCATTATGCGATATCCAACGCCAGGCGTACCTTCAGGGAGATTGGCAGGACGTACTAGCCATTTGGCTTCATCAATAAAGGAAAAAATGTCGCGGTTGTCCCAAGCATGATTTCCTAGCGTGACCATTTGCGCGCCATCGTCCAAAAATTCCTTGTAAATTTTCTCTGTAATCCCTCTACCGTGCGCTGCATTCTCGCCGTTAATGACCGTAAATGTTGGGCGGAATTTTTGTTTTAATGACTTTAAATATGTATGAACCATTTGCCTTCCCGGTGCACCAACAACATCACCGATAAACAATATTCTCACATCATCCCTACTTTCTCTTAAAAAAATAAAGTGGCTCACGCCACTTTATTTTGCATATTCGACTGCACGTGTTTCACGAATCACTGTGACGCGAATATGACCCGGATAATCAAGCTCTTGCTCAATTTTCTTCGTAATATCGCGCGCTAGCTTATGCGCCAACGTGTCATCAACAACATCTGGACGAACCATAATGCGTACCTCACGTCCTGCTTGAATTGCAAACGTCTTTTCAACACCCTCAAATGACTCAGAAATTTCCTCAAGTTTTTCGAGCCTGCGAATGTACGTTTCAAGTGTCTCACGACGTGCACCTGGGCGTGCTGCTGACAAGGCGTCTGCGGCTGCCACAAGGGTTGAAATAATTGATGTTGCTGCCGTATCACCATGGTGCGAAGCAATCGCGTTAATGACAACAGGGTGCTCTTTATACTTCGTTGCGAGTTCTACGCCAATTTCAACGTGGCTACCTTCCACTTCATGATCAATCGCTTTTCCAATATCATGTAGTAAGCCAGCACGTTTAGCAAGCTTCACGTCTTCTCCAAGCTCCGCAGCCATGATCCCTGTTAAATGAGCCACTTCAATTGAATGCTTCAACACATTTTGACCATAACTCGTACGGAAACGAAGCCGACCTAAAATCTTAATGATGTCGGGATGTAGTCCGTGAACACCGACTTCAAACGTCGTTTGTTCACCGTATTCACGAATCGCCTCATCAACTTCACGTCGAGCCTTATCAACCATTTCTTCAATTCGTGCTGGGTGAATTCGTCCATCTTGTACTAATTTTTCTAGTGCTGAACGAGCAATTTCACGACGAATTGGATCAAATCCGGATAAAATTACTGCCTCCGGTGTATCATCAATGATCAAGTCAATGCCTGTCAACGTCTCAAGCGCGCGAATATTACGGCCTTCGCGACCGATAATCCGCCCTTTCATCTCATCATTCGGTAAACTAACAACCGAGACTGTTGTCTCAGCAACGTGATCCGCTGAACAACGTTGTAGCGCCAAAGATAAAATTTCTTTTGCTTGTCTGTCCGCTTGTTCCTTTGCTTTGGTGACACTTTCTTTTATCAAAATCGCTGACTCATGTGCCACTTCTTGCTCAATCTCTTTACGCACAGCTGCTCGCGCCTCGTCACGTGTCAATCCCGCTATCCGTGTCAACTCTCGTTTTTGCTCGGTCAAGAGGTGATTCATCTTACTTTCCATCTCTTCAACTTGTCGTTGTTTTTTGGCGAGAGATCCCTCCCGTTTTTCTAACGATTCTTCTTTTTTGTCGAGAGTTTCGCTTTTTCGATCGAGAATCTCTTCTTTTTGAACCAAACGATGCTCTTGTTTTTGAATTTCATTTCTTCGCTCGCGCACATCATGCTCAGCTTCACTGCGAAGCTTATGAATTTCATCTTTGACTCCCAAAATTGCTTCTTTTTTGTTAGTCTCAGCCTCTCGCTTCGCATCCATGACGATTTGCTTCGCTGCATGCTCAGCACTCGTTATTTTTGCTTCAGCAAGTGATTTTCGAACAAGATATCCAACAACTGCAAAGAATGCAGAGAAAGCAAGTATTATGAGGATGAGCGTTAAGGCATTCATTTCAAAAACTGCCATCATTCCACCTCCCTTGCTATCCAATTGTTGGGCTTTACTATAACCACATTTCAATAACACATTTACATCCACGCTACAGCATAAAAGAACGATGCGCGACGTTTAACGAAGCATTGTTCTTCCTATCCTGGTCTATGGCACTTGGCACTCATTTAAAATAAAAATGGGTAACCAACAATCTTTTATAGAATACAGCAATGAGATGCGATGGCACACGATAAATAGAAGTGGCATCTTCATATCATTCCAACTTATCAGTGTCAACATCCAAAAACATCTATTGACTGCATCGTTATCTTATTTTACGTGGCATATTGGACAATGTCAAGCATGGATGATTTCCTCCAGCTCACTCAAGCCACTCTCCTGCATTGTCACGAGAAAAGAACGGTCACCAGATTCTGTCAAATGTTGGTTGTGCGTGATCATGACAATTTGACGCCCGAATGTTGTAGAGAGTGACTTTAGGAATTCATACAAGTGGTACGTGTACTCTCCAGACACATGCTTGCCTGGCTCGTCTAGTAGTAATGGTCCCTCTTGTCGTGGCTCTGCTGTCTCCATCAAAGCGACACGTAATGCAAGTGAAACAATATCAACAACGCCACCTCCACGAGCATCTTGGGGTTTGGTCTTCACTTCAATCCCTTCATAATCTGAAACGACATACATCTCTGCAACAGCACGACTTCCATGCTCTTCTAATTCAATGTGAAACGAAATATACGGACCAAATACGTATTGCAACGCACTTGTGACAATTTGTTCCATTTGTTGCTTTGCTTGCTTTCGCGCATACTCAGCAGACTGCTGCAACAAGAGCCTTGCCTTTTCATATGTGTCTAAAATTGTATAGTCTTCTTCAAGTGATGCTGCTGCTTGTTCTAGCTGCTCTTGCAACAAGCGCCGTTTTTCATCTAAACGCACCCATTGATCACGAGCCATTTGCAAAGAATTAGCGAGAGAGGCAAACGACTTTTCATGATTCATGATTCACCAATTCCTTTGGAATAAGTGCCCATGCCTCTTCCATCGAACGCTCAATTTCCGCACCCAGCCTTGAAATTTCCATCTCTAAGTCCTCCGGTTTCACACCTAGCTCCTCTAGCTCTGCTAGCAACCGTTGCTTTTGATTTTCTAGCTCCTCCAACTTTGCTTCTGCACGATAACGAACATCCTTTGCTTTATCAATTGACTGCTTCATTCTTTCTAAGTCTTGTTCCACTTTCATGACGCTTGACCTCCTCAGTCATTTTCAATTGCTTGTCCACATGTCGGACACACACCGAGTGTGTTCAGTTTTTCTTGGTAACGTGCGAATAATTTTGCTTCTTCTTCTTTTTTCGCCGCAACAAACACTCTACCTTCATCAAGTCGTCTTTGCAATTCAGTTAACGACTTTTCACACGTTTGTAAAGTGAGCAATCTTTGCGTCGCGCCTGTCACATCATTTAATTTATTCGTTGCTGCGCTAATATGATCGTCATCGACTTCCATCTGTCTCGTCACTGTCATTTCTTGATCAACCATTTTCCACTGCTTTTGTAATCGCAACAACTCAGCATGTCGTCTAGCTTGTGCACTGATGTCTTGCAAATGAGCCGTGCTCAATTGCGCCACGAAATGTGTTTGGCTTACTGCGTGCAAACATGTTTGCTCATCTTGCTGTAGTTTCTTCATCTGTGCTTGCGTATGTTCAAGCTGCTTTCTTCGCTTCACATGAAGTGATAACGTCTCATGGGTTGTATAGGCAACATCAATTTCTGCTGTCTTTTTCAACCATTCTTGTAACGACTTCTCTTTGGTCATCATCTCTTTCCAATGTACATAGAAACGTTGCAACTGTCGTAAATGAGTTTGCTTTTGTTGTAGGTGTTCATAACGACGTTCCCAACGTGGTAACGCCTCAACTTTTGCAAGCGCTGCTTCTGTCTCGACCATCAATTTCTCGTGCGCTTGCATACGACTTTGAAGCACTTCGAGGCGGTCATGTTTCGTTTGTAATTCTTTTGCCTTTTGTAAGCAGCGAAAACCACGGTCTAACTTTTCCTTTGCATTGTCTAAAAAATGAAACGGTTCAAGCGATGTTTTCAACGTCTCCGCATCTTGTTCTTTCTTCTTTGTTTGTTGTTGTAATGTATATACATCTTTTGTCACATCACGAATGGCCATGTCCAAATAATGCGCACCGCTCATGCGCCCAATTGCTTTTGCACGCAATGACCCTGTCTGCTCTAGCAAAAAAGGGCCTTCTAATTGACCAGACATTTGCAATGGCCATTCATGATCACGATCAATTCGAAATGGACGCATCCCGTGCGCCTGTAGTACTTCTTCTGGCACTTGCGATCCAAATCCTTCTAACACCATCTCTTCACGATCAGGCTTTCTAATGATATAACGATTTTTTGAACTTGTTCGCTCGCGTATGAGCAGCGTACCATCTGCAAATGTTAACGTCACTCGAACAAAATCTGCATTGACCCGAAGAAAATCCGTTCCTCGCGGCTGATTAAATAACGCCCAACGTACCGCTCGCAACACGGCTGTTTTCCCACTATCAGATTGTCCGACAATGACATTTAATCCTTCGTGCAGAGAAATACTCGTATCTAAATGAGATTGAAAGTTTTCCAAGCGTACTTCTAAAAGATTACTCATGCTCTGCCACCTCCCACCGCTCTTGCACGGTCGTCACACGTCGCAGCGCTTCTTCCTTTATATGATTTTCCACATCTGACACCGACGCAATTTCATCAATGATATCATTCATATTTAATGTTCGGAAATTTGCTTGTGCCCGCACTTGCTGCGCAAACGCATGCAATTGCTTCTCTTGATGGCTTGCTTTTTCGACATACACGCGATCCAGTACATCCTCGCCGTGCTTCGCCACTGTCAATTCACGTTCTTCTAATGTTATCCCTTCTTTTGTGACACGGCCAATGATCACTTTTGGTATACGCGCCATTTCCGTCCAATGATTGTTCACACGTGCAATCGCACCTGGGTTACAAATAAACTTGCCATCTCGCTCTTTGATCCCAAATCCACTATGAAAATGCCCGGTTAACACGATATCAGCTGTCGTCGACCATATGTGATCAACAAGTGTATGCGGCACACCTTCTGGCAAGGCTTTTTCAACGAGCATACTATGTACTAAATGAACGAGCACGTCAGCCTCCGTCTCGTTGTTAGGATAATAATCGAGCTTTGGATCACGAATATCTAAATCATAATGGTACGGTTGACCAGAAATTTGCATGCGCACACCTGATCGTTCGAGGACAACCGGCGCTTTTGGGTGCAATAACTTCATCACACCTACTGCATCAAGCAGCCCGAGCATCGTTCGTGACACCGTATCTGGGTTATGCCCAAACGTATCGTGATTGCCGGCGATTGTATATATTGGCGCAGGCGCTTGGAAAAACAACGGGGCAAATTCACTAACGACACGTGGAGACAGGTCTGGTCGGTCAAACACATCTCCGCCATGCAGGAGCACATCCACTTGTTCCTCTTGCGCAATGCTCATCACTTCAGTAATTTTTTCTTTTAATGTTTCTGAAAAGGTGTCACGCCGGTTTTTCGGTGTGGTCCCACGAATATGTGTGTCTGTAAAGTAAAGAAACGTAATCATCTATTAATCTCTCCTATCTCACACTTCACACAAGAGGAAGAAGCTACCCAAAAAACGGGCAGCTTGACTCTTAAATATTTACTCTACTGGAAGTGGTGTATCCTCGACACTTTGTTCAAGTGCCCCATCAGACTTTTTTGTATCAAGCCCGTGATGTGCGCGAATGGATTGGTCAATCTCTGCTGCAACATGCGCGTTTTCACGTAAAAACTGCTTTGCATTTTCACGCCCTTGACCGAGACGATTTCCTTGGAAAGAATACCACGCGCCACTTTTTTCGACAATGTCAAGGTCAGCACCAATATCCAAAATCGATCCTTCTCTTGAAATTCCTTCACCGTACATAATATCTACTTCTGCTACACGAAATGGTGGGGCAACTTTATTTTTCACCACTTTAATTTTCGTCCGATTACCAATGATCTCGTTTCCTTGTTTCAAAGACTCTGCCCGACGTACTTCGAGACGAACCGAGGAGTAAAACTTGAGGGCACGTCCTCCAGGAGTCGTTTCTGGGTTTCCAAACATGACACCAACCTTTTCACGGATCTGGTTAATAAAGATAGCGAGTGTTCTAGATTTGTTAATGGCCCCAGATAATTTTCGTAAAGCTTGGGACATCAGACGTGCTTGCAAACCGACATGCGCGTCACCCATCTCTCCTTCAATCTCCGCTTTTGGTACAAGCGCCGCTACACTATCGACAACAATAATGTCTAATGCCCCACTACGAACAAGTGCCTCAGCAATCTCAAGTGCTTGTTCGCCTGTGTCTGGCTGCGATAATAACAATTCGTCAATATCCACGCCTAATTTACTTGCATAGTCGGGATCTAACGCATGTTCAGCATCAATAAAAGCAGCTTGACCTCCATTACGCTGCACTTCTGCAATTGCGTGAAGTGCGACTGTCGTTTTTCCAGATGACTCCGGTCCATAGACTTCAATGACCCGTCCTTTTGGATAACCACCTACCCCTAAGGCGATATCAAGCGCCAACGTACCACTCGATACGGTTTCAACTCGTCTCTCTGCTTGCTCACCAAGTTTCATAACCGATCCTTTACCAAATTGCTTTTCAATTTGCCGTAATGCCATGTCTAATGCCTGTTTACGCTCACTCATGTTATTGCTGTTATGTATAAACGTCCACATTATACATAACAGTACACCACCCTTCTGTTTCTGAATGAATGATTATCGAACGCTTACGCTAGAAATCCTTCTGTTACTATCATACCTTGTTTTTGACGATCAGACAATAGGCAGAGGAACATTTATTCGTATGTTTACAAAAAGAAGACATCACCTTGTTGTGCAACCGGTGATGACCTCTTATTTTTGTATACTAGCGTCGTCTCGCAGATGAAGGAGACGGTGAACGATCGCGCTTAGGACGTGGTTTCGCTGGTGATAAGTTCACCCGTGCCCCATTCATGCGCGAATAACGCAACGCTTCATACACAAACGGTGCTGCTGACTCTGGCACATCAACAAATGAGAAGTTCTCAAAAATATCAATGCGGCCAATCGCTTGTTTTGGAATGCCGACAAGAGTACTAATTTCTTCAGCAACAATCTTCGGCGTGAAATTGACATTTCTTCCAACGTTAATAAAGAAACGCACCATGCCTTTATCTGCACCCGTCTCACCAAAGCTATAGCCTGTATCTTCACCCTTGTTTTCAGTAGAAAATTTCATTTTTAATAATGCTGCAATGACGTCTTTCGCTGACTGTGTCTCCAAAATCTCATCTACCAACGGAGAAAACAGTTCCATCTCTTTTCCACCTTGCGCAATGGTCTCTTCAATGAGGTTTTTCCATGAGTTTTGTTGTTTTTCAACGACTTCTTCAATCGTCGGGACTTCTTGTGATGGAATGGTCATTTTTATTTCTTTTTCGATCGCCCGTAAATGTTTCATTTCTCTTGGGGTCACAAGTGTCAATGCAACACCCTTACGTCCAGCGCGCCCTGTACGTCCAATCCGATGTACATAACTTTCTGGGTCTTGCGGAATGTCATAATTAATCACATGGCTGACATTCTCTACGTCAATCCCTCGGGCAGCTACATCTGTTGCAATTAAAAATTCGATTGAAGCTTCACGAAACCGTTTCATCACGACATCACGCTGTGACTGTGTAAGATCACCGTGTAGACCATCAACTAAATAACCACGAGCTTGCAATGCTTCTGTTAATTCTGCCACTCCTTTTTTCGTCCGGCAAAACAAAATACCAAGTTCAACGTCATCACTGTCGATAATACGACACAAGGAATCAATCTTATTACGCTCCAACACTTTATAATATAACTGGTGAATGAGTGGCGCGGTCACTTCTCCTTTATTAATGGTCACTGTCGTTGGCTTCACCATATATTTACGTGACAATTTGCGGATCAGTGGCGGCATTGTTGCCGAAAAGAGTAGTGTTTGCCGAACATCATTCACTTCTTTTAAAATCGATTCAATGTCATCAACAAAGCCCATATCTAACATTTCATCGGCTTCATCCAATACAACTGTGTGCACTTTATCTAAATGTAATGTGCCACGGCGTAAGTGATCAAGCATCCGCCCTGGTGTTCCTACCACAATTTGCACGCCTTGTCGCAACGCTTTCAGTTGATGACCAATTGATTGCCCTCCGTAAATTGGTAATATCCGAATTCGCTTATACGCCGAAAGCTTTTGCAATTCACCAGATACTTGGATCGCAAGTTCTCGAGTCGGTGTCAAAATCAATGCTTGAATATGTTGTGCCTCGGTCACTTTATCAACGACGGGGATACCAAACGCAGCTGTTTTACCTGTTCCTGTTTGCGCTTGACCAATCACGTCACCACCCGTCAAAATGGCTGGAATGGCTTTTTCTTGAATTGGAGATGGCTCTTCAAACCCCATCTCTTGAATCGCTCGCTTCACTTGCTCTGAAATGTTGAAATCTGTAAAATATGTCATTTGGTTCCTATACCCCTTTTTAAGTGTTCCAATAAATAAAACAAACTGTATTTCACTGCACGTGCTCGTATAGTCTGCCGGTGACCATTGATCATGAGCCGCTTTGTTATCATTTGACTGTCAGGAAGTTTCATTGCCAGCCACACCGTACCCACTGCCTGACCCTCCATTTCCTCAGGGCCGGCCACTCCTGTTAGCGCAATCGCAACGTCTGACTGGTAAAGAGCCTGCACACCTAATGCCATTTCATGTGCACACGCCTCACTAATCATGCCTTCATCCGTTAACGTTCGTGCTGACACACCTAATATACTTTTTTTTGCACTGAACGAGTAAGCTGTCACCCCACCTACCAATACGCGAGAAGCGCCAGAAATCGTCGCCAGTTCACTTGTAAACAAACCTGCTGTTAAGCTTTCCGCAACGGCAATCGTCCAGTCACGCATCTTTAATCGCAAATACACTTCTTTTGCCAAAGATGTATCGTCATAACCATAAAAGTAATTGCCTACCTGCGAACAGATTGCTTCCTCCACTTCATCTAGTCGACGATCGGCTTCAATTGGATCCGCATGTTTGACAGTCAAGCGAAGCGTCACCTCGTCATTATTTGCAAGTGGGGCAATGGTTGGATTCGTTTGTGTCTGTAATAATGAGTCAAGCTTTGCTGCAATTGTTGCCTCGCCAATCCCAAAAAAACGTAACACCCGTGACTTAATCATCATTTGCTTACTGCTCCCCTGTAAAAGGGGCAATAATTCGTTCAACACCATCGGTTTCATTTCCTTCGGAGGACCTGGCAATAGCACAATCATCTTCCCATTTTCACGTGTATACATCATCCCAGGTGCAAGCCCATGCTTATTTTGCAATACCGTCGACTGCGCAATAACGAGTGCTTGCTTCCGGTTGTTTTCCGTCATTGGATGACCACTACTGGAAAAATAGTCCTCCATTGCCCTCACTGATTTTAAGTCATACACAAGGGGACGCTTACAAAAATGTGCAACAACTTCTTTTGTTAAATCATCTTTAGTAGGCCCTAATCCACCAGTTAAAATGAACAAATCGGCACGTGAATCTGCGATAACGAGCGCAGACTGTAACCGATGTTCATTATCCCCAACAACCGTATGAAAATGAACATCAATACCGATACAAGCCAATTGTTGTGACAAAAATTGACCATTCGTATTCGCAATTTGCCCAAGCAATAACTCCGACCCAACGGCAATAATTTCAGCCTTCAAGCAGCCCGCTCCTTTCTTGAAGGAAGTCCATAGAAGAAACAGTGTCTATTATACCGACCGTAAGATGATATGCTTATTCTTAAGGAAATAATCGATCCCAGACCAAATGGTCAACACGACAGCCACTTGTAAAGCAATTGTCGCAAACGGAATTGAGAGAGCCGAGAAAGGTATGTTATGTAATAAGCTCGCAATGATCGCCACCATTTGTGAAACTGTTTTCCATTTCCCTAATGCACTTGCCGCAATCACATCTCCTGCAGATGCAGCAACAAGACGAATGCCTGTTACTGCAAACTCTCGGCTAATAATAACAATGGCAATCCACGCAGGAACAAGTTGTAATTCCACTAGGCCAATTAATGCAGCCGCTACAAGCAACTTATCTGCAAGTGGGTCTAAAAACTTACCAAAACTCGTTACGAGGTTTCGTTTCCGGGCATAATAACCGTCCAGCCAATCAGTCGCTGCTGCAACAATGAATAATGCTGTCGCAATCAGCATCGCATACGTAATGTCTTCACCAAAAATCTTTAACTCCCCAAACGGAAACTCCACAAGCATAAATAGCATGAAAACAGGAATTAATATCATCCTTGCTACGGTAATTCTGTTCGGTAAATTCACGTTCTTCCCTTCCTTTGCTAAAACTTGTATACTATTTTGCTACATCTTCTTTATTGTACCATAGTTAGAACGATAAAAGGAGCGTTGTATACAAGTTAGAAAATCAGCAGCTACTCAAGAGTTTTCTCCAACTCAACGACAATATATTGCCTTGTCGGCTCTGGCTCAATTTCAATTGAAAGACCGTTCACTTCTAAAGTGACATCGGCAGCATTCCCAATGTTAAATTCCACCGCCGACCACGACGAGAGATCCGGCTTAAATACACGGCTTTCACTGTAAGCATCGATGTATTCAACGTCTGTTGTTTGACCAGGTTCGCGTACACCAACGTAAGAGTCCCCACCTTCTACAATCGTCACAACCGCCGAAAATGCGTCTACGCCAGTCAATATATATACTTTGCGGTTGCCTATCTTTTCTTTTAATGAAAGTTCTGCCTGAGCTTCTTCTGCTACTGACTTGTTATCCTCTTCACGCTTATCGTCTTTACTAGCGGGTGCTTTCTTCTCTTCCGACGTATGTTCATCTTTTCCAGGTGTCAGGGTCTCACTGCTAAACACACCTAATTGCCACGCAATGATTAATACGACAAATAGCATGCCTACAAGTAAAAAAGCAGCAATCATTTTGCGGGGTATGGCACTTCGTGTCTCACTTTCCCCTTCGTTTGTTGTTTTATTCCTCTCTGATCTCGCTGGCAAAGGTGTTGTTTTTTCTTGTGCATCAGGCAATTCATGTTCATACGTTTTTAATAATGTTTCTGCATCAAGGTTCATTTCTTCTGCATAAGCTTTGACAAATGCCCTGGCATAAAAAATTCCCGGTAACCTATGGAAGTCCCCTGACTCAATTGCCTGCAAATAGCGCTTCTGGATTTTTGTTGTACGCTGCAAATCATCCAAAGTGAGTTGCTTCTCTTCACGCACTTGTTTTAAGTGATTTCCTAATTCAGACATGATTACACCTACTTGTTTCGGGATACTGAAGTCAGTCATCAGGTCAAGACACTTTCTTAAATAAACAAATCATTGAAGACTTCTGTCTTGAATTTCTGTCATAATAGACTATGGCTTCTGATCTCTGACTTCTAGATTAACTAATATCAAATGAAGAAAATCCAGACTCCACCATTTCATACGTAATTTCTTCAGCATCGTCATTACGTAATTCAATAATGCAATCAAAATCTTCTAGTTCATACTCTGTTTCGCGAATGAAAATATCTGGATGCTCCACAACTTTGACCGAGGGTAAGCGCATAATGTCGTCAACAAGAAGTCGATGCTTTTCTGTCGCACGCATTGTCGACACAATCCCATCAATAATAAAAATATGGTCCCCTTCTAGCTCATCATCCGCCAATTGACTGCGCACCGTTTGTCGCAATAACGTGGAAGAAATAAAAGACCAGCGCTTGTTTGCACACACACTTGCGGCTACAACTGACTCTGTTTTCCCAACACGTGGCATCCCACGAATACCAATTAAATAGTGCGCATCCTTTTTCATCAACTCAGCCATGAAGTCAACGAGCAAACCTAGCTCATGGCGAATAAAGCGAAATGTCTTTTTCTCCATCGCATCACGCTCAATGTAACGCCCATGTCTAATGGCTAATCGATCGCGCACACGTGGTTCACGAAATTTTGTTACCGTCACATTTCCGATGGTATGTAAAATCGCCTTAAAGCGCGTCACATGGTCATCGTCCACACTTCGTAGTAACATCCCTCTTCGTGTATCGTTTACCCCATTAATTGTCACGATATTAATTGACAACATCCCGAGTAAAGATGCAATGTCTCCAAGTATGCCCGGACGGTTTTCATGCAGTTGGTACTCAAAATACCACTCTTTCATCGTACCACACCTTTCATATCAAAATGCGGAATGCAATGACCAACTCATTCATTTGCTACGCTGGATACCTGATTTTATCATATAAGATTTTGTTGTCAAATGAAAGGGGTTTTCTTAATACAGAAATTTTTTTCAAAAAAACGCCGCACGTAATGGCGGCGTTTTTATTATTTCATTATTGGTCCACTAACTTCACCATCATATGGGCAATCGCATGACGCTCTTCTGCATCAGCAACACGCCACAATTCTGCCAGCACGCGCTCTTGCTCATTTTTCGGCTCTACTTGTTCCGCTAAATAAGCCCCCACTTGCTCGGCAACATCAGTAATGACCTCTTCACTCATTCCTTCTTGTTGCGCCTGTTCAAGTCGACCACCTAAAAACTGTTTCCAATGATCCCAGCTGTCTAAGACAGACATGTGCATTCCCTCCTTGTTCATATTCATACAGACATATCATCTGCTAAACAGAAGGAAGTTATACATTTTTAGCAAGACCAGCCGCCATCTACAGAAAGAATGTGTCCGTTAATGTATGTTGCTTGTTCACTGACTAAAAACGAAACCGCATCAGCAACCTCTTTTGCGCAGCCTAATCGCCCAGCTGGAATTTCTGCAGCAAGCATCGCTTTCTCGTCCTCAGAGTACGTGGTCAACATCTTTGTCGCAATTGCCCCTGGTGCTACGCCGTTGACACGGATACCACTCGGCGCAACTTCTCGCGCTAAGCTTCTTACAAACCCATTTAGACCACTCTTTGCTGAAGCATACGGAATTTCCATACTTGCGCCCATACTGCCCCAAATGGATGAAATCGCCACCACATTTCCTGCTTTTCGTTCAATCATTGTTGGCAGCAGTGTACGTGTAATGCGAATGGGGTTCAATAGATGAACATTCATGAACGCAACAAGCTTTTCATCCGTCACATCTTGTAACAACGCAGGCTCTGCGAAACCGGCTCCATGTACAATGATATCTGGACATTCAGGTAGCGCCGCCACAAGTGTGTCCGCACCAGCAAGCGTCGTCAAATCGGCTTGTATCCATGTAATATGATTGTAGCGATCGTCCAGAAGCTCTTTCCCATGTTCATTTTGATAGTAATGCGCATAAATTAGCTCAGACTTTGGCGCAAGAACATCAACGATTGCAGCGCCAATATCCCCCGTCGCACCTGTCACTAAGACACGCATATTACTTCCCTTCATCACGGACGATGCAAATTGTTTGGTAGTCAGCTGTGAAATGTGCTGTTAAGACTGTCTGTAGATCATCAAGTGTTAACGTCTCTAGTGTCGGCACAACATCAAACAAATTCATCCCATTAAATTGATAGCGGGTAAACTCATTTGCAATAAAATCGGGGGAATTCAACGAACGCAAGAAAGCGCCGATTTTCTTTTTAATCGCACGATCTGCCTCTTCTTTACATAGACCATCTTTTTGATGCGCCTCAATCGTTTCAGTGATTCTTTCCGCAAGCCGGTCTGGATTGTTGCTATCACCACCAATAATCGAAAAGCCAAAGCCCCACTCTGCCGTATAATCAAAAGAGAAGGAATCATCAATATCACCTGCTTCATACAACGATTCGTATGCTTTAGAGCTAGGTGAGAACATTAAATCTAATACCACTTTCACAGCCAGTTCATGTCTTAATAAATCTGTCCCTTGTCGTGTCGGCTCCTTTTCTTTATAGCCAACAAAACATTTCGGCGTCTGCACCGGCATCGATATCGTCCGTGTAGCTACGTGAACTGGTGTTGTTTCAGGTGCAACATGGCGGACAATGTCTTCAGGTGCTGGGAACGTTTTTGCCGCTTGATTCTCTCGCACGAGCGTCATCATCACTTCAGGATCAACCGGACCAACAATAAATAACAACATGTTACTTGGATGATAAAACGTCTCATAGCACGTGTAAAGATCCTCTTTTGTAATCTCTGTAATAGAAGGAATCGTCCCGGCAATATCAATCTTTACAGGATGCTTCTCAAATAAATTTTCGATCGTACCAAAATAAGCGCGCCAATCGGGATTATCATCGTACATCGTGATCTCTTGTGCAATGATCCCTTTTTCCTTTTCTACCGTCTCATCCGTGAAATATGGCTTCTGGACAAAGTCAAGCAATGTTTTCACATTCTTTTCAACTTGCGTCGTACTTGAAAACAAATACGCCGTTCGTGTGAAACTCGTAAAAGCATTGGAGGAAGCGCCTTGTTCTCCAAATGTATGGAACACGTCCCCATCTTCATCTTCAAACATTTTATGCTCAAGGAAATGCGCAATGCCATCAGGCACTTTAATTGGTTCGTCTTTACCAAGCGGAACAAATGTATCATCAACCGAACCGTACTTCGTTGTGAACGTAGCAAACGTTTTATGAAAACCATCTTTTGGTAAAATATAAACGTCTAATCCGTTTTCCAACTGTTCGTGGTATAAATATTCGCCTAGTTGCTTATACTCGAGCCGCTTCACTTTGCTTCACCTGCCCCTGTCAAAAAGTAAATCGTGTCTAGCTCCCACTTGTTCGCAGCCTGCACAATGTCTTCTTTTGTCACTTGTTTAATTGCCTCGGCCCTGTCTAATAAGGAGCGACGAGCGTTTGCGACGACTTCGTGATATGACAACTCCACAAACCCACGTGCTGTATCGACTGCTTCCCACAACTGATTTAACAACATGCTTTTTGCTTGCGCAATGTCTTTTTCGGTGAAATCGCCTTGCTTCATTGCTGTAACTTGTGCTTTAATAATCTCCACTGCCCGATCATATTTGTCAAATTCAATTCCTGACATGACCATAAGTACACCTTTATGACTTTCCAACCTGGAAGCCGCGTAATAAGCAAGGCTCTCTTTTTCGCGCACATTTATGAATAGCTTTGACGATGGAAACCCACCAAAAATCCCGTTTGCGACTTGCGCAGCTTCGTAATCATCATCGGCAAACGTTGTATACGTGCGATACCCCATATGGAGCTTTCCTTGCTTCACTTTTTGCTCGTCACGAACAACCTTCTCTTGAACAACTGACGGGCTTGGTGCACTTGCTGCTTGCTGTGCTTGAATGGACCGCTCAGCCCCAAACAACTTGGAAACAGTCGTTTTTGCTGCTGTTTCATCAAAACTACCAACAATAAATAAATCCATCCGGTCATGCGCCAGCATTTGCTTATATACATCATAAATATTTTCCGAAGTAAGCGTGGCTAAATCTTCTTCACGCCCATAAGCAGGCAGACGATAGAGCTCCTCAGAAAACATCTCTTCTGTAATACGTACATTTGCATAACGCATTTTATCATCGTATACCGACTGGATCCGTTGCTTTAGCGCGCGCTTCTCTTGCTCAACAATCGCTTGAGAAAATACGCCATCCTCTTGGTTTGGCTCAGTGAGCACTTCGTGTAGCAATGCTAACGCTTCTTGAAATAGCGTAATCTGATCAGATAAAAACCGTTCAGAAGCAACATCTATACGAAATGTGATTACGTGCTGCTCCCCTTTTTTCTGCACATCTGTTGCCAGCACTGCGCCGTACATATCATCTAACTTTCGCTTGAGCGCCATTCGGTTCGGGTGCTGCTTCGTCCCGCGTTGCAAAATATGTGGGATGAGCGCGCGGGCTGTCACCGTATCTACAGAGAGAGGCGACTTGATCATTAAAATACAAGAGATTGTTTTAAACTTATCGGTCTGCCACAAGTGAAGTTGCACCCCACCACATGGCTGCGATGATCCATTTACATTTGTCATTTATACACATCCTCATTTATGAATTTCCATACCCAACACAACATGAACGTCTTTTCCTACTTTAACCATTATTGCATGTGAACACACTTAAAAGATTTTACTTCACAAATCACAAAAACTATTCCCGACGACGAACAACATGAAACTTAAATTTGTCGGCTCGAAAATAATTTAAAGAATAAAGAATCGCTTCATCTGACTCATCATAATGTAACTGTTTCAATAGCAAAAGTGACGTTTCTGGCGGACAATCTAATAATTGTGTCACTTCATCATGATAGCCAATTGGCTCAATCTCGGTTACTGCATAGCGAATCGTCCGACCCGTCTCTTCAAGGAATTGAAAAATCGATTTTGTTTCATGAATTGAATGATTAGCTAAAAATATTTCTGGGATGACGTCCAAACAATATACAATAGGTACACCATCGGCCGTTCGGACCCGTTCGATATGTAGAATGTTCATCGTATCAGCACATTGGAAGCGTTGCTGTTCCTCTTTTGTTGCCTCCTTTAAGGAAGATGACAAAAAGATTGTGCCCGGTTCCATATCTGCTTTTATGATCATGTCAGTGACACTTGCTAACTCTTCCATTCCCGCTGAAAATAATGGCTTCGTATGCACAAATGTCCCGACACCATGACGCCGAATAACAAGCCCGTCTTCTTCTAATAGTCGGAGTGCCTCTCGCAATGTCGCGCGACTCACACCTAATTGTTTTGCCCATTCAAATTCGGTCGGCAATTTTGCTCCTTCTTCATACCCCTCAATATCTGTCTTTAGCTGGTCGATCACTTGCAAATAAAGCGGCCGCTGATCCCCCTTGATCACAGTACCCATCTCCTCTTTTCATCACTTGAACAAGAATAGACATTGCATCCTGTCAGTCCCGTACTACGATGTCTCTTCTTCATCAATTTTCCTTTTCACGTACACTTGACGTGGTTTACTTCCCTCATACGGACCGATGATCCCTTTTTCCTCTAATTCATCAATTAAACGCGCAGCTCTTGAATAACCGATTCGAAACCGACGCTGCAACATCGACACCGACGCACGACCACTATCAGTCACAAGTTCCACAGCTTGTTCAAACAAATCATCTGTTTTTTTATTTTCAACAGAAGTTGTTAGAGGCGATGTCATTTCTTCAGCATACTGCGCCTTTTGTTGAGAAATGACGTGAGCCACAACCCGCTCAACCTCATCATCAGATAGAAAGGCGCCTTGAACACGTGTTGGTTTTGTCGCACCCATTGGCAAATAAAGCATATCGCCACGACCTAATAGTTTTTCGGCTCCACCTGTATCTAATATCGTTCGAGCATCTGTTTGTGAGGAAACGCCAAATGCAATGCGGGAAGGAATATTCGCTTTAATAACACCGGTAATAACATCGACCGAAGGCCGCTGTGTTGCAATCACCATGTGAATACCAGCTGCACGTGCCATTTGTGCTAGCCGAGCAATTGCATCTTCAACATCACTTGAAGCCACCATCATCAAATCTGCAAGTTCGTCAACAATGACAACAATGTACGGAAGAGGGGCATGCTTCACCAATTCTCCTTCTTTGCGTTGACTTAATCTCACATACTCATTATAGCCTTCCATATTCCTCGTTCCTGTATGCGAAAACAAGTCATAACGTCGCTCCATTTCGGCAACAACCTTTTTCAACGCTTGCGATGCTCGCTTTGGATCCGTGACCACAGGAGCAAGTAGATGAGGAACGCCATTGTACACATTTAACTCAACCATCTTTGGATCAATCATAACAAGTTTTACTTCATGAGGCTTCGCTTTCATTAAAATGCTTGTAATAATGACATTCATACAAACACTTTTTCCACTCCCTGTTGCACCGGCTACAAGTAGATGAGGCATTTCATTCAATGCCGCGAGTACTGGCTCCCCAGAGATGTCTCGTCCTAATCCCACAGCCAAAACCTCATGTTGTCGTTTAGAAGATGCCCGCAACACTTCTTTTAACGAGACAAGGGCGACTTCTTGGTTCGGCACTTCAATACCAATTGCAGGTTTTCCTGGAATCGGTGCTTCAATTCGAATGTCTTTCGCTGCCAGTGCGAGCGCTAAGTCATCTGCTAAATTGACAATCTTGCTTACCTTTACACCAACACTCGGGTTTACTTCATATTTTGTCACAGCTGGTCCTAGGTGCACTTTCGACACACGCGCATTGACGCCAAAGCTCTCCAATGTCTTCTCTAATTTATGTGCGTTTGCTGTTAATTGTTGTTTTTCTCGTTTCTGATCTGGATTGTCTAATGTGGCAAGCAAGTCAAAGCTAGGGAGTACATACGCTTCATTCTCTTCTTGCATCTCTTGCAATGGTTGCGTAAAAAATGTAGCCTCACGCGTTAACTCTTCCGGTTGATGTGCACCAAGCACTGCTTTTTTGCGATCGTGTACTTCCGTGTCTACTTTTACAGCAGGGTATTCTGTAAAATCAACAATTTCTGGCTCTCCTTCTGGCTCTTTTATGAGCGCTTCGTTTTCCGATGCGATCGACGTTACCGTACGTTTTTTCTTTCTCTTTTGTCTTGCTGTTCTTTCCTCTGCCATCTTCTCCCGAGATTGCTCGTGCCATGTCCGTATATCTGTCCAAATAGATTTACACATGTCTGTTATAAACAAATAACTACGCCGATATAACTTGCCAAACAACGCAGAAAGAGAGTAGCCCGATATTAAAATTGCACCACTCATAAGTAAAATAAAACACAATAAGTATGTACCCGCATTAGCAAATAAAAAGTGGCTCGCTGCATAACCAACTGCACCGATCATTCCACCACCTAAGTCATTTGACGTAGGTTGCGTCATCTCGTTCCAAAATAATGCCCATGTAGTTCGCACAACCGATGCATCTGAAAGTTCATCATTCGCCTGCAACACATGAAAAAGACCTGCATGTGTCATCATTGCACCAGCAAGGACAATAATGTATACACCTGCCATTCGACGAGACCAAAGGCGCGGTTTTTTTCGTTTGAACATCATATAAACGGCTAACAAAAAAAAGGAAAAAGCCAAGAAAACGAACCATTCTCCAAGAAAAAATCGAAACAAACGGACAAACGCTTCCCCCACACTTCCTAATCGGGCTAATGTCACAATGGAGACAACAAGCATCGCTAACCCGATTAATTCAAACGTAAGTTGCGATTTCCACTCATTCTTTTTTCGCTTCTTACGTTTCGCCATAGCCTCACCCCTCTCGTCCCCAATCGCTCTACTATTATAGCATACTTCGCTTTAAGGGCGGAAGAAATGATGATAGATTTTTTCTTGTCTATATCAACATAATGATGCCTATTTCCATAAAAACTGTCACACATATGCATAAACATACATATTTTATCATAGAGGGGGACATAAGACCTCGTCCTAACGATGTACAACCCTTTCCACCTCCCTCTATACTAGTGCGAAAGGAGAGATACTCATGGGTCAACCAACAATGCCTAACTTTACGCCTGACATTGCATTATCACGCGATCAAGTCATTAACCTGATTCTTGCTTCCATCGCAATGGAAGAAATGGGGTTAGCACACATCATTAATGCAGAGGGGGAAAAGATTCAGTATGTGCTAGGCACATTAAATGGCGTCACTGGACCGCCACCAACTATCCAACAAGTGCTATCCATCAATGAAAGTGTTGGAGAAATGTTAGATACGATTTTCAAAAAAGAAATCATGCTTGATTCTAAACTAAAATCAACCATTGATCTCTTAGATTTGTAAAGATCATTGTCCACACTTGCAAAGAAGCGATAACGAAAAACTGGTGATGCTATGTAAAAGCGCACCAGTTTTTCTTGTGTGATTGCGTATACCTTAATTAAACCACCGTTCCGTTACCACTTTTTTCCGTGTGTAAAATTGAATCCCATCGCGACCATTCGTGCCTAGATCTCCAAAGAAAGACGCTTTATTCCCCGCAAACGAGAAGAAAGCCATCGGCGCTGGCACATTGACATTGACACCGATCATACCAGCATCAATGTTGTTACGGAAATATTGGACACTTTGCCCGCTTGATGTATAAATGACCGCACCATTGGCAAAGCGAGAACGATTCGTGAGTGTGATGCCTTCATCTAAATCTTTCACACGAACGATACTAAGCACGGGGGCAAAAAGTTCCTCTTGCCAAATGGTCATATCAGGTGTGACATTGTCAAACACCGTCGCCCCAAGATAGTAGCCATCGCCCGCTGCCTCACCACTTTTACGCCCATCTAACAGTAACGTTGCCCCTTCTTTTACCCCTTGTTCAACATAAGAAAGGACACGTTCTTTATGAGATTGACGGATAAGCGGGCCAACGAAGTGTTCATCATTAATACCATTACCAACCGTCAACTTTTCTGCTTCTTTCATCAATGCTGCAATAAATTCATCCGCAAACGATTCCTCCACAGCGACAACCGAACAAGCCATGCAGCGCTCACCACTTGAGCCAAACGCAGCGCCAATCACACCTTGTACCGTTTTTTCAAGCTCACAGTCACCAAGGACAACGGCATGGTTTTTCGCACCAGCAAGGGCTTGCACACGCTTGCCATGCGCCGTACCAACTTTATACACATGACGGGCGACGGGTTCTGAACCGACGAAGGAGACGGCTTCAATGTCGTCATGTTCTAAGATCCCGTTGACAACGTCTTTGCCACCGTGAACCATGTTTAAGACACCTTTTGGTAAGCCTGTTTCATGCATCAATTCAACTAAGCGCTCAGCTAGTAACGGTGTGCGCTCCGATGTTTTTAACACAAACGTGTTTCCAGCGGCAATGGCAAGCGGGAACATCCAGAGCGGTACCATCATTGGAAAGTTAAACGGCGTAATACCAGCGACGACACCAAGTGGATAACGCCAAATCGCGCCGTCAATGCCACCGGCAATACCAGGAAGGGCATCTCCCATCATGAGCGTGGGCGTCGCTGTCGCGAGCTCCACACATTCAATCCCGCGCTGCACTTCGCCACGCGCATCTTTGATTGTTTTGCCATTTTCTTTTGTAATGAGTTGGGCGAGCTCTTCGCGGTTTTCTTTTAGCAAGTGCAAGTACGAAAACATGTAGCGCGTCCGCTCTGGAACAGGAATCGTCTTCCACGTCGCATACGCCCGTTTGGCACTTCGTACCGCCTCGTCAAGTTCTTCTTTCGTCGATAACGGCACGTGCACGAGTGTTTCATCTGTTGCTGGATTTGGGACGCGCTCCGTTTCAGTCGAAGCAGACGCAACCCACGCGCCATCAATCCAATTTTGTACTGTCCTCACGTTCACTGCTTTCATGTGACATTCCCCTTTTCTGCTTTGAAAGTAATCGACTGCTCACCAATACGTTCATAAATGACGGCCATATCTTTCGCGCCTAAGCCGGAAGCTTCCGCGTCTGCATATAAATCGACAAGCGCCTGACTGATGGGCAAATTTAAATCGTGTGATGCTGCAAGGTCCATTGCAAAGCGTAAGTCTTTGTTTAATAGCGCCAATGTGAAGCCAGGTTCATAGTTTTCCTTCGCCATAAATGACTTGTAATTACGCTCATAAATACGGCTTTGACCATAGCTAACACTTAACACATCAAACAAAAAGTCTAAATCCAAGCCACTTTCCCGCGCCAGTGTCAGTGCCTCAGCGACACCAGCAGTATAAAAGCCGATTAACAAATTATTAATCAATTTTGCATTCGTGCCACTATCATAGCGTTCCCCTAGGTGGAACACGTGGCTGCCTAGTTTGAGTAGATGCGGACGTACTTGTTCAAGTGTCTCTTCCGCTCCACCGACCATAAACGTCAACGTCCTCTTTTCAGCACCAATTACCCCGCCACTAACTGGAGCAGCTAAAAAAGACAGCCCTTTCTCTTCTGCTTTTGTGCCAATTTCCACTTCCAAGCTTGGTGCAATTGTGCTCGTATCAACCAAAATAACATCGGCTGGACATGACGAAAGCAATCCATCACGAGCCAAATACACTTGTTTTGCCGCTTCTGATGATGGCAAACTTGTAAAGATTAACCCACAACATGCCGTCATCTCCACCAGTGACTGCGCAATTTCTCCACCCGCATATTGAAAGCGCTCACATGATTCTTTATTCAAATCCAAACCTACAACCTCATACTGTGAAGCTAGTAAATTTTTTGACATCGGTAAGCCCATATTCCCGAGTCCGATAAACCCGATTTTCATAGACAACACCTTTCTGTGAGCAAGTAGCCTACGCAAAAACGTAGGCTACTCCTATTTATTGGTCTTTTAATAACACCGTTTTTGCGACTGATTGATCGAGTGCCTCAAATTGATCATACGCGATTGTCTCATACAACTCGCTGCGCTTTTGCATATCTTCTAAACAACCTTCTTGTGTCCCGTCCTCGCGAATCGCTTGGAACACACGCTCATAAGCTTTGGCGGCAACCCGCAGCGACGTCACCGGATAAATGACCATAGCACAACCCATTTGCTGGAAAGACTCCGCTGTATAATACGGCGTCTTGCCAAATTCCGTCATATTAGCCAAAATCGGCACGTCAATTGCATTGGCAAAGGCACGGAATTCCGCCTCACCTTGTAATGCTTCTGGGAAAATGGCATCGGCACCGGCCGCGACATACGCTTTTGCCCGGGCAATTGCTGCATCTAACCCTTCCACACTACGCGCATCTGTTCGCGCGACAAGCACGAGAGACGGGGCTGCTTTTTTTAAAACGGAAATTTTTTGTTCCATTTCCTCCGTTGACACGAGCTTCTTTCCGTTTAAATGCCCGCATTTCTTCGGTAAGTCTTGGTCTTCCATTTGCACAGCCGCAACATGCGCTTCAACCATTTCCACTGCTGTCCTTGCCACACTGAGTACACCGCCAAAGCCGGTATCAATATCAACAAGCAGCGGCAAATTGGTCGCCCGTACAATTTCCTTTGCTCGGGCAGCGACTTCATTTGACTGAACGATGCCAAGGTCAGGTAATCCGAGGCTTGCGGTATATGCAGCCCCAGATAAATATAAACTTGTAAAGCCAGCTTTTTTTGCCATTAAACCCGCCATTGCATCGTGCGCACCGGGCATTTGCAAAATTGTGGGTGCTTTCATTTGCTGCCGGAAGGAATCAGCCAATTCTTTTTGTGTTGCCCATTGATCAACAATCCATGGCATAATATTCTCCTCCTACAGCGCGAATAAGTCGACAAAATCAGTTGCACTCATCTTGCCGAGCACATCTGGATCTTTACACGCTGAAAGAATCGCTGTCGCTTGTTTCGATGCATAATGCGTGTGGATGTTCGCTTCAAACTTTTCTTGAATAAATGGTACTGCCTCATCACGGCGGAAACGATGACCAAGTGGGTACTCAATCGCAATTTTGTCTGTTGAAGAACCGTCTTTAAAGAATACTTGTACCGCGTTAGCGATTGAGCGCTTGTTCGGATCTAAGTAGTCCTCAGTGTATTGCTTGCTTTCCGTCACAACCATTAAATCACGCAAACGATCAATCCGCGGATCACGCGCAGTTTCATCTTCATAATCATCCGCAACAATATCACCTTTTAACAAGCCAATCGCCGTAATGTATTGCAGGCAATGGTCACGGTCAGCTGGATTATGAAGAGGTCCTTTTTTATCAATGATACGAATTGCCGATTCATGCGTCACAATCTCAATCCGATCAATGTCATCTAAGCGATCAACGACTGATGGATGTAAGCGCACCGCACACTCTGCTGCTGTTTGTGCATGGAACTCAGCTGGGAACGACACTTTGAACAAAATGTTTTCCATCACATACGCATCTAGATCGCGGGCAAGTGTCACTTCTTGCTTCTTGAATAACACATCTTGGAAACCCCAACCCGGTGCAGATAGTGCTGTTTTATAGCCCATCTCTCCAGTCAGAGCTGTCATTGCCAAAAAGACACCACGACTCGTTGCATCACCAGCCGCCCATGACTTCCGTGAACCTGTATTTGGTGCATGACGATACGTCCGCAGTGCTGCATTGTCAATCCAAGCGTGAGAAACCGCATTAATAATTTCTTCGCGTGTCCCGCCAAGCATGCCGCACGTCACCGCTGTCGTCGCCACTTTCACAAGCAATACGTGATCAAGCCCAACGCGGTTAAAACTATTATCAAGCGCGAGTACCCCTTGAATTTCATGTGCTTTCACCATGGCAATGAGAATGTCGCGTACTGTGAGCGGCGCTTTTCCTTCTGCAATGTTTTTTCGGCTCAAATAATCTGCAACAGCTAAAATACCACCAAGATTATCAGATGGATGGCCCCATTCTGCTGCTAACCACGTATCGTTATAATCAAGCCAACGCACCATTGTGCCGATATTATATGCCCCGCGAATTGGATCTAATACGTGGGACGTCCCTGGTACTTTCACGCCACTTGGGACAACAGTGCCTGGTACAACCGGTCCAAGCATTTTCACGCACTCTGGGTAACGTAATGCGAGCACGCCACATCCAAGCGTATCAACAAGCACGTGAGCCGCAGTCTGAAGCGCCTCTTCACTCGTAATCTCTTTTGTTAATACATAATCTGCAATTTCTTCTAACAACCGGTCTGTTTTTACTGTATCTGTTTGTGTTGTCATTGATGTGTGCCTCCGTTTTTTCAGTTTAATTATGAAATCGAGTGATGCCGTGGTCCTGTATACTTCACCCGTGGACGGAACAATTTATTGTCGTTATGCTGCTCCATCACGTGCGCGCTCAAACCGACTGTTCGTGAAGCAAAGAAAATCGGTGTGTACAAGCCAATCGGAATGCCGAGCATATAATATACAGGTGCTGCGTAATAATCCAAATTTGGATAAATACCTTTTTCTTTTGCCATCACTTGCTCACCTGCCACGCACATACGAAGCAAACGATCGTCACCGGCTTTTTCAGATAGCTCAGTCAAAGCCTCTTTCATAATGAGCGCACGAGGATCCATTTTCTTCATATAAACGCGATGACCAAAGCCCATCACTTTTTCTTTTTGTGCCAGCTTACTCCGCAAAAGTGCCTCAAATTCTTCCGGTGTATCCGCTTCCAATAACATGTACATGACTGCTTCATTGGCACCACCATGCAAATGTCCTTTGAGCGACGCAACCGCACCCGTTAATGCGCCATACATATCGGATAACGTTGAAGCAATGACGCGAGCAGTAAACGTTGAATTAGGCATTTCATGCTCAGAATATAAGAGAAGTGACTGATCAAATACACGTTCTTCAAGTGGTGTCGGTTCTTTCCCTGTAATCATATACAAGAAATTGGCGCTATAAGATAAAGACGATTTTGGTGCTAACACCTCATCACCGACAAGTACACGATAACTGCTAGCGACGATCGTCGGTAACTTTGCCAATAAATCATACGCACGCGCCGTATTCACATGCTCACTGCGGTCCTCTAATTCACGGTCAAATCCAGCTAACACTGAAATCCCTGTCCGCAACGCATCCATTGGATGGGTTGCTTTCGGTAATTGCTTTAATACATTTAATACAGTCTCAGGTACTGTATAAGATGTACTTAATTTCTTCGCTAGCTCATCCCGTTCCACATCCGTTGGCAAAGTTCCTTTCAAAAGCAAGTGTACAATATCCAAATACCCATGTGTTTTTGATAGTTGAATCAAGTCATAACCACCAATGACGATCTCTCCATTTTCTGTATCAAGAAACGACAACTTTGTTTCTGTTGCAATTACGCCATTTAACCCTGGAGAATACGTTTGTTCGACAGTCAATATGATCCCTCCATTTGCTTTTTTTGTGAAATACACCCATCGAGTAAAGCGCTTACAAATATTACCTTTCTGTATACACTTGCTTTTTCGTTGGAAGGGGACTGAAACTTCACCCTCTTTCAATGTACCATAGTTAGAGATAATCGGCAATGTTGATCCAAATAAACATTACAAAACAAATCTTCTAATTACCGTCGCATTTTGTATAAATTTAGGCATCTTTTCACAGCCCTTTTTTGCCAAAACCTTTATACGCGCCCGAACTAAACAGAATATTTTACATATAATACCAATATACTACAGGAGGTGTTTACATTGTATGTCAAATGGATGATTACACAAGAATTAAATTGTCTCTATTTCCCGGTTGCATACAAGAACTCAGCCACGTTATCAAGGAAAGTGACATTTCATTTTGGACATTGGCAACGAGAGTTAGAGGTCCGCTATAAAGAGGAACTCCCTGAAAATACGTTTGGCCTTTCAATCAACATCATTCGTGATCTTTTTATTCCAGACGACTTAAACTACGATATTTACCTGAAAGAGAACCATGTACATGTGGGACCTGTCATTTTGTATTTAGTTTCTAAAAGAATGTTGAGAGACTTAGATGCACTAAGAGAGAGAATAGAAAATACCACACCATTTAATGGACTTATTTTACTTAGCACACCTTCCCACATTGATATGGACGATAAGAAAATTACAGGTTACTATTTCTATCCGGGGTCTCATCAAACGGAGGCTTCATGGAAAGAAGGTACATTTTCTTATCCCGATGTTATTTTTAAAAGGGTTCCTATTCCTACAGAGGTTAACAATGACCTTTACGAAACATTAGGTGGACGTTTATTCAACTCAACTTTTTTTGATAAATGGGACATGTGGCAATGGCTAGCCCCTCATAAAACCATTAAAAACCACCTACCACATACACAGCAAATCCACGCATTAGATAGCATCATAGAAATGTTAGAAATGTACCCGTCTGTCTATTTAAAACCTAAACACGGTTCACAAGGAGCTGGTATTATTGAAGTGAAGAAGAAGAAAGGGTCCTTTCAAATTACAGACGACAGTAACACCATCACACATACAGATACACTTGCTAAACACCCCGTAATTAAAAAAGTAATGAAAAAGAAAAAGAAGTATCTAATACAACAAGGCGTCCCCGTTTCGCACGATTCAAGAAACATTGATTTTCGTGTGTACATGCAAAAAGATCATACTGAGAGATGGACATGCTCCGGCATGATTGCACGCTTTTCAAAACCAGGTAGCATTACAACAAATTTGCGCAACCTAGACTATTTACTACATGGAAAAGAAGCATTGAAAATACTTTTTAATTCCAACGATACCGCACGATTGGAACAAGAGATTATTGCTATTTGCAAAAATGCCTGTAAACATCTTGATGAACATGGCTGCTTTGCAGATATCGCCATCGACTTTATTATTGACCACAATCAACACGTATGGCTATTAGAAATGAACAAACGTTACGCTTATAAAAGCTTTTCTATCCTTGAAGAAGAAGCACTTTTCCGTAAAGTCATTCGCACACCTTTTCAATACGCGCGATCTTTAGCAGGATTCCCAAATAGTAAATCGAATAAAAAATAACACAAAAACTTCGGGGTGATAGAGGGGGCTTCTACCGGAAAGTGATTAAAAAATTGGGGGAGACCAACAACGTTTTGCTACTGTTGGCTCTCCTTTTTATGTTACAATGAACTCATTCTAGAAAGGAGGGTCATGATGAGCGAGTCACAAATTATGCAAGCACTCAAAGAATTAAGTAATTTAACAGCAGGCTTATACACACGTGTAGAGGAAATTGGCACGCAGATGTATCGCCTTGAAACGACCGTACAAGGGCTTGAAACGAAGATGCACGGTCTTGGAACAACCGTACAAGGGCTTGAAACGAAGGTGCACGGTCTTGAAACAACCGTACAAGGGCTTGAAACGAAGATGCACGGTCTTGAAACGACCGTACAAAGTCTTGAAACGAAGATGCACGGTCTTGAAACAACCGTACAAGGGCTTGAAACGAAGGTGCACGGTCTTGAAACAACCGTACAAGGGCTTGAAACGAACTTAAATGACTTTCGGACAGAGATGCGCATGTTTCGTCTTCACACGGAAAAACGGCTTGATCAACTTGAAAAAAATTCAAAAGAGCTACTTGCTGGGCATCAACTTTTTCTCGAAAAATATTACGAACATGACATCCAAATCCGTTTACTGAAAGATATGCATAAAGAAAACCTTGTATCAAAAAAGGAAGCTACATCATAAATCTTCCCTCGACACCACGACTTGTCCTTTTCTACGCATATCATGGTTGTATATTTAAAAAATCCCGCACCTTTTAAAGGCGCGGCTCCAAACACCCTCGACGTGATCACTCACTATGATTGCCGCGCCTGTCTACTAAACAAAGACCGCATCCTAGATGGATACGGCCCAAAAAATTACTCTTCCCAAACTTTTACTTCCTGCATGACATCGCCTGGCTTAATACGATAAATGTGATCGATTCCTTCCACGACTTGACCAAACACTGTATGCACCCCATCCAAATGTGGTTGTGGTTCGTGCACAAGGAAAAACTGCGATGAACCTGTGTCTTTTCCTGCATGAGCCATTGAAAGTGCGCCAGCAACATGTTTATGTGGATTGCCTGTCGTTTCACATTTAATTGTTGTGCCACTTCCTCCAGTACCATTACCAGTCGGACAACCCCCTTGGGCAACAAAACCAGGAATCACACGATGAAAAGTTAAACCATTGTAGAATCCCTTATTTGCTAAGTCCGCAAAATTCTTTACGGTGCCTGGTGCTGCATCTTCATAAAACTCGATCACCATTTTTTCTCCGTTTTCAAGTTCAATACTCCCTTTTTTCATAAAAAAACCTCTCTTCTCCACTAGAATTGCGTGTACTTACGCTTACCTATTGTACATGAACAACCGATCCATTCTCAAACAAAATGCGTCTAAATCTCCATTTTATTCGTTTGTGGGCATTTGCCGTACTTTATCACGAGGGTGCACAATGCTTGGACGCCAACGCACAGACGGCACCGTTGTACGGAATAATATTTGCGCAAGCGCTGGAGGATCAAACGGTAGAAACGGCCACATATACGGCCGGTTTAGAGGACGCGTCATCACAAGTGTCATAAACAGCATGAACACCGACAACACCAACCCTAAGACACCAAAGAAAACAACAGATATAATCATGACATACCGTATAATTCGCAACGCAACCCCGAGTTCATAGCTTGGCGTAGCGAACATGCCCATTGCACCAAGCGCCACATACAAGATCACTTCTGGCGTAAAATAACCAACTTCTATTGCCATATCGCCAATTAACATTGCGGCGATTAAACCGAGTGCTGTCGCCAATGGGGATGGCGTATGAATGGCTGCCATTCGTAGTAACTCAATACCCATCTCTGCAAAAACAATTTGTACCGCAAGTGGAATGTTCTTCTCTTCATTTACGCCAATAAAGTCCAGTGCTGCAGGCAGTAAGTCTTGATTCATCGCCAGTAGCAACCAAAAAGGGACAATGAACAAGGAAAACAAGATGCCAATGAACCGCATCCAACGAAGAAATGTACCGACGGCTGCTGATTGACGATACTCTTCTGCATGTTGAATGTGATGAAATAATGTTACCGGTGTAATGATGACAGATGGAGACGTATCGACCATGATTAATACATGACCTTCAAATACATGCGTTGCAGCCACATCAGGTCGTTCTGTATAACGTACAAGCGGGAACGGATTCACGCCTTGCTTCACAATGTATTCTTCAATCACCTTGTCAGCCATTGTAATGCCATCGATATGGATTGCTTTTAACTCTTTTTTCAGTTTCGCTACTAATTCTGGGTTGGCAATCCCCTCTATGTACGTAATGCACACATCTGTTTTCGAACGGGTTCCAACGCGAATGATTTCTTGACGTAAACGCTCATCACGAATACGGCGACGTGTTAAACCAGTATTTAAAATAATATTCTCCGTATAACCATCACGCGCACCTCGAACCACACGCTCTGTATCAGGTTCTTCTGGACCACGACCAGGATAAGAACGTACATCAGCAACAAGTGCTTGCGATTCCCCGTCAATGACAACAAAGATGAGCCCCGACAACACCTGTGTAATACATTCATCCATCGATTCAACTTCTTCAACTTGGACATGCGCAAAATAATTTTTGATGACCTCTTTTACATGATCGGTACGGCGTGAGTTTGCTTCAGCACTGATGCTCATAAGCTCTCTTAAAATTTGGGTAACGGATTGATCATCTACAAGTCCATTAACAAAGTAAATTGCGATGTCACACTGAAATAACGTTAATTTTCGTACACCAACATCAAATGATTTGCCAATGCCAAGGCGCTTTTTAAGTACCTCTTCATTTTCTGTCAGGCTTGTACTGAACATTTTTTTCTTTACCTCCTTCGGCATTTAAACCACTCCTTTCCAAAATAAGTAAAATTGCTTGACGTGTAACTGGCGCACCACGCCCAACATCATCAAATCGAGCCATTTTCCCAATATCACCAATCCCAACGACAATCGGCAATTGCAAATCATCCAACACCGAAACTGTATCACCGTTTATTCGTCCAACCTCTAGATCAGCTAATCCTTCTTTATCCACGCCATATG
Organism: Shouchella lonarensis; assembly: GCF_900096965.1. Classification (GTDB taxonomy): domain Bacteria; phylum Bacillota; class Bacilli; order Bacillales; family Bacillaceae_D; genus Shouchella; species Shouchella lonarensis. Next base: position 138,419 of record NZ_FMYM01000008.1, on the reverse strand, counting down.
CTGTTAAATGCCCAAAGCGATCGACCGATACATCCACATGTGTCCACTCCCACGCATGCGTTTGTGCCGCCACAGCCAGTGCACCTAACACTTGAATATCAGGATGATTTGCAAGGAAACGCATGTTTCTCTCTCCTGGCCCTTCATTTAAACAACCACAATCATCAAACATGACAAGAATTGGCACGTCAGGTGCCTCTTGAATGGCTTTAAGCAATTGCTGTTCATCAATCGTTGATGGATTACCAGAGGAAGCACAAATGCAGTAGCAGTCCATCTGTGGAGCGAGCCATTCTAATACACCTTTTGCTGATAAGTCGCCATCTGTAACGAAAATAACTTGGCGCATTTATACACCCCCGTGCGGTCGAAACAAAAGGGCGACAGTGACACTAAATAAAATAGAAAAAACAAACGTCACAGCCGCCATATCAAATAAACCATCACTAATAGAGAAGAGACCATTATTCCCCGCATTCATAGCGCCATGCACAAGCGAATGACCTAAGCCAGTAATTGGTAATGTGGCACCCGCTCCTGCCACAGAAATAAGGAAGTCATATAGATGAAAACCATCTAACATCATTCCAAATATCATTAGTGTAACCAATACTTGGACCGGTGATAACTTTCCTATATCAAGCAACATTTGTCCAACAAAACAAATGGCTCCACCCACTAAAAATGCCCAAATATATTCCACCATTATTCCTCCCTCTCCAATACAATTGCATGTGCAATGGTTGGGATCGATTGTTTTTGACCAATGAATGTCGTATTGAGAAAAACGCCCCCTGTCACAACAAGCATACGCTTCTTCTTGCCCCTCTTTAACATGTCGAGTAAATGACCACATACAACCGTCGCCGCACAACCCGCACCACTGCCACCTGCATAGGGATGTTGTTTTGTACAATACATCATGACCCCACAATCCATATGCGTGTCGCTTAGTAATAAACCTTTTTCTCTTAAAATTTTTCGGTAAATTTCCGTCCCTACTGCACCAAGATCTCCTGTCACAATCAGATCAAAATCAGTCAACGCCTGCTTCGTTTTTTCTAAGTGCCACAATGTTGTTTCTGCTACTGCAGGAGCCAATACCGCACCTAAATGAAACGGATCATTTACACCAAAATCATAAACTATCCCTAGCGAAGCTTCGGTCACTTTTACTTCTGTTCGTTTTCTGCCAAGCAAAATAGCGCCGGAACCCGTTACTATTGTCTGCGCATATAATGGTTTCTGCATAGCAAATTCAGTCGGATAAAGCCATTGCTTTTCGGCTACACCGTAATGACTGCTTGTTGCTGCGACAATGTGATCCGCAAAACCACCATTGATCCATAACGCAGCCATCACCATAGATTCCACTAAAGTCGCTCCAGCCGAGTACACACCAGCATAAGGGATTTGCAAATCGCACGCGACCATACTAGCGCTCATCATTTGATTTGATAAGTCTCCCGCGATCAACAGGTCTACATCACCACGAGTGATTTGCCCCTTTGTTAAACAATGATCAATTGCTGTTCTTAATAATTGTTTTTCAGCCGCCTCCCAATTTTTTTCCCCGCAATATAAACTAGAAAATACTTCATCAAACGATCCCGCAAGTGGTCCACTGCCTTCCCTAGGACCTACCGACGTGCCACTCGATTGAACATAGATCGGTTCTTGAAATATGAGTGTCTTCTTACGATACCGCCCCATGCAAGCACTCCCTCCAATTCGTCACGCCACACGCCCCATTATTGAATAAATACCTTAATGAGCAACCGTGCAAAGCTTAGCACATAAGCACATGCAATCCCAGCAACAATAATAGGACCTACAAGACGAAACAACTGCGGACCTATCCCGATAAAAAAACCTTCAGATTTATGTTCTATCGCTGCACTCGCCATTGCATTCACAAACCCAACAATAGGTACGAGTAAACCGGCGCCAAAAGTCTGTGCCCACTTACGATATACACCGAGACCTGTCGCCAATGCTGCCAGACCAATAAATGACACGAGCATATAACTTGTAGCGCGCTCGGTGCTCACCGAAAAAAAATAGTGATAACCACTAGCAACTAATTGTCCTAAGACGCAAAGCATTCCTCCTGATATAAAAGCGAGCAAGCCGTGTTTGACCACTTGTTTTTTTCCACGATACAATGAGATATTTTCTCGATACACACTCTTCCGTGTCACACGATCCATGTTTAAAATCCTTTCATCAAAAGGGTTTCAAAGTAAAAGCACGCTCCCTATATTGATCTACTCGTAGTATGACTAAAAACAATGCGTTCATACATAAAAAAAAGCCTACACCTAAGTAATAAGGTGAGACCTCCAATAGAAAGACATGGTACAAGTAAGTTAACCCTACTTTTTAGCTTAAAGTTAAAAAAACTTGACCTTATCAATTACAGATCGTTATAATGAAAGCATACCGTAAATGAGTTAGGCGGTTTTTATCCTTCGTAGAATGACAACATATTCACGGGCAACGCTTGTGAACAGATTACCACCTATTTTTATTACGTGTATTTCCCCCCTTTCCCCACCTAGACAAATACCCCTAGCGCAAACTTCAAGAAAAATGAAGGCAAGCGCTCGTTTCCTCGAACAAGCGCCTGCCTTCTGTCTCGTTATTCAGCCATATTCTCACGCATATTGCCAAGTATCTTCTTTTCCAATCGAGACACTTGCACTTGTGAAATTCCTAATCGCTCAGCTACCTCACATTGCGTTTGATCTTTGTAATAACGTAAATATACAATGAGGCGCTCACGTTCTTCCAAATGACAAATCGCTTCTTTTAGTGCAATTTTATCAAACCACCGCCCTTCAGAATGATCTGCAATTTGATCAAGTAACGTAATTGGATCCCCATCATTTTCATACACGGTGTCATGAATGGACGAAAGTGTTCGATTTGCATCTCCAGCAAACACTACTTCTTCCACAGTCACACCAAGGTGTGTTGCGAGCTCATTCACTGTCGGCGTACGACAAAGCTTCTTTGTCAGCTCGTCTTTTGCTTTGCGAATTTTATTGCTCAATTCCTTAATTGAGCGACTCACTTTCACTGTGCCATCATCACGAAGAAAACGTTGGATTTCCCCAATGATCATTGGAACAGCATAAGTAGAAAACTTCACGTCGTATGACAAATCGAACTTATCAACGGATTTGATTAAACCAATACAGCCAATTTGAAACAAATCCTCTGCTTCATAACCACGATTCATGAAACGCTGCACAACAGACCAAACAAGACGTGTATTGCGTTGCACAATTTTATCACGCGCCAGATTGTCACCAGCCTGGCTTGCTGCAATTAAACGTTTCACTTCAGGGTCGGATAACGGCGCCTCTCGCTTCCCGCTTGGTTTGACTTCGGCACTCATCGCTTATCCCCCTACCTACAGACCGCATTTGTAGGGGCCAATTGTTTTTTTAAGTACACTGTTGTACCGATTAATGGTTCGGAAGACACATGTATTTCTTGACAAAAGTTTTCCATAATCGTGAAACCCATGCCGGAACGCTCTAACTCCGGCTTAGATGTATAGAGTGGTTGTCGTGCTTCTTCAATATCATGAATACCGACACCTTCATCACGGACAATCAATGAGAGCGCACGGTCAGAAATCGTTGCTGAAATGTGGACTTGACCTTCAGGGTTATTCTCGTAACCATGAATAATCGCATTTGTCACTGCCTCAGAGACAACGGTCTTCACTTCCGTTAATTCATCCATTGTCGGATCCAATTGTGCTAAGAAAGCACTGACTGTGATTCGGGCAAACGCTTCATTTTCACTTAAAGCCGAAAATGAAAGTTCCATCTTGTTTCTCATTTACGCCACCCCCAACTTTTGCAAAGCAAATGCTTCATTCTCTTCCGTACCAATGATCTTAAATAAACCTGACATCTCAAACAAACGTTTAACTGCTGGTGAAATCGCACAAACAACCATTTCTCCTCCGTTTGCCTGCAGCTGCTTGTAACGACCAAGAATCACACCTAATCCCGAGCTATCCATAAAAGAGAGCTCTGCTAAATTTAGTACGACATGCTTTGTATGAAACATTTTCTCCTCCATTTTTACACGGAGTTCTTTTGCAAAGTGATGGTCTAATTCTCCTTGCAGACGTACAAGTAACACATCTTCCTTTTGCTCCAAATGAATGTTCAAACTCATTTCCAAGCACCTCCCACACACGTTGTCTATATCTCTATTCTATTTACGCAACGAGGAACCCTTGCACACGACAAAACTAGTGTAAAAAAACATGAATACTTTCCTTCAGGTCAATTCCCCGCAAATGTTGACATCATTCTTTTGAACAACGTCCACCACGAAGCATCAGCTACATCGGTTTCAGCCACCAATTGTGTTTTAGATAATGTTTGTCCGTTTTTTTGGACAAGTAAATGACCGACAACATCACCTTTCTTCACTGGCGCCTGTAACGCTTCTGCCATTTCAACTTTCACTTCTGTATCTGCAGTATCCGTTCCTTTTTTCAGCAGTACAGATACTTTATCAGGTGTGACCGCACGAACAGTTTCCTCCACACCTTTGACAACAGGCACTTCTCCCATGACATCACCTTGCTCTTGAAGTGGTTTAGTCATATATTGATTGAATGCATAGTCAAGCATACTTGTGACCTGACTGTTACGTTCTTTTGATGTTGGAGCGCCCATCACAACAGCAATGACACGCATGCCACCTTTCTCCGCTGTTGCCGTCAATCCATATTTTGCTTCTTTTGTGAAACCCGTTTTCAAACCATCTACACCAGGATAAAACCGAACCAATTTGTTCGTATTTACGAGCCAAAACTCTTTGTCCGTCCCTTTACGTAAATAGTCTTCATAAATTCCAGTGTAAGCCGTTATATTTTCATACTTTAACAGCTCTTTTGACATGACCGCTAAATCATGTGCCGACGTATAATGATCTGCCACTGGTAAGCCGTTTGTGTTTTGAAACTTTGTATCCTTTAAACCTAATTGTTTCGCCTTCTCATTCATCATTTTTACAAACTCTTCTTCTGTACCACCAATGTGTTCTGCCATCGCTACAGATGCATCATTACCAGATGCAACGGCAATCGCTTTTAACATGTCATCAACCGTCATTTCTTCTCCGGGCTCTAAAAATACTTGTGAACCACCCATTGATGCTGCCTTCTCACTTACGCGCACTTGGTCTTCGTATTTTAATGAACCTTCATCAATCTGTTCCATAATCAGCAACATCGTCATAATTTTTGTCATACTAGCTGGAGGCAATTGTTTATGACTTTCCTTTTCAAACAATATCTTCCCTGTGTCTCGCTCTATTACAATGGCCGCAGCTGACTCCTCTGCCAATGAAACATTTGATGCTGGATTTTCTTTTTCTGCATACACTGCACTACCTGCATTCGTGATGAACAACATAAGTACAAGCAAACTTACAAACAATTTTTTCATTTTTTATATCCTCCACTCGTCCCGAGACTCAAAAATCAAAAACTACTCTCTAGCTTAGCCATTTGTGAGCTCGTTTATACAGTAAGAACATGTAAAAGAATATTCTTACTCAGAGTGGGAGGAAAATAGTAGCGATTCGTCCGCCAAATATGCAATAATATAGATATACAACGTGGTTATACTTCATGGGGGGGAGAATTGTGCATTAATGGAATCATTCGTAAACTTTTTGGAGGCGTTTGGTTATTTCGGACTAATTGTTCACTCATTTTTAGATGCGATTATCTTCCCTATTCCTGCTTTTTTCACACAAGTCTCTCTGAGTCTTGTCAATCCGAATCAAGCGCTTTTACTAGCGACAGCCGGATATATTGCTTGTCTCGCTGGGACACCGATTGGTTACTTTCTCGGCAAATTACTTGGAAATAAAGTACTTCAGCGTTTCCTTAATCCGGACAAGTTACAAAAAGCGGAAACATTATTTCGACGCAATGGCGAGGCAGCGATTTTAATTGGCTCTTTTACCCCGATCCCCTTTAAAATTTTTACCATTCTATCTGGTTCACTACATTTTTCACTATGGAAACTAATGCTTTATGCGTCCATTGGAAGAGCAGTAAAGTTTTACGTGGTTGGTCTCCTCTTCTATTTTTATGGGCATCACGCAGAAGATATTATTTCTTCTTCCTTCACATACATTATGTTAGGCTGTTCGTTCATTTTATTTATCGGGGTACTCATCAAACGTCGCCTACAAAGAAGAAAAGAAAAAAGAAGGAATGTAAATAGAAACGTCTCTTAAATACTCGGACACTTCCAATGAAGACAACTGGAACCCTCAGTTGTCTCGTTTTACTTCCTATACAAAAAGACCGTCCACCAAAGGGACAGCCTTTTTAAATGTTTCCTTTATCTATCGTTTAAAGTTAAGAAGGATAAACCTCTTTATAAATTAACGTTGGTGCCGGCGTATCGTGGGTGCCAATTTTATAAGCTTCATGAATTAAGTCTGTCACTTCGTCTACTTGCATTGTACTTGCATGCAATGTTACGAGCGTATCGCCTTTCTCGACGCGATCACCGACTTTTTTCTCTAATATTAAGCCGACACTCAAATCAATTTCATCTTCTTTTGTTGCTCGTCCGGCCCCAAGCTTCATCGCTGCAACGCCAATTTGATTTGCGGCAATTGATTCAACCGTACCTGCAGTAGTCGCTTTCACAGCAATCTTGTGTTGTGCTTGCGCGAAGATTGTCGGATCATCAACAACATTTGGATTCCCGCCTTGTGCAGCAATAAATGTCTTTAATACTTCTTCGGCCTTGCCGTTCTCAATCACTTCAATTAACATTTGACGTGCCGCTTCCACTGACGGTGCTTTTTTCGCGAAGTAAACCATATGACTCCCGAGCACTAAGCACAATTCTCTTACATCATCTGGACCTTTGCCTTTGACAACATCAATTGCTTCCTGGATTTCTAACGCGTTTCCAACCGCTTTCCCAAGTGGTTGACTCATATCAGAAATGATTGCCATCGTTTGCCGACCAACACGATCGCCAATGTTGACCATCGCTTGAGCGAGTGCCGTAGAATCTTCTAGTGTTTTCATAAAAGCACCTGAACCAGTCTTCACATCAAGTACAATCGCATCTGCACCAGAAGCAATCTTTTTGCTCATAATAGAACTTGCAATGAGTGCCATAGCGTTGACTGACCCAGTCACATCGCGTAGCGCATATAACTTCTTATCCGCTGGGGTTAAGTTACCTGTTTGTCCCGCCACAGCAACTTTATTTTTATTCACAAGCGAAACAAATGTGTCTGTATCCATTTCACAGTCAAATCCAGGGATCGCTTCTAATTTGTCAATTGTCCCGCCTGTATGACCAAGACCTCGTCCGGACATTTTCGCAACAGGTACACCAAGTGCTGCCACGAGCGGTGCTAACGCAATCGTTGTTTTATCACCAACGCCACCGGTAGAATGCTTGTCGACTTTGATGCCTTCAATTTGTGACAAATCAATTTGATCACCGGATTCAGCCATGGACATCGTCAGTTCAGCCCGCTCATCTTCATTCAAATCTTGAAAATAAATCGCCATCGCAAGCGCTGACATTTGATAGTCAGGAATTTCTCCATTCGTGTAGCCAGCTACACACCATTCAATTTCTTCTTTTGTTAACGGCAAGCCGTCACGTTTTTTCTCAATCAAATCAACCATTCTCATCTGTCCCACACCCCTTAAAATGTCATGATTCAGCCGCCACGCACCTCGCCCTAGCGGCTGATCGCAATTCTTTTTTAAACCATTTCCCCGACAATCGCTTTGACGAGCGCCAGAAAATCAGCTCGCACCATTTCTGTCGTTTCAATGACTTCTTCGTGTGATAATGGCTGCGGGAGGACGCCAGCGGCCATGTTTGTAATACAAGAAATGCCAAGCACTTCAAGGCCAGTGTGGCGAGCAACAATGACTTCCGGAACAGTTGACATCCCAACTGCATCGCCACCTAGCGTACGTGCCATCCGCACTTCTGCCGGTGTTTCGTAAGTTGGACCGCTATTGCCCACGTACACACCTTCCTGCAATTTTAAGCCAAGTTCATCCGCTTTCCCTTGTGCAAGCGTCCGAAGTGTGTGACTGTACGCCTCTGACATATCCGGGAAACGAGGCCCAAAATCGTCTTCATTTTTCCCCATAAGCGGGTTGTCACCCATAAGATTAATGTGATCTGTGATCAACATTAAATCACCAACGTTAAACGCCTTATTAACACCACCAGCTGCATTTGTTACAAGCATATGGGTCACACCAAGCGCTTTCATGACCCGCACTGGGAATGTTACTTCTTGCATTGAGTACCCTTCGTAGTAATGAAAACGCCCTTGCATTGCAATAACGTCTTTCCCTTGAAGTTTCCCCGCCACTAATTGTCCTGCATGCCCGGAAACAGTGGAGACGGGAAAATGCGGCAATGTTTCATAAGGAAGCTTCACTGCCTCCGCAATTTCCTCTGCTAATACGCCTAATCCTGAGCCTAAAATCAAACCAACACGTGGTTTCACTGTTAATTTTGCTTGAATGGCTTCTGCTGCTTCTTGTACTTTTGTTTTCATCGTCATGTCATTCACTCCCCACAAAAAATCGCATTACTTGATTTGGTTGAGAAAACTTTTCCCATGCTTCGGTGCTTGTACACCAAAGTTCTCAGCAACCGTCGCACCAATATCGGCAAATGTTTGCCGTGTTCCTAAGTCAACTGGTTGACATTGTTTATTGTAAACGAGCAACGGCACAAGTTCTCTTGTGTGGTCTGTTCCCGTATGGGTCGGATCATTGCCGTGATCTGCTGTAATGATGAGTAAGTCATCTTCCTCAAGTGTTGAAAGAACGGAACCAAGTTGGCCATCAAAAGCAAGTAATGCCTCCCCGTACCCTTTCACATCGCGCCGGTGACCATATAACGCATCGAAATCAACGAGATTTAAAAAGCATAATCCGTGAAACGGACGTGCAATCTGTTCAAGTAACTTGTCCATACCATCATCGTTAGATACTGTGCGAACGGCTTCCGTCACGCCTTCACCATCATAAATGTCCGAAATCTTCCCGAGGGCAATTGAGTCAAGTTCCGCATCTTGAAGCGTATTCATCACGGTCGGCTCGAATGGTTTTAACGCATAATCATGACGGTTTGGCGTTCGTTTAAACGCGCCTTTCGTACCAAGAAAAGGTCTGGCAATAATGCGGCCCACCATATATTTTGGATCCAATGTTAACTCGCGTGCCTTCTCACAAATCTTGTACAACTCTTCTAGCGGGACGACTTCTTCATGCGCCGCAATTTGTAACACTGAGTCGGCCGACGTATAAACAATTAAATCACCTGTTTTCATATGCTCTTCGCCAAGCTCATCTAATATTTCTGTGCCCGAAGCCACTTTATTACCGAGAATCCCTCTTCCAGAGAACGCCGTGATTTCCGCTAATAATTCATCTGGAAATCCGTCTGGGAACACACGAAAAGGCTCTGTCACATGTAACCCCATGATCTCCCAGTGCCCCGTCATTGTATCTTTCCCAAGTGAAGCCTCTTGCATCTTGCCGTAACTTGCTTCAGGTTGCTTCACTGCTTCGACACCTTCAAGCGGAGCAATTAAACCTAAACCAAGACGCTCCAAGTTTGGCACGTTTAACCCGTTAAAAGCGGTTGCAATCGAACCAAGTGTATTTGTTCCTTCATCCCCAAATTTATCGGCATCTGGAGCGGCACCAATTCCGACCGAATCCATCACAACTAAAAATATCCGTTTAAATTGATTTGCCATCGTCTTCCTCCTTCAAACACGACATTGTTTGATAAAAAATTCATCTTACACCTTATACTTTACTCTCTTGTCAGAGGTCTGACAAGTAATTTTTTCTATGCACGTGGGTGAAAAGCCTGATAAACATCTTTCATTCGCGATTTTGACACATGTGTGTAAATCTGTGTCGTTGATATATCAGCATGTCCGAGCATTTCTTGTACAGCCCGCAAATCCGCGCCATTTTCTAACAAATGTGTGGCAAATGAATGACGCAATGTATGTGGACTAAGTGGACGCCTAATCGCTGCTTCTCGCGCAAGCTGTTTGATGATTTTCCAGAATCCTTGACGCGACAATGGCTTCCCGTGATGATTTAAAAACAGGTGGTCACTGGCCACATGTTTTTTCAACAATTTTGCCCGCCCACGTTCTAAATAAATGGAGATGGCTTCTGCTGCTTGACGACCGAGCGGCACAATTCTTTCTTTATCACCTTTGCCAATGACACGCACAAATCCCATCGACACATGGGCATCGCCAATATGTAATGAAAGTAATTCTGACACGCGAATACCCGTCGCATAGAGCGTTTCCAGCATCGCTTTATTCCGTAATCCAAACGGAGTCCGTCCATCCGGGATCGTCAGTAAAGCATCCACTTCTTCAAGCGATAACACTTTCGGTAATCGCTTATCGATCTTCGGTGGTGTAATGAGCGACGAAGGATCATGGTCTGTCCACTTTTCCCGCTGTAAAAATTGGTGAAACGTTCGAATGGACGTCACCAGTCGCGCCAACGTTGCTGTTGATTTCCCTGATGACTTCACCGTATATAAGTAATCTTGAATGTCCGCGCGCGTTACCTCTTGATACGTTGTACACCCTTTTTTCTCACATAAAAATCGCTCGTACTGCTTTAAATCACGCAAATACGCTGCAATTGTATTTTGTGACAAACCGCGTTCTACCTTAATAAAATGCACAAATTCATCTAAATCATGCGTCATCCCCATCAATTGCTTCTCCCTTCTACATGTGTCAAAAGAAAAAGCGACGCGCTCATTCCCCTAGCCGGTAAAAAAGCCCGAGTCGCTCACCCATCGCTGGCAACACATCTTTATCTACATTGATGACTTTCAATGCTTTTCCTTCTGGCGCTTGATGATGCTTGTACTGGCTATATTCGTTGCTTATCCACAGCATACCATAATAAAAGAGCACTGTGCAGCCAATAAACAAAATCATGACCTTAACTAAATCCCATGCTGCTTGCATGATGATGCCTCCTTTTGTATCCTCTTTCTAACCTATGTCCGCTTGCTGTATTTTTATACATCAAAAAACCGCCCCTACCCACGTAAGAACGGTCTATACTTGCATTTGTTCATTCTCTTCATTTTGTTCAGTCGCACCTTCTTTCTCACTATGCCGGTGACAAATGCCATGGAAAGTGAGACGATGGTCTTTCACACTGAACCGATACTTGTTTTCAATCACTGCTTCAACATCACCTAACAAATCTTCTTGAATCTCATCAACTGCGCCACATTCGATACAAACGAGATGATGATGGGAATGACTGGCGCCTTCTTTACGCAAATCAAAACGCGAAACACCATCACCAAAATTAATCTTATCAACCACTTCAAGTTCTGTTAATAATTCGAGTGTCCGATAGACGGTCGCCAAGCCAATTTCGGGTGCTTTTTCTTTGACGAGAAGATACACATCTTCTGCGCTCAAATGGGCGGATTCATGTTCAAGCAACACCAATACCGTCGCCTCACGTTGGGGCGTAAGTTTATAACTTTGGGCATGTAGCTGCTTTTTTATGCTGTCCAAACGATTTTTCATCCAACTCCCCCTACCTGTCGAGCGAAGCTACCCCTCATTATAAACTTGATAATAACAACTGTCAATTAATAATCATTATCAATTACATCGCCATTCGCTGTCAAAATGACGTCACTACCGCTCTCATCAATACAGGAGAAACGTACGCTTCAAAGAACGACGCCACTGTTACAAATGCCCCTACGGTTAATACCAACATCGTGTAGCGAAGGAAATGAGGGAAAAATGGTTCACTTTCAACTTTTCCAATCGTTTGTCTCATTAAACGTATGCAAAATGCCGCACTAACTGTACTTACAACAATGAATGCCGGCACTAAAATAATATTTTGTGGCAACACAGATACAAAAGATAGTAAAAACCCTTGCGCTCCCATCTGGTTGACGAGGAAACCTACTGTAAAGCCAACGACAACCCCTTTGGCAAATAACAACACAAAGATGACTGGCAACCCAATGAGTGAAACACCTAATACCCATAAGAAACCAAAATACTTCCCATAATGCATAAAGCTGTGCACAAACAGATCACTTGAAGATACATCAATGTAGCCTTTGTTCATTTCATGAAAAAACTGACTAACGTACGTAAATAAATCATGTCTTTGACTCAAGCTCAAACTGTTGACGATGACAGCGCCAACGATGACACCAATTAGGAAGAGTGTCGCTGTGAAAAAATAAATGGATCGATGTTCTAGTACATGACTGGTTATAGCGTCATAAATGCGACTTGTGCTCATCGGCTTGTCCCCCTCACTTCTTTCACTAATATGCAGAGAAGGACAAACCTATGAACAAAAAAATTAGCCGATCACGTCAAGCGATGTTGCATCTGTTTCATTTTTAAATATTGCACCGCGTAACACGTCTTTGCATCATGAATCTTTTCTTTAGCCATCAGCACTTCTGCTTCCTCAAGTGTCACCTCAATCACGTTGACAAATTCATCTTCATCCAAATTTTGTTCACCTTTGACAACCCCTTGTGCCTCATACAAATACACACACTCATCTGCAAATCCCGGTGACGTGTAAAAAGAACCAATGTACTCAAGCGCGTCTGCTGTATATCCTGTCTCTTCCACCAACTCGCGTTCCGCTGTATGAAGCGGCGCTTCGCCTTTCTCCATTTTTCCAGCTGGAATCTCTATCAATGTTTTTTCAAGCGCCTTCCGGTACTGCTCCACAAGGACGAGCTTATCCTCATCGGTATACACAATAACTGCAACCGCACCGGGGTGACGAACCAACTCGCGCGTTGATGTTTTTCCATTAGGAAGTGCTACTTCCTCAATGTCTACTTGAATCACCTTCCCTTCGTAAAGTGTTTTTGTCTGCAATGTTTTCTCATAAAATGAATCCATTTTCCATCCCTCCACGCATGTCTCTCATTCTCAATGCATAAAAGTGTATCACATAGGACACATCTTAAAAAGAAAAAGGAGCAAATCCATGCATATTTATTATTGTGACGAACGCATCATTATCGCAGGTAAGAAGTGGGAAGTGCTCGCAAAGCTGAAACAAGCCGCCCAATTATATCCGACGGTTCGTGACTGGCACGATGCCATGACCCACAAAAAAAATCCCAGTAGACCTACACTCACACTCATTCATACAAAAAGCAACCGAGGTAAGTAAGTCCTTACTTATAAATGGACTTCAATCTTTTCGATGAGCCAGTCACGGGTCACTTCGCCACGAATCATTTCAACAACAACAAAATTTTCATCCATTATGTACGTCGTTGGCAGCACCGACACTTGTACACGCGCTAAAAAATGACCTTCCGCATCTAACAAGACAGGCAATGTAAGTTGTTGTTCGTCGATAAAGTCAAGCGCATCTTGAGCCTGGACCTCACGCGCCTGCATATTTACCGTGACGACTGAGACAGGCTCATCTTCAAAATGATCTGCCACTTCCATTAGCGCTGGCATTTCTCTTACACACGGTTCACACCACGAAGCCCACACATTTAGCACCACGAGATCGCCTTTATAGTCTTGTAAACCACGCTCACCCTCTCCGTAGATTGGTAACTTCATATCTGGCATTTTGTCACCAACACCAATCGGGTGGTCTTCTGTGTTCAGATTTAAAATAAAAAACAGTATGCCCACACCCACGATGAGTACTACAATTGCAATTTTTATCCACCTCATGATGTTCCCTCTTTTCGTCTCGCTCAAAGTTTGCTAGAATGAATAAAGCGTCCTAGGTATTCACTTAAAATACATGATCAGAAAGGAACTTCATATGAACTTACTAGAAGCGATTATTCTTGGGCTTGTACAAGGCATTACAGAGTTTTTACCTATTTCAAGCTCCGCTCACTTAATCATTGTTCAGTCTATGTTTGATATGTCATTTGATGGCTTTAGCTTCGAAATCTTGCTGCACTTGGCTTCTGTGCTTGCAGTGATGCTTTATTATAGACAGGACCTTTTTAACATTATACGCGGTTTCTTCGCATATTTCACGAATCGTTCCTCTGAAAACCGGACGATGTTTTACTTTGCACTCTACTTAATTACCGCCACTGCAATTACGGGTATCGCTGGTATTCTTTTTAAAGACTATATTAGCGCAACACTTAAAACACCTACGTTTATTGCCATCTCACTTGCCGTTACAGGGATATTTTTAATCCTTATCGAACGTGTTGTTCGACATGGTCACCGGACTGAACGGGAACTGACCATGTGGGATGGCATTTTCATTGGACTTGCCCAATGCCTCGCACTGATTCCGGGTCTTTCACGCTCAGGGACGACGCTCATTGCTGGGGTTTTTGCCGGCTTATCAAAAGAAACAGCTGTACGTTTCTCTTTCTTACTTTCAATTCCGGTCATTCTCGGTTCTTCTGTACTGGCCATTAAAGACCTTCGTTCAGACGCTTTACTTGCGCAGACCGGATTACTCGAATTATCCGCCGCGTTTGTCATCACATTCATTGCTTCCTGGCTTGGCATCGTCTTCTTTATCAGCCTCATCCAACGAAGCAAGCTTGTCTATTTTGCTCTCTATTGCTTCGTGATCGCTACGCTTGTCTTTTTATTTCGCGATAGCCTCACCATTGATCATATGTAGTTGTAAAAAGTGATCCCCTTCTTTCTGCCTATCGCGAAAAAAGGGGATTTTCCCGTTAACGCGATATGAGTGTAAACAAAGGCGTTTTTCCAGCAACCACATCACCAATGGGCTGCTTTTCAATCGCAAATTGATCCGCATTTGTCACAACAATCGGTGTGACAGTATGAGCCGCTTTCTCCTTTACAAGCGAAAGGTCAAACTCAATGATGACGTCACCTGGTTTCACGGTATCCCCTTCTTTTACCCGCGCTGTAAACCTTTCCCCTTTCATCCCAACGGTCTCTAAGCCAATGTGGATTAATATTTCTGCACCAATGGCTGTCTCAATACCGAATGCATGATTCGTCGGGAAGATTTGTACAACCTTCCCAGCAACAGGTGCCACAACCTGACCATCTGTCGGTTCAACCGCTAGCCCATCACCAACCATCTTCTCCGCAAATGTCGGATCAGGCACACTTTCTATCGCGACTGCTGCCCCGTTCAATGGCGAAACAATTGTTTCTTCTTTTTTAAACCACTTTTTAAACAATCTCAACACCCCTCGTTGCGCATGTATATGGAAACTTTTCTATTATAACATATACAGCATATAGGGCACAGGAAGGTGAGGCCGTTTGATGTCCGTTTTATGGCAGATGATTTTCGGTTACGCTACGAATACACATTTTATGTCGTTATCTTCCTGTTTTTTGTGCTGACTAACGATAAAAAATCCCACTGTCGAATTTGACAATGAGATAGTGGATATTCATGTGTGACTTACACTAGGTGAATGAGATGAGCGAGAAAGAATTGGATGACCGTCACCTGCTAGTTGAATATCTTTAGATAAACTAACAGCACCTAAATCCTCAGCAACGTCAAAAGTTTGAGAACTGATCACCACTGCCGTAACGCAAGTAAACATAGCTATAATACACAACCGACACTTCATATTTCAATTCCCCCCTTTTAAGATGGGCTATTTTTCTTCAATTCCATTTCTACGAGCGGAAGTAAGTACAAACGACCCTCTTTAGCAAATGCGTGCATCGCTTCTGCCAAGACACCGACGTCTTGCAGCGCCATTCCTTTATAAAAAGTTAAAAATGAACTACCATTTCCATCCGCTTCTAGTTTAGTCACAAGCTCCAGTGCCTTTTTGTATTGGAGACGAACAACGTATTGGTGTACTTGCTCTTCAAGAATGACACCATCTAAGTCAAATTTATCACCATGCATATTGCGGACGAACGGTAAATACTCGCTTTCCAATTTCTGCCGATAATCTTCTAACCCTGTT
Organism: Shouchella lonarensis; assembly: GCF_900096965.1. Lineage (GTDB taxonomy): Bacteria > Bacillota > Bacilli > Bacillales > Bacillaceae_D > Shouchella > Shouchella lonarensis. The sequence continues at coordinate 122,382 of NZ_FMYM01000008.1, read as the reverse complement.
CTTTCCGCATAAAAGAGCGCACGCTGCATATATCCTACACTTGTATAATCTTTTCGTGCCAATGTCGCTATGGAAAGCAAGTGATAACAAGGCACACACATCGTTTCCGCTACTACATGACTAATCACCGATTCTTGTAAATACTTCTCAGCTTCAATTAATTTGCCCTCATTATAAACCAAGTCATAGGCGATATAAAAATTAGTGATGGTCACCAAGACACTTTTCACAAAGCTAGTCTCCACGCTTTCTAACTGCTTCGGGAGCTTCTCCTTCAAATAAGCTGTTTTAGATCGATAACCTAGCTCCACGTATGAACGGACTTCATGTACCTCTAGCCGTACCTTCAAAATCGTTTCAGTAACGCGCCCCACTAAATCCCGTGCTTGATCAATGATCTCTTCACTACTCGTACAATCGCGAACAACACTCACCAACAATAACTGATACACAGGCACCCATTCAGTCAAATCAGGATGATCTTGATGCCTATCCAGGAGCTGCACAAGTAAGTCTTCTTGGCGATATTGAACGGCATATTCAAGCGCATCTTTAATATGATCGATGTTTTCCACCGCAAGTGAATATTCATTCATTAAAGGAATAAGTCGCTCGGAGGAAAACCGCTTCACGACAAACAATACTTGCTCAAATGCTAGCAAAGGGACGTGATACCCTTCTTCCCGAGTGAGTGCAAGGTGACGCATCGTTTCTTTTGTCCACTTCTCCTTATGATCCCACAAGCCAATACGTTGTAAATAACCTTCTGTGCCTTTTGTGATCTTGTGTTTAATTGTTGACTCAGTAAATTCTTCAATAAATTGCTGTGCTGAAGTTAGCATCATTCGCTCATCCATCCTTTCTAAAATGAACATCCCTCCCCTCATTGCTTAACCTTCGACAGGATCAACAATCATTCCTGCTGAAAATGCACTTTTTCGTACGACATTTTCTTCGAAAGAGGTGAGATTTTTGTCAAACTTTGTAGTCTGAAGAGGGATATGTCTTCGCTTCTTGTATGCTTCGTCAACGACCATGCTTGTTTACATTACACAGGAGAATAAATTAAAATGTCAAACATTTTTTAGCTAAAATACTTTGTCACATAACCACCTGTAAACAACTTTCATTCAAAGCATAGCACGAAAAAATAAATTCCGACAAGGTCAATCTTTTTATAGAACCGTTTTACTGTAGCACGTTCACATTCAAAAAAGTGATAATTTCTTCGCCACAGCAGCTGCTTCTTTACTACGTTTCAAGCCCGTTTTCTTTAAAATACTATTAACATGTTTTTTCACAGTACTTGGCGACATATATAACGCTTTAGCAATTGCAGACTGCGTGCTCCCTTCATGAATCTTCTCCAACACCTCTAACTCTCTTGGCGAAAGCATCGTTTGCCATTTAAAAGAACGGAATTGTTGTTGGACACGTTTCAGCTCATCATCTTTTATTCTATACACATAGAGCAATTCTTGTTTTACAATAGGTAGTAAATGAGCCCATCCTTTTCTTGAAAGATCTAAAAGCACTTCACATAAGTGTTCTATACTTTGCATCGCTTTCGCTTGATAAAATACTAAGAATTCACTGGTATAACCATTACTCTCCAACTCATTTACGAGAAGAAGTGCCTTTTCTCGCTCTCCTCGAACAACATGTTGATGCACTCTCTCCTCTGGAACAACACCATTTAAATCAAACTTTTCTCTCTGCATGTTCCGCACAAATGGCAAGAACTCCGATATTAACTGTTGACGATAACCTTCTAAACTGGTCTCTTCTGCATAAGAAATGGCTCGTTCCGCATACTTTACACTCATATAGTCTTGGCGCACCAATGCGGCTATTGCAAGTAAATGATAACAAGGTGGAAACATCACCTCTACTGCGACATACGGAATAACCAATTCGTACAAATACCTTTCTGCCTGAATGATATCCCCTTCGTTATAAACAAAGTCATAGGCAATATAAAAATTAGCCATAACGGTGACGATCCTTTTCACAAAGCTATCCTCCACTGTTTCAAGCTGTTTCGGCAACTGCTCCTTCAAAAGGGCTGCTTTAGAATAGTATCCTAGCCCTATATAAGAATAAACTTCATGCACCGCTAGTCGAGCCTTTAAAATTGTCTCTGTCACACGTCCGTGCATGTCCTTTGTTTGCTCAAGCGCGTCTTTATCACTCAAACAATCTTGCACCATACTTGCTAGCAGCAGTCGGTATACAAGCATCCATTCGCCCAAGCCAGCACGATCTTCATGCAGTTCGAGCAACTGTGCAAGCAAATGTTCTTGGCGATATTGAACTGCGTATTCTAACGCGTCTTTAATATGAGCTGTATATTGTACGGTAAGCGCGTATTCATTCATCAATGGAATAAGTTGTTCAGCAGAAAAACATTTTACAGCAAAAAACACTTGTTCAAATGATAGGAGCGGGATGCACCCTCTTTTTTCTTGTGCCTGCGCCAGCTCGCGCATTGTTTTTTTAGTCCATGCAGCACCATAATTCCATAATCCTTTACGGCGCAAATAATGTTCGGTTTCTTTTGTAATCCAAGACTGGGCTGTTGACTCATTTAGTACTTCAATCCCTAGTTTTGTCGAATGTCGCACAGCTACGTTCACTCTCCTAATTCGAATATATCTGTCTCCCACTATTCGACGACGTTAGCTGTTATCCCTGCTAAAAAACTTCTTTTTCCGCGCCGATTTTCCCTATCTATATAAATATACCTAAAAAAGTCGTATGTTGAATCTTCTCATCCTTCATACCGATGCCTATCCATTTAACTGATGACGATCCGTCCAGCAACCTCTGATGTAAAACTAGGTAAAATGCCTAGTCCGCTTTTACTCATGTTGCATACGCTATAAATGAGCAAGGCAAATGACTTGCTTATGCTTCGACTACATGATACAAGGAGGGATTGAATCATGAGTTGTGGAAACCAAGGGGGATTCGCTTTTATTATTGTGTTGTTCATTCTACTCATCATCGTTGGCGCTGCGTATTTATAAGTAACTTATCAGGAATACTGTTCAAGCAAAGGAGACTGTACTTCATTCCCCCACTTCGCTTTTTGTCGCCTAGAGTGGGGGATCATTTTTCAGAAAAGTTCTTTCTCATAATACATTAATAAAAATAAGGAGAAACACAGACACCTTTCCTCTTCATAAATATTCCCCTCAAACTACATACCGCATAGTTAACTATCCATGTCACAATTAGTTAAGGTAATTCGCCTATCTTCATGATACTAATTGTATTTCCCCCTGTCAGAGGGTGCTCCTTTCATCTACTTATTTTCCAAGAAAACTAGCATCTATCTTGCCCTTATTCTAAGTATATCTACATCGGCTCAAAACGTGCGCAAAACAGGCTGTTGCCTGATAGATAAGGAGAAAAGACATTGAACATTCGCACGTCAATTCTTGTGAACAAAAAATACACGGAAGAGCCGTAAAGCTCCTCCGTGCAATATTTCTCATACTATCTTCTTGCTACCTCAAGCTACTCTACATTAATGAATAGCTTTCCAGTGGCTTCTTGGCGTGACTCATTTCCGTATGAATCTGCAGCCTTCACTTCAATCACTGCACCATCCGCAACAACATTGCTCGTTGCCGTGTAGTAGCCCACATACTTCCCTGGTGTTGTTTCTGCCATTGGCAGTGCTGTCGCATTTGTAGACGTGATGTTTGTTAACGGCAAGTGAATGATAAAGCTTGCGCTCAAGCCTGGTTCACTATCAAATTCAATTTTCACCGTTTCACCTGCATTGAGCACTTTATCTTCTGTTGGCGTTAAGTTCTCAATCACTGGGGCGTCATACTTCACATCAATGGTCACATGCTTTGTCGCTTCATTTCCTGCTAGATCACGGGCAACGACGGTAATGTCATTTTGACCGTTTTCAACCAAAATGCGTTTTGAATAGTTGCCGTCCGTGACATTCGCACGCTGCCCATTCACCTCGACATAGTCAAGGTTAGCGTCTGAGACCGTTCCCTCAACAACGACCGTTTCCCGATTTGACTTTTCGCCATCTTGCGGGCTATCAATTGTCAAGTCTGGTGCTTCTGTGTCAAGTGTCACTGTGATCACATCAGATGTCGCCGCAGCATTGCCGTTCACGATTGCAATCGCTTTGAGCTCATTTGCACCTTCTGACAACGTCATTGGAATCTCAAATGATCCCTCTTCATTTGCTTCAACTGTGTCAACAGCTTCACCATTATTCTCAAGCTTGATCGTTGTTTCCGGATCCGTCGTTCCTTTGACTGTCAACGCTGGATCATTCGTTAAGACGTCCTCTGCTGGAGACGTCAACACTGGTGCCTCTAGTGGACCAGCATCTTCATAAGAAACGCGGGCGCGAATCATATAGTTGCCTTCATATTCAGGCGTTTGTGACCACTCTTCATCAATATACTGATAGCTTCGCTCAGACAATGGACCATTCTCGTCTGTCGCAAGCCCTGGCGCGTTCGGATGCGCTGCTGTTTGGATATACACCATATAGAAGTCACCCGACACTTCGATCTCATGTTCAGAGAGGTCAACCGTTGTCCATGAACCATCACGTAGTGCTTCTGCTTCAAATGGTCCAGCCAACTTCTCTCCTGGCAAACCATTTGTACCATTCGCATCCCAAACTTCAACAGCAAAATCTGTGCCACCTGGCACTGGCCATTCTGTATCCCAGAAGCGGAAAAGTCCATCTGTGACAAGCGCAGACGATTTTCCTTCTGCAAGAGACATTTTCACAGCCCAGCCGTTGCCGCTTTCATAAAATGCGCGGGCATTTTCTGGTGTGCCATCGTCATAACCGATTTCATCAGCTGGAATTGTCTCAGTTGGCGAAAGCTCAATGGTAAGGTCAACATTTTCAGTCAAGTCGACTTCAACTGTTTGACGCTCATACCCTGGCGCAACAACGCTCAGTGTATACACACCTTCATCCGCAGTGAGGTTAAACGTTCCGTCTTCTCCTGTTTCCCGAGGCGCAATATTGGCATCTTCCACCACAGATACTGTTGCACCCTCAATGGCATCGCCTGTCTCTGCATCAACCACTTGCCCGTTAATGGCATATTGTCCCATCTTTTGCAACATAAAGTTGACCTCTGTTGTCTCACCATCAACGATCTCTACTGGTTGCTCAGCTGGCTCATATCCATACGCCTCTGCTTTCAGCGTATAATCACCTGCTGCGTGTGAAAGCGAGTAAGCACCATTTGCAGGGTTTGTATTCGTTGAGCGTCCCGTCTCAACGACACTCACTTGTGCACCAACTGGTAGAGCAGATGGATGCGCACCTTTGTCTACTGGCGCATCTTTTTCTTTGTCTAAAGCTGGAACAATCTTATCTGGATCAACAGTTGCTTTTGTGATCCCTAAATGATGACGAGCCACATCAGCTCTTTTGTTTTTATCTTCTCCACGAAGGCTGGTTGACGGGCCACGAGATGTATCGACGAGCGCCACATCATCAATATACAGCCCTGAACGAACAATGCTAAAGTCTGACGTCAAATTAAAGCCAATGTACACACGTTGACCGCTATAATCTGACAAATCAACTTCCGCTGATTCCCAACCACTTGTCGTACCATTCATACGTGCAAGTTGTGTCCAAGACTCTCGATCCGTCGAAATAAACACATGCCCGTAATCGTAATTATTTTCCAAGTCATACCACCGTTTGAACTGTAAGTATGCATTTCCTTCAGGCAAATCAATCGGAGGCATCACAAGCGTTGCATTCATGTTGTTGTCATAATTGCCGCCTAAATTGGTTGCATACACATTGTCTCCTGAAGCAGCAGCACCTGGTCCAGAGGTAGGTTCACCCCATGCCCAACTATTTTGCTCGCCAAATGACGTCCAACCAGTTGGATTTGTCTCAAAATCTTGCGTATATCCGATGGTGATTCCCGGAGATACTGCAACCGTGAAGTCTTCTGACACGACTTCATTGTTACCGTAGTCAGTCACAACCCAATGATACGTAAAGGACTCTCCAGTCACTGCCTCACCCGGCACAGTTGCCCGATAATTTCCTGATTGATAATTTCCTGATACACGTTCTGCGCTCTCCGTTTGTTCATTGCCCTCTTCGTCTGTATAAACGAGTACAACGGAAGTGATCGCAATGTTATCCGCTACAGAGATCTCCAAATCCAAGTCCATACCTGCATATGTTTCGGCAGGGGACTCGTGCTCATACGTCGGTGGCTCAACATCCTCGCCTTCTTCCAACACATGTCCTTGCACAATACCAATACCGTCCGCTACTGCTGTCACTGCTTCATATGCATTGACAAGCCCATGGCCATACGCATGGTTCGGTGCTTCTGGATATTGATTATCTGTCAACGGTGTCGCTGTGCTCGTCAGCACTTCTTCCAAATCATCGACAGTGAGACTCGCATTTGCTTGCTTCACCAATGCAGCAACACCAGATACCGCTGGACCAGACATTGAAGTCCCGTTCCAGCCGCCTTCATAACGACTACCCGGTACAGCTGAACGAATATTGACCCCAGGTGCCGAAATGTTTGGCTTCAATTCTCCATATGGAGATGGACCTCGTAGTGAAAAGTTTGCAATTGCGTCATTCACATCTGTTGCACCAGTCGCAAATGATTCTGGGTAATTGGCTGGTACAGAGATGGAACCTGGGCTAGGGCTACCATTTCCAGCTGAAAATTCAGGGAAAATTTCGGCCGCACGCCAGTTGATCACAACATCACGATACCATTCATCTAAACCAGAACCGCCACCCCAAGAATTGTTGACGATATCCGGTGCCAAGTCTGCACGCGCATTGCCTTCTGAATCGGTTGGCGCTAAAATCCATTCCGCCGCGTTCAGCAAGTCTTGGTCTGTTGCACCACCAGTTGGTCCAAATGCTTTGACCGCGATCCATTTAGCACCCGGTGCCACGCCAACTTGGTTGGCTCCATTTGGTTCACTACCAACCATTGTGCCTGTTACATGTGTCCCGTGACCTTGGTCATCGTAAGCCTCATCTCGACCAGCAGAGGTTGAGTCAAAAAAGTTAAAATCATGGTTAACTTCTCCAGAAGCCGTATCATATCCACGATATTTCTCTTTTAACGCAGGATGATCCCATTGTACACCTGTATCAATGCTGGCAACAACAACGCCTGCCCCATCAATGCCCATGTCCCATACATCCGGCGCACCAACACGTTCAATGTTCCACTCAACATTTTCAATTGTTGATTCCGGCACATCCACATCTTCTACAACGGTCTCGTGTAACTGACGTTCTTCATTCGGAAGAATCTTTTCCACTTCCGAGAATGTAGCGATTTTTTCCGCAACAGATTTCGGCGCAGTCACCGCCATCCCATTGACAATATGATAAGAACGGAAATCTTTCACCGTTCCTTTTTCTTTCTCAGCCTCAACAAACGCTCGAACGTCTTGCTGAGAAACAGTCGCCGTTTCTTTTAATTCTGCAATGACAGCAGAACGTTGCACAAAGGTTGCTTTTTGTGGGGAAAGATCTTGTTTTTGTGCTGATGCTTGTGCTTCACTTGCCACCTCCATTGCATCCGCCTTGTCACGAAACTTCACAAGAAACGTCACAGTGTCATCATCTTTGAACTGCTTTAGTAACCGATCGTTCAGTTTCTCCTCCGCAAGTTGCACAGTATCTCGAAGTGATTCGTGCACGTTTCCTTTCGTTGTTGCCTGGGAAACGCTCGGTGTCACAAGTGACGCGACCATCAGCAACGTGGCAGCAATACCAAATGACTTCTTTCGCCAATACATACGTTTCAAAAGCTTCCCCTCCTTGATTTACGACACAAATGATTCCCGAACCACCTTCCCCCCTTCAAAAGAAATCATCCATGACATCCAGCTAAAAGCTGGTTTCCCTAGTATATAGGTAAAGATTAAGAAATGTTGCTGGAATTTGTCAATTGCAGTTCGTCAATATATGAGAATATTCTTTCCTCTATTTCTCTACAAAAACGACCTATATGTATGACAAATATTAGGGTGTCATTCTTTTCTCACCTTGATTTATGTAGATAGACGAAATAAATCATACGTGCTTCATTTAAATTTATTAAAAAAAGATGGTCCAAAAGTCCCATAGATTTTTGTGTCCCAGTCAATCAAAAAACATCTGTTTAAGCTGGATTATGCTGATTTATGTCATTTTCCGTCTTTTATTACAGAAAAAGAAGTGGAGGGTGCGTTTGACTATTTCAACATGACTAATAAAATAAAGCATCTCAACTTTAAAAATCTAAAGTTTGAGATGCAAAGAATCAACATGTAGACAGCAATCATATGTCTCGTATTGTCACCACTCATCATGTAAAAACGCCAATGCCACTGCCCCCAAATGTTTTGCTGCAATGAGCATGGCGTCTTCATCAAAATCGAACTTCGGGTGATGGTGTGGGTAAACGATCCCCTTTTCCTCGTTTCCAGCCCCTGTAAAAAAGAACGTTCCGGGTACACGCTGCAAGTAATACGCGAAATCTTCTCCACCCATTACAGGTTTGATTTCCTCTACATTTTCAGGGTCACTAATTGTTTGTGCGACTTCGGCGAAACGCTTCGTCTCACGATCGTCATTCACAACCGCCTGATGACCCCGTTCATATGAGAACGTATAAGTCGCTCCAGCTGCCTCACATACCCCTTTGATGATTTGTTCCATCCGCTGTACAATATGTGTCTGTACGTTCGAACAAAACGTACGAACCGTTCCTGAAAGCGTCGCTGTGTCACTAATAACGTTAAAAGCGCCTCCCGCCTGAAAAGAGGCAATAGATAATACTGCAGCGTCTTGCGGATCAACGTTGCGACTCATAATTTGTTGTAACTGAAGGACCACCGATGAGGCGACGACAACGGCATCAACCGTTTCATGTGGCGCTGCCCCGTGTCCCCCTTTTCCTTGAATTTGAATGTCAAAACGATCTGCAGCTGCCATAAAGGGTCCGTAACAATAACCAATTTTCCCGACTGGCAAAGGACTCCACAAATGTGTACCAAAAATCGCATCTACCCCCTCAAGACAGCCATCTTTAATCATTGCAATCGCGCCTCCAGGGGCAAGCTCCTCCGCAAATTGATGAATAAGTACAACCGAACCACACAAGTGATCCTTCATTGTCATAAATACTTTCGCTAATACAAGTAACGTTGCTGTATGCCCGTCATGACCACAAGCATGCATTTTTCCTGACACTTTTGAAGCGAACGACAACCCTGTCTCTTCTTGAATTGGTAGCGCATCAAAATCTGCCCGTAATGCCACTGTTTTTCCCGGTCGCGTACCACGAATCACCCCAACAACACCACGTCCACCCACGCCTATACGTACATCGACACCGACTTCAGTTAAATATTGCGCAATCTTCGCAGGAGTAGCTACTTCTTCGTAACCAAGTTCGGGCTCTTCGTGAAATGCTCTTCGTAACGCCACCATCTCCGGAAATAAAAATTCTAACTTTTTGAATAATTCATCTAACATTATAGCACCTTCCTCAAAACGGTCCATATTTTGTGACAAATCGCGTAAAAAGATGGGTTGAAAAACCCATCTGCTCCGACAATTATGTCTTATTTCGATTGCTCAGACGTCTTTAACAATAAAATTGCCATGACAACTGCCAACGCAACCGCTGTCAAACCAATTCCTAAAATGGCTAGTAACTGCGAACCGCTCATTTCTTTCACTCCTTGACAACGAAGTCTCACACCTATACTGTCTGACTTCTATACTCATCACAAAAAAGAAGCCAGATCAATCAGGCATCATAACGAACCCATTTCACTCCCACATTATAACATACACCTTACTGCTTTCAAAGCGTTTATTCACGCTCAGTAACTATCGTTTACTTACTTCTTCTCACCTCGAATAGGTGCACCTTGTTTTAGCTTGGGCTTATTCGTCATCCGCATTGAATAGAACAAACCAACAATCACTGCTGTGTAAGCCGTAAATAAGCGCCAAAATAGCATCGACAACAACAACGTTTCCGGACCCATATACGGATGAAACATTTCCTTAAATGTATACTCTGCTGCCCCACTTCCACCTGGGGTTGGAACGACTGTTGAAAAAATCATAATGAAAGCATGATAAATGCTACTGACAAACAATGTCAATTGTTGCACTGAGAATGCCTGGAAAATAAAGTATGGGATGCTAAAAAGAATGAGGATTTGTATTAATGTTACAACAGACGAGCGAAATAACAACCATTTATCCTTTAGCAACCGATGACTCTCTTGATGAAACTGAGTGACAGATATAGCAAGGGAGGCACGCCACCTCGCTTCTTTTTCCCGATTAAATAAACGAATGGGTCGTAAAATGAGGCGCACTAAAAACATCGCTAGTCTCTGGTTCAGTGCTACGATAAATAAAAATACGATGATACATAAATGAATGACAAAACCAATTAATACAAGCCCTTTCATCTTTGGCAAAGCGCCTGCCAATACATCATAACCTGCAAACAAAATGGACCCGAATGCAAGCACAAGAACGACTTGGAACACAATAAACTTAATCATTAAGATCGAACTTGCTCGCCCGCCTTCAACACCTTTTTTCGTCAATAAGTATAATTGCGCTGGCTGACCCCCTGAAGCAAGAGGTGTAATCTGATTAAATAACAGCCCTAACATAGTTGTTTGAAAGTAGTCTGAAAATGAAAGCTGCGCACGGTTGGCTTTTGCCATGAACGCCAACACCATTGCTTCTAACACCCACGTCAAAACAAACAACAAAAATGCTAGTAATAACCACCACAAATTTGCTTTAAAAAAGCCCGTCTTTAATAAAGACATATCAATATTTCTAAATAAAAAAAGGGCACAGCCTCCCCCAATGAGTAGAAAGAAGCTGAGCTGCAAAAAGAGCTTTCGATCATTGTTCATACACGGGAACCTTCTTTATTGACGCCATACGAGCATAAAAATCATTCCACACTTCCGCAAGGCGATCTTCTGAGTAATGGTACGCACCTCGGCGCGCTGCTTGACAAGCTTGCTCGTAAAAATCACGATCCGTACGCATGTTTTCAATCATCTCTACGAACGTAGGAACAGAGGAAGCTTGATAATAATAATCAAACAAAATGTCTTGATACAAATCTAAGTCTCTGAGTAAGATGGGTGTGCCACAACTCATTGCTTCCAAGATGGTCATTGGGAACAACTCGTTAAAAGATGGCAAAAACAACATATCTGATAAATTATAGTATGCCCCCATTGTCTCTCGATCAACAATTCCCGTAAAACGAACATTCGCAGGCGGGTGATCTACAATCGCTTTTAACTGTTCGTACCCCGCTGTGATTTTCCCAAATGAAAAACCACCGACCCAAATAAATTGTATATGAGGTAATTGTTTTGCGACCTCTACAAAGTCTAAAATACCTTTACGGTGCTGTACTTGTCCCGCACCTACTACTACAAACGCTTCTTTACTAATTTCATGCTTTTCTCGTAATGCCCATCGGACTTCTTCTGGCTCTTCCTTAAACATTTTTTTAGAAACAAAGTTAGGGATATAATGCACCTTCTCTTTCGCGATACCCAACGCCTCGAGCTTAGGAATAAAAGTCGGATTTACGACAACAAGATGATCCATCCGTTGGTAAAAAGCAACCACGTACTTATAAAAAATTGCCCGAATTGGTGCTGGCAATTTTAAGCTCTCATCTACCGTTTCCGGCAAAAAGTGAACATATCCTACTTTCACTCCACGCCGGCGGCGAAAAAATGTCGACAGGTAAAAGCGAAAGTCAATCGTATGGTAATGGGTAATGTCACACGAATCAAATTGGTTGACCTTCAAATCATACATGCCTACCTGTTGCTCCATTAAAGTCAGAAGCTCACGATACGCAGAAGCCACCCCTTGTCCTTTCACTTTTTCTGCTGAAGATAGCATCGTTAGTTTTATCATGATGATCGCTCTTTTCGATAGAAAATAGACAGTGGTCCAGATGAAAACCTCGTGCTTGTCCGGTGTGCATTCATACATGCCCTATACATTGATACAATTGTTTGACCAAATGCTTCCGCCGACAACGGCTGAATGTGTTTCTTTGCTGCCTGACGTACTTGCTTGAGCTGCTGAGGTCGTGCAAATACTTCACGCAATAACGGACCTAAATCTTCATCTGTTCGGAAAAGGAACCCTGTTTGTCCATCCATTAACAAATTGGCGACACTTTGATCCTCTTTGGCCACAACAATACAACCGGAAGCAATTGCTTCAATATATGTTAAACCCTGTGCCTCTGTCGTTGATGCACTCACAAACACATCTCCAATGTGGTAATAATACTGCACTTGGTCCCAATTCACTGCACCAACAAATCGTACTGCATGATGAACACCTTGTGCACGCGCAAGTGCCTCTAAAGATTCACGTACAGGACCGTCTCCAACCATAACAAGCTTAATTGTCGGGTCAAACGCCAGCCAGTTTGGCAATGCACGGATAATGGCTTGCATGTTTTTTTCTTCAGCCATGCGACCAATTGACACAACCACTTTGTCCCCTGTATTAATATGGAGTGTTTCCTTTATTTTGCACACTTGCTGAATACTTGTTTCTGTGCGTCTAAATTGCTTAAAAGAAATGCCTGTCGGAATCGTTTTAATTGGTTCTTCTACACCATAACTAATTAACTTCCTTCTTACTTTATCTGTTGGCGCAATGACAAGACTGGCCCCTTTACAAAAATACTTTGTTAGCTTTCCAACAAATTTCGGCGTCAATAGTTTTCCCTTTGCAATGTAGTGCAAATAATCTTCATACATCGTATGGTACGTGTGGACAAAAGGCACATTATGTTTATTCGCGACATATTTCCCTAACAGTCCCATTGAAAACTCTGTATGCGTGTGAACCAAGTCAATCTCAAGCGTCTCCATTAAGCGCGAAGCTTTCCTCATTCCTGCATAAGCCAACCGTCTTTCAGGTACAAACCATGCCCCAAGGCTTGGGAAACGAAATACTTTCCCTTCTTCTTCAGCCAAATCTGCTGATCGATCGGTTGACGTGAAAATATACACTTGATGTCCAGTATTTGTTAACTCTTTTTCTAGCGTTGCGATTGAAGCAGCAACACCACTAATTTGCGGGAAGTACGTATCAGTAAAAATAGCAATATTCATCGTCTAGCCTCTTTTCTCTTGTAAGAATATGAACAGCATATAATAGCAATGTTTCATAAAAACAAGCAGTGGCTTATTCATCACTATACAGCTTTTTCCTATTCGCGCCTATACTTTTCTTTATTCTTTATAAAAACTTTATCATTTATACACCTTGCATGATGATGATAGGCTTCTTTTACTTTAACAAGAACGAAAAGACACTGCACCGATCCAAAGATGGGTTTTAGCGTCCGTCTCTAGACCGATGCCTTTCTTACTTCCTTAAAAAAGCAGTTTTACCGCTGCATGCGCCCTCTACTGTTAAAAACAAATCACGGATTGTGTTGGTTCTCCTGTTTCACTGTTTGCAAAAAAATATCATCCGGATAAAGCGAAAACACTGTCGAGATTTTATAGGCAACTTCATATGATAACCCTCTTTTTCTATTTTCTATTTGCCAATAAAACGGCGTGCTTACGCCAATTGCTTGCGCAACATCTTTTAACGTCATTTTATGTTGTAAACGTATTCTTTTCAACTCTGACCACATCACAAATCACCTCAACTGTTATTAACTTGCAGTTAATAACAGTATACCGTCAATCTTTTTGTTTGTACATGCTTTTGTATCTATTTAGTTAACAGTATTTACGTTAGCTATTTGTTAAACTATAATGAGTGCACAACACATTTTTTCACTTAGAACCATTTTCAATGTCCTTTTGAGCAACATTTATTAAACAAAGGAAAGGATTGTCTATATGGCTATTATCCCAGGTCGCTTACGCGCATTGCGCAAAAAGCATCAACTTACGCAAGCGGAATTAGGCGCGCGCGTCAATGTAACAAAAGTATCGATTTCAGGCTATGAAACAGGCAACCGCACACCTGACACTGACACGTTAAATGATTTGGCAAACGTATTTGGTGTCACTACTGATTATTTACTTGGTCGTGTTGAGCATCCTACGCCACCCTTTTTATATGAGGAAGCTCTCACAACAGATGAAGCAAACCTACTACGAGAGCACCTTGAATTTTTACGTTATCGCGCAAACAAAAGAGATGACTCATCAGAAGAGGACGCATGACGCGAGCATCATGTGATCTACTACTTATTGGGCGGGCTTCATGCTGCTAATGATAATGGTATAAATTAATATCATAAGATTGCTTCATTCGAGCAAGAAGGGCCTCCCGCTCTTGATTTGTGTAGTTGGCTGGAAATAATTCTTCACCTCGCTCAATAAACTCTTGTCGCAACGACTCAAAAGTCTCTTCTTGCTCATCAAGCTTTTTCCCGATCGACGTGAAAAGTAGGATAGACCCAATCATGACACCACACAACATCATTCTGAGTGGCGAAGCAAACAATTCTTCATGTGGCAAAGAGCGAAGGGTCACTGTACGGCTAATTAAAAAAACTAAGCAAATGATTGATAACAGCATGACAACCACTGTCCGCTGTTTTTTTTGTTTCAATCGTTCCCAACCTTCTTTTCGTTCAATCAGTTCACTAATGAGGACTTGTAATGATGCAGACCGCTCTTCCACCATCATCCCCTCCTATGTATAAGGATTAAACACTGATCAATTTTTAAACGACCCGACCCAACCGCTCGTACTACAAACTTACGCAGTGGCGCCTTTCATTAGAACTTATACACCGATGACACGGCGCTTTGCACTTTTGCGTAAAAATACCCCCAACAAAAAATTAATTAAGAAGTGGGCAACAACGACACTACAAAAGTTTCCTGTACCTTCGTATAGCAATCCAAGTGCTATACTTAGCAGTAGCGTATAAAAAAACAATATTGGCTTCTTTATATAACGAACATGTACGAGTGCAAAGCATATACTCGCAACAGGCAAACCTACAAGCGGCTGTAATACGCCACGAAACAACCATTCCTCTACAATCGCAACAACGAGACAAAAAAAGACCATATGACAAATCCCCATTGATCGGAAAACACGGTCATTAATTCCCCCATCATCTAGCCATCGTGCAGGAACAACCCGATATAATAACAAATTTATGATCAGCACAATGATTGCAAAGCTAGCTCCTTGCCATAACCCATCATGCCAATGCCATGTCAATTGACTAATCCCTTTTTGTATCCCATTACCAAACAATGCGCTTATACCGAGTGCTACACTAAGCATGAATGCCTGAGAAAGATATACGCTCATATACAATTCTCGGTTTGGAAGTTGTTGTAGCTGTTCACGACTTAACGACATGTGCTTTTAGTTCCCCTCTCGTTTACAACAAATAATTGCGCTAATTGCGTCTGCCATGATTGTGTTGCCGCCACTTGCGGAACATGGTCATTTGCTTTCACGATTTCAGGTAATAGACCACATACATCACAGCACGGCGCTTGCTTTTTCGGACGCTCTTGAAAATAGCGCAACAACATATGCCGTCGACAAGTATTTTGCTCCTCCACATAATTGACTATTGAACGTAAGCGCAAGCGTCGTTCTTCATAACGTTTTTGAAAATACGCACTGATCTTTGTGGCTAACACGCTACTGGAAAACGTTGTCGTTACGAAACCTTCTAACACAGCACCCCAATGTTCAAGCAAATAAACAATTGCACGTGTATGATCATAGCCTAGATGTTTCACTCGTTCTTCTAACTTTGTCTCATCAAAAACTTTTCCGGGGGTAAGAGACGCAAGTACCCATGCAAGTTCTTTTTCCTTCATTTGTCCTTGCTTTAATAATTGGATTGCTTGCTCATCATCCGTAGCGGTTACCAAAAACAATGCCATTGCCGGTTGCCCGTCACGTCCCGCACGCCCAATTTCTTGGACGTATGCTGCAAAATCAAGTGGGTAGTGTACGTGTACGACATAACGAACATCATCTTTGTTCAATCCCATCCCAAAGGCATTTGTCGCACAAATCAGATCGAGTTGGTCATGCATAAATTGTTGTTGGACAAGCAACCTGTCTGTTTGTTCCATCCCACCGTGATAAGCGGCAATATTTTTTGTTGGATAGATTTCGCGTAAATGATGGCACAACTGTATTGCTTGATTACGGCTATGAACATAAATAATTCCAGGAGACGGGTAGTAACTAACACACTGTTCGATGCGTGACACTTTTTCTCCTGCTGAAGCAACCACTTCGATGTTCAAAAAAATATTCTCGCGGTTCACACTTTCTATAAAACAGCGGGGATTCTCGAGTCGGAGTTGTTGCATCACATCTTTTTGAACCCGTGGAGGTGCCGTCGCAGTCATTGCTAAGCAACGGGGCGAGCCAACATCAGCCCGCACTTGACATAGGCGCAAATAGTCCGGCCGAAAATCATGCCCCCAATGAGAAATACAATGCGCCTCATCAACAACAAACATGGCAATGTGCGTTTGTTTTAGTGCCTTTCGTACAGTTTTTGACTGTAGCATCTCAGGAGAAGCATACAATAGCTTTAATTGCGATAACTGAGTCAAGATCACTTGACGTTCCTGTTGATCTGTGAAACTATTTAATGCAGCAACACGCCGAATCCCATTCTTTTTTAATTGTTGCACTTGGTCCTCCATTAACGATAGCAACGGAGAAACAACAATGGTCAAACCGTCAAGTAACAAAGCTGGCAACTGATAACAGAGTGACTTTCCCCGACCTGTTGGTAAGACGGCTAACACATCATGCCCCGCCATTAGCGCCTCAATAATCTCACGCTGACCTTGCTTGAATGTTTCGTGACCAAATTTCTCTTTTAAAGCTCGTGTGAGCATGAATGCCCCTCCTTTCTCGTTAGTGCAAGTCGGATTTCAAAATAGCTTACTTTTTCATTAAGTGCTTGTCGAATGGTTTTTAATTTAAGCGTCTTCTCTAATTCACTTACACGAAGAATTTGCTCCTGTTTCTCACGTACAACATAGCAATCAATCGGAAAGGACGCATTTAATAGTGCAAGCGCCACCACATGATCTTCAATTGTGGTGACCTTTAAACGACGTTGATGTGCAACTTCACGAATAGATAAGCCCTTTTCTAAGAGCTCGGCTGTTTTTTCAGTAGATGTTGCCATGGGTAGCTGCATATCTTCTTCTGTGATTAAGCGTGACAAACTTGGGTATTCATGTTTATTTGCCAATACATGTTTTAAGATGAAGTGACATGTACTTTTATGGCGCACAAACAGCTCGTCCACAGGCTTTCCATACAAATGAGCCAATTGCTCTAATGTCGCACCAATGTGGTGCGCAGAAGATAGTTGCCGCACAAATAGCTCTGCTTGCAAAGTCGCTACCTGTGACAAAAGTGTAAAACATTCTTCATATAGTTGTTTACACAAATCATCGACCGTCTTACTTGAAGACCGAATGTAACCTTTCACAAAACGTTGCACAGAAAATGTTTGTACAATAGGCACAAATGATTTGTGCAGTGCAAGGTGCGACAATGATTGGCATAACAACACCAACCGCTGCCAAAAAGTACGTTCTAAATGTCCGAAACGCCAGTTGTCAATCGTATCTATGTAAGGATGCGCTAGACGCCACGACATGGTATATGTGTGTCCTTTTTCCGTTAAGGTGTAATCATTTTCTTTCATTTGTATGTACCCTTGTTGTTCCAATACTTGCAAGTGATTATCCAAGATGTTTCGCGATAACTGAGGGAACAGACCAAAATATCGTTGCAATTGAAACAAGTGTGCATCGTAAATGGTTTGAATAGACCTCTTCCCTTGCAACAAATGATAAACGGCCGATAAAGATCGTTCTCCCCGAAAACTTAACATGATCCATAATATGCATTGCGCTCGCACAAGACCTCCCCCAGTCGACCTTTTATGTCTATTGTACCAAATATTACTACACGCGTGCGCAATTGCACCAGGAAAGGTTCCACGGTACAATATAAGAAATGTGCGCATCGTGAAACAAACAAACGAAAAGGAACGGGGGTTAATGATATGGCCGACGCCGACGATCAATATTATCCAATGGTAGACATGGACACATGTATCGCCTGCGGTGCTTGCGCTCTCTCAGCCCCGCAAGTATTTGATTACAACGACGAAGGGTTAGCATATGTGACCATTGACAACAATCGTGGAACCATCGCTGTACCTGCGCCTTTCGTATCGGGTATGTTAGATGCCTATGACGGTTGTCCAAGTGCGTCCATTCAAATCCAAAAGTCCGCGTTCAACAATTGTCAACATAAATAGTTACTACTTCTATTCATTGCTGTATTGCTTTGGCGCTGGTTTATCTTTATTTGACTTCACCCAATACACAATGACGATAAGTAAAAATACCGTCCAAAATATTGTTTTCCATAATGTTGATTCTGGGAAATGTGTTGGGAGAACACCTAAGTCTGGGTGAGCAAGTGTAAAGACAGCAAGTTTTACTCCGACCCAACCAACAATTAAATAAGCCGCCGTCTCCAAGCTCGGTCTTTTTTCTAACAGTATAATAAACTTTCCAGCTGCAAATCGCATAATGATGATCCCTATGAGTCCACCTGTCAACACGACTGCAAACTGGGCACCATCTAACTGCCCCACATTCCCCCAGTTTGTCGCTGGCAAAGTCATCGCAAGCGCAACAGCTGCTAAAATCGAATCGACTGCAAAAGCAAAGTCAGCAAGTTCCACTTTCAAGACCGTTTTCCAAAAACTTAACGGCGCTTTTACTGCCTTTGCACTACGTGTCTTGTGCTTCACCCATTTTCGGTACAAGTAGTGAATTGACAAATACAATAAATAAATGGCACCGACTGCTTGAACTTGCCACACATCTACGAGCCAAGAAATAAAAAATAGTGATGCAAATCTGAACAAAAAGGCACCGGCTAACCCGTAAAAAAGTGCTTTTTTACGCTGTTTCTCAGGTAAATGACGCACAACCATTGCTAATACAATGGCGTTATCCGCAGCCAAAATGCCTTCCAAACAAACTAATACGAGTAATACCCAACTGTACTCTAAAAACAAGGACACTTTGTTTCCTCCTCATAAAAAACCGTTGCCCCTTTAGGGTGTGCAACGGTTTTTTAAACTATGTATGAACAGCCCTTTAAAAAAGAGCCATCAATCGAGGAGAGAGTGCTATCATTTACTGTCGTTCCAGCGACAACCTTTCATCTGAAACAGATACTTTTAATACACC
This sequence comes from Shouchella lonarensis, assembly GCF_900096965.1. Taxonomy (GTDB): domain Bacteria; phylum Bacillota; class Bacilli; order Bacillales; family Bacillaceae_D; genus Shouchella; species Shouchella lonarensis. Next base: position 103,029 of record NZ_FMYM01000008.1, on the reverse strand, counting down.
TACAAACAAGATGCCTATTGCCAGCGCCAAAATGAATGCGATTGACATTCTCCGCACAAAATCCAGCCATGCGGTCATAACGTCCCCCTTCCGCACACGTCATTGGTGCATTTTTCACATATACACTTATGATCTTGCTGTATGAGCTTATGAAAAGACTGCGAACGGTATACATCATTTTTCCTCAGGGACAGATTGTAAATTGCTTTTTACCGAGAGGAGGGACGAGCGATTCAGTAAAACGCACCCCGTATGCTTCGTGTAACAACGATTCAGTAAGGTTCGTTACCGCGCCTGTTCCAAGTACTTGTCCCTGCTTCAAAAGCACCCATTCATCACAGTATAAACTCATCATGTTCACATCATGAAGCACGATCACGACCGTAAGTTCACGCTCTTGCTGCAGTTTATGTAAATGATTCATGAAAGCCACTTGTTGGGCAATATCTAAATGATTTGTCGGCTCATCTAGCAATAACAATGATGGTTCTTGCGCCAACGATTGAGCAAGCCAAACACGTTTTTGTTCTCCGCCACTTAATTGCCCGATTAAACGATTTGCTAACTCAATTGTATCTGTGTCTCTCATTACTCGTTCGACGATGTCATCATCTCTTTTGGAACGACGAGAAAACCAGCCATGATCGTAAGGATATCGTCCAAGCTTCACTGCTTCTTGTACTGTCACATGCAACGGCACGTGATGATTTTGCATGCAAACAGCCAATTTCCTTGCCCGATTCTTAGGAGACAGCATTTGAGACGCTTGTCCTTCAATCAAAATAGAACCGGAACTCACTTTATAATCGCCCGCTATCGCCCGGAGCAAGGTTGTTTTCCCGCTCCCATTTTGTCCTAGCACACCGACCATTTTTCCTTTTTGTACTGAAAGAGAAACGTCTGTTAACACGCGATGCCCAGCTAACTGCACAGTTAAATGCTCCACGACTAACACGAGTGTGCCCCCTCTTTTTTTCGTTTATGGTGTCGATATAGTAGTAGCGCAAACAACGGTGCACCAATCATCGCCGTCACCACACCGAGAGGCAGCTCACTTGGCATGACGACCATCCGAGCAATGAAATCAGTAAACACTAAAAAGGTCCCCCCTAGCATGAGAGACATTGATAGTACATGTCGATGATCGCTTCCTACCAATGTGCGAACGATGTGCGGAATCACTAACCCAACAAAACCAATTGTGCCAGCAACAGCGACGGCGCTTCCTGCTAACATTGTCGCAGCAATGAACATATTATATTTATGCTTCTTTATTGCCACACCAACATACTGGGCTGTACGCTCACCATACATAAAAGCATTGAGCGCATGGCGCGAGCACCATAACATCATTGTGCCAATAAGAAAAAAAGGAAGGATTAGCCCAACGTGAGACCACCCTCTCATACCAACACTACCCATCAACCAATATACAACCTGTTTCAATTCACCGTGTGACAGCGCCATTAAAAGCGTAAGGTGCGCACTTAAAAACGCACTGACAATGACACCGATTAAAATGACTGTCTCCATTGTAAGTGAACTTGTCATGCAGCGTGCTAAAAATAACACCAAAAACAATGTTACAAGTGCTGCGACAATAGAAACAAGCGGTGCAACCCACACACTGGCTAGTGCACCACCAAACAGAATAAACAAAACAGACCCGAGCGCTGCACCAGAAGATACCCCTAATGTGTATGGATCAGCGAGCGGGTTTTGCAGCAATCCTTGAAACGCTGCCCCAGCAAGCGCCAAAGCAGCACCGACGAGAAAAGCAAGAACCACACGCGGCAATCGGACGTTTATAACGATTTGCACATCAGTCGTGTCAAATGACGCCTCTAACGGCAATCCTAACCCAACTTGTCCCAAAATCATGACCACTTCCTTCACCGGTAGCATCACGCTTCCGAAACACACGCCCATCCACATCGTCAAAAGCATCAGCAAAAAAACACCTGTATAGGAAAGTACGCGCTTACTGCGCAAAGATTTCAGGATAAATGAGCTGTCCAAGCGCTTTCGCTCCTTCCGGTAACCGAGGACCTGTTCGACTTAATACATCTTGTTGTTCAACTTGATACACACGGTTCTCCTTTACAGCTCGTATATCAGCAAAACTTTTTCGATTTGTCACTTGTAACACCTCTCCGGTAGTGACGATCACATCGGGATTAAGCGTAAGGAGTGCCTCTTCACTTAGTTGAGGAAAGGATGCTGTTAAATCGAGTTCATTGGTCACATTATCCGCGCCAATGATAGACAGTAACTCTGTAATAAATGAAGACGATCCCGCAACAAACAAATGTACACTGTCTACTTCATATAACACCTTTTTTCGCCTTTCTGGTGTCAATTCTGCTGCTTGCATAGAGAGCGCACGAAAATCATCATTCATCTCCTCGCAAATGCGAAGTGCTTCTTTTTGCCGATCAAGTAATTGAGCAATACCCCAAATGATGTCATATGTCTCAGAAATAGACTGCGCTTCCGAAACGACGTATACTGGGATATCCATTTTCCTTAACTGAGATAGCGCTGATGTTACATAAGAGGCATGAGCCAAAACCACATCCGGTTCTAAAGCAATAATTTCCTCTACATTAATAGACATACCGACATTTGACGTCACAACAGGCACATCACTCACTTCAGCTGGATAATCATCATATGCATGTCGCCCAACAAGCGTCTCGCCCGCTCCTAGCGCATAAACAATTTCCGTGTTTACCGGCGCAAGCGATACAACGCGCTTAGGGCGCTCAGGGAGGTTTAATACTTCTCCAGTTGCATCACGAGCCGTGAATGGAAATATGGACGCCTCAGGTTTAAAAGAAACCGTCGGCACTATATCCTCAGTTTGTTGCGTCGTCTCATTTACAGGGGGGGCACATCCGACAAGGAGCATGACACACAACATGGGCAACATTTTCTTATACATATGTATCATCCTCCGCTTGGTTGCGAGGCAAAGTGAAATAAAAGACCGTTCCTTCGCTCACTTTGCTTTGAACCGAAATTTCTCCCCCATGTGCTTCAACAAGGTGTTTTGCAATCGCTAACCCAAGACCCGTCCCTCCTTGATCACGGGTCCGCGCTTTGTCTGCTTTGTAAAAACGCTCAAACACATAAGGCAAATCTTCTTCTGGGATACCCGTGCCTGTATCAATGACACTTATACGATCGCGGAGATGATCCCATTCATACCGCACTTCGACACTTCCTCCCGCACGTGTATGCCGGATGGCATTATGAATAAGATTGGTTAATACTTGCTCAATACGATCAGGGTCAATGTCCATCTTCCGTCCAGAAACAACACCTGTTAAAAAGACATGAACGCCACGCTCTTTTGCATAACTTACAAACTTCCGGACGACCTTTTCCAAATAGATATTGATCTCAACGGTTTCTTTATTCAAAGTAATATGATCTGCTTCCATCCGCGCAAGGTCCAGTAAATCATGAACAAGACGCCCCATTCTAAGTGACTCATCATAAATAATTTGGGCAGCTTCTTGCCGCTCCCCCTCTGTCTCCATTACACCATCAATCATTGCCTCACTATACCCTTGTAACATGGAAATCGGTGTTCGCAACTCATGCGAAACGTTCGCAATAAAATCTTTGCGTAGTTTATCATGGCGTCGTTCTTCTGTCACATCACGAATCACAGCCACTGCGCCACGAACTGTTTCTTTTTCATAAAGTGGTGCCATTAAAAGCGCCATACTCCGCCCTTGTACATTCTGTTCCATTAATTGCTCTGTTTCAGCTGACACAACGTGACGAAATAACGGCATGAGGATTGCTGGCAATGTTTGTTTGTCGTTCATCGTTGTTTGCTCTTCATAAAACAACACAGATAACATTCTCTCCGCTGGCGGATTTGTTAATAAAATCTCACCGCGCCGATCCAACGTAATGACACCATCTGCCATACTTAACAAAATATGTGCGAGCTGTTCTTTTTCTTGGTTCAATGCCATCATATTATAATTGAGCTCGCGCCGCATACGGTTAAACGCAATCGCCAATTGACCGATTTCATCATGAGTCAAAATAGGCACCTTTGTATGAAACTTTCCTTGTGCAACTTCTAGTGCAGCTTGCCGCATTTTTCTTAACGGCGCCGTAATTCGAGTCGACAAGAAAAAAGCAAAGACAGTTGTTAAAATAAGCGCAATTGCTGCTGAAAAATAAATGATTTGCTTCGTCTCCTGTGACGCTGCCTCCACCGCTGCAAGTGGCTGGTATAAAAAAATACCACTTTGAGCAGGTGCCTTTTCTCCTAAAGGAACACCTGCTAACATAATATCAGCATCATCTGTAGCAGCCGTAGATGTATGGACCTCAGTCACAACTGTTTCGCCATCTTCAAGCACTTTTCTCGCCCAGGCATCCGTCACATTCAATTGCCGTTCTTGCGCTCGGTACCGTTTCGTACTCCAACGCTTTTGACCTTCCTCTACAATGACGATATCCACCGCAAGTGACTCGCTCATATTTTCTAAGTAACGATACGGTGATGACTCCTCGCGATGTGCCTCATAAGTTGAAGTGACCATTGTTGCATAATTACTGAGACGTGCTTCTGCCTCTTCTAAATTAAAGGTCTCAAAGAAACGAAGTAACATCACCATTAAAATCGTTAAAACGACTGTAACGAGCAATAAAATTGTGAACCATAACTTCCCAACAACACTTTGCCACAACATTACGCCCGGATTACCTCAAACTTGTACCCGACGCCCCAGACCGTTGAAATCATTGCTGAAAAGTCAGGGGAAATACGCGTTAGTTTTTCACGCAGCCGCTTCACGTGTGTATCCACTGTCCGCAAATCACCAAAAAACTCATAATGCCATACATCCTTTAACAACTGTTCCCGTGAAAAAACTTTGTCCGGAGACTGTGCTAAATAAAGCAACAGCTCATACTCTTTTGGTGTTAAATTAAGCACTTCTCCGTCAACCGTGACACGATGTGCATCATCATCAATGGTCAACGGACCGAACACAAGCACGTTTTTTGTTTGCGGCTCAGTTTGCAAAAAGCGTGTTGCAGAGGCGCGGCGAAGCAGCGCCTTCACACGTAATACGACTTCTCTTGGGCTAAATGGCTTTACAATGTAGTCATCTGCACCCACCTCAAACCCTTGCACACGATTGGCCTCTTCACCTTTTGCTGTTAACATCATCACTGGTGTTGCCTTCGTCTTACGGAGTGTGCGACACACCTCAATCCCATCCATTCCGGGCATCATCACATCAAGTAAAATCAAATCATACGCTCCATTTAACGCTTCGGTAAGGGCATCCTCGCCGTTACTTGCATCAACCACATCGTATCCTTCACGCTCTAAATACATTTTGAGTAAACGTCGAATGCGTCCTTCATCATCAACAACTAAAATTTTTGGTTGCTGTGTCATCTTTTTGCCTCCTTTTTCCCTACAGCATCTAGTGTCTGCCCTTAACCATCTAAGCATTCCCTACGCTGCATAAGAATGTAGCCCTGCAATGACCAAATTAACAAAAACTAAGTTAAACATAATGATAGCAAAACCAATCACACAAAGCCAAGCCGATTTTTCACCATGCCACCCTTTAGAGAGACGCAAATGTAAATACACGGCATAAAATAAAAATGTCACAAGTGCCCAAACTTCTTTCGGGTCCCATCCCCAATATCTCGACCAAGAAATTTGCGCCCAGATCATCGCAAAGACAAGACCACCAAGTGCAAAAATAGGGAAGCCAATCGCCACTGCCCGGTAACTTAATTCATCAACTGATTGAGGGCTAACCGCCTTTAACAACGGCTGCAACGCAAGTGAGAGTCTTTTTCGTAAAATGAGCCGGAGCACCCAATAAAGGATAAATCCTGTAAAAAATGCCCAAATTACCGAATTCAAGTCGCTAGAAACAATATTTCCTGGAACAGATATCCACGGAGAAAGCGCACCTTCCGTTAACAATTGTCCCTCATTTGGTCCAATCAATGCCGGTAGATGGTAAACCATAGGCGCTGCCGCTTGTTCGCCATTCTGGTCGACATAGTTAAAAGAAACTTCATAACCAAAACCTGAAAACATATACGTAATCACAATGTAGCCTACTAAAGACATCAGACCGTACATAATTACTTCAAGTACACGCGGCTTCCAACCCGTTGCCCTTAAATCTAAAGAACGAATTAAATAGGCAAGACCCGCCGCAAAACCAATTGCCAACAATCCTTGACCTAGTGCCGTTGTCATAATGTGTAGCTTTAAAAACATCGGCATTTGTAAAGATGGGACGAGTGGAGAAATATCGGTGCTAAACGTTGATGCATACACAATGAGTAACATGACTGTCGGCATGGCAAACATCCCAATGACATCTGCACGACTTGGATAGATCAAATAAATAATCATAAAGGCCAAACTCATCATCATACCAAGAAACGTCATATACTCAAACATATTACTTACGGGTACATGTCCAGCGACAGACCAGCGTATGACAAAATAAGCAAGCGCGCACAACAAGCCAACCACACTCAATATCCAGCCAAATCGACCAGATTTCGTCACAGCCATCACTTGCTCCTCTGAATTTCTCCGTCTATGAAGTGAAAAAGCAAAACACACTGTTGCTGCTAAATAAGCAAAAAAAGCAAGCAACAATAAGTTTAAACTTAAACTAGCCATTTCATCCTCTCCCTTACACATTCTGATAAGTGACATGGTTCAACCATGCCACTACGTTTTACTGCTCGTGCTTCATTTCTTCTTGGTCTTTAGGCACATGTAACGGTGTGCCGACCACGACTTGTTTCATTTCTTCATGGAACGATAACCCATTACGGTTTGTATGCCCAGCTAGCCACACATCGCCGTCGACTTTTTGCAACCATACACGGCGATGCGCAAAGTAAGATCCCTGCACGAGCCCGATTAAAAAGATGATCCCACCAACAATAAGAAACGGCAAAGTTTCATCTTTACGCACTGTCAAAATCGTGACATTTTTAAACGCTGCATCCACAAAAGTCATTTTGTATTCATTGTCATCATTTGCCTCGATGTTTCGTTGAATGCCAATTAAACTTCTTTCGCCTTCGGGTTTATCAGGTGTGTACATAGAAAACAAAAAGTACGGATTGTTAGGGACAGATGATTTTGTCGTTGGCTTTCCTGAGCTGTTTAAATCAAAATCAGGAAAATAGTCTTTTAAAACCACTCGATAACCATCACCTAACTCATATGTACTTTCAGGCTCGATTAAATCAACCGTCATTTCTCCAAACGTTTTGCCACTTTCCTTATGTTCTAGCGTAAAAGTCATTTGGTTTAGTTCATTGAGACGGTAATCCGTTTGATAAAGTGAAAAACCATCAAACTGCAGCGGATCATTGACGTGAATCTTTTTTTCTTCCATTTTCACAAGTTCACCATCATCACCAATGATCCTAGACTCTTCTCGTTTATATAGCACGGCATCCGTCTCAAACTTTTCCGGGATGACACCGCCCTTTTCCTCATATGCATCTTGAAAACGTTCATCATTTTCATCATATAATTCAATTGAAAAGTGGCGATTCTCAACGAAATAAGTTGCATCTGTAAATGGAACGACTTCTTTTTCGCCTTCACGAATCGCCATCGTTGTGTCTACAACTTCCATCCCCGGAATATATCGAAGTAAGCAACCACCCAAAAAGATAATGAGTCCAACATGATTGACATAGGGCCCCCAGCGGGCAAAACGATTTTTCTCTGCTAATACATTCCCATTTTCCTTACGAATACGGTAACGCTTGTTGGCCAAAGCTGCAGACACTTGGTCAATGGCTTCATCAGGATTTTCTGTCACCGTCACACCAAAAAAACGTTGCCGCTTCATAAAGTGGGGATGACGTGTCACACGTTGCGCCCGCAATGCTTTGTACAACGGGATGCCGCGATCAAAGCTTGCAACAATAATTGAAACAGCGAGACCAATAATTAACGCAATATACCACCAAGAATCATACAATTCATGTAAACCTAAGGTATAGTACCAATGTCCTAGCGTGCCGTATTGTTCCTCATAATAGCTCGCAAGATCAGCCCAAGCCCATTTTGGCACGTACGTCTTCTGTGGATACAGCGTTCCAAGTGCAGATGAGATTAATAATAATACAAGAATCCAAATGCCGACTTTGACTGAAGAAAAAAAGCCCCAAATATGATCAATTAGTGACTTATTCCGCTTACGTGACCGGATGGCAGCGCCTTCATAGCGCATGTTGACGCCTTCTTCTTGTGCCTTTTCTGTCAATGGCTTTCCGCAAGCAGCACACATTTCTGTGCCATCAACATTCACATAGTTACATTCACAAGTGATGCCCTTTTTTTTCATCCTCATACCTCCGTGCAAAACATTATGTACCCGGCACAATTAACTCGAAAAACTCCTGTACCATTGACTCCGTCATTGCACCAATGTGTACTTTTTCAATTTTTCCATCTGCATTCACTAAAATAGATGCTGGTAATGGTCCGATGCCATATGCGCGCATCACTTCTCTTCGTTCGTCTAAAGCAATCGTAAACGTCAGATTATGCCGATCCGCAAAAGACTGTACTGTTAGCGGGGGTTCGCCAACATCAATGGCCATGAGTTTAACACCTTTTTTCTCGTATTCTTTATAATATTTCTCTAGATAAGGCATTTCTTTTTCGCACGGTGGACAAAATGTCCCCCAAAAATTAATAAACACACCTTGTCCTTTAAAATCGGAGAGTGCGATTCTCTCATCGTTTAAATCACGGAGCGCAAAGTTTTTAGGCTCTTCTCCTACTCGTGCTAAACCTTCTTCATTGTTCATATTGACATAAATCGTAATGCCAATGATTGTAGCAATGACTACAAGTATAGAGAGCCGGACCCAAGTTCTATATTTCCTCCGCATGGTGTCCCTCCTCTTGTCAAAATCTCAATCATTCCTTATGCCCCGTTCACACTTCTCCCCCCATTATAACGTGTATTTACGGTTGTTTTTCACACATTTATGACGGTTTTATGACGGTCAACTTCTTTAATTGCCTCACTTCAAATGGTTTTAGTTGACGGGCTTGTCCTGATTGTAAACCGGCAAGCGTTAAAAAACCATACCGTTCTCGCTTCAGTTTGATAACAGGATGACCGATCGCTTCAAACATTCGCCGTACTTGACGATTTTTTCCTTCATGAATAATCAAGCGAATGACCGCTGTTTGTTTGCGCTTATCAAGGGACAATAATTTCACTCTTGCCGGTGCTGTTTTGCCATCTTCTAGTTTCACACCTGCCTCTAACTGCTTTAATAACTGTCGCTCAGGAATGCCCTCTACTTTTGCTACATACTCTTTTTCAACACCGTATCGCGGGTGCATGAGACGACTGGCCATCTCACCGTCATTCGTTAATAGTAATAAGCCTGTTGTATCATAATCGAGACGACCGACCGGGTAAATGCGGGCCTCTGTTTCAATATAATTGACCACCGTTTGTCGCCCTTTATCATCACTTACTGTCGACAACACCCCTGCTGGTTTATACATGACATAATAAACAGGCGCTTCTTTTGTTAATAACACCCCATCAACCGCCACTTTATCTTTTTGCGGTGCTACCTTCATTCCTAGCTGTGTCACCTTTTTTCCATTCACTGTCACACGCCCAGCTTCTATTAATTCCTCTGCCTTCCGACGTGAAGCCACACCCGCTTGGGCAATGACTTTTTGTAAACGTTCACGTTCCATCAATTCCAATCACCTCTTTGTCATCATATCTCTTCTTGTGATGATATACAAGTTTTCCCTCTTATTGAAAATAGAAAAAGAGGGCGCGTAACCCTCCTATTGCTAGTTCCCACAAACCCACTATACCGCAGATTTCTAAAATACTTACTTGACGTATCCCGCGTGAAACATGTATACTAAATTCAAATGATGAATAAACTAAAAAAGACCGCGTGTGCTTAGGAACACCCACGGTCTGCAATAACCGGACCCCTCTACAAAGGAGGACGGCAAATTAATAGGTGTTACTTCCCACCCGCTAGCTTGCTCGGCTCAAGGGTGGGCTTACTTTTGACGTTGCGCCAAAGTAATAATTGAGACGACTAAACCAGCAAATGCAAACATCAGCATAAGTGATTGAAAGACGCTCATAGCAGCACCCCCTTTCTTACGGGGATTGCCGGCCACCCTTGAGAATCCGTATGTTATTACACCGCAATTGTAACATGGTGAAACTATCATTGCAAACGCTATCAAATGGGGTTGATGTCACAATACGGTCATAGTTTTTTGTTTTCCAGATAAATAATTTGGCACCCATGTTTGAACTACACCGCAACAACTTTTCTCTTCCTTCACGTCCATGCAAAAAAAGAGGCACGCAGCCCCTATTCCCCTACCCTCTTAACCAACCGTCGCACCAAAAATAATCCCAACTATGACTACCGCCGCAATCACCCCAACCAAATCCGCAAGCAACCCCACTTTTAATGCGTCACCCATTTTCTTAATGCCAACCGCACCAAAGTATACGGTTAAAATGTAAAACGTTGTGTCGGTGCTCCCTTGTAGTGTTGACGCAAGCCGGCCAATATAAGAATCGGGCCCATGTGTCGCGATCAGGTCGCTCATCAGTCCGAGCGCACCCGTTCCAGAGATCGGACGCATTAAAGCGAGCGGGACCACTTCTGCTGGCATACCAATCCACGCCAGAATGGGGGCTAGTCCAGATACAAGTGCATCCATGGCCCCCGAGGCGCGGAATACATAAATTGCAACAAGCATCCCGACTAAGTACGGGATAATGGAGATCGCCATGCCGAATCCTTCTTTTGCGCCAGATACAAATGTCTCATACGTCGGCACCTTGCGGACAGTGGCCACAAAAATTACCGTGCCAATCAAACAAGGAATCATCCATACCGAAAGTGCCGTCAATATATTCATTTCCGCCGCTCCCTTCGCACCCTTTTCCAGTAAAAAATTCGGTCAATGATTACCGCGCCAAGCATCGCACAGCCAGAGGCAAAAATGGTGGTACTGACGATTTCTGTTGGGGCTGCCGAATCATACGACATACGGATTGACAATACCGTCGTTGGTACAAGTGTTAAACATGCCGTATTTAACGATAATAACGTAATCATGGACCGGCTTGCTTCGTCTTTCCCGCCATTTAAAGCTTTCAATTGCTCCATCGCTTTAATGCCCATTGGTGTCGCTGCATTGCCTAGTCCAAACACGTTCGCAGTAATGTTAGACAAAATATAGCCCATTGCCGGATGGTCTTTTGGGACATCTGGGAAAACCCTTCTTGCAATCGGATGAACAAGCCGCGCTAAACCCCGAAGCAACCCTGCTGCATCTGCGACTTTCATTAAACCGAGCCAAAAAGTGAGTACACTAATTAATCCAATACAAATTGTCACAGCTTCCGTTGCGCCTGCAAATACCCCTTTTGTTACTTCTTCCATCGTCCCGTTGATGGCCGCGTAAAGCAAACCAATGAGTAGCAGTCCAGCCCAAATAAGATTAATCATTTGCGGTCACTCCTGAAATGTGGCCAAAGATTTGTCTTATTCTTTTCCAAAAAGACGGTGGTGGCTCGCGTTCTTCTTTCTCAAAATAAAGTGCTGTGCTTGCAACTGCTGCATTATTTAATAAAAACGACATTCGTCCAACCGGGTCTTGTAATTGCGCGTCAGTCCACTGTTCTGTATGTGATGGTGTAAGCAATGTAAACTTTGCTTGGATTATTTTTTTCTCCTCTTTCGTCAATGGAAACACCAGTGTATGGGAAGCACGCAAGCGACCATCGTAAAAGTCATCCGTCCGTACGTCCAATTTCCCTTCGCTCACCAGCGTCTCAAGTGTGTACTCCTTAAACCCCCAGTTAAACAAATTCATGTGGTCATCCCAGTCATTTGGATCATTTAATGTCACAACAATCAAATCAAGTCCGTCTTTTGAAGCCGTAGAAACAAGTGTACGTTTCGCCAGTTTTGTGTAGCCGGTTTTTCCGCCGGTTGAATAACGATACTTTTCAGTAAGCAATTTGTTCTTATTGTGAAAAATCCTTGGATGATCTCCTTTTGCTCGATAATCTTTTGTACCGGCAATCATGCGGTATGTTTCATTTGCCATCGCATATTGCGTTAACTTTGCCATATCATAGGCACTAGATAAATGGTCTTCATGTGTATCAAGTCCATGAGGGTTATAAAAGCGCGTATTTGTCATTCCAATTTCCTCTGCCTTTTCATTCATCATAAACACAAATCCTTCAACACTTCCCCCAACGTACTCCGCAATTGCCATCGCGGCATCATTTCCACTACGTAACATTAACCCATATACTAAATCACGCAACGGAATTTTTTCTCCAGCAACAAGATAAATAGAAGACCCTTCTGTCCCCTCGGCTCGCTTAGAAATTGTGACCACCTCATCAAGCCGCCCCGACTCAATTGCAAGAATCGCCGTCATGATCTTTGTAATGCTCGCAATTTTTAATCGTTCATGCTCATTTTCTGCATATAACACCCGACCAGAAGATTGTTCCATTAAGATGGCAGCCTGTCCAGATAATTCAAAAGGCGATTCTTTCGCTTTTACCTTCCCCGAAAATGGCAACATAAGTATGACTATCACAATCCATATTTGCAACGCTTTTTTCCCCATGATCGCGCTCACACCTTCACTCAATTTGTTCACCCATCTAACCTCGTCCAAAAGTTCGTTCTTCTTCAATTTATGCGTACAAGCACCAAATATGACGTAACGGTTTTAAAAACGTTTAACACGGCGATACTGGGTACCACATACTTATGAGAGGAGATATGCTAATGCTAGAAGATATCGTTGTTGTCACCGTACGGATCGTTACATTTATTCCAATTGTTATTTTCTTAGCTATCCTAATGGGAAAACGTGCGGTGAGCGAGATGCCTGTCTTTGATTTTCTTATTCTGATGATCTTAGCTTCACTCGTTGGCGCTGACCTTGGCAACCCGGATATTCACCACGCGCCAACCGTCGCCGCTGTCATTGCCATATTTTTATTGCAACGGGCCGTTTCAAGTTGGGCGATCCGTTTTCGTCGTTTTGGAAAATTGATTACATTTGAACCGACACTTGTCGTTGAAAACGGCAAACTGCTCGCGCAAAATATCCGTTCAATCAAATATTCTGTTGACAATGTGTTACAACTATTGCGGGAAAAAGGTGTCTTTAATGTGGATGATGTCTCTTTGGCGATCATTGAAGCGAGCGGCGAACTCAGCGTGCTAAAAAAACCAGCCAAAGACACACCAACAAATGAGCTCGTCGCTACTTCCATTCCTCGCAAAGCGAGTATTGCCTATCCCCTTATTATTGACGGGATCATTTCCAAAGATATGCTCACGCACGTTGGCCTAACAGAAGAAGCATTGCGCGCCCACCTCGAAGCAAAAGGCGTTATTAGACTCGAGGACGTGTTTTTATGTACGATCAATCAACAAGGAGACATACTACTATCTTATTCTTTCGAAAAACCGGAGCCATCACCAGTGGAGCATTAGGGAAATCGAATGCAGCAATATCCTATTTTAGAAAGGAAATGCTCCTCGCACGTCGAAAGTAGTGGAAGGACACACTTCATAGGTCCACGTCTTATCCTCACAATCTATCCTATGATCTCCGTGTCACATCCACTTCGAAAGGAGCTTTCATCCGTGACCTCGCACCACCCTCCGCACGATCAACTTTTCCGACAGCTACTCGACCATTTCTTCTCTGACTTTATGTATGCTTTTTTTCCCGACATTGAAGCTGACATTGATCTCGATTCATCTGAACCCGTCTCAACAGATGCTTGGTTTTCTGGTGAACAAAAATCACCGTTGCGACCTGACTTTGTCGTAAAAACACGGTTAAAATCTGTGGATGTGGTCATCCTTATTCATGTAGAAGCACAGTCGAGCTATGATCCACACTTTCACCGACGTATGAGCGGGTATTACGCGCGTCTTGTCGATCGTTACCAATGTCCCATCCTACCTATTGCTATTTTTAGTTACCGGACACCCGAAAAAGAGCCCGCAACCGAAGTCATTCATACGATTAATGGGAGAACGTATTTCTATTTTGCATATGAAAATTTGTTCCTCAAGAAACTCTCGTGGCGGGCCTTTATGGAAATGGAAAATCCTGCTGCAGCTGCATTAATGTCGCTCATGGGTTATACTGAAGAAGAGAAAGTCGCGTGTAAAAAGGCATTTTTGCGACTCATGTTAAAGATGGAATTGAAAGCGCAACACCGGCATTTTGTCATGCAGTTCTTTGATTCTTATCTCATACTAAACGACAAGGAGGAGATGAAATTGCGAGAAGAAGTCAAGCAATTGGAACCAGCGGAAAGCATTGCGATTAAGGATTTCATGACATCTTATGAGCGGCGCGGATGGAAGAAAGGGAAAGAAGAAGGACGTACAGCAGAACGAACCACCACCGCAAAACGCATGCTCGCCAAAGGCATGGACATTGCTTTTATTGCTGAGATGACCGGCATGTCTGAACAAAAGGTGCGTACACTTCAATCTGAACAGGAAGAGCAAGCGGATTAAACCCTGACAAAAGAAATAATCAGATAAGGCATTGATTTAGGGAAACAGTTGCTTCTCAAATCAATGCCTTTCCTATCAATAAATGCAAATAAAATAAAGCGCTTTCAATTGTTTATGCCAAAGAATCCTCCATCCCTTCCAATCCACTTCTTACTTCTCTCATACGCCGATAATAAGTGGCAACACCTATCCCTGATATCGCACAAATTTCCTCCACCGTTTTTGTTGTAGAATGGCGTAATGCCAGCACGTTGTTTTTCTTTAATCATCTCGCGGTCTAATTCACTAAACGCTGCCATCACTGTCAAGAAAAATTTTCCGGTTGGTGTGAGAGAGACCTTCATGAGTTTGATCAGTATCGAACCAAAAGTTACCGACTTCAATGTCAGAGGGCCCGGTTGGTCCTGGAGGTCCAGGGTCACCTTTTAATACGATTAGCTGGAATATCGTTACGCCAACTGATATTAACTTAGCACCTAACCGCACTTATTATATTAATTACACCGTAACGCAAGCAACGAGTACATCAACTAATTATTGGGCCGATGCAGAACTAGATCCTGGTGGGGTCATTGGTGGTTCATTCGTTAGCACAACCGGTGCCCTTTTTGTTACCGTTTCTTCATCGGCTACTATACGATTAAACAACCCAGCTATATTGCGTATTTTTACTAACCGTGAAATGCAGACGGATACTATGGATTTACTACGAGGTTATACTCAACTCACGGTTATATCATACCCTTAAATAAAAAGCGAATAAGGTATGGCCATTACCTTTATCACTAGGTGACCAGCGTATCTGAAAGTCGGAGTAATCGCGAGAACAACATTAGCAACACCCCGAATAATGGATGAAAAGTCCAGTACCCATTCAGGGTTTTGCATATTTCACTACCCCTTCGGCTTAAACACAAGCGATGCTAAAAATCCGAAAATAATTGCCGCAGAAATTCCTGCACTTGTGATTTCAAAAATACCGGTAATAATGCCGATCCAACCGACAGACAGTTCCTCTTGCAATGCCCCTTGCACAAGTGCATGTCCGAAACTTGTAATCGGTACTGTCATCCCAGCGCCAGCGAAATCGGCTAATGGCTCGTATAATCCGAATCCACTTAAAACCGCACCGCTCACAACAAGTGTCGACATCGTATGTGCTGGGGTTAACTTCCCAACATCCATTAACAGTTGACCGATGACACAAATGACCCCACCGATAATAAACGCCCATAAAAAGATCATAAGTGATGTCCCCCTCCATCCGTTTCAATGACAGCCGCATGGGCAATACATGGAATCGACTCTTTTTGCTGATACGATAATGGCGATAACAACGCACCGGTTGCGACAACAAGAATTCGCTGCCAGCCTTGTTTTGTCATCTCGTTAAGTAAGTGTCCGTATGTCACAGCTGCTGAGCAGCCGGGTCCACTCGCACCAGCAAATACAGATTGACTGGCCTTGTAGAGCATCAGTCCACAGTCTCCAAACAGATCATGATCAAGCATGTATCCTTTTTGTTTTAACAAATCTCTAGCAACGGGCAAGCCAATTTGGCCAAGGTCACCGGTGACGATTAGATCGTAGTCTTCCGGCGTTCTGTTAAAGTCTGTAAAATGCCTTGCGATCGTATCCGCTGCCGCAGGTGCCATCGCGCCGCCCATATTAAATGGATCGGACATGCCCATATCGACGACACGCCCTATTGTTGCACCCGTCACACGAGGCCCTTGCCCACTCCCCGTCAACACAGCGGCTCCCGCAGCCGTTGCTGTCCACTGGGCAGTAGGTGGCTTCTGCCCGCCATATTCTGTTGGATAACGGAATTGCTTCTCTGTTGCTGAATGGTGACTTGACGCAACCGCAACCACATGCTCTGCTGCTTGTGTATGGACCATCATTGCCCCGATCGCAAGCCCTTCCATTGACGTCGCACACGCGCCAAACAACCCCATATATGGGATCTGTAACGTTCGTGCAGCAAAACTGGACGGTGTGAGTTGATTTAACAAATCACCTGCGAGCATAAATTGCACGTCATCTGTCGTAAGAGATGCTTTTTTTAATGCGGTCTTTACCGCTTCTTCCACAAATACCGTTTGTGCTTTCTCAAACGATTCTTGTCCGACCCAAATGTCATCATGTAACACATCAAACGCTTGCGGCAATGCCCCTGCTGCTTCAAAAGGTCCACCGACCGTCCCTGTCGCACAGATGACAGGACGACTCGTATATTGCCAACTTTGTTTTCCGATCAACATCATACCACCCCCAGCTCAATTAGCACCGCTTTAATGAGCGCTACAAAGAACGCCGAGACCACACCAAACACAATTACTGAGCCAGCCAGTTTAAACATGTTGCCACCTACACCTAGAACATATCCTTCCGTCCGATGCTCGATTGCTGCTGACGCAATCGAATTTGCAAATCCGGTTACCGGTACGGCTGTCCCGGCACCCGCAATTTGCGCAAGCCTGTCGTAAAATCCTAGCGCCGTTGCAATGGTTGAAAGTAAAATTAAAACAGCAACGGTCGGATTCCCAGCCGTTTTCTCCGTAAAATCAAAATACGTATAAAAGAATACTTGGATGCATTGACCAAAGAGACAAATAAAGCCACCAATGAAAAAAGCACACATGCAATTACGCAATACGGGACGCTTTTTTTCGTAACTGTCTTCTAAATTTTGATATTCCTTTTGTGCGGGTGTCGGTTGTTTTTTTGCCATCACTACATCTATCCTCTCATGCTCATTTCATGTTCATATGTTGAGTAATTTCTTGCGCCTTCTTTCTTAACAAAGGCGTGTCAAGTTGATGTGCTTTCAATTCTTCCTCCGCATCTTCTAACTCTTTGTACACTTTTTTATCTGTCGATATTTGCACCTTCATGTGCGGATATAATTTTTCAATTTGTTTGTGCCCACGTTTGCGTACATCTTGCAACTGCAAGCGATCCCCGTGTTTCACATGTACAGCGAGCAAAATTTGATCCTCAAATTGGATCCCACGCACACTCGTAACTTCTTCCATTTCCAATAATTCATCTTTTGCCCCATCGGCAGCGCCTTGCTCATGCTCAGACACAGCTTGTAATTTAAACGCTGCCCCTTTTTCATCTTCTTGCATCGTGCAGCCACTCAGAAAAATGAGGAGACACATCGCCATTGCAGCAATTTTTTTGTTCATTCCCTTCTCTCACCTCTCTTTTTATACACTCCGTATGTATATCGTGAGCTTTCCCGCTTTTTTTACACAAGAAATATTTGTCATCTCCAACACTTCTCATTCAACGGATAACTTGACGAAAAAAAGCCATCCTAAATCAACAGCTACATGTTTCTTTTCACTTGCAGGGAAAGTTCATAATATGAGGGATGATCAAGATGTTAGACAGTTACATTGCTTTAACGTGTGAGCTCATCATTGGTTTTTTTGCCTTACTTGTACTGACAAAAGTACTTGGAAAAAACCAAATCACCCAGTTGACACCGTTTGACTTTATTTCTGCCCTCGTACTCGGTGAACTTGTCGGAAATGCCATCTACGATGAAGACATTGGGCTGCATTATGTGCTCTACGCTGTCTTTATTTGGGGAATGCTCATTTACGCTATTGAAATGTTGACCCAAAAGTTTAGGGCAACACGTGCAGTGTTAGAAGGCAGTCCCTCTGTGATCATTGCGAAAGGTCGGATTCAGTTCAAAGAATTAAAGAAGAACAAACTGGACCTCAATCAGTTGCAACACCTTTTACGAGAACGGGGCGTCTTTTCCATCCAAGAAGTGGAATACGGCATTTTAGAAACGAATGGCTCTGTCAATGTACAGCGGAAAAGTGCCTATGATATACCGACGAACAAAGACTTGGCGATTCATCGGTCTGACCCAACACTACCGATCCCTATCATTATGGACGGTGAAATCATTGAAGAATCGTTAACAGAGATGAACCAATCAAAAACATGGCTTCAAGAAATCTTATTAAAACGGGGCATTGCCACCCATAAAGCCGTTCTTTACGCCGAATGGATAGAAGGGAACCCGCTCTTTCTTCAAACATATAAAGAAGAGAGATAGAGACATACTGTCCTATCATGGTTGTAATTTTGCCTTCACTTTGTTTACAATGAAAGAATAACATCAATCTGAGGAGGGATGATGATGGTCAAAGATTTATTAAACAATATGTATTCGCTTGGCATTGGTGCTGCTTCCTACAGTAAAGAGCAAATTGAAAAAACGGTTCATGAGCTTGTCAAAAGAGGTGACGTTGCACGCGCCGAATCAGGAGCGCTTATTGATGAATTGGTGGACCGCGGGAAAAAAGCGCAACAAGAGGTAGAGGATATGATCCAAGGACGTGTACGTCAATTGTTGTCTTCTATGGATGTGCCGACAAAAGAAGAAGTTCAAGCACTACAACAGCGTGTCGATCTTCTTGAACAAAAATTAGTCCAAACAGAAAAAGAAACAGACGCATAATGCTAAAAAAACAAATTCGTTACCTTTCTCGTTACCAAGATATTTTAAGCGCCCTATACCACTACGGCTTCGGGCACATCGTTCGTGATCTAGGGCTGCTAGAGAAAGCACGTATTCGCAAAAAAAAGCATAAAAACGCTGACCATTCAATGGCGAAACGAATTCGCCTCTTATTAGAAGAGCTTGGACCGACATTTATTAAGCTCGGGCAGCTTGCGAGCACACGGAAAGACTTATTTCCAGCCCACATCCTCGCCGAACTTGCCGAGCTACAAGATAATGTTGCGCCCTTCCCTTTTGCAGAGGCCAAAGCAATTGTCGAACAAGAGCTAGGCGCACCACTCACCTCACTCTTTCAATCATTTTCTGAAGAGGTGCTTGCTGCTGCTTCTATTGGACAAGTACACCGGGCCACCTTGCTTACTGGAGAAGAAACAATTGTCAAAGTCCGCCGTCCGCAAATTGAACGGCTCATAGAAACTGACTTGGCCATTTTATCTGACTTAATTTCTGTAGCTGAGGAGAAAATTGAGTGGGTACGCCGCCTGCGCTTAACTGAACTATTCGCTGAATTTGCAGCGGCTTTAAAAAATGAGATTGACTATAAACTGGAAGCACAACATGCTGAGCGCATTCGCCGTCAATCATCCACCACCTTGTCGGTGCCAAAAAATTTTCCTCATTACTGTACGTCGAAAGTGTTAACACAAGCCTTTGTTGAAGGAAGAAAAATGACCGAGGCAGTCACCTCAGAAGGATTTGATCAAACCGCGCTTGTCAAACGCTTTGCGACAGGTATATTTGAACAAATTTTTGTGCATGGATTCTTTCATGGCGATCCGCATCCAGGCAATGTATTTGTGACAAAAGATAGCAAGATTGTCCTTATTGACTTTGGCATGGTTGGGCGTTTGTCTACATCCTTGCGTCAAAACCTTGCTTTCATGATGATCGGTTTAAAAAGCCGTGACACAGAGCGCGTGATGAACGCCTTGTTACAAATGGATATCATTCATGAGCAAGTGAATCATGAGCGTTTGAAAGAAGATCTTGACGACTTACGCCTGAAATATTATGATCTGCCTTTGAGCGACATTTCATTAGGTGAAGCGATCCAAGATATGTTTAATGTCGCCCATAAACACCAGTGCATCGTCCCACCAGATTTAATGATCCTCGGAAAAACGATTCTTTCCGTCGAAGCGATTGTGGCAACGATGGCACCAAACCTATCTATTATGGACTTAGTTGAGCCTTTTGGACGTATGCTTATCCATGAGCGCTTTCATCCAAAACACTTTTTTCAAAAAGCGAAAGATACCATTACTGAACCAATCCGCGCGTTGCAGTGGCTACCAACAGAGTTACATAAATCGCTTTCTACTATTCGCCGTGGACAATTAAAAGTCACTGTCTCGATGAAGGACATGCGTGAACTCCTTCAAAGAGTTGATCGCATTAGTAATAAACTCGCTTTTTCACTCGTTTTACTTGCGTTTAGCATCATTATGGCCGCTGTCATTATCGGAACAGCATTGACTGCAGAACAAACGGTTCTTTCTAACATACCAGCAGTTGAAATTGGCTTAACAATGACCGCCCTCATGTTCTTTGCGATCATTTGGTCCATTTTCCGATCTGGACGATTTTAACTTCATTCTGAGAAAAAGCAGGTTGATAATCATGATGATTGAATTAAGTGTGCTAACCTACTTATCTATTGCGCTCATCATTACAAACATTCTCCTCGCCTCCATTTTAATTTTTATCGAACGAAAAGACGCACAATCAACGTGGGCCTGGCTCCTTATTTTGTTTTTTATTCCTTTCTTTGGCTTTATCATTTATTTTTTGCTCGGACAGACATTATCTCGAAGAAAGTTGTTCAAATGGTCTGGGATTAAAAAGATGGGACTCGAAGACATGATTCAGCGACAACAAGATGATGTCCGGAGCCCTCACTTTCACTTCGGGAATGAGACGGCTAATCAACATCGCGATCTCATTTATATGCACTTAATGAACAACGAGGCAGTACTCACTGAAAACAATACCGTCGACATTTTAAATGACGGAAAAATGAAGTTCCAGCAACTGCTTACCGATATTCGCGCTGCAAAAACATTTATTCACATTCAGTATTATATTTTCCGTTATGATGGGATCGGAAAAGAAGTGATTGACGCACTCACCGCCCGTGCTGCTGCTGGGGTAAAAGTGCGTTTGCTGTATGATGAACTTGGTTCTCGGTCTTTGAGAAAGAAGTTTTTACGTCCTTTCCTTGAAGCAGGGGGGGAAGTTGGGGTGTTTTTTCCTTCTAAATTTGCCATTATTAATTTCCGGCTCAACTTCCGAAACCACCGCAAACTCGTTAATATTGACGGAAAAATTGGCTATATTGGCGGATTTAACGTCGGTGATGAATATCTTGGTAAAAAGAAGCGATTTGGCTACTGGCGCGATACACACCTGCGCATTCAAGGACCCGCCGTTCAAGCCATTCAAACCCGTTTTATTCTTGATTGGAATCAAGCAGCAAAAGAGTACTACATTTCCTATCATGATCGTTATTTCCCGCCATGCAAGAGCAGTGGCAATGTGCCGCTTCAAATTGTCTCCAGTGGCCCTGACTCCGAGTCCGAACAAATTAAGAATGGGTATTTAAAAATGATTATGAGTGCAAAAAAGTCGATCTTCATTCAAACACCATACTTCATTCCTGATCAAACGCTGCTAGACGCTTTACGGGTTGCCGCACAGACAGGGATTGATGTAGAGATCATGATTCCAAACAAACCGGATCATATGTTTGTTTATTGGGCAACAACGTCACACATTGGTGAAATGTTGAAAGTCGGTGCCACTGTCTATATTTACGAAGGCGGTTTTATTCATAATAAAGTAATCATTATTGATGAAACGCTTAGCACGGTCGGGACTGCCAACATTGACCAGCGTAGCTTCAAACTTAACTTTGAAGTGAATGCATTTATTTATGATAAAGCCACTGCCCGACGTTTAAGTGCAGATTTTCGCGCAGATGTAGAGACATCGAGCTTGCTTACATTGAGCGATTATGAACATCGCCCAAAACGGACACGCTTTAAAGAGTCGATTTCACGTTTGCTGTCACCGATTTTGTAATGATGAGCATCTATCAAAAAAGACCTTGACAAAAAGTGTTGGTCGAGGTCTTCGTTTATTGTGAATAAAAATCGATTCTATTCCCCACTACAATAACCTAACATCTTTCTTTAAAACGGTGCCCATGTCAACTTCTCCGCCTGCTCAAACCGACGCGCAACTTCCGACCAGTTCACAACATGCCACCACGCGTCAATGTAAGCCTTCCGATCATTTTGGTGTTTTAAATAATAAGCATGCTCCCACACATCAAGCACAAGCAACGGCACTTGATCTTGTTGTGATAAGTTTTGGTGCTTTTCCGCCTGCAAAATCTCTAACCGCCCGGCGCGCGGTGACCAGACAAGCATCGCCCATCCCCCACCTTCCACTTTATCTGCAGCATGTGAAAATTGTGCTTGCATCTGTTCAAAAGAGCCAAAATCTTGTTTAATTTGATCTGCAAGTGCGCCAGATGGCTCCCCGCCTCCGTCTGGACTCATGTTCGCCCAAAAGAGTGTGTGCAAATAATGACCTGCACCATTGAAGGCCGTTTCACGTGCCCAATGTTTGATTAAATGATAATCGCTGCTTTGTCGTGCAGCAGCCATTTCTGTCTCTGCCCGATTAAGTCCATCCACATAACTTTGATGGTGCTTGTCATGATGAATTCGCATCGTTTCCGCGTCGATATATGGTTCAAGCGCATCATACGCATACGGTAATGGCGGCAATGTATGTCCACCAACTGGAACTTGTGTCCGATGAGCGGGAAATTTCCTCCCGACTTGCGTCATGTAAAACCATTGCTCATATGCATGTGCAGCAAGTTCGTCCACATGATCAGCACGTGCGCGTAGTCCTTCGTTCAAAGCCGCCAATGCGTCCGTAAACGGCTTCGTTCGCTCTGCGCCAACCGTTTCCATCAATTCCTCCTGTTGTTCCCCCCAGAGGTTTTCCAGTTCTCTTGCCCACAGCTGCACTGCTTGCTGGTACATACCCATTCCAACGTCACTCCTTATAAACTACATGATCCACTCTTCACCACATTATGCAGTGACACTTGCCCCAGTGAAAAGCAATGCTAATTAGAGAAAATACATGTCAAAAAAGGAGGAAAGCGTTTACATAAAGTCGAATATATAGATAAGGCTCTTATGCAAAAGAGCGATTTTTTTAAGGGGGATTTTTCTATGGTTTCTACACGTCTACCTGTCTATGCACGTCCAAATGAACAAGATGCACTCGTACATTTTCGCTCACGGTACGACAATTACATTAATGGTGAATGGACACCACCAACGTTCGGACAATACTTCGAAAATATCACACCTGTTACAGGAGAAGTATTTTGCGAGATCGCCCGTTCAACGAAAGAAGATGTCGAGTTAGCTCTTGACAGCGCCCATGCAGCAAAAACGGCATGGGGAAAAACACCTGCCGCAGAAAGAGCGAACTTGTTAAACAAAATTGCCGATCGGATGGAAGAAAACCTCGAAAAATTAGCTGTGGCCGAGACGTGGGATAACGGGAAGCCGATCCGCGAAACATTGAATGCTGACATTCCACTTGCCATTGATCATTTCCGTTATTTTGCTGGGGTCATTCGTGCCCAGGAAGGCACATTAAGCCAAATTGACGACACAACAACAGCCTACCATTACCACGAACCACTTGGTGTCGTCGCGCAAATTATTCCGTGGAATTTCCCACTCTTAATGGCAACCTGGAAACTTGCGCCCGCGCTTGCTGCCGGGAACTGTGTCGTCTTAAAACCTGCTGAGCAAACACCGGCTTCGATTTTTGTCCTGATTGAACTAATTGAAGATTTACTACCAAAAGGGGTCCTCAATATCGTCAGTGGTTTCGGTGTCGAAGCAGGAAAACCACTCGCCTCTTCTGACCGCATCGCTAAGATCGCCTTTACAGGAGAAACAACAACGGGTCGCCTCATCATGCAATACGCGTCGGAAAACTTAATTCCTGTCACACTCGAGCTTGGTGGGAAATCACCAAACATCTTCTTCCGTGACGTGATGGCAAAAGACGATGCCTACTTAAATAAAGCGATCGAAGGGTTTGTCATGTTTGCCTTGAATCAAGGTGAAGTGTGCACATGCCCGTCACGCGCCCTCATTCACGAAGACATTTATGATGACTTTATGACACGTGCCTTAAAACGCGTAGCAGCGATTCAAACAGGGAACCCGCTTGATCCGAATACAATGATGGGTGCGCAAGCGTCAGAAGAACAACTTGAGAAGATTCTTTCTTATATGGCCATCGGCAGAGAAGAAGGTGCGGAAGTCCTCATTGGCGGCGCCCGCAATCAACTACAAGGCGAGCTTGCTGGCGGCTATTACGTGCAACCAACCGTTTTTAAAGGCCGAAATAACATGCGCATTTTCCAAGAAGAGATTTTTGGTCCGGTCGTATCGGTTGCAACGTTTAAAGATGATGAAGAGGCACTCGCGATCGCCAATGATTCTTTATATGGCCTTGGCGCGGGGGTTTGGACGCGTGACTTGAATACCGCATATCGTTTCGGGCGTAACATTGAAGCTGGACGCGTTTGGACAAACTGTTATCATGCGTATCCTGCCCATGCCTCGTTCGGTGGTTATAAAAAGTCAGGAATTGGACGTGAAAACCATAAAATGATGCTTGATCATTATCAACAAACAAAAAATATTCTCGTCAGCCATAGCGAAGATGCGCTCGGATTCTTTTAAGGTGGCGACATGACTGCACGTGTCATTGCGACTGAAGCAGCGCTGTCACTCATTCGCCACCTAACAGAAAAACATGGCCCGCTTATGTTCCACCAGTCAGGCGGCTGCTGCGATGGGAGCTCACCGATGTGTTATATGCGCGGGGAGCTCCGCATTGGCGAAAATGATATCCACTTAGGCGACATTGGCGGCACCCCTTTTTACATTGCTAAAGACCAATACGCCTACTGGCAACATACCCAACTGATCATTGATGTTGTCGATGGACGCGGCGGCATGTTTTCACTTGAAGGACCAGAAGGCAAGCGTTTTTTAACGCGGTCACGCGTCTTTTCACCAGCACACGATGGAAATGGAGGGAGCGAACGTTGATCTATCCTTTTGGAGATAAAAAACCAAACATTGATCCGTCTGTTTTCCTCGCTCCCGGCTGTCGGATCATTGGCGATGTCACAATCGCCGCTGAATCAAGCGTTTGGTTTAATGCTGTTCTGCGCGGAGACGAAGCACCGATTACAATTGGACGAGGTTGCAATATTCAAGACAATAGTACGCTTCACTTATATGAGGATCATCCGCTCATACTTGAAGATGAGGTTACCGTTGGTCATAACGTTATTTTACATGGCTGTACGATTCGTACACGCGCCCTAATCGGAATGGGAACAACAATTTTAGATGGCGTAGAGATTGGGGAATCTGCTTTGATTGGTGCAAACACATTCATTCCTTCAGGGAAACAAATCCCACCTCGTACGCTCGTCCTCGGTTCGCCGGGAAAAGTCGTGCGGGAATTAAACGATGAAGATTTGCAGCTGATTTCATTAAGTATTGCGACGTATAAGGAGAAAGGGAGACAGTTTTTGCGGGAGATGGGGAAGAATGAAAAATGAGGAAAGCGCAGCCCTCCGCAGGGGCTGCGCTTCATTTGTTACAGATCAAAAACTTCCAAAAAATGCCATTAACAGCATTACAGGGATCACCAACAACAGAGCGAGCCCCACAAGTAAAGCGACCATAATAACCATCATCAACAGCGATTTCCAAGCCGAAAACTGATGTGCCTCGCCAATTGCATGAAGAGAAATGACAATCATCCATACCAAACCGGCGAATTGGGTCAAACCAAGTGCCATTGTTGCCCACACCTGCAATGGCGTAAACGTCTCTTCAATGAAGCGGAAATGTTCGTTCGAGGTCGAAATAAAATACGCTTCTCCGACCATGAACACAAAAGGTAACGCAATCACACTCATAATGATTCCCGGCTTCAAGTTCCCATGAACAACCGCTTTGCGCAAATCAAGTGACGTACCCTTTCCGCCTATCCAAGACCCAATCCATTTGTATAACCACGACATCACATATAATGAAAGCAGTCCAACAATCCAACTCCCCCCCAATGCTAGGAGAAACACAAACAAAAACGTTGGCATACTTGACCCTAAATGTTGATACCCCACAAATAATGACAGGAATCCACCGATAATTGCAATCAAAATAAACTTCCCTGTTTCATTCTCTGTCCGCGCCAATTCTTCTTTCATCACTTGACGAGGTTGTACCCACACACGAAACCAATTTCCCATTATAAAATACCCCTCCCCATTCTCCGTAATTAACGACCTGTAGAAAATATATGCTTATAAAGCAGAAATAGCGTGCCTTCTCACTCAGATCCGCTCTTCTGCTGGCAAGCCGAGCACATGCAAAATTGTCTCTAACTGTTCACGCACAAGTTTTGTCAGCGCTAAGCGGCGGCTTTGTATATCCGGCTCCGCTTTTAAAACCGGACATTCTGCATAAAAGCGGTTGTAAAGGCTTGCTAGCTCAAACGCAAATGTACAAAGCACATTCGGTTCTAAGTCTCGCTCCGCTTTTGCTAATGCATTCGGCCATCCTGCAAGTTGTTTTAACACCGCCCGTTCCACATCCGTACAAGCTTTAAATGTGGCCCCGGTCGCGTCAATATTTGCATCTTGCGCTTTTTTAGCGATGCTACTTGCGCGTGCATACGTGTACATTAAATAAATACCCGTGTTCCCCGTCACTTGCGTTGCTTCGTCTAAATCAAAAATAATATCTGATGTCGTGTTGTAGCGGAGCATATTGTAACGGATCGCCGCCCGGGCAAGTTTTTTCACCATGCCTTCTGACGCATTCGGACTTTGTGTGCGCACGGCTTCTTCCATATGGGCAATCAGTTCTTTAATTTTTATGCCAATGCCTTTGCGTCCAGACATTGCATATACATTTTTTCCTTCTTCTAATGCCACACCTAACGTTCCGGCTGTTTGCTTGCTTAATGAAACGACCCCATAAGAAACGTGGCGCAAATTGGCCGCAGCTTCTGTAAAACCAGAAGCGGCTAATGCTTGCTTTACCACTTGTTGCGGATACGCTTGCCGGTAATCAATCACATTGATCGCTACATCAGCGTGACCAAATGCTGCTTGTTGCCCCGCTGTGTCTGTTGTCCAGAGCTTGTCACTCTTTCTTGCATATGTAAAGTCTTCTGCAAGCAAGCCAAACTTCCACATGTGGTAGGCAATATCTTTTGCCGTATACGTTAACACACCATTTGAACGCACCAGTACTTTATTGGCTTGATGGGTAGATGTTTGATCGTCATTTTCCGTTGTAGTCGTCTTTAACACCCAACAGCCTGCTTGTGGTCCGCTCGTTTCTTTGAAAAATACGTCTGTCTGTTGTAAAGCAGCAAACGCTTTTTCCCAAAAACCACGCTGTAAAATATGCCGTTCCCACACGAGTAAGTCATAATCAATCGCAAACTCACCCATTTCGGCAACATGTTCCTCAGCAATCTTATTTGCAACCGCGTAACCGAGCCATGACGTATGATTATCGCCTGCTTCTAGTTGGTGCAACACATCTTCACGCTTGCTCGTCGATAGTCTGCCATCTTCATATGCCTCATTCAAAGATGAATACACATCCCAGCAATAATCACCAAAACGTACTGCCTTCTCGTCCGGACGCGTGGATTCAGGTGACAGTAAACCAACAAGTGTATCTGCTAACTGGTTTCCAAGGTCATCAATGTAATTGTGGACTTCTACATGTTTTCCTTTGTAAGCAAGTAGACGCGCAATCGTATCCCCAATACACGCATTACGTAAATGACCAATATGCGCCGATTTGTTCGGGTTAATCGACGTATGTTCAATGAGCACTTTTTCTTGTTTCGTAGTCAATCCCGCTTCTGCTTGTATACGCAGCGCCTCGTCCCAGTCAATAAAGAAGTTAATAAATCCTGGTTGAACGACTTCAACGCTTTCAAGAAATGGTGTATCCATCTCGCTCAACGCCGCAACGAAATCTCCGGCAATGTCGATCGGTTTGCGTTTCAACACGCGCGCTGCTTTTAAAGCAATATTTGTTGAAAAGTCGCCATGGGCAAGTTGTGCTGGTTGTTCCAATGTCCAATCTGATAATGTCGTACCAGCGACGTTCGCTGCTGCGGTCGCAATCAAATCATGCAGTTGTTCTTTCACATCGCTCTCTCCCTTTTCCCCTTTTATTCCTCTTCTTTCAGCTCGCCTAACCATGCTTCCTCTTGTTCCGTAAGAGAATAACGTTGTAACATATCGGGGCGCCGTTCCAATGTCCGCTTCAACGCTTGTTCTTTACGCCATTTAACAATATTCGCATGGTGGCCCGATAACAGTACATCCGGTACTTTTAAACCACGAAAATCGGCCGGACGCGTGTATTGCGGGTGCTCAAGTAAACCTGTTGAGTGAGAGTCCGTCACCGCAGATTCCTCATTTCCTAATACACCTGGTAGTAAGCGAGTCACACTATCGGCAATGACCATCGCCCCAAGCTCTCCGCCTGTAAGCACATAGTCGCCAATTGATAATTCGTCTGTCACAACATGTGTCCGCACCCGTTCGTCGAAACCTTCATAATGCCCACATAAAAAAATGAGATGCGCTTCTTGTGCTAATTCCTCTGCTTTCGCTTGTGTGTAACGCTCGCCTTGCGGACAGAGTAAAATGACGCGTGGTTCATGCGACAATCCCGCTTTTAAAGCTGCCACCGCATCAAAGATTGGTTGGGCAGAAAGGACCATCCCCGCGCCACCACCGTAAGGATAATCATCCACCTTTTTATGCTTATTTGCAGCGTACTCCCGGAAATCGACGGTCCGAAAAGAAACGTGTCCTTTTTCACTCGCATGTTTTAACATCGACGAGCCAAACACCCCGGTGAACATGTCGGGAAATAACGTCAAAATGTCAATCTTCATTCGTCTAGCCCTTCTAGCACATGGACATACACACGTCTTTTCTCCACATCAACGTTTTTGACAACAGATTCAATATATGGCAAAAGTAAATCCTTTTTTCCGTCGCGGCGAACGACCCACACATCATTTGCTCCTGTTTCAATGATGTCATAAATTTGCCCAAGCACTGTCCCGTCTTCTTCGTCAATGGCAGCGCAGCCAATAATTTCGTGATAGTAATACTCATGCTCAGCTAATTCCGACAATTGCGCTTCGGATACATACAATTGCATTCCTTTAAATGGTTCGACCGATTGTAACGAGTCATATTCCTCAAATGTAAGTAAATCAAACTGTTTATGCACACGATGAGACGCCACTTTCACCATCTTCCCTTGCCCGTCGGGTGTATCGGCCACCTTTAACTCCGTCCCTTGTTTGTAACGTTCGTCGGTAAAGTCACTGTGAGACATTACCCGTACTTCGCCCCGAACACCGTGGGTATTGACAAGTCGCCCTACACTAAACCAGTTCATCTTCTTCTTCATATGCATCGTCTACTTCCGTTTCTTTTATTTCGTGAATATAACCATCTTTAATCACAACGGCAAGCGATTTGTCGCCATCAATCCAACGGTCACCTACTTCTAAATCAACAATCATGTCGGTCGTACCCATGTCGAGCTCAGCCCCAAGCGGTAACGTACGCAATTGCTCTTCTTTAAAATCCATTAACTCTAAGCGATTTTCCCGATCAGCGATTTCCATTTTATAGCGATGGCGCAACTCATCTTGACGACCCGCTGTTTTGGCATCGCGTAACGCTTTTTGTAATTGAAACTTTAACTGTTCTTGTTCGTGCCGAAATCTTTGCCGGCGTGCAGTGAACTTATCTGTAATTTCTTGTCTTTTTTGTTCTGTCAAAATGTGTTTCACTCTGACAGGCTGAACAAACCTCATCTTTATTCGTCCCTCCTTAAAATACGCAAAAAAGGGCTAGGTATTCCCCGCCCTTTGATTGCTACTCGACAATGTCTAAGCGCACCCGTCGCTGTTGTCCCCCTGTTGCAGCTGCGTGCACAACGGCGCGGATGGCTTTTGCCGTTCTTCCTTGTTTTCCAATCACTTTTCCTTTGTCGTCGGGATGTACAAAAAGGCGTATCACATGCACTTTCTCTTCATGAGCTTCTTCAACTTGAACGTCCTCTGGATGATCAACAATTGATCGTACGATATGTTCAACTAAAGCTTTCATGACACCCTCCTTTAGGAAGATTTACTACTTACTATTTTTTTCGTTATGGAGCTTTTCCATTAAACCAGCTTTTGAAAACAAGTTACGCACTGTGTCAGACGGCTTAGCGCCTTTTAACATCCACTCAAGTGCTTTTTCTTCTTTAATGTTCACTTGTGCTGGCTCAGCAACCGGATTATATGTGCCGATTTCCTCGATAAAGCGACCATCACGCGGTGAGCGTGAATCTGCTACGACAACACGATAAAATGGTGCCTTTTTTGAACCCATACGTTTTAAACGAATTTTTACAGCCATTGCTGTACACCTCCAAAAATAATTAACCACAATTTTTAATCATACCACAAACTTACAGAAGAGGACAAGATTTTTCTTTAAAATGGGAGTTTCATACCCGGGAAACCTTTTTTCTTTTTCCCTTTTCCGCCTTGCATCCCACTCATTTGTTTCATCATCTTCTTCATATCTTCAAACTGCTTAAGTAGACGGTTGACATCTTGAATTGTCGTGCCGCTTCCTTTTGCAATCCGGCGACGGCGACTACCATTAATGACGCTTGGGTCTTGCTTTTCAAGTGGGGTCATAGATCGGACGATTGCTTCGACACGAACAAGTTGTTGATCGTCCACCTTCAGGTTTTTCAACCCTTTGGCTTTGTTCATCCCTGGTATCATGCCTAGCAAATCTTCAAGTGGTCCCATGCTTTTCACTTGATCAAGTTGCTCAAGAAAATCATCAAATGTAAAGTCCATTGACCTTAATTTCTTCTCGAGCTCACGCGCTTTCTCTTCGTCAACATGCGTTTGTGCTTTCTCTATTAATGAAAGGACATCGCCCATGCCAAGAATCCGCGAAGCCATACGGTCAGGATGGAATGGCTCAAACTGGTCCACTTTCTCACCTGTTGCTGCAAACTTAATCGGTGTGTTTGTCACTGCTTTAATAGAGAGCGCCGCGCCTCCGCGCGTGTCACCATCAAGCTTTGTTAATACGACCCCGGTTACGTCAAGTTGCTCATGGAATGCCTCAGCGACATTGACAGCATCTTGTCCCGTCATCGCATCAACAACGAGCAAAATCTCATCGGGTTGAACAATCGATTTAATGTCAGCAAGCTCTGTCATCAGCGTCTCATCGATGTGCAAGCGCCCCGCTGTATCAATGAGGACATAGTCATGATGCTCTGCTTCCGCGTGCTGCATCGCTTGTTTGACAATGTCCACTGGATTTGCTTTGTCTCCTAGTGAAAAGACAGGCATCCCAACTTGTTTCCCAAGCGTTTGCAATTGCTGAATCGCTGCTGGGCGGTATACATCGCAGGCGACAAGTAGCGGGTTACGATTATGTTGCTTCCGTAAATGGCTCGCTAGCTTTGCTGTCGTCGTCGTCTTTCCTGCGCCTTGCAAACCGACCATCATGACAACCGTTGGTGACTTTTTAGCTACCGCTATCTTGCTTTGTTCGGTGCCCATGAGTGCTGTCAACTCTTCATTCACAACTTTAATGACTTGTTGACCAGGTGTTAAACTCTTCATCACTTCTTGCCCGAGTGCTTTTTCTTTCACATTAGCAATGAACTGTTTTACGACCTTAAAGTTCACATCTGCTTCGAGTAAAGCGAGTCGAACTTCGCGCATCATGTCCTTGACATCTTGCTCGCTTACTTTTCCTTTGCCGCGGATGTTCTTTAATGTTTCTTGTAGGCGTGCGGCAAGTCCTTCAAATGCCATGTAATCGCCTCCTTGGCAAATATCTTCTCACCTTGAACGCGTGCTGTGTGTTATGAATCAAGCCGCCCAATGCGGTCTATAATCGCATCATAGGTTGCTCGTCCGCGATTTTCATCCATTGCGACACGTAACTCAGCCAACAGTTCGCGACGTCGTATAGAATTTGCGAGTAACCCAAGCTTTCTTTCATATTCCTCAAGCATCACTTCTGTCCGGCGAATGTTGTCATAAACAGCTTGTCGGCTTACCTCATATTTCTCTGCGATCTCTCCAAGTGAGAGGTCATCTAAATAATATAAAGACATGTACTGATGCTGTTTTTCCGTTAACAAGGACTGATAAAAATCTAACAAGTAATTCATGCGTAATGTTTTATCAAGCAAGTGATCCGCCCCTTGTTCAGTCATATCCATGTGCCAAGGTACTTCACAAAGAAAGCCATTTAGAACACTAGACGATTCGTCTACAAATACATATACTACCGCATCAATATTGTTCTGTCAAGTTTTTTTCTTAACAGCAAGTATGAAAGTTACGCCCCCTCTTCCTCGACCAGCTCTTTGAATAATCCATAAACAAATTGCTCCGCACAAAATGGCTGTAAGTCATCTTTTTGTTCTCCTAATCCGATAAACTTCACTGGCAAGTCTAGCTCTTGACGAATCGCCATGACAATACCACCTTTCGCGGTGCCATCTAGTTTCGTTAAAATGAGCCCGCTCACATCTGTCGTCTCGCCAAACATCTTCGCCTGCGATAGCGCGTTTTGCCCCGTTGTGGCATCAAGAACGAGCAACACTTCATGTGGTGCACCAGGCACTTCACGTTCAATGACACGTTTCACTTTAGCTAGCTCATTCATGAGATTCACTTTGTTTTGTAAACGCCCGGCTGTATCACAAATGAGCACATCTGCCTTCCGGGCCCGTGCCGCCTGAATCGCATCATACATGACAGCTGCTGGGTCTGACCCCGATTGTTGCTTGATGACAGGGACGCCTACGCGCTCACCCCATACTTCCAATTGTTCAATCGCTCCGGCGCGAAATGTGTCACCCGCTGCAAGAACAACAGACTTGCCTTCCTGCGTCAAACGATGGGCGAGCTTTCCAATCGACGTCGTTTTCCCGACACCATTCACACCGACAACGAGAAACACCGTCAAGCCTTCTTCTTCAAAATGTAGTGATAGATCATCACCTTCTTTTTCTAGTAGCGCAGCGAGCTTCTCTGAAATCATCGGCAATAAGTCTTTCGTCTCCTTTAAATTGCGTAACTTCGCTTCCTCTCGCAATGAATCTACGAGCGTCATAACCGTTGTGACGCCGACATCAGCACCAATAAAAAGTTCTTCTAGTTCTTCAAAGAAATCTTCGTCCACTTTTCGATACCGGGCGACGAGGGCATTCATCTTTTCAGAAAAATTCGTTCTCGTCTTCTCGAGACCATGCTTAAATTTGTCCGTCACTTCCGCTGTTTGTTTCGTCATTTTTTCTTTTAGCTTCTTAAAAAAACTCATGTCTATCTCCTCCTAGCTTTCTATGAATTGCGCCGTCTCTTCCAGTTTAACCGAAACAAGCCGCGATACACCAGACTCCTCCATTGTCACCCCATAGAGCACGTCCGCTTCTTCCATTGTTCCTTTTCGGTGCGTGATCACAATGAATTGATTTTCTTGCGCCAACGTATGCAAGTATTGCGCGAAACGACTGACATTCGCCTCATCAAGCGCTGCTTCTACCTCATCCAGTACACAAAACGGCACCGCACGCACCCGTAACATCGCAAATAATAACGCAATCGCCGTGAGCGCGCGCTCTCCGCCTGATAAGAGAGCAAGTAATTGCCGCTTTTTTCCCGGTGGACGCACCATAATCTCCACGCCGGTTTCCAGTAATTGTTGTGGTGCTGTCAACAGAAGATCGGCGTCGCCACCACCAAATAATTGTTTAAACACGTCTTGGAAGTGGCCACGAATCAACGCAAATGTTTCACTAAAGCGTCGTGTCATTTCTTCATCCATTTCTGCGATCGCTTTATCTAAAGACACGCGCGCTGCCTGTAAATCTTCTTGCTGCGCTGTAAGAAAGGACACACGTGCTTGGACCCGTTCATATTCCTCAATCGCCCCCGTATTCACTGGTCCAATTTCGTCAAGTGAGCGTTCCACAAGTGCGCGCTCTGTTCGGACTTCATCAATGTTACCACTCAGCGGATATGCTTCGACCGCTGCTTCATATGATAATTCATACGTTTGACTGAGTCGGTTTAAACGATAATCAAGGTCAACATCCAGACGGTTCACATGGACATCTAGTTTTTGACTCTCGGCTTGCAAACGCGCATAAACGGCTTGTTCCTCCTGAACAGCCTGCTCTAGCGCAGCATAGCGCTCATTTAAATCAATTCGTTTTGCCTCTAACGCTGTAACTTGTGCTGTCAATGTTTGTTTCTGTTGCGCGCCCGCAGCAATTTTCTGGGCGAGTGTCGTTTCTGATTCCGTTTGTGCGTCATGGTTCCGACCGTGCGAAGCATCCGCCTCTTCATTCACAGCTAACGCTTGCTCCACTTGCGCAAGTGACTCACGTACTTCCTCTATGTGCGTGTCAACATGGTGCAATTGTTGTTTGCATTCAGCTTGCTTAATACGCAACTCTGTTTGCTTCGCCTGCAACGTTTCTTTTGATTGTTGCTGCGTTGCCCGTTGCTTTTCGAGGGCAGCGATCTTATCTGTCACTGCTTGAATCTTTACAACTAGTTCCTGTTCGGAGTTGGCTAGTTGCTGTAGACGCTGTTGATCGGCACGCGCTTCTGTGTCTCGCTCTTCGTTTTGTCGATCAACACGCGCTTTTTCTTGTGTCAGCGCACGCACCTCTTCGCGTACACGTGCAAGATCATCCTCTTTTGCACGCCACGCTTGCTGCTTCGCTTCCTCTGTTCGTTTTAATTCTTGCAATGTTTGTTGGTGCTGTGCTTTTGCAGCTGCTCGCTGCTTCACTTGTTGCTCTAAACGCGTAATTTCTTGTTGCACCTGCTCATATTGTTGCTTTAATTCTTCCTGCTCACGCTTACGTTGCAAGATTGAAGACTGGTTTTGTTTCAAACTCCCACCGGTCATTGCACCACCCGGGCTCACCACTTCACCAGCGAGCGTAACGATACGAAACCGGTAACGGGCAACTTTTGCGAGTCGGTTTGCTGCTGGCAAATCCTCCGCAATCACCGTTGTCCCCAGTAAATGCTGCATTGCTTTTTCGTAAGTAACATCATACGTAATGAGTGCCGATGCCAGTCCGAGAAAACCATCTGTTTGCGCAAGCGCATGATGGACGTGCTCCGGCATCGTTTTACCTTGAACCGTTGCCAGTGGCAAAAAGGTCGCGCGTCCTAAACGGTTTTTCTTTAAAAAGTTGATTGCCGTCCGTGCCGAATGTTCATCTTGCACAACGATATGTTGCATTTGGGCGCCAAGCGCTACATCAATCGCTGTCTCAAACCGCTTCGACACACGCAAGCATTCTGCCACCGCACCAAAGACACCAGACAATCCCTTTTCCCGTTGTTTTAACACTTCTTTTACACCATGGAAAAATCCAGCGTGGGCATCTTCCAGTTCTTGCAACGCTTCTTGTCTTGCTTTTATTTTTTGCTCGGTGCCGTATGCCTCATACAACGTTGCTTCTTGTTTATAGAAACGGGTCCGCGCGGTTTCTTCCATTTCCAACGCATGCGCGGTTGCACCCTTGGCCGCTTCATATGCGGTCGCAAGCGCTGTATGTTCGTCTTCTAATACGCGCAACCGCGCTTGCAGCTTTTCGTGCTCAGCTTGTAACTTTTCCTGAGCTTCGGTCGTTCGGCGCGAACTACGGGTACGTTGATTTTGTTGCTCCGTTAAATAGCGTTTCTCATGACGCAATGATGCCTGCTCATTCAGCCGCTCAATATAGTCACTTTTCGCATCTTCAATTTGACGCTCAATATCTTTTTCTGTTAACGACAGCGCTTGTTTTACTTCATGCAAAGTGGATGCCATTTCTTGAAGCTGATCCTGTAGTTGTTTACGATCCGCAAGTAATTTAGCAAGTTTTTCTTTCAACTGCTGAATGTGCTGCCTTTGTGTCGCCATCGTGGCGCGCAATTGCTCGCCACTTTGCTCAGCATGCTTTTTTCTCTCTACCAGCACATTCCTCAGACCTTCATTTTTTTCGAGTGCTTCACTCACCGTAAGCAATTCATTTTGCGTCTCTCGCCACTGCGTTTGTAACGCTTCATGTTCATCGCGATACTTGCGCAATGTTTGTTCTGATTCTGCCAATGTTACTTGTCGCACGTCCAGTTGTCCTTTTATTGCCGACAACTGCGCAGATGCTTGCGTCCAATCGGTATGTAATTCCCCCATTTCATGCGCGAGAATTTGAATATCAAGCGCGCGATACGTATCACTCAAATGAATATACTCTTTCGCGATGGCCGCTTGCTCTTCTAATGGCTGCACTTGCTCATTTAATTCTATTAACACATCCGTCACACGCAACAAATTTTCCTCAGTTTGTGTTAATCGCTTCAACGCTTCTTTCTTTCGTGTTTTATATGTCAACACGCCGGCAGCCTCTTCAAAAATGACGCGCCGATCTTCTGGCTTACTACTTAAGAGTTCTTCAACTTTCCCTTGACCGATGATCGAGTACGCTTCACGACCGAGTCCTGAATCTAAAAACAAATCCGTAATATCTTTCAAGCGACACGGCTGCCGGTTTAGCAAGTATTCGCTCTCACCCGAACGGTACAAACGCCTAGTGACACTGACTTCATGATACGGGAGCGGTAAACGGCCTTCATCATTGTTTAATACTAACGTCACTTCTGCGACATTGACCGCTTTTCTCGTATCACTACCAGCAAAAATGACGTCTTGCATGCGCGCACCTCGTAACGACCGTACGCTCTGTTCTCCTAGTACCCAGCGAATCGCATCGGCAATATTACTTTTTCCACTCCCGTTCGGACCGACAACCGCCGTCAGACCCGGTGTAAATTCAATCGTCATTGCTGCAGCAAAAGATTTAAATCCCTTTACTTCCAATTGCTTGAGGAACATACACTCCTCCTCACTTTCTCTCCACTTCCAAAACTCACACATTTTTTTGTTGGACCCTGTCTCATTTCATGTTATCGTATAAGTATTGTCCGACAGGGGAGATGAGACATTTGACACAATTATATACCGTCGAAGAAGTTGATGCGATGTTGACAGATATTAAAAAGAAGCTAAATATCGTCAATGCCAGCGTCATTAAGGCTGATGCTGTCAGCACTGCGCGCCACGACGACTTGCGAGATTTACATGCACACATTATGAGACAACCGTCTTTTTCCATCCATGAGTTAGATGAGATTGTCCAAGAACTAGGTCAATTGAGAGGTACATCAAATTAATGACCTGAAAAAAGGAAGCGTGCGATCGCCTCCTTTTTTATTTCTCCTCAAATTTTTTGGCGCATTTCTTTCTATAGGCGTGCTAGCGTAGATGTTTTTTTAACTGAGCAAGCGCCTCTTTTGCCGCAAATTGTTCTGATTCTTTTTTGGAGCGACCTGAACCCGTTCCAATCGCCTCTTCATTCAAACGAACTTCAGAAACAAACTCCCGGTCATGGGCGGGACCACGTTCGTGGATAATGACATATTGTAGCTTCCCACGGTTATCTTGTTGAATAAGCTCTTGTAGCTGACTTTTAAAATCTACCTTTGTGTGAAAAGCACCTTCTTTAATCTTAGGATACATCGTCTGTGTCAAAAACGAGAACACCGCTTCTAATCCTTGATCAATGTATAGTGCCCCAACAAAAGCTTCAAATACATCCGCTAAAAGCGCTGGTCTTGTACGTCCACCTGTAACTTCTTCTCCTTTTCCTAGTAAGACAAGTTGACCAAATTGTAGCTCCTCTGCAAATTGAGCTAATGAGGGCTCACACACAATTGATGCCCGCAATTTAGTCATATCGCCTTCGCTCATACTCGGATAGGTTCTATATAAATATTGCGATACAGCTAATTCTAACACTGCATCACCTAGAAACTCTAACCGCTCGTTATTATAAGAAGATATTCGGTGCTCATTCACATAGGAAGAATGGGTAAATGCTTGAATGAGCACTGATTCTTGTTTAAATGTCAGTCCAAGGTGATCGAGTAAATTTGTAAATAATACTTTTTGCTGCTTATCTAAAATGATTCGCCTTGGATTTAATGTCTTTGCTCTCCTTTGAAACTTTTCAGATTGGCCCATTATATCACCCCCTACATTGTTTTGTGCACAACAAACAAATTCTCTATTAATTGTATCAAAACCTTTTCTTTTATGAAACATTAAAACCCGCCTCATTAATAAGGCGGACACGCTCCCAGCGTAAAGAAATCAGTCACCAGAGATCAGAGGTAGTGGTATTGAAGAACTTCCCCCACCCCGACTTCTGGTTTCTGGTCTAGAATCTCTGGATGATTACTTGTTGCGCTCTATGTAATCCACAACATCTGCAACTGTAGCAATCTTTTCTGCGTCTTCATCAGCAATTTCCAGCTCAAACTCGTCCTCAAGCCCCATGACAAGCTCAACAACATCAAGTGAGTCCGCTTCTAAATCTTCTTTGAAAGAAGCTTCAAGTTTCACTTCTGATTCTTCTACATTAAGATGTTCAACAACGATTTTT
The DNA here is from genome assembly GCF_900096965.1 of Shouchella lonarensis. GTDB lineage: Bacteria > Bacillota > Bacilli > Bacillales > Bacillaceae_D > Shouchella > Shouchella lonarensis. Next base: position 64,098 of record NZ_FMYM01000008.1, on the reverse strand, counting down.
TTTACCCGCTCTAATGTATCTGACACAACATTCACCCCCTTTCAAAGTAACAACCAAAAGCATTGTAACATACTAGACCGGAATACAGAAGTCAGAAGTTAAAACCCTCTTCACTATAAACTTCCTTTGACCTCCGATTACGGCATCACCATGCCACCATCCACGTGAATTGTTTGTCCTGTCATATACGATGCATCTTCGCTTGCCAAGAAACGGACAACACGCGCAACATCTTCTGGTTCTCCCAATGTTCCAAGGGGAATTTGTGCTTGCAATTGTGTCTGAATGTCTTCCCCAAGGCTATCTGTCATCTCTGTTGTAATAAAACCCGGCGCAACAGCATTGACACGAATATTGCGGGCGGCAAGTTCCCGTGCCAGCGATTTCGTTAAACCAATGACACCTGCTTTCGCCGCAACATAGTTTGCCTGTCCAGCATTCCCCATGACACCCACAACGGAAGCAACGTTAATAATGCGACCAGAGCGTTGCTTCATCATCGACCGACTCACTGCTTTCGCGCAATGAAAGACCCCTTTTAAATTGATGTCCAATACCTCATCCCACTCTTGTTCTTTCATACGCATGAGCAAATTGTCCCGTGTAATCCCTGCATTATTGACGAGAATATCAATTTTACCGAATTGTGCTAATGTATCTTTAATCATCGCTGTCACTTGTTCGCTTTGTGACACATCCGCTTGATAAGCAACAGCCTCTCTTCCTAAAGCTTGAATCTCAGCTACCACTTCAGCTGCACGTGCCTCGCTGCCAGCATAGTTTACAACAACATTTGCTCCTGCCTTTGCTAATTCGAATGCAATGGCCTTACCAATCCCCCGCGATGCACCGGTGACAATCGCCGTTTGATTTTCCAACATGCTTTTCACTCCTTTTAAGAGGATAATGCTTCCATTGTTTTTGTAAACGAAGCTTTGTCTTGTACGGAAAATGCGTTCATACTGCGGTCGATTTTGCGGACAAGACCGGTAAGCACGTTTCCTGGACCAATTTCAATAAACGTATCCACCCCAAGGGCAATCATCCGTCGAATACTTTCCTCAAATCGAACTGGGGAATAAATTTGTTCCACCAATTGCGTGCGGACAACTTCTGGTAATGTCACCACGTCGGCACTAACATTTGAGATTAGCGGGGTACGTAATGTTGCTACATCTGTTTCTGCCAATACTTGCGCAAATTTTTCTGCGGCAGGTTTCATTAATGATGAATGAAACGGCCCACTCACTGCCAGCGGCATCACCCGGCGTGCCCCCGCTTCCTTCGCCTTCTCACCTGCTGCTTCCACTGCTGCTTTCGTCCCGGAAATGACAATTTGACCCGGACAATTCAAGTTAGCAAGCTCAACAACTTCATTCCCATTTGACACTTGTGCCACGATCGACTCAAGTGTTGCTTGTTCTAGTCCTAATACTGCGGCCATTGTCCCGCGACCGTTTGGTACAGACTGCTCCATCAATTTGCCACGCTCGTGCACAAGTCGCACGGTATCTTGAAAAGAAACTGCTTCACTCGCAAATAACGCACTATATTCTCCTAAACTATGACCGGCAACGTAATCAGCCCGAATGCCAGCGGATTGGAACAGTGACAACACTGCCGCACTCATTGTTACGAGTGCCGGCTGAGCGTAGGCTGTACGCTTTAAATCTTCTTCCGGCCCATCAAGTATCATTGCTGACAAAGACAAACCTAGTATTTCATCTGCTTGATGCAATAAATTTTGTGCTTCTGCTTCCGTTGCAAACAGTTCCTGTCCCATTCCTACTTTTTGTGCCCCTTGTCCAGGGAACAAAAACGCTCGTTTCGTCATGGTATCACCTTATTCTGGTAAATTTTCACGAATGACTTGTACAACTTGTTGTTCAACCATTAGCTGCGCTTGGCGAATGGCGTGAAACAACGCTTGTGCATCTGAAGAGCCGTGCGCTTTAATGACGGGTGCCTTTAATCCGAATAAACCAGCCCCGCCGTACTCAGCATAATCTAATTTTGCTTTGATTTCCTTGAAGTGAGGTTTTAATACCCCGGCTGCAAGTTTGGCTGACCACGTGCTCGTTAACTGTTGCTTTAAAATCGCAAAGATCATCTTTGCGGTGCCTTCAATTGACTTTAAAACAAGGTTGCCAGAAAATCCGTCACATACAACGACATCACACACCCCGTCAAGCAAATCACGTGCCTCCACGTTGCCAACGAAATGTAAATCACTGTTTTCTAGCAAGGAAAAGGCTACTTTCGTTAGCTCTGTTCCTTTACCTGCTTCTGAACCAACGTTGAGCAAACCAATTCGCGGCTTAGCAACATCGCGCACACGTTTCATATACGCATCACCAATAATGGCATATTGTAACAAATGCTCCGGCTTGGCATCCATATTGGCACCAACATCCAAAAGTAAAAATCCTTTTCCATCCTGTGTCGGCAACATCGGCGATAATGCTGGACGGTCAATCCCTTTCAGTCTTCCAACATAAAGTAACCCTGCGGTCATCAACGCGCCTGTATTGCCCGAAGAAATACATGCATCTGCACGCCCTTCTTTCACCTCTTGGACAGCAAGCACCATTGATGCTTGCTTCTTACGTCGGACAGCCGTCGTCGGCTTGTCTGTATCTTCAATTTGCTCATCTGTATGTACAATGGTGATTCGCGTTTCATCACGTAAATGAGCACGGATCGCCGTTTCATCTCCAATCAATGTCACTTGTAGTGACGGAAATGCGGCAATCGCTTGTTCTGCTGCAGCGACATGCGCACGAGGCGCATGGTCGCCACCCATAGCATCAATCACGAGTCTCATCATCGTTCCCCCCTTCTTCTTCAGGTGACGATACCGTCCCACGATACATGAAAAACTCACCTTTAAACACAATCTCTTGCTGCACGCGACTGGTCACCGTCACAAGTGTGCGCCCTTGATCATCCACACAAGCAATCGCTTTGGCAATGACACGCGACCCTTCTTTCACTGGCGTTGTAAAATGGATGTGCGCTTTTGCCGTTAAAGCGAGCGCCTCATTCATGAGCGCTACAGCGAGGGAGTTCGCTTGCGCAAATAAATGATGCCCACGCGCAATCCCGCTACGCGCAAATACATGCTCCTTGCCAACATCAAAAATGGAGATCGCATGTTCATCTAATTGCAAGTCGACAATCTCCCCAAATACTTCGTCTGGGTGTAAGGCAATAACTGTATCCCGTTTTCGAATCGCTTCGTCTTTAATGCGTTCGCGTAATTCAGGTATATTTTGTTCGAGTCGGTCAAGCCGAATCGTTTGAATGCTCACCGAGAAATAAGCCGCTAATTCCTCATCGGTCATAAAAGGATTTTGCGCTAACGTTTCTACAAGTTTTTTTTGGCGTAGTTGCTTTTTTTGTCTCATCCTCATATCACCCGTCCGATGACCCTTCTCTTGCTTTTAACAAATAATGTGACTAGGTACTAAGACTAGTATATAATGATTGGTCACCCGTGGCAAGCGTTAGTCTAGTTTTGTTTCAGTAAAAACCCCTTCTTCCGTTAAGAGGTTTAACAATTCCTTATAAGCTTCATCTTCATATAGCGCACCTGTTGAGACAATCTCTGCGGCATCCTGACGCGCGACTTCCAATGTCCGATAATCATGCGTCACATCAGCAAGTTTAAAATCTGGCAGACCACTTTGTTTTGCGCCAAAAAAATCACCTGGTCCACGAATAGCTAAATCCTTCTCTGCCAATTCAAAGCCATCATTTGTTTCGGTCATCATTCGCATCCGTTCTTTCCCTACTTCTGTTTTTGGCGCAGCAAGTAAGACACACGTCGATTTCGCTTCTCCACGCCCAACGCGTCCGCGTAACTGGTGTAATTGTGACAACCCGAATCGGTCGGCATCATAAATGACCATCACTGTCGCATTCGGTACGTTCACGCCAACTTCAACGACCGTCGTCGACACGAGTATTTGGACTTCATTTTTTACGAATGCATCCATCACTTCTTCTTTTTCAAATGCCGCCAAACGTCCATGCATGAGTCCAACTTCAAAGTTAGGCGCAAAATGCTGGACAAGCTGCGTATGAAGATCCATCGCGTTTTGCACGTCTAGCTGCTCTGATTCTTCAATGAGTGGACAAATGACATATGCCTGCTCGCCTTGGCGCAACGCTTTCTCCATAAATCCGAGCACTCGTGGTAAAAGATCGGGCTGCAGCCAATATGTATCAATTGGCTTTCGTCCTGCAGGGAGCTCTGCCAAAACCGAGACGTCCATATCACCAAACGCTGTAATTGCAAGCGTGCGTGGGATCGGGGTCGCGGTCATAAACAACATATCCGCATGTACGCCTTTTTCTCTTAGCAACCGCCGCTGGGCGACACCGAACCGATGTTGCTCATCAATGACAACAAAGCGAAGTGAGTGAAATGAAACCGTTTCTTGAATGAGTGCATGTGTCCCAACAACAATTGCTGCCTCGCCTGACTCGATCTTCGCTAAGGCTGCTCGTCGGCGCTTTGCCGTAAGAGAACCTACAAGCAACACGACTTCAAGTCCAAATGGAGCAAACCAGGTTTGCAACGACGCACTATGTTGCTCTGCTAAAATCTCTGTTGGCACCATTAACGCACTTTGGTTTCCTGTATTGGCAACCGCAAACATACATGCGGCAGCGACAACTGTTTTCCCAGAACCAACATCGCCCTGTAATAGCCTGTTCATTCGATAAGGCGCACGTAAATCTGCGAACACGTCTTTCAACGCTTGTTGTTGCCCCTCTGTCAAAGTAAACGAAAGCGAATGAAGGAACTTATCCGTTGCTGTTGGCACAATCGTTAGTGATGCACCTTCCTCTGCCTGACGTTGCCGCGCTTTCGCCACATGCATTTTCAGCTGAAACAGCAAAAATTCTTCATAGACATAGCGACGTCGTGCTTGCCGGACAGCTTCTGGGCTTTCTGGCACATGTAGTAATTCAATCGTTTTACGCTTGTCGATGAGGCGATATTTTTCTCGCAATGTGAATGGCAATGGCTCAACAATGTGCTCACCAAATTGTGTTAAAGCGTTTACCATCCATTTGTGCAACACTTTACTCGTCAATTTCCCGGCACCATAATAAACAGATGACATCTCCTCATCACGCTGACTCAACCCCAGTTGCAATTCACTTGCTGTCAAAGCCAAACGATGCTGATCCCACTTCCCTGTCACTGTCACTGCACTACCGATCGTCAGTTTACTTTTTAAAAACGCGCGGTTAAATAGTGTAACGGATATAAGGACATCCTCTGTCAACATCCGAAATGTCAACCGGTTTTTCTTACGTCCATAATAGCGGATCGACGGTGTATCTTGAATGACACCCTCCATTGTTACACGTGCATCATGCCGAGCTTCGGTAACGCTTTTTCGTTCATAGTCCTCGTAACGAAAGGGAAAGTATGCAAGCAAATGAGCGATAGACGTCACGCCTAACGCTGCCAATTGTTTTGCGCTCTCCTCCCCAACCCCTTTCACCTCTGTTACAGGTACGTTTGCAAGATTCAAGGAGAAGTCGGTGTCTTTGTACCAAATACTTTTGCTTCCAGCGCGCGACCGGTCGGGGTTGCCGCAAGTCCGCCTTCACCTGTTTCTCGTAATGTCTCTGGCATTGTTTGTCCAATCCGATACATCGCTGCGATCACTTCATCACACGGGATCCGGCTTGTAATACCGGCTAACGCCATATCCGCAGCAGTGATCGCAAGCGATGCGCCTGCTGCATTCCGCTTGACACACGGCACTTCCACTAAGCCAGCAACCGGATCGCAAACGAGACCGAGCATATTTTTTAGTGCGATGGCCATTGCCTCCGCTGATTGTTGGGGTGTGCCACCTGCTAATTCAACGAGTGCTGCAGCAGCCATCCCTGTCGCTGAGCCGACTTCTGCTTGGCAGCCACCTGCTGCACCTGAGATTGAGGCGTTGTTGGCGATCACAAACCCAAACGCGCCACTTGTAAAAAGAAATGCCAGCTTTTGTTCTTCCGTTGGGCGTAATTTTTCTTCAACACCAAACAACACACCTGGCACAACGCCTGCTGATCCCGCTGTCGGTGTTGCGCAAATTGTCCCCATCGCTGCATTCACTTCGTTCGTTGCCATTGCCCGAGCAACTGCTCCAAGCGTCACCTCACTTCCAATTGCGTTGCCTTCCGCAATGTATGCCATCAGTTTCTTCCCGTCGCCACCTGTCAGACCAGAAACAGATTCAACATCTTCTGTAATACCGCGCTGCGCAGCTTTTTCCATCGTCTCTAAGTTCACACGCATCCGTTCCATAATCACTTCACGGGCTAACCCTGTTACATCCATTTCTTGTGTGATCATCACTTCAGAAATCGGTTTCCCTGTTGATTCAGCTACTTCCACGAGCGCTGCGACACTTTTAAACATGACCATTCTTCACACCTCCTACTCATGAATTTTTGACACGTGCAAAATATGCGGTAACGTCTGTAATTCTTGAAGTAAAGGCGCATCCACATTTTGATCGACTTCCATGACCATCAACGCCTCTTCCCCTTTTTCTTTACGCGATACTTCCATGTGACCAATATTGACGGCATGTTTCGCTAATACATTGCTCACCGCCGCAATGGCACCGTAACGATCTTGATGCACAACTAAAATTGCAGGATGATTCCCTGATAGTCGCAACGCGAAACCATTCAACTCAATAATTTCAATCTTGCCCCCACCAATTGAGATCCCAACAAGTTCAAGCTGCTTTTCATCTGAGTGAAGTCGAATCCGTACTGTATTCGGGTGCGCTGTCAATGTATCTTCTTTATGGATACGTACATCTAATTGTGCTTGTTTTGCATGAAAAAATGCGTCACGAATGCGTTCGTCATTTGTTTCATAATCGAGTAATCCCCCAATAACAGCCACATCTGTGCCATGCCCACGATATGTCTTTGCAAAAGACCCGTAAAAATAAATACCTGCCGACTGTGGCGTCTCAGCAAACAATGTTCTGGCAACTTTGCCAATCCGTACAGCCCCAGCTGTATGTGAACTTGATGGTCCGATCATGACTGGACCAATGATATCAAAAACTGTGCGGAACTTCATTTGGCTCCCTCCTTGCCTCGGAAATCTCATTCCTAATAAAAAGGTTGCCATACTCGTCTCGTGCGGCAACCTTTTTTATTACGTTTTTGCATGCATCATTGATAACGACACTGTGCCTGGTCCGACATGCGCACCGATAACCGCGCCGATATTTGTAATAACAATCGATTCGACATTAAACTGCTGCCGAACCTTTTCAGCTAATTCATTTGCTAACGGTTCATTTTGTGCATGAGAAATCCCGACAGATACATATGCCTGCTTATATTGTGCTTCCAACAACGAAAGCATACGTACGACCGCTTTTTTCTGTCCACGCACTTTTTCGTGAGGATAAACTTCTCCTGCCTCATTTAACGATAAAATCGGTTTCATTTTTAATAAAGAACCTAGAAGTGCTGCTGCTTTACCGATTCGCCCATTTTTTTGCAGAAATTCCAACGTATCAACCATAAAGTATACCGTCGCATCGTGAAGCATTTCGTCTAGCCGCGCGAGACACGCCTCATTGCTTTCTCCTGCTGCCGCTCGCTTCGCTACTTCTACCACAATCAAACCAATTGCATACGATGCCCGCTTCGTATCGCATACATGCACATCGATCTCGCCAGCAACCTCTTTTTTTGCAATCGTCGCTGCCTGCACTGTGCCGCTCATCTTTGAAGACAGATGTAGTGAAATAATATGATCCGCCCCATCTTCTTTTAAAGAACGATATAAATCCTCAAATTGCTGTGGCGAAGGTTGCGATGTCCGTGGCATCACGTCACTGTCCGTTAGTTTTGCGTAAAAATCATTTGCGAGCAACGTTACGCCATCTTCGTATTGTTCCTCACCAAAATGAACATTCAACGGAATGACCGTAATCCCGTATTGATCAATCAATTCCCTTGGAATGTCAGCTGTACTATCTGTCACAATTTTTATTGTTCCCATTGGATTCCCCTCCTTTACCAAACACAGGTCACAAATGCCATTTTGTTATTCCACAGAAAAGATATACGAGTAAAGTGGTTGTCCACCTTCAACAACATCCATTTCCACTTCAGGGAATGTCTCTTCAACAAATGCGACAATTGCTTCTGTGTCTTCTGTCTTCGCGTCAGCACCGGAAATCACTGTTAACATCTCGCTATCGTCATCAATCATTGCCAGCAACAACGATTTGGTGCTCGTCATTAACGCTTTGCTTGATGAGACGATCTTTTTATTAAAAATCCCCATGAAATCGCCTTTTTCGATCTTCTGCTCGTCAATATACGTGTCACGAACTGCATACGTTAATTCTCCTGTTTTGACTTCTGCAAGTGCTGCTTTCATCCCTTCAGCATTTTCTGCAAGGGTTTTCGCAGGATTAAAAGCGAGCAACGCTGCCAAGCCTTGTGGGACCGTTTTCGTGGGCACCACAGCAACGTCTACATCGGACATTTCAGCAGCTTGCTCAGCAGCCATGACGATATTCCCATTGTTCGGTAACACGAGTACGTGATGGGCATGGGCACGCTTGATCGCTTCGACAATATCCTCCGTACTTGGATTCATCGTTTGTCCACCGGCGATCACCTCACTTGCACCCAATCCTTTAAACAACTTTTCAATCCCTTCTCCCATGGAGACAGTCACAATGGCAAGCTCTGCCAATGGTTTTTGTTCTGGTTGATGCGTTGGCGCCGCATGATCCTCTGTCCCACGCGAGACAAGGTTCTCGTGTTGGGCGCGCATGTTTTCAATTTTCACTTGCACTAACGGTCCGTACGATTGTGCTGCAGTGATCACTTCACCTGGATACTCCGCGTGAATATGCACTTTCAATAGATCATCATCGGAAACAACGAGCAAAGAATCACCGATTTTGCTCAACTCGGTCCGAAAGGCTTCTTCGTCATATGGAGAACTAGTGAGCTTTTCTTCATCAAACTTCACCATCACTTCTGTGCAATAACCAAATTCAATCTCTTCTGTGGCAATATGACTATGCGCGTTTTGCATATGATGATGCTCGATTTTAATTAAATCACTCATATCTGGCTCACTCACTGTCATTTCTGTCCGTTCGCCTGTGAGCGCTTGTAAAAAACCACCGTAAATATAGACAAGTCCTTGTCCACCAGAATCAACAACACCTACTTCTTTTAAAACAGGTAGCAGTTCCGGTGTTCTCTTTAAGGACTTCTCTGCTGCTTGAATGAGCGACTTCATAAATGGGACAAACGCGGTCTCTTTTTTAGCGACTTGCTGTGCATGTTTTGCAGTATCTTTTGCAACGGTCAAAATCGTTCCTTCAACTGGTTTCATGACCGCTTGATATGCTGTTTGGACACCTGCATCAATCGCCTCGGCAAACTGCTTTGTTGTCAATTCTTCGCTACCCTTTACGGACTGTGAAAATCCACGAAATAACTGTGACAAAATGACACCAGAATTGCCACGTGCGCCCATAAGCAACCCTTTAGCAAACGCACCTGCAACACTTCCGACATCTGCTTTCATATGCATTTGCACTTCTTTGACACCTGATGTCATCGTTAAGTTCATATTTGTTCCGGTATCTCCATCAGGCACTGGAAAAACATTTAATGAATCAACCACATCTACACGATCCGCTAGAGACTTCCCCCCTTCAACAAACATCAATGCAAGCGCCTTGCCATCTAACTTCCTAGTCACAATACTGCCCCCTTCATTCCTATAGGTTCGTTACCCGAACCCCTTGTACGAAAATGTTGACCGAGTCAACGGTAAGACCAATCATTTTTTCAAGGTTATACTTCACCTTTGTCTGCACATTATGTGCCACCTCGGAAATTTTCGTACCATAACTAACAATGATGTACATATCGATGTGGAGTTCATCTCCTTCTTCTCGTATAATCACCCCACGTCGAAAATTCTCTTTTCCAAGCAAATCACTTAAACCATCTTTAATTTGCTTTTGCGAAGCCATTCCTACGATACCGTAACAATCGGTTGCTGCACCTCCAGCAATCGTCGCAATCACATCGTGTGCAACATCTACGTTACCAAGCGCTGTTTTTAATTCAATCGTCATGGTTTGTCCTCCTTAAGGTATCATAAAATGCACATACGTATTGTCATTTTACTATACTGTCATTTATTTTACAAAGGCATTTTTCTATCCTTTCCATATCGAGCACTACAAAACATGGCAAATAGTCACAAAAATCGAGATAAAACCAGATGAGACGCACCTTTTTTTATCATTGCTTTCTTACGGCGCATGTGCTAAGATGTTTGAGTGACTGAAGTCTGGAAACAGATGATGAAGGAGGTGGCTCACATGGCCCGTGAATGTTATCTTACAGGACGTACATCACGTTCAGGCAACAAGCGCTCACATGCGATGAATAAAACAAAGCGTCGTTGGGGTGTGAACGTACAAAAAGTCCGTATTTTAGTTGATGGTAAGCCTAAACGTGTATACGTTTCTGCTCGTGCATTAAAAAAACTTGGTAAAAATATTGAGCGCGTATAAATTGCGCAAAAATCACCGTGAAAATCGCTCACGGTGATTTTTGTCTCATCCTTTTTTAAATGAGCCGAGCATGACCCGCACGAACCCCCCTAAAAATTTAGGCAACTTGATCGTGTAGAATTTCATAGCTCCTCCTCCTCAAGCAAAACTGACACGCCTAAAGCTTTTTGATGCGAGTACACGCTTATAAAAACGAACACCACGCCTTTATGATCAAAGGTGCAGTCCCTCGACGTGTCCACCCATTATTACTAACTAGCGTATGCGCAAGAAAAGAAAAAGAGACCTGTTTTCCTTAACATTTGGTCTCTCCATATTATTGTCCACTTTTAACCTCGAATGTGCCGAATCGCTTTTGCCCAATCGCTCGTTTTTAAGATCGCTGACCCTGCCACAAGTACATCTGCACCTGCCTCACGACAAAGACGACCTGTGTCTACATCGACACCACCATCAACTTGAATCTCAACTTTTAATTGATGCTCATCAATGAATTGACGTAATCTCGCAATATTTTTTAATGTAGATGAAATAAACGTTTGCCCACCGTATCCAGGATTCACCGTCATTTGTAGCACGAGGTCTACTTCTGATAATACTGGCTCCACAAGCGCCGCTGGTGTCGCTGGGTTTAACACAACCCCTGCCTTCATTCCTGCATCCTTAATCGCCGTAATTGTTCGATGTAAGTGCACTTCCGCTTCTACATGTACACTCAGTAAGTCAGCACCCGCTTGCTGAAATGCAGCAATTTGATTGCTTGGCTTCTCGACCATTAAATGCACATCAATAGGCAACGACGTCAACGGACGGATCGCTTCAACCATTTGTGCCCCGAATGTAACCGGCGGCACAAAATGCCCATCCATGACATCCACATGAATCCAATCCGCACCCGCCTTCTCTAAAGATGTCACACACTCGCCCATACGTGAAAAGTCTGCTGCTAAAATTGAAGGTGCAATTTTTGTCATCGTGAATATCTCCTTTTCTGCTTACGAATCTCTTCTAAAAATTGTAGATAGTGCTTATAACGCGTCTCGGCAATCTCATCATTCGCCACTGCTTGTTTCACCGCACAAGCCGGTTCTTTGTCATGTAAACAACCATGATATTTACAGCCATCCATACGGGATACAAATTCTGGAAAGTAAAACCGCACATCCTCAACTGCAACCGCTGTAAAGTCAAGAGAGCTAAATCCTGGTGTATCAGCAATCCATCCAGAAAATAGCGGCAACAATTCCACATGCCTTGTCGTATGGCGACCGCGTCCTAAGTGGGTAGAGATTTTGTTCGTTTCTAATTGCAACGACGGTGAGAGAACGTTCAGTAATGACGATTTTCCTACCCCAGATTGCCCTGCCAACACGGAAATACGGTTCGCTAAATAAGGACATAAATCATTGACTGCAACACGATCTTTTGCCGATGTGAACAATACTTGATAGCCGATTTCTCGATACACTTCCATCTGCTCTGCGATATGTTTACGCGCGGATGGTTCCAACAAGTCTATCTTCGTCACAACAATGAGTGTATCAATCTCCTGTATTGCTATATGAATGAGCAATTTATCTAACAAAAATAACTGCAAATCTGGTTCACGCGCCGAAAAAACGAGTATCGCTTGGTCAATATTGGCAACTGGGGGACGGCTCAACTCGTTTTTACGTGCTTTTAGCGCCATAATATAACCTTCTGTTTCATTTTCGGCTTCGTATATCACTTGATCCCCAACAAGTGGGGTTTGCTTCTTTTCTCGAAACAAACCGCGCGCCCGACATTGGACATACCTCTCGCCATCTTGAACATAATAGAACCCGGCTAATGCTTTTACAATGACACCGCTAGCCATATTGTTTCCCCCATATTTCTCTATTCTTTGTACTCTCGTACGACCGATTGTCTCGCCAACTCACCATCAATATATACAGCAAACGAGCCTTTGTAGCTTGGGCTCACACGTAGCGGAATTTCAAACGTTTTTGTCTCATCTATCGTTTCTTCCACAACCACTTTCTCATCCCCTTGTGACGTTGCATCTTGACTGACAATACGAACGTCAAATGTGCGCCCTTCTGACCGATGTGCTTCAGACACTTCAACGGTTTGCTTCACTAAATAAACCATGCTTGGTTCAGCATCATCGCCCGCCTCACCAGGATTTTCACGCTCAGGCGCCTCTGCCTCGTCTTTCGGCAAATTCGGTTGGTCACTGTTGCTTGATTCCTTTCCAGTTGAAAAAACAACATTGACATTATCACCTTTTTGTAACGTACTTCTTGGATCAGGTGATTGTCTAATCACCCCTCCTGCCGCCACACGATCATCTGGTTCATGCGTGAAACGCCCCCGTAACCCAACATCATCCAAATACTTTTGTACATCTTCTTCTGACCAACCTGTTAAGTCATCTAAACGAACAGCGGTTGGGACGCTATATGTGAGAACAATCGTTGTTTCTGCTGGGATTACTTTTGTTCCCGGCGCTGGATTTTGTGATAGAACTGTATTCTCTTTTTGGTCGTCATACTCTTGTGCAATTGTCTCGACCTTCATCCCTAACTGTTCAATTAAGCGGGTTGCTTGAGACACGCTCAAATCTTTATAGTCATCAAGAGACAGCTCATCTTGTGGGGCACTAACAAACAATGTGACTGTCGATCCTTCTTTTACTAACCGATCAGCAACTGGATTTTGTTTCACCACATGGTTAGGATCGACCTCATCACTTGCCATATACTCACTTTCTACTTTCAACTTTAACGACTCAAGCTTCTCAGTTGCTTCTTCTAACGGCATATTGGTAACGTCTGCTACCCGAACTTCTCCTACTGCTAACAACGATGGGAGGACAGTCAGTGCCAAAATGAATGCCGTGAATACTAAAGCAAGTAATCCAGCAACAATCCACGGCCACTTGCGGCGCTTCTTTTTTGTTTTTTTGCCGGATGACGTTTTTTCTGATTCACCACCTGACGTTACTTCTCTTGCTGCTTCATCTTTTTGATCCTCTGTCACAACCGGTAACACACGCGTAGCCTGATCATCTTTGTCAGTTGACGGCTCATTAGCATAGCTCATGATCGGCGCAACGTCAGGCGATAATGCCACGTCACAAGCAGCAATCATTTCTGTCGCTGAATGATAGCGTTGATCAGGATCTTTATTTGTTGCTTTTTGAATCATTTTCTCAACGCTTTGTGGGATTGTTGGCACAAGCTCTCGCACAGAAGGTAACTCGTTTTGCAAATGTTTAATGGCAATCGACACGGCCGTGTCACCCGAAAAAGGAATTTCCCCTGTCACCATTTCAAATAAAACAATACCAAGAGAATACAAATCCGATCGGCATGTAATATGCCCCCCACGTGCTTGTTCCGGTGATAAATAATGGACCGAGCCCATCACAGCATTTGTATGCGTAATTGTCGCAGAATCAATCGCCCGCGCAATCCCGAAGTCTGTCACTTTTGCAATCCCATCTTCACTGATCAAAATATTTTGCGGCTTCACGTCTCGATGAACAATTTGCATCGTATGAGCGTGGTGGATTCCTTGCAACATTTGTTTAAAGTAATCAAGGGCAACGGGAATTGGCAGCGGTCCCTCCTCCGCAATGACTTGCTTGAGTGTCCGGCCTTTCACATATTCCATCACGATATAATATAAATGGTCTTCTTCACCAACGTCATACACATTGACAACATTAGGATGGGCCAAGCTTGTCGCCGCTTCCGCTTCACGTCGAAAACGACGGATGAATTGCTCATCCTCAGAAAATTGGGGCTGTAACACTTTCACCGCGACGTGACGATCTAAAATGACGTCCAGCGCCATATACACATTCGCCATGCCACCCCCGCCAATATTTTCTAAAACAACATAACGTCCACCAATTCGTTCACCAATCATGACGAATCACCTGTATTTTCCCGCTCTTCATAACGAACGAGGGCAAGAGAAATATTGTCCTCACCACCACGTTCATTTGCGCGTGCAATCAGTGCAGCTGCAATATCAGATAAATGACTTGTGCGGGCACGCTCAAGCGCCTCTTGTAGTTCTAATTGGGTCACTTTATTGGATAGCCCATCTGAGCACAACAGTAATAGCAATACACCATCAGTTGTTAATGTAAAACAATCCACATCGACATCTGTATCCGTTCCTAATGCCCGGAGAATCACATGCCTGCGAGGGTGGTGATCTGCCTCTTCAGCTGAAATTTGCCCACTTCGAACGAGTTCAGCTACAAGTGAATGGTCATTCGTTTGTTGCATAAGCCCTTCTGTTCGATAAACATAGGCACGGCTATCACCGACATGAGCAATCGTAATATAATCATTGGTGCAGACAGCTGCAATCGCCGTTGTTCCCATCCCTTCACAGTCAGGGTGTGCTTTTGCATAATCTAAAATTGTTTGGTTTGCTGCAGAAAACTGGGCTGTTAACCATGCTTCTACTTCAGCTGCAGGTAAAGGCGCTTCTATTTGCTGCCATGCTTCATCTAATGTTTCAATCATCAATCGACTGGCTACATCACCAGCAGCATGCCCCCCCATCCCATCAGCCACAACCGCAAGTACACCTGCATCCGTTGTAAAAATACCGCCGTTATCTTCATTATGTGTCCGCACTTGACCAACATCTGTCAAAAACGCTGTACGCTCAATCACAATCGCTCACCTCATTTACTCGTTTCTTCCTTCCGTTCCTTCGCCCGTAACTGCCCGCAAGCAGCATCAATATCATGACCTTGCTCACGACGAATGGTCACATTCACCCCCCGTGCCTTTAGCGCCTTTTCAAAAGCAAAAATTTGCTCTCGTGGCGTTCGTACATAATCACGCTCAACAACATCATTTACCGGGATTAAGTTGACATGGCATTTGATGCCTTCAATTAATGTTGCCAATTCTTCTGCGTGTTCTTTTTGGTCATTTACACCACCAAATAGTCCGTATTCGAACGAAACCCGTCGACCCGTCTTTTCAACATAATAACGAATGGCTTCCATCAACTTTTCTACTGGCCATGCCCTATTAATCGGCATGAGTTTGCCGCGAATGTCATTATTAGGCGCGTGTAAAGAAACCGCAAAATTAATTTGTAAACCCTCATCAGCAAATTTATAAATTTTAGGGACAACACCACTCGTTGACACTGTAATATGGCGCGCGCCAATATTTAATCCTTTTTCGTGATTCACTGTCCGTAAAAATGGCATGAGCGCGTCGTAATTGTCAAACGGTTCACCAATGCCCATGATGACAATGGAAGAGACGCGTTTCTCGTCTTCATCTAGTGCCCGTTGCGCTTCAACTACTTGGGCAGTGATTTCACCTGCTTGTAAATGACGCTTTAATCCCCCGAGCGTTGACGCACAAAACGTACAACCTAACCGACAACCAACTTGCGTCGTCACACAGACACTATAACCGTAGTCATGCTTCATCAATACAGTTTCAATTGAATAGCCATCATGTAACTCAAATAAAAATTTGATCGTTCCATCTTGTGATACTTGCTTCATAATCGTTTTTAACGTAACAAACATAAAGGTATTCGACAACTTTTCTCGTAATCCTTTAGAAAGATTGGTCATCTCGGCAAAAGATTGCACGCGCTTCACGTATAGCCAATCAAAAATTTGACCCGCACGAAAAGCAGGCTCGTTTTGCGCTTGTAACCAGTCCTTTAACTGTGCAAATTCTAGTGACTGAATTGCCACCTCTTCTTGTTGCTTCGCTTTACTCATCATATACTCCTCGTTAAGCATGTCATAAAAAATCCATCAGTACCAAAGTCTTGCGGCAAAATCGTCAGCCCGAGTGGCGTACAACGTCCCTTTTCCTGCAATACTGCCGGCAATCGCTCCTTCATCGTCTCATCGACTTTAAACCCCGGGTGGTCAGATAAAAATTTGGCCACGACTGCTTCATTTTCTTCTTGTTCAATCGTGCATGTACTGTATACAAGCTTTCCCCCAGGGGCTAACGCCAGCGCAGCAGCACGGAGTATTTCTTGCTGTACAGTGGCAATCGCTTTTACATCCGCTTCTTGCTTCCGGAAACGAATGTCGGGTTTCCGTCTAATGACGCCAAAACCAGTACACGGGGCATCTATTAAAATCCGGTCATACAATGGCTCGCTCTTCACCTCTCGCGCATCTTGCGCCACTGGATAGACGTTTGTCAGTCCAAGTCGAGCTGCTTGTTCAGCAATCAACTTGACTTTATGAGGGTGCAAATCGTATGCATCAACCGTACCTGTCCCGTTCAACTGCTCAGCAATATGTGTCGTTTTCCCGCCGGGAGCTGCACATGTATCAAGCACACGCATATTCGGACCGATATCTAACAAATGGGTCACAAGCATGGCACTCTCATCTTGCGCTGTAAATAACCCTTTCTGATATGACTGCGTAGAAAATGGCTGACCTGAAGTCATTTCAAGCGCTTCAGGCAATAAGCGCCCGTGCACAGCCGTCACCCCTTCTGACGCAAGAGATGCGATTACTTCGTCTGCATTTGTCTTACATACATTGACACGCACCGTCACACGCGGCGGTTTGTTGTTTGCCTCTGCCATGTTTACCGCTGTATCAAATCCATATTGCGCCACCCACCTAGCGAGCAGCCACTTCGGATGACTCGTTTCAATCGCTGCTTTTTCAAGTGGATCAGCAATTGTTTGCACGGACGGTACACCTTGACGCTGAACAGAACGAAGCACACCATTGACAAACCCACGAATGCCCTTATGCCCACGTTTCCCAGCAATCGTCACCGCTTCATGGATAATGGCGCGGTCCGGCACCCGGTCTAAATACACCATTTGATAAACCGACAAGTGCAGAAGCAACCGCACCCATTCCTCCAGCTTCTTACTCTTCTTTAAAAAAGGGGCCAAATAATAGTCAAGCGTCATACGTCTCGCCATCGTTCCATAAACAATTTCCGTCAACAAACGGCTATCTCGTCCACTCAACCGTTGTTTTTTCAACATATCGTTTAATGACAAGTGGCTAAACGCTTCGTCCTGTGCTACTTTTAATAGAACGTCTAGTGCTGCTTCCCTTACAGTCAGTTTACCCATCTTCTCCACCTAAGTACGCACCTTTCGTTAAACCGTGGTTGCTTTGTAAAAATTGCTGCACTGCCATCGCCTTTTTCCCTTCAGGCTGAACCATCGTCAATCGCAGTGTTGTGTGCTCTCCGCAAGCAACGTCAATGCCTGTTGCATCGATCTGCACGATCTCTCCTGGCTGGCTTTCTTCAGGCGGCGCTTCTCCTACTTGTGACGCCCAAATTTTCATGCGCTTCCCAGCCACTGTTGTATATGCAACCGGCCACGGTCTCATCCCACGCACTTGATTGGCTAAAGCGGTCGCATCCTTCGACCAATTGATTCTTTCTTGCTCGCGCCGAATATTTGGCGCAAATGTCGCTTGCGCGTGATCTTGTGGCTGGCGATTGACCGTGCCTGCTTCAATCTTACCCATCGTCTCCAGCAATAGATCTGCGCCAAGTACGCTTAGTTTATTGTGCATACTTTCCACATCATCATCCATCTCAATTGGTATCGCTCGCTGTGACAACATATCACCTGCATCAAGCGTTTCTGTCATATACATAATCGTAATGCCGGTTTCCTGTTCTCCATCAATAATGGCTTGGTGAATTGGCGCACCACCACGGTATTTCGGTAGTAATGACGCATGTACGTTAATACAGCCATAACGAGGCGCGTCCAATACCGCCTTAGGGACAATTTGACCATACGCAGCGGTCACAATTAAATCCGGTTCCAGTTGTAAAATCGCCTCATAGTCCGTGCGAATGCGCGCTGGTTGTAGAACAGGAATTTCATGCGCCCGTGCAGCCAACTTCACCGGAGGCGGGGTTAATTGCCGCTTCCGACCAACTGGTCGATCCGGCTGTGTCACGACCGCACATACATCAAACTGATCCACTAACCTTTCTAAAATAGGCACCGAAAAGGCCGGTGTTCCCATAAATATGATCTTCATACGATCCAACCCCTTACATAAAAAAGTACGGACACACATCCATACTTACTTGCAATTTTTTATTCGTTCGCTGCTGTCCGTAATGACGCATTAGTTCAAAGAGCGTCTTTTGTAGCTTCGGTTCTCGTTTATATTTTAGCACGCATTGATAACGATATCTATCTTTGATCCGGGCGATCGGTGAAACAACAGGACCGAGTACAACCGTTTCTCGTGCCAGTTTATCTGTTAAGTGCCGTTTAATGTTTTGCGCTGTTTGAATGACAGATGGTAGCGTCGTATCTGAGATCGTGATCAGTGCCATATGATAGTAAGGTGGGTATCCGCCTTGTTTCCGTGCACGCATCTCTGTTGCAAAGAATGCCTCATAATCATGCTGCTGTACAAGCGTAATACTATAGTGTGCTGGTGTATACGTTTGAACCACCACTTCTCCTGGACGTACATCTCGTCCCGCCCGTCCAGCCACTTGCGCAAGTAATTGGAATGTACGCTCACTACTACGAAAATCAGGTAAATGCAGCATTGTATCTGCAGACAACACACCAACAAGTGTAATATGAGGAAAATCAAGCCCTTTGGCTATCATTTGTGTCCCAAGCAAAATATCCGCTTCTCCCGCTCCGAAAGCGTCAAGCAACCGTTTATGTGACCCTTTTTTGCGCGTCGTGTCTACATCCATCCGCATCACCCGTGCCTCTGGTAACACACGCGCAAGCTCTTCTTCTACTTTCTGTGTGCCAGAACCGAAAAAACGAATGTGCGTACTGTTACATTCGCAACATACTGTTGGCGCTTTTGTTTGGTCACCACAGTAATGACATTTTAGCGCATGACCAAGACGATGATACGTATAAGAAATATCGCAATGTGTGCAACTAGCGACATAACCACAATCTCTACACATGACAAAAGTCGCATACCCTCGTCGGTTTAAAAACAACACACTTTGCTCACCTTTTGCTAATCGGTCTTTTAACGCGTCCATCAATGCTTGTGAAAACATCGAACGATTGCCCATCCGTAACTCTTCACGCATATCCACAATATGCACATCCGGCAACGGACGACCACCAACCCGTTCTTGCAGAGAGAGCAACGTATAGACACCTTTTTTTGCACGCGCATACGACTCCAATGAGGGCGTCGCACTTCCTAAAATGACAGGCGCATTATGATGCACCCCTCGCCAGATTGCAACATCTCGTGTATGATAACGCGGATTCTCTTCTTGCTTATAGCTCATCTCATGCTCCTCATCAATGATGATGAGCCCGAGGCGTGAGAATGGCGCAAATACCGCCGAGCGTGCACCAACAACGACTCTCACTTCACCTTGATGAATTTTACGCCATTCATCATATTTCTCTCCCGTTGACAAGCCAGAATGTAAAATCGCGACCAAATCGCCAAAACGCGCCTTAAAACGCTCGACCATTTGCGGGGTCAAGGCGATTTCTGGTACAAGCATGATCGCTTCTTCTCCCTTATCCAATACGAGCGCAATGGCTTGCAAATAAATCTCTGTCTTACCACTACCGGTCACACCATGTAGCAGCATCACTTCATGACAGTCAGATACGATCGCTGTTTGTACAGTGTCCATCACTTGTTGTTGCGCAGCGGTCAATGGCAGTGGTTCACTCCGCTCAACGACCGTTGATCCAAGCGGATCACGATACACTTCCATTTCTTCTTCATATAAAATTCCTTGTTTTAAAAGTGGTGTCAACACAGATCGCGTCGTCCCCACTTGCTCGAGCACCACTGTTGTTGGCATCGTTTTTTCCGCGGTAGCGACATACGTAAGAAGTGCTCGCTGCTTCTTTGCCTTCGCTGAAAGCAATGACAGTTGCTCATCGAGATTGCCTGCCACACGCTGCAGCTGGCGAACGGTTCGCTTCTTTCCTTTCTCTTGCACATCGTAATCAATAGAAACGATTCCTGATACCAGCGCTGCTTGCACCGTAGCAGCATCGCGCTTCAATACAGGTTGTACATCTTTCCACGGCACAGCGCACTGCTTGACAAATAACGGCTGTAATGATGGTGGAAGCTCATGTCGTTCTACATGACACGTCAATAATTGCGTCACTTTCGCCTTTAATGCTGCCGGTAACATCGCCGCAAGTGCCGTCGCGGTAAAACAAATCGTTTCTGCAGCCAACCATTGACCGAGCGCTAATAACTCTTCTGTCAACACCGGCACTGGATCACGTACTTCAATGAGGGCGCGCAAATTCGATTGTTCACTTTCGTGTACTACAGCCATTAAAAATCCTTGCACAGCACGGCGCCCAAAAGGGACAATGACACGTACACCTGGTTTCGCAACGACTTTCCATTCTAATGGAATCGTGTAATCATATAACTGATCTGTTTGAGCTGTTGGCACGTCCACAATGACTTTTGCGATCACGGGCGTGCACACCTTTTTTCGTAAGCTTCAACCTCGTCAAACACATGGCGAGCGACTTCGGCTTTCGTTTGTTTTTCATAATGATGGCAATGATCATCTTTCGTATAAATTGACACGATGTTTGTATCGACATCAAATCCAGCACCTTCCGCTGTAATGTCGTTTGCCACGATGATATCTAAATTTTTGCGCGCAAGTTTCTCCCGTGCATGACGTTCCACCTGTTCCGACTCTGCGGCAAAACCGACCAATAATTGTGCGTGTTTCTCTTCTCCAAGCGTTCGCAAAATGTCTGCTGTTGGTGCAAGCGCCAACGTCCAATCGTCATCCGCCTTCTTTTTTCGCTTTTGTTCGTATACATGCATCGGGCGATAATCTGAAACCGCTGCTGATTTCACGACGACATCCGCATCATCATAACGAGCGAGCACTGCCTCATACATATCTGCTGAAGTCTTCACTGAGACAACCTCCACACCGACAGGGATAGCCTCTACTGTCGGTCCAGAAATTAACGTCACGTGAGCACCACGATTACGCGCTTCGCGTGCAAGTGCATACCCCATCTTCCCTGACGAATCATTGCTTAAATAACGTACCGGGTCAATCGCCTCGCGTGTTGGACCAGCAGTCACAACGACGCGCTTATTAGCAAGGGCTGTATTCGGTGTCGCATGCATCTGAATATATTCTAGCAACTGCGGCACTTCGGGCATGCGTCCTTTTCCTGTCCAGCCGCACGCCAAAAAGCCCGCATCTGGTTCAATCACCTCGTACCCATAAGTAACCAAACGTGCAAGGTTTGCTTGCACACTCGGATGATCAAACATGTTAACATTCATTGCTGGTGCCAACACAACAGGTGCTTTTGTCGCTAACACTGTCGTTGTCAACATGTTATCTGCCATACCGTGAGCAAGTTTGGCGATCGTATTTGCGCTCGCCGGTGCCAAAAAAATAAGATCGGCGCGATCTGCCAAATCAATGTGCGTAATTTTTCCTGCATCTGGTTCGTCAAATGTATCGATGTACACATGGTTACGTGAAACGGCTTGAAAAGTGAGTGGCGTCACAAATTTTGTTGCCGATTCTGTCATCATGACATGTACCTCTGCACCAGCTTGTGTTAACTGACTGACAAGCGCTGCTGACTTAAAAGCAGCAATGCCGCCGCATATGCCAACAACAATGACTTTATTCTCTAGCATCCTGTTCCCCCCTACACATGCTCCCCCAAAAATGAAAAAAAGCGCCCCCACCGACTCGCTCGCGCATGATTCCTCATACCAAAAGCGCGCACCGGCGAAGACAGCTTTAAAACATTATTTGCTCTTTTCTAACACAGCAGCTGGCGGCGTTTTTTTTGTTAATTGATCATGTACAACTTCTTCTAACGCCATGCCAACGAACTTACTAGACTGCGCGACTTTCACAAGCGGCGCGCGTGACGTATCTTCTTTCATTTCTCGCGCACGACGCGCTGATACCGTCACCAATGAATATTTCGAATCCAACTTTTCAAGTAAATTATCAATAGATGGGTATAACATTCTTTTCCTTCACCCTCTCATTTTTCTTATCTATGTTCATCCTGCCCGTTTATCATCTTGTTAATCAGTCAACCGCTCACGGCGACAATGTTCTGCCGTAACAATTGCCTGAATCCGACTGACCGCCCGATCGACTTCATCATTTTCAACAACGTAATCATACATACTCATAAGCTCTAATTCATCTTCAGCTACATTCATACGCTCATTAATCACATCTTCTGTTTCCGTCCCTCGGTTAACGATGCGATTCCGCAACTCTTGCAAGCTAGGCGGTGCCAAGAAAATAAAAACACCTTCTGGAAACGCCGCTCGCACTTTACGTGCACCTTGCACTTCAATTTCTAAAATAATATCTTGTCCTGAATCAAGCGTCTGTTCCACGTAACTACGTGGCGTACCATAGTAATTGCCAACATACTCAGCCCATTCTAACAACTCACCCGCTGAAATCATGCGCTCAAATGCCTCACGGGACTTAAAAAAATAATTGACACCGTCAACTTCACCCTCACGTGGTGCACGCGTGGTCGCCGAAACAGAATACTCAATCTCAGTTGTTTGCGCACGGAGCGCCGCACAAACCGTCCCTTTACCAACCCCAGCCGGTCCTGATAATACAAGTAGTAAACCTCTTCTCTTTGTGAACACCGCCCTCACCTCCAAACAGCTATCCTTCCAACATTTCCTCTTCTTTTATATGTAATCGCTGTGCAACCGTTTCTGGCTGAACTGCACTTAACACAACATGATCGCTATCTGTGACAATGACTGCACGGGTACGCCGACCGTATGTTGCGTCAATTAACATATTGCGATCACGTGCTTCCTGCATAATTCGTTTAATAGGTGCCGATTCTGGACTCACAATCGACACAATCCGATTCGCCGAGACAATGTTTCCAAACCCAATGTTAATTAACTTTATCGTCACAACAACATCCCCCATTCAAGGTGCGTCTTTCTTCTCTATCGCCTTCCTTGTAACATCTGTACACCATTTCCTCCCTCAGCTAACACCTAAGTGCAACATACATTGATCTTTCCTTTTAGTCTACCATTTTACACGCTTGTACGCCAGTCTTTTCCGAGGAATACGAAAGGAAACGACCGAAACCACCCCTTCAAGTAACTTCCAAAGACTGTCTTCTTGTGCACAACGCCATTTACTTTAAAATATACATTGTGCAACGCCACGAAAAGAACGTAACCAATATACTAAGCACAACAGACGCGCTCGCATACACAATCGCTTTTTTCCATTCATTTTTCTCGATCATTGTCACTGTCTCATAACCGAACGTTGAAAATGTCGTGTACGCACTGAAAAACCCAACTGAAACAAGCAACCAAATTTCTTCATTCACTTGCTCCATAAAATGTAAGTAAGCAACTACCCCAAGCAATGCAGAGCCAGATACATTCACGAGCAACGTCGCAAATGGAAACTCTTTTCTTTGGTCAATATATCTCCCGATAAATGAGCCAATCAAATAGCGTGCTGCCGCTCCGAATGCCCCACCCACACCAATGAGCCAAATCATTTTGCTTCCCCTTTCTGTGCGGCATATGTTCGGATCAGCTTCCAACCGCCTCCTGCTGCAAGCACACCTAATATCACACTTAAAAGTATGTAGACGATCGCTAACCCTACCATCCCTCTTTCACATAATAAAACAACTTCTGTAGAGAACGTAGAAAACGTTGTGAACGACCCGAAAAAGCCTGTCCCTACAAATAATACGAGTAAATCGCGACGAGGCACTTTTGTAGCTTCATATGTTAAAAACATTCCTAGAAGGAAACAGCCGCTCATGTTTACTAAAAATGTGCCAATAGGAAAACCTTCTCCGATGTGGAGCCATTCACCTAACATATACCGGCAAATAGCTCCAAGGAATCCCCCTAGCATGATTGCGATGATATTCATGTGTTCACCTTCTTTACTGACACGTCATATATCATTTTTATCCTAACTACACATTTATTTTAACATGAAGTACATCATGCCACATCTTTTTGACCAATACTCACACGGCCAGTACACTCCTCATTATTTGGATGACTTTATTTTGTTGTTCCGCTGTCAAATTAGACCCAGACGGTAAACATAACCCTTGACAAAACAACTGCGTTGAAACATACTCATCTCCGTGCGCAAAACTCAAATTTTCTTGAAACAATGGTTGCAAATGCAACGGCTTCCACAACGGTCGTGCTTCGATTTGATGCGCTTCAAGCGCTTGAATCACTTCCGGGTATGTCTTGCCTACTTGTTGTGGGTCTATCGTTAAGGTCGTCAGCCAGCGATTATGACGACCAAATTGCGCCTCAGGCATAAATGTCATCCCTTTTATCCCGCTGAAAGCATCTCGATAACGGTTAAAAACATCTCTCCTTGCACGCACCCTTTCTTCAATCTTTTCTAATTGTCCTCTACCTATTCCCGCTAATACATTACTTAAACGATAATTATAACCAAGTTGCTCATGTTCATAGTGTAACACCGGTTCTTTTGCTTGCGTCGCTAAAAATTTCGCTTTCTCAATAAAATCCCGATTATTTGAAACAAGCATGCCTCCACCAGACGTCGTAATGATTTTATTTCCGTTAAATGAAAACACCCCAAAGTCTCCAAGCGTCCCACTTTTCTTTCCTTTATATGTTGATCCAAGTGATTCCGCTGCATCTTCAATTACTGGGACACTGTGTTCACGGCAAATGCGCAAAATTGGTTCATAATCGGCACTTTGTCCATAGAGATTTACGACAATGACTGCCTTAGGAAGCAATCCTTTCGCCACGTAATACGTCATTGCTTTTTGTAAAGCAACAGGAGACATATTCCAAGAATCAGGCTCAGAATCAATGAACACCGGTTTGGCACCTAAATAAAGAATTGGATTGGCGCTCGCTACAAATGTAAAGGTGGAGCAAAAGACAATGTCTCCTTTCCCCACACCGACAAGCGATAATGCTAAATGAATGGCCGCTGTCCCAGAGCTCGTCGCTGTCGCAAACCGGCTCCCAACATAGTCAGCTATTTCAGCTTCAAAAGCATCCACATTTGGACCGAGTGGCGCAATCCAGTTGCTTTCAAAAGCATCCGCTACATACTTTTTCTCTGCCGCACCTATATGAGGAGGAGATAAAAAGATACGTTCACGATCCATCTTATACACCTCACTAATCTACACTTTTTATTGAACGAGCTGGGACACCAACCGCTGTGCATCTCTGCGGAATATGCTTCGTTGCAACTGCACCAGCACCTACTGTTGTCCAAGCACCGACATGAACTTTAGGAATTAAAACACTCCCTGTTCCCAAATGTGTGCCTTCATCTACTTTTGCTGCGCCAGCCATTGCTGCTTGTGGGGACAAATGGGCGAAGTCACCCACGCAGCAGTCATGCTCAACGATGGCACCTGTATTCACAATCACGTGCCTCCCAATTGTTGCACGCGCATTCAGCACTGCATTTGCCATTACAACCGTGCCAACACCAATGGTGACATTCGTGCCAATAACAGCACTAGGGTGAATGAGCGTCCCGTATCTTTCTTCTCCTATCTCAATACCGTCTACAATACGCTTCCTTATTTGGTTATCACCGATTGCAACCACTATGACACTATTTGGGTAAGAAACAAGCATCTCTTCTAGCATGATGAATGGCGCCCTTACAATTGCACCATGCCGCGGCTTGTCGTAAAGATCATCTACTATTGCCACCACTGTCAACTCATTTGCTTTTGCAATGTCTTGAATCACTTGACTATGACCACCATCCCCGACAATGATTAGCTGTTTCACTCTCCCTCCCTCCCCTTATTTCTAAATGTTATTTGCTACTCGAAGTAATTCTTCTTTCCCTACTTCCCTTTTTTCAAATTGAGAAAGGAATTTTTCAACATCATGATGTTTAAGTTTCTTTCTCTTTCCTCGATAAATTTTTGGATAAACTTGCTCTTCATGTACTTCATCTTCCCCAAGCAGCTCCTCCGTTAATTTTTCCCCTGGGCGCACACCCGTAAAAGTAATATGAATCTCATCTTCTGTGTATCCGGATAAACAAATTAAGTTACGTGCCAGGTCTACAATTTTCACTGGTTCACCCATATCAAGCACAAAAATTTCTCCCCCTTGCGCGAAGACACCTGCTTGTAAAACGAGCCGTGATGCTTCTGGTATGGTCATAAAATAACGCGCCATATCCGGATGAGTAACCGTCACTGGTCCCCCTGCTTTAATTTGTTCTTTAAAAAACGGAATGACACTCCCGCGACTACCTAGCACATTCCCGAACCGAACAGCGACAAAACGTGTATCGCTTACCGTATCTAAATGTTGAATGACAGCTTCTGCGAGTCGTTTCGTTGCCCCCATCACACTCGTTGGGTGTACAGCTTTATCAGTTGAGATCATCACAAAAGTATTGACCCCCACTTCGTGTGCAGCTTCTGCCACATTTCGGGTGCCAACGACATTGTTTTTCACCGCTTCTTCAAAATGATGTTCCATCAATACAACGTGTTTATGCGCAGCAGCATGAAAAATGACATGTGGGCGGTGCTTTGTCATCATGGACAACATTGCTTCCTTATCTTTTATATCTGATATTTCTGTCTCAATTAATAAAGATGGCACCTCTTCTCGGAGTTCCCTCTCAATCAGGTAAATACTATTTTCGCCGTGTCCTTGCAAAACGAGTTTCTCTGGTGAAAAACGGCTTAGTTGACGACAAACTTCAGAGCCAATTGACCCACCGGCACCCGTCACTAAGATGACTTTCCCCGTAATGTATTCTGTCACACCTTCCGCATCGAGTTTGACAGGTTCCCGTCCTAATAAATCTTCTACATTCACATCTGTAAACTCACTAACTTGAACGCGTCCCAACATCAAATCCTCCAAACTAGGTAGGATTTGCGTCTGCACTTTCGTTTCTGCACAAAGTGTAATAATCCGGTTTAATACTGATTTACTAAGAGAAGGGATCGCAATAATAATACAATCGACTTGAAACTCACTGACAATATTCTTCACTTGTTTAATGCTGCCTAGTACAGGCAAACCAACAATTTCTAAGCCGTGTTTTGTAAAATTATCATCTAAATAACCGATGGGTTCTATTTCTTGCACTCTCTGTCGTAACCGTTGTGCCAGCAAGGTTCCAGCAGAGCCTGCGCCGATAATAAGCGTTCTCCTCCCTGTTTTCTTGCTTTCCGCATGACCACGATACAAATTGTTCATCAACCGTAGTCCTCCTATGAACAGCATATGCATCATCCAGGTGACGACTAGGACACGGATATCAAACTGCAACAAAAAAAAATGGACCATGATAACACAAAGTATTGGGATCGTTACAACAGACACAATTACTTTTATCTCACCAACACCTGCATATTCCCACGCTCGTTTGTAAAAATTGAACACGTACGCACATAAATGGTGTAGACACAACAACAAGAATGAACTGATGGTTAGATTCATCGTCAAAGAAAATGGTGCCAAAAAAAGCAAGAAGTAGCTCACGAAAATAGCGAAAAAAACAATGACGGAGTCCATCATAACAAGAGGCATCCATCGTCTCTTTCCGTTCACACTGACAGCTCCCTTCATCTTTCTTATTGTTAAATCATATGTCCACCCCTTTACATCTCAGAACGTTCTTTTGCAATAATTTCTTCTACCTTCTTTATAAACTGCACGGCTCTGACGGTCGTCGCGTGCTTTCGATGTACCATTTCCATGCCATTCAGCGCTATCCTCTTCCGCTCTTCTTCATTGTTTAAATAATAATATGCCTTCTCTTCAAAATCATTTTCATCTACTTCCACAAAGTGTTCTCCCGGTATAAAACCAAGGTCACGTATTTCTTTTGAACATGGTGCGAGCAACAACGTATTACATGCACAAATTTCATAATACTTTAATACAGGATATTGATAGATGCTATCACATGTAAAAGCCATTTTTGCGCGATTGATTTCCATCGCATACCGCTCACCGAGTACACATTGATGAGGTGCTGCATACATTCTTTCATACGTCGGATGCGGACGTTCAAAAAAACCATCCCTCCCTTTAAATGTTTCGAGCATTTTCGCACGGAGCGGATAAAATTTCGGATGCGTGTTTCCGGTCATCAAGAAGTCAATATCTTTTTCTGCACCATAGTCTTTAAAAATGTCTGTATTCACTTCTGGCGGCATCCAAATCATTTGGTCTGTCAACTCTGGATACCATTGTAAAAATTTGTCCCGATAATATGTGAATACATATTTGATTTCTTCTTCTTTCACTGCCTTTTTCCGCTCTTCTTTACATAGATGAATATCACTAAATAGCGCTGCGCACGGGATACTTATTTTTTTTACGCCTGTAACGGACGGGTCATATCTACGTTTAGCCATATACTCATGCAAATAGATAAAATCTGGCTTAAAATCAATCTGAGCAAGAATATTTTCAATAGATCCTGAAGAATATGATGCGTGGAAATCAGTCATCTTTTTTATTTCGTTAAAAAAATACCCGAGTCCCAAAACCATTGGCCTTTCTAAGTTTCTGCCTATATAAAGGAACTTGATTTTTTCCATTGAATATCCTCCTTCATGACCAATAAGTGGACCGTATGTTAAGATAACATTTGTTCATAAATCCGCTTTACTTCTAAACTATTTTTCAACATATCATGACGTTCCTCCACGTACTTTCTTGATTTTTTTCCAATATCAGGTAATGCATCTTTATTTCTTAAAACGGTTTTCATTACATCACGTAACGTATCTGCATTCGCGTTGATCACGGGTACATCATCAGGATAGTGGTCCAGCATAAAATCACTCATATAACAAACAACCGGCTTTCCCATTGCCATTGCTTCAATTGAGACCATGCCATAAATACCAAGATGTAGTTGGTCAATGACTAAATCTGCTTGTTTATATAATTTTTTTGCTTCAGTATGTGAATAACCTTTGATTAACTTAAAGTCAAACGCGAACTCATCTTTTAATTGCGCCATCACTTCTACAATAGCTTGTGTTCCTTTTATTTTTGTGTCTGTAGGTGCATGCACAATGAGCATACGGTCGTTATCACTTTCTCTTGCATCCATCTCATAATCTCCTAAGTCAATCATCACGGGTACAACAAATATATTCTCATAGTAATCTTTCACATACTGGTATATCTCCATGTCTTGAACAACACAATAGCGAATGTTTTTGGAAAGCAGCTTTAACATATTGTCTATATGACCCGCACTAAAGCTTCCTTTTACAACCGCATACGGGTTTGTTTGTAATGCTGTTTCCAATACCCGCACTTCACTTCCCCAATGGTGAATGATCAGCGGCTTTTCTTCGCTTTTTAACAACTGCACATCTGCATATCCATGTGTAAATGTGCGATAACCACTATGGTAGTTAAAAATATCAAATTGATCCATACACTCATTTTTTAAAAACGCTAAAATTTCTTGTTGCGTTGCTCCAGGCCTCCATAACTTCTCCAATCGATAAGGGTCTTCATAATTGAGATAACTTTTAATCAAATTCACACTTCTCCCATGTACACCATGACAGTTTAACCCTTTCACAAGTGTCCCCATCTGATTCGCTGTTTCTAACGGGCCATGGAGAACGCGGATCGCATTCTTTTTCACGTCGTACACCCCCCATTAGACCAAAGACATGATCTCTTGATAGATCCGTTTTACTTCTAAACTATTCTTTAACATGTCGTGACGCGCTTCCACAAATGTTCTTGCTTTTTTACCCAGCTCAGGTAACACGTCTTTATTTTTTAACACCGACTTCATGACGGTAGGAAATGTGTCTGGATTCGCATTCATCACAGGCAAATCTTTAGGATAATGGTCTAGCATAAAATCACTCACATAACAAATGACCGGTTTCCCCATTGCCATTGCTTCAATTGACACCATGCCATAAATGCCGAGGTGTAGCTGATCAATGACTAAATCAGCCTGGGCATAAAGTTTCTTCGCTTCGGCATGTGAATAACCTTTAATGAGTTTAAAATCAAAGTCAAATTCCTGCTGCAAGTCGCTCATCACTTTTACGATCGTTTCCGTCCCTTTGATGCCCGTATGAGTCGGTGCATGGACAATTAACATCTTCTCTCGTTCTGACACAGGTACATACTCGTATTCAGACATGTCTATCATGACCGGCACAATGTGAACATGCTCGTAATAATCTGTTACGTGAAATTTCATTTCTTCATCTTGAACGATGCAATGTTTAATATACCTTGCAATGTACCTTAAATATGTGTCAATGATTTTCTTCTCAGCACCTGGCTTCACTTTTGCATAAGGATTAATCTTTAACGCACTCTCTAGAGAACGCGCATCACTTCCCCAGTGATGCATCACAATGGGTTTCTTTTTACTAGAAAGCAGATGTAAATCTGAATAGTTTCGAGTGAAACTACGCCCAAAATGGAAATTAAACATATCAAAATTCGGCACACAGTTTTCCTCTAGAAAACGTAAAACTTCGGCTGGAGCGATGTTGCGTTCCCACACATTTTCTAGTGGGTATTTAGCAGGATATCGCAAATAATCATTAACAAGCGATACTGTACGGCAATAAACACCGTTTTCGTTTAATCCCCTTGATAATGCCTCCATTTGATTGGCGATATTCATAGGTCCATGAAGCACTCGTATCGTTTTTTCATCACTATTTTCCATACAATCAAACCTTTCCGCACACATTTAAAATGATTGTGATAGCACAAATCCACCTTCTTTTATCTTTTGTTGTTATTCATTTATGATCTTTGTAATCATTTCGACAAATTCTTCTGCCCGTTTGCTAGTAGCGTGACGTTTGTGAACCATGTCCATTCCTTTGCCCGTCACATACTTTCTTTTTTCTTCGTCCCTCAAGTAATCATATGCTTTCTCTTCAAAATTATTTTCATCGATCGCAACAAAATTTTCGTCAGGTCTAAATCCGAGATCGTATAACTCTTGTGAAAAAGATGCCAATAATAGCGTATGACATGCCGGCGTTTCAAAATACTTTTTAACAGGGTATTGATAAAGGGTGTCGCACGTAAAGCAGATTTTTGCTCGGTTTAACTCTCGTGCATACGCCTCACCAATGAAAATCCCCTCTTTATCATATTTTCTTTCTCTATAATGCGGATGGGGGAGTAAAACGAATTCGGGTCGGTCTTTCAACCTTTCTACAATGGTCGCCCGCAACGGATAATAAGGTTGAATCGCCACACCAGGCATCATGAAATCTATATCTTTTTCCAATTCATAGTTCCGATAAATATTCGTATTGGCATGATGGGGCAGCCACCTCATATAGTTTGAAAACTCCGGATACCAACGTAAAAATGCATCGCGGCAATAAACAAAAATGTGTTCTACTCCCTCTTTCCTTAATATCTCTTTTTTCTGTTTTATACTGAGTAAAGAATCCCTCGTCTCATGTAAATCATGCATATTCACAGCGTATGGACACTTTAATGTAGTTAAACCAGTAACCGCAGGTCCCCTCCTGCCCAAATAATCGTCAATGTACACAAAATCGGGGTCGAAAGCACTGCTGTCTATTATATCTTGAATAAACCCTGATCGATATGACACTTGGATATTTAAGTGCGCTCGCAACGCTTGAATAAAATAATCGACCGTTCTTGAGAGATAGTAATTGGGGTTAGAAGTAATAAATAACAAGTTGATGTTTTTCAAAGGATCCCCCCTACAACCTTTCTCGTTTCGTATAAAACCGGATCTCTTTCACAACTTTCTCCACGTCCACATCCTCATGACAAGGGAGCGAGATCGTATGTTGCTCAAGAAATAGCGCATTTTTTCGCTCCGAATGGTACTTTCGTTTGTAATAAGTCGTATGACTTAAACTATACGTCCCAATCGTTGACTCGATTCCTTGCATAAATAAATGGTGCATCAATTGGTCTCTATTCATTGTTACAGGAACTTTGAATGTAAGCGACTGTACATTATGGGTAACATCACCGCCCTTTTGCTGTATTTGAAAACCTAATGGTGCCAATTGGTTTATATATTCTGTGCGCATCTCATTCCTGTGGAAAATAATTTCGTTTAACTTTTCCAGTTGCTTTAAGCCTAAGAGACAAGGAATATCGGCTAGACGGTAATTATATCCTGTGTCAACAAAATCCAACTTGTTTTGGTTGAAAATCGCACCATGATTGAGACGTACATCAAGCCACGCTGCCCAGTCCTCATTTTCGGTAGTAATCGCACCTCCCTCTCCAGTTGTCAACAACTTTCTCGGGTGAAAACTAAAACAAGTTAAATCTGCCAGACTACCTGTACGTCTACCCTTCTCCGCACTGCCTAGCGCACATGCTGCGTCATCAATTAAAGGAATGCGGTAATGACGACAAATGTCATGAATCTCCTTTATACCTGTTGGATTCCCTAATGCATCAACAAAAATAACGGCTTTTGTTTTTGGAGAAATGAATGCCTCTAACTGCTCAGGAGACATATTAAATGTATTGACATCTACATCCGCAAATACTGGTCGCGCACCTACATTTTCAACAACATTGGCTGTGGCCGGGAAAGAGAAATCTGAAACAATTACCTCATCGCCTTCTTTTATGCCTAATAACTTTAAGCATACAGAAAGCGCTGTGGTCGCCGAAGTCGTTAAAAAAGTATGCGACGCACCAACGTAATGAGCCAAATTCTCTCTAAAACGTGTCACGTACGGTCCTTTTGTGAACATGCCACTCTTGAAAATGGCTTCTATTTCTTCTTTCACATCGTCATAAGTAATATATGGCTTTATTAACTTGATCATGAAGAAGTTCCTTCGCTTTTACGACTTTTTATCACTTTAGCCGGTACCCCTACTGCGATGCTGTAGGCTGGGATGGACCGATTGACAAGTGCATTTGCGCCAATTTTTGAATGCGAACCAACAGATACCTCTCCAATAATTGTAGCACCCAATCCAATATTACAATTTTCCCCAATTGTAATTGATGGAAAATGCAATGGAGAAAATAATATCGCTTCCTCCGGGTCGTCTGGCTCGATGTGAGAAGAAGCAAGAATACGAACAGAGGGACCAATGCCAGCTAACGAACCGATCTGTACCCCTCCCGCGCCATGAATAAAAGCATTTTGCCCAATCCAACTATTCGAGTCGATAACAAGGGCGTGTTTATAGTACCCTTTTAAAATCGTATTATGACCAATATATACATTGTCACCAATGAAGATTTGTTCTGGATGAAATATACGAACACCATCTTCTATGACCACATTTTGACCACAAGCACCAAGCTGTTCCTTTGTTACGTGACCACTTCCCTCACTTTTCCATCGTTTCATTTTTAATACCCCACTTTTTTCACTTCATTGTTCTCAAAAAAACAGCGGTACGGCGAATCCCTTCTTCCAAATCTATTTTTGCCTCAAATTGTAAAACATCCTTTGCTTTATCCGTATTAGGCATACGCAATTCAATATCGGCGTAATTTTTTGTGCCGTAGTGAATCACTGATTGAGACGATAGCACACGAATAATGGTGTTGGCTAAATGATATGTCGTCAATGTTGTATTTTTATTGCCGATGTTAAAAGATTCTCCTACAGCATTTGGATGTGTTAATGTAAGAAAAAGCGCTTCAATCATATCATCCACATAACACCACGAACGAATTTGCGCGCCATCCCCATAGATTGTAATTGGTTCATTCATAAGTGCACGTTCGATCATTGATTTAACCGCTCCCTCACCAATTTGTCCCGGACCATAAATATTGAATGGACGGATGGTGACAGTTGGCAATTTTAATTGTTGGTAATAAGATTGCGCCAAATGCTCTCCAGCTAACTTACTTACTGCATACGACCAGCGCCGTTCCTCAGCCGTACCAATGATCGCTTCATCCCTTTCACCTGATCGAAAGGCCATTTGACCATACACTTCACTTGTACTAAAACAAACGACCCGATCACATCTCTCCATTGTCGCAGCCGCCTCTAATACGTTTGCTGTTCCTATCATGTTGACACGCATCGTTTTAATTGGATCATTTGTCACCGTATCAATACCAGCAATGGCTGCCATATGAATCACGTGTGTTGCACCTTGCATAGATGTCTTTAAAAGTTCCTTATCAAGAATATCACCCTCAATGACATGAACACGTGGGTGATTTGCATACTTCTTATATTTAAGAGAATCTCGAGATAAGTTATCGTATACAATGACGTCATTATGGCTAATGAGTCTCTCAATAAAAGATGAGCCAATAAATCCTGCTCCTCCTATAATGAAAACACGATTGTTTGTAAACAAATTCTTTTCTGAACTACTCAAGACATTGTTCCCCTCTCTTAACAACGCATCATCACGTTAATGAATTGAGGATACGTTCATAGAATTGTTTCATTTTCTCGCTATTTTCTGCGTAATCATGGACCCTTTCCACATATTTCCTTGATCGTTTCCCTATTTCTGGTAGTGCGTCTTGATTGCTCAGCAGTGACTTCATTACAGCTAACAATGTGTCAGGATTCGCGTTAATAATAGGAAGGTCAGATGGATAATCCTCTCGCATGAAATCACTAATATAGCATACAACCGGCTTTCCTAATGCCATTGTTTCTATTGCTAATGCGCCGTAACACCCGACATGTAATTGATCAATAATGAGATCGGCTTGCTCATAAATCGCCTTTGCCTTGTTATGAGAACAATTTTGAATAAGTTGAAAATCAAATTTGAAATCTTCTTTTAGCTCCTCCATCACTTTTAAAATCGTGTCTCTTCCTTTTATATGGGCATGTGTAGGCGCGTGTACAATTAAAGGCACACCGCTATTTAATTTTGGTTGTGTCTCCTGATACTGAGACAAATCAATGACAATGGGGAATCGAAATACTTCCTCATAATAGTCTTTCACATAATATTCAAGCTCTGCATCCGCGACGACACAATACTTGATTTGATCTGCGCATGCTTTTATTTTCCGGTGAAAAACAGACGGAAGAATATTCCGTTTCACCCTTGCGTAGGGGTTAATTTCTAATGCAGCTTTTAAAGAGCGAATATCACTTCCATAATATTGCATAACAAGAGGTTTTCCTTCATCCCGCAAGATAGAAATGTCTTTTTGACTCGGAATAAAAGTAAGTCCAAAGTGGAGATGAAATAAATCGAATTGATGAGCAAGGTTATTCTTTACAAACTTTTCTAGTTGGTCATCGGTTGCATCCTTTGATGGCCAAATACCTTTGAAAGTGTATTGCTTTTCATAAGCCAAAAAACTATTGTAAGTGTCCACCGTTCTACAAAAAACGCCTTTTTCACTTAACCCCTTTGCTAACGTCTCCATTTGGTTCACAATATTTGTTGGCCCATGAAGCACACGTATCTTTTTACTATTCGCTCCCCCCATAACACCGTTCCTTTCCTCATGTCTTGTGACAAACAGCCATTGTGCCATACCATGTTTATTCATTTCCATGATAGAATATACATCCCTTCCCCCACATGAAGAAAGACACTGATTCACGCTTGAAACGTTTGTCAGTGTCTTTCGCTTGTTTTAACTAACTTTGCATCATTTCTTACCAAATCCTCCAAAAACGACAGTCGGAATCGACGCCATACCTAATACCAACAGCCATTCTTTCACTCCAAGTGATACGGTATGGAAAATTGGTTGCAACGTTGGCATATAAATGACGGCGACCATGAGTACGACCGATAAAGCAACTGCGCCAACAAGATAGCGATTTTCAAATGGGTTGCGATGATAAACGGAGTATTCGCTCCGACAATCAAACACATGAATAAGCTGGCTCATCACTAATGTTAAAAACGCAACCGTTTGGGCAAGAATCAAATTGTCAGGCTGATGATCATACGTGAGTGTAAATGCAATCAATGTAACCATCCCAATCATGAAACCACGACTCACAATTTTCCAACCTAGTCCTCTTGCAAACACGCCTTCATCCGGTGCCCGTGGCTTTCGTCGCATCACGTCTCCTTCTGCTTGGTCCATCCCAAGTGCAACCGCGGGTAAACCGTCTGTAACCAAATTGATCCATAAAATTTGGATGGCCACAAGTGGCAGCGGCATGCCGAGCATCATTGCAAACAACATGACCAAAATCTCGCCCACGTTAGACGCAAGCATATAGCGGATAAACTTGCGGATGTTTTCGTAAATATTGCGACCTTCTTTAATGGCCTCTTTAATCGTTAAGAAATTATCGTCGGCCAACACGAGTGCTGATGATTCTTTTGCGACATCGGTGCCCGTCACGCCCATTGCCACACCAATATTCGCTGCTTTTAAAGCCGGTGCATCATTTACGCCATCGCCTGTCATCGCCACAATATGTCCTCTCTTTTGCAATGCCTGGACAATTTTTAACTTATGAGCAGGCGACACACGTGCATATACGTACACAGATTCCACTTCACGCTCTAACTCATTTACAGACAACCGGTCTAAATCCCCACCATTTAACACCCTTCCTCCTTCAGGTAAAATCGCAAGCTCTTTTGCAATGGCTGCGGCTGTTACTTGGTGGTCACCTGTAATCATTAACGTTTTAATCCCTGCCGCACGACATTCTTCAACCGCTTCTTTTGCTTCCACACGCGGCGGGTCCATCATTCCTTGAAGACCAACAAACGTTAAATGCTTTTCTGCCTGTTCTGCCGATTGACACAGTTCCCCTTCAATTAAAGGACGATAAGCAATCGCAAGCGTGCGCAACGCGTTGCTCGCCATTTTTTCGACCGCTTTGTTGATTTGATTGCAATGATGATCACTTAATGCTTCTGATCGGCTCATTGAAAAAATGGAGCGGCAATGATGCAGCACAACGTCGGGGGCACCTTTTGTAACGACATATTTTTTTCCTTTAGGATCAGACACAATCACACTCATCATCTTCCGCGTAGAGTCAAATGGAAACTCCTCTACCCGTTGGTATGTTCGTGCTAAACTCTCCTGATCATACCCTAATTTTGCTGCGACAATTAACAGCGCGCCCTCCGTTGGGTCCCCATCTAACGTATGATTTTCCTCTTTCTTGACGAAACGCGCATTTGTGCAAAGCGCACCGTAGCTTAATAATCGTTGCAAGCCTACTTCTTGTTGCAGGTCAATGCGCTGGTCGTTTTGATTTAAAATCTCTCCATCTAGATCATAGCCAGCTCCTGTCACAGAAAACCATTGATCCTTTGTCCAAAGCTGTTTCACTGTCATCTTATTTTGTGTTAATGTCCCCGTTTTATCTGAACAAATGACAGAAGCACAGCCAAGTGTTTCTACTGCTGGAAGCTTCCTCACAATGCCTTTTCTCTTAATCATCCGTTGTACGCCGAGGGCGAGCGCGACGGTGACAATGGCTGGCAAACCTTCTGGTATCGCTGCAACTGCAAGTGACACACCCGAGATAAACATCGTATGCAAGTCATGCCCCTGCAACAAGCCAAACAGGACGACGAGTGTTGTAAGCAATAATGCGACGACAATTAACGTTCGTCCTAACTGTTCTAGCCGACGTTGCAATGGCGTTGCAAGCACTTCTGCTTCTTGCAGTAAGTGCGCTATTTTTCCCATCTCAGTTCGCATGCCTGTGCCAACAACCACACCGACACCACTACCTTGTGTAACCATCGTTCCCATAAATGCCATATTGGCACGATCCCCAAGGGGCACATCCTCTTGTGCAATCTCATCACTTTGCTTTTGTGAAGGGTGTGACTCGCCTGTTAAGGACGCTTCATCAATGCGCAATCCCGACGTTTCTAATAAACGAATGTCTGCTCCCACACGATCCCCTGCCGACATCTTCACAATGTCACCTGGCACAACGAGTACAGAAGCAATTCGCTGCCACTCACCATTCCGTTTCACATACATTTGTGGCGCAGACAATTCTTTCAACGCATCAAGCGACTTCTCTGCTTTGCGCTCCTGAAAAAAACCTAAAATCCCATTCAATAAAACAATGCACATAATCGTTAACGCATCGAGTATCTCACCAATTAAACCAGAAATGAGTGTAGCTGCTAATAGTACAAGCACCATAAAGTCTTTAAATTGCGCCAGAAATGTAAAAAATACGGATGGGCGTGGTGCTTCCTTTAATTTGTTTTGTCCATACGTACCCATCCTTTTCCTCACATTTTTATCATTTAATCCTTGCTTAACATTTGCATTTGTCCTATAGACCACTTCTTCTTGCTTCATCATATACCATTTCATCTTGCCACCTCGCATTCAATCATTACAACCGATATCTTTACCTGCACACCTTTTATACAAGCTATCTTATTCAGCTAGAAGGACAATCATGCTATACTAGAAAGAGATTTTCTATTGTAAAGTTGAGGTGAACCACATGTCATTTGATGGCTTTGTGACAAGAGCAGTGACACACGAACTACAGTCTCTTCTTGGTGGACGTATGAATAAAGTCTTTCAACCGTCTAAAACGGAGCTCGTATGCGCCATTCGAGCACACGGAAAAAATCACTTTTTATTACTATCTGCAAATGCCACGTTTGCCCGTGTGCATATGACAAAAGAGAAATATGAAAACCCGAACGAACCACCGATGTTTTGTATGCTATTGCGTAAACATTTAGAAGGCGGCATCATTCGTGCCATTACGCAATATCAAACAGATCGGATCATTACTTTTACGATTGAAAAGCGGGACGAACTAGGAGATACAAAAACAAAACAACTTATTGTTGAGATCATGGGTCGTCACAGTAATATCATCTTAGTTGACCCCACAACAAATATGGTAATTGACAGCATTAAACACGTGCGTTTTGATCAAAGCCGTTATCGTACAGTTGGACCTGGACAGTTATATAAACACCCACCTGCTCAAGAGAAACAAGACGTACTCACTGTGACTGAAAAAGACGTTTTAAAGTCACTTGACTTTAATGCAGGGAAACTCAGTGCACAACTTGTACATTCTTTTCATGGCTTGTCTCCGCTCGTTGCGAACGAAATTGTTCATAGAGCTGGTCTGGCAAACCAAACGACATTGCCCAAAGCCTTTTTCGATGTGATCGAACCGCTAAAAACACATTGTTACACCCCTGAGATCGTGGGCGGCAAGAAAGCTTTTTTCTCTGTCGTTCATTTGGCTCACAAAAATGGAGATCGCACGCATTTTTCAACGACGAATGATATGCTTGACCGTTACTATTACAAAAAAGCAGAACGAGATCGTGTCAAACAACAAGCTTTTGACGTAGAACGTCTGCTAAAGCAAACATATGAGAAAAACAAACGAAAACAAGCAAAATTAACAGAAACATTGACACGTACAAATGAAGCAAACTTACATCAACATTATGGAGAACTATTAACCGCTCACTTACACTTAGTCAAAAAAGGGGCGTCATCTATTGACGTCGTTGACTATTACGATCCTGAAGGGCGTTGTGTAACCATTGCCTTAGATCCAACAAAGACAGCGGCTGAAAATGCACAAGCCTACTTCAAGCGTTATCAAAAAGCGAAGACCGCTCGTCTTGAAGTCACAGACCAAATACAAAAGACGCGCATCGAGCTTGATTACCTCGCTAATTTATTGCAACAACTTGACGTTGCCTCACCGAAAGATATTGAGGAAATCCGAGAAGAATTACGAGATGGCGGGTACATGCGCTCACGTTCCTCCCATAAAAAAAAGAAAAAGAGCCAGTCGAGTCACCCTCAACTAGAATCTTACGTTTCTTCTACAGGGGTCCCGTTTTTTGTTGGAAAAAATAACCGACAAAATGATTATTTGACACGCCATTTCTCGCGCCAAGATGAAATTTGGCTTCATACAAAAGACATCCCAGGCGCACACGTCTTAATTCGTTCTACAGCACCTGATGAAGCAACATTGAAGGAAGCGGCGATCGTTGCTGCCTATTTCTCAAAAGCAAGACACTCTGCTTCTGTACCAGTTGACTATACAAAAATTCGCTATGTAAAAAAGCCGAGTGGTGCAAAACCCGGCTACGTGACGTACGAAAAGCAAACAACATTATTTGTCACACCTGAAGAAGAAAAGGTATTACAATTGAGGCGTTAAGAAGGGCGTTGACAGAAATAGGTATTTTCCCAACATGAAGGGATACCAAACACGGATCACACATCCACTTGATCCGTGTTCTCTCTTCAAATGCTAGACGAACCCATCATCCACAGAAAGTCATAGCTTGCACATCCTTAAATACGAAAATAGTACATCTAATTCTTCTTTCTTAACAAGAAATCTTTCACCATCTCCACAAATTGCTTAGCACGAACATCATTCGTATGTTTCTTATGAATAAACTTGTATCCCGCTTCAGTAATTTTAATCCTCTCTGCAGGATTTTTCATGTAATACCGTGCTTTCTTATAAACGTTATCGGTCGTGCAAGCAACATAGTTTACGCCATTAACAAATCCTAACTCTTCAATATCTCGATTTGACTCTGCTAACAGCAATGTTTTACTTGCTGGAACTTCAAAAAATTTCTGGACTGGATAAGAACCTACACGAGGAATACGGGCACCACACGTAAAAAAGATATGAGCACGATTGATTGCCTTAGCATAGTTTTCATTCATCATCCCTTTTTCCTTGTCGGTTAAATGACCGGGATGAGGAATATAAAAGAAATCAGGATGGTCACGAAAGACAGATAATACATGATCACGAAACGCATACTTCCCTTTTGCTGGAGTTTTATAACCCTTATTTGCCGCCGTTGGTGTGTGTACAAGTCCCATAAGTAATAGCATCATCTCTTTTTTTTGCTTTCGGTCATAAAACACCTTAGGATTAATTGCCCATGGCAACCAGCGGAATTTCTTTTTAAAACGTGGAAAAGCCGTTAGAAAAGCGTGTTTTCCTACAGAAAAGATGAGGTCTATACGATTGTCTTTGAAATACGCAGCTCTTAAAGCCTCATTCGTGTGCGCATCAATGACAAAACAGCCTTTTGCAATCTTTGTTTGGGCTAATCCTTTAATGTCGGGCGCAAATGGTTTTGCTTTATGTCCCGTGTCATAATGGAAGATAAAATCCGGTGTAAATGCCAATTGAGATAAAATGTCTGTAAGACGCCCATCTTTATGCCAATAACGGACTTCTGCATGCTTTTCAATTGCCGTAATCATATCCATCTTTGATGCATGTTTGGGATATAATTGGTCAAATGGTTTAATTAAAATTAACACCTTCAATTTCCTGTCCATCTGTTCACCAACCTAACGTTATCATCCTCTATGAACGCAAAATTTCTTTGTATATCTCCTTCACCTTTAAACTATTGATTCTCACATCATGATGATTTTCCACATATTTTCTAGACGCACGACCGATTTCTGTCCAACGATGAACATTTGCTAACAGGGTTCTCATCACAGATGGGAATGTATCCGGGTTTGCATTAATAATTGGTAAATCTGATGGATAATATGGCAACATAAAATCACTAATGTAACACACAACCGGTTTACCTAGTGCCATCGCTTCGGCAGACAACCCACCATAACTTCCGATGCGTAATTGATCAATGATCAAATCAGCCCGTTCATAGTGTCTTTTTGCTTTTTCATGCGCCATACCTTTAATTAGTTGGAAATCAAACTTAAAATCTTTCTGTAGTCCCTTCATTGTTTTTACGATCGTCTCTGTCCCTTTTACACCTGTATGAGTAGGCGCATGGACAATAAGTGGACGTCTTGTAGGCGCTGCTCGCACTGACACTCGTGAATATCTTCGAATATTCCCTACATTGCGCGAAGAACGGACAGCATGACTCACTCTTTGAAAAGCGTGTCTATTTATCCGATATTCTAGCAGATCAATCATACGCGGCACTTGAAATACTTTTTCATAATAACTCTTGACATAATAGCGTAATTCTTCGTCTGCAACCAAACAGAAACGAATATATTTAGAAAGTTCTTCTAATTTTGAATAAACTTGATCAGAAGAAAATGTGCCTTTCACAGCTGCATACGGATTGATCTTCAACGCTTTTTCGATTGTTCTAACTTCACTTCCTCGATGATCCATGATCATTGTTTTTTTTGCTTCGCTTAACAACCTTAAATCCGCATGACTACGTGTAAATGTAAATCCTCCATAAAAATGGAAAATATCGAAGTGAGGAATGCAGTATTTTTCCAAGAATTTAAGAATATCTTTTTCCTTACCACTTTTCGGCCACATTCTTTTTAATGGATAGTGTTGCTTATATGCTAGACGATTACTGTACGCCGTAATCGTTCGGGCAAACACGCCGTGGTCGTTTAATCCTTTTACTAAGGTTGCCATTTGATTGCCGATATTAATGGGTCCCATTAAAACATTGCATCGTTTTCCTGTAAGGTCTGCCATAAAATCCCCTCATACCCTTATATTTTACACATGTATTACAATTACACACATCTCCCTATCATCATGAGGATCACTATGCATATACATCCCGCAAATGTTTTCGAGCCTGTGAATCTGCAATATGTTTGAATCGATTGCTAAGCTGCTGCTCTAAAGAAAGAGCCGTCCAACATAAAGTGGCAAACGGTGTTTCTCGATGATACAATTGCCCATTTTTTATTTTCAAACCCGTACAAAAGTTACGATTTTCAATTCGCGGATGTGCTGGCTTATTCGGGTATTTCTTATTCATGAATGGTTTAAAATTCCATCCCATTTCTAAATAGGATTCATTTAAATATTTCACATTTGCTTGGTGTCTCATAATGATATGGTTTAAAATTGATTGATCATATATCTTCACTTTCATCTGCTCAATCGCGCTTCTTAATTCTTGCCATAATTTTTCTAATTCCAATATATATTTTTGTGGCATTGCATACATCGCTCCCAGACCATAACGTGACTGCTTCACTTCTAAACCTCCACCACAATCGCGCATGTTACGTCCATAGCCATAGCCAATAACATTAATTTTATCCAGATCTAATTTATTTTGCAGATTTGTATAAATGAGCGTATCGGCATCTAGCCAACATACAAACTCATGCCTTTTCGCCGCATCTGCTAAAATGCGTGATTTGGCAGACCTTAATGGTAGATCACGTGCTTCTTTTTGAATCTCATCCATTGATAAATGATGTTGAAGTTTACATTGAGGTAATTTCATATTTTTTTCATCTGTATACACAACCAATGTTGCATCATTATTTGCGGAAAATGTCCGGGCTAAGCCTCTTACGTATTGGTGATATTTCTCTCCATACGCAGCAGTAACAAAGGTAATTTCTCGCTTTTTTTCTTTCTCATCTGTTTGGTTTATTTTTTTATCAAGTACAACCACTTTTTTATCAATTTGATTCTTTTCTTTTTCGTTCTCACGCTGGTCGTTATTTAACTCCTCATCAACGTGAGTTCCCAGCTGATTGTCTTTTAGTGCCAATACTTTTGTACGTGTTTGTTCGTTGTATTCCACCAGATCAAACAACGCGGTTCCTAAATCATACTCTTTTCTTTCTGCATCGTGTAATAATACAACACCATTTTTGTTTAAGACCGCCTGTGCAACCATTAAACATTCAAGTCGTCTACGTCCATCAACAAAAATAAAATCATATTTTTGTACTTCCGTTTGCATCAATGGCCAGCATGCATAATGGCTCCTAATATTTGAAATTGGTTGTAATAA
Source organism: Shouchella lonarensis (assembly GCF_900096965.1). Lineage (GTDB taxonomy): Bacteria > Bacillota > Bacilli > Bacillales > Bacillaceae_D > Shouchella > Shouchella lonarensis. Next base: position 19,741 of record NZ_FMYM01000008.1, on the reverse strand, counting down.
TAATTCCACACGATCCCCTAGCTTTTCTTTTGTTTCTTTATACCAATATTCTTGATGCTCGATACCAACAATACGAGCATCGGGACACTCCTCTAACATCATTTCAGTGGACCGACCCGGACCGTATTCCAAGATCGTTTTTGGTTGAACTTTCTTCAACCATTTCCGTAGTGTTTCCTCATAATCCCAGCTATTTGCTTCACTTTGCACATCGGTTTCCTCCTTCACCTTTCCTTTTGAGACTGTACTCATAACATATCCTTTGCCTCGACTATTTCTTCTGTCAATCACTGCCATCTCCCCTTCCAAAAAACACATCGCTTTTTATAAAATCATATTATCATATGCACGAATTCCGAAAAGTGATGTCTTTATGTTTCTTCTCTTCCTCATCACATTACAAGTATTGTGTTTAGCATATGCACAAAATCATGAAATGTTTTACGTACATTTCTCTCACATTAAACGCACACCACTTAACTCGCTCACATATTATACGAAACAACACCATATAGCGGGAAGGTGCCACTGATGCTGAAAATCTTAATATTAATTAAACCATTTCACCGACAGTATCCTAAACATCAACCAAAAATGGATATGATCACCGCAATTGAACGTTATGCAGACGTGAGATATTGGCATACAGATGGGCATATTCACAACATTATAAATGAACTGTCATTTAAGCCAGATTTTATCTTCCACTACGATATGAGTAAGTATTTATCCCCAAACATAGAAGGATTAAAACAAACAAAGATTCCTAAAGGATGCTTCGTATATGATGTCCATTGGAAACAAACAGCTAAAAAAATGTTTTTCCTTAAAAATAATTTTGACCTGATTTTTTCTGTTTCAAAAAATCCATTCCTAGCTGTCTTTCCAGAATTAGCAAGTAAATTTCGCTGGCTCCCTTGGGCAATTAACCCCGCCATTTTCAAAGATTGGAAACAAAAAAAAGACATCCTGTATTTACTGACAGGACTTGTATATTCCACAGATCCGGATTGGCGCTCATATGCACAACAAGCACGTAAAGGACGGTATTTATTTCGAGAAACTGTATTATCCAAGATGAAAAATGAACCTGGATTTGTTTTTCATCCTCATCCTGGACACCTGACTTCCGATAAAAATGCGCTAGTAAATAAAAATTATGCTAAACAGATCAATCGTGCACATATTTTCTTCACGTGTGGTGCGAGGGTTCCCAAAGCTGGAAAATATCCAGTACAAAAATTTTTCGAAGCGCCCGCATGTAAAACATTGTTACTCGCAGAACCTAACGAAGATATACGCGATTTAGGGTTCATTGATGGTGTCAATTACGTGGCGTGTGACACAAATGACTTTTACAATAAAGCACGCTACTATATTGACAATGAACGAGAACGAAAAAAGATTACAGAAGCAGGTTATCAATTAATCCGTCACAATCACACAAATAACATTCGTGCCAAACAGTTTGTTCGTATCGTTCAAACGTTTCTCGATATGCAATAAATGTTGATGAATGATCACAGCTTAATCTGTTCTCATTTCTTTGCTTTACTAACATAAGCTAGACCATCTAACACTGGTATATGTCCATTTGTTATCAATCCAGCTTCAGAAAATGTCTTGTCCAGTTCCTTGCAGCTTAAACGATGGCGGTGTTCTGCAGCTTTCGCCCATTTTAGTAAAAATGCTTTTTCTGTCTCACTAAAATGATGGTCGTCTGCATAGTCGCTTGCCGCTATTTGACTCATTTTTTCACTAGGATTGAGCAATACAGCGGTTCCACCCTGTCTCAAAACGCGCGCCATTTCAACCAACCCTTGTTTTGGATCAGGCAACAAGAACAGCACACATGTCGATAAAGCAATGTCGTATGCATCATTTGGCAGTGGCAAATTTGTTGCGTCACCAACAAGGGCGCGCGCATGCTTTGTTTCTGACAACAATTCATTCGCACGGGCGACCATTCCTGCTGATAAATCAACGCCTGTCAGTGTTGCCGCAATAGATGCCCCGCGTAACAATAACCTTCCTGTGCCACAACCAATGTCAACCACATCACGCGCTGTCCAGTCGCCAGATAAGAGGAAAAGCTCATGATGGATCTGTTTCAACCACATCGTTTGCGCCATCTCATCAAAAAAATCAACCAATGGATCAAATTCATTGCCGTCCATTTTTCTCATCCTTATTCATCCTCCATTCCAACATTCAGAAGCCCGAGGTCAGATGAGCATTCTTCCGACTTCTAGGTTAGCCATGACTCGTCTGCTGGGTTCTTTCGCCAAGTGGCCAATTTCTCTTGCTCACTTGTCGTAATCATACCACGACTTTTTGCCACTTGCACAAGCGTCGGGTAATTTGTTAACACTTGAAACGGGACATTGGTCACTTGAAACGCTTCTGTTGCTTTAGGTAATTCATATGAAAAGATTGCCGCAACAAGAAGTGGATTGCCACCGGCAGCGCGAATTGCTTCCACTGCGGCAAGTGCGCTCCCGCCTGTTGAAATTAAATCTTCAATGACAACAACGTTCTCATTCTCATGTAGTTCACCTTCAATCAAGTTTTTCTTCCCATGCCCTTTTGCACTGCCACGTACGTAAATCATTGGTAGCCCTAAAAGATCACTAACAAGTGCGGCATGCGGAATACCTGCAGTTGCTGTCCCGGCAATGACATCGGCATCCGGTGCATGCGTACGGACAAGATTTGCTAATCCATGGGCAATTTCCGTACGAACATGCGGGTAAGATAATGTGAGGCGATTATCACAATAAATGGGAGACTTTAGTCCCGAGCTCCATGTAAATGGTGCTGACGGGGACAAGCTCACTGCGCCAATATCTAATAAATGTTGTGCAATTTGTTCACTCATTTTCTCTACTTCCTTCCCAATCCCGTTTCATTTCTTGATAAACAACCAGTGGATCAACGGCCTTTGTGACACTGCGTCCAACAACAATCGCCCAACTTCCAAGTGACCGCGCTCGCTCTGGGGTAACAACACGCCTTTGGTCGCCTTTTTCATCAACAAGTCTTCTAATCCCTGGGGTGACAGTTAAAAATGATTGTCCGCATGCTTCATGAATAAGTGGCACTTCTTCTGCTGAACATACGACACCGTCTAATCCGCTTTCTTGTGCAAGCTGTGCATACGATTGTACGACGGATGGAAGCGGATCGCGTAGCAACAGTTCCTTTTCTAACATGATTTCATCGGTACTCGTTAACTGTGTTACAGCAATAATTTTTGGACGTGATTGCCCCGATGGCGTTCCTGCCTCTAGTCCCTCTCGTGCCGCTTCCATCATCTTCTTGCCACCAGCCGCATGAACGTTGACAACGTCAACACCTAACGACGCTAACACTTTCATCGTCTGTCCAACCGTATTTGGGATATCATGTAACTTCAAATCAAGAAAAATACGATGTCCAGATGTTTTCAATTCAGAAATCATTGTTGGCCCTACTTGATAAAAAAGCGCCATCCCAACCTTCACGTCTAATGGCATATCAGCAAATCTTGCCAGGCATTGTTGCCTCTCTTCTCGTGTGGCAAAGTCTAAGGCGAGAAAAAACGGTCGATCTAGCTGATTCATTGCAAGCTCCCCCCTATTAGTTCAGTGACGTGACGCACACCGATCTCATCTAATGCTGCCGGGAGTGTTTCAATGAGTTTTGGACAAATGTACGGATCCACAAAATTTACCGTTCCAACTGCCACGGCGCTGGCACCTGCTAATAAAAACTCAATCACATCGTCCACCGTTTGAATGCCACCCATACCAATAATTGGAATTGATACGACTTGACTCACTTGGTGGATCATCCGAATCGCCACCGGTTTGATGGCTGGTCCTGACAAGCCCCCATATTGATTTGCTAAAATTGGCTTTCGTGTGCGCGTGTCAATGCGCATTCCTTGTAGCGTGTTAATCATGGCCAAACCATCTGCCCCTGCTTGTTCTACTGCTTGTGCCATTGACACAATGTCCGTCACGTTTGGGGACAATTTGACATATACCGGAACCGCAGAAACAGCTTTCACTTCTTTTGTGAGCTCAGCCGCGACGAGCGGATCTGTTCCAAATGCAATCCCACCTTGCTTCACATTTGGGCAAGAAATGTTTAGTTCTAGTGCAGAAATCTTTTCTTGCTTTGATAATTGAGCTGCTACTTCGATATACTCGTCCACTGTTGCCCCAGCAATATTGGCGACCAAGGGCACCGTTTTATCTTCAAACCGAGGGAGTTCCTTATAGATTACACCTTCTATTCCAGGATTTTGTAGTCCAATGGCGTTTAACATTCCTGCTTTCGTCTCTGCCACTCGCGGTGTTTCATTTCCAAACCGTGGTTCGGGCGTCGTTGCTTTTAACGCAATGGCACCAAGAACGTTGAGGTCATAAAATTCCCCGTATTCTTTCCCGAATCCGAAGCAACCTGATGCAGGCATTATCGGATTTTTCATTTCCAATCCTGGTAACGTGACACGCAACCGCTCGCTCATAACAACACCTCCCCAACTGGAAACACCGGGCCGTCGGTGCAAATTTTCCGATACTCGTGCGCTTCTCCACTTACGAGTGGACAAACACAGGCAAAACATGCACCAATCCCGCAGCCCATACGCTCTTCTAATGAAATAAACGCACGTCTACCAACATAACGTTCTGTCAATGTTTGTAGCATCGGAGTCGGTCCACATGAGTAGAGTACATCGAAGTCAAGACCCGCCTCATCAATGGCTGCAGTCACAAACCCTTTCATTCCATAGCTGCCATCGACCGTTGTCACCCACGTTTCCCCGAGCACACGAAACTTTTCTTCATAAAAAACATCCTCCTCGCTTGCAAATCCTAACACCGCATGTACACGTACGCCTTGGGCAACAAGCTGTTGTGCTAAGTAATAAAGGGGAGGCACCCCAATCCCGCCGCCAACAAGGAGCGCCGTCTCTCCTTGCTTCGCTTCTTCTACAGGGAAACCACGTCCGAGTGGACCGAGTACATCTACACGCGTACCAATGAATTTTCCTGATAAACGCCTCGTCCCATCACCACTGGCACGATAAATGAGGGTTACTTCCTGACATGACTGATCGACATGGGCAATGCTGAGCGGGCGACGGAGCAACAAGTCGTTCGCACCGTCTATCCGCACATGTAAAAATTGCCCTGGTGTCGTCATTTGCCTAACAAGCTCACCTGATAGAATAAGCTCATAGCTGTCTTTTGCAATCTTCTGTTGCGACACAATGGTTAGTTCACATTGCTTCCTCATATCATTGCCCTCCCCATTTTCCTGACCGATTATTGGCTTCCATGTGCATTTGAGAGTAAAGGAATGCTCTCTGAAGAAAATGTGATTGATTCAAGTACACTTAACAATGCCGCCGCTGTATCAATGGACGTCAAGCAAACGACACCGTTTTCGACAGACTCACGACGAATACGGAAACCATCGCGGGCAGGTTGTTTTCCGCGTGTTAGTGTATTAATGACAAAATGCGCCTCGCCACTCCGGATCGTGTCTAATAAGTGGGGTTTCCCTTCGTTAATTTTGTTCACGGTTTGCACAGAAATACCGGCTGCTTCAAGCGTCCGTGCCGTACCAGCTGTCGCCATTAAGTGATAACCAATGGTATGAAAACGACGCGCAAGATCGAGGGCTTCTTCTTTGTCTTTGTCCGCAACTGTAAACAGCACCGACCCGTGAGTAGGAATCTTCATTCCTGCCGCAATTAACCCTTTGTACAATGCTTTTTCGAGCGTTTGATCACGCCCCATCACTTCCCCAGTTGACTTCATTTCAGGACCGAGAGAAATATCAACACGGCGTAATTTGGCAAACGAAAACACTGGCACTTTTACCGATACTTCTTTGGCTTCTGGATGATAACCAGAACCGTAACCAAGGCTTTGCAAACTCGCTCCTAACATGACATGTGTCGCTAACCCAGCCATTGGCACACCGGTAATCTTGCTTAAAAACGGCACCGTTCGGCTTGAACGTGGATTCACTTCAAGCACATAAATTTCATCTTGATGCCATACAAATTGGATGTTGAGTAAGCCAATAATGTTGAGTCCTTGTGCTATCCGGGTCGTTCGTTCAATGATGCGTTCTTTCAAATGAGCTGGCACAGTTTGTGGAGGATAAACGGCAATCGAATCACCGGAATGGACACCAGCACGTTCAATATGTTCCATCATCCCAGGGATGTATACATCTTTTCCGTCACTAATTGCATCCACTTCTAACTCTTTTCCTGTCAAATAGCGGTCAACGAGCACAGGATGCTTCGGGTTTACTTTCACCGCTGTTTGCATGTAACGCAACAACTCTTCCTCATGGTACACAATTTCCATTGCACGCCCACCAAGGACATACGAAGGGCGAACGAGCACAGGATAACCAATTTCCCGGGCAATCGTCACAGCGCCATCAACAGATGTCGCTGTCTTCCCTGGAGGTTGGGGAATATCAAGTGCAAGCAATGTTTGTTCAAACTTGTCACGGTCTTCTGCGCGATCCATGTCTTCAAGGGCTGTCCCGATAATCTTGACCCCGCGACGCGCTAATTCATCCGCTAAATTAATCGCAGTTTGACCACCGAACTGAACCATCACCCCTTTTGGCCGTTCACAATCGACAACATTCATCACATCTTCTACTGTTAACGGTTCAAAATACAACTTGTCTGATGTTGAGAAGTCTGTTGAAACTGTCTCTGGATTGTTGTTCATAATAATGGCTTCATAGCCCGCTTCTTTAATCGCCCATACCGTATGCACAGTCGCGTAGTCAAACTCAATTCCTTGCCCAATCCGGATCGGTCCAGAACCAAGGACGAGGATGCTCTCTTTTTCCGTCCGGATAGACTCATTCTCCTGCTCATACGTACTATAAAAATACGCTGTCGGCGAAGCGAACTCAGCTGCACATGTATCCACCATTTTATAAACAGACACGATCCCTGCTTTTTTTCTCGTTTCATATACCATCTGCTCTTCTATTTGCCATACACGACTTATATGCGCATCTGAAAAACCCATCCGCTTTAAGCGATATAACAAGCTTAAATCTTCCTTTGCTTCCACCACATAAGGCTCAAGGGCAACGATACGCGCTAGTTTTTGTAAAAAGAAGCGATCAATTTTTGTTGCTTGCCAAATTTCATCTATCGACACTTCTTTCCTTAGTAAAGAAGCAATTGCAAACAAACGTTCATCATCAGCATGAGAAACTTTTTCTAACAATGCTTCGCGACTTTGTTCTTCGAGCGCTTCATCCAATACATGATCATAACCAGCTTCTAGGGAACGAACTGCTTTTAAAAGTGACTCCTCAAGTGAACGACCAATTGCCATCACCTCACCTGTCGCTTTCATTTGCGTACCTAACTTTCGGTTTGCGGACTCAAATTTATCAAAAGGCCAACGTGGAATTTTGGTCACGACATAGTCTAAAGCAGGTTCAAAACACGCATACGTCGTCTCCGTGACAGGATTTTTCAGCTCATCTAGATGATAACCGACGGCAATTTTCGCTGCCATTTTCGCAATTGGATAGCCTGTTGCTTTGGACGCTAGCGCTGACGAGCGGCTAACACGCGGATTTACTTCGATGATATAGTACGCATCACTATCAGGATCAAGCGCAAATTGGACATTACAGCCACCTTCGATGCCAAGTGCACGAATAATATTTAATGAAGCATCTCGTAACATTTGATAATCTTTATCTGATAACGTTTGGCTTGGCGCAAACACAATTGAATCGCCCGTGTGGACACCGACTGGATCAAAGTTTTCCATATTACATACAACAATCGCTTCATTTTGCGCATCACGCATGACTTCATATTCAATTTCTTTAAACCCAGCGATGCTACGCTCAATTAAACATTGCGTGACAGGGCTATATTTCAGGCCGCTCGTGACGATTTCTTCCAGTGACTCCTCGTCATATGCAATACCACCGCCTGTACCCCCGAGTGTGTATGCTGGGCGAATAATGACCGGATAACCAATCTGTTTGGCAAAATGTGTTGCCTCTGTCAATGTATGAACGATCTCACTCTCCGGAACAGGTTCTCCGAGTTCATGCATCAATGCCCGAAACTGCTCGCGGTCTTCAGCTTGTTCAATCGCACTTAGTTTTGTGCCAAGTAATTCTACCTCGTAGACATCAAGCACTCCTTCTCTGTGAAGCTCAAGCGCCAAATTTAAACCTGTTTGCCCACCTAATGTTGGTAATAACCCATCAGGTCGTTCTTTCCGAATGATGCGACTGACAAATTCAAGGGTCAATGGTTCAATATACACACGATCGGCCATTGTCGTATCTGTCATAATTGTTGCTGGATTTGAATTCATTAAGATCACTTCATATCCTTCTTCTTTTAACGCTTGGCATGCTTGTGTACCGGCATAATCAAATTCCGCTGCTTGTCCAATGACAATCGGACCAGACCCAATGACTAAAATCTTTTTTACATCTGTGCGCTTTGGCATATACGTTCCACTTCCTCTCGTCTTGTCTCAACATGTTGCACCATAAGTTGAAGAAACTCATCAAACAAATAACCCGCATCATGTGGTCCAGGTGCTGCTTCTGGATGATACTGTATGCTAAATGCTGAAGCAGACTTATGGGTAAGCCCCTCAATCGTGCCATCATTTACGTCTACATGGGTTACTTCCAAGTTTGTCTCCATTAAAGAATGAACATCAACGGTATAACCATGGTTTTGCGAAGTAATCTCAATTTGTCCCGAAGCTAACTGCCGGACCGGATGATTCGATCCACGATGTCCAAATGACAGTTTACTTGTCGTTGCGCCACATGCAAGAGCAAGCAATTGATGCCCTAGACAAATCCCAAACAGAGGAAGTTTTCCAAGCAATGCCTTGATCGTCTCAATTGTTTCCGGTATATCCGTCGGATCCCCCGGTCCATTAGAAACTAAAACACCATCGGCACGTAGGCGTAAAATATCTTCTGCTGGCGTGTTGTATGGCACGACAATGACATCGCAGTGACGTTCAATGAGTGATTGTAAAATACCATGCTTCATGCCACAATCAATGAGCGCAACCCGCTTGCCTTTTCCAGGAACATGATAAGGGGTCTTTGCAGAAGCACGCGCAACTTGATCTCGGCGTGGCGTCTCTTCTCGTAACATGCGTGCCACTTCTGTCGTGTCTACTGTCAGATCGCATATGCGGCCGCGCACTGTCCCGTGCATACGAATTTTTCGTGTCAACATACGAGTGTCAATGCCAGCGAGACCGGGGATGTTTTTTGCAACGAGTAAGTCATGCAGGGATTCTTGCTTTCTCCAATGACTAGGCTCATGCTCTACTTCTCTGACAATCACACCTGAAATCATCGGTGCAAGCGACTCAAAGTCATCACGGTTAATGCCGTAATTACCAATGAGTGGGTACGTTAACGTCACAATCTGATCACAGTAAGATGGATCAGATAAAATCTCTTGATAACCGGTCATTCCTGTATTAAAGACGACTTCTCCACTTAAGCTTACATCTGCCCCGAAACCTTCTCCTTTGAAGACGGTGCCGTCTTCCAGCACAAGTTGTTTATTCATTGGTTGTTCGCTCCTTTTGGAAAACCTTTTTACCACCCACGAAGGTAGCAGTTGGAACACCTGTACATTGCCAGCCATGAAACGGTGTGTTTTTTCCCTTTGAAAAAAACGTTTCTCGGTCAATCGTTTCTTGTGCGTTCGTATCTAAAATGACAAGGTCTGCAGGTGCACCTTCATTTAACGTGCCATATGGCAAACCAAATGTTTTTGCTGGTTTCACCGTTAACCAATCAATGAGTTGTTTCAAGGTCCACTTGCCCGTCTGAACAAAATGCGTATGCAACAATGGAAAAGCTGTCTCCAAGCCAACAATTCCAAACGGCGCGCGCGCGATTGTCGTCGCTTTCTCCTCTGCTGTATGCGGAGCGTGGTCTGTCGCAATAAAGTCAATCGTCCCGTCCAAGAGCCCCTCAATTAATGCTTCACGATCCTTAGCGCTACGTAAAGGAGGGTTCATTTTATAGTTTGTATCCATCCCAACAATATCCTCTTCACATAAAAGCAAATGGTGTGGCGTCACTTCAGCAGTCACATGAATGCCTGCTCGCTTCGCATCGCGAATCACACGCACGGATTCTTTCGTTGACACATGACATACATGGTAATGCACGCCTGCCGCCTCTGCCAACAACACATCTCGGGCAATATGCACCGCTTCACAAACAGACGGAATACCAGGTAAGCCATGAGATGCGGCATAGCGTCCTTCGTGCACAGCCCCTCCTTGAATGAGTGTATTGTCTTCACAATGAGCGACAACAGCCATGTTTAAAGCCGCTGCTTGTTTCATGGCTTTTAACATCATCCCGGCCGATTGCACCCCAACACCGTCATCCGTGAAAGCAAATGCCCCAGCCTCTTTTAAACCAGCAAAGTCGGTTAACTCTACTCCTAATTGCCGTGTAGTAATGGCTGCGTATGGCAATACGCGTACATGTGCAGCGCGCTTGATTCTTTCTTGTAAATCGACCATGTGAGAAACCGAATCTGGCACCGGGCGCGTATTAGGCATTGACGCCAACGTCGTGAACCCACCACGAGCAGCCGCTTTTGTTCCTGTTTCAATCGTCTCTTTCTTTTCCCCACCTGGCTCCCGTAAATGAACGTGCACATCCACAAATCCGGGACTTACCACCATCCCTGTAGCATCAAATGTTTCATCTGCCTCGTTCAATTTGTACGTGATTTCACCGTCTTTCACGTAAACATTCTTTACTTGTTTCTGTCCATTCTCATCTAACGTAAAACCGCCTGATATTTTTATGACCACCTTGAACCGCTCCTCTCTTTATTCAGCTGCTTCATTACACAGTGCGCGCTTTAACGCGGCCATTCTTACAAATACACCATTCTCACTTTGTTTGAATATACGGGAACGTTCACACTCGACAAGTGTTCCTGCGATTTCCACATCGCGATTGACAGGTGCAGGATGCATAATAATGCTATCGTGCTTCATTTGCTTTTCTCGCGCCACGGTTAACCCGTGTAACATATGATAAGTTTCTTTTGAAAACGCTTCTTGCCCGTCATGCCGTTCGTGCTGCACCCGTAAAAGCATGAGCACATCCGCTTCCTTCACTGCTTCATCCATTGTCACATATGGAAAATCATGTACAAAAGTGCCCATCCATGATTGCGGACCGCTCACATACACATCTGCACCAAGCCTTTTCAACACATCCGCATTAGAACGTGCTACCCGACTATGAAGCAAGTCCCCAACGATGACCACACGCAGCCGACGGAATGAACCAAATTGTTGCTTGATTGTCAGTAAATCAAGTAACGACTGGGTCGGATGATTACCACAGCCATCACCGGCATTTAAAATGGGGATCTCAATCCCTTTTAACTGCTCATAAAAGCGGTCCTTTGGGTGACGAATGACAAGTGCTGCCACCCCGAGTGATGCTAACGTTCGAGCAGTGTCATAAAGAGACTCGCCCTTTTGCACACTTGAATGCGCGACAGAAATATTTAATGTATCTACCCCTACTTTTTTCTCCGCGATTTCAAAACTGCATGATGTGCGCGTACTCGGTTCAAAAAACAAATTGGCGACAAACGTTTGCTTTGCGACGTGCCACGACTCTCCGTTAGCAAATGCCTCTGCTTCGTTTAAAAGGGATTCAATCTCATGGCGTGTTAATTCGCTAAGTGCTAACAGGTCTTTTTTCATCGCTGCCTCCTATATTCGTTTTGTGTTCATTTGAGAATCAAACATCGTTTCTTTCCCATAGCTCGCCTTGCGATTTGGCAATACTGCATGCAAACATAAACCAACGACAGCCGCAAGCGACATGCCAGAGAGCTCAAAATGTGTGGTGAAGCGAACCGTTGCACCGCCAATGCCAATGACAAGAATGACAGCAGCAATAATCATATTTCGCTTCTCCCCGAAATCAACCCGGTTATCAATGAGCATCCGTAAGCCTGCCGTAGCAATAACACCAAATAGTAAGATTGACATGCCACCAATCACCGCCGGTGGAATCGAAGAAATGACTGCGGCAACTTTTCCGCTAAAAGAGAAGCCAATGGCGAACAACGCCGCTCCTGCGATGATAAACACGCTAAACACCCGTGTGATTGCTACAACCGCAACATTTTCACCATATGTTGTATTCGGTGGTCCTCCAATCATTGCCGCAATCATCGTTGCTAGTCCATCACCGAATACAGTGCGATGCATCCCTGGCTTTTCTAAAAAGTTGCGCCCTGCCACTTTGCTCAACACCATTAACTGACCCATATGTTCGGCCAATGTCACAAGTGCCACCGGTGCAATTAGGACGATAATGGTCCAGTTAAAACTCGGTAAATAGGTGATGTAAGGAATCATTAAATCGGGTACGGCAAACCAGCTTGCTTCTCGAACTGGTTGTAAATCAATCAAACCTTGCCATAGCGCAACGAAGTAACCCGCCACTAGTCCAAGTAAAACAGGAATTAAGTTTAAAAAACCTTTGAAGTACGCAGCGGCAATGATCGCCACCCCTAATGTGACCGCAGCCACCATCACATGCGTTAAGCTGTATTGGTCGGTTCCCGGCATATACATTGCATTTCCTACGGCTGTTGTTGCAAGTCCTAATCCAATGACAATAATAATCGGTCCAACAACGACTGGCGGCAACACTTTTAACAACCAGCGTGCGCCGAAGAACTTGATCGCAATTGCCACACCGCCATAAACGACACCGGCAAAAAAGCTCCCGATCATCGCCCCTTCTGGTCCGCCAATCTCTTGCGCTGCAATGATTGGATAAATAAATGCAAACGAAGAACCTAAGTAAGCAGGAACACGCCCTTGTGTCACAAGTAAAAAAGCAAGTGTTCCAAGTCCACTCGATAACAGCGCTGTTGCAGGGCTCATGCCAATGAGTATCGGAACAAGGACTGTCGCGCCAACCATGGCACATAAATGTTGTAAACTGAAAAATAACCATTGTTGCAGATTAGGAATTTCACGAATTCCTAATCGCATTGAACGTGATTGTCTCATTGGTATACTCCTTTATATTTGCCATATAAAATACCCCCTGTAAGTACAGGAGGCACGTGAGAACAAGGGCAGCCAAAATGAGCCACACCGTTCCTCTTGTTAGCCTCACTGGACTCGATTTAAAGAGGAGTTATTCAATTATTACTGCGTCAAGTGCGTCAACCTCATTGACGTTCGCTGCGATTCTCTCTTGACGAGCGGTCGGCACATTTTTTCCGACATAATCTGGACGAATCGGTAGTTCTCTATGACCACGATCCACCAATACAGCTAGTTGAATGGCTGCTGGTCTGCCAATATCCATTAATGCATCTAAAGCAGCACGTACCGTTCGACCTGTATACAACACATCATCGACCAAAATAATCGTTTTTCCATCAATTTTACCAGGAATATGACTTCCTTGTAATATTGGCTCATGTGTTGCTGTTTTCATCGTTAAATCATCACGGTAAAGTGTAATATCAATTTCCCCAACTGGCACCGCAGCCCCTTCAATTTCTTCAATCCGCTGCGCAATGCGTCTTGCTAAATAAATGCCACGTGTTTTTATCCCAACCAATACAATGTTTTCTGTCCCTTTGTTTCGTTCAATCACCTCATGAGACATCCGCGTCACTGCGCGTCGAATCGCATCTGCATCTAATATTACTCTCGACATTTGCTAAACCTCCTGTTCCGGATACACGTAGAAAATAAAAATTCCCTTGTCCGTCATGAGGACAAGGAAATTTTAGGCAGCACAATGACACAGCTACCTAGCCGTTACCTTCCCAGCCTCACAGGACTGTATTTAAAGGATCCTATTCATTTCATCTAGTATCGCAAACTTCACATTGCTTGTCAAGCTTTTTCGCGCAACTGCTGCAACAGCGTATGCATATCCTCTGGGATAGGCGCAAAGAAACGTAGCGCTTCTCCAGTTCGAGGATGAGAAAAACCGAGAATCTCTGCATGAAGTGCTTGTCCGTCAATCGGTAACGTTTTTTTACGACCATACTTCGCATCTCCCGCGACTGGATGACCAATATACGCAAAGTGAACCCGAATTTGATGGGTGCGACCTGTCTCTAATTGACATGATACATAGCTATAATGCGCAAACGTCTCGTCGAGCGTAAAATGCGTCACTGCATTTTTACTATTCACATGCGTCACCGTCATTTTTTGTCGGTCACGTTGGTCACGACCGATTGGCGCATCAATTGTTCCTTTTGCATGAGGAATGACGCCGTGAACTATGGTCTTGTACAATCGTTCCGTCGTTTTGTCTTTCAACTGCGCTGATAAATGCGCGTGCGCAAACTCATTTTTCGCAACCATTAACAAGCCCGATGTGTCTTTATCAATCCGATGTACCAATCCAGGACGCACATGCTCATCCATACTCGGTAAATGCCGACAATGGTAAAGCAACGCATTGACAAGTGTGCCACTTCGGTGTCCAGGCGCAGGATGCACAACCATGCCGCGAGGTTTGTTCACAACCATGACATCTTCATCTTCATAAACAATATCAAGCGGGATGTCCTCAGATTCAATCACTGTTTCTGATGCTTTTGGAAAAGCAAAATCAATGTGATCATCTATTTGTACTTTATAATTTGGTTTGATCATCTGACCGTTCACTTTCACTGCCCCATCGTGAATCCAACGTTGCACAGATGTTCGTGAAACATCTTCAACCAAGGTCACCAACAAGCGATCAATTCGTTCCTCATGTTGTTCTTCTGTTACTGTCCACGAAAACGTCATTGACTTGTTCCCCTTTTTTCTTTCCATGTATCCATTAAGATCTGAAGTAAAAATAAACCTACACCGACAGATAGTGAAGCATCAGCAATATTAAAGATCGGAAAGTTGCCGAATGTGTCAATAAAATCCACCACTTCCCCTGCTAATAGACGATCAATAAAATTACCAATTGCGCCTCCTAGTACGAGACCTAGCGCAATTTTTAGCAATCGCTTTGATTTTGCTTCCGTTTGAATTAAATAAATAATGACACCAATTACGCCCACTGTCACAATATAAAAAAACCACATTTGTCCCGATAAAA
This sequence comes from Shouchella lonarensis, assembly GCF_900096965.1. Taxonomy (GTDB): domain Bacteria; phylum Bacillota; class Bacilli; order Bacillales; family Bacillaceae_D; genus Shouchella; species Shouchella lonarensis. The sequence continues at coordinate 4,555 of NZ_FMYM01000008.1, read as the reverse complement.
TTCCAAACGCCGCCCCATCATTTCGATGAGAATACAAAGAAAGCACATGACCGAGAACTGGAACTCTCTCACCAATCTCCATGTGCGTGACAACAAGCCATTTTGTCCACTGATCCAGTGCGATGATTACCAATGCGATGACGTAAGCCAAGCACGCCCGCCCCCTTACACAATTAAGATGTATCCATAGTGTAACACATATTTCTCCGAAAGTCGCTCTGCAAAATGCGTAGGGAAACAAGCTGGTTATCTTTAATCTGGTTCTGGATAAGTCCGTGCGTTGTCGCGAGACTCATCAACAACCCTTTCTGATCCATGAAAACCAGTCATCCCTGTTGCTAAGCGCTCACCAATTTCTGCGCCTTCTTCCTCAGTCTCTCTTCGATCATTAAAATGACTCACACGCTCATATGCGTCGAATTCACGGTCTTCAGCAAAATAGTTGTTCGTCAATGTACCGACTTGTGGGACAACATGATTCGCTTTACTACGGTAAGCAGCGACTGTTCTTGCGGTAGGATACGCTTCAAGACGTTCATACGGAATCATTTCCCCCGTTTTCTCACATATACCGTATGTGCCGTCTGCAAACTTTGCTAACGCACGTCTCACTTCATGGAGCTCATCCTCCACTTGCTTGTGTAACACCGCGTCTCTGTCATATTCAAAGGATGCTGTTGCTGTATCAGCAGGGTGATTATCATAATGCGAAAGTTCTCCTGTATCATGCGAATTTGGCTCAGCCAAACGTGCTGTTAACGTCTCCGCTCGTGCCAACAATGTTTCCTTTAAATGTAAAAAATGCTCGTCCATCAACACCATCTCCTTTTCGATAGCATCACCGGATTTTAACAGATATTACCCACCAATATTAGCCAAACGAAACAAATGCCATCGACAAAATGTATATAGAACTCGAGAGTCTTTTCATCAGTCTCATGTGATCCAAAAGCAAAGAGAAAGCGAACGTTTATATTCTAAACTGTTCGCCCTCTCACGCCACTTCTTTTATTCAACTTACAAAAACAAAAAGAACTCTGCTATTGTACAAGCGGATGAAACTGGAAGCGACCTGTCGTGTCCTCAAGCAATTCGACAAAAGCAACGTTTGCTGTTTGATCCGCCAAACTTTCTCCAGCGATATCCGTTTCAAATACAATTTTTGCGTCCGTCTCAAAAGGAACGATTGACCAATTGTTTGATGCTTCCACATTTAATACGCCATCGTAATTTCGGATATAGTCAATAATTACTTCGCGGTTCTCATCTGTGGAAGCGAGCACCGTTGCTACATCCTCCAGGTGGTCTCCCCCTCCACCTGCGCGGTAATTATTTGTTGCCACGAGGAATTCATCCTCTGCTGTTACTTCTTTTCCTTCATATGTCAGATCAACGATACGTTCTCCAACAGGCTTTGTCACGTCAATTTTGTATGCTACGCCCTCAATGGTATCAAAATTAAAGCTGGCAAAATCAGTATCGATCAAAGGTTGCTCTTCAGAAGAAGCTGGATCAATTTGTAAGAAGTTTTCTGCAGAACGCTCTAACCATTTTTGAAGCGCCATACCATTTACCTTGACGACATGCAGCGTGTTAGGATAGACATAAATATCGTTGACATCACGAATCGCGATTTCACCAGCCCCAACGTCTGTATAATCCCCACCACGTCCGGCTCGGAAAGGCGCAGCAGCTGATAGCATTGGCATCTCTTCATATTCTGTTCCAGCAAAATTGCGCTTCATGTAATCTAATTGTGCTTCATTCACTAATTGAACGACCTCGTTATCCATGATGCGAGAGAAAAACGTGTTCAAATCATTCTCTACTTCCCCGACAGGACGATTGACATACGCTACCGCCGCCTCATGCGTTTCCTTAACAAGTGCCACCATATCAGGATGTGGATCATACTTCGCCGTTTCTTTCACTTTGCTATCAAACGAAACGACTTCCCATGCGCCGTCTTTATGACGAAGGTCGAGTTCAATCACACCTAAGTGGTTACCCCAAGACCCGGGCATGACCGCCGGTACACCGTTGACGGTTCCCTTCTCTACATCAACCCCATCAATGTCAGTGAAGTCATCTGATCCGGGGAACACATAATGCTGATGACCAAGAATCATCGCATCAATGCCTTCTACTTGAGATAGCTGATATGCAGCATTTTCACTTGCCTCATCATTTGGATCAATGCCCGAATGAGAGAGCGCAACAACAAGATCAGCGCCTTCTTTCTTCATTTTGGGAATGTACTTTTCAGCTGAATCAATAATTTCCTCAACATAAATGTTCCCTTCTAAATGCACAGCATCCCACGTCATAATTTGTGGTGGCACAAATCCGATCACACCGATACGCAAAGTTTCCCCACCGATTTCTTTTTCAATGATCGTATAAGGGTCATAACGCAATTCATCTGTCCCTTCATTGTAAACGTTTGCACTTAACCACGGGAATTTCGTTTTCGCAATCGTATCATCTAAGTACGTCAGCCCAAAATTAAACTCATGATTTCCTAGCGCTGCCGTATCGTACTTCATGAGGTTCATCGCATCCATAATGTCATGCGGCTCGTCCGCGTTGACCGGATTAACACTAGAGAGAACCTCTCCTAATACACTCCCTTGGATCATATCCCCGTTATCTAATAAAAGTGTATGCTCATGTTCATTACGAATTTCTTCAACTAGCGTATGTGCTTTCGCCAAACCAAAAGAGTCATCCACTTCATCCACCATATAATCGTAGGGCATCATATGGGCATGAACATCTGTTGTGCCCATGATCACGAGTTGCTCAGTGTCTTCTGCATTTTCACCGCTCGATTCTTTGCTCACTTTGTCACTCTCACCACCACATGCAACAACTACGAGTGAAGTGCTAAGCATGATCGCCGATAACAGCCATTTTTTCATAAAAAATCCCTCCTAAATGTTAAACCAGTAGATCAATAACAAAATGCATACATCAACAAAAAATCATACAGCTCGTAGATTTCATCTGCAAAACCTCCATTCATTATGGTACACCTTTATTGTATATGAAACGGCTTACAACTGGGGAAAGTATCAAAAAATGTCGATTTTATGTAAAAAAATTTTGGTAAAAATCTGGACGTCTGACACATATAAAGATATAAAATACACCACCCACTATTATACTACGTAATAAATGAGTGGTGTATTTTTCCACCTACACGATTCATAGCATTTGCCCAAATAAGGCAAGGACTTGGCGTTTTTTAAGCGGGAGCTATCAATAATGTAGGTATTAACGGCAGGATGGCTGTTTGGGCTTGTAAGGGCTTAAAGAGCCCTAAGGAGGCATAGTGCCGTTGCCAAGCAGTAGGGATGTGCCAAGGGGGACAAAAAGATATTGCTAGTGCTAGTCTTTGTGTCGCCCAAATGTTTTTTACAAACGTTTCTTTTAAGTGAGTGTACAAGAAAACTACTTCACTATCACATGCGTATGTTCCTACGGTCTATGTCCGTTCAACTTTCCCGAATGTGATCGCGGTCATAAACCCAGCGAAAAGGGAGAGGATACAAATGACGCCGTATAAAAATGAATATGGCATGCCTACAGGGAAAATTAGGACGATTGAGCCGGCAACAAGACCGAGCATCACTGCATACGTCACTTGGGTATAGGTGTTAAAAAAGAAGCGAATGACGCGACTCGTAATGAAAATACCCGCGCAAACGCCAAGGCCAATGGTGAAAATGACAGGAATGTGAAAAGACTTAAGGGCGATAGTGGCTGTATCGTATGCACCAAGTATTATCATCATTAAGGCGCCACTGACACCAGGAAGAACGAGGGCAGTGCTCGCGATCCAGCCAGCTGCGAACAAAAATAAGTATGTGGAGAAACTGAGATTGGTCAGCATATTTGCAGTGTGTTCAACACTTCCGGTTTGTTCCATACTGGCCGTTGGATCGTGTAACAAGCGTAATAACGCCACTAATGTGAAGGAAAGAAAGATCAGCATCAAATGAAAGAGGCGGAATGATTTGTTTGTTTGTATGTGACTTGATCGCCATAAAAACGGCAAGATACCGAGAATAAGACCGACAAAGAGATAAAATAACGGCATTTTGTGATACTTACCTAGGTATGTGATAAGATGACTGAACAGTAGCAAGGCACAACCCATGCCAAGACCAAGTGGAATGAGAAAGCCTAGCGCGCGTTTCCAGTTCCTTGTCGTTAAATCGTTTAGTGCTTGTAATAGACGTTCGTATACTCCCATGAACATGGCAACAGTGCTACCACTAACGCCAGGAACAAGTTCGGTAACTCCCATGGCGATACCACGAAAAATGTTAGACCAAATAAACATTACCACAGCCTCCAGTATAGTAAGACACGAAAAGTATAACATTAATCAAACCATAGCAGAACATGTAAGTCAAGCGTGTTGGAATTTACTCCCCTTAACCGAACCAATTAATAGTATGTGTAAAATAGTTCTCGAGGACTGAAACACGTAATATTCCACATTGTGGAATATTGGGTGCAAAAGACTGGGCAAAAAAGAAAAGACCCT
>NZ_FMYM01000024.1 GCF_900096965.1 Shouchella lonarensis | reverse complement strand
CCCGTTGGTCCTGTGACACCCGTGGCACCCATAACAATACCGGTTGGTCCCGTTGGCCCGGTGATACCTGTTACACCGGTCACGCCGGTAGCACCAGTCATGCCGGTAGCACCTGTAGCGCCTGTGGCACCGGTCACGCCGGTTGGTCCCGTCGGTCCTGTTGGGCCTGTGGGTCCCGTCGGTCCTGTTGGTCCGGTTGATCCCGTTGGTCCGGTGATACCTGTTGCGCCAGTGACTCCTGTTGTGCCGGTAGCACCCGTTGCGCCCGTTGGTCCCGTTGCGCCCGTTGCACCGGTGACGCCGGTCACACCCGTGACACCTGTCGTTCCGGTTGGACCTATTGCCCCTTGAAGACCTGCCAAGCCGATAGGTCCTGTAGGTCCCGGTGGTCCCGTCGGACCAGTTGGCCCCGTCGCTCCTTGTGGACTAATTTGTTCCCAAGCACTCCACGTCGACGTATCACCATCAAAATTACGAATATATAGTGTTGGATTAGAAAAGAGTAATTGTTGGACCCATGGATTGACCGTTGCTGGTGTAATGACAGATACATAGAGTGTCCATACTTGTGGCGTACCTAGTGGCGCTGAAACGGGTGGGCCATCGGTCCCATTTGAACTATATACACCTGGATCTGTAAAACTATCTAAATCAGAACTAGATGAAACGGGCATCGTCAATGGAAAGGCATCCACATCTTCTGCATCAAGAACGACAATGCCAACTTGCCCGTTGACACTAAACACTTCTCCCTCTGGACCAATTGGTCCAGTTGCACCCGTTGGACCTAGTACACTGGGAATACGTGCAGCATCTTTCATTTTAGACTCTAAAATGATTTCTTTCTTGAATATCGTGTCCATCATGTCTTCTACAGCACCATTAATCTCTAAAATTTCTTCAATAGACAGTGGCGGACCCGTTAATCCATTTAAAGTGCCTAAAGCATACTGAATTTTTTCTCCTTCAGCATTAATAATATGCGCCAGACCCATTTCTTCCATCGCAATGGAGGCTAACAATAAATTGAT
>NZ_FMYM01000012.1 GCF_900096965.1 Shouchella lonarensis | reverse complement strand
CGGTGCAAAATTGTCGATGAGTCTGGTAGATGGTTAGGCATTTCTTGATCGTGTGCAATGGGACGCTTATCACGAAGCTGCTGATCTTCCAGCCGTTGGTGCGAATTCCCACTGGATAAATGATACGGTTTGTTTTCAAAGCATCAATCAGATGAATGCCTTTAGACGAGGAGGCTTCAACGATGGAACGGGATGTATACCAACTATCACAAAGCAAATACGAAGGTTAATTTCCTGCAAGAGAAATCATGCTTATGGACAAAGCAATTTTACTTTCAGTCTGATCCTTTTCATACAGTTGATGTTCGTACGGATAGGCATGATCACCCGACTTCACCATCATTTGGACGACTTGATGTCCCCAAATACGGGTCTGCTTGAATCAATCTTTTGGCGCACATATTGCTTGGAAATCCGAAGAAGATAGGATTCATTCCATGCACCGTTTGCCAGAAAATGCCCAAGTGTTGTTCGATGTTTAGCATGATGGCTCAGTGTGTGAATATCCGTCAATTTGCCAGCGAATCCTTTACTCAACATTCCATCAATCATGTGTTTGAGATGGGTCATCATTGGTTTTGAAAAATAAAAAGGCAAATTGATTGCTTCATGATGTGATAAGATAGTCATCACACAGATACGCTTTTTTGGCTTGGTGATGGGTTGGAACTTTTTATTTTGTAACGAGATGGAATTTCATTGAAGGAGATTTGCTCATTCTAAGTAAGGATAACTTATTCGGGATTTTTGTTGTTCTATTATCAAATAGATGCGAGGATGTTAATAGGAAACGCAAATGGCCGCTTTGGCCACCCCACAGTATGAAAACGGGTCGTATTTATGATTTGCGTAAGTCGGTTGTGTGAGCAATATTTTCATAGGAAAGATGACGTGACATTAGAGAAAAAAGGAATGCATTATAGGTTTGATAGTCGAGTGTTAAATATTTCAAAGTGCGTATTTTGGAAGAGAGTGTGTATAAATGGAAAATATAAATGTGACATCGCATAAGTTGGGTGATATACATCTTCACTTATGGAAAACAGATAAGTTCAAAACAGTTTCTATCATTTTAATGATGAAAGCGTCTCTTTCTGTAGATACAGTGACAGCGCGGGCGCTAATTCCAGAGATTTTAAAAGGTGGGACAAAAGATTATCCTAGTTGGATGATGATCAAGAGGAAACTTGATAACATGTATGGCGCTGTACTTGAGACAGATGTACAAAAAAAAGGTGAACAACACGTTATCACATTTCGTATGGATGTTGCGGCTGAGAGATGTTTACCGAAGCAAGTGCAGTTATTTCAGGAAGCACTTGCTTTGTTGTATAAGATTGTGACTGAGCCAAGACAAGAGAATGGTATATTTATAAAAGAGGTTGTTGAGCAAGAGAAACGAGTCTTAAAGCAGAAAATTCAATCTGTGTCGGATAATAAGGTGGCTTATGCAGTAGAGCGTATGATAGAAGAAATGTTTGATCAGGAGCTGTATCGCTTACCAGCGTATGGTCGAGTGGAAGATTTAGATGTACTAGAGCCAGAAGATATCTATGATGTATACAAGCAAATGCTTGCGCATGACCGTATGGATTTATTTATTATCGGCAGTTTTGATGAAACTCAGGCAAAAGAAGAAGTGGTGTCGTTGTTTGGGGCTAAGCGGCAGGTTCGAGAATTGCAAATAGCGAGTACAACCAGCAAAGCGGTGATAGAAGAGAAAGTCGTATGCGACAAGAAAAACATGAAGCAAGGGCAGCTACACCTCGGGTATCGCACATATACAACGTTTGTAGACAATGATTGTGAAGCAATGCGAGTGGCAGACTGTATTTTCGGTGGCTCCCCATTGTCGAAGCTGTTTATCAATGTTCGACAGAAAGAAAGCCTTGCTTACTATGTTGGCTCAATATTAGAACGCCATAAAGGTGTACTCATGGTGATGGCAGGGATCGAGTTTGACAAGTACGATCAGGTTGTTTATATCATTAAAGAGCAAGTTGCAGCAATGAAACGGGGCGATTTCACAGAACAAGATATTGAACAGGCAAAAGGCGTATTGCTCAATCAATTGTGGCAATCAGTTGACACGGCACTCGGGTTTGTTGATTTGTTTTGTTCTGATATGTCCGTTAATGGACATATTTCCTTATTAGATTGTGCCGAGACGATCAAAAATGTAACGAAAGAAGACATTGTTCGGGCGGCAAACAAATGGGAGCTAGATACGATTTACTTTTTGACGCGAGAAGGTGAAGAGAAATGATGAGAATCGATTATAAGCAACTGGGTGAAAATTTGTATCACGAAAAGTTAGAGAACGGGCTCAATGTTTTTTTACCAAAGGAGGATTTCCATGAAGCTTTGGCTACCCTCACAACTAAATAGGGCTCAATAGATAATACCCTACATTATTCATAGGGTCACTTGCACAATGGAAGTATTCAAAGATACCCCAACTCCTGCAAATTAGCAGTAAGCTAAAAGGAAAACGTATCAACCTGCCAGAAACCAAATAAACTAAACGAATATAAACTTACTGATCAAAACTTTCACGTGCAACACCTAAAAAAAGACAGACTGCTCCCTTGGTATTAAACAGTACGTAAAGATATTTATGAAATTCACATCAAACCATGCGATACCTTTGTCCCCATGATTGGATGTTTCTCATCATCTCAAAAAATGCTTTTTGGTGGACGAAGGACGCAGACAACTTCAGATGAGATAACGCCCAGACTGTGATCTTTGCGCCAGCCTTGATAAACAAAGAGCGAAAGGAACTCATACGATAACGTTTGACAGAGTCAGGCGCAAATAACACTTTGGCAGTAATATGCAGGTTGTAAGCATGGAAGCAACGTATGATGACGCGCTAGAGGCAGGGATATCTGAGGAGCTCCTTCTACTTGTAATAAGTCACGGTACACATGTTGCCGGAATCATTGCTGGACAAGCAGAAAATGCCATGTTAGGTGTGGCGCCAGATGTCGAATTGTATGCTTATCGAGTGCTTGGTGGTTTTTATGAGGAAGAAGAGGTACTTACAGCATACACAGCTAATGTTGTGGCTGGCATTGAGCAGTCAGTGGTGGACGGGATGGATGTAATTAACTTGTCACTAGGTTCATCAGTAAATAATCCACTCACACCGATTGGCATTGCAACAAACAACGCGATACTTGCTGGGGTAACAGTTGCGATTGCTGCTGGTAATGATGCGGTGGTTTCTCCACTATTCTGGGGTGGGGAGAGCTTATATTCTATCGGCGACCCAGCACCGGATTCATTACCGATTGCGGTTGGGACAAGCTCAATGCCGATCGACATTTTGCAATTCGAGAATACGTTTACGTATGGTGAAGAGTCATTTACAAACCAGGTGCGTTTGGATCCTACTTTTGATAATGATAAAGCAACGAAGTTTAGTGGACAGGAGTTTGAGCTGGTTGACCTATCGGAGCCCGACTTGGACAATATGGATATAGAAGGGAAAGTAGCTGTTATTTCGGTGGATTGCTTAGAGACCATCGGGAAGCCGTCATCCATGCCAGTGATAACGGTGCTGCAGCCTTCTTAGTTCACAGTAATGTTCAAGGTTTAGAGCTCGATTCTGTTTCATTCTGGCAATTCTCTTGGGGGATATTTGAGATGTTGTATGAAGTAGCTCCTGACATCCCAACATTCTACTTCTCGGGTGAGCTAGAAGAAAGTGCGATGGCTGCGTTGGTAGAGACAGGTGCTTCAGTAAAATTTGGACAAAGTGAATGGGTGCAGACAGGTGATTTAATCGCATCGTTTAGTTCTCGTGGACCAGTTTATGAGACAGGGGCAATCAAGCCAGAAATTATAGCACCAGGAGAGGAAATCTTTTCTACTGTTCCTGATTTTGTCAATGGTCCTGAGTCTATTGGAGATTATGATGAAGCGTACGCAAGCTATTCGGGTACGTCAATGGCAGCACCGTATGTTGCTGGTGTGGCCGCACTCATGCTACAAGCGGATCCAGAGTTAACGCCAGCAGAAATTAAGACGCGTATCATGAATACAGCCGGTCCATTAGCAAAAGAGTATAACGTCTTTGAAGTTGGCGCGGGCTTAATCGACCCACGAGCAGCGGTTGCCACCGATATGACGATTCAAACGACGATTGCTGGGCTACATTTAGAAAAGGATGTGCTCACAACGATACCGGATCATACAGGCGCACTAAGTTACGGTTTCCTAAGTACGAACGACGGAAACGTACGGGAACGAAATAGTATCCGTTTACAAAACCGCTCTTCTGAAGCAAAGACTTTCACGGTTGATGTACAATTTGGTGCGGTAAATGGGACATTGCGAGCTGTTGATAGTGGAGTGGTACGCCAAACAAATCAAAAGGTGACTGTACCTGCTGGGAAGACGGCGACCCACAATGCGTTTTTAATTGCCCCGAAAACAACAGCGCCAGGCTTATATGGTGGCTATGTCACGTATACGAACCAAGCAAATGAAAATGAAGTATACCGTGTGCCGTTTGGGGCAGCCATTGATTTAGAAGTTGATTTTGAATTTGATCTTGAATCTTTCAAGACGTTGTTACCTGATCTTTTAGCTTCATAGTTTCCTGACAGGTATTCCTAAACTAAAACAATCATATCACTGGAAAAAAATTAGATGTTTCAGTGGTATGATTGTATTTTTGTGTTTCTTTGCGCGACTGGCTACTGCTAGTCGTTTTTTAAATGAATAATGTGCAAAGGCGATAACGGTAGTGTGATATCATAGGTGTATCATAAAAATAAGTGCAGGTAAAGAAGATGTGGATGTTATATAAAGAGGTGAAGCCATTGTTCTACAGCTGGACAGGAAAACAAGAGCCATTTCTAAGTCAGCCAACAGTTTTATCGATAGAAAATACCACTTTAGGCATGTATGGTGGTAACGTGAACGCTGGTGCACATAAAAATGAAGATGCGCTTCTTTTGTTGACAGGGAGTGACTGGACGTTTGGGGTCATCATTGATGCGCATCATTCAAGTGAGAGTGCTGCATGCATCATTTCTGAGCTAGATCGCCATCACAAAAATATTGAGGAGATCCTTTCGCGCACGGTGTCAAGTGCGATTACACGTATCGACCTGTATATGAAAGAGATGCTCTTATCGGATGCATTTAAGCGGAAGTGTGCAAGCGTTAAAGGGGAAGCTTCTTGTTTGATTTGTGTACAAAAAGGCCAGTCTCTATGGTGGCTGTCGATTGGAGACTGCTCCTTGTATGTGTTTAATGAAGAACTGGCCTCTTTCCATCAATACAGAATGAATCAAAGACAATTTTTTGAGTTTGTAGGGGAAAACAGTTCTTTAGCACTGGACGTGCCGTGCTATACGACAGGAGTGAGAGAGCTGCGGAACGGGAAAAATGTGGTTCTTTTAGCGACAGATGGCCTTTATCACCAAGAAGATAGTCTATTCCTTGATGATGAAACATTATCAAGTTGGATCACGCGTGATGGGGATATGAAGAGTCATTTTAGTCACATTTTAAATAAGATCCACGTAGAGAATGGCATAGATAGCGCAACGTTGATCGGTTGGGCTTATGAAAACAATGAGCAGGGTGTGTACCCAGCAAATCACGGGGAGGGAACGAAGTGAGTAAAAAATTTATGAATCCAAAAGAAATGCCACCTACGTTTGGCTACACGCATGTCGTTGAGTCGCGCCATGCGCGAACGATTTATATTTCAGGCCAAATAGCGTTAAATCAAGATGGACAAGTGGTTGGTGTAAATGATTTAGCTGGACAAACAAAACAAGTGTTTGAAAACATCCGGATTGCGTTAGAAGCGGCAGGTGTCGGTTTTGAAGATGTAATCAAGTTGACTTTCTTTTTAACAGATATTTCGCAAATGCATGTTGTGCGCGACATCCGGAATCAATATATTTCAGTAAAAAACCCACCGGCTAGTTCGGCGGTGGAAGTAAGTAGACTCATTAAAGATGAGCTTTTGATTGAAGTAGAAGCGATTGCTGTCGCGGATGAATAGGGGGAAAAAGATATGAATCAACAGGTAGAGCAGGTGAACTTCAAGGAATTAGCAAGCTTTTTAGCAAGTATGAACCAGTTACCCCAGCACCACGTCGGCTACTGCGGTAGCAAAGCAGCAGAAATATTGAGCACGCTAGAAGAAGATTTTAGCCCGACAGATTTTGTCGTGCAATATGGGCAAGGAGAAATCATCGGAGCACTCGGATTTGAAGTAGATATGGAGAGAAAAGAGATAGAGTTGTGGGGGCCGTTTGTGCAGGCGCCAAACTGGGAAGAAATCGCTGATCAATTATGGCATCAGCGCGTGTCGTTACTTTCAGGAACAGAAACGTATACGTGCTGGAGCTTTTATAATGAACAAAATTCGACTGCGATTACATGGATGAAGCAAAAGCAAGCGACATTCACGGGGAGAGCGTGTATTTTGCAGGTAACGTCAAATAGCTGCAAGCGATACGGCATCGGTGTCGAGCAATTACAGCGCGACAATGAAGCAGCGTTTATCGCTCTTCATGATGAACTATTCCCGAACACATACTATTCCGGGAGAGAGATTGTCGAGCGCTTGAATGAAGAGCAGGTTGTTTATGTCGTGAAGGAAGCAAAGGAAATGGTTGGATACGTTTATGTTGAGGGGCAAAAAGCATTTAAAGAGGGATCAATTGAATTTATCGGTGTGAAGGAGAATGCAAGGAAGAAAGGGTACGGGAAAAGATTGCTGTCACAAGCGGTTCACTTTTTATTTGAAGCGATTGGCGTAGAAGACATCACACTATGTGTCGATACAGACCAGCAAGCAGCAATCAATTTGTATAAAAGTATTGGCTTTACGGAGAAGCATACGCTGGAAGCATATAAACTGGCGGTAACGGCGCGGAAAGAGAGATAGAATCGCTCATCCCCCGATCTGCTATGACATCTTAAGGGGGAGCTGCTACGATGAATAAAAACACATTTTCTGCCTGGAAACATCCGGCGCTACTGTTAGTTGGGATTGGAACGTCAAATATAGGAGCATGGGTGTACTTGCTTGCAATTAATTTAATGGTATTTGATATGACTAAGTCTCCTCTTGCTGTTGCGGCGCTATATATTTTATTTCCGATTGCAACTTTATGTGCAAACTTTTGGGCGGGGAGCTTTATTGATCGCTTAAATCAGCGGAATATGATGATCAGTTTGGACATTTTTAGAGCGATCTGTATTTTCCTACTATCATTTGTTTCGCCTTTATGGCTCATTTATGTGTTGGTTTTTGTTATTAACATGGCAACGTCTATATTTGAGCCAACTTCAATGGTGTACATGACCAAGTTGGTTCCAAAAGAAAATCGCCAGCGTTTCAATGCGTTGCGTAATTTTATTAACTCTTGTGGATATCTCGTCGGACCGTCTCTCGCTGGGTTGTTGTTTATCATTGGGTCACTATCTTTAGCGATTCAATTAAATGCAATTGCAATCTTTATTTCAGCGTTCATTCTCTTGTTTTTACCTAATGTGGATAGGTCACAACAAAAGAGTATGGAGAAAGTGTCCTGGCATGTAATCAAAAAAGACTGGTTAGAGGTAATCAAATTTAGTAAGTCCTCCGCTTACGTTGCGAAGGTTTATTTATTATTTAGTGGTGTGACAGTTTTCATGACGGCCATGGACTCACAAGAAGCTGCTTTCGCTAAAGGAGTGCTGTCATTGTCTAATAGTGCATACGGTTTCCTTGTGAGTATGGCAGGACTGGGTTTTATTGCGGGGGCGATAGTGAATACAGTATTTGCAAAGAAGCTTGTTCCAAATACATTAATCGGTATTGGCTCTCTGTTTATAGGATTTGGGTACCTCATTTATGCCTTCTCTAACAGTTTTTTGATGGCAGCGATCGGATTTTTCTTGTTGACATTTGCGTTAACGTTTGCAAATACGGGCTTTTTGACATTTTATCAAAATAATGTCCCGGTTGGAATTATGGGGCGTTTTGAGAGTATTTTTGGGATGATTACATCGCTATTGATTATCTTTTTGACGGTACTAGTAGGAGGATTAGCAGAAATGCTGTCCATTCGACCAGTGGTGATCGCTGGTTCAGTCGGGTTATTACTATTAGGTGGTGTCATTTGTAAAACAGTGTTCCAGCGTGAGAAAAGAGCGTTGTTTGCGGAGGAAAGCGAGCATAGTGCGAGCTAGAGGTTAGAAAAAATCCGACTTTATTGTGCACCAATTATCGGATGCGCACCATTCATTTTTGTTACTCTGTCGATAAGGGAGGTCATTACAATGGATTTGCTAAAGAGCATGAACGAAGCGATCGCATATATCGAAGAAAATATTGCTCAAAATATTGACTTTGAAGAAGTAGCTAGGAGGGCTTTGTGTTCGGAATATCATTTCAAAAGGATGTTTTCTTTCCTAGCGGGGATTACGTTATCAGAGTATATCCGACGCAGACGGTTGACGTTGGCGGCTTTTGAGCTGAATCAGGGCAATGTGCGGGTAGTCGATGTTGCGGTGAAGTATGGTTACAGCTCACCAGACGCTTTTACAAGAGCTTTTCAAAGCGTGCATGGTGTTACGCCGTCAGAAGCCCGACATGATGAGCAGTCGCTTAAAGCATTTCCACGAATGACCTTCCAATTATCGGTTAAGGGAGGAACAGAAATGGATTATCGCATTGTAAAGAAGGAAGCGTATCGGATTGTTGGCGTGAAGAAAAGGGTGCCAATCATTTTTAAAGGCGAAAACTCACATATTACAGCGATGTGGAAAGAGCTAGGCACAGAGAAAATTGAGCAGTTACAGAAACTGTCCAATGCTGAGCCGCTCGGTATCATCCAAGCGTCGACCAACTTTTCGGAAGGACGAATGGAGGAAAAAGGTGAGCTTGACCATTACATTGGCGTAGCCACAACAGATGAGTGTCCACCAGGGTTTACGCAACTGGAGGTGCCTGCGCTGACGTGGGCGGTGTTTCAATCAGGAGGGCCCTTTCCGCAAACTGTCCAAGAAACGTGGGGCCGCATTTATTCAGACTGGTTTCCTTCGTCGCATTTTCAACAAATAGAAGGACCGGAGCTTTTGTCAATCAAAGATAAGGATTTAACTGCGCCAACGGTCACATGTGAAATATGGATTCCAGTGCAGAAAAGGAAATGAGGTTTATGAGTGGGTAGTTTGAAGCCGAGGTGTATGGATCAATTGCATCTCGGCTTTTTTTTCGGAACTTTTCAATGGAGGAGCGATATCCATGGATGCGCTTCGTCCATGGTCAGAAGAGACTCCTTTAACCACTGTATCTGGTGGAGGCTCATTTTTTTGGTCGCGTGGTGGAAATCTGCTTCGTCCTTGGTGCGCAGATGGGTTGATTTGTAGAGGAGGGCAATTTCCGGTCTAAGGTACGGGATGCCTTCGCTTGTGATGTTGAACGTCTCGTCAAGGGTGCGCTTAATGCGTGTGTCGCGCCGATAAATCCAGTGATGCTCATCTGGATGTCGCGTATATCCATGAGAGTTATATACTAGACGTTCATGCGCCCAGTCTTGTAACGGTCTTTGACGATGTTCCTGAGCCAAATGATCCTGATGGAGAGTGGTGAAAGTAAGATAGGTGGCGATTGAAGAACTGAAAAAGTATATTTAAAATGAAGCGGTGCGATATCCGTTTATTTGTTGGATGAAGAGTTGATTGGAAAGGTAAGGTTTTTTTATTGAGAGTGGCGTGTAATTGGAGTATGATAAAGGTGACAGCAACTCAAAGGAAGCGAATCGTTGTTACGGCACGTTCGTGGAATGAGAGGGACATACGGTTTGTATGTAGTGCAGGGGTGCTTGGATGAATGGGCGGAGCTCTGTGTTGTGTACGATGTGAATGAGTGTAGCTTAAATAACGTGAAGTTGAACGGTTTGTATTGTTAGATAGTAGGGATTTACGATAGGCATTGGACTGAATATGAAATAAATAGCAGCCTAGTACATATTCAAGTGAAAGATCACAGGAAATCTATCAAATGTATTCCTGTATGAACTTTATGAATAATCATGGCTGGAAAATTTAGATCTGAAAAGGAGAGTAGATAATGAAAGAGGTGGTTGAAAAACACTTGAAATTAGAACAAAGATATAAACGTAAGATTATAAATATAATGGAACTAGAGTCAGATATCAAGTCTACACTCGGTTCATTAGAAGACTATGAAAGAGCAGGTGGTTACTTTTCTTTTTACAGCAGTGTAAAATCGTTGCAAGATGAGGGGTTACTAGTGTCTATGAAAAAAGTAAAACCTACAAATGGTCGATATCCTCCTTTATGTACTCGAATGTGGTTAGAAAGGAAAGTCATTGATCAGCAATGGTTGGATATCGATTTAATTCGGGTATCGGACAAATTATCACTTACAAAGTATAAAAACAATCCTCAACTTCAAACGAAAGATGAATGGAAAAAAATAGAACGGTTATATCAATTTTTGTTAGTAGATAAGCAAAGAGAATGGATAGGGAGAGAAGAAAGGTCTTACGAAATCTTTGGTCATGAGAAGTTTCTGTCGTCTTCTGAAGGGCGAGCGTTTTTGAAACGAGTCAATGTTACACTTGAAGACCTGAAAGCCCAGGTGAAAGGAGAACCATTTCAATTTGTTTCTTATCATGCTTTAGATAATCAAAAGGAAAAGTATGTATTGATTGTGGAAAATTTAAATTTATATCACACATTGAATCGTTTTTTCACCAGGGGATATCATTTTAAAGGCTACAAGCCAGATATCCTTATTTATGGAAAAGGAAAGCATATTATCAAGAGTTGCCATTTCTTTTACGATTTTTTTGAGGAGAAGGATTATTACAACGTTCATTATTTAGGTGATATAGATGCGGATGGTTTTGGTATTTACAGGAGCTTAAAAGAGAAGAATATATGGAAAAATTTATCCTTGCATCTTCCCTTTTTTGATTTTATGAGGAAGATGAATAAAGGGACAGTGCGATATCAAAACCATATCAAGTCACCCGACACGTTAGACATGGTGACAAAAGAGATGTACCACAATGACTATATGGAGCTTGCAGAGTTAGTCAAAGAACTATGGGAACAGGATAAAAGGCTTCCACAGGAGGCAATCAACTTTGAGAATCTTATGCGGGATGGAGGTGAAAAGATATGACTGCCATTTGGAATGACTTTGATGAACGTGCAAAAATGATAGTACCGATATGGTCATTTGGAAAAGGAATGCGGATTGGTGAAGAGTTAGAGTCTTATAAAGAGAATATCCTTTTTGCTGTTTTATTAACTATTTTTGAACGCGAGTTAAATGACGATGGCAATCGGAAAAGTATTGACGTGGAAATGATTGCAAGAGATGTTTTAATAGATATGAATTTAGATGCCTCTGAGGATCAAGTGAGAAGAATTGCAACAGGGCTACTGTGGAACGGCGATGCAAAACAACAAAATCCTTTTTCCTCTTCTTACTATCACCCTGCTTCAAAACAATTCAAACATATGGAATATCGATATTTAGAAGATGACCGTCTATATTCAAGGTGGGAAGAAGGTGGAGATACCGTTTATAAATTAAGTGAGATATCGCAAAACCTCATCTTTATCAGTAGAGAAATGCAAGAAGAGCTTTCTATTGATATCGAACAATTATATAGTTTGCAGCTGATTAGAAACGGGAATTTTTCGAGAGCCTCACGTCGTATACAGGATTTGCGTACACGGGTGAAAGTATTGGTGAATCGAGAAAGGGAAACACAAAGAGAACTGATTCAGAACCCTAAATTATTGCTAAGTGAAGAATTCGAAAGAAGAGGGTCACAGGAACAAGAAATTAGGAACCAATTTAAAGAAGAAGAGAAGAACTTTCAGGAGATACAGCGACAACTAGGAAGAGTAAAGAAATTGCCAGAGCACCAAGATTCTGTGCAGATTATCGACGAAATTTTAGATGACGTAGAGGATTCTCGGCGTTTACATGATAAATTAGCAAAATTGTATATTGAAACATTTGATATCCAGCTAGAATTAAGAATCGATCACACAGAGAAACTCTGGAATGTATCTACTTCTTCTTTGAAGAAAGATATTTATGAAGATCTTATTCTTGCTAAAGGGATATTAAACGCTGAAACGATGATGTATATTATCGAACCTTTATTTTCTCCCACGACAGAATTTATGCTTCCTTTAGAATGGACATGGGAAGTACATGAATTTTCTTTAGATAAAAGTAATATTGACGAGGGAGAGGAGACCGACAATGAAAATGAAGAGGTTTTTGAAGTGAAAACAATCGATTGGGAACAAATTGCGCGTGCTTGGAAACCTGTTTTCAAAGAGCTTTTAGAAAAAGGACAGTATCATATTGAAGATTTAGCAAACTTGTCCTTGGATGAGAAAGAAAGTTGGTTTGAACAAAAAGAAACATTTGATTTATGGATGATTTTTTCAAATGAAGATTTTTTTGTCGAACCGATTTATTTATGGAAAAAGTACGATGATGATCGTATGTGCTTAGTTCAAGCGCTTATTCGATTAGACGATAAATTTAAAGCTCTCGTTGGAAAGGGAATTATTTGTGAATTAGACAAGGATCATGAATTTGAATGGAACAAGAAAAAGATTACATCAAGAAGATTGGTGTTAGGAAGAGGCTAATATGGAGATAGAAATTCACCGTAAAGGATTAAACTTGTTTTTCGAATTGCTTCGCGTGAAGGTGGTTCATGATAAAGATGAATTATTCAATGATTTCCAAGATGAGAGAATCAAAGATTATTTAAATATGATTGCAGCTGAATCTGGCACACGCATCATTTATTCGAACAACAGAGTTCAGATTATTACTAAAGGAAAAGGGTCGACGTTTGCGACAAACTTCACCCATTTAAAAACCAAATTTAGTGTAGAAAATAAAGATGAATTTAACCTTATCAGCATCATTATTGTGACTTATCTAGCAAATGTAGATAACGAGGGAGGGCTTCATCAAAATAATCTTGGTTTAACTTATTACGGTTTAGAAAGAGCTGTGTACAAACTCATGGAGAATTGGAGAAAGAAAGCTCGGGAGGGAGAAGATAAAGCAGAAGAAGTGAGCATTGATATGAAGAAGATGGTGGATTTATGGTTTAATCTTGAAGTGAAAAACGAAACGAAAAAGAAAACGAATCGAATTACAAAAGATAAAAAGTCAAGAATTGGTTTGGTGGCATGGGCGATGTCTCTTCTGAGAGATGAAGGATTGATATATATAACAGATCAAGAAGGCATGCCGAGAGCTATTCCTAAATACGAACTTTTTGACCGGTTAGAACAAGTATACCATCATCAACATCGATTTCAGGAAGTAAAAGAATTAATTGAAGAAAGTGAAGGAGTGTTTAACGATGCCGAAAATTGATAAAATCCGCATTTCTGGTTTGAAATATAATTCGCTTAAAAAGCATTATGGAGATCTGCTTTTAGATTTTGCTTCGGGTGAAGAAGCGCAACACACTTTAATCACTCTTGTGAATGGTGGAGGAAAAGGGGTATTTTTACAAACTTTATTCCAAATCATGTTACCAGGAACAAGTTGGGGACCTCTTAATGAAAACAAACAATATCACCATTTTTTTAAAGGAGAGAATGGAACGTTTCATCCTTACACGTTTCACGTTGGCATTCAATTTCGTTTAGATACCGTTGAAGAAAGATATCTTACCATTGGTGTTGTCGCGACGGCCGAAAAAAGGGAACTCAACGAAAGTGATTTAGAGAAACAACAATCCATTGAGGAGAAGATGGTTTTTTACAAACACGAACATCACACAGAAACAGGTTGTTCCTTAAGCCATTTACCTTTTACTAAAGACGATAAGGTCGTGGCGTTTCATGAGTTCATCCAATTTCTCGAAGAAAAACGTATGTCGATTCATAAGTATGAGAGACATGAAACATTCCAGCAAAATTTGAAAACCTATGGTGTATATAAAAAGGAATGGACAGTGATGAGAGGAATAAACAAACATGAGGGTGGTGTACAAGACTATTTCAAGGATTCGCAAACCAATACGAAGTTATACAAAGAGAAAATCATTCCAACCATTAGCGAGATTCTAGGAAATAAACAAGAGTTGGCGAATATGTATGAAATCCAAGTGTCTATTGCAGAAAAATTACCCGAATTGGAACGTCGTATGAGTACCTATAAAGCGTTTTTAAATAAAATTGATCCTCTTATGCGAGAAGTCCAAAAAGAGGAAGAATCTGAGCGTAATCTAGAACTAGAAATGGATTATGGTATGATGGTTCACAAAAATTTAAATGAAATTATTGAACGTGAAGAAGCAGACTTAACGAGCATTAGTAATGATATTGATCAACTAAAGAATCAACAAAAGGATTTAGAAGTTAAATTGGAAAATGTTGATTACGCTAAAATACATCGTGAAGTTTCTGATCACCAACAACGTATCAAGCATTTAGAAGAGAAGGAAGAAAAATATGATCAAGATATCATCACCTTTGAAAATAAAAAACAAACCTTAGAACTTGATGTTGAAATAAGAAAATATGCAAATTGCAAAAGTGAGGTAGCGGAAACGGAACGTCATATCAAGTGGATTCGTTCTCAAAAAGAACAAAAAGATATCCAGAAAAGAATGAGTGATATTGAAAAAGATATGAATCTTGAATGGGAGCATGTACAACAACTGTTTAAAAAAACCCGTCAATCTTATACGGATGTAATGTGGAAATTAAATGAAGAGCAAAAGGAGCTGAAAGCACATCAAAAACACAAGGAGAAAGAACTTCAATCTATTAAGGTAGAGTTAGCAACAGCAAACAGGGAAGAGAAAAAATATTGCACGAAATTAAAAAGTATGGAAGGGGATTATGGCGAAAAGATTGATTTAAAAAGTAAGGAAATTCTTGAAGGAACGATAAAGGATTTAGAAGTACAAGAAAAACAACTAGAAAAAGAAACAGATGAATTAAAAATTCTAAAAGGGAAATCCGGATCCCTAGGAAAAGAAGTAGGGAGGCTTGGTGGTTTGGAGTTAAGTTGTAAAGGAGATTTCAACAAAAAGAAAAAAGAAGCTCAATTGAGAGCAAAAAAAGAGGCGACGATGGCAAATCATATTGCTGAAACATTGAGAGTAGACCCTCCCCAAACGCCATCTATTCTCTGGTTTCAAGAAATGAAAGGTCAATTACACAAGGAGATAGAAGAAATTGAAGCGGGCATTGTTGAAAACCAAATTGAAACATGGACCATGAAAAGTCAACAATCCTTAAATGAAGATGACTATTTTATTCCAAATCTGGATTTAAAAGTCGTTGCAAGGGCATTAAAAGAGCGCGGAATAAGCGCAGTTTTTGGTACAGAATATATCTGTCATTTGAGTGAGTCAGAAAAGGAAGATTTAAAGAACAAAAATCCACTTATACGGTACGGCTTGGTGATTAGTAAAGAAGAATGGGATATATTGAACCAATCTAAATTACTAAACGATGAAGTTCAAAGTTTAGTTCCGATTTTTGTGAGGGGATACTTCGAAGACATACAATTGTCATTTGGTTATATGGATGATCAGACGAAAGAGCTTGCTTTTGACGTATCGAAGTACCAATTATGGAAAGAAAAAATTGATGAAAAACTTTCACGCTTAGAAGGACGAGCGGATGAGTATGTACAAGTAAAAAAGAAGTTTATGAGTATTGTGGAGGATCTTAGGCTTCTCTTACAGGAAACCTCTTTAGAAAAATTAAACAACCAGCTTCAAGATCTCGAAGACTCATTGAGAAAGACGCAACATGAGCTAAGAGAAGCTAGTGACGAATTGAATGCGGTGAATGAAAAACAGGATCAAAAAGAACGTCATGTTAAGGGATTAGAGAGAGATATCGATACAAAGAAAATAGAAGTCCTCAGATTAAAAGACTGGGTTCAAGAAGTACACGCTCACAACGAACGAGTGAAAGATATTGAACATTTTTTGCTCGAGGAAAGAAAGTACGAAAATCTCCTTCGTTCGTTTTCTGGTAAAATCGAGCAGATGCAACAAAAAATCATGAAAGAAACAGTAGATCACGGGGCTTGGTTAAGCAAAAACAATGATAAGATCGCTTACTATCGCGAAGTTTTAGGAGACATTATGATGCCTGTGTCAGAAGAAGCCAGAGACACAGGGGAAACTTCGACATATTATAGCGAAAATGCACTCTCTAGTATGGACAACATGTATCGTCATTGGAGTGGTTTGAAAAATAAACAAGACCAATACTCAGTTGAGCTAGCTACGTACAATGAGCGTCTAAATACCCAACAAGAGAAAGTCAATGAAATTATCGATATTCTCAACAATATGGATAATGGTTGGAAAGAAAGAGATGTACCGAAAGAAGAAATTGGACAACTTAAATCCCTTCTTGATTCAGTTTTGTGTGCATTAAATGAAGTGAAAGAAGAGAAAAACCGTGTGAATGGAAAAAAGGGTTTTGTTAAAGGACAACTTTCAATTTGGATAGAGGATCTAAAAAAAGCAGAAAGTAACTTAGGACAAAAAGGATGTGAACCAGATCCATTAATTGGAAAAGACTTAGGCGATCTTCAATATATGTATCAAGCAAAACTGGACAACGCTAAAAAAGAAATAAATGATGTTTCCAAAGAGAGGGAGAGCCTTGAAAAACAACTGCAGAACTTACGTTTAAATCAAGAGAAAGTATCAAGCCGATTAGGAAAAACAAGAGAAATAGGTGTTTATGATTCGGGATTAATTCATCAAATTGAATCCGGAAAAGCAGAAGATATTGTCAATGCTTGGATTAATAAATTGAAGCTGCTTCAAGAAGAGGTTGCTAATCAAAGAAACAAGCGCAAGAAGGCGTATAGGGATTTTAAACAGATTCAAAGTGTGGAATCATGCGATGCAGGTTTAATAAGAAAAATATTAGATTCTTTAGAAGAACAGTTTTCGATAGATTCTTCTACAAGTAAAGTCATTGAAGTGATTTCGAACATGAAGAAAGTAGCAAAGAAGGAAATAGAAAAAGAGGAACAAGATGCCAAGCAAGCAATGGAAGCCCGTTCTCTTTGGACAAGCCGAGCTTTGAAGAAATTTGATTCTATTATTGGACATCTTCACAAGATGGAAAAGCGTATGACTGTGACGAATGATAATGGATATAGTTTCCCGCTCATTCGGATTGATCAAAACAACTTACCCGGTTACTCGGAACAAGAAAGGATCCGGTTACGATTAAACCATTATTTCGACAGATGCATGGATGACTTAATCGAAAAGTTTGAAGTTCTAGATACGAAGAATAACGAGGTAAAGCGACGAATTCGAGAGTTAGTGAGAGATGAAAACATTGTTGAACAAGCACTAGGTGGCGCTTTTCCCAAGTTTGAAGTATACAATATGGATACACAAAATGCGTTTCAATATAACAAGGCGCATTCAAGATACTTCAGTCGTTGGGAAGTGATTAATCAAGGAGATGATGACATAACAAGTGGTAGCGGTGGACAAAAACTTTCAGCCAGGATGATTGTGATGATGATGCTTTTATCGTTCAAAAAACAAGGTGCTGGTGATTCGATGTGGACACCGCTTATTTCAGACAATCCTTTTGGACAAGCGATTTCCACGCATATCCTAGATCCGATATTTTCGGTTGCGGAAAAATTAAAGTTTCAGTTACTTATCGTTTGTCCACCGGAGTTAGTCAAAGTAGAGGTATCTAAACGTTTCCCTAATTATTATCAATTAGAATTGGAGAAAGGGAAGAAAGGTGAAAAGTTAGTGATATCTGGAGAAGAGGAACATGTTACTTCTAGTAGAAGGATATTATGATAAAATTGGGAATAACTATTGTTCTAAAGTAACAGTGGCAGCAAAATAGGGTTGTTCCTGGGTTGTATAGTGAGCAGTAATGATTTTTCTGAGTGCAATGATAACAATCAAATATTAAGAGCAGGTGAGGTAGATGACCCCAAATTATGATTTTCATAACTGTTTCTCTCCACGGGAGTTTGAGGAGTTTGTGAGGGATATGTTAGAGGTAAAGGAAGGTATTGATTTTGAAATTTCCGGAAGAGGGAAAGATCAGGGAATAGATCTCCGGCATTGGAAAGGTAATGAGAAAATTATCGTCCAGGTAAAATGCTACAGGCAAAATTATAGGCAACTATTCAATGATTTGAAAAAACGAGAAATAAAGAAGGCGAAAGCACTAGAACCGAGCCGTTATATTCTCGTTACTTCGCTGGAATTGCAATTACATCAACGACGAGAAATATTGACTTTATTTGATGGTTTGATAGCAGGTGAGCGTGACATTATAGATAGAACAGAGCTGAATAAGTTACTCGGGAAAGAAGAATATCATCATGTTGAATGTAAGCATAATAAACTTTGGATAAGTAGCACGAACATTTTGATGGATATGTTGGGGGAAGTGGTCCATTCTTCTGTCTTGAATAAGTCAAAGCGTGAGTTAAAGGAAATACAACGGGCAGTGAAAGTTTTTGTCTCGAGTCATAACTTTGAGAGAGCAATTAATATTTTAGAGCAACATAGATATGTTCTGATTTCGGGGGAGCCTGGTATCGGCAAGACAACATTAGGTCGCTGTCTATCTGCGTATTTTTTACAGCGTAAGGGATATCGAGGATTTATTTATGCAGACACGGTAGAGACAGCTTGGAGTATGTACAAAGAAGATGAAAAACAAGTGTTCTTTTTTGATGACTTTTGGGGAGACATATTTAAAGACGAAAAACTGCCACTTAAAGAAGAAAAAAATCTAATGGAATTTATAAACTTTATTTCTAGTTCAGATGATAAGATTCTGATCTTAACTTCACGTGAATATGTGTTGCAGCAAGGGTTAGCTCAATATCAAAATGAAAAATTAAGAAGGGTGATCGAGAGAGGTAAGCTTTTACTTAAATTAGATGATTACTCAGAAGCGATTAAAGGGAAAATCTTATTCAATCACCTGTATTTTTCAGATCTTGAATGGGATTATGTCAAAGTGATAGCAGATAATTATACGCGAATCATTCATCATCAGAATTATAACCCAAGAATGATTGAAGTTTTACTCGAGCAAGAAGAAAGGAGCGTGGAGGAGTGTTCTCCAACACAATTTTTTAAGGAATTTATGAGTTATTTGGATGATCCGGAAAGTTTTTGGAAAAGTATTTTTATGAAACAAACATATGGAGCGCAATTAACGGCTTTAATCTTATTCTTGTCGTCTCAACCGATGAGAGTAAGTGACCTGCAGGACTCTTATCATGCTTGCTTAGAAGCTTGGGAACAGAGTGGAGAAAAAATTCAGGATCTCGAGTTTAGCAGTATCATGACTCAATTAGAAAAAACGATGATTAATACTTACTCAGAGGATTCATCATTCACTTTGCGTAGTTTTTACAATGAATATGGAAAACAGCGCCTTTTAGTTAAATTTCAGAATCCCTCTATTAAGGATTTTTTATATCAGCATTTGAATGAAAATATGCATCAATATGGGAAGATTCTTATTCGTGGCTGTCCTTTCTTTAATCAACTTCTTTCTATATTTAGGGTCGCTCATTCAGAGAGTGATGTATTGGATGAGTCAGGAGAGCGTTTCTGTCATCGAGGAGAGAAATGTTTATCTAAAACGTTGGAAACTGAGCTTTGTGAAAGAATCATTTCAGATTTTGATTATTTAAAATACTCGTATGCCTACGGTGACGTGTTTGAGAATACATCATCTGTTTATGAGGCTCCACACGAGTGTACTGTGAGAAAGGTGTATGACACTTTATGGCATTTTGGTGTAAACGAAAGCACTGAAATGGATGCGTTCTTGAGAGATAAAATTCAGCAGCTATGTATCCATCTGCATGAAGGTGAGTATCCGTTTTCTTATGATGATATGGCAGTCTTCCCTCATTTGATCAAACTAATTACATTGTCATTTCCCCTAGACGTTCACCTCGATGGAGAGTCACTGATTCAAGACTATTATGATCGTTCTAGGTCTGCAGAACATTTCCTGAATCTGCATGAATTTGAGAAGGCTTTCCCAAACGAATTTGCTGAGTTCAACAAAGTGCACTATCAGGCAATTCAGCGTGATATCATGGGCGTGTTATATAGTGACGTGGATTTCTTTGCGTCTGATTGTGAACATAATCGAATTAGTTTCTTAATAGATATCGTTTATCCACAGGTTCTGAAGGGTTATAAATTGGATGATGACAAGGGGTACAGAGAAGATTTAAGGATGATTGCGGGTTACGATGAGTTTGAAGATGATGATTACAATAAAGATCAGTTGGAAGAAAGTGATGAAACTCCTACAGAAACCAAAGAAGATGAATACAATGAACAAGAAATAGAGGAATTGATGGAAGAAGAAAAAGCTGCACTGTTAGGAGGAACAAAAGAATTTCTTGAAGAGGAAGATGTGATCAATTTTATCAGGAAAACTGTGAAAGAAGAAGCGATAGCAGAAGAATTGATTGGATTATTCAAAAGTGAAATCCCGTGGTATATTTGGACGATTTCCCCCGATTTAGATACATTATCTCTTTTTGTAGATCTCTATCATAAAGAGAAACATTTTCCGCTATCAAGCGCTGATTTTTATCGAAAGTTTGCGTCTTATCTCATTGAGGGGTCTAGTGATGCATCCTCTACTACTGATCCAAACTGTATTGCTGAAGCACTTCATGAATTTGCATTTGACATGATGGAGAGTGGGCGAGTTATCTTTTCTGAGAATAAGATTAGAAAACATCCATCTATTAGAGCGAAGTTGGAATCTGGTCACATCGAGTTGGATGCTCTGTTATCTTTTTCATTCCTATCTCGAAAAGGAAAATGGTACGAGTTTCAAACTGTAGGATTGCAAGCTTATTTAGCGACGAAGAAAATGCTTTCCTCAGATGAGGGAGAGAGGAAACGGAATTATGCTAATTTCCTAGATTTAGAAGAGGAATTTCGAGATATTGAGCATGATATTTGGTTACTGTGTTCAGAATTAGATTTAGAAGCATTTAACCATCATTATCTGATCCCGATTTTAAAAGAATACTTATCAGCCATTGATGTGAGTAGTCTCAAAAAGATATGTTCTTCTACATTTGAGTTTCTTGAGCTCAAGTTGAATTTTAAAATCTCTCAAGTCACATTGCTTCCATATTTATCAGGATCATCGTGTAACGGTTTATCAATCTCTGCATTAGATTTTATTGACCATGATTTAACAGCGTTGGAGGATTATATGAGTTGGGATGATGAGGAAAATAGCAACAAAAATAAGAAGGATTTATTGTTACGTTTAGGACAGTTGATTATGGAACAGGGTTCCTTAAGGGAGACTATAGGGGATGAATGTGAGTATGAACTGTGTATGTCTGAATGTATGAGAAACGATGATTGGTTTGATGTTCTGAAGTCCTTAGGTGTGTGTGATTTTCTGTGGGATTCATATTTTCAGGTATGTGAGAAAGTAGAAAAGTCGATGGCCGCTAATGGTTGCATTCGACTTGATTCTTATGTTCGTGACCCTAAGACTAGAAAGTATGTGTCCTTTAATTAATAAGGGTTAGAAAGGTTGCAAAAGTGTAAGGTATTGGCGAGGGGAAGATTACTATGTGGATACAGAAAATCCAGTGGCTCGTGCGCACGTGGTGTGTAAGGCAACGGACTTGGGGATGTTTGATTCGCATCACTGCCATGAGGGAGTAAAAGATAGACATGATGAATAGTTGGGAATCGTGTGCAATAGATGTAAAGGATTTTGTCATGAATCTTTTATGTGAGACGAAAGAAGTTTTAAAGGAAGACTTCGTCGGTTTTTATTTGCATGGCTCTTTAGCAATGGGAGGATTTCATCCTAAAAATAGTGATATTGACATTCTCATTGTGACGATCACACCGATGGCGGTTCAAGCAAAGAGGGAATTGGCGCAATTATTGCTGAAGCGCTCCAACAAGCCTTTTCCGATTGAAATGAGCTGCTTAAATGTAAAGCAGCTGAAAAATTGGGTGCATCCTTCTCCATTTGACTTTCATTACAGTGAATATTGGCGGGAGCGGTATGAAGCTGATTTGGATATGGGAACCAATCAATATTTAAATGATCACCTTAAAACGGATGCTGATTTAGCTGCACATATCACTATTACAACTGAACGAGGTATTTGTGTAGAAGGCGCACCGATTGTCGAAGTCTTTCCGGCAATTCCGCATGCGCATTACGTTGCTGCGATTATGAGTGATTTTGAAGCGTGTTTGGTAGACATTGAGAAAGATCCGGTTTATTGCACATTAAATTTATTGAGGGTGTTGTGGTATTTGCAAGAAGGTGTGATCTCATCGAAGCAAGAAGCTGGCCAGTGGGGATTACGATCATTGCCAAAAGGAATGACTGCTACGATTCAGAAAGTGATTGATCGTTACTCGGGCGAGGAAAGTAGCGATGATTTTGAGCAAGGGGAATTGCTAGCAGTGAGAGATGATATTGCGAGCAGTGTGAAAAGGTTGCTAAATAAATAGGGGGTAACCACGATGCAAATTCATACGCCACACATTAACGAGTATATGGATTGTTTAAACATACCGATTGGAACCACCGACATATCAGTTACTAGCGCGCATTTGCGTAGCTCACCTTAATACGTTTCCATTCGAAAATATTAGTAAGCTCCTTTATTTTAAAGATGGAAAAGATTTGCCGTCTCTTTCTACATTTGTGGAAAATCATCAAGACGCTCATTATGGTGGCACGTGTTATACGTTGAACGTGAATTTATTTGCGCTGTTAGAGGCGTTAGGTTTTGATTGTCACCTCATTATGCTCGGTGAGGAGCATGTGGGTATCATTGTCACCATTGATCAAGTGAAATACTACGTTGATTGCGGGGCTGCGGCACCGTTTTTCCGTCCAGTGAACTTAAACAATACGTCTCATAACGCCGCTGTATTTGGTGGAGACTGTGTGCATATTTTGCCAGTGAACATGCATGAGCAACAGTTCAAGTACGAGCGGTTTGTAAATGGCGAACAGAACGGGAAGACGTGGTTTTTTCAGGCGAACAAACGCTGCGAGGTCGCGGACTTTCGCGCTGTGATGACGGCATCGAATCAAGCGGGGACGACATTTATGACGATTTTACGTTGTCAGAAGTGGCAAACGGATCAAGAGAGAAGTGTGTCACTAGTGAACAATACGTTTGGTATTCGCTATGCAGATGGGAAGACGGTTCGTCACACGCTCAAATCTGTGAAAGAGATTGAGAAAGTGATTGCAGAAGAGTTTTTGTTACCAAAACTACCAGTGGCTGAAGCAGTTTCTGTGTTAAATGGTCTTGGCGTCGATATTTTTGCGACAAAGTCATGAATGTTTTCTGTATGCGGTTCTATATTGCTGCTTGAGAAGAGAGGAGCTGTGCGCATAATTGACGTTAAGCAATTGTCTTACACGTATTGGGGCTGGCACATATCATTTATTACCTTACGTGAATAACTAAGAAAAGAGGAGTTATTATGGAAATAATTTTAATTCGTCACGGTGAATCACAAGCCGATATCCTCAATGTCCATGAAGGACGTGCAGACTTCCCCTTGACTGATAAAGGAATTGAACAGGTGAAAAGAATGTCAGATCGTGTCTTATGTGAATTTCCTCCAGAAAAAATTTGGGCAAGTACATTGCAAAGAGCGAAAAAAACAGCTGAGATATTAGGGGGCGTCTGTCACTGTCCAGTAGAATATTTGCCTGATCTTATGGAACAAAACAATGGGGATCTAGCTGGAAGGCCACTTGCAGAATTAGAGGATCCGATTTCCCTGCTCCCCCATGAAAAACTCGGTAATATTGGTGAGAGTGCAATAGCGTTTCGTATGCGTGCTGAAGCCGTTTTTTCATACATTAAAAAAGAAAGCACGTCACATAAACGGATTGCCATTGTTACCCATGGAGGAATGATATCGAGGTTGATTGAGAGTTTCTTAAAGTTGTCTGCTATTCATAATGTCTATTTCTTTACGGGTGATACAGGAATTTATTATTTGGAGTATACAGAGAGAGGACGGTTAATTAGATTTATGAATAGTACTACTCATCTATAAATATATTTAAGAGGTTACGCAAGCGTTTTTCTATAGCTTTAACGATACAGTTGCATACACCGTTTGTGTGCTTAGGGCGATCATCATTCATTTCATCTGGATTCGCTTACTGTTAGCGAAGTTTCAGCCCGCTGTATTTTGACATGGAGGGGAAAGATGAGTCAAGTAAAACTTGTAAAATATGATCCGGCGTGGCCAGAAGCTTTTTTTCAGGCGAAAGAAGCCATTGCTTGTGCGATGAGCGAAAAGATAGAGAGAATCGAACATGTTGGTAGTACGTCGATACCAGGTATGATGGCAAAACCGATCATTGATATCGGTGTGACTGTGCGCATTCTAACGGATATTGATGAAGAGGTTATCAAGAAACTATATGAGATTGGCTTTGAACATGTGCCAAAAGCGCATGATCACGAGCGGTTGTTTTTCAGAAGAGGAGCGTTTGGGGCTGGCACACACCATTTGCACATCTATGAAGATGGCAGCAAAATGTGGTTACAGCTCCTCTTTTTTCGCGATTATTTAAGAGAAAATCAAGAAGCAGCAAGGGCGTATCAGCAATTAAAACAAGCGCTGGCCGTGGATGCTACGGAACGCTCGGAATATACGAGGAGAAAAGCGCCGTTTATTCGCGCGGTGTTGGAAAAGGGAGGGCTTTGATATGATCTACGTCATTAGACACGGGCAAACCGATTTAAACAAAGAAGGTAGAATGCAAGGGAGGCAGGGGTTACCGTTAAATGAAACAGGAATCGAACAAGCTGAAAGTTTGAGAGATCAGTTAAAGCACATCACATTCGATTCTGTTTACGCTTCCCCGCAAGAACGGGCGATACAAACGGCAGAAATCGCGACAGGAACGAGCGCAGTCATAGACGGGTGATGTAGGGGAAGCTGACCGATTAAAGGTAGAGGAAGTCGTGATGGCAGGCATTGTTCCAGACCCGACGGTGTATCAAGGGGTGGAAGATATCCAACAGTATATCGAAAGAATATTTTCTTTCATGAAAGAGTTAGAGCAGACATACAAGGGGCGAGAGCGAAACATCTTACTATCAGGTCATAAATGTACGACTGGCAGCATTGGTGCCTACTTTAAAGGGATACCGGAAGATGGAAATATCATGAGGTATGCTTCTGGAAATGGTGCGTATTATCGGTATGAATTTGCATGAGAGGATCCGGTGAAGACGATGGACAAAACGCGGATGGGTGACATGTGGAATGTGAAATTCATCGATACAATCGTCACACGACCGGATATCGTGGTTTACAAAGGCGAACGCCAGAACGAACTTGTGGCGGTGAAAGTGCATACACGTGAAGAAGTGTTTAAAAGAGAAGTTGATAGTTTAAAACGGCTCCACGCGAAAGGTGTGCGCGTGCCGAAAGTAGTAGACGCGGGAAAAGTGGGTGATCATTTTGTCATTGTTGAAGAATGGTTAGGAGGGAAGCCGCTTGAGCCGTTATTTTCAAATTACGATGATAGAAAGCAAGTTTTTTTAATGGAACGAATCGGGTGTCTGTTAGCAGAAGTGCAGTTTGCTTTATCAGCGGAGGAATTAGACGCGGCTTGTTTTTGGCAGCGATCAAATGAGGACAAGCTGAGCGCGTTTTCTTGGAGAAGTTACATGGAAAGCCAGGTAAAAAAGTGGATCGGGAGGGTCAAGCGCTCAGAAGAGGATAGCGCGCAGCACTTGGAAACATATTTTGCAGCGATTGCGGAGAAAGTGCGCACGTTGGCAGAGCCAGAGAGGGTGACACTCATTCATTGTGATTATGGTTTTCGGAATCTCCACATCACTTCAGATGAAAGTGATATACTGGGTGTGCTAGATTTCGAAGGTGTGGCGATCGGAGACCCGCTGTGGGACTTGGCGAAATTGCAATGGTATGATCTGCAGGATGAACGTGAGGACTGTCAGCACGCGTTTTTGCGGGGTTGGGAAAAGGAAGCAAAGCAACCTGTGGATATGGTGAGATTAAATTTCTATCAAGCGTTGGAATGTTTAGCAGGGATTGCTTGGGTAGATAAACAGCCGGAGATGAACGATGACTTGCGTAGGCTTAGGAGGCGCTCGGTTGCGGGATTGGCGCGTTTTTGTCGGAGGTTTTGATGGATGTTCAGCTTAGGAAACGAAATGAATTTCGAAAAGAGGAAACCTACATGTCTACGATCACAATAGAGAAAGCCGCGCAACATGATGCTCGAGCATTAACAGCAATAATAAAAGCGGTGTTTGACGAAGAAGCGAGCAAGTGGTTGGCTGACGAACCACATGTCGTTGATCCTAATATTCAACCGCCACGATATGACGCGTATGAAATGACTTGGTATATGATTAACGAGCTAAATTATTTCAAGATTATGCATGGGAAAGACATCATCGGTGGTGTGATTGTCACCATTTCTGGTGGCGCTTACGGAAGAATTGATCGTATATTTATCGATCCGTCTTATCAAAACCAAGGAATTGGTGGCAAAGCTATTCGTTTTATTGAAGAGGTATTTGCAGATGTGCATGTATGGGACTTGGAAACATCGAGTCGTCAAATAAGCAATCACCATTTTTACGAAAAAATGGGCTTCGAACTTACGTTTAAAACAGCAGATGAACATGGTTATACAAAACATATGAACGCTGCGAGAAAAGAAAATGTCATTCAAAGTGAAACGCGGCCAGATACAAAATATGAGCATTGTAACATGGCCGGAACGAGTTTTTACGAGGTTAATTTAGAAAATAGCGCTTATAGTACAAGCAATTTAATGAACAGCCATGTGAGTAACTGTAACATGAGTCAATCGAAATTTCAAAACATTAACTTCACTAATGCCTACTTTGCTGATTTGAATTTCTCTCGTAGTGAATTTGTCTTGCCGACACTATCAGGTGTTCGTTTTATCGATGCAGATCTAGGGGCGGAAAACGAACCACTTTTATTTGAGCGATGTGATTTAACGGGAAGTGAGATTAAAAACTGTACGCTCAAAAATGTGGAGATCAACAACTGTGACCTCACCGGGATGAAAATCAACAATATTTCTGTGGGGGAATTGCTTGAGGTGTATCGTGGTGTGAAGGGGAAGTAGTATAGAGAGGATTGATTTGAATGACATTTCAACAAAAAATTGAAACATTTATAAAAGGCTATGATGAAGAGTTGCCGTTTTCTGGCGCCGTATTTGTACAAGGTGAGCACACACGTTATGAAGGCGCATTTGGTCTCGCGAATCGGAGCGAGCAGATCGAGATCACCTTGCAAACAAGATTCGGGATGGCATCTGGGTGTAAAATGTTCACTGCAGTCGCGATATGTCAGCTCGTCGAGAAAGGAATGCTGACCTTCGACACGTATCTAAATAAGTGTTTATCGATTTCATTCCCGCACTTTGATCCAAGCATCACCGTTCATCATTTATTAACGCACACCTCAGGGATACCAGATTATTTTGATGAAGAAGTGATGAGTGACTTTGAAGAGTTGTGGAAAGCCGTTCCGATGTATGCAATCAAATCGCCGGCTGATTTTTTGCCAATGTTTCAGGACAATGCGATGAAGTTTCAACCAGGGGAAACGTTTTCCTATAGCAATGCTGGTTATATTTTACTTGGCTTAATTGTCGAGGAAGTATCGGGACAGTCGTTTCCAGACTATGTGCAGGAGCATATCTTTCGTGCTTGTGAGATGTCAGACTCTGGCTATTTTCGGATGGATCAACTGCCAGAACGAACAGCACTCGGATACATTGACAGTGAAGAGGATAATAGCTGGAAAACCAACATTTATTCCGTTCCAATTGTTGGCGGGCCAGACGGAGGCGCGTTTACAACCGTATTGGATCTTGAAAAGTTTTGGAATGGCTTATGGGCTGGAAAACTACTAGGCCCGGATTATCAGGAAAAATTATTGACGCCTTATGAAAATATTGAGGGTGAGTTGTATTATGGTTATGGGGTTCGGATTTTGAAGAAGAATGATGAAATCTATAAATATCTCAGCATTGGTTATGATCCTGGAGTAAGAATGCATTCATCTGTCAATGTGAAATTGAAAACACAGACGCACATTTTAGCAAATGTAGAACAACACGTTGTCCCGATTGTATGGGAAGTGGATAGGTTGTTTTCGGAGTGACCGGAAACAGGAGGGGAATAAAAGAAATATGAACATAATAGAAACCAAGCATACAAATGCAAACAATATAACGTTCGAATACGAATTCACTAGCAAAAGCGAAAGTATATCAAATAAACAGAGAGCAGATGTCCCATCTATTTTAGCTGTAGAAGCTTTGTTCATCATCAAGATAAATGATGAGCGATACTTCGAGGCAGAACTAGCCATTTTGGAATTCTACAAGGCTCTTTTTGAGTGGAAAACAAAGGTAAGGGATAATTTTGTTCCCGAGTTTCATTACTATACGATTGAATACGGGGAGTATGAAGATGGCGCGTTAATTTCATTGTGGCCATTTTCGCATCAAGCAAAGGTGACATCTATATGGGCAGAGGCCGATCTTCATAATGTGTTTGAAAGAGATTACGTTGTTGCAGCGTTTTGTGCGTTAGAGCAGAGGCTACGAGAAGATATTGAGGGCTATTTTCATATTGATCTAAAATATTTCTTGCAGCACATCCCAGAGCACATCCCCTATTTCGATGATGAAGAGGCCACATGAAATCATTACTAAACAACTATAAAACATTATATACACAATACGTGGCGCCTGAGCGAGGGAAAGTGTTTATCCTGTTCGTCCTAATGTTTAGGGCTTGAAAACATTTTTTTGTTGAGGTATGCTGCTGTGGTCGCGCTTTCTCAAGTGTATAGGTAACATCTTTGAATACGAATAACATTAGGAGGAGCATCCATATGGAAACAACTGAAGTAAAAAAAGCACTTGCTTACATAACGCGGTACCGAGACGGAGAATGGCAGTTACTTGTATATAAGCATCGCGATGATCCGGAGTCAGATATTCACGTGCCAGGCGGTGGAGTGGAGAAAAATGAAGATGAAAAAGAGGCTGCTGTGCGGGAAGTATTTGAAGAAACAGGGTTAACAAACATTGAATATGTCCGACGGATTGGTGTGTACAAGTATTTTTCCACGTATAGAAATGAGTATCAACGGAGATTTGTTTACCATTTTAAAGAGAAAGAAGATGGGCTCATTCCTGATCGTTGGGAATATGTCGTCAAATGTGACGGAAAAGATAATGGTTGGGTATTTCAATTTTTCTGGCTACCGATTCATACAATAGTAGGGGTGAATGAGGACGATTGTGATAAGTGGCAAGTCATCCGTAGTGATTATTTACCAGATTTAATCCGTTTGGAAAAAGAGAACTGAGTGATGTGGAAGAGGAGCTCATCCGGGGTGTGAAGGATAGCTCTTTTCTGGTGACTGGATTGGTTTGACAGGGACACATATTTCGCACTTGTTTTGGCGTATCATTTCCCCGGTATATCGCTCCAAAATCGGTTTGTCATCAATGCCATAACCATTGTCCTCTATTACTTGAAACATGTTGCACCATGCTTCTTGCACGGCTGTAGCCGTATGTTCAAGTGTGAAGACCATATACTGACCACCAGGAAGTTCGTCGTAAAGAAGGGAATGGTCAATCTGGTGATCATGCTCCAGAACGATACAGGCATCATATCGACATTTCTGTGGGGGCGTCACTTTTGCATTGTCTCGAGCAATACCAAGTATAATGGCAGAGCCAGTGAGTAAGTTTTTTTCTTGTGCCCATTCTTTGATTTGTGCGATTGCTTTCATGTTGGAAGGACCATAAGGGCCGATTTGCCGTATATAAGCGATGTGGTATAGAGGAAGTACTTCGATGTTTCTGTCCATCGCATGTCATTCCTTTCTGTATGCATTTTGGTTACATGGTTCATGCTATCATGTTATAAAAAGTTATTCATTTGTATTTTTAAAAAATATTAAAATGGCGAGAGTGTGCCGATATTAGAGCGAGCAATTTGATTGTGCGTCTATCCCACACGGCCTTTTGACAAGTTCTCCTGAGCAATTGGGGCAAACGAAAGTCATTTCTTTTGTGCACGCCGGACAGAAGGTGCATTCATGTATGCAAATATAAGCAACTTCGTGTGGTGCGAGTGTTTTTGTGCATGATTCACATGCGTTTTTCATGATCAATGCCATGATTCCTCACGTCCTTTTATAAGAGATTTCGTCAAAGTGATTGTGGCAAATTCTTCGTGCAGCGTGAGCAAAGAAGCTTCGTGAACTTGTTCAGCGGTGTAGCGTGCCTCACCCCATTGTAAAGGAAATGCGACAGTGGCATCAGAAACGACGGTTGTTTGAAAACCAAGATTTGCGCTCATCCGTGCGGTTGTGGATACACAGTGAGGGGTGGTGAAGCCCGCGATTGTTAAAGCGGCAATATGTTGCTTGCGCAAATACGATGTGAGTCCGGTGCCGATGAAAGCACTGTTCACTTGCTTTCGGAAAATCTCCTCACCGTTGATAGGCTGGGCTTCATTTTTAAAAGAAAATCCGGGATGTTCATGATAGAAAAGAGAGTGCCGGCGAGTTGAATGATGTTGAATGTGAATAACAGGTGCTTTTTTCTTTCGCCATTCGCCTAGAAGGAGGGCAATATTTTTTTCTGCGTCGTGATGATTGCGCTGTCCCCACTTCGGATCATCAAATGCTTGTTGCACATCGACTAAAAGTAGTGCGCTGTTCATGGGTATCAGTCCTTTTTGTTTGATGTATGTAGTGTAACAAGTATGATAGAAAGTAAGAATGTACTTTTTTTGGTTTTCAAACGCACATGCATGCTGTTTTAAAGGTTTCTATGTGCAATTTCCTAATGATTTGAGGTGGAAAAATGGATGAGATTGATTGGGAGATCATGAAGCAATTGCAAGAAGACGGACGGATGTCGATGACGCGTTTAGGGAAAGAAGTGAATTTGTCGGTGCCAGCGGTGAAGGAGCGGGTACAAAAACTAGAGGATAAGCAAGTGATTAGTGGTTACCGGGCGATGATTGACCCAAAAAAAGTCGGCAAGCATGTGATGGCGTTTGTGTTGATGGAAACGAGCCGGTGTGAAGCTTTTCGGAATTTTTGTATCGGGCATGAAAGCGTCATTGAATGTCATCGTTTAGCTGGTCAGTATAGTTATTTAGTCAAAGTGGTGGTCGAATAAGTGGAAGTGCTAGAGCAGTTCATTGATGAAGCGATGGCCTTTGGTCATCCATCGACGTTAATTAATTTATCTTCGCCGGTCCCTTACAAACCATTGGTAGAAGATGAAACAAACGTTTAATTAAATGGCATCTTAGCGTTGACGCAATCATGGAAGCGTTTTAATATGAGTAAGTAAAGTTAATATAATCCTATATGAACGGGAGCAGAAGCGCCATGATGATGAAAACAGCATGTTGGGGAATTGTTGCAAGCTTGTTATTAGTAAGTGGTTGTACAGAGCAACGGCAACAAGATGAATCGTTTCTTGAGCCGATTGAATGGAATAAGACAGAGGATCGGTTGTTGGGATTAACTACAGATGGTGCACTTGCTTTTAAGACGTCTGTGCTGGAAGACACAGTGAAGGAAATGAATTTCTACTTAGATGTGTATGAAGACGGTGCGCTAAATGAGGATACCTCACAGCAACTAGGTGGTTTTTCCTATAATGTCGAAGCCCCATTTACAGATGAAGAATTGTTTTTTGCTTATCAGTTTACGCAATTAGATGAGGATGATGATGTCTCTATTTCATTCTTTGTGCAAGCAAACGGTTCTGGTAGCTATAAAACTTCGGCAAGTATCCCATACAGTGCAAGCATCTTTAAAGGTTACCTTCCGGCAGATAGGCTTGATACCACTGCAGAAAGCACACCGTTATTTCTCTGGACTACAGATGATCGAGCATCATCAAATTGGAATACAGAGGAAGGAATGGAGGAATTACGGAGCCGAGGAAAAACTTTTGCTATGATTCGTGTTGAGTGGGTGAAAGAGTGAGGAACATGTAGTGATGTATTTAGTTTTATTCACAAAGAGGTTCTTAATGAGCTTAACAAAACGATTGACGTCGGACGTTGATCGTTTTACGCTAGAAAAGCGTTTGGCGTTAATAGACAGGAGGCATAATGATGATCAAAAATGCTGGAACGGAAGAATCAATTCGAAGGTGGAATGATTTTGCTAAGTCGTACGCGGCAGACCAGACAGAGCAAGGAGACTTAAGTCGGAGATGGCTTTTAAACCCAGCAATTCTTTCACTTATTGGAGATATAAAAGGGAAACGAGTCTTAGATGCTGGATGCGGAGAAGGGTACTTAAGTAGAATGTTAGACAACAGAGGTGCAAAGGTTACTGCTGTTGATTATTCAACGAGTATGCTAGACATTGCGAAAAAGCGCACGACAAAAGTGGATGCGATTACTTTTCAACAAGGGAATTGCGAAGACTTATCTTTTCTACAATCAAAGAGCTTCGATTGCATTGTATCCAATATGGTCATTCAAGATTTAGCTAATTATGAACAGGCATTTCAAGAAATGCACCGCTTACTCGTAGCGGGCGGAACATTTGTATTTTCAATCTTGCACCCGTGTTTTGTGACACCTGAATATGGCTGGGAGCGAGGAGAAGATGGAGAACCGTCACACTGGAAAGTAGATAAATATTTTTATGAGGGTGCATATGAGCAAGATTTTGGTGATAAGGAAAACATGTTATTTTTCCATAGGACGCTTACAAGCTATGTTAATACGTTAACGAAAACAGGATTTGTTTTAGAAGAGCTCGTCGAACCACAGCCTTCCAAAGAGATATTGGAAGCGCACCCTGAGGCGGCATTAAAGTTAAGGCGACCAGACTTTATTGTGTTCAAGTTAAGAAGACGAGGATAAACAGTTGCTGCTAAAAAGGTTTCTTAAGAGAGAAACAACCTAAGGGGAGATAACTGTGACAAAAAGTATGGGAACGGAAGAATCAATTCGAAGGTGGAATGGTTTTGCTCAAGCTTATGCGGCCATGCAGACAGAGCAAGGAGATAAAGGGCGTGAATGGCTTTTAAACCCAACCATTCTTTTTCTTATTGGAGATGTTAAAGGAAAGAGGGTATTAGATGCTGGGTGTGGTGAAGGCTATTTAAGTAGAATCTTTTGCAAGAACGGGGCTGAGGTTACAGCCGTCGATTATTCAACAAACATGATAGAGATTGCGAAAGAACGAACACCGGAAACACTCGTAATTAACTATAGACAGGGGAATTGCGAAGACTTGTCTTTTTTGCGTGCAGAAAGTTTTGATTGTATTGTATCCAATATGGTCATTCAAGACTTGGCTGATGATGAAAAAGCGTTTCAAGAAATGTACCGGCTACTCGTAGCCGGTGGAACATTTGTGTTTTCGATTTTGCACCCGTGCTTTGCAACGCCTGAATATGGCTGGGAAAGAGGAGAAGATGGAGAAATATTACACTGGAAAGTAGACAAGTATTTTTATGAAGGTGCTTATGAGCAGGACTTTGGTGAAAAGGAAAACATGTTATTCTTTCACAGAACACTGACAAGTTATATGAGTCGTTTAATTGGAACAGGATTTGTTTTAGAGGGCCTCATTGAACCGAAGCCTTCTAAAGAGATGATAGAAGCCCATCCTTCAGCTGCGTCAAAGTTGAGGCGTCCGAATTATATCGTGTTTAAATTAAAAAAATGAAGGTTGTGCGCAGGCTTTCACTCACAACATACTAGGAGACATATGAACAAATATCAATGGATAGACACGTTATGAGCAATCGGAGCAGCGCAACGGTTTTTTCGTTGTGGTTGTTAGGTGAGCTTGTGCGAGGTGCTGAGTGGGTAGGCGCAGCATTCATTTTAGTTGCGATTTATATTTCTGAATGGAAGCGGGTTTCTAAGAAAAAAGAACGTCGATTGAGTTCGTGTGGTAGAGAGGTGCATAGGCATGATAATAATGGGATTCATTGAGTTTGTAAAGTTTTTGGGACGAATTTTCACCGGGGAAGTTCCAGTGGTGCAGTTGTACATGATGATAGCGATGTTAGTTGTAGCTGTCGGCATCTATGTCATGTTTGAAGTGAGAAAGATGGGAGAAAAAGATATCCTAGGTCTCGCGATAGAGGGTTTCTTCGTTGGTGGTTTTACATTATTTATGTATACTGGGGGTTATATCATCGGTTGGAACGTGATCGCTCGACTTGGATCGGAATGGGTTCCTGAGTATGATGTTGCCGTAGTCAGCTGGTTCGCTGTAA
The DNA here is from genome assembly GCF_900096965.1 of Shouchella lonarensis. Classification (GTDB taxonomy): domain Bacteria; phylum Bacillota; class Bacilli; order Bacillales; family Bacillaceae_D; genus Shouchella; species Shouchella lonarensis. The sequence goes on along the minus strand of NZ_FMYM01000012.1, from coordinate 41,033 downwards.
TTTCATTTGCGTGTGCGGTATTATTATTGCCACTCTCAATAAAGTTCGCCCAACTTGATGATGTTTTACCGAAGATAACGATGGCATCGGTGTATTTTGTGTTAATGATAGGTCTCATTTTATGCATGAACCATTTTGTTGCACCGCGTGTAGATATTCCGCTGATGATGCTACTAGTCAATGTGGCGGCAAATATGGTAATTGCTTTTCTAATTGCTTGCTATGTGAAAGTTAAAATGAACCGTTTAACAAAAGATAAAGAGAATGTTGCTGTTTGACCGAGGAAGGAGCATCATCTATGATCATTGCGATTGCCGCTGTTTCGGGTGGAGGGAAAACGACAGTGGCACGTGCTTTAGCGAGCAAGTTGCCGAATGCGTACGTGCTACACTTCGATGATTACGAGTTAGAAGGACCGAGTGATCTCTGCCAGTGGATAGAAAATGGGGCAAACTATGATGAGTGGAAGGTGGATCCGATCATTCGCGATATAAACATATTACGTGATCGCAAGAAGTGTGACTTCATCATTTTAGATTATCCGTTTTCGTATTTACAAACGCAGATGAGGGACTTGATTGACCTCTCCTTCTATATTGATACGCCACTAGATATCGCGTTTGCAAGGAGAATCATTCGCCAACCGCCAAATTTAATGAGTGAGTTGGTGGATGATTGTACCCACTATTTAAATGTGAGTAGAAAAGCGTACACACATATGAATGATGTCGTAAAGCCGAGCGCAGATGATATGATGAACGGACAATCTGCTGTGGACGAGATTGTTCGTCAAATGGTTGGTGTGATCCATAAACGAAGAAGCACTGAGAGTTGACGAGTCATCTAGTTGGTCACTATTTTACCAAAAAAGTAGTGGCCAACGCATCATTGCATAAACATTACCTTCTTCAGATTTTCCCTTGACAGGACATCAGAAGTGCTCTATATTTGCATTATACAACTAATTAACTGGAGGAGTGAAGATGAGTGAATAACAGATGTGTACAACCAGGACTATCACAAATACGCGATGTGTTGCAAATGTTAGCAAGGAATATGGTCTTTTTAGAAAAGGAAGGCGCATCATGTTGTGGGATCACAAATATTCAAAGTTACTTGCTTGAGCACATTCACAAGTTGAATGGTCCGTCGCTGAATGAGTTAGCAGAACATTTGCGTATGGAAACGAGTACACTAAGCCGGCAAGTACAAGGGCTTGTGACAAAAGGGCTTGTGAAACGTGTGCAGTCTGAGACAGACCGCCGTTATGTGCAATTAACCTTAACGGAGGAGGGAGAAGCGTTTGGTGAGAAAGTAAATGTGCAAATGCAACAATATTTACAACGAATTTTCTCTCACATCCCAGCAGACAAGAAAGAACAAGTGCTAGAGAGTCTTGACATCTTGTTAGAAGCGATGAAGAAAAGCAATTGCTGCTAACAAGCGGCTCTTTTATGGTAATTAGTTGTAAAACGCAATTATTGAACATCGGTAATATGCTATTCCCTTGTGGGAATTAGTTGCAATCACCAATTATTGAAAGGTGGAATTTTATGTGATGGCAAGTCTATGGCACACATTTTACGAGTTAGTGAAAGGGTTATTGGTACTATTTGTTGTTGTATCTTTTGTGATGAATGTGATTCGACCGTATCTGCCATTTGACAAAATCAAGCAAGTGATGTCATCGGGGAGAGGAATGGTAGGGAGTTTTGCAGGGGTTGTGCTTGGGTTCGTGACACCATTTTGTTCTTGTTCAACGATTCCGTTGATGGTGACGTTGCTGAACAGAGGCGTTCCTTTTCAAGCGGTGATGACGTTTTTCTTTACGTCTCCGTTGTTGAATATCTGGGTACTTGGTTTGATGGCACTTGTATATGGTTGGAAAGTTACAGCGATTTATGCTGTTGTGACAGTCGTATTTTCGATCGTGATCGGTTATGTGCTTGATCGACTCAATTTCCAGGAGCAAATAAAAGCCGTCATTGTCGAGGGGCAGGAAGAGGAAGATATGAAGCGTCGTCGTTGCGACTGGGCACATCATTTGAAATTGTCGATCGGTGAGACGTGGAAGCTGATCCGTTCTGTCGGATTGTACATTGTCATTGGCGCGTTTATTGGTGCATTCATTAAAGAAGCGGTACCGACGTCGGTCTTTTCCTTTTTCCAAAATCAAAGTGAGTGGTGGGTGATCCCCGTTGCAGCAGTTTTAGGGATGCCACTATATGTGAGATTATCAACGATATTACCTGTAACGCAAGCACTTTTAGCGGGTGGTTTCCCGTTAGCACCGGTCATGTCATTAATTATCGGCGGCGCAGGTGCGAGTTTACCAGAAGTACTGATGCTAACGAGTATTTTCAAGAAACGACTGATGGTGGCGTATATGATCGCAATCTTTACGATGGCAACGTTTGCCGGTTACTTATTCTTAGGGTTAAACCTGTAAGGGAGGTGAGAACATGGGATTTTTCAGTCTTTTGAAAGGGAAAAAGAGCGAGAACAAGAGCTGCTGTAGCGTGAAAGTAGTGGAAGTGAAAGAGAAAGAAAAGCAATCGTGTTGCACCCCACGTGACCAAAAGTAGGCAATTGGAGAGGGGGCGTCGTTTTTAGCGACGCCCCTTTTTTAGGTAGGTGAATAGACAATTGACCGAGAGAAGATTAACATAAGAAATAATACCTAGGAAAGAGGCACAAACTATATTAGGCCCGTTCTTTCATAAAGGAGTTTAGAGTGATGTATCATCTTTTCATTGTTGAGGACGATGCGCAAATTCGGCGCATTGTCGCAGAGCACTTGCAAAGGTATGGTTACCAAGTGACGCAAGCGATGCGGTATGAAGCGATTAAAGACGAGTTTCTCGAGGTAGAACCGGATCTTGTATTACTCGATATTAACTTGCCATACTTTGATGGCTTTTATTGGTGCCGGCAAATTCGTGCGATTTCGAATGTGCCTGTATTGTTTATTTCCGCGCGGACGGATGAAATGAATCAAGTGATGGCGATTGAACATGGGGGCGATGATTATTTAACAAAGCCGTTTCATCTTGATGTTGTGGTGGCGAAAGTAAAAAGTGCGTTGCGACGCGCATACGGTGAATATGCGCAAGCGCCAAATACTGAATCGGTGCGTGAATTGGAAGGGCTACGTTTTTGGCCGTCTCGCAATGAGTTGCATTTTCAAGGAAAAGTTGTGGCTTTGACGAAGAATGAAGCACGTTTGTTTGCGCGCCTTGCGGATACACCTAACCAAATTGTTAGTAGGGATGATCTACTTGAGGCATTGTGGGATGAAGTACATTTTGTTGATGATAATACATTGTCGGTCAATGTGACACGTGTGCGTAAACGGCTCTCAGAACTAGGCATTACAGACGCGATTCAAACGATACGTGGACAAGGGTATCGTTTGAATATCAATTGGGGGGCATCTTTATGATCCGCGCATTTTTGTTAGATAGACTTGCGGTGATCATTTTATTTATGTTGAATACAGCACTTGCAACGGTTGTGTTTCACTTATTTTTTTCTACGAAGGAATCATCGGTGGAGCGAGGCGTCGTTGCTTATGCGTTTTTATTATGTTTATTTTTGCTCGTGACCTGGCTAATAGTTGAATATGTGAGAAGCCGGCGATATTTGAAGAAGCTGTATGAATATACAAAAGGTGAAGGGCAAGACGGCTTGTTTGAAAATATGCATATGCCAACATATGAAGCACGACTTTGGCAGGAAGGGCAGTGGCAACAGCGTCGTAAGTATGAAGAGAAGCTTGATATGTATATACGTGCACACGAACAGCAGCAGTTGTTTTTCAATCAATGGGTTCACCATATGAAAACCCCTGTCTCAGTGATTTCTTTATTGGTGCAACAAGGAAAAAATGATGGAAATGACACAGTACTTGATGAAATTAGTGATGAGAATGATCGTTTCCGACACGGGCTCGAGTTGCTGTTACATTTAGCACGTTTGGATCATTTTGCGATGGACTTGAAGGCGGAAAAAGTAGATATAATTACGGTGATCAGTAGTATTGTGAATGAAGAGAAGCGCCAATTTATTCGTCGCGGGGTTTTCCCGGAGATTCAAGGTGAACGAGGCGTATATTTTGTTTACAGTGATGAGAAGTGGCTCCGTGTATTATTGCAACAAATTGTGTTTAATGCATTAAAGTATTCACCACAACAAGCAGGCGCAAAGATGACATTCAAGTTAAGGGAAGGAAAAAGTCAAATTTTACTAGATGTAATAGATCAAGGTGTTGGGATTGCAAAACATGATGTGCCGCGCGTGTTTGAGCCATTTTTCACGGGAGAGAATGGACGGAAGTTTCAGGAGTCAACGGGAATGGGGCTTTATTTAGCAAAAACAATTGCGAAAGGACTCGGTCACTCTCTGACACTTACATCGGAGAAGGGTGTTGGCACAACTGTTACCATTGCTTTTTCTTCAAAAACGTTGCATAACATGACAACATTGTAAGATTATCACGCTCCTTTGCAAGATGATTCTATGGGAGGGGATTGTAGCCTTGTTTATAATAAGAACCATCAAATGAAACATAAAGGAGTTTTGATGATGTCTATCTTAACAGTGAATCAACTGTCTAAAACATACTACCCGAAAAAAGATGGCTTAGCATACCGGGCGCTACATGACTTTGATCTTCGTGTTGAAGAAGGTGAGTTTGTTGGGGTCATGGGTCCGTCAGGAAGTGGGAAAACGACACTTTTAAATATGCTTGCGACGATTGACAAGCCGACTTCAGGAGAAATGATTCTGAACGGAAAGAACCCACTTGATTTGTCCCCTAATCAACTTGCATTGTTTCGGAGACGTGAACTAGGGTTTGTATTCCAAGACTTTAATTTACTGGATACATTGAATGTAAGAGAAAACATATTATTGCCACTAGCACTTGACACATTGCCGTTAAAGGAAATGGAAAAAAGGCTCATGCAGCTGGCAGAACAATTGAACATTGTAGATATTCTTGACAAGCGTATTTCAGAAATTTCTGGTGGACAGCAGCAGCGTACCGCTTGTGCGCGAGCGTTTATTCATGAGCCGGCAATGGTGCTTGCCGATGAGCCCACCGGGAATCTGGATTCAAAAGCAGCACGGCAAGTGTTAGACACACTAGCTTCGATGAATGAAGAGCGTGGCGCAACGATCTTGATGGTGACGCATGATCCAACGGCTGCGAGCTTTTGTGATCGGGTTGTCTTTATTAAAGATGGCACGTTTTTCTCGGAGATACGTAAAGGTGAAAAGCGGCAAGTGTTTTACCAAAATATTTTAGATACACTCAGTGTGCTCGGGGGGGACTTCCATGAATCTTCGCACCCTCGCGCGTAGAAATGTGACCGGTCATGCCCAACGGTATGCGGCATACTTCATTAGCTGTGTGTTTGCGGTCACCGTCTTCTTTTTGTATGCACAGTTTATTTATCACCCAGATGTAGCGAATGGTGAGATCCGCGGTGGTAGCAATGTGCGAGCGGGGATGATTGCGGCGCAATGGATGATTGTGCTTTTCTCAGTGTTTTTTATTGCGTACTCGAATCGCGCTTTTTTACAAGTACGGTCGAAGGAATTTGGGTTGTTGTCTCTTTTTGGAATGAGCGGCCGACAATTGCGAAAGTTGATTTATTATGAGCAAACGATCCTTTCACTATTGGCGATTGTCGTTGGATTGCTTTTGGGTACTGTGTTTTCGAAGCTATTTTTGCTGTTTCTCTCTTCCATTTTGGTTGTGGAAAATCCGATCGCCTTTGCGTTTGTTCCAAAGGCATATATCATTACAGTGGTTGCTTTTATCGTATTGTTCCAAGTGCTGACGTTGTTGTCATTTTGGAAAATGCGTGGCCAAGAAGTGACGGATCTTTTAAAAGAAGCGAGAAAGCCGAAATCTATGCCGAAAACGTCAGCCGCATTAACTGTACTTGCACTGCTGTTCCTTGGCGGTGGTTACGGGCTTGCACTCATTACAACGGGACAAACATTAATTTTTACGATGTTCCCAGTGTTAATTTTAGTTGTCATCGGGACCTACTTTTTCTTTACACAAGGAACGGTGGCGCTTTATAAGCGGCTGTATGCGAATAAAAAGGGATTAATGAGTGGGACGCGTTTAATTACAAGAACGAATATTTTATTTCGATTAAAAGATTATGCCCGCATGTTGTTTTTGACGTCTGTCATTGGTGCGGTCGTTTTAACAGCTTCTGGTACAGTGTACATGCTGTTTGATACGATTTTGGAGGATGGCGCTAGGAGCATGCCACAATCGATTTCTTGGATGGAAGAGGATCCGGATACGTATGCAACCATTCATCCGGAAGAAGTAGAAGAGAAACTAACTGCATACGACGCAGAGATTTTATACCAGATCAATGAAACGATGCCGTATGTATCTGCGCAAGGAAGTGCTACTGGTGAGGAAGTGACTTTCTCAGGTTCAGGATTTTTATTGTCAGAAACACAATACAACCAGTTAGCCAAAACGGTTAATGTCAGTGCAGTGCAGGTGGAAGAAGGCGAAGTACTAACAAATGCACATGTGTTGGACTGGGAGGTATTTCCCCCAAAGCTAGACGTCGAGATTGGAGATACAGAGGAGACGTATGATGCCGGGCAGTTGGAAGACGAGCCGCTGCTTTCGTATGCGTCTGTATATGTCCTTGCTGATCATAATTATGATCAAGTCGTCAAAAATAATGAAATTGATATGTGGCGCTACATTGGATATGAGTTGAAAGATTGGCGTGAGCATGCAGAAGTGTCTGAAGCGATTGCGGATATGGTTGACGAAGAGCGTGTGTGGGATGTTTCTTTAAAGCCACTCAATTATGTGATGCTCATGCAAGCATTTTCATTGGTTGTCGCGATTGGTTTGTTTATTAGTTTACTTTTCTTTGTTGTACAAGGGAGTATGCTATATTTGAAGTTATTTACAGAACTTGAAGATATGAAACGCCAACTATTTTCGTTGAATCGACTCGGTATGACGAAGAAAGAAATGAAACGAGTCTTAGACCAACAAATGCGCTTCCTCTTCTTTGTACCAGCTGTTGTCGGGAGTGTTCACGCATCATTTGCCTATGTAATGCTAAGCAATATGATGGGGGTAAATTTAGTGATAAATGCGTTGCTCGTCATCGGCGTGTACATGCTCTTTCAGGTAGGCTACTACTTGATTACACGCGTGTTTTATTTCCGAGCAGTGTTGAAAGATCTTTAATCGAGCGATAGAGGCCTCCTCGTTGTAGGAGGTCTTTACTGATTATAAACGTTACATAACATGACAACATTGTAAGGTTGTGATGCTTGTCTGCAAGATGATTCTATGGGAGAGAATTCTATTGCGGTTTATACTAAGAACCATCAAGTGAAACACAAAGGAGTTTTGAACATGTCTATTTTAACAGTCAATCAATTGTCTAAAACATATTATCCGAAAAAAGATGGCCTAGCGTACCGAGCGCTACATGATTTTGACCTTCGTGTTGAAGAAGGCGAGTTTGTTGGGGTCATGGGTCCGTCAGGAAGTGGGAAAACGACACTTTTGAACATGCTTGCGACGATTGACAAACCCACTGCAGGGGAAATGATTTTGAATGGAAAGAACCCACTTGATTTGTCACCGAATAAGTTAGCCTTGTTTCGCCGGCGTGAGCTCGGGTTTGTCTTCCAAGATTTTAACTTGCTCGATACATTGAATGTAAGAGAAAATATTTTATTGCCACTGGCGCTTGACACATTGTCGTTAAAGGAAATGGAGAAACGGCTCATGCAGCTGGCAAAACAATTAAATATTGTCGACATCCTTGACAAGCGCATTTCAGAAATCTCCGGCGGACAACAACAGCGTACTGCGTGTGCGCGGGCGTTTATTCATGAGCCAGCGATGGTGCTTGCTGATGAACCGACAGGGAATCTTGATTCAAAAGCGGCGCGGCAAGTGCTTGATACATTGTCTTCAATGAATGAAGAGCGCGGCGCAACGATTTTAATGGTGACGCACGATCCGACGGCGGCAAGTTTTTGTGACCGGGTCGTTTTCATTAAAGATGGGACATTTTTCTCAGAAATACGTAAAGGCGACAAGCGCCAAGTGTTTTATCAAAACATTTTAGACACACTCAGTATACTTGGAGGTGATTTCCATGAATCTCCGCACCCTCGCGCGTAGAAATGTGACGGGTCATGCGCAACGTTACGCGGCGTATTTCCTTAGTTGTGTGTTTGCAGTCACCGTTTTCCATATGTACGCACAAGTGATTTATCATCCAGATGTGATGAATGGTTCAATTGGTGATCATATGCGATCTAGCATGGTCGCAGCACAGTGGCTGATTGTCATTTTCTCGGTATTTTTTATTACCTATTCAAATCAAGCTTTTTTACAAGTACGATCGAGAGAGTTTGGTTTGTTGTCTCTGTTTGGGATGAATGGCGGGCAGTTGCGTAAATTGATTTACTTTGAGCAAACGATTCTTTCACTGTTAGCGATTGCTGCTGGGTTGCTCTTTGGTACGTTATTTTCCAAGTTGTTTTTACTCTTTATTTCTTCGGTTTTGGTTGTGGAAAGTCCGCTGTCATTTGCGTTTGTTCCGAAGGCATTCATCATAACGGTTGTTGTATTCATCGTACTGTTCCAAGTGTTGACGTTGCTATCATTTTGGAAAATGCGTGGCAAACAAGTGACGGATCTTTTAAAAGCAGCGCGAAAGCCGAAATCCATGCCGATCACGTCACCGGTATTCACTGTACTAGCAGTACTGCTCCTTGGTGGAGGTTATGGGACTGCGGTCATGACAACAGGGGATACATTGCATTTAACAATATTCCCGGTATTAATTTTAACAGTCATAGGAACGTACTTTTTCTTCACGCAAGGAACGGTCGCACTTTATAAACGGTTTTATGCAAATAAAAGCCAGTTAATGAGAGGTACGCGCTTGATCACAAGGACGAATATTTTATTTCGCTTGAAAGATTATGCGCGGATGCTATTTTTGACCTCTATCATTAGTGCAGTCGTGTTGACGGCGACAGGGACTGTGTATATGATCTTTAACGCGATCATTGAAGACACAAGTAGTATGCCACAGTCCATTTCATGGGTCGAAGAAGATCCAGGGACGTATGCGCTAATTAGCCCGGAAGAGGTAGAAGAGAAATTAAATGTATATGATGCGGAGGTTTTGTATCAAATTAATGAAACGATGCCATATGTATCGTTTCAAGATATAGAAGGTGGGAACGAATTTCCTTACTCTGGCTTTTTATTGTCAGAAACACGTTACAATGAGTTAGCTAAAACCGTTGGCGTGCCTACTGTACAGATAGAACAGGGAAAAGTAGTGACGAATGGGACGTTGGTCTCTAGTGAGAAGTTTCCTACTCAGCTAAACTTGGAAGTTGGCAATAGGGCAGAAACGTATGATGTGCAAGAAACGGATAAGGAGCGTCTATTCTCGTATGCGTCTGTGTACGTGGTCTCTAACCAAGATTATGACCAAATTGTTCAAAATAACGACGTAGACATGCAGCGCTTTATTGGGTATGAATTGAAAAACTGGCGCGATCAAGTAGAAGTGTCTGAAGCTATCGCCGGTACGCTTGATGAAAATGATGCTTGGGCGATTACGTTAAAAGCCTCTGAATATGTGACGATGGTGCGAGACTTCTCATTGACGATCGTCATTGGCATGTTTGTCAGTTTCCTCTTCTTTGTTGTACAAGGGAGCATGTTGTACTTGAAGTTATTTACGGAGCTTGAGGATACAAAGCGCCAACTATTTTCGCTTAAGCGACTGGGGACAACAAAGAAAGAGATGAAACAAGTTTTAGACCAACAAATGCGTTTTCTCTTCTTTGTGCCAGCTATTGTAGGGGCGGTGCATGCATCATTTGCATACGTCATGGTCAATAACTTGTTGCCGATTAATGTTATGAAGGCGTCAATGGTGATTGGGATATACGTGTTACTGCAGGTAGGTTATTATTTGATTACACGTGTGCTCTATTTCCGAGCAGTGTTGAAGGATCTATAGTATAAAATTTAGCGGCAGGCTCCCATTTGCAGGGGGCCTGTTTTTTATATTTGACTCAGGTCGACAATGACTATATAAGCATTGTATGATGGTGCTAAGCAGGAAGGAGTGGGAAAAGTGACGGTACAAGCAGAAACAGACAGGCTGATATTACGCCCATATCGTCTAGGTGACTATGAAAACTGGCATACCCAGGTCGCGCATAGCTTTCCTTCCAACACGAAGCATGACCAAGGAAGACCATCATCAATGGAAACATACACGAAAACCTGGTTTGCACAATGGGTGAGTAATTTCGATACGAAGGCGGGCCGTGATGAGATGTATCATTTAGGTATTTTTCGTAAAGGCGATGGTGTCAACGTTGGGAAGGTAGAGTTGTACACGATTTTACGAATGGACTATCAATGGGCGATGATGGGATATGCGATTCATAATCAATTTTGGCGGCTTGGCTTCGGGGTGGAGAGTGTGATTGCTGCTCGAGAGGTGTTTTTCAAGGAATTACAATTTCATCGCATTGAGTGTCATATTCCACCCGACAACACCCCATCAATTCACCTTGCTGAAAAGGCAGGTTTTCAATTTGAGTGCACGCGCAAGGCGTTTTCCTACGAGGATGGCAGATGGGCAGATTATTTTATTTATTACAGGAATAACGATGTGGAGAAGTAAACTTAGCTTATGGAAAGAAAAGAAGACCGTGCAGTTTTTAAATTGACACGGTCACCTACTTGTGACTACGGGATATACCGCGCCACACAGGCGTGGTGATTGGGTGTGCCCGGCATGTCTAACGGCTAGGCGGTGAAAGTCCGCTACAGGCTTGGCAGTAGGAACTGTTAGCGAAAGGCAAGGGTGTTTGGGGTGACTCAGAATCTGAAGGAAGCCGGACGCAAAATCCCGAGGTGACGAACAGAAACTGGATAAAAGGCTGTTTGAGATGGACGAGTTTGCCACACAAAACAAAGTCCGATACTGCCCAAGTCTTCTGCAGTAAATCCAGCACCTATATGGGAGGAAAGTGGTTAGGCTTACCCGGGGAGGTCTTACAAGGGCCCCTTCAGAGAAGGAGCAATCACGCCAGCGATGGTGTGATGAATTGTAAGAAGTCAGCAGAAGCCATAGTAGCTCTACGGAGTGAAGGGCTGAACAATGATAATCTTGGAAACAGTGGAGGTGTGAGACATCTACAACTACAGACAACATCAAAAGATGGATGCCTGCCCGAGAATAGGATGGAATCTGAAGGTAAGGTAGGATCGTATAGGATGTCTTGCGGTGAACCTGAAGGAAAAGATGGTGTGATTAAACACACTCAAATCATTGAACCGCCGTATACGGATCCGTACGTACGGTGGTGTGAGAGGTCGGGAGCTTCGCTCCCTCCTACTCGATTCCATGAGTGTATGATCGCTTCAACTTTGCCATTTCATAAAAATGCGCAGTGCTCAGTGATGTCAAAACATGTCGAGCAGAATGATTGACAGTATAATAAACGGGTTTTAAACTAGTGGCAGAGGAACTGATAAGAAAATGAATCGATGTTGCGGCTCGTTCATGGATTGTCGGGGATATATTGTCTCGTAGCGCAAGGTGCTAATTGGGTGACGGGGCGAAGCTATGTTTTCAGAAGGCAGAAGGCGCAGTCGTGGGAAATCAGTTAACGGCTCTTTATTAGTTAGAAAATTATGTATTTATCATATGAGGGAGGAATTTTTAATGGGCATTCAATACAAAGGCATTGATCATGTGCAGCTGGCAGCACCAAAGGGGAGTGAAGAGAAGGTGAGAGATTTTTTCGGTCGCATATTAGGGATGGAGGAAATAACAAAGCCAGCAAATTTGGCTAAGCGGGGCGGTGTCTGGTTTTCTTGTGGTCAGCATCAGCTGCATATTGGTGTTCAAGATGACTTTGCGCCAGCAAAGAAAGCACACCCAGCGTTTCATGTCGCGAATTTGGAGGAATTGCGGTCGACACTTACAGCAGCTGGTGTGACTGTAAAGGATGATGAGCCTTTAGAAGGTGCGGAACGTTTTTATATCGATGATCCGTTTGGGAACCGGATCGAGTTTTTATGTCGGATTGAGGGGTGAAAGTGCGATGCTACCACCTAAGAGTATTTTAGATGTATGGCATAAGTTTGATCAGTTTCCGATGGAAACGTTGACGAAAGTATGGTTTTATCATCAAAGTTGTGAAAAAAAACAAAGATCGGTCGCGTTGATGAAAGCGCATCGAGCGCAATACAAAACGTCGGGCAATTGTTACGACTTGTCGCTTTGGTTACTCGATGAATTTCAAAAAGAAGGCATTGAAGCGTATCCAATTGGTGAAAAAGAGCCGGGTCATGCGGCGGTGATCGCGCTTGATGAACATGGAAACCGCTTTTTATGTGACCTCGGTTATCAATGGTTAAAGCCGATTTTAGTTGATCCGAATAGTGAGGACTATACGAATGAAAGTATGACAGGCTTTTTCGCAGGTGCAAAAGTACAAGTGAAACGGAGTGAAGAGGGATTCAACATTTTATATCACCGACCGAATGGAAAAGTCTCGACCCAGTCGCTTTGTAATGAACCAATGTCGATGGATGATTTTTTACAACAGGCAGAGTTGTCTCAACGTACATTGAAACCCTATCCTTTGTGCAAGTGTCGAATTCCTTACAAAGGGGATGCATTTGTGTGGGAATTTTATGATTGGAGTAGTTTTTGGAGTATGGATGAGGGATTGATTGATGACCCATCATGTCCGACAGTGGCAGATTGGGCAGCAAGGATCCATCAGCATACGGGGTATGATCAAAAGATTTTGCGGGAAGTTTTGACGAGGATGGTCGGGATGAGAAAGTGAGGAAAACGCATTATGACAAAAAATGTCCTAGTACTAGGAGGAACGGCTTTTGTTGGACGAGCAGTGTTGCAGGGGCTCGTTGCCCGCGGGTACACGGTTGACTTTGTGACGAGAGGGCAGCGGAAGGTGGATGTCACCGGCTACCGGACGCATCATGTATGTGATCGTAGAGATGCAGAGACATTAAGGAAGTGTATAGCGGGCGTTCATTACGACTACGTTTTTGATATCTCTGCTTACACGCGTCATGATATTGAAGTTGTGTTGCATGTTATAGAGACAAGCAAATTGCAACGTTACGTGTTTCTTAGTTCGGGTGCAGTGTACCTTCCGTCACAGCAATTGTTGCACGAACACTCACTGCGTGGTGCCAATCCGCACTGGGGTCGGTACGGGCTTGATAAGAGAGAAGCCGAGGATGTTTTGTTTGAAAACAAGTACAATGTTCCTGTTACGATTTTTCGCCCTCCGTATATTTACGGCGAAGGAAACGAATTGTATAGAGAATCGTATTTCTTCCAGCAGGTCGAAAAAGGGGAAGCGATCCCTTATCCAGCAACGGACACGCGCGTGCAATTCGTCCATATAGACGATGTCGTTCGCATGATGCTAGCTGCCGTAACGAATGAACAAGCAGAGAATGAGGCGTATCACCTCGCCCATCCGGAAGAAGTCACGTGGGAAAAACTCGTGCGCACTTGCACGCGATGTGCCGGGGAGACGCAGTTATTGCCTGTATCAGTAGAAGAAATGGCGTTATTACAAGTGACGGCAAAACAGTTTTTCCCGTTTCGAGATGTCATGTATAAGATGTGTACCGATAAATTGCGTGAGCATGGTTTGCCGCAGCCACGTATTGGGTTAGAAGAAGGCTTAAGGCGGAGTTACGATTGGTTCACGAGACAAGCGTTCCAGGAGCCGACTATACATGCGATGAATGAGTTAGCGCGTGTGACTGCCTATTGCTTGCAACGGGAGAGAAACATGAGGTAACGAGAGGAGCGGTCATTTGGCAACAGGACATATGTACAATGCGGCGTCAATTGTGTTTACTGCAATTGGCCCGCTTATGTCAAAGTTTGGTGTTATTCACATCTCCCCTGGTAAAGCAGCCCTGGTGAATATGTTGACGGTCATTGTCGCGAGTTTTATATGGGGGCTTATCTCGCGAAATAAAGTCGTCTTTTATGTCGCGAAAGATGTGATGTGGATGGCATTGTTTAATGCGATTGGCGTCATTGCGTTATTTATAAGTATCAGTTTACTCTCGCCGGTCATGATCGGATTTCTTGGGCGGTTGTACACGATTTTTGCAGTGATACTAGCGGTGCTCATCTTAAAGGAGAGGATGACGAAAAAAGAGGTGGTGTTCGTTGCTGTTGCCTTGCTAGGAACATTTTTGTTTGTTGGTGAAGGTGGGGGAGAGTCAGCCTTGCTCATTGGTGTCATCACTGCGATTATATATACGTTCTTTTTTGCGCTCACCAATATATACATTAAGAAGACACAAACAAAAGATAGAAACGCAAATGCAATACTATTCACCAACAATGTGATTGCGTTAGGATTTGTCCTTGTTTATGTACTGTTTACGGATGATTTGAGCACAGGCTTTCGTTGGCAAGGTGCGTTTTTTATTGTCTTATCTTCACTCTTTACGGGCTTTGTAGGGACACTGCTCTTTTTTAAAGCGCTCCAGTACATGCGGTTTTCCATTGCGAATGTGACACGGGCGTTTAGCCCTGTCCTGCTTGCAGTGATCTCATTTCCTTTTTTTCCAATTGCGATCACCGCTCAAAATATCGTTGGAGCGGTCATTTTACTTGGATCAATTGTGCTTTTAGCGATGGAGGATCAGAAAATGGAGAAAAAGAAAGACGAAAAATCCCCAGCTACGTAGTGTGATTTCACTCGTGCTGGGGATGTGTTTATTTACCTCCCGATAAACATTTGTGTCCAGTAATGGCGATAAGAGCCACCTTTCGCATAACCAACGCCAATTTCTGTGTAGTTCGGTGATAAAATATTTTTCTTGTGCCCGGGGCTGTTCATCCAACCTTTAAAAACGTCTTGCGGGGTTACTTGACCAGCTGCAATGTTTTCTCCGGAAGCACGGTAAGAAATGCCGAAGTCCTTGATCATTTTGTGTGGGCTGCCGTAAGTCGGCGACGTGTGATCAAAGTAATTGGCGTCACGCATGTCTTCAGATTTAAAGCGAGCAACACGGGAGAGCTCCCAATTGTTCTTTAGTGGTGCCAGTCCTTGTTTCGCGCGTTCAGCGTTCACAAGACGTACCACTTCCTCTTCAAAGCGTTTATTGGCAGGAGAGGACGGAATCGTAAGTTTTTGACCTGGGTAAATCATATTTGGGTTTTTCACTTGAGGATTTGCTTGGATAATTTCAGTCACACCAACTTGATAGCGGACAGCAATTTTCCACATTGTATCCCCAGCAGCAACCGTATGGGTCGTAGAAGCAGATGCTTCTGTTTGTAAACCTAAGACGAGAGCGACGGACAACAATAGAATGGTAGAAAATCTTGTTATGTATCTCATGCGTAAGATTATAGTGTACGAGAATGAAAAAGTCTAGGGGAACGGATGAGCGATGAGGGAGGAAAATGGTGCACAATGAAGCATATAGCGGCGAGAATGTCTGGTGTGTCTAACGTTGCCGAGATTCAGCAAATAGAAGGCGGCCGTGACGCAGAAGTATTTAAAGTGACCGTGGAAGGTGGACAAGTGTATGCAGTGAAGTTATTGCCCGCTAATCGTGTCCATAAGTGTGAGGATGATTTGCGCATCATGGCGTATGCAGAGGCGCACGGCATCCCCATTCCGAAAGTTCTTTCTTTCACCGCTCGTGATGAGGTGTGTACGGTGATGGAATGGATCGAGGGACGCACGTTATTAGCGGCGCTACAGCAATGCCCTTCCGACGCAGAAAAGCTCGGGTATCAATTTGGTCAGATGCACGCGAACATACATGACATATGTGTGCCGCCACATTTTTTTACCGAAGACACGTGGTTAACAGAGGTTGAGAGAGAGCGATATGCAAGCGGTGATGAACGTGTGTTGCTCCATTTAGACTATCATCCTTTGAATGTGATGATCAGTGGGGGCGAGATTATTGCCGTACTTGATTGGACAAATGCATCGGTAGGGGCACGTTGTTTTGACATTGCGCGGACGAGGTCTATTATGGAAGAAAAAGTCGTCGAATTATCATTGTTGGATGGAGAAGTGAGTAAAAAGTTTCTAGACGGGTACAGGGAAACGATTGGTGAATGGGAAATTCCAGCGGAGGTACAGCGCTGGGCACGGTTGCGATTACATGGTTAGAGAATATTTATAAGAGAGGAGAATTCATATGCTTGTATAGAAAAAGGATACAAAAATTACTGCAACACAACTAGGAGAGGTGTTTGCGCGTTCTGGGATCACTCGCCCAGTAAATGACGAGGAGAGACTACAAAAGATGCTGGATGCCGCATCGCTATGTATCACCGCATGGGATGGCGATCGTCTTGTCGGTGTGGCGCGTTCTTTAACTGACTTTGCGTATTGCTGTTACTTATCCGACTTAGCTGTTGATGTGGATTACCAAAAAGACGGCGTTGGTCGGCAGTTACTTGAGCAAACACGAGAGTCAATTGGTGCAGAATGTAGTTTGATTTTGCTATCTGCACCAGAGGCGATGGGGTATTATCCGAAAGTAGGTTTTGAGCAAGCGGAAAATGCGTTTGTGATGAAGCGGGAGCGGTAAGAGGTTGGAACAAAAATGTTGATAGAAATGGACACCTGGGCTGAGGTGTTCTTTTCATCGTGCAGTGGAAACGATGCTTGCAAGTTCAATACCATCAGTGTACTATATAACTATAACAATGAGTGATTGACCAATGAAGAAGGGAGAATTTTATGCTTTAACATGTAGGAAAGAGATAACGGGAGAGCATATAGAAAATGGGGAGGAGACAAAAATGGCAGACGTTAATCAGAAAGTAGATCATGACGATGGAAGGCTTTCTTGGTTTATTTGGTTAGGTTTATTTGTACTAGTGCAATTTATTTTTGCTATAATTGAACATTTCTCTTGGCCGTTACTAGGCGCGAATAGGTTTGGAGATCAATTAGCTCATTTTATTCAGTTGGAAGAATGGTTCACTCTCCATCAGAGTACAGGTGCAAATTTGGTGACGCTTATTTGGGGCGCACTACTCTTACTAAACGGTATTTCTCGGATTGTTAACAAGACGTAGGATGGTCATATATGGGAAAGGAGATTAGAAAAAATGACAGAAATAAATCATGAGGTAGACTATGATAAAGAAGAAAGACTTCCGTGGATTATTTGGCTAGGTTTATTTATACTCTTGCAAATTGTTTTCATGGTGATGGAATACTTTTCTTGGTCTTTAATAGGCCCGGGTAAAGTAGCGGAGAAGTTGGCTCATTTTATTCGTTTGGGAGAATGGTTTCATGTGTATCAAAGTCTGGCAGCAAACTTGGCGACACTTATTTTAGGTGTGATTCTCTTGATAAATGGTATTTTTCGACTTACTAAGAAAGCGTGGGGAGAATAAGGCTGGGATAAAGCAAAGTACTAGGAGTGATTGTATGAATCCAGAAGGTTTCATATAAAACCGCTGCCGCGGTCCTCCTTTGCCTTCATTGTTTCCTAATTTAAGAGAAAATGATGAAGAACATAGGAGGTTTAACAGATGAATACAAAAAAAGAACGATTTGACGATTTACTTGAACAAGTGGTACAGGCTGATTTTTCTGGCTGGGATTGGTCGTTTGTGACGAATGCGCAACGCATGGTGAGTGATCCCTTACCTTGGAATTATGGCCGCTTCGTACGTGAGGCGCTTCCTCAAGCGCGGGCGTTGCTTGACATGGGCACAGGCGGCGGTGAGTGGCTTGCAAAATTGCAATCAGCGTTCCCGCCGATTGTCTGTGCGACAGAAGGATACGAGCCGAACTTTTCGGTGGCGCGAAAAGAACTTGAGCCGCTCGGCGTCCAAGTGGCGTTTTTTGCGGACGATGCGTCACTTCCATTTGAGGCGGAGGCATTTGACTTGATCATCAATCAGCACGACTCGTATGATCCAACAGAAGTGAAGCGACTCCTCTCGCCTGACGGACGTTTCCTTACGCAACAAGTGGGTGGACGGAATGAGGAGCTACTCAATGAGCGGTTAGGCTTGCCAGGTGATCCATCATATTCTGACTGGCATGTCACAAATGCAGCGCAAGCGCTACGCGACGCAGGCTTTCACATTGAAGCGGCGCGTGAAGCGATGGTGAAAAAGCGCTATACCGATATTGGCGCGGTTGTTTATTATTTGCTCGCTTGTCCGTGGCAAGCACCCGGTTTTGATGTGAAAAAGCACCGCGCACAGTTGTGGCAGATGCACGAGGAAATTGAAGCACGCGGTTTTTTAGAAGTGGAGGAAGAGTACTTTTATATTGAAGCGTGGAAAAGTCCTGCTAAGTGAGGGTGAAAATAAATGATGACACGTCTAATCCCGGTACAGCAACCTGTTCATATGGAGAAGCTGAAGAATCTTGTTTCCTTGTACTTGCATGATTTGTCTGCATACACGTCGGAACTGCAACCAAATGAACAAGGCGCTTTTGAATATGAGGGACTGCATTTATATGAACAAGACGAGCGGTTACATGCTTTTTTGATCAGCCATGATTCGCGTATCGCTGGTTTCGTCATGATCAATAAGCCGCCGTATACAGCGAATGAGGTAGATTATTGTGTGAACGAACTTTTCGTCCTCAATGCTTTTCGGAAAAAAGGGGTCGCGCAGGCTGCAGTAGAGTTAGTGTTTGAGAAATTCCCTGGAAAGTATTTTATTTTGCAAATGGTAGAAAACGTGCGTGCGATTGCTTTTTGGAGAAAGGTATATGAAAGGATTGGAATTCCATACTCGGAAGCGGAAACGTTATATGACGGTGAATTGTGCAATGTGCAGCGCTTTGCAACGAGTAAGTCTTAAATGAATGGGTGTGGACGTCAGATGAATGAAGCAGCTTTGAAAGCACATTTACAGTCGTTGGAAGAAGCACTAATTACCAATGAGGTGCGGAACAATCCTGCTAGGATTAAAGAACTGCTAGCGGAAAGCTTTTTTGAATTTGGCAGTTCTGGGCGTGTCTTTTCTTATGAGGATTGTGTGGACGGCCTTGGTAAAGCAGATATGGAACTGAGTCATTTTGCGATGCGCTTGCTTACAGCGGAGGTGGCGCACGTGACATTTCAGACGTATAACAAAAAAACGCAACAGCAAGCATTACGAAGTTCAATATGGCAAAAGTTTAATGAGGAATGGAAAATGGTGTTTCATCAAGGGACGAAAACATGTGATTAAAAAAGAGGGCGCTGGCCCTCTTTTCTTAACCAATGAAAAGGGGTGGAGTAAATGAAAACGCTTATTTTTGGTGGCGGAGGGCCACCGATCGCACCGGATGCTGTCGCGATATTTACACGGCATTTACCGAAGGATAGCAACATTTTAATTGCTAGTTTAGAGCGGGAAGGTTGGCAAGCGTACATGCCGAAGTACACGTCAGGACTCATGGAAGCGGGTTACGACAACATTGATTTCTTTGCCGTTTCTGGCCCGGACGATAGTGAGGCACTCACGCAAGCCATCAAACAAGCAGATGCGCTCATCATTGGCGGTGGTGATACCGTGAAATATCAGCAATATTTTGCGGCGGATGCCCGTGTGGCGCGGCAAATCAAGACAATGTATGAAGCAGGAAAACCGATAATGGGCTTCTCAGCTGGCGCGCTCATTTCACCAGCGTGCTGTATCATCTCACCAAACGACAATGAGGCACAATCATTGCTGATTAAGGAAGGAATCGGTCTGTTGCAAGACGTGGCGATCAGTGTTCATTACACAGCGTGGCAAGATCGAGACAACTTGTCGGCTGGGATGCGGCAAACGAATATTACCCGCGGATTTGGCATTGACGATGATGCGTATTTATTAAAAGTAGGGGACGAATATTCGTGTATTGGTAGTGTGTATGTGCATACAGAGAGGGAAGGGCGGATTGAGGTGCAGTCAATGCACGTAAAGTGATTGCAGTGAGATATAACAAGGAGGTTTCCACATGAAACACAACTTCGATCAACTTGAAAATCGCTTCACCTATGCAGAGAGAAAAGGACACCAATCATGGTTAGACTTTGTTCGTGAACATGTCGGCATTGAAGGAAAAACGGTTGCTGATATCGGCTGCGGTGGTGGTATTTATACAACGCTTTTTGCAGAGAATGGCGCCAAACATGTGACCGGTGTAGATCAATCAGAAAAAATGTTAACGGCTGCCCGCGAAAAAAATAGCGGTGGCAACATTGATTATGTGCACGCACCTTCAGATGATTTATCCGTGTTACAACGAGGAACGATTGATGTCTTGTTGGCGCGGGCGCTTATTCATCATTTGGATACGTTACGCCCGACGTTTGAAGCATTTCACCGTACTTTACGTGCGGAAAACGGGGTTGCGATCATTCAAGACCGCACGCCGGCAGACTATTTTCTCCCGGGATCACCAACGCACTTGCGCGGCTATTTATTTGAGAAATTCCCGTTCTTGCGAGAAGTAGAGGAAAAAAGACGGTTCACAGATGAACAAGTACAGCATGCGTTAAAAGAAGCCGGTTTCACCGAAGTAAGCGCTCATCACCTTTGGGAAGTGCGCGATATGTATGCGGATGTAGAAGAGTTACGGCATGATTTACGCACACGGCGTGGGCGTTCGATTTTACATCAATTAGATGACGTACAAATAGAAGCATTGATTGCGCATGTGGAAAAAAGTATCGGTGATATGACAGAAGAAATCATTGAAAAAGATCGGTGGACGATCTGGATTGCGCGTGTGTAAGGGGGCAAACATGAGTCAAACATCGAATGATGCGATTGTGGCACAAGTGAAGCAAGAAACAGGAGCGCAGTCTGTACAGGCGCTTCAAAAAGGGTTTTCTACTCACGACAAGTATGTATTAGACGAGCGCTTATTACTACGGATTTTTCCGATTGAGGAACAGGAAGCACGGCGAAAGGAGTTTGAAACGCTCAAGCAATTAGATGTGTATAGTAGTGATGTTCCGACGGCATACAAGTTTCAAACTTGTCCTGAAGTAGTGAGGGCGTATATGTTACTTTCGTATATACCTGGTGTGGACGGGGAAGAAGTGTTACCAACGTTAAGTAAAGATGCCCAGTATCACGTTGGCTATGAAGCGGGGCAAATGCTGGTGCAGCTGCACGAGTGTCCTGCACCAGCGGATGTGTCACCGTGGTATGAGCATAAGAAAAACAAGAGCGATCGCTATATAGATGCATTTGAAGAGATGTCATTTGAGCGCACATTTAAAGAGACGTTGGTGCGCGCGATTCGGGAGAGAGAAACATTGATGAAAGGACGTCCGAACCGTTTTCAACACGATGATGTTTATCCAGGGAATATCATCATTCATCAAGGGCGGTTTGCAGGTTTGATTGATTTTGGGCAATATGATTGGGGCGATCCACTGCACGACTTGTGTAAACTTGGCTTCTTTTCAAAAGCGGTGAGTACGCCGTTTACAACTGGTGTGATTGATGGGTACCACGGTGGAAAAACACCAACGGATCATTTTTGGTCATTATATGCGCTGTACAGTGCGATGCATGCCGTATCAGCAGTGGTATGGATTACCCGAAATGATCGCTCATCAGAAGACGAAGAAATGTTTGCGGCGTATGCGAGGGAAGTTGTCGCCGATCATGACGACTTCCGTAGCGACAAGCCGAAGTGGTATGGATGATGAAGAGGCTCGTCGTGCTGACAGTAGGAAAGACGCATAGCGGGAAAACGACCTTTGCTCGCGCATTAGAAAAAGAGCTGAACAATGCTTGCGTGGTTGACCAAGACAACCACGCTGCATTTTTAAATACGTTTTACGAAAAATTACTCCCCAAACACGGCCCTAACACATTGAAACATGCGCTTTCGCAGCTTATTGTTGATTATGCGAAAGAACATAGCGATTGTCACTTCATTGTTTGTAACGCCAATCGCAGTAAGAAAGGTCGCGCATATTTGCTAGAAGAAGTGTTCCCACGAAAACAGTTTGTCCGCATCCTCGTTCATTTTGATCTTGCAGATAAGGTGTTACTGGAGCGAGTGCGCGAAAGCAACCGCAGTACGAACATATTTAGAGGGTCATATGCGAATTTCGAGGAAGTGCTCGTGCGACAACTGAATGAATCTGAGCAACAAGATATCACAGACCCTACCAAAGAAGAAGCAGACCATTTGTTTGTCATCAAAGACAGCGGGGATGTAGACGTTGTGATGAAGGAAATTGTCCGTTTGGCTGAAGGTTTAGGTGAATCTGATGATCAGTCATAAAAGTCATGGTTTTCAATTTCTCGACTTGATTTGCATAGAGGAATGTGAGATGGATCAGTATCAACCTGTTGCAGGCTCATATGCAGTGATCAAATGCCAAGAGAAGTTTCTGCTTTGCTATAATACGTGGAGAAAACAATGGGAACTACCTGCGGGTAAGAGGGAAAGGGGAGAGACGACTAAAGCATGCGCGATAAGAGAGTTGTATGAAGAAACGGGACAAGTGGTCACGGAGATGGACTTTATTGGGCTAATGGTGGTAAAGAACATATTGAATGGGACGCTTAAATATAATCCGGTATACGGTGCAATGGTCGAAAAACTCATACCGTTTGTGGAAAACGAGGAAACATCGGGTATCATGCTGTGGGATACAGAGGAACGAGTTGAAGTGATTGATGCAGTAGACTTATGTTTGATAAAGGAGCTAAAATAATAGATAGGGGATTGGAGGCTCTCCCTAGACTCGCCACTTGCGCAAAACGGACTTTAATGATGACATTAGGAGGAAAATCATGAGAACCATTAATGTATCGCCACATGTCAAGAAAGTCGAGGCTTGGTTTTTGGTGAAGGTGAGCGCTTGGATTGTAAAAGGAACAGAGGGTGTCTATCTTGTTGATACGGGTTTGCCTTTTATGGCCAAGCGATTGCTGCGAGAGATAGAAAAATGGGGCGAGTTAAAAGCAGTGTTGCTTACGCACGGTCATTTCGATCATGTCGGCGGATTAAAAAAGATTCTCGCGGCACACACCGTCCCTGTTTATGCGCATGTGAGTGAAATGAAATACCTTGAAGGAAGCGAACCTTATCCTGGAATGAAGAAAGCAACACACGCGGTTCCGTCTCATCTTGCTGAGACACTACCGGTGTTGCCTGATGGGATGTTCAAAGAAATAGGGGGATTAACGCCATTTTACACCCCGGGGCATACGCCCGGTCATGTCGCGTATTATCATGAAGCAGACAATGTATTAATCGGCGGAGATTTGTTTATGTCACGAGGAGGGCAGTTACGGAAGCCGTTCGGCTCTGCCACTGTCGACTTAAAACAAGCTGTAACGAGCGGTCGTGTTGTTGAGACACTGAAACCGAGGTTGGTCAGCATTTGTCATGGGCGTGACGTTTATGAGCCCCATAAACAGATTGATGCGTATGTCGCGCGGTATCAAAGAAGTTAGAGAAATGGATGCTTTATGGATAGCTTGATGATAAGATATGATACGCATGAGAATTTGAGAAGGAAGGGGGTGATAGTAGTAAATGAGGCGTATTCATTGGACGTGGGTATTGGTGCTATTATTGGTGATCATCTTAGCTGGACTTTTATTGGGGATAAAGGTTTATTTTAACTATCAAGAGGTACAAGTATTGACGGAAGAGTGTTTGAAGAATGACGGGGCTGTGAATATCTCAAGTTCGTTTTTATACCTAGACTATACTTTTATTTGTGAGCAGTAACGGTCATACAAAATGACAGTTGCTGTATTCTTCATTAGAGGCTTATAATATGAGAGAGAAAGAAGAGGAAAAAATGATCTACGAACTAAAAAAAAATGAATTTAACAAATGTACGCATTTAATTGATGAAAATGATCCGTTAGCAACTGCCGTTATTTTAGGTAACAATCCGGGAAGAATCTTTGTTGATGACAAGGACAAGCCATCTACAGGTTTAGTTTGGTTTAAATCCGATGACATTGGTTTTGGTTTGGTCGGCGATGGTGGGAATCAAACGTTTCAGCGAGAGATTGGTCCTTTCATTGAGGGATATATAAAATCTGAAGCAAAAAAGATCAGCTGGGATTGGTTTGAAATCGGTGGAACGTCTCCGCAGTGGGATCAGGCTGTGAAAGATATTTTTCAACATAAGGGTATCGAAACTGACGAGCAGTTCGTGTATACTTTGCGTGAAAGTGGTCATGCAGCGTTGCAAGCACATCAGCTACCATCCGGTTACGAGTTATGCGAAATATCCAGTTCTCTATTAAACGCAAATGAGATTGAAAATCTATCCTTTTTACAGGGGAAGATCACGGGTTATTGGGGGAGTATCAACCAGTTCTTAGAAAAAGGTTTCGGTTATTGTATCGTTCATGAACAAAAAGTTGTGAGTGTGTGCTTCTCGGATTTCATCACCGATAAGTTTTCTTCGACAGCGATAGAAACATTAAAGGAATATGAAGGAAGAAAACTGGCACAAATCGTCGCTTGTGCATACGTGCAGGCATGTTTCCAAAGAGGACTGACGCCTTATTGGGATTGTATGAAGGGAAATCTTCCGTCCCAGGCTGTGGCGGAAAAGGTAGGGTTTAAGAGACTCAGAACTTATTACGTTCATTATTTTAAATTGTGATGTGACTGGCTGGAGGTGCATCGATGTTTGATCAACGATCCTTTGACTGTCGCCATGATTGGGGGATAAGAGGCGCAAGGGAAGCAGCAAAAAGAGGCGATATCACTGTCATTGTCGACGTGCTCAGTTTTTCCTCGACGGTCGTTGCAGCCTTGCACAACGGGGCCGTTATCTACCCGTATCCTTTGCATGAAGATGGCAAAATGTATGCGCAGTCCATTGGCGCAACGTGTCTTCCTGGTAGGAGCGAAGCGGCTAAATTAGGTGTGCCAACGTTGTCGCCTGTTTCTTTTGCACGAGAACATCGCGAGCGACGATTTGTGTTGAGCTCGCTCAACGGCGCGCACTGTGCTTGGATTGCCAAGCAAGTTCCAAAGCTTGTGATTGGTTCATTATTAAATGCGGCGGCTGTTGCTAGATATTGCAATAAATTACAAGAAGAGATCAATAGACCAATTACGGTGGTCTCTTGCGGTGAACGTTGGGATGACGCAAGAGAAGATGAGAACAACATGAGGCCGGCAATAGAAGATGCCCTCGGTGCTGGTGCGATATTAAAAGGGTTAGTAGGCTCAAAGTCTCCTGAAGCACAAGTATGTATGGCGTCTTTTAATGGTTGTAGAAGTGAACTGTCTGAGCTCGTCACATCGTGCGGGAGTGGGCAAGAACTGATTGCAAGAGGATACGAAGATGATATTGCCTTCTGCGCTCAATTTAATACGACGAATGTCGTACCTGTGTTGCACCCGGGAGGCGCGTATTTTGAAAACGGTTTACGAGATAACTAAATTGTGAGGGAAGATATCATGACAAAAAACAAAAGACTGTTTTATCCGTGGAGAATTTAAGCAAGACATTTGCCGGCGCTGGCGGTCATTAATTACAAGCGTTGCGCAACAAGCTACACCATCGATAAGGATGGAGACATGGTTGCATTTCTCATCGGCTTTTTGTCGCAAACACAA
The DNA here is from genome assembly GCF_900096965.1 of Shouchella lonarensis. Classification (GTDB taxonomy): domain Bacteria; phylum Bacillota; class Bacilli; order Bacillales; family Bacillaceae_D; genus Shouchella; species Shouchella lonarensis. The sequence continues at coordinate 15,353 of NZ_FMYM01000012.1, read as the reverse complement.
ACAGATGAGGCGTATATTCATTTCGTCGGTGTTCATCCAGATTACCGTGGACGATACATTGGGCAAAGGTTGTATGAACACTTTTTTGAAGCGGTGCGAGGGAAGCGTAAAAAGATGACAATCAAGTGCATCACTTCTCCGGTGAACAAGCAGTCCATTGCTTTCCACACACATATGGGCTTTGAGGTGGAAGAAAGTCCATGGCTAGAAGACGGTGTTTATGTGCACAAAGATTATGATGGACCGGGGCTCGATCGGGTGTTGTTTAAGAAGGAGGTGACCACATGATCCATGTCAATGTAAGAGCGTTGATTATAAGAAATGTGGATGATGAGGAAGAAATCCTTGTGCAAAGACGTGTAAAGGAAAATGAAAGCGAAACCCCGATAGAATTGCCGGGTGGTAGACTGGAAGAGTATGAATCATTTATTGATGGACTGCGACGAGAGATCAAGGAGGAGACTGGTCTTGCGCTTGAATCTATCATAGATCCTTTACATGAAGTGAAAACGACATCAACAGAAGGATTTACAGTTGAATGCATGGCGCCTTATGCGGTGTATCAAACGCTTGAAGGACCTGTAAACTCTATGGGCGTGTATTTTAGATGCCGAGCGAAGGGAAAGCTATTGAAAAAAGGAGATGGTTCTGATCATATCCAGTGGGTGACCAAGAAGGAGTTACGTAGACTGTTAGAAGAAGGTTCACTTAGTTGGGTCGATCAAGCTGGCGTTCAATCTTATCTTAATCAATAAGCAAACTTGCAAAGGAAGTGTCGTTGCTATGGAATATTTCAAAGAACTACGAGAGTATGTCGGGACGAAGCCATTGATTTTACCAGGCGCGATTGTCATTTTGTGGGATGAATTAGAACAAAAGGTGCTTTTACAAGAACGACATGATGGACCCTGGGGGTTGCCGGGCGGTTTGATGAATCTTGGTGAAAGTTTTGAAGAAGTGGCAACACGAGAAGTGAAGGAAGAGACGGGTTTAGATGTTCACGAGCTTGAGTTGTTAAATGTATTTTCTGGGCGCGAATATTATTTGAAAGCTCCAAACGGCGATGAACTGTATTCGGTAACAGCAGTGTATGTATGTAAAAGCTTTTCTGGAACGTTATCCGATGATAATGATGAGACAAGATCACTGTCTTTCTATTCGTTAGACTCGCTGCCATCTCCTTTAACAAAAGGGGATACGCGTTATCTTCAAGCGTTTAAGAAAAATTTTCATAATGAGGGCTTGAAACGATGATCCAATCCCAGATTCAATACACAATCTACACATTATGTCTTATACAAGACGGAAACCAAGTACTGTTACTCGACCGCCAACACGATGATTTTAAAGGGTTTATTCCTCCGGGCGGTAAATTAGAATTTCCGGAGAGCCCGGTGCAATGTGCGACAAGGGAAGTATAGTTAGCAGAAGAATTGAATATGACAATTCAAAAGGAGCGCGTCCATTATTTGTACACAGTGAAGGGGCCGGCTTACGGGGAAGAAGCACTCGTGGAGTTAATTTGTTTTGCTGCTAATTGGGATGGAGAAATTTCTCCTTGTGCTGAAATTAGCGAAGTCGATTGGATCAGTGTCAAGAAAACAGAGTGGATGGCACCAGCTGTTGTGACGTTGGTGGAGGAGTATATGGAGCGGTAAGAGATTAAGAGAGGGGACCAGAAAAATGGCAAAAATATTTGATGCACATTTTTATATTATTGACCCGAAGTTTCCGTTAATCGAAAATCAAGGCTACTTACCGGACGCATTTACACATGAACAATATCTTGAGAGAACGAAAGATATACAGCTAGAAGGAGGTGCGATTGTTTCAGGATCTTTTCAAGGGTACGACCAAACTTACTTGCTACATTCCTTAAAACAACTGGGTGACAATTTTGTCGGTGTGACGCAACTACCATATGAAGTAAGCGATGCTGATATCCTAAAATTGCATGATGGTGGGGTGCGGGCGCTGCGTTTTAACGTGAAACGAGGTGGTTCTGAAGATATTGCGCGGTTAGATGCATTTGCAAGAAGAGTCTACAATTTAGCTGGCTGGCATCAGAATTGTACATCGACGCAATCTCGTTACCCGAAATTGCATTGATACTTGAGCGCTTGCCAGCTGTGTCCATTGACCATCTCGGCTTATCGAAAGAAGGGCTTCCACACTTGCTTGCCTTGGTTAATAAAGGAGTCAAAGTGAAAGCGACTGGGTTCGGTAGGGTCGATTTTGACGTTGAAGAAGCATTGCGTACAATCTATGAAGCCAACCCGCATGCGCTCATGTTTGGCACAGATTTGCCTTCGACGCGGGCGAAAAGACCGTATTGTGATGATGATATTAACCTCGTATATAGAGCGCTTCCGCTAGAAGCTGCGGAAAAAGTGTTATATAAAAATGCGCGGGCGTGGTATTTACAGTCAAGATAGGGGGACATCAGTATGTTAGAAACAACAATTTATTTTGTCAGACATGCATCCTCCGAGAGGGGTTCTAAACGGGAAGAAAGAACGAGAGGTCTGACAGACATAGGATTTTCTGACGCGAAAAGAGTGGCGCGCGTTTTAAAAGAAGAGGGTGTAAATGTGCTGATCTCTAGCCCATATCGTCGGGCGATTCAGACGCTGGAAGATGCGTCGCGTGAACGAGGGATAAATATCGAAACGAATGAAGATTTTCGTGAAAGGGAGATGAGTGGCCCAGACTATATCTTTGGAGAGCACCTTTTTCCAGCCATAAAAAAAGTCTTTCAAGAGACAACGTATACATTTCCAGGTGGCGAATCGAATGAGGAAGCGAAACAACGTGGCATGCGAGGGATGACTGATGTGTTGACGAGATATGCAGGTAAAAAAGTTGCGATTGGCATTCACGGGAATATTATGACGATTATCTTAAATGCATATGATTCTTTCTATGACTACGATTTTTGGTTGAATACGAGCAAGCCGGATATTTACAAGCTTAATTTTCAAGGTGAAAGAATGATAAGTGTAACGAGATTGTGGGAAGTGGGTTAGCAATCTGTCTGAATAGATTTTAGGTATTGGGAGGGTGAAAATGAATGTCAAACGTATCATCCAATTAGAAGGATTAGCGGTCTTTTTGTTGGCGGTTGGGCTCTATTTTTACATCGGTGGTGCGTGGTGGTTCCTTCTCGTCCTCGCACTGGTACCGGACATATCGATGGTTGCCTATATGTACAATCAAAAAGTTGGTAGCATCGTTTACAATTTATTTCATACGTATGTCGTTCCGGTGATGCTGATCGCTATAGGGGTGTGGCTGGAGCAACGATTGTTACTAGAGATCGGGTTGATATGGGGGGCGCATATCGGAATGGATCGGTTTTGTGGATTTGGTTTGAAGTATGATACGCAGTTTAAGGATACGCATATTGATCGAATGTGAACAGGTACCTAGAGCACACAAAAATAAAAAATCACTGATTTCTCTAGACAACACGCGCAAGATCGTGTATGCTCGGTGTAATCATATTTTAGGAGGTGGGTAAAATGAATCTTTCATGTGGGAGCCAGGCAGCCATATTAGCATACTTATGGATTTGTCATGCTCTTTTTTCCACAGTTGTTGCGAAATTGGACCAGTCTGTCCTTTTTCAAGAGACAACAGTATAGGAAAAACCACAGGGAAGAGACTTTTACTCGCAAACGGACAAAGACAGTAGGCGACGGAGTAAACTCTGGCGTCTTTTTTGTGTTATAAAAATGTTGAACGATAGGGTTTGTACGCATAAAATCTCAGCGAAATCTCTTCCTGTGGACATTAGTATAGGGGGAGTATGAAATGATTGTATGTCAAATGCATGCTTGCACACAACAGTTGGGCGGCAAGACGATTTTTGAACAAGTATCGTGGGAAATGAAGCAAGGTGAGCGCGTTGGTTTGATTGGACGTAACGGTGAAGGGAAGACGACGTTGCTTCATTTGTTAGCAGGAAGAACAGCGCCGCAGGCAGGAACCATCTCATGGAAAAAAGACATTAGGGTGGGGCTGCTTGAGCAGCGTCCCGTGCGCGCAGGGGAAAAATCGGTTTTGGCCATTTTGTCTGACGTCTTTGCGGAAGTACAGGCTTTGGCAGAGCGGATGCAAGTGCTGGAGCAGCAACTGGCGGTAGAAAAAGATGAAAATCGTTTAGCGCGATTGCTGAATGAGTACGGAAAATTACAAGAGCGTTTTGCGGCGCAAGGTGGTTATGAGCAAGATGCGGTCATTCGGCGAGTGACGGATGGTCTGCAGTTAAATGATTTACTAGGGAAACAGTGGCACATGTTAAGTGGCGGAGAGCGTACGAAAGTCGGCTTGGCACAGTTGTTGTTACAACAGCCAGATTTGTTGTTATTGGACGAGCCAACGAATCATTTGGATTTGCCGGCGATCGAATGGCTAACAGACTGGATGCGGCACTACGAGGGCACGGTCGTCATTGTTTCACATGATCGCACCTTTTTAGATGAAGCAGTCCAGTCGATTGTAGAAATTGAACAAGGAAAGCTGCATCATTATCATGGCAACTACTCGTATTATGTCGAGGAAAAAGAAGCGCGGGTGTTGTTACAATTTAAACAATACGAAGATCAACAGAAGAAAATAAAAAAAATGCGGGCGACGATTAAGCGGCTAAAGGAGTGGGCCAATCGCGCGAATCCACCAAATGCGGGAATGCATCGGCAAGCGAAAAGTATGGAAAAGGCACTCGCGAAAATCGAGCAACTGGAACGGCCACCACAAGAAAAAGCGATGGCATTGTCCTTTGCCGAGCAGAAGCGAAGTGGGCAAGATGTATTGCGTATAGATGGAGTCGAGAAGACGATCGCTGGTAATCACATTCTTCGAGGAACTACCCTCTCTGTACGCCACCGCGAGCGGCTAGCCATTGTAGGAGGCAATGGTGCAGGAAAGTCAACGCTGCTGCGTCTTTTGCTTGGGCAGGATGAGCCAGATGCGGGCGACATACAACTCGGCTCAGGAGTGTCGTGCGGGTACTTGTCCCAACATCACCAAGAGCTGGATGAGACGCAGACAGTGCTGGAAGCGTTTCGCGCGAGCTGTGCCGTGACAGAAGGAGAAGCGCGCGGGAAGCTCGCCCAATTTCTCTTTTATGGTCATGATGTGTTCCAGAAAGTTGCGCAATTAAGTGGTGGGGAGAAAATGCGGTTACGTCTTGCCCAGTTAATGTATGAAAAGCATAACGTGCTCATTTTAGATGAACCAACGAATCACCTTGATATTGCTTCAAAGGAAGCATTGGAAGAGGCACTCGTGCTATTCCCGGGGACGGTTGTCGTCGTCTCGCATGACCGTTATTTTTTAAATAAGTTGTTTCCGGTGACGTGTTGGTTGGAAGATGGTAAATTGACACGGTATGAAGGAAACTTTGCTTATGCTCGCATGAAGCGAGAGGCAAATGCGTAGACGGAAAAAGGGGGAGAAAACGATTAATGGAGCCCGAGAATCCGTTACTAGATGAGTATGTGGAGAGTGATTGCACATGAAAAATGATATCGCACTCATCACCATTATGCATGATCCAACGGGTGCGCTCTATCAACCTTTAGTAGCGGCAATGCCAGTGCTTGCCACGTATCCAGGGGCAAAATATGTGGCGTTGAGCGAACAGACGGATCGGCGTGTGCGTGATGCATTGAAAGCGCACAACTTTACCGTGTTTGACATTGAGAAAAAAGGCGTGGCGCATGCGCGTCGGAAAGTGGCAGCGCTCGCCCAGTCGTATGGACATGATTTTTATCATTATTGTGATTTGGATCGCCTCGTGACGTGGGCGATGCAGTCGCCGGAGGAGTGGCGATGTGTGCATGAGAAAATTGCCGCCCACGATTATATGGTCATTGGTCGGACGGCCCGCGCATTTGCGACGCATCCGGGTGCATGGCAAGAAACCGAAGCGATCACGAACAAAATCTTTTCCCTCGCAATGGGGTGCGAGGTGGATGTGACCGCTGGAAGTGGGGCTTTTATTCTTTTACGATTGGAGGATAAAAATAAAAAGACTGACTGCTTTATATTGGACGTTCTTGTCTATGACCATCTCTTCGTATGTTTGTTTGCCATTTAAGTATAGACGACCCATCAAATAATGTGATATGATAAAAAAAGTTAACTTATAAGTTACTTAATTCCCTTAAATGGCTTTCCTTATTTGTTGAGGAGAAGAAATGAGTGTTAGGTAGAGGGTACTTGATTCATCGTGTGATTGTTGCAATTTACTGTAAGCGGTGTCTCTATCACAATTTTTCATCATGGTATGATAGGAGGAGTATGTGTGAAAAGGGAGAAAGGAAAACTAGATCGGCAAATAAGGAGAAAAACAGAGGAGTTATTAAAAAATTTTTGGTGGTCTATATCAATGTTAGAAGAAGACATGCTTCAAGTAACGGAAACATTTCAGTTTGAATGGTCAGAATGTACACGCAATGGATGCTGGGGAAGTGTGCTAAAGTTGAGTGAAGAAGAGAGAAATCAAATAACCAGCATAGTGAGAGCTTTAAATAAGTTGTCAGAGAGAGAAAGGAAGCTATTAATTTTGCGTTATATGCAGGTAGAGAAATTGACGGCAACGGAAGTATATGAGCAAACCCTATTAAGTGAGAGCCATGGACGCCGAGTAAAAAGAGAGGCGCTACATAAGTTAGCTGTTATGTTGCGTTTATTTTGATGGAGATAAAGGACTTTGAAATAACTGTTTGTTTATCGAAATGCGATCGTTTTGGGGTGGTCATATATTATCTTTCGGGCTATACTACTAGTAGCTTCTAGGTTATATACATCTTTAACATTAGGTTTGCTGATTTTTTGAATTACCTATTAGTATATTTAATAGTTGAATTATGTTAGTAACGTAGAGCTAATATAAAAGGAGGGGAGGAGAAAGTGGTGACATTTTTTGAGTACAAAGTGAGTAATGAATCAGTCCAGTATGGTAACGTTACAATCATTGTTAAGTGTAAATATGTCTAAACCTAATCGGTTGCATTGATTTGCGGAAAAATAAGCGAAATTGCTAGTTAGTCTTTTAAAATGATAGAGGAAGAGGTGAGAATAATGACGTTCTATGAATACAAAGTGAGTAATGAATCAGTTCAGTATGGTAACGTTAAGATCATTGTTAAGTGTAAGTATGTTTAAATCTAGTCGTTTGACGCTTTACTTACATTTAAGTAAAATTTGTGCAGATTCTTGAAGAGTTTTTACTTTAAAATTAAGTCAGGAGGGCGTACAGAGGGTAGAGGTACCTTTTGTTTACGCCCGCCTAAGAAATGGTGATATTTAATGGGAGTTAAGTATTATTTACATGCTGGCATGTACTGGGTATTAAAAGAAGATGAAATAATGTTTTATTTTTCGAATTTAGATCTTAGAACAGGAATACGTTCTTCGAATAATAAACTGCTTTTTGAGTTGTTGAAGCAACTCAAAGATCCGAAAACCCGTAAGGAATTGATTGAGTTATCTTTGTTTGATCAAGAAGAGGACCTTGATATGACACTCAACTATTTACTTGAAAATAAGTATATCTCAGTGTTTAAAGAGGTCGACCATATAGTTATGAGACTCCGTTCTTATACAGATAGCATTCCATATGTTAAGTTTGAAGATTATTTTTGTCGATTACACGAGGTGTCTATTTGTATTTTAGGAGTAGGAACAGGTGGGAGCTATATTCCTGAAGGATTGTTGAAATTAGGGCTTCATGATTTGACGCTCATCGATCATGATAAAGTAGAAGAGAAGAATTTATATGCGCAAAATTACTTTCCAGAGGATGTCGGAAAGTATAAAGTTCAAGCTTTAGAGAAGCGTTATCGGCAATTAAATAAACAATTAAAAGTGTTCGCAAATAAAGTAAATGGTTTTAATGACCTTTCTCATCTTATAGATGTCAAGAAGACAAATTATTTATTAGTGTGTGCAGACGATATTGATCTGACCATTAACCTATTAAAAAATGTATTTGAAGTAAATTCAGAGATCAAGGTCATTTTAACAGGTTATGCTGTGTTTCAGCAATATACCCGTATGATCAACGTGGATGATTATAAGTTCGTCTTGAAAGAGATGATGTCAGAAAATCAATCTATGAGTGATCAGCAAGAGATTGCGGAGAACAATGGGGTTATCTTTAATGCGCTATTTTCTGCGCTTACAATATCAAAAATGATTTTTGATGACATGTTGAATATTAGTAATGCGAAAATCTCCACAGCGGACTTCCTAAAAAATAAATATCTTTTGGGAAATGAGATTCAAATTCAATTGGAAGATAAACTCGAACGCGAGAGGTCGAGTGTAAATCAGATTTTCTATGATGTTGGTAACAAAATGGTTTCAGAAGACAAATGGATTAGGGATCTGACATTAGATAATCTTTTTAATGACAATCTAATTAAGCGAAAAGCGATTTACAAAGAATTAGAACCTTTTCTTCGTGGGGATGAAATGAGTCATTTTAAGAGGTTTATGGACTATAAAGACAGGATCACTGATGAGATGAGGGTGGATCAAAAAGTCAGTAAGGAAGCGCTTTTAGTGCGTTTGTTCACCTTTATTAAGGAACGCTTTTCGGAAAAAGATTTTCTTGAACTAAAAGCGATCGTCGATAATGGGTTTATCCAAGATAAGAAAACATTATTTTCGTCTGCTAAGCCTCAGACAGTAAATGACAATGGATTTATTTTTATTAACAATGTTATTAATAATGAACACGATTTACATGCCTTCAATACACTTATTCATGAAGTGTTTCATGCTTTGTTTTATATTCAAGGGGAGAAAAATGTATTTGTCCATGAATCGTTTGTTTTAAAGCAGCAAATTTCTTTTTTAAAAAAACACCTTTATGAAAAAGATATTTATGAGATGTCAAGGGCGTTTGTTTTGCACAATGTAAATGAATATATTACATCTATGGTCGCATGTGAATATGAAAAATATACTTATAACGGAGATATAAATGGTTTTATTCAGAAGTGGGACGGATTTAAGGGTCACGAGGATGAACTGTTACAAATTTTAAATCACCACATTAATAACTCTGATCCGTTGTTTTCATATAGGTATGTGTATGCGATGAATCAAAATTTTGCAGAATTTGATAAGCTAGTTACTTTGTTTGCTAAAAGTCATTTGGGGCAATGAAGGGTTTTTTAAAGCCCGACGTTCTTTTTGGGATAAGTCCAAAACTGCTGGTGCATATTGATTGGGAGATAAATTCTTCTTTATACCGAGTGGATCATAGGATATAAAACGGAAAAGAGGTATAACATGAAGGGTTCGAACTTTTGGTTATTATTTTCTGGAAGATTATTTAGCAATATTGGTGATAGTCTTTATGCAATTATCGCGATGTGGCTCACCTTTGAGTTAACAGGAAGTACCTTATACACTGGTATTGCAGGTTTTTTAACGATGATTCCCTCAGTGTTTCAATTTTTAACAGGTCCTTATATTGACCGCACTAATTTAAAATCGATATTGATTACGACACAGCTTCTGCAATTTGCATTTTTACTGTTAGTACCCTTGTTTTACTATTTTGACGTATTGACGGTTCATTGGTTACTACTAATCATGTTTATCACTTCGTGTATCAGTGAATTTGCTTACCCTGCTGAAAGCGCGTTGTTGCCACGTGTTGTTAAGGAGAATGAATTGATAAAGGCAAACTCGTACATGTCGGTTGCTTATCAAGGGACGGACATTTTGTTTATGGGAATCGGAGGTGCTTTATTAGTTTTTACTGACGCACCACTTCTTCTATTTATCAATGCCTTTTTGTATTTACTGACGACGATATTGTTTACATGCCTCAAAACGGCACCAGCAGTCAGCAACGCTGCACAAAAAGAAACACTATTAATCACCATGCGGAATTACAAGGTTGATTTAAAAGAAGGTGTCACATATGCAAGAAAAACCATTATTCCTCGCCTCTTAGTAAGTGGTGTTGTTGCTAATGCCTTTCTCATGGCTTTTATCGTTAATTTACCTAGTATCGCTGAGCAAAAAGGTGGACCGAGTTTATATGGTGTCTATATGGCCGTGTTATCAATTGGCATGTTACTTGGTACAGCTTCTGCTTCTCAGCTTAGTCGCTTCAGATTTGGTGACTTGACCATCGTTGGCTTCATGATTTGTGGGGTGACATGGATCGCAGCAGCCATTGTCCCTTCCCCAATTGTATCCATTATTCTTACTGGATTTAGCACAACGATCATTGGCGTTAGCAATGTCATGGGAGCGGCCATTTTTCAACGATGTATTGAAGAAAGGTTGCTTGGGCGTGTAATGTCTCTTATGATGAGTGCATCATCCCTAGCGGCCCCTCTTGGCGCACTTCTTGGTGGAATCATTGGTGCACAATTTGGTTCTATCTATCCGTTTATTAGCGCTGGGATCGCACTGATACTTGTGTCATTATACTGGTTAACACAACCATTATTGCGGCAACTCCCGCAGCCAGAAAAATGTGAATTAGAGCTAGAGAAACAAGAAAGTTATCAACAATCAAGTTGAGAATGTTGTTGATATTAATAACTTACTTTACACTTTAGCAGAGTTAGTACTCTAACAGGCTTCCCTGAATGAAGATACTTGAAAAAGTATTTCATTCGGGGGATTTCATGTTTAAAAGCACTATCTTTAGTGGGGAGGATAGTGTAGGGAAACAATAAAAATATGGAGGGAGGTATCACACATGAAACGCTTTAAATTTTCGCGAGAAACAGGAAAGAAAGTCACGCACTTTGACTCTCATTTTATAATGACAAAGTTGGTTATGACAGACAGTGCGACGCATGTTGGCATGGTATATCTTGAGCCAGGCGATATGATCGGTTTTCACGAAACAGTTGTGAATCAGCTGTTACTTGTGATCGATGGAGAAGGAGAAGTACGCGGCGAGACAGGCTCGTCGTTCCCTATCTCCGCCGGTGAAGCGGTTTTTTGGGAAAAAGGTGAAGGACATGAGACGAAGACAGCCGTCGGATTAACGGCGCTTGTTGTTGAATCAGAAACGTTACAACCTCATGCGTCGCTCGAGGTGAAATAAAAGGGGGAATGATGATAAGTTAAAGCATTCAAAGCAGGGACTCATGATAGATAAGAAAAAACGAATGCCTATAAAAGCATATGGGCAGTTACTCTATCAGTACATGCGACCAATGAGGTGGCGTGTTGTAGCAGTATTTGTACTTTTGTTAATTAGCATCGGTTGTCAACTGCTTAGCCCACTTGCGTTGCGTCAGTTTATTGATCTCGCAAGGACGGGTGGTTCGATCTCACAAATGTATGGTGCGGCCATTTTGTTCGTCGTATGGGCGTTAGCTGGGCAAGCGCTCCATGTACTTGTCGTATACATGGGCGAAAATGTTGGTTGGCGAGCAACCAATGCGCTCCGTGCGGAGTTGATGGCCCATTATTTCACATTAGATCGGGCCCAGCAACAGTCATTTTCTACTGGAGAAATGATTGAGCGGATTGATGGCGATGTGCACGTGCTGCAAAATTTCTTCTCGCATTTTGTGATCAGCTTACTAGGAAATACGACGTTTATTGTAGGGATTTTGATCGTGTTCGTAGTAGAAGATTGGCGAATTGGTGTTGTGATGACCATGTTTATCATGATTGCCTTTTGGGCAATCGATAAAATGCGTCTGCTCGCAGTGCCGTATTGGCAGCGATTGCGTGCAGTGATCGGCGATTTTTTCGGTTTTTTAACTGAGCAGCTTGCTGCTCGTGAAGAAGCGCGTGCCAACGGTGGGCGCACGTACGTGTTGTGGCAGTTTGAACAGTTGTTACACAAGTGGTATCCAGTATCGAAGCAGGCGCACGTGCGTGGTTATGCGATGTGGATGACGACGATCTTTGTGTTTACACTCGGGAATGTGGTCGCTTTCGGGCTCAGTGCATGGTTGTTTCAAGCTGGGATCATTACAATTGGTACAGTGGTGATGGTGTTTTATTTCACTGAATTACTCATCAAACCGATTGAACACATTCGTTACCAGCTGGAGGATTTACAAAAGGCAGATGCGAGTATTTTACGGGTAAAAGCGTTATTCCAACTGCAAGCAACGATAAGGAACGAAGGTGAGAAGTGTTTGCCGGACGGTGCGCTGTCGGTATCGATGCGCAATGTGTCGTTCGGTTATGCAGCGGATACGCCAGTACTGGAGGATATTTATATACAGCTTCGGGCAACGAAGGTCCTTGGTTTACTCGGAAAAACCGGGAGTGGGAAGACAACGCTCGCTCGATTGTTGCTCCGTTTTTATGAGCCGGATGAAGGGGCGATCAAACTTGGAGATGTGGCGGTTTCTGAAGTTGCTCAATCCGATTTGCGAGCGCGAGTTGGTTTTGTGACGCAAGATGTACAGTTACTGAAAGCAACGGTGCGTGACAATGTGACGTTCTTTGATCCGCATGTCAGTGATGAAAAAATCATTACGGTGATTGATGAACTCGGTTTGGCATCTTGGTACCGCACGCTTCCCCATGGATTAGATACGTATGTAGGCGAAGAGGGCGTGCAACTATCGGCTGGGGAAGCGCAGTTGCTCGTGTTGGTACGGGTATTTTTAGCTAACCCGGGGCTAATCATTTTAGATGAGGCCTCAGCGCGTCTTGATCCAGCTACGGAGCAGGTGCTCGACCAGGCAATGCGTCGGCTTCTTGCCGGGCGAACAGCGATCATTATTGCCCATCGCCTAGCGACGATTGCCCATGTTGATGAAGTGCTCATTCTCAACCACGGGCGTGTGCTGGAATATGGCAAGCGCGAACAACTCGCATCAACCCCGCACACACATTTTTACAAGTTGTTGCACGGGGGAAGAAAGGAGTTGTTACAATGAAGCCATTCCAGTTTATGTGGGCACTCATCATGTACCGGCCGTGGCTGTATGTGTTAAATGGGTTCATTTGGCTCGTCATTCATCTTTTCCCGATTGTGCCGGGTTTGTTGACGCGAGAATTGCTTCATACATTGACAGGGGACGCAAACTTGACAATCGGTGTGTGGAGCTTGTTGCTTCTACTACTGGGCGTTGCGTGCGGACGGATCACGTTTATTTTTATGGGAGCGCTGACTGATGTGTGGCACCGGTTCATGATGAGCGGGCTCATTCGGAAAAATTTATTTGCTCATGTGCTAGCGCAGCCAGTGAAGCTAGAAGTAGGACAAATGGTCATCCAATTTCGCGAAGATGCAGCGCAAGCAGAAGACGCGATTAGTTGGACGTTAGATTTCGTGGGTCGGTTTTTGTTTGCGATGTGCTCTCTCGTTCTTTTATTAGCAATAGATGTGCAATTAACGTTGTTCGTATTCGTACCACTCATTGTTGTTGTCGCGATTGCCAATATGGCGATGAAACGACTGGGCGCACATCGTGAGAAAAGTAAGCAAGCTTCTGCTGCTGTCGTAAGTACGATTGGTGAGATGACAGCGATGTCACAAGCGATTCAACTGGCGCGGGCAGAGTCACGGATGCTTGCGCGAATGGACACATTGAACAAAGAGCGGCGAAAGACGATGGTGAAAGATCGCGCATTGACGCAAGCCTTGGAGGCGGTCTTTGCAAACACGGTGACGATCGGAACCGGGCTCATTTTATTGCTCTCAGCAGGAGCGATGCAAAGCGGTGCTTTTAAAATCGGTGACTTTGTGTTGTTTGTCTTTTATCTTGGCTACGTCACGGAGTTTACCCAGTTTTTCGGACGCTTTCTGGCTCATTACCGGCAAACGAGCATTTCTTTCAAGCGAATGGCGGCGTTATTTGGGGAGAAACAAGCTCAGGCGCTCGTCCGGCACACGCCTTTACCGTTGAAGCAGCTGCCGGTAAATGAGGAGGAAAAGGTTCGGGTTTCTTCTTTCGAACAGTTACGGGTGTCAGGCTTGACTTATCAGTTCCCAGGTTCCACGCTAGGCGTGCAGGACGCGAGTCTTACGATAAAAAAAGGGAGCTTCACCGTCATTACCGGGCGCGTTGGTTCGGGGAAAACAACATTGCTACGGTCGTTGCTTGGGCAATTGCCAAAGCAAGCGGGTGAGGTTTGTTGGAGTGGACAACGCGTAGATGACCGGGCGGCGTTTTTTGGCCCTCCTTATAGCGCATACACACCGCAAGTGCCAACGCTGTTTAGCGCTTCAATCAAGGAGAATATTTTGCTTGGCAAGTCTGAAGATGACGTTGATTTGTCCCGGGTTATTGAAGAGGCCGTCTTAACAGAGACAATTGCGCAAATGCCCGACGGTATTGAAACAATTATTGGTACGCGCGGGATGAAACTATCAGGTGGACAAGTGCAGCGCGTGGCAATCGCGCGGATGCTGGCATGTGAGGCGGACGTATTTGTGCTAGATGATGTGTCGAGTGCACTCGATGTACAAACGGAAGCGCGCTTATGGGAGAATCTCGCAAATAAGCGTGATCGTACGTACTTGGTCGTATCGCACCGGAAAGACTGTTTACTACGGGCGGATCATGTGATTGTGATGGATGAAGGAAGCATTGTTGCGCAAGGAACATTAGCAGAGGTACGGCAGTCTTGTGCGGATGTAAATGTGTGGTTGGGGGAGAAGAAATAACGGAAGACATTTGCAAGGAGTCATTCTTTTACCATCTCGTCAACTATACTAGAATAGAAGATATGATGGTGTAGGTGACGCAAGGGCGGACAGCACTCTCCCGATAGAAGGGAGGTGTTGCCATGACCTGCTTTCAGACGGCGGTACTGATCGGTATGTTTTGTGGCCTATTAGTGTCCACGCTTATGTTAGTTGTGTCAATCGTTACTCTCAGTAAAAAAGAGTAACTCCACCCTAGCGCCACAGCTGGAATGTGGAGTTACTCCGCCTAAAAGCTGTCCCTCTTAATGGGAACCTTGCTATCATAAGACCGCGGGCGCTCTAGACCCGTGGTCTTCTTCATTTTATGCTTTGCTTACTGTTAGTATACATGGTGGGGTTAGTAGACGTCAAGGCTCGCAAATCTACGTATGTGTCAAGAATTTCTCGAGCGCCTTAAAAGACCAATGATTTCACCACTCTACAATTGTGCACTGATAATTGCCGTGTATTATTTCGAAATTTAGCTCCGTGAGGCTTGGCAGAGGGCAAGGGCCGGGTTGTATTTTTGAGAAAACCACTCAAAAATCTCCACCCTTCCCCCCTTGCCCTCTGCCATTTTGCGTGTGACTAAAAACGCCAATGATCGAGCGATAGACCGATGACATTTCAAGTTATATGGCTCGGTCATTTAGTTAGTTTAACACGCAAAAACGCTCGTACACCCGTCCTTCATTTGTGC
>NZ_FMYM01000011.1 GCF_900096965.1 Shouchella lonarensis | reverse complement strand
TGGCAAAGAGGTCACACCCGTTCCCATGCCGAACACGGTCGTTAAGCTCTTTTGCGTCGATAGTAGTTGGGGGCTTCCCCCTGCGAGCGTAGATCAGTGCCGGGTTGATATTTTATAGAAAATACACTTTCACACATGGAATGGAGGTGTATTTTTTTTGTCTTGAGAGCTAAGCTATAGGTTGACAAATTTGTGTGAAGCGAGAAGAGCCCCAAGTATTTGAGCTACACATGGGGCGCGATAAAGTCATGTTTGCTTTTAATTCATGACACATTTTCACAATAGGAGTCCGATAATTCCTGCAATCCCTGCGTAAATGACCATAGCAATAAGCGTCATCCGTATAATTGAACCTTCTTTTCCAACCAGACCAACGACGGATGCAGCAGCTACCACATTGACGACACAAATCATATTTCCTGCATTTGAGCCAATGACTTGTAATGCAACAATTTGCGTCGGGTCTGCACCTATTTGATCAGCAACAGTAAATTGGAACAATGAGAACATCATATTACTAAATGTCGCACTTCCAGAGATGAAGGAGCCGAGCGCACCAATAAAGGGAGCAACGAATGGCCAACCGTGCCCGAGAACTTCTGCCGCACGATTGGCAAGCTCTACTGGCATGCTTTCAAGTCCGCTCTGATTAAACCCAGAATTTATAAATAACCTTACCATTGGGACGGCTGTAAAGAGCGTGACGGCTGTCCCGATTAATGTTTTTAGTGAATTAGAAACGGCGTGGGTGAACGCATCTTTACGTATTTTATGAAGGAACAACGTGAGAAACACAACAACAATAAAGATAGTCCCTGGTAGATATAAAGGTTGGAAAGTGGCAGAGATGGAAGTGCCTAAAATATTTTCCCATCCCACATGAACTTGCATGAGCCATTGTTTAAGTGGAATAACATCTATTCGTGTTAAGACTAACAAAAGCCCTAGCAGCAAATAAGGTACCCAGGCCAATAATAAGGACATTACTTTTGGCTTTTCTTCTGGTTTAGCCGTCATGTTTCCAAGCCATTCTGGTGACCATTGGTCTTTCTCGGCAAAGTCCCATGTTTCTTTTGGCATAAACCAGCGATTTTTGATGGCGACGAGTACAAGCAGCAGCCCGACAGCGCCACCGACAATTGATGGGAATTCTGGCCCTAATAAAAAAGCGACAATCAGTGCAGGGACGGTAAAACTAAATCCAGCAAATAAGGCAAACTTCCATATCTCAAGTCCTTTTCTCCAGGATTTTTCTGCTCCAAAAAAGCGCGTCAAAATAGCGACTAAAATTAGAGGCATGAGCGTCCCTGTTATGACGTCAATTTGCATAACTTGTGCAGCCAGTTGCCGTAAATAATCAGTCATTTCTATACCAGATAGATAAGGAGCGGTAACCGCGGCTAATTGACCGCCTTCTTCTAAACCCTGTTGTACACCGACGATAATGGGCGTGCCAACAGCGCCGAAAGAAACGGGGCTACTATCGGCAATTAAGGCGACGACAACTGCGGCAAGAGGTGGGAAGCCCACCGCTACTAGCAGAGGGGCCGCAATTGCTGCAGGCGTGCCGAATC
This sequence comes from Shouchella lonarensis, assembly GCF_900096965.1. Taxonomy (GTDB): domain Bacteria; phylum Bacillota; class Bacilli; order Bacillales; family Bacillaceae_D; genus Shouchella; species Shouchella lonarensis. The sequence goes on along the minus strand of NZ_FMYM01000011.1, from coordinate 76,183 downwards.
CTGCTGCACCTTCAATGAAAGCACCAAACAGCCAGGCAATTAAGATCGCTTGAATTCTTCGATCAGGCGTGACGCTAATTAAATAGGAGCGGATGGCATAAATTGCTCCTGTTGCCTGAAGGGTGTTTAGTAAAAGAATGGCCCCAAAGACGATATATAAAATGGAACACCCGATTAAAATCCCCTCTATAATCGAAGCGCCAATGTAGGGGAGTGGAATTTTCCAATAGATTAACGCAAGGATGGCGGTGACAACCAAGCTAATGGGCATGGCTTTCATGGCTGGCATCCGCATAAAAACAAGGAAAACCATGACAGATAAAATAGGTGTGAGTGCAACAATGGTTACCATTAAACGTCCTCCTTCACGTTAGTATGAACACACTGCTGTACTTATTATACCATTGTTTGCTCACTATTTCACAATCATATGTGTCTGACTTCGTAAAGTTTCCCATATTGATTACGTCAATCGAATGAGCCGTTGATTGTGACTTCCTCGATAAAGTAAGGTTAGATCACGTTTGTCTTGTTCAAATTTACCGTCCACCAATACATCACAATAAAGAAGCAAGTGACGGTAATGGTCGTTTGGGTGAGATAAAACTTGTTCATGTGTATAACCACTATATAACCAAATGTTTTTGTTAGAAGACTGCTTAATTAGGATGGAGAGTTGTATTAACTCTTTTGCATGTATGAAAGGTTCGCCGCCAGAGTAGGTGACGTTTGTCAGTGGATTGCTCATTATTTCTTGAAATACTTCTTCCACACTCATTGTCGTACCGTTAGAAATGTGCCAGCTCTTCTCGTTATGGCATCCTTTACATGCATGAGGGCAACCAGCGAGAAATAGCACGGTTCGAAGCCCTTCGCCATCAACAACACTGTCGTGAATGATGTTCATCACTTTCATATATGTGTCACCCGGTCTTGTTCTTCTTGTCTTTTAGCTGTATTCCATCTTCTGACGTCACCAACTAAGTAGCCTGTAATTCGACGTATGCGTTCAATCGCCTCTTCTAGGTTGTTGTTGCACTTTGGACAAGCATTGTCGATGACACCAATGTAGCCACAAGTTTTACATCTGTCTAAAGGGTGATTGATCGAGACATAGCCCATCCCAGCTGTTCGCATGGCCTGTATGAGTGTGTCAATGGCTATGGTGTTTCTTGAAGCATGACCATCAAGTTCAATGTAGCTAATGTGCCCACCATTGCACATGGTGTGGAAGGGTGCTTCTATCCTTATTTTATCTGCTGCCTTGATGGTGTAATGGACAGGGATATGAAAAGAATTTGTATAGTATGCTCGGTCGGTGATGTCAGACAATACGCCAAACTCATCTCGATCTTTCTGTACAAATTTCCCCGAAAGTCCTTCTGCTGGTGTAGCGACTAATGAAATGTTTAAATGATGTGTCACCGTGGCTTGATCGGTTTTTTCCCTCAGGAATTGAATGATGCGTTTTCCTAAGAAAAATGCTTGTTCGCATTCACCGTGATGTTTTCCTGTTAATGCGACTAGCGCCTCGGCTAATCCAATGAAACCAACGCTTAACGTTCCGTGTTTCAACACGTCTTGCAGTGTGTCATTCTCTGTAAGTTGTTCGCTTTCGTGCCAAATGCCTTGCGAGTATAGGAACAAAAAGTTCTTTACGTGTTTTTTGCATTGTAAGTGGTACCGCTCAAGTAGTTGCTGGATGGTTAAGTCGATATAATGTTCGAGTAAGGCAAAAAAAGAATTGATGTCAGCACTTAATAACGCAATTCTTACAAGGTTAATTGAAGTAAAGGATAAATTTCCCCGGCCAACACTATTTTGTTTGCCGTGAACATTAGACATAACCCTCGTCCTACAGCCCATATAGGCGACCTCACTTTCGGGTGTGCCATCATAAAAAGGTTTGTTCACCGGTGAGTCAATAAAGCTAAAGTTCGGGAATAGTCGCTTGGCAGTTGTTTCTAAAGCAAGTTGGTATAAATCGTAGTTAGGGTCACACTCATAAACGTTGATCCCTTCTTTCATCTTGAAGACTTGAATAGGAAAAATCGATGTTTCTCCGTGTCCTAAGCCAGCTTGTGTCGCTTTCAAAATATTTTTGATAAGCATCCGGCCTTCTTTTGACGTATCTGTGCCGTAGTTAATGGAGACGAAAGGGACTTGTCCACCACCGCGTGAGTGCATACTGTTTGCGTTGTGTATAAACGCTTCGCATGCCTGGTATGTGGTTCTTTCTGTTTCTGTCCAAGCAAGATCATCTAGCTCGTTTGCAGTTATGGGTAGGGGGTATGTTTTTAACCGCTTGAGATGTTTGAGGTAAGTTTTATGCACATAGGGAGCTAAGTCGTAGTCAAACATCGGGAATGACTGGCCCCCGTGTTGCATGTTTTGGTTTGCTTGAAAAACGATGGAGGCAAGCGACATCGCACTCATAATGTCTTGTGGCTCACGAATAAAGCCATGACCAGTATGAAATCCACCACGTAATAAACGTCCCAACGGAATTTGACAACAAGTCGTCGTGCCACTAGCTAAAAAATCTAAGTCATGAGGGTAGATGAAATTCTCGTCAATGGCTTTTTTTACGTTTGCTGAGAGTAAAAATTGGTGGGCGTAATAGCGCGCACTTTCTGAGGCAAACCGGCTCATCTGCCCCATAGGAGAATTGCCATCGACATTGGCGTTTTCTTGGAGTAAATCGTGATTGTTTAATTGGGCAATGTGATGAAGTGTGTCTTGTAATTGACTGATAGGTGTAGTTTTCATTCCGACCCCTCCGAATCAATATATAGATATTTATATGTCATTAAAAACTATATATTGATGCTAACACGTTTTTCCGGTGATGTTTGTGACAGTTTTAGGTAAAAAAAGTAGCGAAGGTGTGTAGACGTAATGTTGAAGCAATATGTGGTATGTAGAAGGGGGAGGTGGCATATGGTTATTAAAAAATGTATGCGCTATTTTAGCCCATACACCTCAACTTTCGCAGACAAAAAATGCTTTGAGTTTCAGTTATACCAAGGCCTGCCGGCCTATGAAATATGCACCTTGACATCAGTACTTGAAACATGAAAAGCACCACTTCTTTTAGGTATAATAGAGTTGACTAAACCCAATACCAAAAAGAAGAGGTGCTTTCTCTATGATAACTGAAAGGCATGTAAATGAGCAACTCCCAAATGAAATTAATGTTGTATTATCGGAGCTAGAAATGACAAAGCATTTGCGTCAATCAGGTATTCGGAAGAACTTTGGGTTTAGCTGTAATGTTTTATTTCGCCTTGTATTCGCGCTCATTTTCCACCAAAAAAATTGGTTTGCGCTTTTCACTTCAAAGAAGCGTGAAGATTTTCCTGGAAAAGACGCTATATATCGCTTTTTAAACTATCCAAAGTTTGCTTGGAGAAAGGAACACTTTTATACCTATTGATTTTTCACTACTGAGTTCAAAAAAATCTATCATCAATGGCATCAACAAAGATATTGATAAACGTAGTGCTGGTTATAATCGACGGAAAGAAGCTCTTCAATCTGCCCCTGAACAACTCCCTGGCATGATTGCACGGTCATTATCGAAAGGAATTCAGGCTTCCTATGTTTTAATGGACTCGTGGTTTACTCAACAGCCATTGATCAAAGCAATTGTAGATCAAGGAATTGATGTCATCGGTATGGTGAAGAATTCACAACAGCGTTATCAAGTAAACGGTAAAATGCTATCCTTGAAGGAGCTTTATCACCGTGCAACGCCACTTCCAGAGAAGAAGGGCGTTTTACGCGTCATTACAACAACGATGGCAAACGGTGTCGCTGTTAAAGTTGTTTTTGTGCGCAATCGAAATAACAAGCGCGAATGGCTGGCTATTTTGAGTACAGACCACAGCCTTTCTGAACAGGAAATTATCCAGACTTACGGGATCCGTTGGGATATAGAAGTATTCTTCAAGACGACGAAGTCGCTCCTACGTTTGCAAAAGGAGTTTCAAGGGCGTTCGTACGACTCTCTTATTAGCCACACAACCATTGTTTTTACTAGATATATCGTGTTATCTTGGCAGAATCGTTGCCACAATGACAATCGGACACTGGGTGGTGTATTTTATGATCTCTGTGATGAGATGCAGGCGCTTGATTGGGCTGTTGCGTTGCAACAGTTACTCGAGCTTTTTCATGACGCTCTTGATAAGATCGGTAAGCGCGCGCAGCGATTGATCAAAAGTCAACTCTCACATTGGATTGCTGGGTTACCCACTTATATCAAGGCTTACATGCCGGATTTGAGGTGCGAAAGTTGAGTACACTTAATAGTGGTCATACCATGATCTTCTTTTTGAAGACTTAAAATGATTGTGGTGGCAACAACGCGATACTCGCTGGAAGGGTTAAAATACAAAGGAATTTCTTTATATGCGACAATACTTACCAATCCCTTTCTTGTTTTAAACGTGAAAATCATTGACGTATAGGTGTTTCTTCAGTATAATCTTATGTAGACGTTTTGTCATATTCTTTAATCCACAGTAGCTCAGTGGTAGAGCTATCGGCTGTTAACCGATCGGTCGCAGGTTCGAATCCTGCCTGTGGAGCCATTTTTGTGCTTCCATAGCTCAGCAGGTAGAGCACCACCATGGTAAGGTGGGGGTCAGCGGTTCAAGTCCGCTTGGGAGCTTTACTAAAACCCTTGGGAAATAAGGGTTTTTATTTTTTTATCAAGGTGAATCCGAAGCTCGAAACCGTGCTTTGATACGAATGGTATTCTAGTTTTGGATTCGATCTTATTTGCTTGTCGTAAAGTGATAAGAATTCACGATCATCAGCTATAAAAATTTGAGCCAAATGTAGCGGCTGTGTCTTTTTGTATGTTAGAGGTCGTGGTGTCTGTGTTCATGAGGGTAACTTTGTTTGAGTGTGATTTCCCATAAGAACCTCCACAATGATAATGGTGTAATGATTGAAACTTCGAAACCGACATCCTAATCAAATATTCCATTTTTATAAACGCACGAACCAATATTTGACAAGTTAAACAACAAATTAAATTAATGATATCATAGCGCAACTTCTCGTTCAACGAGAGATATTGCCTATTCCTGTCTTTTGCAATATATGGCAGAAGCTGTTCGTGGGTCTCTTGCGCCGGACTATTTCGAATTGAGTTGGAAAACAATTTTGATACTTTCTATATGGTTTGTCCTTGGTTTTGTCGCTAGCTATGTTGCTATTTCTCGACGAAAATAATGATGCGCAGTGTTGAGCGTGTACTGCGGGAAGCAGAGTATTTGTTTTGAATAGGAGTGGTATAAAGGTGAGTGTATTGGTGCAAGGAGAACATACAGTAAAGAACTTAGTAGATTTGTTAAGCTATCGAGCATATCACACACCAGGTAAGATTGCGTTTCGGTTTTTGACTAATGGTGAAGAGGATGATCTATTTACTTATGGGATGTTGCATACGAAAGCACAAAAAATAGCAGCGGTATTGCAACAAAGGAATGCTTGTGGAAAAAGGGCGTTGCTCCTGTATCATTCTGGTCCAGATTATGTTAAGTAGTTTCTTCGGATGCCTTTATGCAGGGGTACTCGCAATACCGGCTTATCCTCCTAGAAATAATCGAAATATGCTTCGAATTGATCGCATTGTCAATGATGCAAAACCAGAGATCGTGATGACGACATCTAAAATCGTTTCTTCTATAACAGCTCCGAATCAAACAGCCCAAGTCCAACTTTTAACAGAAGCTTATCAAAAAGCAAATGTACCGCCAGAAAAGGTTCAATATATCGAAACACATGGTACAGGAACATCTTTGGGCGATCCAAGTGAGGTTGGAGCACTTTCGCAAGTGGTCTCTTTGAATAGAAGCGAAGATAGAAAATGTAAAATTGGTTCGGTGAAAAGTAATATTGGGCATTTGGAATCAGCAGCCGGTATTGCAGGATTAATCAAAACAGCACTGGCTATCAATAAACGTTGTTTACCAGCCGGTCTCCATTTTAAACATCCTAATCCTCATATTCCTTTTCATGATATCAAGGTGAGCGTGCAAGATAGTCTCACTTCCTGACCTGATGAAGACGGTAGCTTGTTTGCAGGAGTCAGTTCGTTTGGCTTTGGAGGAACAAATGCTCATGTTGTTTTAACAGAAGCACCGTCATTGCCGTTATCATTTGATGAAGAATATCTGACTTATACTGAGACTATGGCTAAACCTCAACCAGATATTTTAACGATTTCAGCTCAAAGCCTTTCTTCTCTCCAAAGACTAATAACAACATATAAGGAAACCATTAGGGATTCCTCACTCGACAAGAGGCTTGCCGATATTTGTTATAGCGCACAACAAAGACGAACGCATCATCCTTATCGAGTAGCGGTTGTCGGAGAAACGAAACAGGAAATCATAGAAGAGATGGAAAGAATCCAGCGCAATAAAGAGTGGAGAGAGGATGTTAAACCCAAGTACACAGAACCTACTATAGCCTTTGTATTTAATGGTCAAGGATCTCAATGGCAGGGGATGGGGAAGGGCCTCTTCCGTTCGAATAAGGTTTTCAGGAATGCTGTTCAAAAGTGTAATCGCATCTTTAGGAAATTTGCCGATTGGTCGTTGATTGAAGAACTATTTTCTGCTAACAAAAATTCTCGATTGTCTCGAACCTCTGTTGCACAGCCGATGATTTTCGCTATTCAAATAGCGCTTGTTAAAGCTTTGTCTGAATGTGGAATTTCTCCTGACGCAGCTGTCGGTCACAGCTTGGGTGAGATAGCAGCTTATCATGTCGGTGGAACACTGTCTTTGGAAGACGCGCTGTTGATTATTTTCGAGCGTAGTCGTTATATGGAGATGGTGAAAGGAAAAGGAAAAATGGCTGTTGTCCAATTGTCCTTTGAAGAAGCAGACGAATTTATCGCTCCTTATCGAGATCAGCTGTCTATTGCAGCAAATAATGGTCCGAACTCTGTCATGCTTTCCGGAGCATCTGTACCATTACTAGGATTATTGAAGGATCTGGAAAACAAAAAGGTTTTCTATAAGGTTATGGACAGTGATTACGCTTTTCATAGCATGCAGATGGAATCTATTTGCAATCCGTTTGAAGAATCTCTTACTGCAATACGTCCAAAGGCTAGTGAGATTCCTGTTTACTCAACGGTATACGGTTTTCGCCATCCAAAGGCAGGATTGACGTCTAAATATTGGAGACGAAATGTTAGGCAACCTGTATGTTTCCAGGAGGCTTTAGAACAATGTTTTAAAGATCAATATGATGCTTATATTGAGATTGGTCCTCACCAGTCTTTGCGCGTTGTGCATGGACTTTTTGTTGCCGAGAAGAGACTGCCCACGAAGAGACATCACGCCAATCTTTGTAGCTCGTTAATACATTGTCAGGTTCGAGCCATTCCCCGTCTTGGTGAGAGAATGAAGCCTCTATGGTACGCATTATTTGTGCAATCTGGACAGGAAGAACGGGTGAGATATCTGATTGACAGGCATTCACACATACATGTCGATCAAATGCTAATACCAAAACGAAAACTATTATAAAGGCGCCAAGGCACTCAATATGAGGTCAGTAAAGTACTGTTTTCTGGCTATATACTGCTTTATGCTGATATGACTATCGACTTGTACAACCAATTGAAAACCATACCAGGTTGTTTTCGGTTATTGAATGCATATCGATATCATCTTGATTATAGCTCGGTTGCTGCCGCGAATGTACTGACACAAAGTGAATGCTTCAGTGCTATTCCTGTGAAGGACATAGATCTCTTGTTGAAAATGACAAGGGAAGGTGAAGAAATGGGCGCTTCTGAGGTTTATATTAAAAATTCAAGAATTGTTGTCCATGCTGGTCCGTTAAAGGGTCTTGAAGGTTTAATTAAGAAATTTAATAAGCGACAGAAACGAGTAAAAGTGTCTTTGAACTTTATGGGAAATGTAAAAGAAGTAGATATGGATGTGGAGCTCTTGTCAACTTTAGATAAAACTATTTGTTAATATTTTTCAATAATCTTACATATCTAACGTGCAATTTCAAAAAGTATAGGGGAATAACTGGATTTTTTGTTGACAAAACAGAAGTCAGCATTTATTATGTATAAATAATAGGAACCTTAGGGAATTCAGACGGTGTTTCGACCCGCTGTTGAATTTAAGGGGATATAAATCGTGGAGTAGCGCAAGATGAATCTTGGGTGAATGGGCGGAGCTATGCATTTAGCTGGATAATTCTCTTCGTCGTACTTATATTATGTCTGTGTTATTGTTTCTTTAATATAAGTGAAGGAGGTAACTTGATGACGCATGGTCAGTAGTGAATCTTATTATAATTTCTCCCAAGCGTTGGTAGTAGATTTTATAAGAAGAAATCTTATTAGCAATACCAATATCTATGATTTAAGATGTGGGACTGGGGAAACTATAGATCTTTTAAGGAAGTCATTAAAGGAGAGGGATATCGGTATATTTACTTTTCTGAATGAAGATTTATCTCGTTTAAAGGAGTTCGAAAATCCTGGTTGCTTTATATTAAACTTGGCATTACAGTCTATTCGTCCAGTGAATAGGCAAGATGTATTGAACAATATATGTAGGCAATTACCAGCTGGCGGCATATGTATCCTCTCAGAGGAAATAATAGATCACTTTTGGCAGTTTAATAAAAGTTATACTGATATGCACTATGACCTCGAGTATGAATATGGTAATAATCTGAGTGAAGAAGATACTATCAGTGAACATGTAACTTCAAAAGATGTGTCAATTCCATACACTGAAAGAGAGAATCGACAGATGTTAGAGAAGGCTGGTTTTAATGCTGTATCCACTGTTTTTAAGTGTTTAAACTTCGCCTCTATTGCAGCAATAAAATAGAAGAAGTTTTCTGTGTATGTTGAGTGATGCACAGAAAGACTAATTAATAAAGGCTGAGTTTTGTTGTGATTGATTGGCGTCTTATCTTGATGTTACTCAAAAAGTTTTGGGTGGGTGGGCCGATGGAGATCTCCGTTAAAACTTCTTTTTTAGAAAGAACATTAGTGATATACCCTTTAACAGGAAAGTATCAGATAGGTTACGTTTCTGCCGGGTATTCCACTTATGATAAGGATGATCAATGCGAACATTTAAATAGTTCCTACGACCTTAATTATGAAGGTGCATTGTTACATGAGGATCTAGATCCTCATAGTATTGAAGCTTATATTCCTAGTTGGATCTCCTGCTTCAGAAAAATTTTAGAGGAATGTAGAGAAGAAATAGTATTGACTATGAAAATGTGTTCCCTAAAAAAAGATCTCGACAGTTTGGGGAACCCCCAGACAAAAGACAGTATATTCATATATACAAATGTATTCTTTGCTTATGAAAGCAGAGAGTTTCAAATGACGATTTCTTCGCGCTCTTTGCAGAAGATTGAAGAGGATTTGCGAAAAGTTATCGACAGGATAATCGTTTTTATGAATATCCATAAGGCGTTACGGCCTTTATCGTTGGAGAATGGGAAATATGATTTATTATTGAAACCTCATGTAGCCGCTGTTTTATTCCATGAGTGTATAGCTCATGGGATTGAGGAAGGTTATTTAGAAAAGGGAGATCGTGTCGGTCCCGCGTGTCTGAATATTGAATTATCTTTAAAAAATGATCTAATAAATGAGGGTATACCCAATTATGAAAACCATTTGATAGTGAATAAAGGAGTTGTTGCTTTAGGTCAGGATTTTGTTTCCTCATGTAAACAAACAACTTTTATGTTTCCGAGGGTGAGGTTGACTGATCTAAAAGTCAGCACAAAAAATTATTGTGATGGTATACCCAACCCGAAAAGCTGCTTAGTGTGTAATTATGTCAATAGTGCGCAATTTTATAAAGGTATAGCTATCATAGAGATAAAAGATGCTTTAATAGTGCATGACAATATTACAATGGGCTACACATCAAGCTTTTACTTAAGAATTAATGTGAAAAGTATGTATAGACACTTGGTTTATATAAACAACGACTACGAACTAATTGAAGGTATATGTACCAAATTCAATGATTCTATCCCCACTTGTAATCAAGCCCCATCTGTCATTTTAGAGCAGGTGGAAATAAGAGGAGAGAAATGATGGAATGGCAAGATGTAACAGTTAGGGCATGCAGACATGAAAAGAAAGAGGGGGTAACCACTAGGCATAGTGAATTTTATTCTGTCTTCAGGGTTCTTTATCAACAAAGATTGGGATCTTTTATGTATTCCCATAAAAATAACGACCCTATGAAAAAGATAGAAGGAGCTATACGGGATGCTCTTGGGAAAGGTGAGGAAGGGGATTATCATTTCAAAAAATTTGACCGTGAAATATCTATATGTAACGGTGTAAATCCATTGAAATTGTCCACGAAGGAAGAGTATAATTACCTGGAGATAGATTTGACTGTTGAATCAAAGAAAAGTTACCAATTAAAACAAAGAACGATACTAGATTACAGTGAAAGTGTGGTGGAGAAATCCTTACTATTGGAGTCACACTCGTTTAATGAAAAGTATTTATTTGAAATGCCGTGGCTAATAACACCGGTGTGTTTGTCTAAATTAACTCTGGGCGATTGGTGTTCTAATTTGAAGCAACATAATGTTAATGTGTGTATCCCAAGAGATATCAGCATAGAAGATAGAGCAATAAACATGCTTTATGATCTAGAAGGTAACAGAAAACGCCCTGTCGAATTTATAAGAGATGGGAAAATTATTAATCTGCCACAGAATTTATCTACTGCAGGAGGATGCAGTTCCTTATTGACCGGGCATGGGGGTCTTACAGATATTTTCCTCACAGATCTCTATTTAAGCAGCGATAATAAAGGTGATCTTCCGTATCAAGGGTATTTTATAGTAATAGATGCCCATAAAGTAAGCACTAACGTGTTTGTTCTATCCTTTTGTTCTAATTCCCGTAACGCAAATAGAGAAATTGATATTTTGGTATCCTTTAATCCTGATATGCTTTTTAGAACGGATTATTATTGGATAGATGAAAGAGCGAAAGGGGTTTTTCCGTGGGACCTGCCGTACTTGTTAATTGTGAGTCCTGCCGAATTAGGAATGAAGTTGTTGTAGGTCACTTTAAAAAGGGGGGATCTCTATGTGGTCGAATAAAAACTTCTGGCTACTCATGCTTGGTGTTTTAGGTGCTGAATTTGGGATGTGGTTTGGGATCATAGGAAATTTACATTTTTTGAAGACAAATTTAGAGTCTAGTTTCCTACAAGCATTGGTGCTGCTTTCTGGAGTGGTGGTAGGTACCTTATTTGGGCCACTAGCAGGAAGACTGATTGACAGTTACAAAAAGAAAAACATTTTAGTTGTGGCGTCTCTATGTAGAATTATTGCAGTGTCAAGTATGTTTTTAGCTTTGAATCAAAACGCTATATTTTGGATGGTTATCTATAGCATGCTGATGGGAGTTTCTGCAGCGTTTTATTTTCCGACAACCCAGACGTTGATCCCTCTTATTGTAGATAAGGCCAAATTGAATATTGCAAATGTTGTACAGATGAATCTTGTAACGCTCTCAAGAATATTTGGTGCCGCATCAGCGGGGCTCTTGCTAAGCTTTATTTCGTTAGAATATTTATATTCAATAGCTTTATCTTTTTACATAGTATTACTTATAGCATCCCTTGCATTAAAAGTGGAAGAGTTTCATGTTAATAAAGGAAACGTTGCTGAAAAATCGTTTAAGGAAATATTTCCAGTCATTAATAAAAATAAATCCGTGCTAGTAATATTGATATTGTCTATGGTGCCCTATGCATTTATAGCGGGATTCAATATAATAGTAATTGAAATTAGCGCTTTGTACAAAAGTGATTCCATTTCAGGGTTACTATATATGACCGAAGGAGCTTTCATTTTGATCGCGGGGTTATTAGTAGCCCGAATTAATAAGGAGAGAAAAATTGTCGGTTGGATAATTTTGTCCTGCTTGGTGATTGTTATATCTCAGTTACTGTTAGCATCATCAGATAACTTTCTAATCCCTTATATTGCATTCGGGCTGTTCGGTTTAGCCGCGGGAATCTTTATCCCGATTTCTTCGACTTTTTATCAAAAGAGCTTAGATTCGGCCTTTCACGGGAGGTTTTTTTCCCTTAAAAGAATATTAGAAAATGTTAATGCGCAAATTTCACTGTTGGGTATAGGGTTATTATTGGACTTATTGGGATTTCATATGGCGATGTTGCTTTTTGGTTGCTTGTCAGGAGTGTTAGTTATAAGTTGCATAATATATCTTTCCGGATCCGCAGATAAAAAAAGTAGCTCATCACATTTGAAAGGGGGTGAAAATAATGAGTGGATTTAAACCTGCTTTTGAAGTAACGCAAGTTACTTCCATGCAATGGAATCGAACAGCTCCAGCTGCTGTGCCAGAAACGTTTGATTCTTCAGTCAATCCTGTTAAAATTTCGCAAGAGACTTTAAATGAATTAAAACAATTAATTCAATCAAAATAGGTCATTGCGTGTTTGACTGAAAGAGGGGGGGGTTCCCCCCCTCTTTCCATATGTTTTGATTAAAAACTATATACAATGATTTTCCATAAAAGATTTTTTAGGAGGAATTTGTAATGTTTACTAGGGGACCCTCGCATGTAGACTTTAACTTGACTAATGGTTGCAATTTAGCATGTGCGCATTGCCATAGTTCGTCCGGTCCGAAATTAGATAATGAACTGAAAACGCCAGAGATTCTTAAGGTAATCAAGGAATTACATGAGATGGGAACGTTAAAGATAGCGTTTGCCGGGGGAGAGCCCTTTATTAGAAGAGATATATTGGATATTCTGGAATATTCATGTAAACTTCCTGGATGGACCGTCTCTGTAATAACAAATGGATTGTTTTTTAGGGATAATATAGTGGCTGATTTAAAAAAAAGATGCCCCGGTTTGGTGTTAAATGTAAGTATTGACGGCTCAACTCCTGATAATTACACAGTGTTGAGGAAACAATTGAATAATCCTCGATTTGACCCTGTTCCTGTATTTGAAAAGGTAAAAGCAGGTGTCAAGAAAGTTGTTAATGAAGGATTTGAAACATCGGTAAACTTCACAATAACAAAAGCGACAATAGAAGATATCCTTCCAACTTACAATTTAGCTATGGAATTAGGTGCTAAATCTTTTGTAGGGATCAAGTTTTTTCCTGGCGGTTATGGTAAGAAGCATTTAGATGAATTTGAGCTCCCATTTTGGTTATGGTCACAGACATTTTCGAAGCTTACTTCATTGAAGTTAAATGGAGAAATCCCACATATGCAAATCTCAGTGCCATCGGCATGGGAATTTTATTTACCGTTAATTGAAGGCAATATTAATTTAGAACAGGCGGAAGGTATATGGAACTATAGAAGTCCCTTAAGGGAGAAGTTATATAGTGCGCATACTTCAATTGGAGATGTTCTAGGAAAAATGGAGATCTCAGTATCATCAAATGGGGATGTTTATCCGACTGTGTTATTAATCGGAGAAGATAATGCAAGATGTGGGAACTTAAGAAAGTCCTCTATGAGAGAAATTTGGACAGAATCCCCTGTTTTAAATAAAATACGAAACATGGATATCCATGATATAGATGGCCAGTGCGAACAATGTAAACTTCAAGAAGTTTGTGGTGGTGGGTCCAGGTCTAGGTCATTCTCTCAAACGAAAAATCTAAATGGAAAAGACTATATGTGTCCTATTGTAAATAAAGGAGGGGTTTTGACCAGTGTCTGATATGAAGGTTTTTGAATGTGGGTGTAGTTCTATAAGATATTATAGAAGTAAAAACGGATGTGAGTTTCGTTTTGGAGGCACTATAATCACAGGAAATGAGGACCTGGCATTGATTTGTGACGTTGTTAGTGATACTGATCCGCGAGCAGGTTTATTTGAGATTTGTAATATCAGTAACATGGATAAAGAAGAAACTTATCATCTATTATGGTCTATATTTCATGATCTTTCTCGGGCAGGTTTAGATGTGTCGCGTTGTAAACCATGGAATGTGTGGTTTGATTGGATTGAAGAATTCTTCGAGGGTAAAGGAGTTAAAGAATGAATATAACAGATGTTGTGGTAATTGCCCCGTTTCGTCGTCCAACATTTAGGACAGCAATCTCTAAAGTTTATCCTGTAAGTGAGCCATGGGATTCTCCTCCACTAATAATTACTGGGGAGATACACAGAGTAGGTTTAAGTGTAGTGTATTATCCATTAATTAATATCATGAGTGGGTTTGATGAGGACACTGATCATGAGTTTTTATTGAATTTAATCAAAGATAACCCTGCTAAAATTTACTTGTTTTCTACAGACTATTTTATACCGAGTAGAAGCACAGCAGCAGTGTACGGTATGAAGATTATATCAAAGATAGTCAAAGAGGTTCATCGTAATTCTTTAATCGGTACTGTAGGAAGGTTAAGCACAGTTCTAAAGAAAAGGCTATTTGGAGAAGTTCCGCAGATGGATTTTTCAGTAGTAGGCGAGCCCGAAGAAACTATATCTGACATTCTGAATACCATTTTAGATGAAGGCATGCATAGCGCTTTTGAAAAATTTAACTCCATATGTGTTCGGGATTCGGATAGAGAGCCAGTTCCTTGTGTTGTAAACAATATTGAAAATATGGCTCTGCCGGCGTATAATTTATTAGGTCCCGCGTTCGAATTGTATAAAAGCTTCACTGGGAGAGAGCCTAAAAATATTCCTTTTAGTATGAGAACGAGTTTTGGATGTAAGTTTAAGTGCAAATTTTGTAGTGGTGTTCCTAACTGGTTGAATTATAGAAAAAAAAGTGCTGGAAAAGTCGAGAGAGAGGTCCAATTTTTTAAGGAGCATATCGGGAATCGAGGTTATATTTGCTTCTTGGAGGATGAAATATTCACTAGGGATGAGGAGCATGTTATTGAGGTTTCTAAAGTCTTTTCCAGGAACAATATTTTTCTTGAAGGGCTATATACGCATTCAACATTGTTGAATGAAAGAATTGCTGTGCACCTCCAGCCTATAACTAATAGAGTCTATTTAGGGTTAGATAACCCAAATGATAGTATTTTGAGAAAAATGTCTAAAGGTCAGAATCTAGATATTGTATTGTCTGCAATTGAAATAGCTAGAAATGCTAATTTAAAGGTTCACTTAGAGTGGATAATAGGGACTCCTGAAGAAACGGTTGATTCGTTGATAACGTCATTAGGTTCAATTTTTAATTTTTTGAACACAGGTGTTGTAGACAATATAAACACCTATGTGTATTGTCCTCATCCAGGAACTGAATATGCAGAGCGTTGTGCTAAATACAACTTTGATATTGTTGCTGGACTGGAAGATATGCAAGAATCGGGTGGTTATCCAAGTGTTATCTCATCCCATGTCAACCGGGAGCAAGTATTTATTGCTTATTTAATGAGTCAGTTGTTGATCTCTGAGGTCAGGGAGTCTGTTAGGTTGGGAAAATTTGATAAAGAAATAAGGAATGTGAACAAAAAGGAATTGAGAAGGATATTCAATCTAATTCACTATAGTAAGTGACTGTCGAGTGTGAACTATCAGGAGGCAGACATACAATGTATATTATTCTCACAGTGAATTTTAAAGTTGTTTATGCAGTGGAATAAGTATATTATGTGAGGGTTTTACTACGTAAGTTGGATCTCTGTGGGATGAATTCAGCAAAAGAGGTGATGATTTTATGCCAACCTATATATTGGGAGTGAGCATGTCAAATCATGATAGGTCAGCAGCATTAATGAAAGATGGAGAAATTATTTCCGCAATAAGTGAGGAAAGATTAGATAGGCGCAAAAAATCTGACGGATTTTACGCAAAAAATGATAGGGAAATTGTTTTGCCTCCCTTGGCATCAATTACTTATGTTCTACAGCAATCTGGAATAGAATTGAACCAAGTTGACTTTCTGGTTTGTGGACGTTCCATCAAAAGTTGTAAAAAGGAATTGCTTAAGTATGTCCCCATCGGGAAAGAAAAAGTAATCGAAGCAGATATTCCATCTCACCATTTAATGCATGCTTACAGTGCTTATGGTGTGAGCCCATTTTATGAAAGTGCTGTCCTAGTAATTGATGAGCAAGGACATCATGTTGGAGATGGACGTTTCGAAAAGGTAACACTTTATCATTCCAAAGATAGCAAGTTGGAGTTGATTAAATCTTTTTATGGAGACACGAATAATCTCAGTCTTGGGATGTTTTACGATATTTTCGCAGCTTTAATTGGTCTAAGTGAAGCTGGGGTTCCTTCAGCGGGTAAATTGATGGGATTAGCACCGTATGGTAAAAAGAGAGAATATTGGGGAAGTTTGTTAGATATATCAAGAAATGGAGATATTCACATTAATTTGGCGCGCTTAGATGCATTTTTCTCCAATATTTTACCGTTTCGAAAAGGAATGGAAGAGAAATCTATTAATAGTATACAAGATTTTTTATATAAATATGTTCCTGTCGATTGGAATACTCAACTTGCATTTGATCTAGCCTTTAAAGCTCAAGAAGAGCTTGAAAAAGCTATTGAAGCCATTTCTTTGTTACTAATGGGTTTGACGGATAGTAATAATTTAAGTTATGCTGGCGGTGTTGCATTAAACTGCACAGCTAACAGTAAGTTCAAAAGTCATGGTTGGGAAGATGTTTTTATTCAACCTGCAGCAACAGATGATGGTGTGGCAATTGGTCTTTGTTATTATTGCTGGATAGAGAGATTAGGAAGAAAGAAATCATGTCAACTATTTAATCCGTTCTTGGGAAAGTCTTATAGTAATGATGAGATATGCTCATCTATCGATAAATTAGGGCTTTTAAAATATGCTGTGACAGTTAATCCTAGCGAGAGTGGCGCTGCGTTTTTAGGTGAGGAAAAAGTCGTGGGATGGTTTCAGGGGGGGAGTGAATGGGGCCCAAGAGCGCTTGGAGCAAGAAGTATATTAGCTTCTCCAGTTCAGCCACTAGTAGTGGATAAGATCAATAAAAATATCAAATATAGAGAAAGTTTCAGGCCTTTTGGTGTGAGTATTGTCCCAGAAGAGCACAGTAAAATTTTTGAAAAGAACACATATGTTAAATCGTTGTCACCCTATATGTTAAATTTAGCAAAAGCAAAGGGCGTACTAAAAGAAGTAAGACATGTGGATGGAACAGTTCGATTCCAAGAAGTCAAAAAAGAAGTTCAACCATTGTATTTCTCGCTGATCAAGAACGTGGGAGATATTATAGGTGTAAATGCTGTGCTTAATACTTCATTTAATGTAATGGGAGAGCCTCTTGTAGAAACTCCTGAGGACGCTGTAAGGCAGTTTCTTTTGTCAAACATAGATGTATTGATTATCGGAAATTATTGTATCGAGAAAGATAAGATCCCTGAAAAAGATATTTTGTCCCTGAAAAAGTCTTTGTTTGACTCCAGTGCGGTGAATTTAATGAGGTTGGTAATGAGCTTGGAGGCTGCTGGTTTCTCTAACGAGGCCCTAACTCTTCTGGAAGAGCATACCATTGATCTAGAAGATTGGAATAATCGTGATAAAGAAATGTATTATTCTTTTATGCTAAGACAGGCATTAAAAAAGAATGAACAATATAAAAAGAAAAGCCAAGTGGAAGTTTATAGGAATGAGCTTATGAAAATGATGAATTATCCTACTGGCGCTTCTTTGGTGTTGGAAGCAATGGAACATTCAAATGATAAAAATGATGTCGAAATAGCAACTTTGTTAAGTGGAGTTGCCAATCAGTATGATGCTTATAAATTTTTTAAGTCTCTGTATAGTAATAAAAAGTGAAGGGTCTTCCCCGATGGAGGAATGAAATGGTGGGTTCTATTTATTAGAATTATATGTTAAGTATCTATCAGATGTGTGTTATATCTATTTCGAATGAATATCGGTGTTATTATATAGGTTGCACGGGGCTTTAAATACTGGTGGGTAAGTTAATGAGGTGGTTGTTTCTAATGAACAATATGGAGTATAGTAAGAATCAAAGAAAATGGCTTGTGTACGGACATCAAGAAAGCCAATTTATATTGAAATCGAATAAATTTCGGACACCTAGAGTGGATGAGATTAGCAGTGATACACCAAGCTTTTTCCTCGCCTTGACGATAGCATAAGAGCAAGATTTTAAACGCTTAAAACAGGTGTTTGCAAGCTTTTTCACCAGAAGGAAAACAGAAAAACAGAAGAGTATAATAAAAGTTTTTTTGACAAGAGTGCGATGGAAGCTGTTGTTCAGTTATAAAGTAAAACGTCTTCCATTGGCGAAGTGAGTGTTATTCATGATATTATTAAACCATATTGTATCAGATCAATATCTGATGTGTTGGGAATTGATACATCGTTTTCTAAAGAGATTATGGCGGCGTTTGGTCTTGCTGAACATTATAATGTTGAAAACCAATCAAATCCAAAGAGTTATATAGCTATATTAACTATCGCTTGCAGGAAGTTCTTAAAGAGAGCAAGGACCAAAAAAGTTATATTGGTTATCTTTGTGAAAAAGATAATCTGACTTTGGTGGAGAAAGTAAGCATGCTAATTCCATTTTTCGACATGCTATCTTCTGATAAAACTATGGAATTACCTATAATGGTATTAAAAAATATCTTTGGTACGCCATATAATTATATGCGTGTCATGACAGGAGAAATGTCATTGGACTATGCAGTGGAAGAGAGTGCTCGATTAATGGATGGATTATTTCTTAGCAGGTTTGCATTAGAAGATGTTCAAGTAGGAAGTAGACTGGTAAGGAAGGGCGATAAACTTAGTATACTTATATCAAAGGCTTCTCAGGATAGTGCTGTTTTCGAATGCCCTCATATGTTCTCGCCAAACCGTAGTAACCTGAATGATAGTTTGAGTTTTGGGGTTGGAGATCATCAATGTTTGGGAAAAAATTTTACAAATCAGATGATAAAGACTTTAGTGGGGCATCTATTACACCAAAAGTTAATTTTCTTTGAATTCAGTTGAGAACACAGTTATATTAAGTTCCACTGTCTGCTCTAATTACATTGTAAAACATAGATAAAACATGAGAGTATTGTTTTTGATTTTCAATCCCATAAGGAGAGTGATGACGGTGGTCAAGAAAAAAAGAGAGGTTATCCCCCCAAAAATTAACTCAGACAAACTGAAACATGTCAGGAACCTTACTTTGGAGGATGAAGATCACTATAAACGTGTGGCCCTTGTAAAAAGTGACCTATCCCATCGGATCACCAATCACCTTATTTTTTCAGAAGTAACACTTACGCAAATTGATTTCATAGCGACTAATTTTAATCGTTCTGAATGGTGTGATGTTATTTTTATAAAATGTGATCTCTCCAACACCGCGTTCGAACAAGCGATCTTCCATCGTGTCGAATTTATTGATTGCAAACTTAGTGGTGTAACTTTTACGGCGAGTGCATTTCGTCATGTTACTTTCAATAACTGTTATGCACCTCTTGTTATCTACGGTGATTGCGACTTTAAATATAGCGCATATTTAAAAAGTGTGTTAGATGAATCTAGTTTTTACAATAACAAGTTTTCAAATGTCGAATTAATCGAGATTAATATTAATGATGTCGAGATTCATCAAACAAGTCTTTCTGGTATTGACTTGAGCAAATGTTCATTTGAAAAATTACTCGTTTCGGCTGATGACTTAAAAGGTTGCATTATTTCTCCTGAACAAGCGGTCCCGTTTATACAAGCACTTGGACTTAAAGTGAAGTTTAATCAGTAAATACATAAAAAGCAACGAGAAGAATACAAATATTTTTATCCCTTTATATTGGAGTGAAACATTAAAGATAACAGTTTCAAGTGTCTTTTCTATATTTGATTAGGCTTCTATGCTCAAGTGCGTAAATCACCTAAACCGATAAATAGAATTAAAAGAATGCCACATGCATTCGGATCAACTGAGTTTTCGTTGATAGGAAAAAGGGGATAACAAAGTGCTGAAACCATCTCCTTCCTGAGACTAGGTAATTGAAGCTCCTATCAAAAGAGGTTTTAATAATCTTTTTCAGGTTGAGAAACAATAATCAGAATGTATCGATGATTAATAAACGACAACCTAAAGGTCATCCAAGGAAGGTTGCTGAATTTATTCCTATTGTGGGGATAACAAGAAAAAGTAAGAGTTAGTTTATTGAGAATAATCTTCTTGAGTAGTTAATAAGGTGATTTCAGTATGGTGCTGGGGTCGTCTTTTTTGGGGCCAAAAATAACAGAATATTAATTTTATTATGGAGGGGTAATGATATTAATGTGTCTCTTGAAAATAGGAGTAATTATATGAACGGAAATTGTGAAATAATATAAACTCAACGGATTTCAATAAAACAATCAACCGGTGCCATTTCTGGTGCCAAAAAGCAAATTAAACGAGGATAACCAAGGAAACCCATACAAAAAAATAACACTCGAAAGCATTGATTTATCAACACTTTCGAGTGTTTCAGGATAAAAGAGGAATATGACCAGGCGACCATGGTAAGGTGGGGGTCAGCGGTTCAAGTCCGCTTGGGAGCTTCACTAGAACCCTTGGTATGGTGCTGCACCCCAAAAGTTAGAGTAAAAAATCTAACTTAGGGGTGTTTTTGTATGGCAAAATACAGTGACGAATTCAAATTGGAAGTGGTCCAAGAGTACCTAGAAGGCTCCCTAGGATATGGAGCTTTAGCAAAGAAATACGGGATACCCGATACAAAATCTATTCGAAAATGGGTAGGTTCCTTTCGAGCTTTTGGTTTAAAAGGAATCAAAAGAAATATGAAACAAGAGATGTATTATGGAGAACCACTTTTATCTTATAATGATCTAAAACAAAAGATTGAAGCGTATATCCATTACCATAATCACAAACGTTTGAAAATAAAATTGGGTGGTCTAAGTCCAGTACAATACCGAACTCAAACCACCCTATTCTCTGCTTAATCATAACTCTAACTTTTTGGGGTCACTACCATTATCGGGATCTTACCTTTTTTATGGCGGTCAGGTCGCACCCAAACAAATACATCATTCCGTCTTTCTCATTTTCTATTGATCTTGCTTTCTTTTGCACTTGTGGCGATGATACGTTTCTTCCATGATCCAACTGCAGATATGACATATACTGCGAGCATAGAACAAACTGCAAATGTGCTCGCTAATCTTAGCTTTTCCTCATATTTATTTTTATTCGTTGCGGGCTGGCTCGCAAGCACAGCGCTCGTGTTGCCGGGTGTGAGTGGCGCTTTAATTATGTTAGTGCTTGGTGTATATAATACAGCCACAACTGCACTGAAGCATGTCCACATTCCTGTCATTGTCACTATTGGTCTTGGAGTTTGTGCGGGGGTTCTTACTACAAGTCGTGTTTGTCGCTTCTTTTTTAACACATACACACAAGCGACGTATGCAGTTATGATTGGTCTTGTTGCAGGTTCGGTCGTTGTGATTTTTCCGGTAGGTGTGCCTCATTCACTCCTGTACGGAATCATTTGTGTTCTCTCCCTGTTTGTTGGATTTATGACCGCAATTACATTTGGGAAAGCAGAACGAACATAGATAGAAACATGCACATTATGTGATAGTAGAGGAGATTTATGGTGACCTTTGTTAAATGACACGTTTAAAATATAAAAATGTGTTTATATAGACACATATAAATCCATCTATAAACTTTTATACCAAAAAATGTTTGACAAGCTCTCGCATCTGCAGTACATTAACGGTAGTTCCATAAGCATTATCAATCATTGGCTCTTTGAAAACTGAATAGTAGACAAGAAAGAACTTTAGAAGAGTTGCTCAGTTGTGTCATGATCTTATCCATCTAGGAGGGCTATTCAATGAACAAAAACAGAACAGTTCGTTTTACGAAAGTGGCATCTGCTTGTTTGTTAAGTACAGCTTTACTTCTGGCACCAACGACTTCCTTTGCAGCGACCGATGCCCCCGGGACATTATTTCGTGACGGGGTAGAAGTGAACTTGTCGGCGCAATTAAACGAAAGTACTTATTATCCCCAGCCTGACAAAGATCCTTATAAAGAGCCAGCGCAGTACATGACCGTTCAAACGAAAACGGCACCGATGACTGCTACGGATATGATTGAATTGAATACGAATGGAACGAACGCTTTAAAACTAAAAAATGGTGTACTATACATCGATATTGATGGATCAGGGCTTGCGCCGCTGGGGAATCCACAGGCACAGGCTTATAAAGAACTCGGGTTTACAGACGATGTGTTAGACGGCACCGAGTTTAAACAGGAGATTCGCTGGAAACGAATTTATAATCGACTCCAACCAAGATCCACGCAGCACCAATGGACATTGACAGAGACACATGGCGTGAGTACAGCGAACACAAAAGAGTTTGCTTATTCTGTTGGCGCAGAGGTGGGTGCCACACTTGACGGTGTGACAGGCAAAATCTCTGGGAATATTTCGCAAAAATTTAGTACGACGACCACGATTACAAATCAAACGACCAATACCGTAACAGATACGTTCCCAGCAAAACCTGCTTCTTACCCATATAATGATTACCGCGTAGCCATTTATCAAAAAGAAGAAGTATATACGGTTGTTCCAGGGGAAAAATTGACACGGGCCATGACTAATTTAGCAGCGAAGTTAAACACTTCAACAGCCAATGTGTATCCAACGTCGTTTACGTATACGACAGGTGAGTTGCGGCCAATTGTCACGCCAGATCAACCATAGAGAAAATATAAGGATGACCACTCTTTTACAAGGGAGGTCATCCTTTTTTGTTGCGACTAAATCGTTGTCGCATTCTTTGAGATGTGATACGATAATAAAAGCATAGTAAACACGTAGGTTTAATTAACTTTATGGTTGAAAGAGGTGTTTTTCGTGGGAAGAGAATTCGATCAATTGTTTGATGAATGGGCAGACACATACGATGAAACGGTTGCTGGCATCCAGCCAGAGTATAGACACGTGTTTGACCGGTATGATGAGATTTTGCAAGCTGTTGTCGATGCAGTAGACGGGCATGTAGTTGAGTTTGGTGTAGGAACTGGGAACTTGTCATTGAAATTACTTGAAAAAGGTGTCCGTTTGACAGCCGTTGAGCCGTCAAAAAATATGCGCAAGATCGCGCAAGAAAAGTTGGCTCCTGTTTTGGTACATGCGGGTGATTTTCTCTATTTTTCCCCTCCAGAAGCAACCGTTGACGCAATTGTGTCTAGTTACGCTTTCCATCACTTAACAGATGAAGAGAAAGCGCAAGCGGCGCGTTCATATGCAGCATTATTACAGCCAGGAGGCAAGGTTGTGTTTGCCGACACAATGTTCGCGAGTAAGCAACACCATGAAGAACAAATTGAAGATGCGCGTGCACGTGGTTATGAACGGTTAGCTGAAGATTTGCGGACAGAATATTACCCAACTGTAGAGACAATGGCACGTATCTTTTCTGAGGCAGGTTTTGAAACTTCCTTTACACAAATGAACACGTTTGTATGGGTGATGACGGCAGAAAAGCTAGCGTAAGGTGAAGAATTCTAAAGGTTTCATGCTCGGAATAATATCATGGGAGTGGTAAAATAAAAGACAGTACCATGATGTTGAGCGAAAAGGTGGGATCAATCATTGATTTATAAACGAATTCAATCTTTAATTGGCGAGACGCCGCTGTTTGAGATCAGTCGGATCAACGTGCCAAATGAGGCGACGATTTATGCGAAGTTAGAGTTTTTACATCCAGGTGGGAGTGTGAAAGATCGTCTTGGTGTATCATTGCTAAATGATGCGCTTGCCCGCGGGAAAATTACGGAAACAGGTACACTCATTGAGCCAACAGCTGGAAATACCGGGATTGGTTTGGCGCTTGCAGCAAAAGGAACATCGGTATCGGTCATTTGTGTTGTGCCAAAGAAGTTTAGTCAGGAAAAGCAAACATTGATGCGCTTGCTTGGGGCGACAGTCGTGAATACACCGACGGAGCAAGGAATGAAAGGTGCGATTGCAGAAGCGGAGCGGCTTGTACAAGAGACACCTGACGCTTACTCCCCAGCACAATTTGCCAATGCGGCGAATCCAAAGACGTATTATGAAACGATGGCACCAGAGATTTTGCAAGATTTGCCAGCGTTTGATACGTTTGTTGCTGGTGCAGGATCGGCGGGGACGTTTACGGGGTGTGCAACATATTTTCGCGCGCATGCGCCAAATGTCCGGACAGTGATTGTGGAGCCAGAGGGATCGATCTTAAATGGTGGCGAACCTGGACCACACCGCACCGAAGGGATTGGTATGGAGTTTATTCCTGATTATGTAGATACAAAACTTTTTGATGGTATTCATACAATTTTAGATGAAGAGGCATTTAAGTATGCGCGGTTATTAGCGGAGAAGGAAGGGTTACTTGTGGCCGGTTCTTCGGGTGCCGCGTTTGCAGCGGCATGGAAGGAAGCAGAGAACGGCCCACCAGGGCAAAAAATTGTGACCGTTTTTCCTGATAGTAGTGAACGATACATTAGCAGCAATCATTTTTAGAGAGGTGAGATATATT
This sequence comes from Shouchella lonarensis, assembly GCF_900096965.1. Classification (GTDB taxonomy): domain Bacteria; phylum Bacillota; class Bacilli; order Bacillales; family Bacillaceae_D; genus Shouchella; species Shouchella lonarensis. The sequence continues at coordinate 51,593 of NZ_FMYM01000011.1, read as the reverse complement.
GCAAAAAAAGACACAGCTCATTCATGGCGGCATTTTTGGTGATGAGACGACAGGGGCGGTTTCAACGCCAATTTATCAAGTGAGTACCTACAAGCAAGACGGCGTCGGCAATTTCACATATGAATATTCGCGTACGGGCAATCCGACACGGACAGCGTTGGAAGCGTTAATTGCAGATTTAGAAGGCGGTCATGCTGGCTTTGCTTTCGCTTCAGGGATGGCAGCCATTTCCGCTGTTACACAGCTATTTAAAAGCGGAGATCATCTTGTTATTACTGATGACGTGTACGGCGGAACATACCGTTTATTGACGTCCATTTTGCAACGGATGAACATTGAGGTGACGTTTGTAGATACGAGTAATGCGGCACTTGTGCGCGCGGCCATTCGAGAAAATACGAAGGCAATCTATATTGAAACACCAACAAATCCGTTATTAAAAGTCACCAATTTGCAGGAAATGAAAGAGATTGCCGCAAGTCACGACTTGTTGTTTGTCGTAGATAATACGTTTAGTACACCGTATTTCCAGAACCCAATTGCGCTTGGTGCTGATATTGTGCTGCATAGCGCGACAAAGTATATAGGTGGGCATAGTGATGTCGTCGCTGGGTTGCTTGTTGTGAACTCAGAACAACTAAAAAAAGATATCCACTTCATTCAAAACTCAGTCGGTGCGGTACTCGGACCACAAGATTCGTGGTTGCTCATCCGGGGGATTAAGACATTAGGGTTACGGATGGATCAGACAGAGAAGAGCACCAAAGCGTTAGCGTCATTTTTAAATGAGCGTAGCGATGTGGTGTCGGTGTATTACCCAGGTTTGCACACACATCCGGGGCATGAGTTACACCAGAAGCAAGCCACTGGCTTTGGCGGGATGATTTCTTTTGATGTCGGCAGTAAAGAGCGGGCGGAGCAGGTCGTGAAGCAAACGCGCTACTTTACGTTGGCAGAGAGCCTTGGTGCAGTCGAGAGTTTAATTAGTATCCCCGCGCAAATGACACATGCGTCTATTCCGCGCGAACGGCGCTTGGAATTAGGAATTACGGATGGACTTGTCCGGATTTCAGTCGGGATTGAGGATACCGATGACTTGATTGCAGACTTGCGTCAAGCGTTAGATGGATCGATGTCATAAATAGGGGAGAGTGCTCCAATCGGAGCGCTTTTTTTTTTGCATCTACATGGAAATAAAAACCTATTTGACAAAAAAAGCGTTTGCATGTACAATGAAAGCGTTCAATCGAGAAAGGGTTTTACTCGATCTGGATGCACAGTACTTTATAAATCTCGATGTAATCGCAATCATTAGGGTTGTAACTTTGAAAAAAGGCAAAACCTAAGTTGGGATGGTCGCACGATACGTGTGTACTATTTTAGCTTAGGTTTTTTTGTGTCTTTTATGGTAGGGAGCGTGAAGGGAGGTTAAAGCGTGTGATCATTAAAAAGGTGCTTAACAATAATGTCGTGTTGACAGAAGACGAGCTTCACCATGAACTTGTTGTTATGGGCAAAGGAATTGCCTTCGGTAAGAAGAACGGTGATGAAATAGAAGCTGAAAAGATCGACAAGACGTTTTCGTTAACGAGTGTGGAGGTCTCACGCAAGTTCGAGCGACTTTTAGCAGAAGTGCCTGAAGTGTATTTACACATTGCAGAACGGATTGTTTCTTATGCAGAAGAGACCCTCGGAGAGACGCTTAATGATTATGTATATGTGGCATTAACCGACCATCTTTATTTTGCGGTGACACGCCATCAGGAACAAGTGGTGTTAAAAAACACACTGCTGTGGGAACTGAAAAAGTATTATCGCAAGGAATTTGAAATTGGTTTAAAGGCACTTGATTTTATTGCTGAGATGACGGGGGTGCGGCTAGACACGAGTGAAGCAGCATCGATTAGCTTACACATCGTCAATGCGCAAAAAGAACATGCGCGCATGACAGATACGGTTGAAGCAATCGAAATTGTCGATACACTGTTGACGATTGCAAAGTACGATTTAAAGATGGCGTTTGATGAGACATCAATTAATTACGACCGCTTTTTAACACACTTACGTTTCTTTGCTTACCGTATTGTGCATGGCGAAACGCTTTTAGAAGAAGAGGATGACTTCTTATTTGAGCAAGTAAAGCGGAAATACCCAGTCGAATACGAAACAAGTACGAAAATGAGTGCTTACATTATGCACCGGTTTGGGCGCGCGGTGTCAAAAGATGAGCGTGTATATTTAACCGTTCATTTACATCGGGTCGCGTCTCGCGAAAATAGGCTGACGTAAGTAGAAAAAGAAAAGGGAGGAGAACAATATGAAAGACCCAAAAACATTGGCGCAAGCAATTCTCACACATGTTGGTGGAGAAGAGAATGTCATTTCGGTTGTTCATTGTGCGACGCGGCTGAGATTTAAATTGAAAGATAAGAACAAAGCAGTGAAACAAACGATTGAACAACTGACAGGCGTCATTCAAGTTGTCGAGAGTGGTGGACAATTCCAAGTTGTGATCGGTAATGAAGTGGCTGATGTATACCGGGAATTGACACAAATGATGTCACCAACGGAAAACGCAGATGAGGTCCCGCAGGAAAAAGGGAATGTATTAAGCAAGGCGATTGATATTATTTCAGCGATTTTCACACCGATTCTTGGTGTTTTAGCCGGGGCGGGGATTTTAAAAGGATTGTTGTTAATCTTTGAAGCGGTTGGTTGGTTAAGTGAGGCAGATGGGACGTATCATATTTTATTTGCTGGTGCAGACAGTTTGTTTTACTTTTTACCAATCCTGTTAGCAATCACTTCGGCCCGGAAATTCGGGGCAGATCCATACGTAGCAGTTGTTGTTGCTGGGGCACTATTGTATCCGACAATTGTTGATGCTTTCGAGTCCGGTGTCAATTGGACATTTCTTGGCATACCGGTTGTCCTGGCAAGTTATGCGACGTCGGTGATTCCGATCATTTTAGCAGTGTATGTGTTAAGTCATCTGCAAAAGTTTATTACGCCACGTATTCCGTCGAGTGTGCGGTTGTTCTTCGTACCACTGATTCTTATTAGTGTCACCGTTCCATTGACATTGTTGCTTTTTGGACCATTTGGTTCAATGGTGAGTGGTTGGCTCGCTGACGGGTATAGTTTCTTATATGCATTAAGTCCAATTGTTGCCGGAGTCTTTATTGGTGCGGTATGGCAAGTGCTTGTCATTTTTGGTTTACACTGGGGATTAGTGCCAATTATGATGAATAACTTATCGGCATTTGGATCTGACACACTTACCGCCTTAATTGCGCCGGCTGTTTTTGGACAAGCGGGTGCAGCGCTGGCCGTATTTTTCAAGACACGTGTGACATCAGTAAAAGCAATCTCGGGCTCGGCATCTCTTTCTGGCTTGTTTGGTGTGACGGAACCAGCTGTGTATGGTGTAACCCTGCGCTATAAAAAACCTTTCGTAATGGGTTCGATTGCCGGAGCCATTGGTGGTGGGATTGTCGGTCTGTCTGGTTCGGCGGCCATTGCTTCCGGGTTACCAGGTTTGGCATCATTGCCGATCTTTTTCACAGATGGTTTTGCTGGCCTAATTGTTGCAATTACAGTAGCTTTCGTGTTGGCCATTCTCTTGACTTATCTTTTCGGTTATAATGATCGGATGGTGTCCGGAGAGAATGATCAAAAGAAAGAAGTCGCTCCTTCCGAGTCATTAAACAAAACGTACACGTTAACGAGCCCTTTAAGCGGGAAAGTTGTCCCATTATCACAGGTGAGTGATGAAGCATTTTCAAGTGGTGCTTTAGGGGAAGGTGTCGGGATTAAACCGCATGAAGGGAATTTATTTGCACCGGCAGATGGGGTCGTGCAAACGGTGTTTCCGACACATCATGCATATGGCTTACAAAGTGACGATGGGGTTGAAGTGTTAATGCACATTGGTATTGACACGGTGCAACTTGATGGTGCTCACTTTCAAGCGCATGTAAAACAAGGAGCCCATGTGAAACAAGGCACGTTACTTGCAACATTTGACATCGAAGCGATTGAAAAAGCAGGGTACGACGCAACAACGGTGGTTGTTGTCACCAATAGTAAAGCGTATTTGGATGTTGTTCCGGCAGATTCAGGTACAGTCACTGGCAATGATCGTCTAGTTGAAATTATGATCTAAAAAGGAGAGAGTAGAAATGACATTTCCGGCAAATTTTTTATGGGGTGGCGCGACGTCAGCAAATCAAATTGAAGGAAACTATGATGTAGATGGAAAAGGGCTATCGACAGCGGATGTCGTAGAGTATGTGAAACCGGAAGACCGGACGAACATGGAAATCCCGTTCCCGTCTTCTGATGAAATAAAACATGCACTAGAAACGGAATCTGGACGGACGTTTCCGAAGCGATTTGGCATTGATTTTTACCACACGTACGAATCAGATTTGGCTTTAATGAAAGAAATGGGTTTTAAAACATTCCGTGTTTCAATTGCATGGGCGCGCATCTTTCCAACTGGTGTAGAGTCTGAACCAAACGAATCCGGGTTAAAATTTTATGATCGATTGTTTGCGGAGATACGTGCAAATGGGATGGAGCCACTTGTGACCTTATCTCATTATGAAATGCCGCTCCATTTGACATTAGCATATGGTGGCTGGCTCAACCGTAAGCTCATTGACTTGTTTACGCATTATGCCAAAACAGTGTTTGCTCGTTACAAAGACCAAGTGAAATATTGGTTGACGTTTAATGAGATCAATTCATTATTAATGGCGCCGTATATTGGCGGCGGTTTTACGCGTGATCAAGTAGAAGATGGAAAACTGCTTCAAGCTCAATATCAAGCAGCACACAATCAACTTGTTGCAAGTGCGAAAGCGACGAAAGCGTGTCATGAAATTGTTGACGGTGCAAAGGTTGGCTGTATGGTGATTGGCATGATCAATTATCCGCAAAGTACGCATCCTGATGATGTTTTTGCGACACACGAATCGATGCGTAATACGTTCTTCTTCACGGACGTACATGTGCGTGGGAAGTATCCAACGTATATGAAACGTTTCTTCCGAGAAAATAAGATTACAATAGAGAAATCGCCAGAAGACGAGGAAATTTTGCAAGCCGGGACGGTTGATTTCATCTCGCTTAGTTATTATATGTCGGGTGTCGCTGCGCGCCAAGAGGTAGAAGGCGAGCACGCCGCAGGAAATCTGTTAACCGGGTTGAAAAACCCGCACTTGGAGGAGTCTGAATGGGGTTGGCAAATTGATCCGGTTGGCTTACGCACATTGTTAAATGTCTTTTATGAGCGCTACGAGATGCCTTTATTTATTGTAGAAAATGGATTAGGGGCAGTCGATCATGTGACCGAAGACGGGCGTGTCCATGACTCATATCGCATCAATTATTTACAAAGCCATATCGAACAAATGAAAGAAGCAATTGCCGATGGCGTAGACCTTTGGGGTTACACGACGTGGGGACCGATTGACTTAGTTAGCTTCTCGACTTCGGAGATGACAAAGCGATATGGTTTCATTTATGTCGATCAGGATGACTACGGGCGCGGCAGTAAAAAGAGATTGAAAAAAGATAGCTTTTACTGGTACAAACAAGTTATTGCAACAAACGGTGAAGAACTGTAAAGATATGATAGAAGGCGGGAGGGAGATCCCGTCTTTTTTTGTATGTTTATGGAGAAATAATATATATATGATATTGTTTTACACTTTGCTTTTTGATAAGCTAGCATAAAGGGGAGGTGCATGGCATGAACCATGAACAGCGGGTGCTTAAAGCATGGTGGGTAACGGAGCTGCTTCAAATGCCGTCTATAGATGAAAAAAATTCTTCTATAGAGAGGCTGAAACTGCGACAAGGAAAGGAAATGCCATGGACACAAAATAAAACGGAAAATCATCAGAACATTGCGGGTTATCGCATTTACATTGGAATTATGCCACTAAAAGGTGTCATGACATTTGTTCGCGATACATTTGCTTCAACCGAGACTTTTTATCAGCTGCCAGGCGAGAAAAAATTTATGGCGGTGGTTCATGTTGCACCTGATGGGCAATATCAGGGTGATGGTTTGCAATTGCCATACATGAGCGTGCTCTTAGGGAAACTTAGGACATTTGTTGGAGAAAAAGGCTACGATGATTTTATTGATTATTTCAACACAATAGAAAAGGAGCTGCAAGCTCTCTTTAATCAATTGTTTTATGGGAAACATCTTGGTGAAGCGCATGTGAAGGAAATGAAAGCAGTGCTCGTCAATGCGTTACAATTCCCTGAACACTTATTTGTCCAAGTAGAACAAGGATACTTATTTGATTGTCGGATCGAGAAGCTAACGAAACGGTCATCGGCACTGCTGATGAAAAGCTCCTTTGCTGAGGAATTACAAATGTTATCAAAAAAGAAAGCGCTTCCTCCTGCTTTATTGGCGTACTTAAATGGCTGTCAGCAGCGTACCGATGTAAATGAAGTCCGCGAAGTGCTTGAAGATTGGATTGACCCTGGCAAAATGCCACCAGCGCGCTGGCCGGCACCGGCGCATCATCACTTGTCGCTAATGCAACAGGTAGCAGTCAACGTCATTTTGAGTGGTGAATCGCCACTAGATACAGTTAATGGACCACCGGGGACAGGGAAAACGACGTTATTAAAAGAAGTGTTTGCTGCACGTGTATTTGAGCGGGCAAAAGCCATGGTGGCGTTTCAACATCCCGCGGATGCGTTTACACCAATGGACACTGTGCTAAAAACAACCAATTTTTCACACCAGCCCTTTCAACTTGATCCAAGCATTACCGGTTATAGCATAGTTGTCGCTTCTTCAAACAATGCTGCGGTCGAAAATATTTTTACAGAGCTGTCGAACAGAAAAGCGGTGGCGCGAGAGAAGGATGAGAAATTACATGCCGCATCGCAAGCGCGTGAACAAGAAATTGCGCATCTTGCGGCAGAGGTCGACTATTTTTCTTCCGTGGCGGATGGGGTTGGTGGCGTAGAGACAGGTTCATCGTGGGGATTGTTTTCTGTTGCGTTAGGGAACAAAAAAAATAACGACAATTTTTCACAAGCCTTTTGGTATGATAAAGCCGCTGATCATAAAACAATGGCCGCATATTTGGATGGCGAGGATGCTTATGATCTGACAGACTGGGAAAGAGCAAAGGAAGCATTTTTGTTGCTTGCAGAAGAAATCGAGAAGCGGAAATCACGGCTTGCACAATGTGCGTATGTGTTACGTCGGTATGAAGCGCTGCAGGAACGGAAAAAAGAAGTGAATGAGTTACTTTTAAAGATGGGTCACAATTTATCAGTGCGAAAGCAGCGAATGATCCAAGTTGCACATGAATTAGCAGAGACGAAAGCATCAATAAGGTCGATGTCGATGGAGGGACTTTGGCCGCGGATAAAAGGGAAGTGGATAGGGCGGAAAACAAAGTTGACGGAGTTGAAACAACAACTAACGGTGTTGGAACGAGAATTGGGAGAAGTACATATATTGTTGGTTGAATTAGAGAAAGAAATAGAGGCAATGAAACGGGAACGCGATGAATGGAATGAAATGATGGATGATGTGGCTGCGTTGCTGAAAAGGTTGCGTAAAGAAGGTGTGATCATTCCTGATGATGATTATTGGGAAGGTAGTTACGCGCAGCGCCAAAAAACAGCGCCGTGGTTATCAGAAGAGCTCAATCATTTACGCTCGCAAGCCTTTTTACTGGCGCTAAAGGTACACAAAGTGTTCCTCTTTTTGGCAAGAGATCGTGTAAAGCGCAACATGCGGGTTTATTTTAATCGCAAGCAATTTGATTTAAATACGGAAGTAGCGCGTCAGGCTGTATCGGCATCTTGGCAAACGTTGTTTTTGATGATCCCAGTCGTATCGACAACGTTTGCTTCGGCAGGTCGTTTGTTTTGCGAGTTAGGCGCAGAAGAGATTGGCGATTTGTTTATTGATGAAGCGGGTCAAGCAGTTCCGCAAGCGGCTGCGGGGATGATTTATCGGTCTAAACATGCTGTAATCGTCGGTGACCCTAAGCAAATTGAGCCAGTGGTCACAATGCCTGAGACGTTGTTGCATGATATTCGCACACTTTATAAGGTAGAAGAAGCGTATATATCATCGTCATCTTCTGTACAATTAGTTGCCAATCTAGGGAATCCAATGGGAACGTTTATTGGTGAGCAGTGGATTGGTCTGCCATTATGGGTACATCGGCGTTGTACTGACCCGATGTTTACAATTGCAAATACAATTGCTTATGAAAACAAGATGATCCTTTTTTCAGATAAACATTCCCCTCACAGCCGTTGGGTCAATGTGACTGGTAGCGCGGTGCGCGGTCAGTATATTGAGGAGCAAGGACAAATGGTGGAAAAGCTTGTATTTCAGGCATTTGAGCAGGGAGTGATACCTAGTTTATATGTGATCACACCGTTTACAATTGTGAAAGAGGAAATAAAAAAGAAGTTACGTCGCAAGAACGAAGCACTCGCACATCTATCAGGGCATCCCGTCGAAGAAATAAATCATTGGATTCAACACAATATCGGGACTGTGCACACATTTCAAGGAAAAGAAGCAGACACTGTTGTCTTCGTAGTGGGGACAGATGAGTGCCAGACAAGTGCAGCGAATTGGATTGTCGCAAAACCGAACTTGATTAACGTTGCAGTGACCCGTGCAAAAGAAACGATCGTGATGATAGGTGATCGTGAGCGTCTGTCAAAGTTGCCGTACTTTAATGTGGTAGTTGATATATTGGAGGAGTTTGCATATGTAGAATTGACATGAACATAAAGTTAGTAGTGTTAAAAGAGGTGAACCCGGTCATACCGGGTTCACCTTTTTTATTCTTCTGGTCGTTTTCCTGGATCCATTTGTTCGTTTGTTGCTGTACGTAATGGTTTTACTGTTAAATCAGAAGAGACACGAATCTGGCATGACAATCGGAGAGAGTCGTCTATAATGCCCTTTTTTTCTCGAATGGCCGTTTCGGCTTCATTAATTGGGCCAGGATCTCCGGATTGGATCTCACATAAACATGTTGTGCAGCGGGCCTGTCCTCCGCATCGGTGTAGAATGTCGACACCATGATCTTCTAACGCGAGAACAAGTTTTGTTCCTTCTTTTACTTGAAAGGTGCGGTACCCTTCGACATGAATCGTTGGCATCATAAGCATCCCCTTATTTTTAGTCTATGTCTATAAATTAGTGTACCACAAGAGGGGAGTATAAGGTGCATTTCATGTCTGTTTTCGTGTGCGATAAAGAATGACAATAACTTTGTCAATACATGGGTATTTGAGATTGCCCGGGAAATGAAATATGGGGAATATTAGGGAGTGAAGGAAAAGGAGTAGATGTCTTGACATTTGTATGAAATAGATGAGGATACAATTGTCTGGAATCGTAGAATAATGGCAGAGAAGAAGCCTCTTTAGAGAGAGGCTAGAAGCGATGTCGTTTATTTTTAGATGGTGCAGTCAAATGTTGCTGTTGTTGACCATAAATTGGGGGACATTGCTGATGAGATGTTGTCTGTGGAAAGGTATGAACGTGCCGATAGACATGGTCGGTTACATAGGTCGTTAATACGGGTTGGATTTCTCGGACGACATATTCTTCTACATAGCCAGATGGAGAGAAGTGCTGGCAATGTGCACGTGTCTTTTTCGGTTGTGGAAACAGGCGATCAAACATTGTTGTCACTCCTTTCTTCTATTCGGCAATGTATGGAAAAGTCTAACACTTATTTATTATATGTTTGTAAGCTTAGATTGATCTAGGCACTAAAAAAAGAAGCGTTGCATGTGCACGCTTCTTTAAGGAATGCTTAAAAAACATTTTGTCTCACTATGATTTAACCGGGGGCGTATGTGACGTTCTCATACGAATACGAATGAGACGATAAGTATGTTGAACAATGACTTTCCCTACCGCATAGGTTGGTACGGCAAGTAAGATGCCAACAAAGCCTGCTAGCTGACTTGCAACGAGGAGGACAAAGATAATGGTGATTGGGTGAACCGATAATTGACGCCCCATGATTTGTGGGGAGAAAATATTGCTTTCGACTTGTTGGATGACAACGACGCCAATAATGACAAGCACAGCGGTGAATGGCTCATGAAACAACGCTACAATGACAGCAGGGGCTGTACCAATCCATGGTCCGAGGAACGGGATGACATTTGTAAATAGCGCTACAACAGCCAATACAAGTGCATAATCTAGTCCAATAATTAAGTACCAAATTAAACAGAGCGTTCCTACGCATGCGCTCACCAAAATTTGCCCTTGGATGTAAGAGCTTAACGCCTTGTCCAAGTCTGCAAGTACCTTTTTTCCTTCTTCTTGTTCTCGACGTGGGAACAAGTTAAGAATCATAAGGGGCGCTTTCTTCCCCTCTTTGAGCATGTAAAACAATACAAAAGGAATGATGACAGCGACAATAATAATATTGGCGATCGCTCCGATAAATGCACCGATGCTTGCTAGAAACGACTCAATATACCCTTGGAGGTTGTCACTGAATGTTTCTGAAATGTTGTCAATGGATAAATCACTGCTATGTAGCAGGTTTTGTACGGCAGGTTGTTGTTGTAAATCCATAGCAAATTGTTGTACGACTTTTCCATAACGCGGGGCATTATCAATGAAGTCTAGAATTTGTGCTTGGATGATTGGCACGATATATAAAATAGCGGAAGTGATCACACCAATTAATGCCAAAAAGACAATCAAGATGGAAAGACCACGGGGAATTTTCTTGTTCAGTAAATTAACAAAGGGTCTAAGTAAATAGTAGATGACTAAAGCAATGACAATCGGTGCAAACAATGTTTGTACGAGCACCGCGAGCGGCTTAAAGATGAAATTGACTAGCGAGCCAAGATAGATAATAAGGAAGATCACAATGATCCAACAAGCAAAACGAAATAATCTACTTTCCATCATTATGTAGTACCGCCTCTCTTTTTTCGTATATCGTATTGATTCATTACTTCTATATTATAGGGAGAATCATTTGAAAGCAAGTCTAACGTAGGGATGGGCGTGGTTGCTGTGTCTACTTAGAAATAGTTTTTAGTATTATTTTTCAAGAGAATATCTTACTTGTTAAAAACATAGTAATGAGTATACATCATTTGATTACGAGGTTCCCGACACGAAAGAGAGAGGGGTTGATTGATTGACAATCGAGGAAGTGTTACAGAAGCATGAGCACCATTTATTAAGCATTCCTGATGTGATTGCGATTGGTGTTGGGAAAAAAAACGGACAAGATGTCATTCAAGTGTTTGTCGTGAAAAAGGTGGGTGAATTAAAGGAGGCAGTGCCACATCACCTTGAAGGATTTTTGGTGGATGTGATAGAGGCAGGCGAGATTACACCGCACGTGTAAAATAGAGAAGGTGGGTGAGGGTGTGAAAGAGAAAGGGTACACATTGACGACGCAAATGCAACAGGATTTGCAAAAAGTTCAAGTAGAGACAGAAGAAGCATTGTTAAAGTTAAAGAATGTCAATGGTGTTGGTGTAGGTCTCAAACAAGTGGACGGTAAGGTCACGAGTACGCCAGCGCTTACGGTCATGGTCGAACAAAAAGCGGATATGGAAACATTAGAGAGCAGTCAAATTGTACCACCAGAAGTGAACGGGATGAAAACCGATGTCATCCAAGTAGGTCATTTAATGACAGGTCAGCAGATGGCTATGGAGACTGGCATCACAACACTTGCGAATCGTGTACGTCCAGCAAAAGGAGGGTATAGCGTTGCACATCGCCATGTAACTGCAGGAACAATCGCGACGTGTGTATATGATGTTTTGCCAAATGGATCAACGAACCCGCCTACGCACGGGTACGGTGTGCCAACAAGGTATTACTTGTTAAGCAACAATCATGTGCTTGCCAATACGAATAGTGCAAACATCGGTGACCCCATTTTGCAACCCGGTCCAATTGATGGAGGAACGGATCCAACTGATCGCATTGGGACATTATCGCACTATATCCCCATTATGTTAACACCGCAAGTGCCATTGTCGAATCAAAATAATTTGGTTGATGCGGCAATTGCCCAAGCACCTTTCCATCAAATTGACCGATCGATCTATTGGTTAGGGCACGTACGTGGCTGGCGCTTAAAACAAAATGTGACCGTTGGGACACGAGTGAAAAAGACGGGACGAACAACAAATACGACTTATGGCATCATTACAACGGTCAATGCAACGGTCGATGTAAACTTTGGTTCTGGACGGGTAGGGCGTTTCCGAGAACAAATCATCACCACAAATATTTCAGCAGGGGGCGACTCCGGGTCGTTGGTCATGACCGATGATAATGTGGCTGTCGGTTTGTTATTTGCTGGTTCTTCCGCAGTGACGATTGCGAATCAGATTGAAAATGTTCGCGCGTTGCTTGATGTGGAAATAGCTGATCAAATATTGTAGAGAGAATATGCCTGCCTCAGTGTTCGTTTAAAAGAGGCAGGCATATTTTAGGTTAAAAAGATAACTTTTGCTTGACGTCTGCTGTGTCGCATACGCACATAGTCTGTGACCAATCCAGAACGGTGGCGATAAAGTCTCGGACATCTAATTCGCTTGTGTCGTATGTACCACCGTGATTGACTGTGGCAGTGGCGTCTTCAATGAACGTTACATCATAGCCACGGTCATATGCGGCAATGGCAGTAAAGAGACAACAAAATTCACTATTAAAACCAGTAATATATAATTGACTGACTTTATGTTTGACTAGCGTTTCTTGCAAGTCAGTATGATAGAAAGCACTTGGGCCGCTTTTTTCAATAATGTGGTCGTTCGGGAAATAGTGTAGCATTGGTGAGAGTGTGGCACCTTCAGCTTTGTAATAAAATGGGTCATCTTGATCATTAGAAATATGTTTTACAAATATCACCAACCAATCTTGTGTTTTAAATATAGAAATAAGGTCATTCATCCGTGCCAATTCTTCCGAAAAATCACCTTGTTTTACAAATGTTTGTTGCACATCAATAACAAGAAGCGCTTTCATATCAAATGTCCCCTTCATTTAGATGGTGTCCAATAAGTATAAGTGGCACAGGTACAATGGTCAATATGTTGGTGGTACTTTCAGTTGACGCGTATCGCATTGTCAACTAAACTATAAGAATAGCGCGAGAAAAATATTAAATAAACGTTTGTTTGATGGGAGGAGGATGTTGTGAGCATGACGTTCCAAGCGAAAGAACAAGTATTATTGTCCAAGTTAAAAGAGCAATGTTCGCCGTCATTATATCGTTACGCCGAACGAGAATTGACCGATTTTTACACGAATTGTTATAAGACATTTGATGAGCGGGCGGTCCATACAGATCGAGAAGGACAACCAAGGCTTATTCGGTATGATCGTTTTGGTGAAGAAGTTTCTCATGTTTGGGTTAATGAAGGATATAAACAGACGGTAGACGCTACATATAAGACGGGGATTGTTGGTTATATCCATAAAGATATTCCGGAACTTGGGGAAAAAGGAAATTATACGTATTCGTTTGCGCAAGGATATATTTTATCTCAAGTGGAACCAGGGTTTTATTGTCCAGTCACCTTGACGATGGCTGTGGCTTATGTTGTTGACCATTTTGCTAGTGATGCGCTAAAAGAACGGTTTTTACCGCATTTGCTTGCCACAGGAGACGTTGAATTATATGAAGGCGCAACATTTTTAACGGAGAGACAAGGGGGCTCAGATGTGGGTGCGAATGTCGTATGTGCAGTGCCTGATGAGAATCATTACCGTCTTTATGGTGAGAAATATTTTGCATCAAACGTTGGTCAATGTGGTGTCGCCGCTGTATTGGCACGGATTGAAGGGGCTGAATCAGGTACAAAAGGATTAAGCCTATTTTTAGTTCCATGGAAAGAGGATGATGGTAAGGTAAATCAGTTATATGTGCGACGCTTGAAAGATAAGCTTGGTGTAAGGGCAGTTCCTTCTGGAGAAGTGGTGTTTGATGGGGCGAAAGCTTATTTAGTTGGCGATGAAACACGTGGACTGGCGTATATGATGGAAGCGCTTAATTTATCACGCATATGCAATAGCATCGCATCCGTAGGAATCATGAAACGTGCACTAAATGAAGCTGTGACTTATGCAGAGAAAAGAGAAGCATTTGGGAAAAAATTAACGGAGCACACAATGATACAAGAAACGATCGCAACGTTATATGCCCGGCAAGAGATTCAGTTATCAGCGTTGTTTGAATCCATTGCTCTATATGAACAAGTCGCGTCGGAACCAGAAAAAGCACGTTCAGATGATATTGCGCTTAATCGTTTGTTCATTGCTTTATTAAAAGCAAGAACAGCCAAAGAAGCGATCACATTTTCGCACGAAGCCATTGAATTGCACGGGGGCAACGGATACATTGAAGATTTCGTGTTACCACGTTTGTTACGAGATGCGCAAGTACTTACGGTATGGGAAGGTACGGAAAATATCTTGGCGTTGGAAGTGCTACGCTTGCTTCATACGTATCAAGTAGACCAATTGTTTTCACGGGCACTTCAAGAAGCGCTATCTCGTGCGAAACAAGCGATGGCACCAGTCGTGTTGGCACAAGTAGAAAAGAAGCATGCATCACTGACAGTTTTCCTTGCAAAGCTGAAAAAGGCGAGCCGAGAGGAGCAAATGTATCATGCGAAGAGGCTAGCAGACCAAATGACCGACTTATGGCTCGTTGTACACGGTTATGCACGTAGTGTGGATAAGCGATCACGCTTACTTGCTGATATATTGAGAAGACACCTTTGGATGGCAGACGAGTATGATGACACGATGTTAGAATCTTTTGCGGTTGTGATGGCACGACGAGAGGGAGCACAGGCGCTATAAAAATGTATGTATGTTCATCCCCTTTTCTATTAAGTTGGAGAAGGGGATGAACGTTTATGGACAACGGGCTTATTTTTTGCTTTTGTAACATATTGCGTCAAAATGGCATTCGCATGTTCGTGATGCCCTTTGTTTTGGTACGATTCAGCAAGCTCGATTGCATATGGGACGAGGTTTGGTCCGTGATCAGCTTCATTAAAATAAGGCAACATGACATTTTCAATAAAGTGATCGATACGATTGCTGCCCTTCAGATGGAGCAGTGAGTATCGCGCCTGCAGATTTAAATGAGGAAAACCATGCTTCTCACTCAACGCCATGACTTCGTGGAGCATGTTGGTAATTTGGTCGTGGTTCATGGATAAGCGTGCGCACACTTGTGCAGTAGCTAGTAAGCAATGGCAATAAACTTCGCTTGATTTTTCGAAGTATTTCAGGCATTCGCTTAAGTACTGATAACTTTTTTGATCGCACTTCATCTTTTTTAGGACAATGCCATAATGGTAGTGGGTTTTGTAGTACAATGCTTGCTGATTGAACAGGCGCGCATGACGCAATAAGGTTTTAAATAGTCTCATTGCATCTTCAATCATATTCATGCTTGCATAATTAGTTGCCAGTAACAGTTGCGCTTGAAACGTATGGATATAGTTATCTGTTTGTTTGAATATACGCAAAGCGTCTCGCGCATGTATGACTGCTTTCTCGTGCTCGTGCAGTCTCGTGTAACATTGACTTAATGCAAAATCAATCTCTTGCATGGGAGTATGGGTAGTGCAGTGATCTTTTCTGCGTATATCTAGGAGTTGTTGCTTCGCCTCTGAAAATCGGTGTTCAGTCATAAGCAATAAACTGTTAAAAAACGCGCAAAGCAATGTTTCATCATAGGTGAGGCTCGATTGGTTTTTTGATAAAATTTGTTGCTGTTTTTTTGCATTGATAATGTCATCATTTTGCAAGTGGTACCGCAGCATGTACAAATGGTACGTATAAAGAAAGCTTGTGCGGGTAATCATTTCTTCTCTTTTGTGAAGGAATTGTGCAAGCTCTTTTGCTTCTTGCATGTCAATAAACTGAATAGCCTCTATAAATGAGTGAAGAGCCTCTTTTAGCTGCGTATACTGCGCTTGTTCTTCCTTCATATCTACATTGAGCTTTTTTAATAGTTGTTTTGCGGTATTGTGGTTGACGTCGTAAACACCGTTTTCAATTTTGCTCAAATGAGGAATAGAACAAATTCCAAGTGCTAGTTCTGCTTGTGTCATGTCTTGCTTCAGCCGATAATATTTAATTGTTTTTCCTAGATTCATGGTCCACCAGCCTACTTTGTAAAATACGTTAATTCAACCTATTCGACATCGAAGGCAATATTTCCTGCAAAAAGTATGAAAAAAAGCGTGCATTACTCCGAGGCGTTGCTCGCATGTATGAGTTCATTGATTGTATAACCAAAGGTCATTTGTAGATGAGGATAATCTTTGAAGCCATGCCAATCGCCGCCCCACTCGAAGCCCAGTTCTTTTGCGAGTGCAGCCACTTCAAACCAATCAGGTTCCCCGTTGTTGTTTCCGTCATAAGTAGTGTCCCAAATGATCGTCTCGTTTTGATCAAGTAAGGCAAAGTCAACAGCAAGGCCATAATTATGGTACGATTGCCCCCCTTTTGCATGGGTCACGATGTTGCCCCCTGTTTGACGTCCTTGATGATACAGTTCATCTTGCTTTTCGTGTGTGCGGTAACCATCTGTAATGACAATGTCTATATGAATCTCTTTGGCAGCTGTGATGAGCTGTTCGGTTTTTTCTGCAACGGTTGCATGAAGTTCATCAAGTACGGCAATTTCTTTTAACTGTGGATCATCGGCTGTTGTTTGCAGTGAAAATAAAGTGTGTGTCATCGCATATAGTTGTGCCCGTTCTTTCCAGACAAAAAATGCGATAGAGCCGAGCGCAAACGCAATAAGTAAACGTTTTGTTATTCGATGCATCTGTATGTCTCCCTCTCATGTTCCTCCTATTTTAATGTGTAAAGGTGGTTATGTCGATGCCGTGCTCACATTTGGATAAATGAGGAAGTTGAACACCTTTTCCGCGCATAACAAGGAAAGGTGTTCATTCATCACTCTTTATCTCTAATGTGAAAAGAAAAGTCTGGATTGTGCCGACGTCGGAAAATATAGTAGATGAGTCCGAGCGTGAGCCAAGTAGAGCCGATGAAGAGGGCATGTTGATCTATGCTCGCTAACAACCATAAGCAAAAGGATGCTCCTAGAGACGGAATGAATAAGAAACGGATCATGTCAAGTAGTGAACGTTTTCGCTCGCGAATAAAGTAATGACCAATGACGGACGCATTTACACTAGTGAATCCAATGAGTGCCCCGAAGCTAATAAAGGAGTAAATGATTTCTAGTTCTCCAAAAGCGGCTGTTAAAGAAATAACCCCGATTAACAATACATTGAATAGCGGTGTTTTCAAACGTGGATGCACATAGCCAAAAAATCGCTTCGGTAATGCATTGTCTCTTCCCATTGCAAACAAAATGCGCGCAGCACTTGCGTGTGATGACAGTGAGGAGGAAACAACAGCTACCATTGTTCCAGCGAGAAAGAATGCGTGTAAGAAAGCACCGCCAGCATACAGCGCAATCTCTAATGAAGCCGAGTCGGCCGATTGGAACTGCTGGAAATGCGGATACACTTGTTGCATGAGATAAGAAATACTGACAAAAAGAACACCGCCAACGAGGACAACGAGCATAATGGCACGGGGGACGGTTTTCTCTGGATTTTTCGTCTCCTCAGATAAAGTAGATACGGCATCAAAGCCAAGAAAAGAAAAGCAAAGGATTGATGCGCCAGTAAAGACAGTGGTGAATTCAAAGGAAGGGCTAAAAAATGGTAATGGAGAAAGTAGTTCACCTGTACCGAGCCCGTTTTGTAGACCGACGACCATGAAATAGGCGAAAACGCAAGCGACAATGATTTGAAAAGTGACCAACAAAGATGTAATATTTGCGGTTAATTGAATACCGAAGGCGTTGATGGTTGTAATGCTGATCGCTAAAATGAGTACCCAGACGAATGGAGAAACATCTGGAAAAGCAGCTGATAAATAAGCCATTCCGATGGCAAAGTTGACCATCGGTAAAAACAAATAATCGAGTAGTAAAGTCCATCCGGCAACAAATCCGACGTGTGGATGGAGACTATGGTAAGCATACGTATACGCTGAGCCCGCTTTCGGATAAGCTTGGACCATTTTCCCGTAACTATAAGCTGTGAGAAGCAAAGCGACAATGGTAAATAAATATGCAGCGGCAACATGTCCTTTTGTTAATTGCGCAACAATACCATATGAGTCAAACACAACTAATGGGTCCATATAAGCGAGACCGATGACGAGTAACGGTACCAGCGTAAGCGTACGCCGTAACTGTTGTTCCTTCTCCAAAGGAACCACCCCCTAAAAAAATGTCCACCTTATTGTAAATTGTTATGGCAGGAAGTGCAACAGTGAAGGAGAATAATGTATGAAAGAAATGAAAAAAGGAGAGAAACCAATATGTTCATTTCCGCAAAGGAGCTTGTGCGTAACGAAAGATCGTTTTTAATTTTAGATGTGCGACATACACTAGAGGACGTAGATGCGGGACAAAAACTGTATGAAGACGCCCATATTCCGCATGCGCAGTTTGTGAATATGGCGACTGAGCTGGCCGATAAGACGAAAAAAGAGGGAGGGCGCTATCCGCTGCCCTCTGTTAAAAAGATGACTCAGTTGTTTCAAGAAAAAGGTGTCTCACATGACATGCCTGTCGTTGTGTATGACCAAAGTGGTGGGATGATGGCGGCGCGAGCGTGGTGGATGCTCTATTATTTGGGACATAAGCAAGTGATGGTATTAGAGGGTGGTTTTTCACGTTGGTGTACGCTTGGGTATGAAACGACGTCTGAGGTTTCGCGAGCGAAGAAAACAATATTTGTACCGCGCGTACGTGCGGATATGTTGCTTTCTGCTTCGGAAGTATACGCACGTGTGAATGATCCAAAAACAACGTTAATTGATGCACGTGCACCCGAGCGTTTTCGTGGTGAGCATGAAACACGTGACGCAAAATCGGGACACATTCCAGGTGCAAAAAATTATTTCTGGAAAGGTGTGCTGCGTGAGGATGGTTCATGGAAAAATGAGGAAGAATTAAAACAACATTTTTCCGTGCTCCCAAAAGATCATGACATTGTTGTTTATTGTGCGTCTGGGATCTCTGCTTGCACAAACGTCATGGCATTGAAGCGAGCGGGATTTAAATACGTGAAGTTGTATGCGGGTAGTTGGAGTGATTGGATCACACACGTTGGGTATCCAATTGAAACAGGAAACTAATACGCACATGTGAAGGTTTTGATTCCCGTCTTCTCTTGTTATACTTAGAAGAACTAACGATTGTTGATGTTTGAACAAGACACATATATTTTTAGAAGAAGTTGGTGAGCGTATGCCAAGTGCATATAAGCACTTTTTACATCAGGCATTTTTATCACTGGATGAGTTTGCAAGTCAGCTAGCAGACGTACTTTCCTGTCCGGTAACGATTGAAAATTTAAATCATGAACTAGTGGCATATTCGCAACATGGAGAGGGGGCAGATGCTGCGAGAATTTCAACCATTATCTCACGGAAAGTGCCGGACCATTTAATTCAACGTTTTTGGAAAGAAGGAATTATGGAGGCACTTCATGCCTCTTCGGAGCCGGTTGCCATTCAAAATATGCAAGATGTAGGCTTAGGTCCACGTGTAGCATTGTCGATTCGCAATCAAAAGGGTTCGGTTATTGGCTACATTTGGGTTTCTGAGACTAGGCGTTCACTCACGCTTGATGAAAAGCAGTGGTTGAAAAGAGTCGCGACGAAAGCGTCTACTTTATTACAAAAAGAGGGGCGTGCCGGACAGAACAGTAGTGATATGGAAAGGTTATGGCGATTATTAACCGGTACCTTCTCTGAAAGTGATATTCCTCCTGAATTGCACAGAGAAGGTATTCGTGGCTGTGTGCTTATTTTAGATGCGATAGAAGAAACGAAATCCGTTCATTTTCAACGTTTATTAACGGAAAAAAGGTTTCTTTCTATTGTTGATGGCGCGCGTATGATCATCCTTGTTCTAGGACAGGATGTAATAGAGGAAGTCACTATTTTAGTAAAAGCTGTTTCAGTGTCATGCGTTTATGCTTGCGGAAACCCGACTGATATGGGTGCGGGGTTGTCACGCTCGTATGAACAAGCGCTGCGGCTCCTTTTGTTAAAAGAACGGTTTACAAAACAGTTGGAGACAGCAATATTTTACTATGAGTCAGGGCCATTACGTTATATTCCGGCATATGAAGAAGAGTCACGTGCGAGCGACTGTCACCCGGCATTGTCTATTTTGTTAGCGTATGACCATGTCCATCATACAAGTTTACTACCGACACTCGCGATCTATGTGCAAGAGGGCGGGCACATGATGAGAACAGCAGAAAAGCTGCATATTCATCCAAATTCACTACAATACCGTTTAAAGCGTATTAGCGAATTGACGGATGTGCAATTAAAGTCTTCATTAGAGAGAAGCGGTCTATTACTAGACTTACATCAACAATCTTGGCTGCATTTGTGGAAAACACACAAATGATACCCCGTAGTTTGGCGTGTCCACCTAAAGAAAAAACGATGATCAGATTATATACTGTAGAAAAGTGATTTCATCAGGAGGAAATGGCATGATTATTGGAATTCCAAAAGAAATAAAAAGCTATGAAAATCGGGTCGCGATGACACCTGCAGGCGTCGTCTCACTGATTGAAAGCGGTCACCAAGTCATGATCGAGACTGAAGCTGGTGTTGGTAGCGGCTTTTCAAACGCTGAATATAAAGAAGCAGGAGCCGTCATTGTAGACAATGTAGCAGATGTATGGGCAACATCCGATATGATCATGAAAGTAAAAGAGCCACTAGCTGCGGAATATGGTTATTTTCGCCCGGGCTTAATTTTATTTACGTATTTACACCTAGCAGCCGAAGCAAATTTAACGAAAGCACTTGTGGAATCAGGAGTCACTGCCATTGCTTATGAAACAGTTGAGGTTAACCGCGCACTGCCATTGTTGACACCAATGAGTGAAGTGGCGGGACGGATGGCAACACAAATTGGTGCCCAGTTCTTGGAGAAGACGCATGGTGGGAAAGGTGTACTCCTATCAGGTGTGCCAGGCGTGAAACGTGGGAAGGTCACAGTCATTGGGGGCGGTGTTGTTGGAACCAATGCAGCAAAGATGGCGATTGGTCTAGGAGCAGATGTTACGTTACTTGATGTGAACGCCGATCGTTTGCGACAATTAGACGATCAATTTGGGACAGACATGCAAACGATGATGTCAAACCCATTAAACATTGCGACTGCTGTGGCGGAAGCAGACTTGGTCATCGGTGCGGTACTCATCCCAGGAGCGAGGGCACCAAAACTTGTGACTGAAGCGATGATTAAAAGCATGAGCCCTGGAAGCGTTGTGGTGGATGTGGCCGTTGATCAAGGTGGCATTATTGAAACAGCAGATGCCGTAACGACACATGATGCGCCAACGTATACAAAACATGATGTCATCCACTATGCGGTGGCAAATATGCCTGGTGCAGTGCCACGCACGTCAACAATCGCACTAACAAATGTGACGATCCCGTATGCGAAGCAAATTGCAGACAAAGGGGTTAAAGCTGCCTTGCAGCAAAATCCTTCTTTAGCAAAAGGGCTAAATATTGCCGGTTCAAAAGTGACATATGAAGCGGTTGCTCGTGATTTAGGTTATGAGTACAGTGATGTAGAAGTGGCACTAGCGTCGTTGTGAAGAAAAGATGTAATGAGACGTAGGATATCCTGCGTCTTTTTTGTGTTTATTGCTTTTACCCGTGTCTAACTTCCTCTCGAAATCATAAAAATAAGTAAACAGCTTTGTTTGCGAGGGGGGTTAAAGATATTTATGAAGAAAATTGTAAAGCCACGCGCCTTGAAACGGGGTGACAAAATAGCTGTGATCGCACCAGCCGGTCCCCCTAATATGACTAAGGTTGTGCGTGGAAAACAGATTTATGAGCGATTTGGATTGGAAGTGGTGTTTTCCCGGTCTTTAGGGAAGCAAGATGGTTACTTGGCAGGCAGTGATGAGGAGCGGTTGCAAGATATAGAGGAAATGTTTTATGATCCTAATATTCGGGGCATTTTTTGTGCGCGTGGCGGATACGGGACGCCTCGTATTGTTGATAAGCTTGATTATGAGATGATTGCTCGTAATCCAAAGGTTTTTTGGGGATATAGTGATGTGACGTGTTTACATGTCGCGCTGCATCAACAGACGGGACTGGTGACGTTTCATGGTCCGATGCTTGCGAGCGACTTACACATCGAACCATTGCCACAGGTGACGTACAAAGGTTTAAAACAAATATTACAACCGCAAGTGATGCGCATTGATGAAGAAAGTGGGCCGCTTGAGACAATGATTGGTGGTGAGGTAAGTGGCAAATTGATCGGTGGGAATTTGACGTTGCTCGTAAGTTTGCTTGGCACACCTTATGAAATAGATACAACAGGTGCAATTTTATTTCTTGAGGAGATCGGTGAAGAACCTTACCGAATTGATCGGATGCTCAATCAACTAAGATTAGCAGGGAAGCTTCATGATGCTGTTGCAATTGTACTTGGGAGCTTTCGACATTGTGATGCCAAGGATCCACACGGTTCTCGCTCCTTGGCAACAGTATTGGATGAATATATTTTAGGAAGTGGAAAGCCGGCGCTCAAGCATGCGCAGATCGGGCACTGTATGCCCGTACATGCTGTTCCTTACGGCGCAACGGCCCACCTAGATACAAATAAAAAGTTATTGCTCGTTGAAGCGGGTGTTTGTCTGTCACGATGAGGAAGTCATAGATGGATGAAATGGGTGTGTATGAAAGGCTGTAAACGTATCATCGGTAAAGATTGCTTGGTGGTGATATGGCTTTTGATCGAACAAGACGATCGGTAAAAAGCGCCGTCCAATGATGTCAATGCCTTCATTTTGTGGGTTGAGTAACCATGAAATCGGTTTCCAATCTAGGAGCCCTTCCTCGGTGGCGAGTGGTGTTTGGATGGTGCGTTGCGTAATCTTGGCGACGAACACAAACATCCCATCTGGTTTAAACGCACCGCTGGTTTCTTCCCATGTCACAACCCCTTTTTCCTGGATCATCTCTTTATCGATCACGAGTGTTGTTTCTTCTTCAATTTCACGAACAATGCAATCAAGAGGTGATTCGTTGACGTTCATTTTACCACCAACCCCAGTCCATAAGCCTTGTAACGGGGCATTGTTGCGGTTAAGCATTAAAATGTGGTCATTGTGTCGGATGAAGCATAAGGTTTGCTTGTACATAAAAAACATCCTCTCAATACAAATGGATTGTCATCGTTTAGTTTACGGTGACAGTTCTTTTTCTTCAGGAAAAGGATCGTCTTGAACGCATACATAATTTTACATAGAAAAAGGATAGGCAGCGTAAATGATTTATGATATAGTGTGTCAATAGTATAATACAGAAGTCAGGTGATTGAAAGTGAAAAAAATGATATTGATAAGCTTGGCGAGTGTGATCCTTTTATCGTCTTGCGGAATGAAGGACGCACCACAGAACAGTGAAGAAGTGAACAAAAAACAGCCGACGACAACCGAAGTGACAGAAAAAGACAAAGACAAAGAAGATGAACTGACACTTGCAGCGGCTTTTTTTAATGAAATAGAGGAAGTGAACGGAGAACGTATCATTACAAATCCAGACAATATTGCAGTAAAAGTAAATCAAGAAGCGCGATTGCCTGATGAATACCGTCCGGAGGATCTCGTTGAAGTCGATGTTCCGTTTATGTATGAGACAACAGATGAGCGTAACATGCTACGTGAGGAAGCGGCAAAAGCGTTAGAACAGTTATTTGCCGCAGCGGAAGAAGAAGGGTATCAATTGTATGCCGTCTCTGGTTTTAGACCGTTTTCTCGTCAACAAATGTTGTACAACCAGGCAGTTGAAAATCAAGGTAAAGACCAAGAACTTGTGGCAATGCCAGGTCATAGTGAACATCAAACCGGTTTGGCGATGGATGTCGCGACGGATGCATTAACAGAAGAATTTGGCTTAACGTCAGAGGGCATATGGGTTGCAGAAAAGGCGCACCAATATGGCTTTGTTATTCGGTATCCAAAAGGAAAAGAAGAGATTACAGGTTATCAGTATGAGCCGTGGCATTTGCGCTACGTTGGCAAAAAAGTTGCGGCTGATTTGGTGGCGTATGACTATACGTTAGAGGAATATTTCGAAAACGTAAAGAAGATGTAAAAAAAGTAATTCCTCTGTAATACTTTTCAAACGTCTGGTTTTCTGTTAAACTATATCTTTGTAACCTGTCATGTAAAGCAAAGACGGTGCGTATTGCCCATAAGTGCGATATGAGGAGAATGAAGGATTTGGTGATAATCCTAAAAGAACATTCTATAGACTCAGTGATTGTAAACTTCGTAGATAAATACTAGAAGACCCGTATTAGAAATGTAAAAAAGAGAGGGGATAGTGTGATGGTAGCCAATGTTAAAGCTGGTTTTAGACGGCTAAAGTTCTTTTGGTTAGCAGTGTTGTTGTTGTCAGTTAAAACGTATGTGCTGTATAAAGTGGCATTCATGATCCCTACAGATAAGATGTTGCAGGAATTTTTATTGCTTATTAATCCAATGAGTTCAGGGATTTTACTTTTAGGGATTAGTTTATTGTTTAAGAATCAAATGAGGAATACGATGGTTGTTGTGCTCTCTTTAGTGGGAACTCTCGTTTTGTATTTCAATCTATTGTTTTTCCGTTTTTACAATGATTTTGTGACGTGGCCAATTTTATTACAGGGAAAAAACGCCCAAAACTTGTCCAGTAGTGTGTTGGAGTTAATGAGCATCTGGGATTGCTTATTATTCATTGATGTCGCTGTGTTGTTCTTCCTTGTTTTGCGTAAAAAAGTTCCTGTTGTTGGACGCTTAAAGCGAGAAACGGCGATGATTTATGCGTTAGCTGTTTTGTTATTTATGGGGAACTTGACGATTGCGCAAGCAGAACGTCCACAATTATTAACACGCTCATTTGACCGCCAAATGCTTGTGAAAAATATTGGTTTGTTTAATTATCATGTGTACGACATGTACTTGCAAATGCAGACAAGTACACAGCGCGTGCTTGCTGATAGTTCTGATATTGTTGAAGTGAAAAATTATACGGATGCAAATTATAAAGCGCCAGATCCGGACATGTTCGGCATTGCAAAAGATAAGAATGTGTTCGTCATTTCGATGGAATCCCTTCAGTCGTTTGTCATTGATAATGATGTATATGGTCAAGAAATCACACCGTTTTTGAACAGCTTGAAAGATGAAAGTTATTACTTCGAGAATTTTTACCATCAAACAGAACAAGGGAAAACATCAGACTCTGAGTTTATTGTTGATAACTCTTTGTTCGGACGTGATAGTGGGGCGGTTTTCTTTACTCATGGTGACAATAAATACCGTGCTACACCTGAAGTGTTGGGCGAGCATGGGTATACGACATCGGTGATGCATGCGAATAATGGGAGCTTCTGGAATCGCGATGTCATGTATAAATCTCTTGGGTATGATGAGTTTTACGATGTTGCAGACTACAATGTCACAGAAGAAAACTCGGTTGGTGAATGGGGTATGAAAGATAAGGAATTCTTTGAGCAGTCAATTCCTCATTTACAAGCACAAGGAAAGCCATTTTATACGAAGCTTATTACGCTAACAAATCATTTTCCATTTGATCTTGATGATGAAGACAAATTCATTGATGAGTTCGACTCTACTAGCAATACTTTAAACAAGTATTTTACAACAGTGCGTTATATGGATTATGCACTCGAGAAATTTTTCGAAGATGTGAAAGCTGCTGGCCTCTATGAAGATAGCATTTTCATTATGTACGGTGACCACTATGGTATTTCAGCAAACCATAATCGTGCAATGGCGCAATACCTTGAAAAAGACGAGATCACGCCATATGATTCAGTTCAATTACAGCGTGTGCCACTGTTCATTCA
The DNA here is from genome assembly GCF_900096965.1 of Shouchella lonarensis. Lineage (GTDB taxonomy): Bacteria > Bacillota > Bacilli > Bacillales > Bacillaceae_D > Shouchella > Shouchella lonarensis. The sequence goes on along the minus strand of NZ_FMYM01000011.1, from coordinate 25,533 downwards.
TATTCCTGGTCAAGAAGGCAAATTGGTTGATACAGTGAGTGGTCAAATTGATCTCCGTCCGACCATTATGCATCTACTTGGTTTTGATACAAAAGGTGATATCCAATTCGGATCTGATCTTTTCTCACCAGATTATGACCCGTACATGATATTCCGTAACGGTGGCTTTGTAACAGATGAAGTGGTATTTACAAATGAAACTTGCTATGACCGAGCGACAGGAGAAGAAAAGGAGCTTGCGTCTTGTGAAGCTGTTTCTTCAAAGGCGACGGATGACCTAGCATATTCTGATAAAGTTGTGTACGGTGACTTGTTACGTTTCTTAGATGACGCAAATGCTAACAAAGATGATGAAGAAAGTACTGACCCTTCCTCAAATGAGAACAAAGATAGCAAAAAATAGCAAAACAGCCGGTGCAGTGCATCGGCTGTTTTTTGGACATGCGTGATTATTTTAGTGAAAGTGTGGTGGTTCGACGTGAAGATGAGTAACAAAAAATTGTTTATCATAATTGCGGTGGTTGCATGTTTATATGGCATCGCGTATTGGATTTTTCGGGGTGATATCGAGCTGCCTTAAAGAGATAGGTGGTTGTGTGTATGACCTCCGCCCCACGCAGTAATCATTGTTGTTGCAATGCCGGTAGCAATGACTGCAATAGTTGACAAGATAATTTCATCAAAACTAACGATGGGGATCCCTGCTACAACAACGGCAAGGTCGAATCCAACAATTAAAATTCCGACATTCCAGGCCGTTCTTGCGGAAATCATTTGTGCAAGCAGGTCGAAACCGCCTGTGCTAATGTCAAGTAAGAACATGATGCCTGCGCCGATGCCGAGCATGAGTCCACCAACAATAGCGCTTGGTAAGGGCGAGAGAATGGGCGTCGTCGGTGTAAACGCTGCAAGAAGATCGATGAGAAATGAAGAAGTAAGCACGCCTGCTAAAGAATGATAGAAGAAAGGGCGATAATAAAACCAGGCACCAATGTATATTGGGATACTGATAATAAGAATGGTCATGCCGACAGGGACACGCCAAATATAATGAGCGATCAATCCTGCCCCGAAAATACCACCATCAAGTAAATGGTAGGACACAAAGAAAAAATTGATGCCGACACTAATGAGTATACATCCTAAAAGCAGCACGCTAATATATCGAATGATTTTCATCTAGAGACCACCCTTATGTTCTGTGACAAGCTCTTTTCATCCTATGCAGTGGATAGGACGACTATGACGAGCAGGGTGCAAAGTGAGAAGAGCCTCTGACCAATTATGGTGGAGGCTCTTCCTTCTTACATATTAAGGCGTGTATAAATGCCGATTGCAATGAGAACGGCGATAACAATTAGAACGATTCGTATGACTTTTTGGTTGCGTGCGCGATTTTTCCATCGGTTTGGTTTGAATGAAATGTCATCTTCATCGAGGTAGGTTTTACGACTTGTATGGCGCACTGCATAAAAGGGCTTTGCGTTGCGCGTGAATAAAGGCGCAAGGATGAGTCCACCTGCTAATCCGAATAAATGACCTAGAATATTAATTTGTGGTGAGACAAATGTCATGACAACTGAAATGGCAAGAATCGTTAGGACGAGCTGACTGTTTTGGGTGTCGAGCAAGTCTTTCCGCGCTAAAAACATATACAAGTAAACACCAAACAACCCGAAGATCGCACCTGAAGCACCAACGTGTGTGTACATGGGTGTTTCTAGTAAAAACGTAGCAATATTGGCAACAACGCCAGCTAGTAAATAAACGGCAAGAAACTTGAATCGCCCAAGCATGATTTCGAGTGCAGGAGCGAAGATGACGAGTGAAAATGTGTTGAATAACAAGTGGAAAAGTGATTGCGTTGAATGTAAAAAGATTGGTGTTAGCAGACGCCAATATTCTCCTGTACTAATGAGAAAATTTGCGCCAACACCTTGGCGGTAAAGTTCCGCTCCATACGGTAAAAACAGCACCCATAGGTGGATGATGATATTTAAGCCAGCAAGGGTTGTAACGACAGGGTATCGGTGGACAAATGTTGAAAAGGATTCGTTTCGGATAAACATCATTGATTTCACTCCCTATTGCTTAAATGTATGTATGAGTAAAAAATTTCCTTACTGTTATAGTATCACACTTTTTCCTATTTAGACGTTTTGTTGTCTATAGACCTTTCAAACCTGCTTTTTAAAACGACTTGTCTGCATATTGTCTAATGTCGCCTCATATAGTGTACAGCAACGAAGGGTGGACGACTTTGTTCACATTTACAAGTAGATTAGAAGGGGTGAAGGGAGTTTATGGCGAAGACAAAGTGGTTGACCGTTGTTATGTGCTGTATGTTGGTCATGCTCGCAGCGTGTGGTGAGAAGTCAAAGGAAGATGTATTAAATGATATTGAGGGTGCACTTGAAGATGTAACAAGTTATAGGTCGAAAGGAACAATGGTACTTGAGACAGGTCAAGAACCACAAACGTATAATGTGGAAGTATGGCAGAAAGACAATGCTTACTATAAGGTGATCTTGACGAATGCGAATAACAAGCAAAGTCAAATTATCTTAAAAAATGATGAAGGTGTATTTGTGCTCACACCTGCATTGGATAAGACGTTCCGGTTTCAAAGTGATTGGCCAAAAACAAGTAGCCAAGCATACTTGTATGAGTCGTTGTTAAAAGACATTAGTTTAGACGCAGATGTCGTGTTTACACAAGATGAAGCAGCATATGTGTTTAAAACGATGACCAATTATCAAAACAAAAATTTAAGCAACCAAGAGATACGCTTAAATAAAAAAGATTTATCGCCGGTATCAGTGAAAATTATGGATGCCGATGGTCAAGTGTTGGTTGATTTGAACTTTGAAGAGTTTGAGAAAAATCCTGCGCTTGCAAAGGAAGATTTTGATACAGAAAAAACCTTAACAGGTGCAAAAATGTCGGAGCCAACAATTGCAGCAGCAGAGGAAAGTGAAGAAGAGGAATTGGAAGTTCTTTATCCGATGTTTGTTCCGGATGGGGTGAGTGATCAACCAAACACTGAGATTGTTGAAGTGGACGATAGAAAGACGTATGTTCAGCAATACGAAGGAGAAGCGCGATCATTTACGCTTATTCAAGAAGAGAGCGCGCCGGTTGAGGAAGCATCAGCATCGTTTAATGTCATTAAAGGAGACCCGGTTGATTTAGGTTTTACAATTGGTGTTCAGGCATCAGGGCGTGTCATGTGGTCTCACAATGGTTCTGATTTCTTCCTTGTGTCAGATACGATTGAACAGGAAGAGTTAGTTGAAGTTGCCCGATCTGTCTATGGTCGGACGATGAAATAAATTTAACAAGTTTTTGACCGCGTAGGCGGTCTTTCTTTTGTTATTACATGGGAATTAGTGGATATCATCAACATTTAACACAATTTCCTCGACAATTTTTTTTACTGCTTTTATAATAGTAAGGATAGGAGAGGGATGTTGGGGGAGAAAATCGTGAAAAAGAAACCCTTGTATTATAGAGATACATGGATTGAAGTGGACTTAGATGCGATCGCAACCAATGTGCGTTCGCTTTTATCGCTGTATAAACAACAATCACGTCCTGTGAAGGTGATGGCAGTTGTAAAAGCAAATGGTTATGGACACGGCGCATTTGCGGTGGCTAAAACAGCACTTGAGGCAGGAGCAACGCATGTGGCAGTGGCCTTGCTTGATGAAGCGTTGTCATTGCGAGAGCAAGGAATTGAGGCGCCAATTTTCGTGATGGGTAAGATTCGTGCTGAAGACGTGTGCATTGCTAGAGAACACCGGATCGCTGTCACTGTTTGTGAACGGGAATGGCTCAGAGAGGCTGAACAATATATGGACGGGGAAGATCCAGTCGAACCATTGCGGATGCATGTAAAAGTTGATACAGGGATGGGACGTTTAGGTGTGCGAACATCGCAAGAGATGATCGCAATTATGGAAGACATTCAACATGCTGAGGGGATGATGCTTGAAGGTGTGTTTACGCATTTTGCTACAGCGGATGAACAAGATACGAGGTATTTTCAGTTACAAATGCAGCGGTTTCGAACGTTTTTAGCGCAAATGCAAAAAGCGGGTTTATCGGTGCCGTATGTTCATTGTGGCAACAGTGCTGCCGCATTGAGGTTTCCGGACGACATGTTTTCAATGGTTCGGTTTGGGATCGCTATGTACGGTTTAGTCCCCTCACCCGAGATGAAGGATGAATTACCTTTCCAGTTAAATCCAGCACTTTCTCTAAAAGCAAAACTAAGTTTTGTCAAAGAAATTACTGCTGGAGAGGCAGTCAGTTACGGTGCGACTTATCGAGCGACTGAAAAAACGATTGTTGGAACAGTCCCTATCGGTTACGGTGACGGATGGCTTAGAAACAACAGCGTTGATGGAAGCTATGTGCTTGTAGATGGTAAAGAAGCGCCATTTCTAGGGCGTATTTGTATGGACCAATGTATGGTTTCACTCCCTTACCGTATGTCGGTAGGGACAGAAGTGACGTTAATTGGTGGTAGTAAAGAAGCATATATTTCTATGGATGAGGTGGCAAAGCGTTTAGGGACAATTAATTATGAAGTCCCGTGCTTGTTGGGTGCGCGTATTCCACGCATATATTTAAAAGGCGGAGACGTTCTTTCTTAAAGGTCATGCATAAAATTTTTATTTAAGGAAAAAATGACGAACAAGTAAGAGTCTATGTGAATGTACATTTGACGTCGAGATTCAAATTAAATATGAAAAAGGGCTTTTCAAAACGGGGCAAGAATGATATGATAAACGGTGTAACATGTGTGAAAAACAACGTGAAATGTTGTAAAATGATGTGAGACGATTGATTCATTAGGGATACATGTGTGCTCTGTAACTGATGACGAAGATGAGGTGGACGCTGTGTTGGAACAACAAAACTGGGATGATGCCAAAAAGCTAGCTGCTCACGCGAGACGTCAAGCGCGACTAGAAGCTAAATATGACATACGCGAGTCGATGCAACAAGGTTATATGGAAATGGCGAAGATCAACTTGAATATTGCATCAGAAGCCTTTCTGGCTGAGGAGGAAGCGGACCACACGCTGACACGTCTCGTTAGTGGGGTGTAGTTTTGATAGTTAAAAGAGGAGATGTTTATTTTGCCGACTTGTCACCTGTTGTCGGTTCAGAACAAGGTGGCATTCGACCTGTATTGATTATCCAAAATAATATCGGGAATCGCTTTAGTCCAACAGTGATTGTCGCTGCGATTACGGCAAAAATACAAAAAGCAAAATTACCGACACATGTTGAAATTAATGCACGTAAATATGGTTTTGACCGAGATTCGGTCATTTTGCTTGAGCAAGTCCGTACGATCGATAAACAACGATTAACAGACAAAATTACGAACTTAGACGATGAGATGATGGCGTCTGTTGATAAAGCTTTGACAATCAGTTTAGGTTTAGTCGATTTTTAATTCATCATGTTTGTTAATTGGATAATAGTGGTTGACGCGCCATTTTTTCTCTTAAAAAGATAATTTTACATATTAAGGGATAAGTATGCAAAAAAATAGGTCTATAGGCTCATTTTTAGAGAATAGGAGCCTTTTTTGTTGTGCTTCCTATCAGGACATGCTATGATCAATACCGGGATTGGAAGATCCCATAAAATGTCCAAGGATGGTGGAAGACGAATGAAGGGTCAATTCGATTACAAAGAAAAGATGCAGCGAAACAAGCGCCGTCGCACTAATTTTGTGAAACGCATGACAGCTTTGACGCTCGCGGCAACAGTGGCTGTTTCTGTACCTGCAGCAGGAACAGCGTTTGGTGCGACAACAGATGCAATTGATGAAGTGAAATCAGTTGAGAAAGTAGTTAACGTGCTGACAAAAGAAGATGTGTTGGAAAAGAAAGACGAGGTACTAGCAAAAGGTGAGAAAGATGAAACAAAAGAAGGCGAAGTTGTTAAAGAAAACAACGACGACAACAAAGGTGTCGAAGCCGATAAAGATGTGAAGAAAGACGAGGAACCAAAGGTTGAAGAAAAAGTAAAGAATGAAGAAGAAACAAAGACTGAAGAAAAGACTTCTGAAGAGGTAAAGAATGAGTCTCAAAAAGAAGACAGCAAAGAAGATCAGTCTAAAGAAGAAGTGAATCCAGAACCAGAAAAGGTTAAAGAATTAAGCGAGCTTATTTTTGGTGAAGATTTTATTTTTGATGTTGTTCATGCGGATGGAGAGTGTGAAGTCGTCTTCTTTGGTCCTGACCTTGAAGATGAGATGATTGATGTACTCTTAGAAGAGTGGCTTAACAGTCTTTCTGAAGAAGAATATGACATGTACTTCGGTGAGTGTGATTTGGAAAATGGTGAAGAACAAATTGTCACAAAAACTAAGAGCATAAATAACGCTTCTGGTGAGAAATCTACAACACCAGCAGTGGCGAAGGTTTCAAAAAAAGAAGCTAACAAACAAGAAGCTAATAAGCAAGAAGTCAAGAAGACTTCAGATGGAAAAAAAGAGGTCAAGAAAAATACAAAGCCAAAAACAGAAGTGAAGGCAAAAGAAGGTAAGAAATTACCTAATACAGCAACAGATACAGGTATGTATGCTGTGGCCGGTACAATGGCTGTATTGCTTGGCTTTGCAGTGAAGTTAATTTCTCGCGTTCGTCGCACGGCATTATAAGATATAACATAACATAAATGATGATAGGTCTGGAGCCAGTGATGGTTTTAGGCCTTTTTAAGTATATGAGTATTCAGTTTCAACCTGCTATTTCTTTTGGTTTCTTTCAGTGTCTTTTCTGCGTATAATTAAAAATGAAGGAGGTTGATAATCGTGATGGAAACATTATTTGATCAACTAGCGAGTGAGATCGGTATTTCTGAACGGCAAGTGAGGAAAGTTGTGGCGCTGTTAGAAGAAGGCAATACGGTGCCATTTATCGCCCGTTATCGTAAGGAACAAACAGGAGGACTCGACGATCGGCAAATAAAAGAGATTGAAGACCGTTACGCATATGCGGTTCAGTTGCAGCAACGTAAAGAAGAAGTACTACGCTTAGTGGACGAGCAAGGAAAACTGACGACTGATTTAAAGCAAAGCATTTTGAAGGCAGAGAAACTGCAACAAGTGGAAGACTTATATCTCCCTTATAAGAAGAAGCGGCGTACGCGAGCGACCATTGCGAAAGAGCAAGGACTCGAGCCGTTAGCGACGCAAATTTTAACCTTTCCGCGTGTAGATGATCTTTCAGCAGCAGCGAATGAATACATAGCTATCGAAAAAGGATTGGACAGTCTTGAAAAGGTATGGGCTGGTGTGCGTGATATTATTGCTGAGCAAGCCGCAGAATCTCCCCAAGTACGTGCCCGGTTGCGTGATCTCGGGCAGAGACAAGCAACGATCGAAGCAGCAAAAAAGGCAAATGGTGAGCTCGATGAAAAAGGTACTTATGCAATGTATTATGAATATCATGAAGCAGTAAGTAACATCGTGCCGCACCGAATATTGGCATTGAATCGGGGTGAAAAGGACGGTGTGTTAAACGTTCGGGTGCGTTTTCCTAAAGAAAGATTACTGGCAGAAATGAAGCGGATGTACATAGGTGCGCGTACTTCTCCAGTTATTCCACTGGTCGAAGTGGCAATTGAGGATGGTTATGCGCGTCTGCTGGAGCCATCGTTGGAACGAGAGACACGGACGATGTTAACGGAAAAGGCGGAAGAACAAGCGATGCGCGTGTTTGCGAAAAACTTGCAGCAATTGTTATTGCAGCCACCGATGAAAGGGCGTATCGTTCTTGGAATTGATCCTGCTTTTCGAACCGGTTGTAAATGGGCGGTCGTGGATGAGACGGGGAAGTCATTGGAAGTAGGTGTATTTTATCCAACAGCGCCACACCATAAGACAACAGAAGCAGTGGCGATGCTTACGCGTTTAGTGAGGCAGTACGGCGTCAAAATGATTGCGATTGGAAATGGAACGGCTTCGAGAGAGACGGAGCAGTTTGTTGCAGACGCATTAAAACAACTCGATGAGGCCATTTACTATGTCATTGTGAATGAAGCGGGCGCAAGTGTTTATTCAGCGTCTCCGCTGGCGCAGGATGAATTTCCGTCTTTATCAGTTGAGCAACGCAGCGCCATTTCAATCGCGCGACGTCTGCAAGACCCGCTGGCTGAGTTAGTGAAAATTGACCCAAAGTCGGTTGGTGTGGGTCAGTATCAGCATGATGTGTCACAAAAGCAGTTAAATGACTCGCTCCGATTTGTCGTTGAGACAGTCGTCAACCGTGTAGGTGTGAATGTCAACACTGCTTCTGTAGCGTTGTTGCAGTATGTGGCAGGTTTAAATAAAACGCAAGCGACAAATATTGTGCGTATGCGTGAAGAGGGAGGTTCCTTTTCTTCTCGTACAGCGTTAAAAAAAGTCCCTCGTTTAGGTGCAAAGACATACGAGCAATGTATCGGATTTTTGCGGATTCCATCTGGACGTCATGCGCTCGATGCGACAGCCATCCATCCCGAAAGTTACAATCACGCTGAGTCACTGTTAGCGTTGACGGGTTCAACAGCCAAGGACATTGGTACAACGGTGTTAAAAGAGCGTTTAGAAAGTTTGTCGTTAAAAGAATTAGCCGAGAAAATCGGTGTCGGTTTGTTAACGTTGCAAGATATCGTTGATTCACTCATTCGTCCAGGACGAGATCCACGTGATGAAGTAAGTGCACCCCAATTGAAGCAAGACGTGCTCTCGTTAGAGGACCTAGAGGAAGGGATGTCCTTGCAAGGAACGGTGCGAAATGTTGTAGATTTCGGTGCTTTTGTTGATATCGGTGTAAAGCAAGATGGGCTTGTTCATATTTCAAAGCTGACTAATCGGTTCGTGAAGCATCCATTAGATGTCGTGTCCATTGGTGACATTGTGACTGTCTGGGTCGAAGGTGTTGACAAGCAAAAAGGGCGTGTGAGTTTGACAATGAAGGCGCCTGATGGGGCAAATGTTTAGTCGTAGTGGCAGGCGCCGGGGTGTGGTTCTTCATTCGTTGTGTGATAATAAAACCAGCACTGATTGAGAACAATTAATTGATGACGATTTTTCTCAGCAAACGCTTTTCGCAGTTGTTTCTTTAACCAATTAGGCATCTGAGGCGCTCCTTTGCTGTTTTGCAGTAGTATATGTCGGGCAGTTTGTCTTTGTGCGGTTGTTTTTGTAGAGGTGAATAAATATGACGGATCAGGAGTTGCAACGGTTGGTGGAGCGCATTTCATTAACAGTGTTTGGCCGCCCATTTTTACATGAGGCCCGTTTTAACCGGCGCTTACGTACAACAGGTGGACGCTACTTGTTAAAAAGTCATGCAATCGAGTTTAACATAAAACAGTATGAGAAGTTTGGCTTAGAGACGTTGGAAGGGATTATTAAGCATGAACTCTGTCATTATCATTTGCATTTGCAAGGAAAAGGGTATCAACACCGCGATAAAGATTTTCGCTTATTATCACGAGAAGTAGGTGCCCCGCGGTTTTGTCTGTCTACTGAGCCTGAACAGCCAGTCCACCGATACCAATGTTGCCGATGCGGTCATATATACCAGCGTAAGCGACGTTTCGACACGGAGAAGTATGTGTGTGGGAAATGTCGTGGGCAGTTGTATTTATTATAATTTTGATGGACTAATTTTTTAAAGTGGAGGTGCAACATTTTCTTCAAAAAAAGTGTTGCACTCTCGGTTTTGCTATGCTATATTATAATAGTCGCTAAAAGAGACGTTCTTTGTTTCTACATATTCCACAGTAGCTCAGTGGTAGAGCTATCGGCTGTTAACCGATCGGTCGTAGGTTCGAGTCCTACCTGTGGAGCCATATGGAGAAGTACCCAAGTGGCTGAAGGGGCTCCCCTGCTAAGGGAGTAGGTCGCGTGAGCGGCGCGAGGGTTCAAATCCCTCCTTCTCCGTTCAGAGTATCAGATAGGTACAGATAAAACCTCCAAAAACGTTGATATATCAATGTTTTTGGAGGTTTTTATGTTGGAGAGAATCATACCAAAAACGATAGGTTTTGAAAACTTTTTGGTGTGATTTAGTATGGAGATCATGCTGGGAGTGGGTGTTCTTGAAGTGCTTATGGGAACAGAGAAAGCGCCCTGAGTGATGAGTTGTTCATCATACGGGACGTTGACCAAATGGATGAGTGGGGTTCACACACATCTAATGAAATATTTGTTTATACTGAAATAACTTATATATTGGCAACCCATTCCATTCATTTGAAAAATATGTTAGTATTTCAGAGTAATACTTTTTAAGATAGTGTTACCAATACCACATACGATATTTAGGAGGATGTTAGCAATGAAAAAAGTATTATCGGCTTTAACTGCTGTAGCTTTACTTACTGCAGGAGGTTTTGCGTCTGCAGGCACGAAGTATGAGAATTACAGCCTCACTGTACCTAAAATGAACGGAAGTGTCAAAACAAGTGCGCAAACGAAGTCTAACGCAGGTAAGAGTGCAAATTTGAAAGTAACCACTCTTGGTAAACACGTAGATGCTCGCGCGTATTCAGCAAAAGGTGGCACTGGGAAGTGGGTTAGGGTTTCAACGACAGGCACGTATGACCTTCATAATGAGATTTCAAAGAATGATGCTACGCGAGTTCATGTGAGCAGTGATTTACTAACGGTGGTTGCTTCATCAATGAAAGGATCATGGAGAAGCAACTGATGCCCGTGGACTAACCACATTTTAAACCTATACTTCATTTAAAAACATAAAGCAAACGGATCGAGTATCGATCTGTTTGCTTCTATATCTTAGATTTGGAGGGTCTCAATACATGTCTCAAGTGAACATAGAATTAAGAAAAACTTCCTCTACATCCCAATTGGTCATTTGGATACTGGTCATGTTATTGTTACCAGTAATTAAGTTCATGTTAATCAAGGATAATTACGTCTTCTACCGGCAGTTAGAGGTGTTTTTGAGAGTCAATTCTGATTTTGTACCATTGCTCTTTCCGCTTCTAATGATGTTGGTTTACCCGATTCGTTTTGTGGGGGAACAAAAATATAATTTTTTAACTTATGTTGGTGCAAGAATTACCTTACATAAATATTTTAATGCAAAATTGACCACAAATGTATTGTGTGCCTTTTTTATTGCTTTTGGAATGGTTTTTGTCCCGTTTATATTTATTATGTATGTTGAACCAATTTTTGGTTTCATCGCTTTGGAGGATGCTATGGGAAATCCGATCCCATACACCACGTTTGAACAGTTTCTCCCTTTTGGTGATTTAACCTATGGAATTTTATATTCCATGTGGGTTGGATTGAACGGGGCATTATATGCTACGTTTGGATTATTATTATTAATGATAACCCAAAAACCTTTAACAGCACTCACAACCCCATTTATTTATTACTTCATGGGAATGTTCGTTACTCAATTACTAGATTATGAACAATTCTCCACAGGACTAACTATTTTTCCGTTTTCAACATCTCAACATCCATTGTGGACCGTCTTAGTTCCTTTCGGTGTACTCTGCGTCATTATTACCGGACTTTATATTAAGTTAAGAAAGAAGGTTAACTCCGGCTATGAATGATTATAGGTTTAAAATAAGGCGCTTCATAGAAAAGGAATCCGCTGTGCAGTGGATATTGGTTATTTTGGGGGTTCTCTTATATGGATTTTCGATAAGGCTGAGCTTGTTTGAAGAATCTATTTCTTATGGAGCAACTTTAAATAAATGGGATCTGGTTATCCATGTGATGAACAATCCTTACCTGTGGTCTTTTATTTTGCTGTGGTTGCTATGGCTGTCCTTGAGATCAACTAACAGTGAATTCAATTATAATGTGTTAGTTCGGATGCGCTCTTATAAAAAGTGGATTATTTCAACGCTACGCTTATTTTTTTTAAGAATTATTCTGTTGGTTGGCTGTTTAGTAGCGGTAATGATAGTATTAATGATAGGTGTACCTTCTGGTTTGGGATGGAGTGATTTCGCACTTATACAAGGAGAAGAACACTCGATGATACTAGCTCAAGGGATTAACCATCCACTCATTGCTATCATTTTTCATGTGCTGTTACTCTTTCTTTCAGGTGTCACAATACATCTTTTCTTAACTTGGATTTATTTGTTCACATATAAATTATTTATAGTGAGCGTGGTAGCGATTTCTTATTGGGTAATGTTTATCGTTTCATTCAAATGGTTTCCTGCTGAGTATAGCATATCAAATTATTGGAGTTTATCCCAAAGCTATTTGTCCTTCGGGAATTTATGGGCTGTCTTTTTAGTTGGTATGATATTTTTCATAATCGCTTTGGGTTTGTGTGAAACTCTCGATATGAATTTTAAAAATAAAAAAGGTGGAAGATCTATTATGATGCTATTATATTTATATCGAGAAGAAAGGAACAGTGAATGAAGGGATTAAAAAAGATATCATCCGAGCAACTGGTAATGAAATCAATCGTCTACAGTGTGTGTATATGTTTTACCATAATCATTCTACTAGGAAGGGAAGAGGTTCATTCTTTGCCAGAAGGATTCGTAAAAGTCTTATATGGCTCTTCGAAAAACGGTTTTGATTTGCTTTCTTTTTTAGTTTATATTGTAATGAATTATGGGTTCATTTACTTCATTCAGCTCTTGTTGCAACGAGAAGTAACATCACTTGGTTACTACAAGATTTTACGATTTAGGTCTGTATATGTTTGGCTATGGTTGTTATTGAAAAAAGTGATGCGTATGTCTGTTCTTTTTTTAGTTTGTTTGTTTCTGGTGATCACAGTAGGTTATTACATTTATACTTCTAATGGAAGCTTTTCCTATAGTTCTCAATTAGATGTAGAGATAGTGTCTATCATCTATCATTTTTTTGTGAATGGATTTTTACAGTTACTACTGTATAGTCTGCTTTCCTTTTTTATTATGTGGATAAGTAAGGAAATGTTTTACGGCTTCCTTACGCTTTTTGTATTATCTGTAAGTATGTTTCCTGGAATGAATCCCGGGAATATTATTCCGGTTGGATTAAATAGTATGGGGTACTTAATTGATGGCGTTCCATTATTTCAAGTCACGCTAATACTATTGTTGTGTATAATCGGGATCATGGCGATACTAATCTATGTGACTACGAAAAGTGATTTTAATCCTTGAAGATGAAAATGAGGAGTGATGGAAATGATTAAGTTGGACGGTGTTTGCAAATCGTTTGGTGGTTTAACGTTGTTTGAATCCATCGATTATGAGTTTCATAAAGGCAAAATTTACGGTGTTGTCGGTCCAAATGGATCTGGTAAATCAGTTTTATTTAAAATGATATGCGGATTTATTTTCCCAGATCAGGGTAAAATCTTTGTTGCAGGTGAAGAAGTAGGCACGAAAAAAAACAGATTCCCCGAATCTGTGGGTATAATTATTGACGGCCCAGGTTATTTACCTCATCGGACTGGTTTTGAAAATTTAAAAGATCTGTCACTTATTAATAACAATATCACTGATACGGATATTAGGGAATCAATGGTTAAAGTAGGATTGGATCCTTATACATCACAAAAAGTTAAGCATTATTCATTAGGGATGAAACAAAAGTTGGCGATTGCACAAGCCATCATGGAAGATCAACAAGTACTCATTTTGGATGAACCTTTTAATGCTCTGGATGAGGATAGTGTTGAAAAAGTTAGAGAAGTATTACGTTCTTCTCGAGAAGAAGGGAAGACCATTGTTATTACCAGTCACATAAAGGAAGATATATCCGTGTTGTGTGATGAGGTTGTGAAAATTAATGGTAATAAACTGACTAAAATTTAATTTAGGTAAGATAGCACCAATAAGAGGCGACTGGGATATATTCCCTGTCGCCTTCAATCATTTTTATAGCACAATTCCATTCTTAAACAGTGAGGTGGGCTATCAGCGCCTTGTCATGTTTCCATGATTAGGTTTCCAATAGCCTCCTCCCGAACCGTACGTACACCTCTCAATGTATACGGCTCTCCATTTACAGAATTCCTATCGTTTTTGTGCTTTCTTTCCACCATGTGCAATCTTTCTATGACAGTCACGACACAAAACCAGTGTTTTACGTTGTCTTGCAATCATTTTTTGTTCCCACGGTTCTTTCCCTTTTAGGTCTTTTAGGCGTTTAACATGATGTATCTCGAACGGTACATCTTCTTTTCCACACCATTCACATTTTCTAGCACTAATACGTGCTTCCAGTTCCGTCCGACCCATGTACTTTTGGGTGCTTGGGATTGAATCAGGGTCTGCCTTTGCTACCGTTCTGTTCCTCTTGAATCCTTGGTTATAAAAATAGCAGAAGGCTTTCCCAGACTTATTCTTATACCATATTCCCCAACCATTTTCGTGGCGATACTTGTTCTTTATCTTCGCTACAGAGGATTTATGCTTGTTTGCTAAAGTTTTAAGACAACTGTATTCCATTACATAATGTAGTTGCCCCATTTTGGCAGATACATTTTCTGCCAACCTATAGTAGTTATACATTCCTCTAATCTCTGCGTTGTAGGTGTTCACGATTTCTAGGTCCCGCAAGTTCGTCAGAAAGGGTCTATGTTTGGGTTTCCGGTTTTCAGAGTTCAAGTCCTCGACCCACTTTTTATTGGTTATGAACGATTCTATGGATTCTTTAGGTACCATTAGGCGTATTCTTCCTCTATGGCTTCTTCTTTTGACCCCGTTTATGTCTTTAGAGACGCTGTTAGATTTATTAACAGTAACGTCGTACCCTAAGAAGCGTGCTGGTTTGGAACTGTGTGTAATGAGTGTCTTTTCTTCTGATAGTTCAAGTTTCAATTTTCCGCTCAAGAAATTTTTAACCTTAGTTTTGACTTCTTGGCAATCCTCTTTGCTACCATGTACCCCAATGATAAAATCGTCAGCATATCGAGCGTATCTGAGACTTTTATAGTCCGTAGAATCAGAGTATACCTGCGTGCCCAGCTTTTCTTTCCTTATTATCTTGTACTTCTCAATGAGCTGTTGCCTGTTCTCGGTATCTTCGCATGTAGTAATCTTCTTCTTGGTTCTTTGTAGTTTGCCATCTAGTCTCTTGTACTCGGGGTTTACCTTTTGTTTCTTTGGACTTCCCAAGTCAAATTCCTTCTTTAGACAGTCGTTTACGTATCTGTCTAGTTCGTTCAGGTAAACGTTTGCGAGAATAGGACTAATGATTCCACCCTGCGGCGTGCCGGAGAAAGTCTTGTTATATCGGAAGTCCTCCGTATAACCAGCTTTCAGGAATTTCCACATCAACCGTATGAACTTCTCGTCTTGGATCCTTTTTCTAAGTAGATTGATCATGACGTGATGGTCAATGTTGTCAAAGAAGCCTTTGATATCTCCCTCAACGAACCAATTTACTCCCGTGAGGGCACGTTCAATCTGCTTTAATGCTGTGTGACAACTTTTATTGGGTCGGAAGCCATGAGAACTATAATGGAAATTGGGTTCGTATATCGCTTCTAGTATCATGCGACATACTTCTTGAACTATCCTGTCATAGAATGCCGGAATCCCTAGAGGTCTCTTTTTCCCATTCTTCTTAGGGATGTAGACTCTTCTTGCGGGCGCTGGTTGATAGCATTCGTCTTTCAGTGCGCTGATAACCTTTGTGGTATTTTCTTCACTGAAATTGCTTGCTGTTTGTCCATCCACTCCCGCAGTTGCGCTCCCGTCATTCTTGTAGATGTTGCTAAACGCCTTGATATACATTTGTGGGTTGTACAGAATTCTATACAATCTGTCATGCACATAATCTTTCTTGTGAGCTTGTCTCGATAGGTTGATTAATACTACTTCTGGATTTTGCACGAAGCTTTTCGCTCCTTCCAAACATCGTTTAATCTCTGTAAACTGTTCTCCTTCGCCATGTAATGGGCTTTCCCCATCTCCGACTACTACGAGAACTCCGTTACCATATGGAATATTCAGGATCGATACCCATAGCCTTTTGGCGTTTCCACTTAGGTAATCCCCGGTTAGCACAATAAGTATAGGTAGATTGTTGTCGGATAGTCCTTTTACGCTTTTCTTACATCCGTAAGTGCTCAAACTCTTTTAGTGGAAACTACCATTACCTAGTTTGATCAATTAGGAACGGATTTTCCTTCAACACCTGCGGATGTGATGTTAAAGTAGAGTTTGTATTAGGTTTCAGTTGGCTTTCCTAATCGTTCGATCTGGCACCGCTCGCGCTCGGACTTCAGGAGTGTCATCCTTTATCCTCGTACAATCCTTTATGTCTCGACGTTCAGTCGCAATCTTTCCAACTAGATTGACTTACGCCTTTACAACCATGCTACACTCCCTGTTCACTTTCGATTCCAGATAAGGTTGTTGACATTACTCCGGTTTCCTTAGAGTAGCGTTTACCTATTTACGCAATACTTATTGCCCATCTCGGGCGCACCCCACACGATCGTGTATTTCCGTTTTTTAAAGATGAGTCCAAAACCTCTGCTTCTTTCTCGCAAAAGCATTTACACAACCAATATAAGCACGGCTTGTCCAGAAGTGGTGATTGCATTTGTAGATATGACAATTTTGCGGACGGGAGATTGATAGCGCTTTTCTTCCTGTTTATTAGCAAAACGGAAATCATGAACCCCTATTGTTACGTAAGAATTTGCCCATCTAACCCCCAACTGAAAAAAGTCTTTTGGAACGGAAAAGTTTCTATTGACTTTTTTGGTGCGATTTTGGTATAGTATAGAAGTCGGCAAGAGAAAAGCCTTGATATGAAAGAGATTGGAAGAGTGAGCTCCACTCCCTCCTTCTCCGCCATTTTATGGCCCGTTGGTCAAGCGGTTAAGACACCGCCCTTTCACGGCGGTAACACGGGTTCGAATCCCGTACGGGTCATCTTTAAAAAATTTATTGGTAAGAGCACATTTCTTACCACTAACATATAAATTGGAGGATTAGCTCAGCTGGGAGAGCACCTGCCTTACAAGCAGGGGGTCGGCGGTTCGATCCCGTCATCCTCCACTCTTTTTTATGGTCCGGTAGTTCAGTTGGTTAGAATGCCTGCCTGTCACGCAGGAGGTCGCGGGTTCGAGTCCCGTCCGGACCGCCATGATTTAAAAGAATATCCACACGAAGCGGGTGTGGCGGAATTGGCAGACGCGCTAGACTTAGGATCTAGTGTCTTTATGACGTGGGGGTTCAAGTCCCTTCACCCGCACCAATTAAAAATACAATATGCGGTTGTGGCGGAATGGCAGACGCGCTAGGTTGAGGGCCTAGTGGGAGTTAAATCCCGTGGAGGTTCGAGTCCTCTCAACCGCACTATAGTAAGATAGATTAGGGTACTCATGACAAAATGGGTGCTCTTTTTTGTGGGAGGGGGGTGTGACTCATGCCTGTGTTACTGGTGGCGGTTTTTGCTATCCATCAGCCAAAATGGGACTTTTTCAACAATCTCTTGGCTCGATAGAAGACTCGCCGTCTCTGGCGAGCGCTGTATGCCAAAATTTTTTTTATGAAATAAACAAAAAAAGTTGACATTTCGTATTCGTACGTCATATACTCTGTAATATAAAGTACTCTACTTAAGGAGTGATGGAGATGAACAAAGAACAATCTGTATTGTCTCATGCAGAAGCGCTGGAACAATTAGCGCATATTCGGACAGTAACGGCTGAAAAAAGGCAGTATGGGTATCACATTAGTCCGTATTTCTTACTGTGGGGGATTATTTGGCTGATCGCTTTTACTTTACCAGCGTTATTCCCTATATCCCAACCGGTCAGCGGCATGATATGGACCGGTCTAAGCATTAGTGGTTGGGTTGTATCATTTATTGCACCATGGGAACGGCAGCGGCGGCCGTTGTTTCCGCGCTTACTTGTTATACAGATGCGATTCGTGTGGACGGCGTGGTTTTCGATTGTGGCAGTTTTTGCTTTCTTGGTGGCTTTTGGCGCGCTGGCGCTGTCTTTCTCACTTCTTTCCTTATATGCAGTGTTGCTTGTGGCAATGATGTACTTGTTGCTCGCTGTTGTGCTCGGGCGTGAAATCTTCTTTATGGGTATGTGGTTACTTGTACTTGCGGTGGTTACTGCAACATTACTTTTTAAGGCAATGCCGCTTATTTTCGGTGTGATCGGTGGCGGGAGTTTTATTGTCGTTGGATTATTTCTGAGACATAAAGGGAAAAGTCATGCGTAAGGATGGTCTTGGTAGTATTAATGATTTAATCCATGCGAAAGCGCGACTCGGTATTATGAGTATGGTGATGACGTATGAGTATTGCGACTTTACGATGTTGAAAGAGAAATTAAGGTTGACCGACGGTAACCTAGGTGCACATATTCAAAAGTTAGAAGAGGCGCAGTACATTATAACGAAGAAGACGTTTTTAGGACGAAAACCGAAAACGTATGTTTCTGTCACTGAGGAAGGGAGAGAGGCGTATAGGGAATACATTGCGACGCTAGAAGCTGTGCTATACGGAGAAATTTTTCATGAAGGAGAGGGTGACAAGTGATCCGAGTGGAAGATGTCAGCAAACATTATGGTTCAAAACAAGCATTAAATAAAGTTGAGTTGCATGTGCCAGCAGGTGTGTGTTATGGACTGATTGGCCCGAATGGTTCTGGGAAGTCAACATTAATGAAAATCTTAGCGGGTGTGATCAGAGAGTATGAAGGGAAGTTTATCGTTCCTGGGAGTCTTGGTTATGTTCCGCAAGAAATTAGCTTAGAGGAAACGTTAACGGCATTCGATAATTTGCGCTTCTTTGGGAAGATTTATGGGCTTACGGGTGCTCATCTTGCAGGAAGGATTGAAGCGGTGCTAGCGGCGATTGGTTTAAAGGAGCGCGCCACTGACAAAGTAAATACGTTTTCCGGGGGCATGAAACGACGCTTGAACATTGGTTGCGCGCTTTTACACGAACCGGAGTTTGTCATTATGGACGAACCGACCGTTGGTGTTGATCCGCAATCGCGCAGGCATATTTTTCTGCTGGTCGAGCAACTCAAACGGCAGGGAACAACGATTATTTATACAAGTCATCACATGGAGGAAGTTGAGTCGTTGTGTGATGATGTTGCGTTTATTGATCGGGGCAAAATCGTCGAACAAGGTTCAATTGATGCGTTGTTGCGACGTTACGCGCAGTCGGCGGTGTTTATAAAGGGTGAAGGTGTTGTGCGCGATTGGTTTGAATTGGTGGAGCGGGTGGAAGAAAAAGACGGTGGTTGGCTCGTGCATGCAGAGGAGCCACTTGAGACATTGAAGCAGCTCAGCATGCGCTGTCAAGAAGAAAAGATTAGTCCGACGCAGCTTGGGCTAGTAGAAGCGCGCTTGGAAGATATTTTCTTCTCATTGACAGGCACTGATTTACGAGATAGTGAAGGGGGTGACGAGTAATGTGGGCACTTGCGCGCGTGGAGATGAAAAAACAGTTGCAGGATAAAGCGCTCTTCTTTTTTACACTCGTTTTACCGATTGTGATGATTGTTTTGTTTATGAATATCTTTTTGGGGGATGAACCAAAAGAAGCGCTCGCTGGGCATATGGTGATGGCGCTTAGTGTATTTTTCTCAGTGTTTATCATCATTTCGATTGTGACTAGCTTTGTGAAAGATCGAGACAAAGGCATTGTCGCCCGGTTGGCAAGTACGCCGCTCTCGCTTACAAATTATGTGATTGGTAAGAGTTTGCCGTTCTTTGCGATTGTCGCTGCGCAATTGGTCATATTAGCAGCGCTTGGTATCTTCGCATACGGTATGGCCATTCATAATTGGCTGTTGTATATGTTGATGGTATTATTGTGGGCGCTTGTGATTGCCATCTGGGGAGCGGCAGTGGCCATGTTTTCAAAGACGGAAAATACCGGCATTTTAATTACTCAGATTGTGGCGATGGGCGGCGCGTTGGCGGGCGGCTTGTGGATGCCGTATGAACTGTTGCCAAATGTGATCCGAGTGATTGGTAAGTTTACACCGCAATATTGGACACACCAAAGTATGATGACAACAACAGTATCATCACCGGATTTAGGTACGATCGGTGTTGCGGTACTTGTGCTTATTGCGACTGCTGGGCTTGGATTGCTTGTAAGTATGGTCGGGTACCGGACGTTTTTGAAGCGGGCACGGAGTTGATAGTGCTATTAAAAAGAGCGAGTGGGCAATTTCAAAGCCCGCTTGCATACCTGTTGGTTTTTTAGCTCTGAAGATTCGGTTATTTTTTGTCGACTTAGGATATATTTTGTGATACGATTACAAATAACATACAAATTTGCATTTGCAGATAAAATGTTAGCTTTTATTCATACTACTTAATAAAGGAGACTGGGCATGAAACACTTTTCACTGAAGAAATTATCATTAAAATGTGCTGTCGTTGCTGTAGGTTCAGCGTTGCTCTTGGGCACCCCTTCTGGTTCACAAGCTGCAGGAACGTCAGTGCAAAGTGCACAAGAAGTCAGCACAAAGGAAGTCAAACCCACTGCCACTCTAGAGGAGATAAAAGCGATGTGGCGGTCGGATGTAAAAAGGTACGTAAATCGTACCGGTGGAACGAAGGACAGAGACAAAAGGCGGTTATACCGGAGATACTTATCTTACGACCATGTTTTCGGCTTAGAGTCTTGTGAGCTTCGTGACCGATATCATGGTCCGGTTGATTATATCCGCTCCCCGTTTGACTTACTATACACTGTCCCTCACCAACGAGACTCTGTTACGGAAAGGTTCCTGCGTCAAGCTGTAGCTCATGGGTATGCACATATCCATAAGCAATATCCTCCGGAATATGTTGAGAAAAGTTTGATTAAAACGGTGAGACGTATTCATGAGTATCAGTTGGTAAGATGAGACGTATGCAACAGTGATAAGTCATTCGTCTCTAGCATGTCCAGACAAAAACCTACCATTGCAAAATATAATGGTAGGTTTGTTCATTGTTATCTCTTCCCTATAAATCGAAGTTCTTCTACTGCGGTGGTGTCGAGCTTGCCATTCAAAATATCTTACATATACTTTAATGTATCTTGTATTGAGACGGACGCGCCTTTATACATAGTGACACATTTGTTGCTCTAATTTTAAATGCATTTGAGCCGAGTTTGTAATCTCTTTGTAAAGTATAAGAACGGAGTTGAACATAGATGGACAATAAGAAAGTAACGAAACTTGGTATTTTGGCAGGGATGGGACCGCGTTCAACCACCCCTTTTCTTGAGCTTGTCTTAGATGAATGTACGCGCCAATACGGGGCGGTGTTGGACGAAGAGTTCCCTCATATTGTAATTTATTCTTTACCTACACCATTTCATCCACAAAAACCGCTTGATCATTACGGCATGATCCAGTCATTGGAAGTCGGTGTAAGTTGTTTGGTAAAGGCGGATTGTGCTGTGATGGCGATGCCATGTAATACGGCGCACCTTTTTTATCCGCAAATTACTAAGATGACACCGAATCCATTTTTAAATATGATTACCGAAACCGTCGCTGCAATGCCTGAGCAACCAGGAACGGTGGGGTTATTAGCGACGCGCAGCACGGTCGATAGCGGTTTATACGAAGCGGCGCTAAAGGCAAAAGGAAAAGTGGTTGTTATAGACGAGGAGCTCCAAACACGTGTGGACAATTTAATTTGGCAAGTGAAGCAAAAAGGGGTTTGTGAGGATGTTGTTTGTTTATGGGAAGAAATAGAGGAAATGCTTTTGTGTATAGGAGTGACGGAGATCGTTGGTGGGTGTACGGATTTATTTTTTTGTCGGGAGCGGAGTGTTCTTCCTTATTATGATTCGGCACAACTGTTGGCCCGAAGATTTGTTGAGGAGTATGTGTCATTAAATGCGAAATAATAGGGGTTTTTTTCAAGGGGATGCTGGAGGTGTGCTTCTTTGAAGAAAATAAATAAGTTAATCCATATATAACTATTTACTTATATAATAAATTGGTTATATAATAAGTATTGAAAGGGGTGAGCGTAATGACTGTATCATCACATGCAACAATAGATGAGTTGTCGGCTTGCTTAAAGGTGTTGAGTGATCGCACCCGTTTACTAATGTTAAAAGTGATGACTAAAAAGGCGTATTGTGTTTGTCAGCTTGTCGAGATGTTTGAAATGAGCCAACCGGCTGTGAGTCAACATATCGCGAAACTGAAACAGATGCACTTGTTAACTGAGAGTCGTAAGGGGCAGTGGCGTTTTTATACATTAAATAAGCGGGCGCCACAATACGAATTGGCCATGGCGGTGCTAGAACAAATTGCAATTGATGATGTAACGTTATGCGCAGTGCTGGAAAATGAACGATCGGCTGATTGCTGATTGTTTGGAGCAAGATAAGTGAAAGGGGAGAAGATAGTTGGGAGAGGTCATATTAGCGGCGGCGATTTTTTTAATCACACTTGTGTTTGTTATTTGGCAACCGCGAAATTTAAATATTGGTTGGTCTGCTTGTGGGGGTGCGCTCATTGCGCTCTTGCTCGGTGTGGTCAATTTCACTGATATCATTGAAGTAACTGGAATTGTGTGGAATGCGACATTAACGTTTATCGCGGTCATTGTCATTTCACTCATTTTAGATGAGATTGGCTTCTTTGAATGGTCGGCGCTCCATATGACGCGGATTGCGAAAGGCAATACAGTGTTAATGTTTATTTATGTGTGTGTGCTTGGATCGCTGGTCGCTGCTTTTTTTGCAAACGATGGGGCGGCGTTAATTTTGACACCGATTGTGCTCGCGATGGTGCGGGCGCTTAAGTTTGATGAGAAAATGGTGTTCCCGTTTATCATCGCCAGTGGATTTATTGCTGATACCACTTCTTTACCGCTTGTTGTAAGTAACTTAGTTAACATTGTTTCTGCGGACTTTTTTGGAATTGGCTTTGTTGAGTATGCTTCGCGGATGATTATTCCTAATTTCTTTGCCCTTGTATCAAGTATTCTTGTTCTCTATTTATATTTTAGAAAACGGATCCCGAAGCGTTATGATGGTACGCAACTAAAAACACCGGAGGCAGCGATTAAAGATGTGCGGATGTTCCGGTTTTCTTGGTACGTGTTAGCGGCGTTACTCGTTGGGTATTTAGTTAGTGAGTTTTTGCATATACCTGTCTCCATTGTAGCGGGCGTGATTGCCATTATCTTTGTCATTGCGGCGCGATGGAGCCCGGCGGTGAAAACGAAAACGGTTCTTGCTGGGGCGCCGTGGAATATTGTCTTTTTCTCGGTGGGAATGTATGTCGTTGTGTATGGATTACGCAACGTTGGCTTGACAGATGTGTTGTCCGATGTCATTCAAATGGTCGCTGATCAAGGGGTATTTGCAGCGACAATGGGTATGGGTTTTATTGCGGCATTCCTATCTTCTATTATGAATAACATGCCAACTGTCATGATTGATGCGATCGCGATTGCGGGGACCGATACAGCAGGCCTTACACGCGAGGCGCTCATTTATGCTAATGTCATTGGTTCGGATCTTGGTCCGAAGATCACACCAATTGGCTCCTTAGCGACATTGTTATGGTTACATGTACTGTCGCAAAAAGGGGTGAAAATTTCTTGGTGGACGTACTTTAAGACAGGTATTGTCATTACGATTCCAGTGTTGTTCTTTACATTGCTTGGGCTTTATATGTGGCTGTTAGTGATTCATTAATAATCGAAAAAAGGGAGAGTGGTATGATGGCAAAAAAAATGATTTACTTCCTATGTACTGGGAATTCGTGTCGGAGCCAGATGGCAGAAGGGTGGGCGAAAAAACATTTAGGTGAAGATTGGGAAGTGTATAGCGCAGGCCTTGAGGCACATGGGTTAAACCCGAATGCTGTACGAGCAATGAAAGAAGTTGGTGTGGATATTTCTGAACAAACGTCAGATCAAATTGATCCAAACTTGTTGGGGAAAGCAGCGCTTGTCGTGACGTTGTGCGGACACGCAGCAGATAATTGTCCCGTGATACCGCCGCATGTCAAACATGTTCACTGGGGATTTGATGACCCGGCAACGGCGGAAGGGACAGATGAAGAAAAGTGGCAAGTTTTCCGCCGTGTGCGTGATGAGGTTGGTGAGCGACTGAAGCGTTTTGCGGAGACGAACGTGTGAAAATTTGGTTTTATGAATGGCACCTCTGCTCATGTGAGGGGGGCCATTCGATATAGCGTTTATTTTTTGAGCAATGATAGTGTGACCAGCTTTTGAATGACGTTTCTCAAGTTTTCTTCCTTGATAGAGTGGAGGTTTCGCCAGCCGGTTTTTATGCCGCTCTCGATAGGTGAGACGGATTCATTTGTACTGGTCAGCAAATAACGGAAGTCGTAATGCAGGTGTGTTGGTTCTGCTTTCTCCTTATTAGAGGGGATTGTGTGAATATTAATATCTATAGGGCAAAGATTTTCCCTGTGCCAACAATGTAAAGCTGTCTGGATACCTGTTTCTTCTTCGACTTCTCTTTGTGCAGCGCGTAGGGGGCTCTCGCCTAGGTCAACGTGCCCACCGGGTTGGAGCCATTTTTGCAGTGTCGGGTGAAAGACCATGAGCAATCTTTCATTGGTAAATACAATCCCACTGGCAGTAATGTGACCAGGGTAAGTCTTGCGCGAGACTATGTCTTTATGGCCTATCTCTACGTAGGGAATGAAGGGCTCAAGATGTGAGTGTTCATGTGGAAATTGATTTAGATAATGGTTTACTTGTTCTTCGACCGTTGTTTTATATAAAGAGGTTTGCATGACATCATCTCCAATAGGAATGTTGTATGTTTGGTCCACCTAATAATTATATAGAAAATAAGGCCGTTTGTATTGTGAGAGCAACAGAAGGAACATTTTTAATGAAAAAGTATTGCTCGATGCATTTAGATATGTTATATTACTAGGTGTCGTCACTTACTAAGTGACTAAAACAAACGTCTAAATGTATGCGCCCGTAGCTCAATTGGATAGAGTGTCTGACTACGGATCAGAAGGTTAGGGGTTCGACTCCTCTCGGGCGCGCCATTTTAAAGACGGGAAGTAGCTCAGCTTGGTAGAGCACTTGGTTTGGGACCAAGGGGTCGCAGGTTCAAATCCTGTCTTCCCGATTTAAAAAGAGATGCGGGTGTAGTTTAGTGGTAAAACCTCAGCCTTCCAAGCTGATGTCGTGGGTTCGATTCCCATCACCCGCTCCAATGATACTTAGTACGGTGGCTTGCTCTTTTTTTATGTCTTTTGTATCTTAAATAAGGGCCTGTAGCTCAGCTGGTTAGAGCGCACGCCTGATAAGCGTGAGGTCGGTGGTTCGAGTCCACTCAGGCCCACCAAAAAAAGTTTCAAAAAGTACTTGACGAAACTTCAGCTGTCCTGTATAGTACTAAGAGTCGCCAACAAACAGCGACACAAGCTCATTGAAAACTAAACAATAGCCAAGCGTAAAAAGAGATCAATAGATCTCAACATGTAAGCCACAAAGAAATTTGTGCATAATGAGCAAATCAAACACTTTAATGGAGAGTTTGATCCTGGCTCA
>NZ_FMYM01000022.1 GCF_900096965.1 Shouchella lonarensis | reverse complement strand
CGAGCGATAGACCGATGACATTTCAAGTTATATGGCTCGGTCATTTAGTTAGTTTAACACGCAAAAACGCTCGTACACCCGTCCTTCATTTGTGCTGCTCCATCAGGTTGAGACGCAAAACCGCGGGGATCACCCCGCACGCGAACTTCTCTCGCTCATCCCGATGACAAAAAGTCAGCCTACCAAATAGCCTTTCATTCCTTTCACAAATTTGCCCATTGGAGAAGAATGAGGACCGTTCAGGGCAAATGTTCCTTGGCGCACACTTGGGGTCACGGCTTGTTCATGATTTTTCTTGGCACGAGTCACTATTTGTTGGAACACGCGCTGCTGTCTCGTTGTTCGCCCTCTAAAGTGTAAGTATACGCTACGTAATGTGTTGTTAAGGATCCCTTGTTTGACCTTGACCATTGCTTCACACCCAGCTTTACTCCAATGCATGCCTCTCTTTTTCATCCGAAATGAGATGTGTCGCTGGTTTGATTCTATCGCACCTAGGGAGCGCGCATTCTCGGGTGGGTCAGCCACTTTCTCGCGCCAATCAAATATTCTCTCCCATTGGGATAAAAGATATTTTTTACATTGCTCAATTCTCTTGAGATGCTTCTCGTCTGTGATCGTACTTTCGTACGTGTCTATCCATTTTGTGAAATTCTCTTTGTCACGGTCCTTTAGGGCTTGTTTTGCTTTGGTTTTATATTCATGGCTTTTTACCCCAAATGCGGCGCTTAAAGACTGTTGTACATGATAGCCATCGATTTGATTCAAAACAGGCTTGTTTGATTGAGAAAAGGCTTCTTGAAAACGATCTGGTGTATAACCTGCGCCACCGTCACTTCCAGTGACGACTTGTGTCTCCGAAAGAGCATATCGGTGAGCAGTGACAGCTTGGACTTCTTGCCAAAAACGATTGATTTCTTTCGTTGTCATGATGGCATAAGGAGACGTTAGCTTCACACGCTTCCCATTTAGATCCCAGCCCTCGTACGTGATCGCGTGGCGCACTTCAATTTGTTTTTTCTTCTGAGTGCTTCTCACAAATACACCATCAGCTTCTCCGTAAAGATAGTCTACTTTCTTCCCTTCAGGAAGCTCGGCGGCTTCCTCTAGCTCTTGGACAAGAGCTTCATCTGCTTTCTGTTGGACCTCACCAACTTCTTTTACAATCTTTCCTACGGTCTGATGACTCATCGTCACTGCGGTCCATTCAGATAACGTTTTGGCTGTGCCTCGGTATGTTTGTTCGCTCGCTAATTCTGCCGTTTTCACTTCCACAAGTGGACTATATCTTTGGTATTTCGCAAAACAGAGGTATTCGTCTAATGGATAGCTTCTCTTTCCTTTTCGGTCTTTCATTAACGCACGCTCATACGTAACGGATCCAAACATAAATTGGATTGTACGCTCATCTTTCCGCTCCATAGTCCAGCCTTCATTTTTCTTGTTTTGCGTGAGCTCTTGATCGATTTGTGATAAAACTTCTCCAGTTATACGAGCAAAGGTCGTTTCCATTAACTGTTTTAGGGTTTCTTCAGCTTCTATCATGTTGTTTTTGGTCTTTATTATGTTGTATATTTCGTGTACAATAGAAAGCATGAAAAGACTCCTCTCTCCAGATGTATTTGCTTTGGTCAGCACACATCTATTGTAGAGGGTCTTTTCTTTTTTGCCCAGTCTTTTGCACCCAATATTCCACAATGTGGAATATTACGTGTTTCAGTCCTCGAGAACTATTTTACACATAC
>NZ_FMYM01000025.1 GCF_900096965.1 Shouchella lonarensis | reverse complement strand
ACGCCCAACATTACGTTAGACCGTGAAGATGTTGTGAATTTAATATTGGCCTCCATTGCGATGGAGGAAATGGGCTTGTCGCACATTATCAATGCTGAGGGAGAAAAAATTCAATATGTGCTAGGAACGTTAAATGGCGCTACAGGTCCTGCACCAACGGCCCAAGAAGTGCTTAGTGTAAATGAGAGTACACAAAATATGCTCGATACAATTTTTAAAAAGGAAATTATGCTTGCTTCAAAAATGAAATCGGCATCCAGTATTTCGACGATGCAAGGTCCACCAGGACCAACGGGACCAACGGGTCCGACAGGCGATGTGTTAAGTGTCAACGGGCAGGTTGGAAATGTCGTGCTTGACGCGGAAGATGTCGGTGCATTTCCATTAACGATGCCGGTCTCATCTGGTTCAAATTTGAATGCACCAATGTTTATGGAGCCGGGTGTATATAGTTCTAACGGTACTGATGGTCCCCCTATCGCAGGACCACCTGGGGTGACATCACCAATCTGGACGCTTTATGTATCGGTCGTTTCACCTGCAACAGTCAATCCTTGGGTGCAGCAAATATTTTTCTCTAACCCAACGATTTATATTCGTAGTTTCAATGGTGATACGTCTACGTGGAGTCCGTGGGAACAGTTCGCTGTTCAAGGTCCAACCGGCGTAATTGGCCCGACAGGCGTAACAGGTGTAACCGGTGCAACTGGCGTCACGGGTGCAACGGGTGCAACGGGTGCCACAGGTGCAACGGGTGCGACCGGCGCCACGGGACCAACGGGTGCCACTGGCGTAACAGGTGCGACCGGTGCAACGGGTGCCACAGGAGCCACAGGAGCCACAGGAGCCACAGGTACAACGGGTGCAACAGGACTCACAGGACCGACGGGCGTGACGGGCGCCACAGGACCGACGGGACCTACAGGACCTACAGGACCTACAGGTGCAACGGGTAGCACGGGATCCACGGGCGCAACGGGTCCGACGGGACCAACGGGTGCCACAGGACCTACAGGACCTACAGGTGC